>NZ_CP080382.1:1294558-2589117 GCF_019443425.1 Arthrobacter sp. PAMC25284
AACTTCATCCGGTGCGCCGCTTCATGGCTGGCCATGTGGTCGCGTGGTAGTCCAGGGCCGCCGCCTAGCCCTTGAGCAGTTTGCGCAGCAGGAAGATGAAGGCAGCTGCGGAGGCTGTGAAGGCCATCAGCGGCCGCCAGCGCTCGCCGAGCCGGCCGGCCACCTGGCTGTCCGCCGCGGCTGCGGAGGCGTCCCGGGCAGCGGCCATGAATCCGGCGGTCTTGCCGCTGAGTAGTTCCCTGCCGTCCTCGAGCCTGGTCCGGGCGATGGCCAGCACGGCCTTCGCCTGAGGTGCGACGTCGAGTTCGGCGTCCAGTTCGTCCCGCACCCCTGTGAGGTGGGCGCGCCGCTGGTCCAGCCGGCGTCGAAGTTCACTTTCCGTCGGCGGGGGGCCAAAGTCGGGATCGGCGGCGGCCTTGGCTTCCTTCTCCGCCTTGGCCTTGGCTGCCGCCTCGGCCTTGGCGGCCTTGGCGGCCTTGTACTGCTCCGATTTCGGGTCCAATACCGCCGCATCAAAGGCGGAGCCTTCTTTGGCGATACCAAGATCGTGCTTGAGTCCGCGCAGCGTATCTTCCGGCATCAGCGGCATGGCTTTCTTAAACTTCCGAAGTCCGACGAGGGCAACGATCAGCGCAATCAGGAGAAACGCAGCGCACACCAGCAGCGCGGCAAGCCACGCCGGCATGATGGTGGCGAGCCCCATGATGGCCGCCACTACAAGGCCGATGACTAAAAGCATCACGAAGACGAGGGCGACGCCAAAGAACGCCGCGGCGATGCCCAGCTGGATGCCCTTGCGCTTGATCTCCACCTTCGCGAGGGCAATCTCATCGTTGAGTTGCCGGGGTGCCAGCTTAAAAATTAGCTTCAAAGTCCGGGGCAGCGCTGAAATGCGCAGTGCCTCGCTTGTCCCGCCGCTGTGACGTCCGCTCATCGGTCCCGCCTAACTGGTTCCATCCACCGTTCCGCTTGCGCGGGCTTGCCGGGTCTGCACAGCTTCGCACAGTCCCCGGGGTCAAAACTATCATTCAGGCCCTTCACGTGGTCCTGCCTCGGCTGGGTGGCGCGTCATGGGCTCCGGGCGCACCACGCGCTGGCTCGGCCCCTAGTATTGCCTCTGTGAGCATCCCAACGAATCCCGGCGATTTCCTGAGCCGCCGCCGCAAACTCCTGTACATCCTGATGCTCGGCGCGCTGAATGCCCTCGGACCGTTCACTGTGGACCTCTACCTGCCCGCGTTCCCGGCCCTGGAAGCCGGTCTCAACGCCACCCAGGCCCAGGTGCAGCTCACCCTGACCGGAACGTCCCTGGGCTTCGCGCTCGGCCAGCTCGTGGTGGGGCCGCTGAGCGACAAGTTTGGCCGGAGGTTTCCCCTGATCCTGGCCACCGCCATGCATATTGCCGCGTCCCTCGGCGCCGCACTCTCCACTGATATCGGCACGCTGGGCCTCTTCCGGGTGCTGATGGGCATCGGCGCCGCAGGAGGCGCTGTCGTCGCGATGGCCATGGTCCGCGATCTGTTCAGCGGCTACGCCATGGTCCGGATGTTCTCGAGGATGGCGCTCGTCAGTGGCCTCGCCCCGATCCTGGCGCCCGTCATCGGGTCCCAGCTGCTGCTGTTTATGCCCTGGCCGGGCATCTTCCTGTTCCTCGCAGGCTACGGCACAGCCGTCATCGTCGCCGCGATTTTTGTGATCCGCGAGACGCTGCCTGCGGAGCACCGCGGACAGACCGGCCTGACCATGAGGCAGCGGTACCGCGTCTTGTTCACCGACCGGATCTTTGTTGGGCTGCTACTGGTGGGCGGTTTGAACTTCGGCGGGCTTTTCACCTATCTGTCCGCGTCCCCGTTCTTGTTCCAGAACGTCTTCGGATTCAGCCCGCAGGAGTACGGCCTGCTCTTTGGCATCAATTCGCTGGCCATCGTTGCCGGTGTGCAGACCAGTTCGCGGCTGATCAAGCGGGTCCCTCCGCAATGGATTCTGGCCGGCTCCACGACCTGGATGTTCCTGATGGCCGTCCTGATTGTTGTCCTGGACCAGCTGGGCGCCGGCTTGTGGGGTGTCTTGGTGCCGCTTTGGTTCTACATCCTGGGGACCGGCTTTACGTTCCCCACCGTCCAGGTCCTGGCACTGGCCAAGCACGGGGCGCAAGCCGGGACTGCTGCGTCGCTGTTGGGAGCGGCGACGTTTACGGTAGCCGGACTCGTCTCCCCCGTGGTCGGTTGGCTCGGAGGCAGCTCGGCGACACCGATGGGCGCGGTCCAGGCGGTCTGTATCCTGCTGGCTGCCGCTGCCCTGTGGCTCATCGTCAGGCCCCGCACAGTCCCTTCCATCCACTAGACCCGGGTCCAGCCTCCTCCGGCCCTGTCCTCCGCGGGACATGCCCAGTCTTCGGGCCCGCGACTGGGCATAACCGCATCATGTCCAACCGCCAACCCCGGCGCGGGGCATGTCCCTGGGGACGGTGTGAGGACGTTGCCGCCCGGACCTGTTCCGGGAACCAGCGAGGGCGATAAAGTTGTGCTCATGCCCCATTGGGAGGATCCCCCGCCTCTACCGGCCGCATGGCAGCGGCGCGACGCCGCGATCCTGCCGCTGTGGTGGGAGCGGCTGTGCCGCCAGACCAGCCCCCAATCGGCGGCCATCTATGCAGCGGGCCTGTTCACCGATGACAGGCGGCGCCCGATTGCCCAGTGGTATAACGAGGCGGCCGACGCGGCCCTCCTGGTGGCCCCCGAGAGCTCCCCGGAGTGGCCGGTGCAACGGTTCGGCATCTTTTATGCCCCGCCCGGCGGCGGCTTCACGCATGTGAACTCGGCACCGCATGAGTGGCATCCGCGCCAGCCCCGGCAGTCCCCCACCGAGCAGGAGGCCTTCCTGGCCGCCGTGGTCGAGGCGGAACGGTTTCTTCAGGTGGAGATGTACTTCGTCTGAGCTGCCCCGTGCGCGCCGGCAATGCACAAAAAAAGGTCCCGCAGCCAGTGTATTCACCGGCTGCGGGACCCGCTGGCTCCTCCTGCTGGACTTGAACCAGCAACCCTTCGATTAACAGTCGAATGCTCTGCCAATTGAGCTAAGGAGGAATGAAGCAGGTATGACTTTAGCAGAGGTTTTGCCGCTACGGAAATCGGTCGGGCCGCGCCTCCAGACGCCGCCAAAAATACCCCCTCCGGGTATAAAAAAGTCCCCGTTCCGGTTGCCCGGAACGGGGACTGCGCGCTCCTCCTGCTGGACTTGAACCAGCAACCCTTCGATTAACAGTCGAATGCTCTGCCAATTGAGCTAAGGAGGAATGAAGCGGGTACTAGCCTAGCAAACACCCGGCCGGGAAGTGAAATCGCCGGCTCAGGCGTCCGAGCGCAGTGCCCGCCGTCGCATCTCCAACTCCATCAGTTCGCGGTTCAGCCGCTGGAATTCCTCGGGATCAGCCGAGGCGTCCAGACGCTGCAGCTGGCCCATTTTCTCCGCCTTCACCCTGGTGATCTGCAGCTCAAACAGGCGCGCCAGAATATCGCGACAGTACCGCAGCACCCCGTCTGCCGTGCTGGCCGGCAGCGGGACGACGGCGAGTTCGGACACCAGCGGCCGCAGCGGCTCAGGGACTTCCTGCAGCATCTGCTCCACCCAACGCACGGAATCCCCTGCCAGGCCGAGGCCTGTTGCCCGGATGGCCTCGTGGATGGCCAGATACGCCGGGGTCGAGAAGCGCGCCTCGGAGAAACGCAGCCAGGTCTCGCCTTCCAGCAGGCCCGGCTCCTGGAGGGCGACCTCCAGGGCCTGACGCTCCATGGCCGCCACCGGGTCCCGGGGGTCCGGCCGGTTGAAGGACGGCAGGACGGCCGACGGCGGCAGCGGCGCCACGCCCGGCGCCGTCCCCGGCGGGCGGCCCTGCCCCTGTCCGCCGCCGGTGCCGTGTCCCGATCCGCCCGACTGCTGCTGGGCGGCACGTTTGGTGGCCCCGCCGACGGCCCGGCTGACGTCCTCGACCGGCATGCCAAGCCAGCCGGCCAGCTCACGGGCATAGGCCGGACGGATGCCGGCGTCGCGGATCTGGGCTACCACCGGCGCGGACTCACGCAGTGCCGCGATCCGGCCTTCCACGGTGTCCAGGTTGTGCCGCCGGAGAGTGGCCCGGATGGCGAATTCGAACAGCGGGCGGCGAGTCCCGATCAGGTCCCGGACGGCGGCGTCGCCCTTGGCCTGGCGCAGCTCGCAGGGATCAGCGCCGCTGGCCTCGACGGCAACGTAGGTTTGCGCCACGAAGCGCTGGTCCTCTTCAAAAGCGCGCAGCGCCGCCTTCTGGCCGGCGGCGTCGCCGTCGAACGTGAAGATGACCTCGCCCCCGCTGCCGTCGTCGGACAGCAGCCGGCGGGCGATTTTGATGTGTTCGGTGCCGAAGGCCGTCCCACAGGTGGCCACGGCGGTGGGGATGCCGGCCAGGTGGCAGGCCATCACGTCGGTATAGCCTTCCACGACCACGAGTTGGCGGTCCTTGGCGATGTTGCGCTTGGCCAGGTCAATTCCGTAGAGGACCTGTGATTTTTTGTAGAGTGCGGTCTCCGGGGTGTTGAGGTATTTGGGGCCCTGGTCGTCCTCGTAGAGCTTGCGCGCGCCGAAACCGATGGTGTCCCCGGCGATATCGCGGATCGGCCAGATCAGCCGCCCACGGAAGCGGTCGTAGATCCCCCGGTTGCCTTCCGAGAACATGCCGGTGAGCTTCAGTTCGGGATCGGTGTAGCCGCGGCCCCGGAGGTGTTTGAGCAGCGCGTCCCAGCCCTGGGGCGCGTAGCCGACGCCGAAGTGTTCGGCCGCCGCGCGGTCGAAGCCCCGGGCGTGCAGGAAGTTCCGGCCTTCGGTGGCGCCGGGTGTCAGCAGCTGGGCGCGGAAGAACTCGTCGGCGACTTTGTGGGCGTCGAGGAGCCGCTGGCGTCGGCCGATGTCTTCCCGGTTGGGTCCCGAACCGCCGTCCTCGTAGCGGAGTTCGAAGCCGATCCGGTGGGCCAGTTTCTCTACAGCCTCATGGAACGTGGTGTGGTCGAGTTTCTGCACGAAGGAGATGACATCGCCGTCCTCGCCGCAGCCGAAGCAGTGGTAGCGGCCTGCCTGGGGGCGGACGGTGAACGACGGCGAGCGCTCGTCGTGGAACGGGCACAGTCCCTTGTATGACCCCAGCCCCGCCCCCTTGAGGGTGACGTAGCCGTCGACGACTTCCTTGATGTCCGTGCGCTGGCGGACTTCGTCGATGTCTTCACGTTTAATCAGGCCGGCCACAATGCCATCCTAGTGCCGGGCCCGGACACGCACCGGCGCAGTCCGCGGCGGCATGGCAGCGCCGCCGCCGGTGCCCGGCCGTGCTGCCAACGGAATCACGGTCACCGCACCCACCGTCACCACAGTGACGGCAGGCTGCCGACAAGCCGCTCGTACATGGCGAGCGCGGAGCCGTCCGTCAGGGCTGCAACCTGGTCGATCACTACGCGCAGCCGTGCGCCGTCGTCGGCCGCGTCGCGCCAGTCTGCCGCATACATCGGTTCCAGGTGCCGGTCTCCCGTGGCGCGCAAGGCCGTGACCAACGCGTGCAGGACCTCGCGCTGGCGTTCGTAGATGGGCTGGCGGTGCTCGGTGGTCATCACGAAGGTGGTGGCCAGACCCTTCATCACGGCGATTTCCATCACTGTCTCGTCCGGGACGATCAGCTCGGCGTTATAGCGGGTCAGGTTCTCCGGCCCGTACACGGCCCGGGTAGTCTCCAGCGCGCTCTGGCAGAACCGCCCAATGAGCTGGCTGGTCATGTCTTTCAGCGCACCCATCGCCTTGCGGCTGCCATCAGCCTCGCGCACCCAGACATCCGTGGCCTCGAGCCGGGCCAGGGCGGCATCGATCGCGGCGGGATCGTTGTGCGGCAGATACCACTGCTTGGCGTAGCCCACGACCCGGGCACGGTGGTCCGGGTTGTCCATCCAGCGCAGCTGGAAGTGGCCAGCCACGATCGCGTCCTCGACGTCGTGCACGGAGTAGGAGATGTCGTCCGCGAGGTCCATCACCTGGGCTTCAAGGCAGGACCGGCGCTCCGGTGCGCCTGCCCGGATCCAGTCGAAAATCGGCAGGTCGTCCTCATAGGCGCCGAACTTGCTGGTCCGCTCACCATGGATGACCGGGGCGTCCGCGGCGGACCAGGGGTACTTGGCGGCGGCGTCCAGGCTCGCCCGGGTCAGATTCAGCCCGGCGGGGCTGCCGTCCGCGGCCAGGACCTTGGGTTCCAGCCGGGTCAGCAGGCGCAGCGTCTGCGCGTTGCCTTCGAAGCCGCCGATATTGTGCGCCATCTCGTTCAGGGCGGATTCGCCGTTGTGCCCGAACGGCGGATGGCCGAGGTCGTGGCTCAGGCAGGCGGTGTCCACGACGTCCGGGTCGCAGCCCAGGGTGCGGCCCAGCTCGCGGCCCACCTGGGCCACCTCGAGGCTGTGGGTGAGGCGGGTGCGGACGAAGTCATCCGTGTCCGGTGCGACCACCTGGGTCTTGGCGCCCAGCCGGCGCAGCGCCGAGGAGTGCAAGACGCGGGCACGGTCGCGCTCAAAGTCGGAGCGGTAGCTGGTCTTCGTGGGCTCTTCCACCCAGCGTGCGGCATCGCGGCCGGTGTAGCCGTCGATCACGGGGGCCGAGGTTCGGGTCTCAGCCACCGGAGACGTCCAGTTCGGCCAGGGAGATTTCGCGGGACTGGGCTGCGTCGAGCCTGCGGTCCAGCAGCCAGTCCTTGGGCAGGGCCGGTTTCTTGGGTGAGCCAGCGCGCCCGCGCGGCCCCTCCGCGTCCACACCTGGATACGGGGAGTCAAGGTCCAGCTGGTCCAGGGTCCCGCGGAGCACCTCCAGGCTGGTCACGAGCGCCAGTTTGGTCCGCAGTTCACTGCCGACCACGTAGCCCTTGAAGTACCAGGCCATGTGTTTCCGGATCTCGCGCAGCGCCTTGCCCTCATCGCCGAAGGTCTCAACCATCAACTGGGCATGCCGGTACACCCCCTCGGCTACCTGCCGCAGCGCCGGTTTGTGGCGTTCGCTGCTGCCTTCGAAGGCAGCCATGAGGTCCCCGAACAGCCACGGCCGGCCCTGGCAGCCCCGGCCTACAACGACGCCGTCGACGCCGGTTTCCCGGACCATCCGGACGGCGTCTTCCGCGGACCAGATATCCCCGTTGCCGAGCACGGGAATGTCCGGCAGCGCTTCCCGCAGCCGGGCGATCGCGGACCAGTCCGCCTGGCCGGAATAGAACTGGGCCGCTGTGCGGCCGTGAAGTGCGACGGCGGCGACACCGGAGTCACGGGCGATCCGGCCGGCGTCGAGGTAGGTCAGGTGGTCCTCGTCGATGCCTTTGCGCATCTTGATGGTCAGCGGGACGTTGCCCCGGGACGCTTCCTTGACCGCGGTCTGGACAATCGCGGTGAAGAGGTCAATTTTCCAGGGCAGGGCCGATCCGCCGCCGCGCCGCGTCACCTTGGGGACAGGGCAGCCGAAGTTCAGGTCGATGTGATCCGCCCGGTCTTCCTCGACGAGCATCCGCACGGCCGCACCCACCGTGACCGGATCCACGCCGTAGAGCTGAACCGAACGGACCTTTTCATCGTCGTCGTGCGAAATGATGCGCAGCGATTCCGGGGTGCGTTCCACCAGCGCGCGGGAGGTAACCATCTCCGCGACGTAGAGTCCGCCGCCATACTCGCGGCAGAGCCGGCGGAAGGCGGAGTTGGTGATACCCGCCATCGGAGCCAGGATCACGGGGGTATCCACCGTGATGGGGCCCAGCTTCAGGGGCGGGAGTTCCAGCTTCGGGGCGGGAGGCGTTGCTACGACAGTCACCTGTCCATTGTCTCAAAGCCGGGCAAATCGGTGGGGATCGGCGCCGGCTATGTGGACAGCGGGCCTTCAGCCGCGGATGGCGGCCCCGGCGGCCCCGCGAGTCCCCGGTTCCAATTCCGTCCCGCCGGACGGTTCGCCGCCGCGGCCGGCGTCCGGTTCCGTCGCTCCGCTGCCGGTCCGGTCCGTGGACATCGCGGCGGCATCGGCCTGCCCGGAGCCGACCCGGACAGGCCGCATGGCTGAGACGGTCCGGCCGCTTTGACCACAACCACCGCCATCAGCGTCGTCACGGGAACAGCCAGGACGAGTCCCATGGAATCGGCCCGGGTGAATGTCCAGGTGAGCGTGAGGCTCCCCTCAGCAGTCAACCCCATGGGAGAAACCTTGCGGCGTGCTGGGGGAACGATCAGCACGAACCGGATCCGCCGCGCCGGGGCGTTGGGCCGGGGCGTTGGGCCTTTAGGCAGGGGTGATGTTCTGGTTGATGTGGAAGAGATTCTGCGGGTCGTACTTGGCTTTGACGGTCTTCAGCCGGTCATAGTTGGGCCCGTAATTCTCTGCAACCCGGGACTGGTCGTCACCATCCATAAAGTTGATGTAGCCGCCGGGCGCCGAATAGGGGCGCAGGGCCGCCGCATACTCCTTCACCCAGGCGGTGTTCGCTGCATTGTCCGCCGGGTCCTCCCAGAGACCCGCGATGACCGGGGCGAAGTTCACGTTCCGGTTGGCGAACGCCGTGTCGGTCGCGCCGACCCGCTGCACCGCCCCGTCGATGGGGTAGATGTGGACAGCGGTTTGCACGCTGGGGATCGTTGACCCGTAACGGATGTGCGCGTCGATGGCGCCGTCATTGAGCTCCTCAAGGAAGTCGGCCTTCCAGTATCCCTGCAACCCCTTGTGGACCAGTTCGTCGAAGGCCATGTTCAGCGCCGGGTAGGGCATCGGCCCCACCATGGAACCGGCCACCGGAGCCGCGTCCAGGAACGGTTGCCAGCGGGCAGCGCCCTCGGCCGGGTCTCCGGTCCACATTCCGACGACGACACACACCGGCTTGCCATGGAATTCCTCCGGCAGGAATGGCACTGGCGGCCCCTGGGCAAATCCAAGGAACGCCCCCAACTCCTCGGGCGCCGACGCCAAATGGTCCCGGTAGAACTTCGCTGCCATTTCCGCATGCTCGAGGGCGTAGACCACGATGCCGGCGTGGACCATGTCCACCGGATGGAGCCGGAACTCCAGCGAGGTGACGACGCCGAAGTTTCCGCCGCCGCCTTGCAGGGCCCAAAAAAGGTCTTCATTTTCGCTGCTGCTGACCGTGAGGAACTTACCTTCCGCGGTGACGACGTCGGCCGAGATCAGGTTGTCGCAGCTGAGTCCGTACTTCCGGCTCAGATAGCCGATACCGCCACCAAGGGTCAGCCCTGCGACCCCGGTGGTGCCGATGATGCCACCTGTGGTCGCCATCCCGAAGGCGTGCGTCGCGTGGTTAAAGTCCGCCCACGTAGCCCCGGCCTCGGCCCGCGCGGTCCGGGGTCCCGGATCAACCCGGACGCCCCGGGTATTTCCGAAGTCGATCACCAGCGCGTCGTCCCAGGTGCCGAAGCCCGGCGCACTGTGGCCCCCACCGCGAACGGCCAGGTCGATCGAGTGGTCCCGCGCGAAATTGACACAGGCGATGACATCGGCAGGCTGGGACACGTGCACCACGGCCGCAGGCCTCTTATCAATCATTCCGTTGTGCACGGCCCGCGCGGCGTCGTACTCTTCGTCGCCTGGGGTGATGACGTGTCCCCGGACCTGCTCCCGCAGGTCATCCAGGGCAATGGTTGCGCTCATGATCATTACCGCCGTAGTTCCGTGAGACCACGGACCGGACGATGGACTTCGGCTCCCAGCGCGCAAACGACCGGCGGATACCCTCTCAGGCCTACTCCAGGCTTTCGGACCCCGTCAAGGGCACTCCGGCGCACCCGGCAACGGGCTGCGGCGGGCTGCACCGGGTTGCTGCGGCGGGCTTAGGCGGGAAGAGCGCGGGCGTCCTCCCGCCCATCGCGGACCGGCGCGGCTCCGAATGCTTGTTGGAAGCCCGGGAATCCCGAGCCTCTGTCAGCGGTTGCAGCAGATACCTGAATTACCGGCTGCGGAACCCTAGGGTGGGTAATTGACGGATGAGGATACGGAGGACACTGGCGTGGCCAAGGAGATAAAAGACGACCGCGAGCCCGCTGTGGGCGGGCCGGGCCCCGATGCCCGGGCCGTGCTCAGCATCGCCGAAGCCAAGGGACAAACCCGCGGTGTGGCCCTCGTGCTCCACGGCGGACAGGCGAACAGTTACGATACGGTCAGCCGCCTGCGTCTGAGCCCGGTCCGCATGGTGCCTTTTGCCCGGGCCTTGCACGGCCAGGGCGGACCGCACGGCCTCGCCGTCTGGACGCTCCGGTACCGGTACCGGGGATGGAACGGCGAGGATATGTCCCCTGTCCACGATGCCCGCTGGGCGCTGGCCCACATTGCCCGTGAACACCCCGGCGTGCCCGTCTACATCCTCGGCCACTCCATGGGTGGCCTTACGGCGCTGTGCGTCGCGGATGATCCCCAGGTGCACAGCGTGGTTGCCCTGGCTCCGTGGCTCAACGCGGAAACCCCGGTGGACCGGGTCGCCGGGCGCCGGATCCTGATCGTCCACGGCACCGCCGACCGCTGGACCAGCCCGGAGAATTCCCTGGCATACGCCCGCCGCGCCGGCGGCGTGGCCGACACCGTGGACTATGTGGCGCTGACTAGTGCCGGACACTTCATGCTGCGGCGTCTGGCCCTCTGGAACTCGCTGTCCACCGGGTTCATCCTGGATGCGTTCGGCAACCACACCGGGACCCTCGCCCTGGCCGGCCATGCCGAACTTCGCAAGGTTCTGCCCGAAGCCGGCGCGGCCCTCCCGCTGGTGCTCTGATGCTGCGCCGCGGCCATCCGGACCAGGCGCCCTCGCATGTCCTCCTGCCCCGCCCCGCTGATTGGAGCACCTGATGCCACAGTTCCCGCTTGAGGCCTTCCTCGCCAGTTTGCCCTGGGTGGCGGCGGGCATCGTCGTCTTGCTCGCCGTGACCTTCGCCGTCGCCGTGCGAAAAAAGCACCACTCGGTGATAGACACCGTCTGGGGTCTGGGATTTGTGGTGGCTGCCGCTGTGTCCTGGCTGCTGTCCGCCGGTCACGGCGACGACGGCAGGCGGCTGCTGCTGATGGCCCTCGTGGCCGTTTGGGGCATCCGGCTGGCGGTCCATATCGGCATCCGGGCGCACGGCAAGGATGAGGACCCGCGCTATGTCAAGATGTTGTCCTCGGCACCGGGCTCGCGGGACGTCTACGCGCTGCGGAAGGTGTACCTGCCGCAGGGCCTGCTGATGTTCTTTATTTCCCTGACGGTGCAGGTCGGGATGTTCGGCACCGCCGGGCTCGGCTGGCTGGCCGTGCTGGGCGGACTCGTCTGGCTGCTGGGCCTCGTCTTCGAAACCGTCGGCGACCGGCAACTGGAACAGTTCAAAGCCGATCCCGCCAATAAGGGCACCGTCCTGAACACCGGCCTCTGGCGCTATACGCGCCATCCCAACTACTTCGGCGATGCCGCCGTGTGGACCGGACTGTTCCTCGTCGCCGCCGACTCATGGCCCGGCGTCCTGACCGTGCTGTCCCCCGCGGTGATGATCTGGCTGCTGGCACGCGGCAGCGGCAAACCATTGACGGAAAAAGCCATGTCCAGCCGGCCCGGCTACAAGGAATACGTGGAGTCCACCTCCGGGTTCATTCCGTGGCCGCCGCGCCGATGACGGTAGCGACGGCTCTAACAGTCCCCGCGGCACCCGCAGTCCGGGGAGGCCGCCGGGGCCCTCAACAGACCAGCAGGAGGCGCCATGACCCGGCGGTCGCGGCCTGACGACCGCGTTTACCGGTTCCTCACCCGCACCGGCCTGTTATTGCGCCGGCTCTTCGGCATCCGGGTGATTGTCACCGGCCGCGAGCATCTGCCTGCGGCCGGGCCGCTTAACGGTGCGTCCCGCCGGGCAGTCCCGGGAACCGGCGCGGTCATCGCCATCACCCATTTCGGCTACCTCGACTTCGCCTTCGCCGAGATGCTGTTGTGGAGGACCAGTCGCGCCCAGCTACGGTTCCTGATCCACCAAGGCGCGGCCGACCACTGGCTGGCCAGACCCGTGGTCAGCGCTGCCGGCCACGTGATTGTGCCGCACGGCGACCGGAGCGGCACCTACGACGCCGCCGTCGCGAAGCTTCGTGCGGGCGAGTACATCGGCATCCTGCCCGAAGCCGGCGTCAGCCGCAGCTTCCGGGTCCGGGAATGCCGGACCGGGGCCGTCCGGATGGCGGCCGAAGCCGGCGTGCCGATCATTCCGGTCTCTGTCTGGGGCGCGCACCGGCTTCTGACCCGGCACCACGGGTTCTCCCCGTTCCGCGCCTGGCGCGCGCCGGTCCGAATTCATGTCGGCGAACCCCTGCTGCCGGAGCAGCTCCCGGGGAACGGGGCCGGCCCATTCCCGGACCGGTCCGGGGCCATACACGCAGCCACGGACCGCCTCCGGGCGGTCCTCCAGTCCGGGATCGATACGGCGACGGCGGATTTCCCGCTGCGTCCGGGGTCCGGCTCCTGGTGGATGCCCGCGCACCTCGGAGGTGGCGCGCCCAGCGAGACGGAGCGACAGCAAATGGAGGAAGCTGAGGGCCCGCGCCGGGCCCGCGGCGGCCGCATCAGGCACAGCACTCCTTAGGGCAAGCCGGGAAACCAACTGACCCGCAGCGGTTGTCCCGTCCCCCGGGGGACCGGACACCGCTGCGGGTCAGCCTGCAATAGCGTCTGTGCACGAACCTCGTCAGTCGGAAACGACCAGGGTTTCGCTCCCCTGCACCCGTGCTTTGCCGCTGTCCAGCAGCGGCTCGACAACGGTGCGCAATGCAGTCATGGAATCGTCCAGTTCCAGCAGCACCGGGTGCTGGAACGCAATCAACGCCAGCAGGTCCCGGATGGCAGCCTCGGCCCCGGCCCCGCTGAGCTGCGGTTCGTGGCCGAGGAACACCTCGGTCGGTCCGTCGGCGGCCGCACCCTCGGACGGGTCCTGACCGTGAATCCTCTGCGCATAGCTGATGGCGAACGCCTCCAGCCTGCCCTTCCGGCTCGCCGGCACACCCTGGCCGAACGCGGAGGCCTTCGGCGCCCGCACCACGATCGCGCCGTGGGCTCCGCTCAGGTCGTCCAGGAACAACCGCTGCACCATAGCGATGCTGAGGTCGCCGGGCTGGTCCCAGCCGTGGACGGCGCTGTAATAGCGCCCGACGACGTCGCTCAATTCGACCGAGCCGGTCGCGAGATCCTCTACCTGTTCGGCAGCAGCGGCCTCGGAACCGTCACCGAAGACCGGCAACTTGAGCGCGGCCGGCTCGACGGCGACGAGCCGGGAGCGCTGGATCGGGGCCAGTCCGGCCGCCTCGGCGAAGGCGGCGCCGGGGGTGCCGGGTTCGACCTTGCAGCGCAGCCGGGTGACTCCCGACGGCGATTGGGAGGCTTCGTGCCGGAGCAGGCTCAGCAGTGTGGATCCGACGCCCGTGCGGCGGTGGTCGCGGGCGACCTCGATGTAGGCCCAGAGCCGTTCCGGGTGCAGGGCGGCCTCGTGGACCACGGCCGCCGCCACGGGGATGGCGACGCCGTCGACGACGTCTTCGGCCACGATGCACCGACGCCACGGGGCGTTTGCCGAAGGCGCCAAGGTGCCACGGAACTGTCCGGCCTGGACCGTTTCAGGCCCGCCCCAGATTTCCAGCAGCGCGAGGTCATCGCCCTCGCGCCAGGCGCGGTATTCGATGGCCATGCTCAGGCGCCGATCAGGCGTGCGGCCAGGTAGCCCTCCACCTTGTCCAGCGAGACGCGCTCCTGGCTCATGGTGTCGCGTTCACGGATCGTGACGGCCTGGTCATCGAGGGTGTCGAAGTCCACCGTGATGCAGAACGGGGTGCCGATCTCGTCCTGGCGGCGGTAGCGGCGGCCGATGGCGCCGGCGTCGTCGAAGTCGATGTTCCAGCTCTTGCGCAGCTGGGCGGCGAGGTCCTTGGCTTTCGGGGACAGGTCCTCGTTGCGGCTCAGCGGCAGCACTGCGGCCTTGACCGGAGCGAGGCGCGGATCGAGCTTGAGGACCGTGCGGACGTCGACGCCGCCCTTGGCATTGGGTGCCTCGTCCTCGGTGTAGGCGTCGATCATAAACGCCATGAAGGACCGGGTCAGGCCCGCGGCCGGTTCGATCACGTACGGGGTGTAGCGCTCGTTCGTGGCCTGGTTGAAGTAGCTCAGGTCTGCGCCGGAGGCCTTCGCGTGGGTGGAGAGGTCGAAGTCGGTGCGGTTGGCGATGCCCTCGAGCTCGCCCCATTCCGAGCCCTGGAAACCGAAGCGGTATTCGATGTCCGTGGTGCCCTTGGAGTAGTGGCTCAGCTTCTCGAGCGGGTGTTCGAAGAAACGCAGGTTGTCTTCGCGGATGCCCAGGCCGGTGTACCAGGACATGCGTTCCTTCATCCAGTATTCATGCCACTGCTCATCCGTGCCGGGCTCCACGAAGAACTCCATCTCCATCTGTTCGAACTCGCGGGTGCGAAAGATGAAGTTGCCGGGTGTGATCTCGTTGCGGAAGGACTTGCCGATCTGGCCAATGCCGAACGGCGGCTTCTTGCGGGAGGTGGTGAGGACGTTGCTGAAGTTCACAAAGATACCTTGGGCAGTTTCGGGCCGCAGGTAGTGCATGCCTTCCTCGCTGGCCACCGGGCCGAGGAAAGTCTTGAGCAGGCCGGAAAATTCCTGGGGTTCGGTCCACTGGCCACGGGTGCCGCAGTTGACGCAGGCGATGTCCTTGAGGCCGTTCTCGGCCGGACGGCCTTTCTTCTCCTCGTATTCCTCTTCGAGGTGGTCCGCGCGGAACCGCTTGTGGCAGGACAGGCACTCCACCAGCGGGTCCGAGAACACGTCGACGTGGCCCGAGGCTTCCCATACCTGGCGGGGCAGGATGACTGAGGAATCGAGGCCGACGACGTCTTCGCGGCCGCGGACCACGGACTGCCACCATTGGCGCTTGATGTTTTCCTTCAGCTCGGCGCCGAGGGGCCCGTAGTCCCACGCGGACCGGGAGCCACCATAGATTTCACCGGCCTGGAATACGAACCCGCGGCGCTTGGCGAGGGAAATGATCTGGTCGAGGACGGTTTTTGCTGCCATGGGTGACTCCATTTTCTCCAGGGCCGCTGGGTGCGGTCCGCGGTTTGAGCCCCGGGGGCTCCGGCTGGATGCCGGACGGGGCGGGATAAATCAGGTGGAACGAAGGAACAGTACGTGCACGGCAGCACCGCCGGCACGGCGGACTGCACAGACACGGCGGACTGCACAGACACGGCGGACTGCACAGCCACGGCGGACTGCACGAAGCGGTGCCGGGCTCGTAGCGCTGAGGTTGCCTGCAGGAAGCTGCGCCTCTTAGCCTACCGGCCCGCTGCCATTTCGGACCGCTACCTTTTCAGGGTGCCCCGCGGCCAGGGCAGCGTGGCCAGGATGATGGCGATGAGCGTCAGGAACGTGCCCAGGACCGTAGGCAACGCCACGACGGATCCGGGGACGGGCAGCAGCAGGTCCAGCCCAAGGGATCCAAGGAGTTGGCCGGCGATCATGCCGAGTCCGGTGACCAGGACCCCCAGGCTGCGGACCAGCAGCGCCCCGACGCCGATGAAGATGCAGCCCAAGGGACCACCCAGGTAATACCACCATTGGTCCGGCAGTGCGTTGCCGGGACCGGCGACGGCGAGCTTGATCAACCACGAGACCCCCAACACCACGAACCCGGCGATGAAGTTGACCAGGGTCGTGGCGATCGGGGTGCCGTAGTGAACCGTGGCCGTGCCGTTCATGGCCTGTTGGAAACTGACCAGCAGCCCGGCCGCGACAGGCACCAGCAAGATGATCAGGAGTGGCCCGATGCCGGTTCCGCCGCCACCGGTCGGTCCGGCCAGGCGCGGGGATACAGCCCAGAGGACGGAGGCGATGGTCAGGAGGCTGCCGAGTACGCGGATGCCGGTGACGGACTTCTTGCCCGCGGGCCCGATGCCCATCCGGTCCACCAGCAATCCGCTGACCGTCTGTCCGGTGACTGTAGCGACGGTGAACAGTGCGACGCCCAGGGCGCCTACCGTGAATGACTGGGCGAAAACGAAAAAAGCTCCGATGCCGCCCGCCATCGCATAGTACGGCGGGAACCGGCGTTGCCGCAGCGCCGGCAGGATCCAGACCAGCCCTGCCCGGCCCCGCGGCAGGATGAGTGAGACGGCGACCATTACGATGAGTCCGATCGTGAAACTGACCACGGCCGCGGCTATCCCGTCGTCCAGAACGATTCCGAGGGCGCCGTTGATCCGTCCCTGGACAGGAATGAGCAGTCCGGCGGCCACGGCGAGCGGCAGGCCCAACAAAAGCGGCAATTGTGGTGTGGACGTCATTGCTGCCACTTTCTGTCAGGCATCATTGCTTGTATGAGCAACCGGGAAATTGAAGACATTGCCATTCGCGACGACATGATCCGGCTGGGCCAGCTGCTGAAACTGGCAAGCCTGGTCGAGGACGGCGTCGAAGCCGCGGAACTGATCAAGAATGGCCTCGTGAAGGTCAACGGCGAAATCGACGACCGGCGCGGCCGTCAGCTGCATCACGGGGACACGGTCAGCGTCAATGACCGGACCGTTCGGATCAGTACGCCCGCCGGCGACTGACTCTGCGTCCTGGCCGCGCGGGCGGCACCATGGTCATTTCCGGCCGTTGAGCACCTCATGCGTCAGGAACTCCGAGACGTGGCCGATCTCCTGCTGGTTGATGCCGTGCCACATGCCGGCGTAGAGCACCTTGGTGAGCTTGACATGCCGGCGCACCCAGCCCATCGTGAACTCGATTTTGTCCTGCGTGATCACCGGATCCTGCTGGTCCCGCCCCCAGAACATCGGCACGGTCCCGTCCAGTTGGGCGTCCCGGAAGCTCGTGTCCGGGCCGGCGTCGACAACAAACCCTGAGAGCCCGACGACGGCGGCGAAGTCCGCGGGCCGCTGGCGCAGCATCGTGGTGGCCATGGCCATGCCCATCGAGAATCCGAGCAGCGTCACCGAGGGGTGGTTGGCCTTCACTGAGTCCAGCCAGTCCAGCACGTACGATGACGCATCCATCACGGCGTCGAGGGTGTAGTCGATGGAGGCCGTCAGCGGGAACCAGGTGAAGCCGGGACCCGTGGCGATGGGCGCGCGCACGGCGGCGACAACAAAGTCCGCGGGCAACAGTTCGGCCAGACTGAAAAGATCCTGTTCGTTGGCGCCGTGGCCGTGCAGCAGGATCAGCAGTGGTTTACCGGCGCGGTCCGCCTCGGACTTGGACCACAGGACGACGGGTGCAGGGAAGGCATCAGCAGGCATCATGGTTCCATTCTTACAGTTACCGAACAGTAACAACCTACGGGTGGCGCCGCTTCGCGGGAACGGTCAGGATGTGAGGGTGAGCGAAACCGGAGCCTTGAGGAAAACGCCGGTCGGCGTCGGCATCCACCCGTGGACGCGCTATGTGGCCATGGGCGATTCGTTCACCGAGGGAATCGGTGACCCCGAACCGGCAAGTCCGGGAGGCCACCGCGGCTGGGCGGACCGGGTCGCCGAGGAGTTGAGCCGTGGCCACAGCGACTTCGCCTACGCCAACCTTGCCGTCCGTGGCCGGTTGCTGCAGCAGATTGTCGACCAGCAAATGGCGCACTGCCTCTCCTTACGGCCGGACCTCATCTCGCTCTCAGCGGGCGGCAATGACCTGATCCGCCCCGGCGGCGATCCCGATGTATTGGCCGAGAAGCTGGATTCAGTAGTCCAGATCCTGAGCCTGGGCGGTGCCACGGTGGTCTTGTTCAACGGTCCGGATTCGGGGGCTTCGGTGCTTGGCCGGATCCGGAGCAAGATTGCGATCTACAACGAGAACCTTCGTACCGTCGCGGCCCGGCACGATGCTGTGATCGCGGACATGTGGTCCCTGCGCCAGCTCCGTGATCCGCAGATGTGGGACGCCGACCGGCTGCACTTTTCACCCCTCGGCCATCACACCATCGCTGCAATGGTGCTGGATGCGCTCAATGTCGAGCACAGCCTGGAGCCGCTCTCCCCCAAGCCCCTGCCACAGGCCGGCTGGCGGGAGGCCCGCTCCGGCGATCTGGTGTGGGCCAGGGAGTACTTTGTGCCGTGGGTGGTCCGCCGGTTGCGGCACCAGTCATTGGGCGACGGCGTCACGGCCAAGCGGCCCTCGCCGGGCCCGGTCTTCGGTCCCGGGGTGCCGTTGGGGTCCGGCGAGGGCCCGCCCGGCACCGACGAGCCCGCACGCTTGTGACCCGGTGCCATACTGGAAGGACACTCCTGAGAGGTGCAGTACCGTGAGCAATCTGTTCTTATGGATCATCATTTTATCCTTCCTGGTCCCGATGGCGCTGCGGATGTACCGGAGATCCGTGCAGCGCCGGAACCAGGACCAGGGCCTGAACAGCGGCTATCCGGGTCAGCCGGACGGGCGGGCCCCGGGTGCGTTCGGACCATTCCCGGGCCAGTATCCAGGCCGGCCAAATACCCAGCCGCGGGATGGCTACACCCAGCAGGACTATTTCAGTGGCGGGTTCCGGCCGCCCTACCCGGGCCAGCCGGTGCCGCCCCTGCCCCAGCCCCACCCGGAGCAGGGCTACCCCGGACAGGGCTACCCCGGGCAGGCCTATCCGGGCCAGCCGATCCCGGACGCGGCCCCCTACCAGGACAGCCCCGGATATACGAAGAATCCGCCGTCCTCCCAGCAGCCGCCGACCGGCGGCCCCGGCGCCCCGGCCCCGGCGGCCTCCCCGTCAACCCCACAGGGGTTCCGGGCGCGCAAGCTCGCGGAACTCGACCGGCGCTACAGCGACGGCGAACTTGCCATGGAGGAATACATGGCCCTGCGTGCCGAAATCATGAAGGGCTGACCACCGATCAGTTGACCTGCGGGAAACCAAGGTCGATCACTGAGGTGGAGGGATCGGGCCAGCGGGTGGTGACCACCTTGCCGCGGGTGTAGAAACGGATGCTTTCCGGGCCGTACATGTGGGTGTCGCCGAAGAGCGAGTTCTTCCACCCGCCGAAGCTGAAGGTGCCCACCGGGACCGGAATCGGGACATTGACACCCACCATGCCGACCTCGACGTCGAATTCGAACTGCCGGGCGGCACCGCCGTCGCGGGTGAAGATGGCCACACCGTTGCCAAATTCGTTGTCGTTGACCAGCTGCACGGCGTCGCTGTAGCTTTCCACCCGCACCACGGACAGGACCGGGCCGAAGATCTCATCGTCGTAGACCTTCATACCTGGCTTGACATGGTCAATCAGGCTGACGCCGATGAAGAAGCCGTTGGAATCGAACTCCTGCGTCCGGCCGTCCACCACGACAGTGGCGCCTTCGTCCGCAGCGCCGCCAACGTAGGAGGCGACCTTGTCGCGGTGCTCGGCGGTGATGAGCGGCCCCATCTGCGAGGCCGGGTCCGTGCCCGGGCCGATCTTCAGCTCGGCCATCCGGCTCGTGATCGCCGCAATGAGGTCATCGGCGATGTTACCCACCGCAACCAGCACGCTGACCGCCATGCAACGCTCTCCGGCGGAGCCGTAGGCGGCTGAAATGGCGGCGTCGGCGGCCATATCGAGGTCAGCGTCGGGCAGAACGACCATATGGTTCTTGGCCCCGCCGAGGGCCTGGACACGTTTGCCGTGGTCCGCGGCGCGGCGGTAGACGGACTGGGCGATCGGTGTGGAGCCGACGAAGCTGATTGCTTTGACCTCCGGGTGTTCGAGGAGGACGTCCACGGCTTCCTTGTCTCCGTGCACCACATTGAGGACCCCTGCCGGCAGGCCGGCTTCCATAAAGAGCTGGGCGATGAAGACGGCTGAGGACGGGTCCTTTTCGCTAGGCTTGAGCAATACCGTGTTACCGCACGCCAGCGCGCTGCCGATCATCCACAGCGGCACCATGGCAGGGAAATTGAACGGTGTGATGCAGGCAACGACACCGACGGGCTGGCGCACCGAGTGGACGTCGACGCCGCTGGCCACCTGTTCGGAGCGCTCCCCCTTGAGCGCCTGGGACAGCCCGGTGGCGAATTCGATGTTCTCCAGACCGCGGGTGATCTCGCCCTCGGCGTCGGAGAGGACCTTGCCGTGCTCGCTGGTCAGGATCGCTGCCAGCTCGGGGCGGCGCTGCAGGAGCAGTTCGCGGACGCGGAAGAAGATGTTGGTGCGTTTGGCCAGGCTCATCGCCCGCCAGCCGGGCAGGGCGGCGCGGGCGGCCGCGATGGCCTCCTCGACACGTGCCGCCGAAGCCAGCACCACTTCCTTTTCCTGCTCGCCGGTGGCCGGGTTGAAGACCGGGCCGAAGCGCTCGGCGTCGTGGATCAGTTCGCCGTTGATGACGTGTGGGATGCGTTCCATGGGATCTCTTTCGTGAAGTGTGTCGTGAAGGCCGGTACTGCGGCGTGCTAGCGAGCGGCGTCGAGGGAACCGTCGACGAGCTTGACGATCATGGAGCAGTCCATGCCGGACTGGCCGGAGTCGATCAACCGCTGGAAGAGCTGCTGGACGTGCTCGCCGATTTCGAGCGGGGTGCCGGTGTCGCGGGCGGCGCTGATGGCCAACCCGATGTCCTTATTGGCCAGCTCGGTGGTGAACGTGGGCGCGAAGTCGTTGTTTGAGGCGGCGGTGGGCACAACGCCGGGCATCGGGTACCAGGTCCGCATGGCCCAGCTGTCCCCGGAGGAGACAGCTGCGATGTCCCAGAAGGTCTGCTTGTCCAGGCCCAGCCGGTCAGCCAAAACGGCCCCCTCGGCCGCCGCGGCCAGGCTGATGAAGAGCATGAGGTTGTTGCAGATCTTTGCGGCCTGGCCGGATGTTGCACCGCCGGTCGGGAAGATGTTGGCGGACATCGGCGTGATGTAAACGCTCGCATCGGCGACGGCTCCGGCCTCTCCGCCGACCATAAAGGTCAGGGTTCCGGCTTTCGCTCCGCTCATTCCGCCGGAGACGGGGGCATCAACAAAGCGGAAGCCTGCCTCCGCAGCGGCGTCGTGCAGGGCCTGGGCGGAGGCGATGTCTATCGTCGAGGAGTCGATGAGCAACGTGCTGGTGACGGCGTGGGCGAGTACGCCGTCCGGGCCGAGGTACACGGCGCGGGCGTGCTCACCCTTGGGCAGCATGGTGAAGACAGCATCCGCCCCCGCGACTGCCTCGGCGATACCGGCCGCGGGCTTGACACCCGCAGTTTCGGCGGCGGCAACGGCCTCGGGATTGAGGTCGAACCCACGCACTTCGTGGCCGGCGGCTACCAGGTGTCCTGCCATGGACCCGCCCATGTTCCCCAGTCCGATCCAAGCGATTACTGCCATGACGAAAGCTCCTTTGCTCGTGGTGTGCTGTGGCCTGTGTCAACCATCACACGCTGCTAGAGTGCATTCAAGGTAAAAAACCACAGACGGCGTGTGCATGAATGCACAGATGTAGGAGCGGCACCAGATGGACCTGAAGCGGCTACCGAGCCCGGATGACCTGCTGATCCTGCTGACGGTGGCCCGGCTGGGCCGGTTCAACGCTGTCGCGGAAACTCTGGGCACGACCCACACCACCATTTCGCGGCGAATTCTGGCATTGGACAAACAACTCGGGGGCCGGACCCTCGAACGCATCCCGCACGGCTGGGAACTCACCGAACTCGGCAGCCAGGCGGTGGCCGCTGCCGAATCGATTGAGGGCACCCTTGGCCTCCTCGCCGGGCGGCTCAGCCACAGCGGCGACACGCTCTCCGGCGTCGTCCGGATCAGCACTCCCGACGGTTTTGGCGCCGAGTTCGTGGCCCCGGCCCTCGTGCGCCTGCAGCGTGCGCACCCCCTGCTCAACGTCGAACTGCTCAGCGACACCCGCAAGGTCAGCAGAAACCGGTCCGGGGTGGACCTGGAAGTGGTGGTCGGCAACCTCGAACCCGGCAACGCCCAGCCAATTTTTCTGAGCAACTATTTCCTGCGGCTGTACGCGAGCCCCTCGTACGCCAGGGATCACGGGCTTCCTGAGACCCTGGATGATGTCCGGCAGCACGGCTTCGTCTCGTACGTGGAGTCCGCGCTCAAAGTGGAGGAACTGGGCCACCGGTCCACCCAGTTGCCGGTCCCCCGGTCCAGTTTCCAGGCGACGAGCATCTTCGCCCAGGTCGAGGCTGTGCGCCGCGGTGCCGGCATCGGACTGCTGCCGAACTTTATGGTGACACGCAGGACCGGGCTCCTGCCGGTACTGCCCCATGACTTCCAGCGCCAGCTCCCCATCTGGGCGGTGGCGCGTGCCGAATCGCTGCGCTCGGCCGCCGTCCAGGCCGTGCTCGCCTCGCTCCGCAGCGAAATCCAGGACCGCGGGGAAGACCTCGGCGGTTAGGGCGCGAGACTGCGGCAGACGACAGCCGCCCCCGTCCGGATGGTCCGGGCGGGGGCGGCTGTCGTTTTGGCGCTTATTGCGCAGCGTTATGTCCTTGCTGGTGGCAGGAAACGCGGCCTTATCGCTTGGCGGCTGCGAGCAGATCGGCGGTCCCGCGGGCGTCGGCTGCGTCGACGTCGTGCAGGGAAATCCCCTTGGTCTCCTTGAGGAAGTACACCGCAACCAGGGTCACGATGCACGCCCCGAGCAGGTACAGGGCTACCGGGACGGAGGACTTGAACTGGCCCAGCAGGGATGCTGCGATGATCGGAGCCATCGAACCGGCAACGATCGAGGTCACCTGGTAGCCCAGGGAGACACCGGAGTAGCGCATACGGGTCGGGAACATCTCGGCCATGATCGAGGGCTGACCGGCGTACATGAGGGCGTGGAACATCAGGCCGATCGTAATCGCGGCAAGAATAATGAGGTCGTTCCCGGTGTCCATCATCGGGAAGGCGAAGAAGCCCCAGGTGCCGCCGAGAATCGCGCCGGCCGCGTAGACCGGTTTGCGTCCGAACGCGTCGGAGAGCCGGCCGACCAGCGGGACCGCGCAGAAGTGGATGAAGTGCGCCACGAGCAGGAGCAGCAGGATCCGTGAGGTGTCCGTCTGCACGATGACCTTGAGGTAGGTGATGGAGAACGTAACCACGAGGTAGTACAGGATGTTCTCCGCGAAGCGCAGGCCCCATGGCGGTGAAAACGCCCCGCGGGTAGCGGCGGAACACTTCGGCGACGCCGTACCCCTTCTTTTCCAGGGTCACTTCCTTCTGTGCTTCGAGGAAGATGGGGGCGTCGCTGACCTTGGTGCGGATGTAGTAGCCGACCAGAACGATGACGGCAGAGAGCCAGAAGGCAACCCGCCAGCCCCAGCCGAGGAATTCCGCGGGCGCCAGGGTGGAGGACAGGGTGAACAGGACGCCGGTGGCGAGCAGGTTGCCCAGCGGCACCGCGGACTGCGGCCAGCTGGACCAGAAGCCGCGGGACTTGCTCGGGCTGTGCTCGGCGACCAGAAGGACGGCGCCACCCCATTCGCCGCCGACAGCGAAGCCCTGGGCGAAGCGGAGGAAGACCAGCAGGGCCGGGGCCCAGTAGCCGATCTGGGCGAAGGTCGGCAGGCAGCCCATCAGGAAGGTGGAGACGCCGACGAGGATGATGCTCAACTGCAGCAGTTGTTTGCGGCCGAACTTATCGCCGAAGTGGCCGAAGACGATGCCGCCGATCGGGCGGGCCACGAAGCCGACGGCGTAGGTCAGGAACGCGGCGATGATGCCGTCCAGCTCCGTACCGGAATTGGGGAAGAAGACCTTGCCAAAGACCAGGGTGGCCGCGGAGGCGTACAGGAAGAATTCGTACCATTCAACGACGGTGCCGGCCATCGAGGCCGCTACTACCTTCTTTAGTCCGGAGGACTCCGGATCAGTCTGCGCGGGGCGCCTCGCGGCGGGATTACCAACACTCATGGGAACTCCTCTGGCGTCTTCTTCGACACCGTTTGAACCAATGGACTCGGATGCGTGTGACATGGCGCACACGGCATCATTACCCATGAGTATGTCCGGCTCCAGCCCTGGTCTCAACGGCCATTAGCGCAGGGCGCATCTGCAAATATGCACAGACCAGCCGGGGCTAGCCGAAGAAGTGGCTGCGTAACTGCCCGCTGAGCTGGCCGATTTCGGTCAGGAATCCGTCGTGTCCGATGGGCGAGTCGATCATGTGCAGGACGGCGCCACCGGGCAGCGCCTCGGCCAGTTCCAGGGACTGGGCAGGGAAGTACAGCCGGTCGGACTCCACGGCTGCGATCAGGAACTTCGCTGTGGCCGCCGCCAGGGATGCGCTAAGGGCCCCGCGCCCCCGGCATACGTCGTGGCTCATCAGCGCTTCGGTGATGGCGATGTAGCTGTTGGCGTCGAAGCGCCGGACCAGCTTGCTCCCTTGGTGGTCCAGGTAGCTCTCCACCTGGTAGCGCCCCCGCCCGGCCACCGATCCGGCTTCCAGCGGAGCTTCGGCCCCCTGGGGATTCCGGCCGAACCGTCCGTCCAGTTCGGCGGCGGAGCGGTACGTGATGTGCGCGATCCTGCGCGCCAGGGCGAGGCCGGCTTCCGGCTGCGGACCGCCGTAGTAGTTCCCGCCGCGGAAATTGGGATCCTGCCGGATCGCCAGGGTCTGGGCCTGCGCAAAGGCGATCTGCTCGGCGGTGCTGCTCGCGCCGACTGAAATCACGGCGCAGTGCCGGACCCTTTCCGGGTAGGTAACGGCCCATTCGAGGGCACGTGCCCCGCCCAACGAACCGCCCAGGACAGCGTACCAACTCCCGATCCCCAGGGCGTCAGCGAGCCTGGCCTCGGCCGCGGTGGTGTCCCGCAGGGTGACCAGCGGGAACCGGGATCCCCAGGGCTGTCCGTCCGGCGCCGGCGTCGAGGGCCCCGTGGAGCCGTAGCAGCCGCCCAGGATGTTGATGGAGACCACGAAGTACCGGTCCGTATCCACGGGCGCACCGGGGCCGGCGAGTTCTTCCCACCAGCCGGGCTCCTCGCTGGCGCCGCGCGTGACGTGGGTGTCCCCGGTGAGGGCGTGTTCGATCAGCACGGCGTTGGAGCCGTCGGCGTTAAGGGTGCCCCATGTTTCGTAGCCGAGGACCACGTCCGGGAGCGTCACGCCGCATTCGAGGTCCAGGGCACCGATCCGGAGGTACTGGACGGTCCCGTCCGGCGCCCCGGCCGGGGGCGCAGGGTGAACGTCCGCGACCCGGGCCGGTGCGGACGCTGCGCATGTCCCGGCGTTGCGGGACGGTGTGGTTTCGGGGACACCACTGCGGGTGATGGAAATCGTCATGTGCGGACCTCACTTAGCGCTTGCCCGCCGTCGACTGAACGGCAGGCCAGGTCCTCACCCGGGGCACCCCGCCGCTAAAGGAGGGTTGCCGGCCAGCAAGCCGGGGCTGTCACTGGCACTCATGACCTTTTATGAGTGTACGAAACAGGGCGGGGAAATGGCGAAGAATGTGACTTCCATATGACAGCCGGACCTGGCCGCAGGAATTTCCCCATCTTTGAGGGCCGGTTCGGGCGGGCCGCCCCGAAACATCGGCGGGTGCCGGCGTCGTTGGCGCAAAGATGGGGAAATCCGGCGCAGGCCGGTAGCCCTACGCGGTCTTCGCTGCCCGGAATCCGGCGTCGAGATCAGAAAGGATGTCATCAATGTGTTCCAGTCCCACGGAGAGGCGCACGAGTCCCGGGCTGACGCCGGCGATCTCCTGCTGTTCCGCGGTGAGCTGGCTGTGGGTGGTCGACGCCGGATGGATGACCAGCGAGCGCACGTCGCCGATGTTGGCAACATGGGAGTGCAGTTCGAGGGCATCGACGAAACTCTTGCCGGCCTCCGCTCCCCCGGCGATGGTGAAGCTGACCACGGCACCGGTTCCCTTCGGCCCGTACGTGCGGCCCCGCTCGTACCAGGGGCTGGACGGCAGTCCGGCGTAGGCGACGGAGTCCACGTCGTCCCTGGCTTCGAGCCATTCGGCAACACGGGTGGCGTTGGCTACGTGGCGTTCCATCCGCAGGCTCAGCGTCTCGATGCCCTGGGCAATAAGGAACGCATTAAACGGCGAGACCGCCGAGCCGAGGTCCCGGAGGAGCTGGACCCTGGCCTTGAGGATATAGGAAAGGTTGGCCCCGAGGGCGCCATCCTTGCCCAGGTCCCGGGCGTACACGATGCCGTTGTAGGTGGGGTCCGGGGTGTTGAAGCCGGGATACCGTTCCGGGTCCTTGCCGAAGTCGAAGTTGCCGGAATCCACGATCACGCCGGCGATCGCGGTGCCGTGGCCGCCGAGGTACTTCGTGGCGGAGTGGACCACAATG
Organism: Arthrobacter sp. PAMC25284; assembly: GCF_019443425.1. Classification (NCBI taxonomy): domain Bacteria; kingdom Bacillati; phylum Actinomycetota; class Actinomycetes; order Micrococcales; family Micrococcaceae; genus Arthrobacter; species Arthrobacter sp. PAMC25284. The sequence goes on from NZ_CP080382.1 coordinate 1,320,832, forward strand.
TCCGCTCCCCATTCGATTGGCCGGATGAGGAAGGGTGTTGACAGGGTGTTGTCGACGATCAGCGGCACCCCGGCCTCGTGGGCAACCTTCGAGATGCCCTCGAGGTCCAGCACGTCCTGGCGGGGGTTGGAGACCACCTCACCGAAGAACAGTTTGGTGTTCGGCCGGACAGCCTGGCGCCACTGCTCGAGGTTGTCCGGATCGGCCACAAACGTAACGCTGATGCCGAACTTTTTCAGGGTGTGGGCGAACAGGTTGTACGTTCCGCCGTAAAGGCTGGGACTTGCCACGATGTGGTCTCCGGCTTCGGCCACGTTCAGGATGGCGAAGGTCTCGGCCGCCTGGCCAGAGCTCAACAGCAGGGCTCCGAGGCCGCCTTCGAGGCTGGCCACGCGCTGCTCCACCGCGTCCTGGGTGGGGTTGCCGATCCGGGTATAGATGGGCGCCAGTTCCGCGAGGGCGAAGCGGTTGGCGGCGCTTTCCGCGCTCGGGAAGACAAACGAAGTTGTCTGGTAAATCGGCAAGGCCCGCGCACCGGCGGTGGCGTCCGGCTCCTGGCCGGCATGGATCTGGCGGGTTTCGAAGGACCAGGAATTGGTCATTGTTGGCTCCTGACGGAATCGGGCACGGCCGTTCCGGGCCTCGATCCGGAACGGCACGGGCGCCGCGCTTGCCCTCCGGCGGTCGCCGGACAGCCAGGTCCTCACCCGGGGCACCCCACCGCGAGTGAGGGTTGCCGGCCAGCGAGCCGGGGCTGGATGCTGGCACTCATGACCTGGCTTCAGTGTAAGTACAGTGCTGCGGCGCCAATAGCTTTGTGACGAACATGTCGCTGAGCTGGGCCTGGGCCGCTACTGAATGACATCCCACCACGGTTAGGTACGCCTAAGCTGAGAGGCCCATCACAAAGTGCCAAGATGAAGGCATGCGCATGGATCACGTTTCTTACGCCTGTGAACACGATGGCTTGGCAGCCACCACCGAACGTATTGCGTCTGCCCTCGGCGTTGAAGCCGTGAAGGGCGGAGTACACCCCCGCTTCGGGACCCGCAACATGATCATCCCGCTCGCGGGCCACAAGTACCTGGAAGTCGTTGAGGTACTGAACCACCCGGCGTCGGACAAGGCACCGTTTGGCCAGGCAGTGCGGGCACGCTCCGAAGCGGGCGGCGGCTGGATGGGCTGGTGTGTCGAGGTCGATGACCTCGCGCCCTTCGAGCAACGGCTGGGCCGTGCCGCGGTGAAGGGCAACCGCAAGTTCCCCGACGGCCGCGAGCTCGTCTGGAAGCAGATCGGCATCCTCGGCCTCATCGCCGACCCGCAGGTCCCGTACATGCTCAAATGGGACGGCGATCCGGATCTGCACCCGTCCAACGCCTATGCGAGCGAAGTCAAGATGTCCAGCCTCACCATTGCCGGCTCTGCGGAGCGCGTCACCGAATGGCTCGGCGAACCAGTGGAAAAACCCCTGGAAGACGTCGCCGTGGAATGGCTCGCCCCGCACGGTACCCCCGGAATCCTGTCCGTCACATTCGAGACGGCCTCGGGCGCCGTTACGATCTAAGGCCCGGGCCCCCCATATTTCGGCTGCCATTCAGGGGTGCCAGAGTTGTCACCCCTGAACGGCGGCCGGACTTTGTTTAACCGGCTGTTTTCAGCCCAGCCCCACGGCCTTGCCGAACAGGCTGAACCCCACAAATGCCACGGTATCCAACACCGCATGGGCGATCACGAGAGGCATCACCCGCTTGGTGCGGGTATAGATCAGCGCGAACACCACCCCCATCACGGCGTTGCCGATGAACGGCCCGAATCCCTGGTAAAGGTGGTAGCTGCCGCGCAGCACGGCACTGGCAGCAATGGCCACGGGTACGCTCCAACCGAATTTCCCCAGCCGGTCCAGCAGGTACCCCACCACGATCACTTCCTCCACGATGCCGTGGCGGACCGCGGACAGGATCAGGACCGGCACCGTCCACCAGTAGGCATCGAGCGCGCTGGGGATGATCGCCGTCGTAATGCCAAGCGCCCTGCCCGCGGCATAGAGGGCCCCAGGGACGGAATCCCGATCACGGCAGCCAGACCCAGCCCCTGGCCGAGGTCTTTCCCCGGCCGGGCGAAGTTGAAGCCCAGTTTCCGGAAGGCCGAGGTGCCGCGGTCTCCGGCCGCACGGTGTTCCGAGAGGAAATAGATCACCAGGACCACCGGGACGAGGGCAAAGACGATGTCCAGTAACTGGTATGTGAGATCGAAGTATTCGCGGCTGCTCTTCGAACGGTTCAGTGTGGAGGTCCCCTGGGCCAGTGGTGCCCTGGTCATCTTGTCGAGCAGCTGGACCACGGAATACACGGCAGACTGGCCCAGGGACAGCCCCAGGACGATCAGGACTTCGAGCCGCAGCCGGCGGCGGGAGGGAACCAACATGCTCCTATCTTGCCCGGTGTTGCTGGCAGTCGCCTGCGGTTGCCTATGCTTGGGGTTTATGAGTGCGCCCGGGAAAATCATCATGATCCGGCACGGCCAGTCCGCTGCCAACGCCGACACCTCAATTTACAACCGCGTGCCGGACTACCGGATCCCGCTGACCGCACTGGGGGTGGAGCAGGCAAGGGCCGCGGGCGAGGAGATCCGGCGCCAGTTGGACGGCCGGCAGGTCTGCGTTTATGTCTCCCCGTACCTTCGTGCTTACCAGACGCTCGAAGCGCTCAACCTGGGCCCGCTGGTCGAGCGGGTCATCGAGGAACCGCGGCTGCGGGAGCAGGACTGGGCCAACTTCCAGCTCGCCGGCGAGATCGAGGACCAGAAGGAGCTACGCAACGCTTACGGGCACTTCTTCTACCGCTTCCGCGAGGGCGAATCCGGCTCCGATGTGTACGACCGGATCTCCTCCTTTATGGAGACCCTCTACCGGCACTGGTCCAAGCCCAGCTACGCACCGAATGCGCTGTTTGTGACGCACGGGCTGACCATGCGGCTGTTCTGCATGCGCTGGTTCCACTGGTCTGTGGAGTATTTTGAGTCCCTCAACAACCCGGAAAACGCCGAAGTCCGGACACTGCTGCGGACGACGGGCGGCAAATACGAGCTGGACAAGCCGTTTACCCAGTGGGAGCAGCGGCGCGTGGATGAGACGGTCCTGGACGCCCCGCCCATGTTCTTCTAGCGCACCCGCTGCGGGACGCCGGCCCGCCACACGGCGTGGGTCAGCGGGATGCCCGGCCGGTAGGCCAGATGGGTGGCCGACGGCGCATTCAACAGGTGCAGGTCGGCGCGGTGCCCGACGGCGATCGAGCCCACCGCGCGTTCGCCGTCGACGTCGTTCCCTCGCTCCCGTCCCAGCGCCAGGGCGCCGCCGTAGGTCGCGGCGCGCACCGCTTCCTGCACGCTGAGGCGCATCTGCAGCACGGCCGTGGTGACGCAGAACGCCATCGACGACGTATATGAGGTGCCCGGGTTGCAGTTGGAGGCCAGGGCAATCTGCACGCCGGCGTCGAGCAGTTCCCGTGCCGGGGCCAGCGGCTGCCGGGTGGACAAATCGCAGGCCGGCAGGCAGGTCGCCACAGTGCCTCGGGGTCCGCTTCCCGACGAACCTCCCGCAGCACCGTCGCCGGCATTCCAGCCGGACCAGCTGGCTGCGAGGGCCTCGACGTCGGCGGCGGCGAGGTAGTTCACGTGGTCGACACTTGCAGCACCGAACTCCACCGCGAGCCGTACCCCCGGCCCCTCGCCGAGCTGGTTGCCGTGGACACGGAGCCCCAGCCCGGCCTCCCGGCACGCCTGGAGCACCCTGCGGGACTGGTCCTCGCTGAAGGCACCCCGTTCGCAGAAGACATCGGCCCATTGCACGTAGGGCCGGACCGCGGCCAGCATGGGACCGCAGACGAGGTCCGTGTATTCCCCGGCGTCCGCTCCAGCGGGCACCAGGTGCGCGCCGAGATAGGTGACCTCGTCCGCCACGGTGGACGCGATCCGGGCGCTCCGGGCCTCGTTCTCCACGTCCAGGCCATAGCCGGTCTTGGTCTCCAGGTACGTGGTTCCTTGCGAGACGGCCTCCGCGACCCGTCCCAGGGCGAGCCGGGTGAGGTCGAAGTCACTAGTAGCTCTGGTGGCCCCGGTGGTCACGGCAATGCCGCCGGCGCTGTAGCTCTCCCCCGCCATCCTGGCCTCAAACTCGGCGGTGCGGTCCCCGGCAAAAATCAAATGGGTATGCGAATCCACCCAGCCCGGCAGCACGGCCCGGCCCGCCGCATCCACCGCCTCATCCGCGGCCGGGGCCCCGGCCGCAGCGCCAATCCACGCGATCCGCTCGCCTTCGATCACCACTGCCGCGTCGCGGAGGACACGCTGCTCAGCGTCCTGGGTCATCAGCTCGGCGATGTTGGTGATGAGGGTACTCATGCGTCCATTCTTCAGCGCCGGATGGACCAGCGGGTGGCAGCCAGCGCCTCGATTGTCCGGGATTCCAGATCGTTGGTGCCGGCGGGTGTCGCGGCTCCACCTCCGGCGAGGATCAGTCCGGCGGCGAGCTCGGCGATTGCCGAGGATGTCTGGAAACCGTAGCCGCCCTGGCCCGCAAGCCAAAAGAACCCGGGGGCTTCGGCGTCGAATCCCACCACGGGGACGCCATCGGCGGCTTCGGTGCGCAGCCCGGTCCAGGCCTGGCGGATGCCCCGGATGCCGAGGCTGGTGATGCTGTTCAACCGGGTGATGAGCGCTTCGACGTCGCCCTCGCGGGGTTGTGCGTCTTCGGCGCCGCTGGGCACCGATTCCGACGGCGAAATCAGCACGTGCTGGCCGTCCGGCCGGAAGTAGAAGTTCCCTGTGGAGGCCACCATCGGGGTGCCGGTGCGGAGCGGGTGTTCGACGTCGACGATTGCCGCAGTGCGCCGGTACGGCTGGAGCCCGAGTTTTTCAACGCCGCTGAGGACGGCCAGTTCGTCCGCCCAGGCGCCACCGGCGTTGACCACCACTCCGGCCTGGAACGCTTCCGCGCCGGCGCCGATCTGCCAGCCGGTGCCCAGCCGCTGGACCGAGTGCACCCTGGCGCCGGTGAAGAATTCCACGCCCTCGGCCGCGGCGAACTCCCGGTGGTCATCCATCAGCAGCGGAGCGTTGCAGGCGTAGGATCCGGTGTCCAGCCCTGCCGCCTCAAACGAGTCCGGGTGCAGCGCGGGGCACAGCCTGAGCGCCTCGGTGTGGCTGATGCGGTGCATGTATCCGCTGGCCTCGCGGCTGACGCCGGCCTCGTCCCCGATCAGCATAAAGCTGCGCGGCGAGAGTACCGGTTCCGGACGCGTGCCCTCCTCCATCGCGATGAGTTCCAGGGTCCGCTCCGTGAGTTCTCGGACCACGGGCGGGCCGTAACTGGGGATCAGCTGCCGGGCGGAGCGCCCGGAGGTGTGGTAGGCCAGGGTCTGCTCGGCTTCGACCACGGCGACCCGGCAACGTCCGGCCAGGGCGGAGGCAAGGGACAGTCCGGCTATGCCGCCGCCCACAATGACGACATCGTAATTAGCTGACATGACTCCATCCTTGCAGACCTCGGGAGCCGCGGCACGACTTCCGGGACATCAGTTGCCGGCCGGCGCATAGTGGTCGGTTAGGAGGCAACCGCCGCGCGGCTGTTGACGAAGGCGCGGACGCAGGCTTCGACGTCGTCGGCGCTGTGCGCGGCGGAGAGCTGGACGCGGATCCGGGCCGCTCCCTTCGGCACCACGGGATAGCTGAAGGCGGTGACGAACACGCCGTGCTGCAGCATCTGGTCGGCAACCTTCGCAGCCAGGACTGCGTCGCCGAACATCACCGGGACAATCGCGTGTTCCCCGGGAAGCAGTTCGAAGCCTTCCTCCTCCATTCGTGTCCGGAACAGCGCGGCGTTGGCAAACAGTGCGCTGCGCAGTTCACCTGAGCCTTCGACGAGGTCCAGGGCCGTCAGCGTGGCGGCAACGATGGCCGGCGCCAGCGAGTTGGAGAACAGGTAGGGGCGGGCCTTCTGGCGCAGCATGGCCACAACCTCGCTCCGGCCGGAGACATAGCCGCCGGAGGCCCCGCCGAGGGCCTTGCCGAACGTGCCGGTGTAGATGTCCACGCGCTCAGAGACCCCGGCGTGCTCCGGAGTGCCCGCACCGGTTGCGCCCATAAAGCCCACGGCGTGGGAGTCGTCCACCATCACCAGGGCGTCGTACTTGTCGGCGAGGTCGCAGATCGCCTCAAGCGGGGCGAGGAAGCCGTCCATGGAGAAGACGCCATCGGTGACGATGATCATGCGCCGGGCCGGGTTCTCCTGGGTGCTCGCCTCGATCAGTTTCGATTCGAGGTCCGCCATGTCCCGGTTGGCGTAGCGGAAGCGCTGCGCCTTGCAGAGCCGGATGCCGTCGATAATCGAGGCGTGGTTCAGGGAGTCGGAAATGACGGCGTCTTCCGGACCGAAGAGCGACTCAAAAACACCGCCGTTGGCGTCAAAGCAGCTGGAGAACAAGATGGTGTCCTCGGTGCCAAGGAATTCTGAAACGCGGGCTTCCAGGGTCAGGTGCAGGTCCTGGGTGCCGCAGATGAAGCGGACACTGGCCATGCCGAATCCGCGCTCGTCCATGGCTGTCTTGGCCGCGGCGATGATGTCCGGGTGGTCTGCCAGGCCGAGGTAGTTGTTGGCGCAGAAGTTCAACACCTCGGCGCTGCGCTGGCCGATCTGGCCGGCTTTGATGCGGTTGGCCTGGGGTGAATCAATGTGCCGCTCGGTTTTGAACAGCCCGGCAGCGCGGATCCCGTCCAGTTCCTGCTGCAGCTGGTCCTTGATGGCTGAATACATGAGGTGCGCTCCTGGGTGGATTGACGTGGGGTGGGGAGTCGACGCGGGACGGACGGGCCTAGAAGCCGGTCCAGTCCAGGACCACTTTGCCGCCGGAACCGGCGCCGGCGATCTCGAAGCCCTTCTCCCAGTCCGCGGCGGGCAGGGTGTCGGTGACGACGGCGGAGATGTTGGCGCGAAGTACCGGGTTGGAAGACAGCATGGCGCTCATGGCGTACCAGGTCTCAAACATTTCGCGGCCATAGATGCCCTTCAGGGTCAGCATGTGAGTGACGACCTTGCCCCAGTCGATGTCGATGGACTGGCTGGGCAGTCCCAGCATTGCGATCCGGCCGCCGTGGTTCATGTTGTCGATCATCTCAGGCAGCGCCGTAGGGTGTCCCGACATTTCCATGCCGATGTCGAACCCTTCCCGCATGCCCAGCTCCCGCTGGGCCTCCCTGACCCGCATCTTCGAGACGTCGATCGCGAGATCGACGCCGAGCGTGCGGGCCAGTTCCAGCCGCGGCGCGGAGACGTCCGTGATGGCAATCTTGCGGGCGCCGGCGTGGCGGGCGACGGCGATGGCCATCAACCCGATCGGTCCGGCACCGGTGATCAGGACGTCCTCGCCGACGAGCGGGAAGCTGAGGGCGGTGTGGACGGCGTTACCGAAGGGGTCGAAGATGGCCCCCAGTTCCGGTGTGACGGACGGGTCGTGGTGGACCCAGACGTTGGTTTCCGGGATCACAACGTATTCGGCGAAGGCGCCGTCGCGCTGGACACCGACACTGACGGTGTGAATGCACATCTGCCGGCGTCCGGCGCGGCAGTTGCGGCAGATCCCGCAGACGACGTGGCCTTCGCCGGAGACCCGGTCACCGACTTTTACGTCCCGGACGTCCGCGCCGATCTCCACGACCTCGCCGTAGAACTCGTGGCCGGCGATCAGCGGGGCATTAATGATGCCCTGCGCCCACGCGTCCCAGGACTGGATGTGCAGGTCGGTGCCGCAGATGCCGGTGGTCATGACCCGGATTTTGACGTCCGAGGGTCCGGTTTCAGGCTCCGGGCGATCGGTCAGTTCGAATCCCGCGTGCGGGCCCTGCCTTGTAGAGAGCCTTCATTAGCTTCCTTACGGTGTTGTGACTATGGTGCCTGGATCAGGCGGGTGGGACGACTCACCCCATTAGACCCACTCAAAAGCGTTAGCACAACCGATATTTTCTCAATCGACGATTTAGATTTAGCTTGCGGATAGACTGTCCCGCATGGAAATCCATCAGCTCGAAATGCTCCGGGAACTCGGGGCGCTGGGCAGCGTCAAGGCCGTCGCGGAAACCCTGCTGGTCACTCCGTCGGCCGTATCCCAGCAACTGGCCGCCCTGCAAAGGACGGTCGAGGTTCCGCTGACCCGGAAGGAGGGCCGGAACCTGGTCCTGACCGGGGCCGGTCAGGCGCTGGCCGACGCCGGCGCCGGCGTCGTCAGTGCAATGGCCGATGCGAGGATGGCAATCGGTGCCTACCACGGCTCGCCCGTGGCTCCGGTGACCCTGAGCGGCTTCCACAGTGCGGGCCAGGCGCTGTTTGCCCCGCTCGCCCGGCTGCTGGACGGTCCGGACAAGCCGCGGATCCTGCTCTCCGACGAGGACGTGGCGCAACAGGACTTCCCGGCTCTGACGGCCCGGTATGACCTGGTGCTCGCGCACCGGATGGACCACAGCCCGCGCTGGCCGGAGGAACGCGTCGCGGTGATTCCGCTCGCACACGAACCGCTGGATGTGGCGCTGCCGGCCGGGCACCGGCTGGCCGGCCAGCCGGTGGTGGGCGCGGACGACGTCGCCGGCGAGCCATGGGTGACCAGCCACGCCGGGTACTCCCCCGCGGACGTGCTCACCGCCGTCGCCGCCGTCGCCAGCACGGAACTGAACATTGTCCACCGGATCAACGACTACTCCTCGGTGGCGGCGCTTGTGGCGGCCGGCACCGTGGTCGGACTGCTGCCGCGGTATACGGCCCGGCCGGTGCTGAGCCCGGGCATTGTGCTGCGGCCGCTGGAGGGCATCAGCACCCGGCGCCGGATCGACCTCCTGGCCCGGCCGGAGAACCTTAAACGCAAATCGGTCATGATGGTCTGCGAAGCACTGCAGAACATCATGACCGAACTGGCGGACCAGCCCGCGGGGTGACCCGTGCGGGCCGAACCCGTGACGCCAGCCTTCGACGGCGGTGTTAACCCTCGACGCCGAGTCGCTCCAGGATGAGTTCGCGGACGCGCCCGGCATCGGCCTGCCCGCGGGTGGCCTTCATAACCCCGCCCACGATCGCGCCGACGGCCTGGACCTTGCCGCCGCGGATCTTGTCCGCGACGCCGGGCTGCGCGGCGAGGGCCGCGTCGATGGCTTCCAGCAGGGGGCCCCGTCGTCGGAGACCACGGCGAGGCCGCGCTTCTGGACGATCTCCTCCGGGGTTCCTTCGCCGGCGAGGACGCCGTCGAGGACTTCGACGGCCATCTTGTTGTTGATCTTGCCGGCCTCGACCATGGCGTTCAGTTCCACGATGGTGGCCGGCCTGACACCGAGCTGGCCCGGATCGACGTCGGCGTTCTTGGCCCGTCCGACAATCTCGCCCATCCACCACTTGCGGGCCACCGTGGCGGTGGCACCGGCGGCGATGGTCTCCTCGATCTCATCCATCACACCGGCGTTGACAACGTCCCGGAATTCGAGATCGGAGTAGCCCCAGTCGGCCTGCAGGCGCTTGCGGCGGGCAGCCGGCGGCTCGGGCAGCGTGGCCCGGAGCTCCTCGACCCACTCGCGGGACGCAACGATGGGGACGAGGTCCGGTTCCGGGAAGTAGCGGTAGTCGTCGGCATCGGACTTGGGCCGGCCCGACGTCGTGGTGCGGGTGTCCTCATGCCAGTGCCGGGTTTCCTGGACGATGGGCTCGCCGGCATCCAGGACGGCGGCGTGCCGCTGGATCTCGTAGCGGACGGCATGTTCGACGGCGCGCAGCGAGTTGACGTTCTTGGTCTCCGAGCGGATGCCGAAGCGTTCGCGGCCGTACGGGCGCAAGGAGACGTTGGCGTCGCAGCGGACGTTCCCGCGCTCCATCTTCGCGTCCGAGACCCCGAGGTTCTTGACGATCTCGCGGACCGCGGCCACGTAGGCCTTGGCGAGTTCCGGCGCGCGGGACCCGGCGCCCTGGATCGGCTTGGTGACGATCTCCACGAGCGGGACACCCGAGCGGTTGTAGTCCACGAGGGAATAGTCCGCACCCTGGATCCGGCCTGCGGCGCCGCCCATGTGGGTGAGCTTGCCGGCATCCTCTTCCATGTGGGCGCGTTCGATCTCGACTCGGAACACGGTCCCGTCGGCAAGTTCGACGTCCAGGTAGCCATCGAACGCAATCGGCTCGTCGTACTGGGAGGTCTGGAAGTTCTTCGGGGTGTCCGGGTAGAAATAGTTCTTCCGGGCGAAGCGGCAGGTCTCGGCAATGGTGCAGTTCAACGCCAGGCCGATTTTGATCGAGGACTCGATCGCCTTCCTGTTCACCACCGGGAGCACGCCGGGCAGGCCCAGGTCCACCTCGTTGACGTTGGTGTTCGGCTCGTCACCAAAGACGTTCGGCGCGGAGGAGAACATTTTTGTCTTCGTGTTGAGCTCGACGTGAACCTCGAAACCCAGGACGGGATCGTACTTCTCCATCGCCTCTTCGAAGCTGAGGGTTGCGTCAGTCATTAGTGGGAACCTCCGTGGCTCGAAACAGCCTCAGTCGAAACAGCGTCAGTTGGTGCGGATTCCGTCAGCGACGGCGCCTTGTCCAGCAGCGGGCCGCCCCACTGCGCCTCGAGCAGGGATTCCAGCACCGCACCGACCCGGTAGAGGCGGGCATCCTGGCGGGCCGGGGCCAGCAACTGGATGCCGACGGGAAGCCCGTCCTCGTCGGCCAGGCCGCCGGGCAGCGAGAGTCCGGGGACGCCGGCCATGTTGGCGGGGATGGTGGCGACGTCGTTGAGGTACATCGCGAGCGGGTCGTTGAGTTTCTCACCGAGCTTGAAGGCCGTGGTGGGGGCGGTCGGGGAGATCAGCACGTCGGCCTGTGCGAAGGCGGCCTCGAAGTCGCGCTGGATCAGGGTGCGCACCTTCTGGGCCGAGCCGTAGTAGGCGTCGTAGTACCCGGCGCTCAAGGCGTAGGTGCCCAGGATGATGCGCCGTTTGACCTCGTCGCCGAAGCCGGCGGCGCGGGTGGCGCCCATGACGCGTTCGATCGTGAGCGGGGCGTCCTTGGGAAGCACGCGCAGACCGAACCGGACGCCGTCGAACTTGGCGAGGTTGGACGAGGCCTCGGAGGGCATGATCAGGTAATAGGCGCCCAGGGCGTACTTGAAGTTGGGGCAGGAGACCTCAACGATCTCGGCGCCGGCGGCCTTGAGCAGTTCGAGCGACTCATTGAAGCGGTTCTCGACGCCGCGCTGGTAGCCCTCGCCGTGGAGTTCCTTGATGATGCCGATCTTCATGCCCTCGACGTTGCCGGTCCTGGCGGCGGCCACGAGGTCTTCCAGCGGATCCGGCAGCGAGGTGGAGTCGCGCGGATCGTGGCCGCCGATGACCTGGTGCAGCAGGGCCGAGTCGAGCACCGTGCGGGAGACCGGGCCGATCTGATCCAGCGAGGAGGCCATCGCGATGGCACCGTAGCGGGAAACCCCGCCGTACGTGGGCTTGACGCCGACCGTGCCGGTGACGGCGCCCGGCTGCCGGATCGAGCCGCCGGTGTCCGTGCCGAGCGCCAGCGGCGCTTCAAACGCCGCGACGGCGGCAGCGGACCCGCCGCCGGAGCCGCCCGGGATGCGCTCCAGGTCCCACGGGTTGTGGGTGGGGCCGTACGCGGAGTGCTCGGTCGAGGAGCCCATGGCGAATTCGTCAAGGTTGGTTTTGCCCAGGATGGGCATCTTCGCGGCGCGGAGCCGCTCGACCACGGTGGCGTCGTAGGGGCTGTGCCACCCCTCGAGGATCTTCGACCCTGCCGTGGTGGGCTGGCCGACGGTGACGATGAGGTCCTTGACGGCGATCGGTACGCCGGCGAGTTCGTGCAGTTCCGCGGCGGCGGCGCCTCCGGCGGCGCGGATGGCGTCCACCTCGGCGGCGACCGCGAGGGGCCTCGTCCGTGTTGACGTGGAGGAAGGCGTGGACCTTGCCGTCGACGGCGGCGATGCGGTCCAGGTAGGCCTGGGTGACCTCGACCGAGGTCACCTCCCCGGCGGCCAGTTTCCCGGCGAGCGCGGCGGCGGAGAGGCGGATCAATTCATTGCTGTCTGTCATGTTCTTACGCCTCATCCAGGATTGCCGGTACCTTGAAACGGCCTTCGTACCCGTCGGGGGCACCGCTGAGGGACTGCTCGGCCGTGAAGGTGTGTCCCACGACGTCTTCGCGGAACACGTTGGTCAGCGGGATCGGGTGGGAGGTTGCCGGGACGTCATCGCCCGCTGCCTCACTGACGGACTTAACCGAATCGACGATGACGGCGAGTTCGCCGGCCATCCTGTCCAGTTCTTCGTCGCTCATCTCGATGTGCGCAAGATGCGCGAGGTGCGCGACGTCGTCGCGGTTGATCGCAGCCATGGATCTCCCCTGCAAAGTTAGGATATTTTCCGAACCAGTCTACGTGGGTTGAAGTGCTGTTACCTTCCGGCTGACTATGGTTGCGCGCCGGACGGCTGGACAACGAACGCGGGGTCTCTTCCCGCCCATGCCAGTGACCGCAAGGGACGTTAAGTGACCCCGCGTTGCTGTGGCGGTGCCGGGGGTGCCGCTGGTGTTAGCTGGCGCTCTTCTGGGCGACGAGTTCGATCTCGACGAGCATCTTTGGGTCCAGGAACGGCAGAACGTGGACAAGGGAGAGCGTGGGGCGGATCTCGCCGAAAACTTCGCCATGGGCGCGGCCGGCGTCCTCCCACTTGCTGATGTCCGTCAGGTACAGCTTCGACTGGACAACGTCGGCAAAGCCGAAGCCCGCGTCGGCGAGCACGGCGCCGAGCTTGTTCAGAATGAAGCGTGTCTGGGTGTAGAAATCATTGCCCACGATGCCGTCCTCGCCGCTCGCCGCCGTGGCGGAGATGTAGAGCGTGTTGTCCACCTGGACCGCGCGGGAATAGCCGAGGGTCTGTTCCCACGTGGAGCCGGTGCCGAAGGTTTTGCGCATGGTGGGCCTTTCTAGGGGGGCGTAGAGTCGGCACCACTTTAGGTCCGGTGTGCGCCTCGCCGGAAAAACCTGCGGCTTTGTGTCAGCCGGCGATATCTCCGGCCTCGCGGAAGGCGTTGGTCCGGGCGTGCTCGTGGGCACGGTCCAGGACGGCGATTTGTGCGAGGGCTTCCTCTGTGAGGGCCGCAAAAACCGCCGGGTCGAGGCCGAGCTCCGGCGCCAGGTCCTCCAAAGTCTGCCAGGCGCCGAGTTTGCCGAGGATGGCCGCACGCATCAGTTCGGTCTCCAGGACCATCGTCATTGGTGACCGGCTGACGATCCGTCCGTTCAGTTTGAGCCTGCCGAGGTGTTCCGCGATCCACGCCGCCGCCTGGCGGTGCGGCCGCTGCGGCACCCCGAGGTCGCGGATCAGGCGGCGGAGGAAGTGCCGTTCGCGGCGGATGTCCACACTGAGCCGCGCGATTTCCGCGGCGAACGGGGTGTCGGCGAAGGCCCGGGCCATGCGTCCGGTCCGGGCCACCCCCGCGGTGGATCCGGCCAAGTGGTCGGCAAGGTACAGGCCCAGGAGCTTGGCGTCGATGGAGCTCGGAATGTGCGGTGCCATGGAATCTCCCACTGTGGTCTGGTCGCGGCGACGGTTGAGCACACCCTACCGTCGCCGGAGCCCCTGTGTCAGAGGTCTTGGCGGTAGACCAGGAGCTTGATGTCCGTGTCCGGCACGAGCCAGTCACGCTCGGGGACCCGTTGGAAGCCGGTCTTCCGGTAGAGCCCGTGGGCGCTTTCCCAGGTCATGCCGGTGGTGAGGGCGACGCCGTGCACTCCCGGGAGCGCCTTGGCGTGCTCGATGATGGCCAGCACCATGGCCTTGCCGGCGCCGCTGCGCTGGACGGCCGGATCGACCACAAGCATCCGGAATTCCAGTTCGTCGCTGCGGGCGATGTCCGCGTACGGTTCCCCGGCGACGGCGAGCGTCACGGACCCCACAACCTGGCCATCGCGTTCCGCAACCCAGATCGTGGCCTTCGCGTGGCGGCCGGCGACATCCTGGATCTGCCGCATGTAGGGGTGGTCGGCGCTCTCAAAGTAGCCTGCGGCCAGGTAGGCGTCCCGGGTGATGCGCGCGATGGCGTCGTAGTCGGCGGGCACGGCGGGGCGGATCAGGATTTGCGAAGGCACCTGTCCATGTTACGGGCGGCAGCTGCCGTGGGACCGCAAAAGGGCGGGTTCCGTGACTGAACTATCAGTCCCGGCAGGCTGGCCGCCGCCGCATCGTTTGCGCCCCGGAGGGCAGCTGCAGGCGTCGGCCGGCAGATGACGGATTAAGGCCGGCAGGCTGGTCTCAGCCGGCAGACTGTCAGAGCGGAAACTTGCCGGAAAGTTCCAGCGGTCCCGCGCACATCCAGGCCGACAGCCGTTCCTCGGCGGAGGGCCCACCGGCCAGCATGCTGGTGAGGCGCGGACGCCGCACCCAGCAGCCGGCTTCCTCGGCGATCAGGGCACCGGCGGCGAAGTCGTGCTCATTGAGCCCGCGTTCACCGTAGGCATCAATGCTGCCCTCGGCCACGAGGCACAGATCCAGTGCGGCGGAGCCGAGCCGGCGCACGTCGGCGAAGCCGTCCATGAGGCTGCCCAGACCGGCCGACTGCTCCGCCCGAACGTCCGGATCGTAGCTGAACCCGGTCGCCAGGAGTTGTCCCGTCCGCCCGGGAGCCGGACCCAACAACCGCGTCAGCCGGCCGTTTTCCTCCAGCCAGGCGCCCGCGCCGCGGGCGGCATAGTACGTCCGGCCCAGGGCCGGGGCGTTGACAACGCCGGCGAGCCAGACGCCGTCGGCATCCGCGACCGCGACGGAGGTGCCGTAATAGACGATATTGCGGATGAAGTTGGTGGTCCCGTCCAGCGGATCGACGGACCAGCGGTAGCCGCTCGGATCCGGGGGCAGGACGGTGCCGCCCTCCTCGCCCGTGATGGCATCATGCGGACGGGCGGCGGTGATGACGTTCCTGACGGCTGTCTCCGCGGCCAGGTCGAAGGCCGTGACCCAGTCGCCGGCATCGCCCTTGTTGCTGACCTCGAGCGTGTCCGCGGTCCGCCCTGCCAGCACGGCGGCACCGGCCGCGGCGGCCGCCTTCGCCAGTGTCAGCAGTGCGCCGTCGGTGGGGCTCTGGTCGTTGTCCTGGCTGGCGTTCATGCGCCCTCGGCTTTCCGGTGGTCTTCGCCGCCGTCGTCGTCGTTGTTGTCGTTGGTGTCGCTGGCCTCGCTCGTATCCTCCGGCGCCGCGGACGTTTCCGCCGCTTCCTGCGGGCCGTTGGCCAGCAATGCGCGAAAGCCGTCCTCGTCCAGGACCGGAATACCGAGCTGTTCGGCCTTGTCGAGTTTAGTGCCGGCGCTTTCGCCGGCCACCACGTAGCTGGTGTTTTTCGAGACCGAACCGGCGGCCTTGCCGCCGCGGATCAGGATGGCCTCTTTGGCCTCGTCCCGGCTGAAGCCGGGAAGGGTGCCGGTCACAACGATGGTGAGTCCTTCCAGCGTTCGCGGTGTGGACTCGTCCCGTTCGTCCTCCATCCGAACTCCGGAGGCGGCCCAGCTGTCCACGATTTCACGGTGCCAATCCTCGGCGAACCACTCGGTCAGGGCCGCGGCAATCACCGGGCCGACACCGTCGACGTGAGCCAGGTCCTCCTCGGAGGCCCGGCGGATGGCATCCATGCTCCCGAACGCGGTGGCGAGGGCGCGGGAGGCGCGTGGCCCGACGTGCCGGATGGAGAGTGCGACCAGGACCCGCCACAGCGGCTGGGACTTCGCCTTCTCCAGTTCGCGGAAGAGTTTGACGGTCGTGGCCGTGGGTTTCGACGGCGTTTTGGCCGTGCCCTTGCTGTAGAAGTACGGCACCAGCTCAAATTCTCCGGTTGCCACGCCTTTGGAGCGTTTTTCGCGCCGGATCCGGACGTCGGCGAGGTCCTCGTCCGTGAGGTCGAAAAGTCCCGCCTCGGTGGTCAACGGCGGGGTTTCCGGCTCGTTCGGCTGTGTCAGGGCGATGGCGGCTTCCCAGCCGAGGGCCTCGATGTCGAAGGCTCCGCGGCCGGCGAGGTGGAAGACCCGTTCGCGCAGCTGTGCCGGGCAGGAGCGCGCATTGGGGCAGCGGATGTCCACATCGCCCTCCTTGGCCGGTGCCAGCGGGGTGCCGCAGGCGGGGCATTCGGTGGGCATGATGAAGTCCCGGACCGGCGGGTCCTGTTGGTCCCGCAAGGCCAGCACCGGGCCGACGATCTCCGGAATGACGTCCCCGGCCTTGCGCAGCACCACGATGTCGCCGATCTTCACGCCCTTCGCGACGACGACTTCCTGGTTGTGCAAGGTGGCCATTTCGACCGTGGACCCGGCGACCTTGACCGGTTCCATCACGCCGTAGGGGGTGACGCGGCCGGTGCGGCCCACATTGACTTGAATGTCCAGCAGCTTGGTGTGGACTTCCTCGGGCGGGTACTTGTAGGCGACGGCCCAGCGCGGCACGCGGGAGGTGTAGCCGAGGGCCCGCTGGGTGGCGAAGTCGTCGACCTTCACCACGATCCCGTCAATTTCGTGCGTGAGGCTGTGCCGCTTGTCCCCGTAGCGGGTGATGAACTCCAGCACTTCCTTGACCCCGGGGAGGACCTCAAAATAGGGGCTGGTCGGCAGTCCCCACGCGGCCAGCTGGCGGTAGGTTTCGGACTGGCTGACGGTCTCCAGCCCCTCGCGGGCGCCAATTCCGTGCACATACATCCGCAGCGGGCGTTTAGCAGTTTCCGCAGGGTCCTTCTGCCGCAGCGAGCCGGCGGCGGCATTTCGCGGATTAGCCAGCGGCGCCTTGCCTGCCGCGACCAGTGCCGCGTTGAAGTCGGCAAAGGCCCGGGAGGGGATAAAAACCTCGCCCCGGATTTCCACCTCGGCGGGGAAGTTCCGGCCTTCGAGCTGCTGCGGGATTTCCTTGATTGTGAGGACATTGTGGGTGATGTCCTCCCCCGTGGTCCCGTCGCCGCGGGTGGCGGCGCGGATGAGCACACCGTCACGGTAGAGCAGGTTGACGGCGAGGCCGTCGATCTTGAGTTCGGTCAGCCAGGCCGGCGCTCCGGTTCCGTTGCCGAACCTGGCGGCGCCGGCCCCCGCCTTCGCTATCCAGGCTTCCAACTCCTCAAGCGAGAAGACGTCCTCGAGGCTGTACATGCGCTGCAAATGCTCGACGGCGGCGAAGGCCGCGGACACTTCCCCACCGACCTCCTGGGTCGGCGAATCGTTGGCGACCAGTTCGGGGTGCAGGGCTTCGAGCGTTTCCAGGTTCCGGTAGAGCTCGTCGAACTCGGCGTCGGAGACTACCGGCGCATCTTCCTGGTAGTACGCGAAGCGATGCTTGCGGACCTGCTCCACGAGCTGTTCGTACTGTTCGCGGATGTCCTCCGGGGGCACCGGTCTCCCGTCCGGGTCCTGGTGTTGACGCTGTTCTTCGGTGCCGGCGGCCGTCTTCCCTGTGCTCACAGACCTATCCTGCCCTAGATCGGGCGCCCTGTCCGGTCAGGGTGGACAGGACAGGGCCAACCGGTCAAGCGTCCCCGGGCTGCGCGTCGATGACGATGGCGGTGACGTTGTCCCGCCCGCCGCTGCGCAAAGCGGCTTGGATCAGTTCGTCCACCGCCGCCTGCGGGTCCCCCTCTGCGGCGAGGATGGCGGCAATCGCGTCGTCCTCGAGTTCGCCCGTCAGCCCGTCGGAGCAGACCAGCATCCGGTCGCCCGGCGCGGCGGGGAGCAGCCAGAAATCGGCGGCGGCTTCGTCCCCGGCGCCGAGGGCCCGGGTCACGACGTTCCGGCGGGGATGAACGGCGGCCTGGGCCCGGGTGAGGTGTCCGGCGTCAACCATTTCCTGGACTGCGGAGTGGTCCACGCTGATCTGGGTGAGGACACCGGCGCTGAGCCGGTAAATCCGCGAGTCGCCGATATTCATGACGAGCCAGTTCGGCTGGCCCGAGCGTTCCACCACGACGAGCCCGGCGAGGGTTGTTCCGGCGCGGGACCCGGTGGCTTCGCGGATCCGAGCGTTTGCCGAGAGCAGGTATTGCTGCACGACGCCGGCGCTGGCCTTCCGGCCGCCGCCGGGGAGTTCGGCGATCTTGGCCAGCGTCCGAACGCAGATGGCGCTCGCCACCTCGCCCGCCTCGTGTCCGCCCATTCCGTCGGCGACCGCGAAGACGGGGTCCAGGGCGATCAGCGAGTCCTCGTTGTTTTCCCGGACCAGTCCAATGTCCGTGCCGAACCCCCAGCGCAGCCGCACACCCCGGGCGGCGCCGTGCGCTGCGGGGGGGACGGCGTCCGGCTCTGGGTTCATAACAGTCCTAGGTGAGGTTGCGCTGCAAAGATCGATCGCGGTCTTTCACCCGGCAGGGGTTGCAACCGCAGGTCCGACTATGGCACACAGGCGGGCGAACTGAGAAGCCTGCGGCTCAGTCCAGGACCAGGCCGTGGCCGCGGCCGCGCTGCAGTTGGACCGGATGGATCTCGCCGAAGCCACGGACGTCCTCGGCCGGGCGGGGCGAGAGCACGAACCTGTCGTCCTGGTCCAGCGCGGCCGCGGTCATCGAATCCACGAGCACCGCGCCCGGATCGGCCAACGCGGTCAGCCGTGCGGCGAGGTTCACGGTCGGCCCGTAGATGTCGCCCAGCCGGGACAAGATCCGGCCCCAGACCATGGCCACCCGGGCCTGCGGCAGGATTTCGTCTTCGGTGAACGCCTGCGAAAGGGCGAGCGAAATTTCGGCGCCGGCCGCCGGAGTCTCCGCGATGTAAAGGACTTCGTCGCCGACGGTTTTGACCAGCCGGCCGCCGCCAACCGAAATGATCTCGGCGCACTTGTTTTCGAAACGCTGCACCAGTTGGGCCAGTGTCTTTTCGTTCATCCGGCGGGACAGGCTGGTGTAGGAGACAAGGTCCGCGAAGCCGACGGCCCTGGCGAGTGGAAGCGGGGCGTCGTCCTCGTCTCCTTCGCGGCCCTCTTCGCTGGAGATGAGGCCTGCTTCGGCCCGGACGGCCAGCCGCTGGACCCCGGCATTGAGTTGGCGGCGCCACGAATAAAGCAGCATCTCCTCCAGGGCGTCCACGAGCGACGGCAATTCACTGACCAGACGTTTTCGGGCCACCGAGTCCGGCACTCCCTGCTGGTGGACCAGGTCCTCGACGAGCGCCTCGATCTGCCAGACGACCATTCTGTCCGTCATTTGACCGATGGCCCTGGTGACGGAGATAGCGGCCTCTTCGGTGAGTTCACCGGCGCGCACCAGGTTCACGATGCCCGCCAGTGCCGCCTGGTCGCGTTCGGTGAAGGCCACGTCGTCGTCGCCGAGGTTGGGGAAGCCGAGGGCGCGCCACAGTTTCCGCGCGGACAGGAGTGAAAGTCCGGCCCCGGCGGCTACCTCCCGGCGGCGCAGCGTGCGTTCCCCGCCCAGCAACCTCGTTTCGAGGGCCTTGGCGGCGAGCCGCTCCGCGGAGAGGGTACCGGTGGCCGGGGCCGCGTCCGCTGACGGGGAACTTGCACCGGCGGTGTTGGCGCCGGAGTCAGGAACCGTTTCGAGCACGGCCTCCTCGAGGGTGGCATTCTCGACGACAGCATGCGGCGTCTGCGCCGCCCCGTCATTCACGGGGCTGCGGATCTCCTGTTGGACATCCTCAGCGTTCATCTCATCCACCTTCTCTCGTCTCTCGCAGTCTGGCCTGGTTGGGGCATGCGCAGCATGGCATCGGCTCCGGCTGTCCCCCCGCGCGGAAGATCATTGATCGCGTCCTGCAGGAAGTTCCGGAAGGTGCCGATCTCCGGGATGTCCGGAACCACGGCCCGCAGAGGGTACCCGGTATCCAAGGATATATTCCCGGATCGAAATACGCGCTGGAGAAGTGTCTGCTCCACCTCGACATCATGGACTGCGGCCAACGAGACCTGCTGGTCCCGGCGTCTTAACATTCCGTAACGGGCAACTAATCGCTGGCTGGTCAGCGTGTAGTGCGTGCCGTGCCAGGCCAGAAACCTGGGCAGGCAGTAGCCGAGGATGACCCACACCACCAACGCGGCGCAGCCCGCCAGCAGCCAGACATCCCATTCGCGGGTGATGAACGGGACGAGTTTCGCGGGGCCCCCCGTGTGGATCCAGGCGCTGGCATATGCCCCGGCCGCGGCAAGCACAATGACAACCAGCGCCGGAACCATCAGGGTCCGGGGCTGTGGCCGGGTCACGACAATCACTTGCTCTCCCGGCAGGAGATCTTTACGCATAACCGCTCTCGGCCCCGGGCGGAGTCCACGGGCGCAGGTGCACAACGTCCCCGGCCGTCACCACGTGCTCGTGCTCTGCGGAGTCGACCACCAGCAGCGATCCGTAGTCATCGAGGCGCGTGGCGTGGCCGATAATTTCGTGGTCCCCGGGCAACTGGGCGCGGACCTGTTTGCCCAGGGTGGTCAGCGCGGCCTCAACGCGTTTGTGCAGCGGGCCGCCACCTGCCATCCCGGCGGCCGGATCGCCGTCGGCGTTGCAGAAGCTGCGGTACAGCGCGGCGAAGCGGGAAAGGTAGCTCTTGAGCAGCGCTGTCCGGTCCACTGTGGCGGGGTCCTCCAGCAACACGGACGTGGCCGTGGGCACCGGCAGCTCAGCCTCGGTGAGCGTGACGTTCAACCCGGTGCCGAGGATTACCGGGGGTGCCGAGCCGTCGCCCATTGGCCCGAGTTGCGCCAGGATGCCGGCCACCTTCCGGCCGCGCACCAGGACGTCATTGGGCCACTTGAGTTCGGCCGGGATAGCCGCCGTTTCCAGCAGGGCCTCGCGCAGGGCAAGCGCCGAGAGCAGCGACAGCCAGGAGTAGCTGTGCGTGGGCAGCGGGCGGCCTTCGGCGTTCACCGGCCGGAGCACTATCGAGACGGAAACGGAGCTGCGGGGAGGCGCTTCCCACCGGCGGTCCAGCCGGCCGCGGGCGGCGCTCTGGTGCTCGGCGGCCAGGACGGACAGATCGGGCCAGGCCCGGGGGTCCTCGGTGACGCCGCGGAGGAGGTCTGCGTTGGTGGACCCGGTGGAGTCCACCACGTCGATTTTTGGAATGCCGCAGGCGGACAGAAACGCCCCGTCGCTGAGGGCATTGCGGTCCAGCGGCGGACGGTCCGGGGTCTCCTGCACGGCTTCCATGCTTGAATCCTACCGAGTCAGCGCCCCTGCGGCTCCGGTCGAAGCGCCACGGGTGCGGTAATCCGCAGGAAACTCAGAGGAATATGTCAGGGATGAGCCTGTCCTCCGGCGCGCCGAGGCTATAGGGGGTGAAGTCCGTGACACCGGCAGCAGCCAGGACCTGCTCGTCGGTGTAGAAGTTGCCGCTCCTGCGCCCGGAATCCGGCAGCGCATGGCCCCCGGTCAGGATGGCGTGGGCGGCGTCAGCCATGATCGCCGGGCGGCGGGCGCCGCGGGCAGCCTCGTCTCCGCCGGGCATGTTCCGGATAGCCGCGGTGTCGATCAGGGTGCGGGGCCAAAGCGAGTTGACCCGGACGCCGTCCGCCTGGAGCTCCTCGGCGAGTCCCAGGGTCGTCAGGCTCATCCCGTACTTGGCCATCGTGTAGGCCAGGTGCAGGCCGGCCCACTTGGGATCCAGGTTCAGGGGCGGCGAGAGCGTCAGGATCTGTCCGGCGCCGGAGGCCCGCAGGGCCGGCAGCGCCAGCTTGGAGAGCAGGAAGGTGCCGCGGACGTTAATGTCCTGCATCAGGTCGTAGCGTTTCATATCCACCGCGGCCGTCGGGGACAGGTCGATCGCCGAGGCGTTGTTGATGACGATGTCGATCCCGCCGAACCGTTCGACGGCGGCGGCCACCGCGCCGGCGACATCCGCGTCGTTGCGCACATCGCCGACGACCGGGAGCGCGGACCCGCCGGCGTCCTGGATCTGTTCGGCCGCGGAATACACGGTGCCCTCAAGCGTGGCATGCGGCTGGCCGGTCTTGGCCAGCAGGACAATATTTGCCCCGTCCTGCGCGGCCCGGGTGGCGATCGCCAGGCCGATGCCGCGGCTGCCCCCGGATATCAGGATAGTGCGGCCGTGAAGGGATCCGGCGGCCAGATACGGTGTTCCTGCGGCTGGCGAACCATCATTACTCGACGTCATGCCCACACTCTAGCGGACTTATATTACTCATGAGTAACATGGTGTTTCCGGCGAGACTCACCCGGAAAGTTGTAGGTTACCTACACCCATCTGCGCCTGTGGCGTCATTAGACTTGCCTGCAGGCCCTCCCCTTGTGTGGATTCCGACTAAACACGATCTAACCACCGCACGGCGCAGGGCCTTCGATCCACAGAACATTCAGCGCCCGATTTATCAGCAACAGAGCCGGAGACACTTGATGAGCCACGATCTGACCACGACCGCGGGCAAGATTGCCGACTTCCGCGACCGCCAGGCCCGTGCTGAGCAGCCGTCCGGTCCGGAGGCAATTGACAAGCAGCATGCGCGCGGCAAGAACACGGCCCGCGAGCGCATCGATCTGCTGCTCGATGCCGGCTCCTTTGTGGAATTTGACGCGCTGGCCGTGCACCGCTCCACGGCGTTCGGGATGGACAAGAAAAAGCCGCTTGGCGACGGCCTGGTCTCCGGCTACGGCACTGTCGACGGCCGGCCGGTCGCCGTCTACAGCCAGGACTTCTCCGTGTACGGCGGCTCGTTGAGCCAGGTCAATGGCGAAAAGATCGTTAAGGTCCAGGAATTCGCACTGCGCACCGGTTGCCCCGTCGTCGGCATCCTCGACGGCGGCGGCGCACGGATTCAGGAGGGCGTGGCCTCGCTGGCGATGTTCGCGGACATTTTCCGCAACAACGTCCATGCCTCCGGCGTCGTCCCGCAGATCTCCCTCATCATGGGCCCCTCCGCCGGCGGCGCGGCCTACTCCCCCGCCCTGACGGACTATGTGGTGATGGTGGACAAGACCTCGCACATGTTCATCACCGGCCCGGACGTCATCAAGACGGTCACGGGCGAGGACGTCGATATGGAGACACTCGGCGGCGCCCGCCAGCATAACGCCACCACCGGTACGTCCACGTACCTTGCTTCCGACGAGACCGACGCGATCGAGTTCGTCCGTGAACTGCTGGACTTCCTGCCGTCCAATAACCTCTCCGAGGCCCCCGTGCTGGAGAACGAGCAGGAACTGGACCTGGACGAGGACGATCTCGCCCTCGATGAGCTCATTCCGGACTCGGCCAACCAGCCCTACGACATGCGCAAGGTCGTCGAACAGATCGTGGACGACGCCCACTTCCTGGAAATGCAGTCCCTCTACGCGCCGAACGTGATGATCGGCTACGGCCGGGTCGAGGGCCACACCGTGGGCATCGTCGCCAACCAGCCAATGCAGTTCGCCGGCACCCTTGACATTTCCGCCTCGGAGAAAGCGGCACGCTTCGTCCGGCACTGCGACGCATTCAACATCCCGATCATCACCCTCGTGGATGTGCCCGGATTCCTGCCCGGCAAGGACCAGGAGTTCCAGGGCATTATCCGGCGCGGCGCCAAATTGCTCTATGCCTACGCCGAGGCCACCGTGCCCAAGCTGACCGTGATCACCCGCAAAGCCTACGGCGGGGCCTACATCGTGATGGGCTCCAAGAAGCTCGGTGCAGACCTGAACCTGGCCTGGCCCACCGCGCAGATCGGCGTGATGGGCGCCCAGGGCGCGGTCAACATTCTGTACCGCCGCGAACTCGCCGCGGTCGCGGAGGCAGGCGGCGACGTCGAGGCCAAGCGCGCCGATGTGATCCGCCAGTACGAGGAGGAACTCCTCAACCCGTACCAGGCCGCGCAGCTCGGCTATGTGGACGCCGTCATCGCCCCGTCCGAGACCCGGGCGCAGATCGTCAAGGGGCTGCGTGCACTGCGGGACAAGCGCGCGGCACTGCCCGCGAAGAAGCACGGGAACATCCCGCTGTGACGCCGGCGAACAACACCACCTCCCCGGCCGACGACGCGCCCGCCACAGCAGTGCTGTCCGTCGTCAAGGGGGACCCGACGCCGGAGGAGCTGGCGGCGCTGACCGCCGTCGTGCTGTCCCTGGGACACGGCGGCAGCGGGACCCCGGAAAAGCGCGGAGTCCGGCACTGGATCCGGCGGCAGCAGCTGAGGCTGGCTCCCCGCCCGGGCCCGGATGCCTGGCGCCGCAGCCTCGGCTGAACCCTGTCGCGGCCCGCTCGGCCAGGCGGAACGCCCCTGGCGGTCCTTCCGCCGCGACCCCGCCGGGGCTAGTCTCGTCGGGTGACTATCAACACGACTGCCCCAGACAACACTGCCCCGGCGCGCCCGCACACGGCCATCGACGCTGTCGCCGACGCCTACACGGATACCCTCATCCGGCTCAATCCGAGCTTCGCCACCGAACTCGGACTGCCGGGCCACGAGACTGAGTATCCGGACTTCTCCCCCGCCGGCCTCGCAGGATTCGCGGACGCTGCGCGCGGGGCACTGGCCGCGCTTGAGGGACTGGAACCCGCGGACGACGTCGACGCGGTCACCCTCGATGCCATGCACGAGCGGCTGGGCCTGCAGCTGGAGTTCCAGGCCTCGGGCTGGGACGCCGCCGAACTGAACAACATCGAGTCGCCCGCTCAGCAGATCCGCGCCATTTTTGACCTCATGCCGACCGATACCGCAAAGCACTGGGAGCACATTGCCGGCCGCGCACACCATGTGGCGGGCGCGATCGACGGCTACATCGAATCGCTGCGCACGGCCAGGGAAGACGGCAAGGTCTCCGCCGCCCGCCAGGTCAGGATTGTGATCGAGCAGGCCACCAAACATGCCGCCGCGGACGGGTACTTCGCGAAACTCGCCGCGGATGCCAGGACCGGCACGGGGGCATTGCCCGCCCCGGTACAGTCCGCGCTCGACGCCGGCACGGCCGACGCGCGCGTGGCGTACTCCCGGCTGGCCGGTTTCCTTGAGACCGAGTTGCTGCCCGCAGCCCCGGCGCGGGACGCGGTGGGCCGGGAACGCTATGCCCTCGCGTCCCGTGCCTTCCTGGGCGCCACCGTGGACCTGGAAGAGACCTATGCCTGGGGCGTGGAGGAACTTGACCGCATCATCGCCGAACAGGAAATGGTCGCCGCCCAGATCCGACCCGGCGCCACGGTGGAGGAAGCCAAGGAAATCCTCAACCAGGATCCCGCGCGGCAGCTCCAGGGCACTGCCGCCCTGCAGGCCTGGATGCAGGGGCTCTCGGACAAGGCGGTGGCCGAACTGGCCGGCGTCCACTTCGAGATCCCGGACGTGATGAAAACCCTCGAATGCCGGATCGCCCCCACGGACGAAGGCGGTATCTGGTACACCGGGCCGTCAGAGGACTTCAGCAGGCCCGGCCGGATGTGGTGGTCCGTTCCAGCCGGCGAGGATACCTTCACCACGTGGGCCGAGACCACCACAGTGTTCCATGAAGGCGTTCCAGGCCATCACCTGCAGGTCGCCACGGCGACCTACCGCCGCGAGCTGCTCAACAAATGGCGCCGCAGTGTCTGTTGGACCTCCGGCCACGGTGAAGGCTGGGCGCTCTACGCCGAGAAGCTTATGCAGGAGCTGGGATACCTGAAGGATCCGGGCGATCACATGGGCATGCTGGACATGCAGCGGATGCGCGCGGCCCGCGTGGTGTTCGACATCGGCGTCCACCTGGAGCTTGCGGTTCCGGAGCGCTGGGGCTCGGGCGACTGGACGCCGGACAAGGGCTACGGTTTCCTGCAGCAGAATCTCGCCATCAGCGAAGGGCAGCTGAAGTTCGAGTTTGCCCGTTACCTGGGCTGGCCCGGCCAGGCGCCGTCGTACAAGGTGGGTCAGCGTCTCTGGGAGCAAATCCGGGCTGAGCTCGCCGCCCGCCCCGGCTTCGAGCTCAAGGAGTTCCACACCAGGGCCCTGAACATCGGTTCCGTGGGGCTGGACACGCTCAAGCGCGCGCTGCTGGGGTAGGTGCCTGACCGCTCCCGGCCCGAAGGCCGGGCATCCGGCAGCGTGCGTCTAAGCGAGGAACGAGCGAGCACGCATAGGATGTCCGGCCTTCGGGCCGGCCGCACGAGACAATCGCCACACCGGGGGCTGGAATAACTTCACAAACGGGTAGTCTTCCGGCGGATTTGCCGGGATTAGCCGGCCGGTACGAACAAGATGCCCCGTAACATTACTCAACATCCGTTCGTCATGCTAGGAACTCCGGCTCTAGCGTGTTCCGGTGAGCACTCAGACAAGCACCCCCACCTCCGCAGGAACGCCCGGTTTCCAGCTGCCCAAATGGGCCGGCTCGTTCGGTTTCCAGATCATTGCCGCCCTGATCGTCGGCCTCGGCCTTGGCTTGCTGGCCAAGTACACCGGCAGCACCAAGGCCGAGCCCAATGCCCTCGGCGCCACGTTGCAGACCATCGGCTCTAGCTACGTCTCGCTGCTGCAGACCGCCGTGGTCCCGCTGATCTTCACCGCCGTCGTCAGTTCCATCTCCAACCTGCGTGCCGTCTCCAATGCCGCGCGGCTGGCCTGGAACACCCTGCTCTGGTTCGCAATCACGTCCCTGATCGCGGTGCTGATCGGCATCGGCCTGGGCGTCCTCCTGCAGCCCGGCGCCAACACCGGCATCCCGCAGGAGACCCAGTACGCCGGCAAATCCGGCAGCTGGTGGGCCTTCCTGACCGGCCTGTTCCCGAAGAACTTCCTGGGCCTGGGCGCCAGCACCAGCGTCACGGACGGCGTTGCCACCACCGCGGTGAGCTTCAATGTGCTCCAGATCCTCGTAATTGCGATAGCCGTCGGCATCGCCGCGCTCAAGGTGGGCAAGGCCGCCGAGCCGTTCCTGACCCTCAATGCTTCCGCTCTCGCCGTCATCCAGAAAGTGCTCTGGTGGATCATCCGGATTGCCCCGCTGGGCACCGTTGGCCTGATCGGCAACGCCGTGGCCATTTACGGCTGGGACACCATCGGTTCCCTCGGCAAGTTCACGGTGGCGATCTACACGGGCCTGGCACTCGTACTGTTTGTGGTCTACCCGGTCCTGATCCGCAGCCACGGCCTGTCCGTCCGGCAGTACTTCTCCGGCGTCTGGCCGGCCGTGCAGCTGGCGTTCGTATCCCGCTCCTCGGTGGGGACCCTGCCGCTGACGCAGCGCGTGACCGAACGCAGCCTCGGCGTCCCCCGCGCGTACGCGTCGTTCGCCGTGCCGCTGGGCGCGACCACTAAGATGGACGGCTGCGCCGCAATCTACCCGGCGGTCTCCGCGATCTTCGTCGCCCAGTTCTTTGGCATCCAGCTGGACGTCACCCAGTACGTCCTCATCGCGCTCGTCTCCGTGCTGGGATCCGCCGCAACGGCCGGCACGACGGGAGCCGTCGTGATGCTGACTCTGACGCTCTCCACCCTGGGGCTGCCGCTGGCCGGTGTCGGGCTGCTGCTGGCCATCGACCCGATCCTCGACATGGGCCGCACCGCCGTCAACGTCGCCGGGCAGGCGCTCGTTCCGACCATCGTGGCCAAACGCCAGGGCATCCTGGACGAGTCGTTGTATAACGCGCCGCGCACGGGCGATCCGTTCACCGACGACTCCGGTGAGACGGCCGCCGATGCGACAGCCGCCGATTCCGCCGGCAGCCCGCCGACCGCCCCTGACGCGACCCGTGCGCCGGCCGTCGACGCCCGCGAACTGGCTGACGCGAAGGCCTGACCCTCCGCAGTCCAGTCCCGTGCTAACGACGGATTCCCCCGGTACACCCGGGGGAATCCGTCGTTGACACGGCCGCATTGGGCGCCGCTGCTGCGGGTGCGGACTGCTTAGCGGCCGCCTCCGCCGATCACGCCCTGTTCGACGGCCTTGGTCACGGCATCAGCCTCGGCCTGCGTGAGCTTGCCATCGGTGACCGCGGTATCCAGCCTGGTCTTGAGTGCCGTGGCACGCTCCGACCGCTCCTCCGTTCGAAGCTCTTCGAGTGCCGCGGTGACCTTCGACTCATCGATCCCGAGCGTCCCGGCCACTGACTTGGCCATCGCGGACTCCATGGCGGTCCGGTCCGGCCTGGTGCCATCCGCCGGCGGGGTGGCCGGTTTGTTGGCGTCCCGGAACGCCTTCAACGCATCCGTAACCTTGCTTTCCTCGACTCCGAGCTTGGTCGCCAGTTCCGCGGCGCGTTCGCCGCCCTGCATTCCGCCGCGTCCGTGGCCGACGTGCTTGCCTTGGCCCCCGTCGGCAGCGGCGCCGTCAGAGCCGTCAACCGACGCAGTTGAACTCGGGCTCGGGGCGGTGGCCGCGGAGGCCATCGAGCTAACGCCGAGTCCGGCGCCAAGGGCCAGCGCCCCGGCTGCAATGCCGAGCGTGAGTCTCTTCGTATGTGACATGTTTTTCTCCTCTTTCGTCCGCGTGGATGCGACTGCTGGTGGTGATGTCTCGTTCCAAGACGTAACTCCAGTCTGCGGAGGCGGGTTCTGCGTGAGCTGTTCGGAACCTTTCATTGTGCTGTGAATGCTGTCCGGCCCCGGGCCGCGCTGAACCGGTAGGCTTCGGGCATGCTGATCGTCACTTCGGA
Organism: Arthrobacter sp. PAMC25284; assembly: GCF_019443425.1. Lineage (NCBI taxonomy): Bacteria > Bacillati > Actinomycetota > Actinomycetes > Micrococcales > Micrococcaceae > Arthrobacter > Arthrobacter sp. PAMC25284. The sequence continues at coordinate 1,349,412 of NZ_CP080382.1, forward strand.
CAACATCCCCGGCCACCGGATAGACGCCGTCTTCGGCGAAGTCATGGGCCTGACCGTCCGCGCCCGGCACATCGCCGCCCAGGTGATGGCAGGGTTCCGGTCCATCGGCGGCGGGGAACTGCCGGAGATGACCCGGGCCTTGTACGAAAGCCGGCAGCAGGTCATGGCCCGGATGGTCACCGAGGCGGAACAGCGCGGTGCTAACGCCATTGTTGCCATGCGGTTCGACACCTCGGAGCTCGGACCGAACTGGACCGAGGTCTGTGCCTACGGGACGGCCGTTTTCGCCATCCCGCTCGCCGCCGGTGAACCGGGCGCCACCGGCCAGTCCATCCGGCTCAGGGAGTCCGGCCAGGACCAGCCCCACTAAGCTTGCGCATAGTGCAAAGATGCACATAGTGTAACTTCATGCCGTTATCGATCTCCGACCCTGCGGAGCCTGTGCTCTCGCGCCGCGAACTCAATAAGGCAGCGACCCGCCAGGCCATCACCGACGCGGCGCTCAGCCTGCTGCGCAGCAGCGGCCCCGGCAATTTCACTGTCGAGGACATCGCCGACGCCGCCGGGATCTCCCGGCGGACGTTCTTCAACTACTTCAGCAGCACAGAGGCAGCCATAGCCTCGATAACGTTCGGCTTCCTGGACACGGCCCTCCGGCAGTTCCGGCGCCGGCCCGCCGGCGAACCCATCATGGAATCGGCCCGGGCAGCGCTGGTGGAACTCGCCGACCCGATGACCGTCGCGCCCATGGCCGAGCTCCACAGCCTGGGCCAGGCCAATCCACAGCTCAGCCGCTCCGAACTGGAAGCCTGGGACCACTGCACCGAGCAGATTATCGAAGCCGCCCGCGAGCGCGTGCCGGGCGGCTCAGGCGCCGACGAACTGTATCTCCGTGCGCTGGCCGGGTCCGTGATTTCCTGCGGCAAAGCCGCCATGGACGTCTGGTTCGCCAGGTGCGGCGGCGACCTTAGCCCCGCGTCCCTCACCACCCTCCGGCAGCTCCTCATCGATGCCATGACCCTGCTGGGCTCCGGCTTCGCCGGCCCGCAGCCCCGCACAACCGGCCCAACATCCGTACCTTCTGCCGCCGCTTCCACCCCGTCCCCAGATCGGAACTGACATGGCACTTTTGCTCTACCGGCTCGGCAAGTACTCCTACCGGCACCGCTGGCTCGTCATCTCCCTCTGGCTTGCCGTGATGGTGGCTGTCGGCGGAGCCGCTGCGGCCTTCCACGGCACCATGTCCAATAACTTCCAGATCCCTGGCACCGAAACCCAGCAGGTCGCGGACAAGCTCAAAAAGGAGCTCCCCGCCGCCTCCGGCGGATCGGCCGGGATCGTCTTCGAAGCCGGCGACGGGCCGTTCAGCCAGGCGGCGAAGGACGCGGTTTCCGCGGCCCTGACCAGGCTGGAGACCCTCCCCGATGTCCAGTCCACGGTGGATCCCTTCGCGACGCAGGCCCAACTGGAACAGGCCGCCGCAGAGCTCGCCGCCGGCGAACAGCAGGCCGCCGGCGGCAGGAAACAGCTGGAGCAGTCCGCCGCCGAACTCGCCGCCGGCAAAGCCCAGATCGCGGCCGCGGAACAGCAAATGGCCGCCGCCGGTATGCCGCCCGCCGCCATCGAGGCCCAATTGGGCCAGCAAAAGGCCGCGCTGGCCGCCGGACAGGAACAGCTCGACGCCGGCACCAAGGACCTCGACGCCGGCGCGGCGCAGCTCGCCCTCGTCCAGCGCCAGCTCGACGCGTCCCAAGGCCTGCGGCTCGTCTCCGAAGATGGCACCGCCGCGATAGCCCAGGTCCAGTTCAAGACCTCCATCAACGGCCTCGCCCCCGAGGTCCGCCAACAGGTCCAGGACATCGCCGGGGAAGTTTCCGCGGCCGGCGTGACCGCCTATGCCAGCAAGGAAATCACCGAGGATATCTCCGAGCTGTTCGGCATCTCCGAAATCCTCGGCATCGCCATCGCCGCCCTGGTCCTGATCGTAATGCTCGGCACCCTGATCGCGGCCGGCCTGCCCCTGCTGATGGCCCTCGTCGGCGTGGCGGTGGGCGTCGGCGGCACCTTCGCGCTCAGCGGCGCCGTGGACATGAGTTCCATCTCCCCGATGCTCGCCCTGATGCTGGGCCTCGCCGTCGGGATCGACTATTCACTCTTCATCGTCAACCGCCACCGCGGCCAGGTCCTGGCGGGCATGGACCCGGAGGAATCCGTCGCCCTCGCTACGGGAACCTCCGGCAACGCCGTCCTCTTCGCCGGCTTGACCGTCATCATTGCCCTCGCCGCACTGGTCATCCCCGGACTGCCCTTCCTGGCCGTGATGGGCCTCTCCGCCGCCGCTACGGTGGCGGTCGCCGTCGTCGTCGCCCTGACTTTGACCCCCGCGGTCCTGTCAGTCATCGGATCAAAACTCATCTCGAAGCGGGCGTGGGCGAAGGCTGCGAAGCACAATGCCCAGCCCGGCCACGAGAGCGAAGACCGGGCCAGGGACGAACGCCGCAGCAGCCACGGCTGGGGCGGACTCGTCACCCGGCACCCGGTCGTGGCGCTGCTGGCGGGCGTGGCACTGCTGGGCATCATCGCCCTGCCGGCCGGCCAGTTGCGGCTCGCACTGCCCGACGGCGGCTCCGAGCCGGTCGATTCGCAGGCCTACAAGTCCTACGAAGTCACCGCCCGCAGCTTCGGTGAAGGCACCACGGGCCCGATCGTCGTCGTCGGGGACCTCCCCGCCGGGCTGACCGAGGCTGAGGCCCAGGCCAAGCAGTTGGACGTCGCCGATGCCCTGCGCAGCGTGGACAACGTCAGCGCAGCCGTCCCGGTCGCCCTCAGCACGGACCGCCGCACAGCGGTCTTCCAGGTCATCCCGGCGGAAGGCCCGGCCAGCGCCAGCACCGTCCAGGTGGTCTCCGATTTGCGTGGCAACAAGACCGAGATCGCGGATGCCACGGGGGTCAGCATCGGACTCACCGGCCAGACCGCCGGGAACGTGGACGTCTCGGCCAAGCTCGGCGACGCCCTTCCCCCGTACCTGGCGATCGTCGTCGGGCTCTCGCTGATCCTGTTGCTGCTGGTCTTCCGCTCGATCGTTGTACCGCTGCTGGCCACCGGCGGATTCCTGCTCTCCCTTGCCGCCGCCTTCGGCGCCGTCGTCGCTGTGTACCAGTGGGGCTGGCTCGGCGCCGTCTTCGATGTCCCGAATCCGGGTGCTGTGCTCAGCTTCCTGCCCATCATCCTGATCGGGGTGCTGTTCGGCCTGGCCATGGACTACCAGGTCTTCATCGCCTCCGGCATGCGGGAGTCCTACATGCACGGCGAGTCGGCCAAGCACGCGGTCCGCTCCGGCTTCAGCCACGCCGCGGCCGTGGTCGCCGCGGCCGCGATCATTATGGTCAGCGTGTTCGCCGGCTTCATCTTCTCGCACCTGACCATGGTCCGGCCGCTCGGGTTCGCGATGGCCTTCGGGGTGCTGGTGGATGCCTTTGTGGTCCGGATGACGATCGTCCCGGCCGTGATGTACTTGCTCGGCGAGAAGGCCTGGTGGCTGCCGCGCTGGCTTGACCGCATCCTGCCGGATGTGGACGTCGAGGGTGCGAAGCTCCGCACGACGGGCGCCGGCAGCGATGCGGCTAACGTGGAGCCGGTCGAGGCTGCGGCCCGGTAGCAGCATTTCGTCCGCCAAAGCCGCCCCTGATCCTTGCGAAGGGCGGGCGGCTTTGGTGAGCAGCACCGGGTCGGCGGTGGGCATTGGCGGGGCCACGCACACGGAGGGGCAGGAAGTGTCTTTCGGTTTGAAGTGAGAGGTGCCGGCGGACGCGGAGAGGACTTTGGCGTCGAGGCCCGCACAGGGTCCCAGTGGCAGACCCGTCGAAGGCCCGGGTTCTCCGCCGCAGCACAGCCCGCTGGTCGGACCGGCAGCTTATCCTCTTTGCGGTAGCGCACTTGCCCCAACGCGAAAAACCGGTAGTTTCAAGGAGCCGACAGACTGACGAAGTACTCTTGCTGGACCGGCACACGGCCCAGCTTCTGGGCCGTGTGCAGCGAGGGCAAGTTCCCAGCGTGGATGTGGCCCCAAACGATGTCCGCCCCCGAGCGTTGACGGGCCAGGAACGTGGACTGGATCGCCGGAGCCAGGCCCTTGCCACGCAGACGTTCCGCCAGGAACATGTCCAGCATGCAGACCGCACGTCGGCCAAAGAGCGGTGCGATAGTCGCGGCGGCCAATCCCGCAAAGCCTTGATTGTCGCGCAGCGACATCAGCAGGCCCTGGTCCGCGGCTTCCTGGAGCCCCTTTTGGTCGGACTCCGAAACAAACGAGGCCAGCTCTGGGGTGTCGGACCGCCACGACTGATGTTCGTGCTGGTACCCGGCAAACACTTCAGTCGCTGCTTCCGGCCATGACGTCGTCAGAGTCCCGGTCAGCTCCCGCTCGTCAGCTCTCGCCGCTACGTCCATGCGTCCGGCCACGAGGGTTGCCCAGCGTTCGGCGGAGACGATGTCGAGGCCGGGTTGCTCCCAGAATGTGAAGCCACGCACCCCAACGCCGCAGTAGGCGTCCGTCACTCGGGCGGCCAGCGCATCAACTGCCTCGGCGTTGAACCCGGCAGGAAGGTACTCCAGTGGCGGGGCAGCGAATGCGGCGAGTTGGTGGTCCGGCAGCCCAAAAGGATTCATGGAAACCAAAGCTATCGTGTGGGCCCGCGGCCTGAGTCGTACGGAACTATCCGCCACCCGTTGGTTAGCTCGGCCCGCTCGTTCACCGGCGGGGAAGGCGACCCCGCTGTCTGCCTGGACCAGAGTTCTGTCCGTCATGACGAGCTCGATTTCGATCCCGCTGATCCCGCCGGGCCGCCCGGTAGTTCGTTCGGTCAGTGCATCGGCCATAAGCTGCCCGCGGCTCCTCGCATCGCCGGCGGGGCGGGCGGCGTCCGCGTGGCGGCGCGTCCGGTGACGGACCGCGGATCCCGCCGATAGGCGGCCGCCCTCGTCGCGGCGATGATGGCCCGGTCACCGGCGTTGCGCAAGGCGCCTGTGTCGGCTGCGAGCTCCTCGTCCACAGCGGCCCCGGTCCGCAGTTGCGAGGCGCGTCGTTTCCCGCATCAAGAGCGCGGCGCGCCATTCGTTGAGCTGGCCGGTATCCAGCGCCGGCCGGGGCCGGGAGGCGGCCACGATCCGGAGCAGGTCCGCGAGCGACATGCCTGCCAATTGAACCACTTCGGACTTCTGATTGCCGTCCATGGAAAAGCCTCCTGAGCACCTCTGACTTCTATTGCCGAGCCATCTGCCGCTACGAGACGGTGAACTAGGCTGGTGCGGTGACCCGCCTTATTCTTGCCTCCCAGTCCCCCGCCCGCACCAAGCTGCTGACCGACGCCGGCATCGCCCACGAGATCCTGGTCTCGGACGTGGATGAGGACGCCGTCCAGGCCCGCTACGGGGTGACCGACCCGCACGACACCGCCCTGCTGCTGGCCCGCGCCAAGGCCGAGGCCGTCGCCTCGCTGCCGGAGGCGGACGGAGCCCTGGTGATCGGCTGTGATTCGGTCTTCGAGTTCGACGGCGAGGCGCATGGCAAGCCGTACACGGCCGACGTCGCCCGGGAACGGATGCTGCGGATGAGCGGCAGCAAGGGGGTCCTGCACACGGGCCACTGGTTGATCGATTGCCGGGACACCGACAGGGACCCGGCCGGCGGGGCCGCCGGGTCCGGCGCGACGCTGGGGTCCGTCACCTCCGCCGAGGTGCATTTCACCGAGATGACGGAGGCGGAGATCGACGCCTACATCGCCACCGGCGAGCCGTTGCACTGCGCGGGCTCCTTTACCATCGACGGCTTCGGCGGGGCCTTCATCCACAAGGTCGACGGCGACCCCCACACCGTCGTCGGGCTCTCCATTTCAACCCTCCGCGGGCTGCTGAACCACGCCCACGTCGGCATCACCGAACTCTGGGACACCGGGACGGCCGTTCCCGCCGAATAGCGGACCTTATGGGGCTATTTCGGGGCCCGTTGTAGCAACCCTACAAAGGCTGTGCCGTTTACCCGCGGATTCCGCAAGTAATATCAGCGGACCCCACAAAACCGCGCTAGGCTCCCAGAAGGAAAGAAGGAGACGCCTTGTCAGCAAAATCGGAGCAGTCCGCAAGTCCAGTGCCCCCGGCCACCGCCGGCGCCCGTCCGATGAGCAAGGTGCTGATCGCCAACCGCGGCGAAATCGCCGTGCGCATCATCCGCGCCGCCCGCGATGAAGGCCTCGCCTCCGTGGCCGTCTATGCGGACCCGGACAGGGACGCGCTGCACGCCCGGCTGGCCGACGAGGCTTACGCACTCGGCGGCAATACCGCCGCGGAGTCCTACCTCGTGATGGACAAACTGATCGACGTGGCCCACCGCTCCGGGGCGGACGCCATCCACCCGGGCTACGGGTTCCTGGCGGAGAACGCCGAGTTCGCCGCCAAGGTCATCGACGCCGGCATTACCTGGATCGGCCCCTCCCCCGCGGCGATCTCCGCCCTCGGCGACAAGGTCCAGGCCCGCCACATCGCCGAAAAGGTCGGTGCTCCCCAGGTCCCCGGCACCGCCGACCCGGTGGAATCCGCCGAAGAAATACTTGCCTTCGTCGACCAGTTCGGTCTGCCGGTTGCCATCAAGGCGGCCTTCGGCGGCGGTGGCCGCGGCATCAAGGTTGCCCGCACCCGCGAGGAAATCCCCGAACTCTTCGAGTCGGCCGTGCGTGAGGCCGTCGCCGCCTTCGGCCGCGGCGAGTGTTTCATTGAGCGCTTCCTGGACGCCCCGCGCCACGTCGAGACCCAGTGCCTCGCCGACGCCCACGGCAACGTCGTGGTGGTCTCCACCCGTGACTGCTCGCTGCAGCGCCGCAACCAGAAGCTCGTCGAGGAGGCCCCGGCCCCGTTCCTCACCGATGATCAGAACCAGCGCCTTTACGACTCCTCCAAGGCCATCCTTAAGGAAGCCGGCTACCTCGGGGCCGGTACCTGCGAATTCCTCGTCGGGCAGGACGGCACCATTTCCTTCCTCGAGGTCAACACCCGGCTGCAGGTGGAACACTGCGTCTCCGAGGAGGTCACCGGAATCGACCTGGTCCGCGAACAGTTCCGGCTCGCCCGCGGCGAGGAACTCGGCTACGGCGATCCCGAGGTCCGCGGCCACTCGATTGAATTCCGGATCACCGGCGAAGACCCGGGGCGGAACTTTATGCCCGCACCGGGAACCATCACCGGACTGAAGAACCCGACCGGCCCCGGCGTCCGGATCGATTCCGGCGTGGAGCAGGGCGACGTGATCAGCGGAAACTTCGACTCCATGCTCTCCAAGCTGATCGTTACGGGCGCCACCCGGGCCCAGGCGCTGCAGCGGTCCCGCCGCGCGCTGGAGGAAATGGTGGTCGAGGGCATCCCGACCGTGATCCCGTTCGACCTCGCAGTGGTGACCAACCCTGACTTCGCCCCCGCCGAGGGGCCGTTCAAGGTCCACACCCGGTGGATTGAGACCGCTTTCGTCAACAACATTCCCGCCTGGACTCCGACCGGTGCCGGCGCCGAGGAGTACGACGCCGGCGAACGCCAGCGCGTCGTCGTCGAAGTCGGCGGCAAGCGCCTGGAAGTTGTACTGCCGGCGTCGCTGGGCGCAGGCACGGGCGGCACGGGCGCTGCCAAGCCGGCCAAGGCCAAAAAACGTGTCCGCAGCGGCGGCACGGCCGCCGCTGCCAGCGGCAACGCCCTGACCTCGCCCATGCAGGGCACCATCGTCAAAGTGGCCGTCATGGAGGGCGCCCTGGTCTCCGAAGGCGACCTCGTCGTGGTGCTCGAGGCCATGAAAATGGAACAGCCGCTGACCGCGCACCGCTCCGGCATCGTGATCGGGCTGGCCGCTGCCGCCGGCGAGACCGTCTCCGCCGGAGCCATCATCGCCCTGATTGAGGACAGCCCGGCGGAGTAGCCGCCGCGTGGCCGGCCCCGGCGCACCACTGGCGTGCCGGGGCCGGCCCATGCACACTGGGTCTGTGAAACCCTTCCTGCTCCTCGCCTCACGGGCCGAGGACGACGCCGCCGAGGACGAATACCACTCTTACCTGCGTTACGGCGGACTCACCGCGGGACAGCTGCACCGTATCCGGATGGAAGCCGCTCCCCTGCCGGAACTGGATCTGGACGACTATTCCGGCGTGATCGTCGGCGGCAGTCCGTTCACCTCCAGCGACCCGGAAGAGGAAAAGAGCGCAGCCCAACACCGGGTGGAGCGCGAGCTTGCCGCGCTCCTGGACCGGATCGTGGCGGCTGACTTCCCTTTTTTGGGCGCCTGCTACGGGGTCGGGACACTGGGCCTGCACCAGGGCGCGGTCATCGACCGGACCTTTGGCGAAGGGCTCGGCGGGGTGACCATCAGGCTCACCGACGAGGGGCTCGCGGATCCCCTGCTCAAGGGCATGCCGGAGCACTTCACGGCCTTTGTCGGCCACAAGGAAGCCGTCCGGGTCCTGCCCGCCCACGCGGTGCTGCTGGCCGGCTCCCTGTCCTGTCCCGTGCAGATGTTCCGGATCCGGAACAACCTATACGCGACCCAGTTCCATCCGGAGCTCGACGTCGGCGGCCTTATCACCCGTATCGATATCTACCGCCATGCCGGGTATTTCCCGCCCGAATCAGCCGAAGAGCTGATGGCCGCCGCTGGACTTGTCATCGTCACGGAGCCCATGACCATCCTGCGGAACTTTGTGGAGCGCTACGCCTCGTAGGCACCGCCGGGTAGGCGCCGCCGGATGCACGAAGACCCGGTGTGTTAAGCGAACACACCGGGCCTCTCCGTTCAGCACACCGGCGTCAACTCGCCGGTTTCACTACAGGAACTGAGTCCTCAGGCGACGTTGTTCTCATAGTCCAGGTCGCGGGTTTCCTTGCTGACGAACAGGGCGATCAGCGTCAGCACGGACATGGCGGTGAGGTACACACCGACCAGCACGGGGCTGCCGTCGCCAATTTCCCAGAGCCAGACGGCGATGAACGGGGCTACGGCTGCGCCGAGAATGCTGGCGACGTTGTAGCTGACCGCGGAGCCGGTGTACCGGACGTTGGTCGGGAACAGCTCCGGCAGCAGCGCACCCATCGGACCAAAAGTCAGGCCCATCAGTGAGAAGCCGATCACCAGCAGGCCCATGGTGCCCACGAAGCCGCCGCTGAAGAGCGGGACAAACAGCAGGCCGAAGACGAAGATGCCGCCGGTGACAGTGAGCAGCATCTTGCGGCGGCCGTACTTCTCGGCCAGCGGCCCGGAGACCAGGGTGAAGATACCGAAGAACACCACGCCGGCGATCAGCATCCAGAGGAAGTCGTTGCGGCTGTAGCCCAGACCGGGCACAAACGCGGCCGCTGCCGCCTCGGACATCGGCTTCCCGGCCTTCTCGGCTGCGGCCCTGGCCGTATCCAGGCTGGAGGCCCGGGTGCCGTAGGTCAGCGTGAAGGTGGTCATCAGGTAGAAGAGCACGTAGGTGGCGAGCATGATGAAGGTGCCGAGGATCAGCGGGCGAAGGCTGGTCTTGAACACCCGGGCCAGCGGGAGCTTGGCGACCTCTTTGGATTCAAGCACCTTGGTGAACGCGGGCGTTTCGATGAGCTTGAGCCGGACGTACAGCCCAATGATCACCATCACGGCGCTGAGCAGGAACGGCACGCGCCAGCCCCACTCCATGAAGGCCGTCGGGGACAGCGCGTAGCTGAAGACCAGGAAGATGACGTTGGCGATGATGAAGCCAATCGGCGCCCCCAACTGCGGGAACGTGCCGTAGATGGCGCGTTTGTTGGCCGGGGCGTTCTCTGTGGCCAACAGGGCCGCACCGCTCCACTCGCCGCCGAGCGCCAGGCCCTGGGCGAAGCGCATGACCACAAGCAGCGCCGGCGCCCAGAATTCCCAGCCCGGGACCAGCGCGGTCGGCAGGCAGCCGATGAGGAAGGTGGCAATTCCCATGGTCAGCAGCGACGCGACCAGGGTCCCCTTCCGGCCGAATTTGTCGCCGAAGTGGCCGAAAACAATAGAGCCGAGCGGACGCGCGATGAACGCCACGCCGAAGACTGCGAAGGAACTCAGCAGCTGGGTGGTCTCGTTCTGGCCTGGGAAGAACAGCTTGGGGAACACGAGCACGGCGGCCGTGGCATAGACGTAGAAGTCGTAGAACTCGACGGTGGTGCCGATCAGGCTGGCGACAATCACGCGGCCGCGCGAGTTCACCTGCTTGCCGGCCCCCTGCTGAGTCAGGGTGACATTTGAGGACATAGAGAGACGCTTTCTTGAGGACCGGACGGGGTTTCTGCGCAGAAAACGCCATGGGCCGCCCGAAAAGAGGGATTTGGGTAGAGACCGATAATAGTTCCCGACCATCCGGTCAGTTGATGAATGTCCACCATTTGGACATTCACGCATTGTCTCACGTGATGGACCTCACAGTTGACCTCACCGAACCCTCACGCCTCCGGATAGGCGCCGATAGGGAAACGTCACAGCCCGTTAACAAAGCGCGAGGGTTCCGGAAACGCAAGATCCCTACCGTGGAAGGACCACACCCCAAAGGAGGTCTCCCCCGTGACTGCCGAAAGCACCGCACCCGTCCGCGACACCCGCGCCGCCGACACCCTTACCCTTGAGCACCGGCCCGGCCGCTGGATCGCCAACTGGGATGCCGAGAACAAAGACCAGTGGGAGTCGGTGGGCCGTCCCATCGCCCGCCGGAACCTGAACTGGTCGATCTTCGCCGAGTTCCTGGGCTTCGTCGTCTGGCAGCTGTGGTCCATCGTGGTTGTCCAGCTGCCTGCAGCGGGCTTCACGTTCACCACCTCCGAAATCTTCTGGCTGATTTCCATGCCAAGCCTGGTCGGAGCCACCCTCCGGATCCCCTACACCTTTATGGTCCCCCGCTTCGGCGGCCGCAACTGGACCATCGTCTCGGCCCTGCTGCTGCTCATTCCCGCCATCGGACTGGCCCTGTGCGTCTCCAACCCGGCCACCCCGTTCGGTGTGATGCTGCTGGTCGCGGCCCTCGCAGGCTTTGGCGGCGGCAACTTCGCCAGCTCGATGGCCAACATCACCTTCTTCTACCCGGCCCGGGAAAAGGGCTGGGCGCTGGGCCTGAACGCAGCGGGCGGAAACCTCGGTGCCGCCGTCGCGCAGCTCGCCGTTCCGATCGCCATCACGCTCCTGGCTGCCGGCACCGTGAACCTGCCCGCCGCCGGGCTTATCTGGGTGCCGCTGATCCTGCTGGCGGCATTCGGTGCCTACAAGTACATGGACAACCTCACCAGCGCCAAGGGCGATGTGGCCGGTTCGCTCGCCGCCCTGAAAGAACCGCACCTGTGGATCATGGCGCTGCTGTACATCGGCACCTTCGGCTCGTTCATCGGCTTCGCCGGGGTCTTCCCCAAGCTCATCAAGGACTACTTTCCGGAGTTCTCCTCGATCGGCGTCGGCACTGTGGCACTCTCGCTGGCCTTCCTCGGCCCGCTGGTCGGTTCCCTGGCCCGCCCCTACGGCGGACGCCTGGCGGACCGCCGGGGCGGCGCCCGGATGACGGTGGCAGCCTTCGCCGCCATGGCCGTCATCACGCTGACGATGGTCTGGACCCTGCCGCTGAAGAACTTCTGGCTCTTCCTGTTCCTGTTCATGCTCCTCTTCACCGCCAGCGGCTTCGGAAACGGCGCCACCTACCGGATGATTCCGGTCATCTTCGCCACCTCCAGCCGCGCCGCACGCTCCGGAGCCAGCACGGTGGCCACCCAGCGCCTCGCCTCCTCGGCACTCGGCCTCATCTCCGCCATCGGCGCCTACGGCGGCTTCGTCATCCCGCAGGTGCTAAACGCCTCCAACAGCGCCAGCGGCTCCTACACCCCGGCCTTCTACGGCTTCGTCGGCGCCTACGTGCTGATGCTGGTCGTCTGCTGGGCCTGCTACATCCGCAACGCCAACCGCAACGGAAACGGACACGTCTAACATGAGCCCCAGCGCCGCCACGCACTGCCCTTACTGCGCCCTGCAGTGCGCCATGACGCTGACCTCCCCGAAGGCTCTGACCCCGGCTGAAACGCCGGGGTCAGAGCCCGTGGTGGCCGCACCGGCAATACAGGTGCCCGCTGCGGACACGCTGACGCCGGCGGCCCCGCTGCTGGACGTCAGCGGGCGGGACTTCCCCACCAACCGCGGCGGCCTGTGCCGCAAGGGCTGGACGTCGGCGTCGCTGTTGAACCACCCGGGCCGCGTCATCGAACCTCTGCTCAAGGGCCCGGACGGCGTCCACCGGCCCATCAGCTGGGACGACGCCCTGGCGTTTGTCACCTCCGCCGTAAAGCAGACCCGTGCCCTGCACGGGGCGGACGCCGTCGGCGTATTCGGCGGCGGCGGACTGACCAATGAGAAGGCCTACCAGCTGGGCAAATTCGCCCGGCTGGCCCTGGGCACCTCACGGATCGACTACAACGGACGCTTCTGCATGTCCTCCGCGGCCGCGGCCGGCATGCGCGCCTTCGGCCTGGACCGCGGACTGCCGTTCCCGTTGGCGGACCTCGACGCCGCCAGCACCATCCTGATGCTCGGCTCAAACGTCGCCGAGACCATGCCGCCCTTCGTTCAGCACCTCCAGGGCGCCCGCGACGCCGGCGGACTGATTGTGGTGGATCCCCGCCGCTCCGCCACCGCGGCCTTCACGTCCGACGGCGGCGGCCTGCACTTGCAGCCGCTGCCGGGCACCGACCTCGCGCTCCTTCTCGGCCTCTCCCACGTGGTGATCCACGAAGGCCTGGCCGACGCGGGGTACATTGCGGCCCGCACTACCGGCTACGACTCCCTGGCCCGCAGCGTCGCCTCCTACTGGCCCGAACGGGTCCAGTCCCTCACCGGCGTTCCCGCCGGGCTGATCCGGGACACCGCCCGGCGGCTGGCAGACGGCGCCACCAAGGGCGGCAGCTACATCCTCACCGGCCGCGGCGTGGAACAGCACGTGGACGGCACGGACACCGCCACCGCCGCCATTAACCTGAGCCTGCTGCTGGGTCTGCCGGGCTCGGCGCGCAGCGGCTACGGCACCCTCACCGGCCAGGGCAACGGCCAGGGCGGCCGCGAACACGGCCAGAAGGCCGACCAGCTCCCCGGCTACCGCAAGATCACCGATCCCGCGGCCCGCGCCCACATGGCCAAGGTCTGGGATGTTCCCGAATCCCTCATCCCCGGCCCCGGTGTCCCCGCCGTCGAGCTCCTGAAGTCCCTGGGACAGCCCGACGGCGTCCGCTGCCTTTTCGTGCACGGCGCCAACGTGGCGGTCTCCGCCCCGGACGCCAACGCCGTCATTGCAGGCCTGCGCAGCCTGGACTTCCTCGTGGTGTGCGATTTCTTCCTGTCCGAGACCGCCGTCGAAGCAGACCTGATCCTGCCGGTAACGCAGTGGGCCGAAGAGGAAGGCACACTGACCAACCTCGAAGGACGGGTGCTCCGCCGCCGCCACGCCCTCGCTCCCCCGCCCGGGGTCCGCAGCGAGCTGTGGATCATGGCCCGGCTGGCCGAGGCCCTGGATGCCCCGTCGACCTTCAGCGCGGACCCGGAAACCGTCTTCGAGGAATTGCGCCTTGCCTCGGCCGGCGGCCTGGCCGACTACTCCGGGATCGACTACGCCATGCTGGACCGCGGCGACGCTGCCTACTGGCCCTACCCCGCCGGCAGCGAAGGCACGCCCCGGCTGTTCCTCGACTCGTTCGCCCACGCGGACGGCCGCGCGGTGTTCACCGCCGTGACGCCCCGGCGTCGGGCTTCTCCCTCTTCTCCGGCGGCAGAACCGGCCCGCAGGAACCGCGGCGGCAAACCGATGACGCTCATCACCGGCCGGCTCCTGGAGCACTACCAGTCCGGGGCGCAGACCCGCCGGGTGGCCGCCCTCGCCGAGGCCCAGCCGGAAGCCCGGCTGCAGCTCCATCCCGCAACGGCCGCCGCCCAGGGCATCGCCGACGGCGATCTCGTCTTGATCTCGAACGCGCGCGGCGAGGTTGCCTGCCGGGCCGCCCTGAGCACGGACATCCGCCCGGAGACAGTGTTCTTGCCCTTCCACTTCCCCGAGCTGGAGAGCGCCAACCGTCTCACCGAAGCGGCCACGGACCCCATCTCCGGGATGCCCGAGTTCAAATTCAGCACAGTGTGGATCCGCCCGGCCGCGGCCGTACGTGTCACTGGTTTTCCCGTCCTTCAAGCAGAGGAGTCCTCATGAGCGAGCGGATTGTGGTGGTGGGTTTCGGACCCGTCGCCGCGAGGCTGATTGACGAACTGCTGCCGGCCGTACGCAAGGGCCTGGCCCGGCTGACGGTCATCGGAGAGGAGCCCGAGGCGGCCTACAACCGTGTCCTCGTGGCCGACCTCGGCGTCGGCCGCACCACGGAGGAGGCGCTGGCACTGGCGGACGCTGCCGCGCTGATCGCCGACGGCGTCGACGTCCGGCTGGGAGTACGCGTCCGCCGCGTGGACCGCGCCCGCCAGCGGCTCATCCTCACCGACGGCACCTCCCCCGGCTACGACCGGCTGGTCTTCGCCACCGGCTCCCGCCCGGTGATCCCCAACCTGACAGGCCTGAACCCGGATCCGGCGGCCCCGGTGCTGCCCCCGGGCGTGACCGCCCTGCGGGATCTGCGCGATGCCGCGGTGCTGCGGAGCGCTGTCGCCGGCGGCAAGCGCGTGGTGGTCCTCGGCGGCGGCGTGCTGGGCCTGGAGACGGCGTTGGCCGCGGCCGAGGAAGGCGCCACGGTGACTGTGGTGCACAACGGACCGCACCCGCTGGGCCGGAACATCGACCGCGGCGGCGGGGCCGTGCTGGCCACGAGCCTGCGCAACTGTGGTGTGCGGATGGCCGGGAACGCCCGGTCCACCGGCCTCGAACACAACGCCCCCGACGGCGGCTTCTCAGCGCTGCTCCTGGACGATGGGTCCGCGATCGACGGCGACCTGCTGGTGCTCTCCTGCGGTGTCCGCCCGCGGACGGAACTCGCCGAGGGCTGCGGACTCTCCACCGGTACCGGCATCCTGGTGGACCATAAGCTCCGGGCACACCATGAGCCGCACATCTTCGCGATCGGCGACTGCGCCGAGGTCCGCTGCCCCGATCCGGAATGCGCCGAGTGCCGCACCGCGCGCGGACCGTCCGGGCTGGTGGGTCCGGGGTGGCGGCAGGCCGAATGGCTGGCCGAGTATTTGATGCTGCTGGCTGCGGAGTCTAAAGCTGATGCCGGGCCGTCGTCGGACGCTGCGGCGGATGCTGCTGCGGGTGCCGACGCGCTGCCGCCGCTGGCACCGGAACAGCCGGGCGTTATAGTCCTCAAGGCCCGCGGCATGAACATGGCCGTGGCCGGGGACAACGGCGCGGAGCCGTGGGATGAAGAGGCGCTCGCCACCGGGGCGGTCAATGGACGGGCCCGGCTGCAGGTGGCCCAGTGGGCCGATCCGGAGCATGGCCGTTACGTCAAGATGATCACCCGCGCCGGAGTCCTGGAGGGGCTTGTGGCGGTGGGGATGCCCCGCACCGCGGCCGAACTCGTGCAGCTCTTCGAACGCGGCGCCGAACTCCCGGCGGACCGTTCGCTCCTGCTGCGCCTCGACGGCCCGGACCAGGTGGCAGCCGCCGGCGCGGCCGACCCGGCACGGACCGTGTGCCGGTGCGCCGGCGTCAGCGGCACCGCGATTGCCTCTGCTGCAGCTGACGGGTGCGGCACCGTGTCCGAGGTCTCGGGCGCCACCCGCGCAGGCACGGGCTGCGGCGGCTGCCACGAGGACATTAGGGGGATCATCGAGGCCCACTTTCAAGGGGCCGTCGCTTAACGGGTGAAGTGCGCTCAACGCGGGAAGGTCCGAGTTGAGCGCGATTAGCATGTCCAGGCTTTCTGTTTGCCGGAACCTCCCCTGCGACTAAGTGGCCCGGCCGCACGCGTAACGCCAGACCAGCCGTTGCAGTGATAAGGCTTTCCCGCCAAAATTCGGTTGCCGGCGCTGCAGTCCCACCACGTTGCGGGCCTGGAAATGTGGTCGGAAGATCTCCTCCACGGTGAAGGCTCGCCCGCGGGTGCCGTCTCGCGACGCGAGGCAGTTCAGTATGGTGATCGTCCCTGCGACAGGGTCGGCACCGCTCAGGGCTCGCTGATTAGGGTGATTGCCCGCAGCGCGGGAAGCCCCCGTCCGTCAGGATGCCTGACGGGGGTTCCCGTTCTTATAGTGCTGTGTGCTTTCTAAAGCATCGACACAGCCTCATCACAGCATCGATGGCTACCTTGAATCCATGATTTCATCTCCTCCCCATGCACTTCGTCGCCCGTCCGCGGTTGCCGGCCTGCTTTCAGTCGTTGCCCTCTTCGCCTCTTCATGCTCCTCGCCCGGTACGACCACGGACGCCACGACAACCGAGGCCTCCGCGACCGCCACGCAATCCGCCGCGGCATCAACCGGCGTTGACCTGACGCTGTTCAAGGCCGGTGCAGTTGTTGGCGATCCGTCCACGGTGGACTGCACGCTGAGTGGAGGCGCCGAGACAACCTGCTACGAGATCACGATCTCCGGCTATCCCACGGACCATGAGGTCGGACCGTTCTGCCCCGAAACCATCACCACGGGCGCGGACAAGGCCGGTATCTGGTTCGACGGCGAAGGCGTCTACGACCTCGACGGGGAGTTCATCGCGAACCTTGCTGAGAAGTACAACGACAGCGGTTGGCAGATGTACGACGAAAACGGCAACGTCTTCGTGACTGATACTGCAGAAGCCTTCGAAGCCGCAGCGCGCCCCGACGTCGATCCGGCGTACCAGAACTACTGCATTGAAGGCAGCGTGGACTATCTGGAGAACGGTGAGCCCATCACGTCCACCGTCCTGATCCCGACGAGCCCCGTGGCCGCTGCGGCCCCGAGCGAACCTCAGGGAAACCAGGGCGTCACGCTGGACGGTGTGATCATCGCCGCCTCGGCGCCGGTCGACGCCATCCTCGGGGCTTACACGATCGCATCATTCGACGATTGCGGCGGCCACTTCAACCCGTTCGAGGGTTACCACCTGCACGGGGCAACGGGATGCTCCGAGACCGGAACGGCCAGCGAGGGCGAAACCGCCATGTTCGGCTACGCCATGGACGGTTACCCCGTGCACAGCCCGTACAGCGAAGCTGAACTTGCGAACGTCCAACTGGACGAATGCAACGGACACACCACCGAGGCCGAGGGTTACCACTATCACGCGAACTCCGCCGCAAAAAACCAGGTGATCCAGTGCCTGGTCGGTCAAACCGTCGCCGGTGAAGGGGATGGTGGTGGTCCCCCGGCCGGAGGCGTGCCCGCGGGCGGTGCGCCCGGCAACAACTGATCCGTGGCAAATAAAGTATTGTGGCGGCCCGCGCCACACCGGTGGGCCGCCGCGTTGCTCGGACTCGCCGCAACAGGCATCCTCCTCGCGGCGGCGCCGGCTGCGTACGCCCACGATGAAACGAGCGACGCACTGTCCCTTGCTGTTGAGGAAAACCGCATTGTGGGCACTGCGCTGGTCGAGTACACGGACCTCGGGTTCAAGGACACCTCAGGCGACGGGCTGCTCGACGAGTCCGAGTTCAAGGAGCAGCAGTCTGCAGTCTCCGCGGGCCTCGTATCTACCGCGCGTGAACGGGTCGAGCTTGTAGTCAACGGGACCGAAATGTCGATAGTCGGGGCCGGTCTCTCCTTTCCTGAAAAGGACACCGGCACAGCATCGGCGGACGTCGGACTCGCCTTCGTCTCTGGACCGTTCGACGGCGGGTTGTCGCAACTGGCGTTCTCCTGGGGCTTCAACTCGCCGGGTGACACGGTGGTGGTTTCCGATGCAGACAGTGCGGTCGTAGGACAACTCAGCGACGACGGCACGGTCACGTTCACGCTCGACACGTGGGCCACCGCAACGTCTTTCCTCCGGCAAGGTGTCGAACACATTCGGCTCGGGCTCGACCACACGCTTTTCCTCGTGGTGCTGACGCTCGGCGTGGTGGGTACGCAAATCACCCGCGCCACGGCATGGCGCGTCGTCAAGCTCGTCACAGCCTTCACGGTCGGCCACGCAGTGAGCCTCTGCCTGGCATATTTCAGCTTGCTTCCCGTGCCTGCGCAGATTGTCGAACCTGCCATTGGGCTGTCGATCGCCGGCGTCGCCGCCCTCGTGGTGCGTTCGAAACTGGGAACGCATCCCTGGTGGATCGCGGGCGTGGTTGGCTTGGTGCACGGACTGGGCTTTGCGTCGAGTCTCGCCGATCTCGGGCTGGCGACGGCGGACCACGCCGTCGCCCTCCTGACCTTCAACCTCGGGATCGACCTCGCGCAGGTCGCCGTCGTGGGCATCGTTATGGCTTCCTATGCCCTGCTGGGGAGGCTCCTTCCGCGCCGGGTCGAATTCGTCCGGCTTGCCGTCTGCGTCGCGATTGGCGCCGTGGGCCCTGTTCTGGACAGTGACGCGACTCATCCCGTGATGATCGGCCTACGGGACGTGCTGCCCACCGGCGAATCATCGACATCAGGTAAATGTCAGAGGAATGGAATCAATCCACTCCCCGGACTCAAACGCGTCATCCGAATCGGCCGGTCGCCGAATGGCAGGTAGCATCGGGGCCATGAGCGCCGACGACGAGGACATCACCGACGAACTGCTGGCGGACGCCGGAAAACTTACCGGGCTGAGCCTGGAACTGCTGGGCCTCGACCCGCACCCGGATGACATGACCGCTGAGCAGCGGCTCCTGTTTGATCCCGAGGATCTGGCGGAGATGTCAGCCGCCGCTTCGGAGGACCGCGAGAAAGCCCTGCGCCAAACGCGCCTGCTCGCCGGGTTGCTGTGGAACTCATCGAGTGTCCTGCTGGACCAGCTCTTCCGCGACCTTGAAACTCTGGGCCAGCTGGAGACCGTCACCCCTGCCAACATTGCCGGGTCC
Source organism: Arthrobacter sp. PAMC25284 (assembly GCF_019443425.1). Classification (NCBI taxonomy): domain Bacteria; kingdom Bacillati; phylum Actinomycetota; class Actinomycetes; order Micrococcales; family Micrococcaceae; genus Arthrobacter; species Arthrobacter sp. PAMC25284. Next base: position 1,368,372 of record NZ_CP080382.1, read on the forward strand.
TCGGCCCTGTTCTCGCTGCCACCCCAGTTCGCCGCCGACTACGACGTCAAGTTCACCCGGAAGTTCATCGTCGTCGCCTCCGACGTCACCGCGTCGCTGGTCCGGGGCTGGACCGCCCCCGGCTGCCTCGCCGCCGAACTCGCCGTGCGCGCCCTGCTGGATCAGGCGCAAATCACCGAAGACATCTACGAACTGGACCTTCCGGACGACTGGCGGGCCGCCGTCGAGGAAGTTCTGCTGGAAGACGCGGACAGCGAATGGCTGTACGCGGACGACGCCGACGGCGGCGCCGGCACTGTCCCGCCCGGCGTCGGGCAGTGGTTCGAGTCCTTCACCCCCGCCGACACGGTGCCACCCTACGCCCGCAGCTAGAGCCACCGCCAAAACGGGACAATAACGGCGTAAGGGTGCGGTACGGGGATCAGAGTTCAGTGTGCTGGATTACAGAACCCCGAACCAACGGGTGCGTAGGGTGGGGCTGGTCATCCGGCATCCATCCCTCATAGGAGACCACTGTGCGCCTACGAACCATCCTTGCCCCCATGAGCATCGCCGCCCTGGCGTTGCTCGCTCCGAGTCCGGCGTTCGCGGACGCGGGCGGCAATCCCCCCATCGACTCCAGCGCCAGCGCGTCACATCGCATCAACGGGGCGGCCGTGAGTTCCCTGCCGGAGGACCAGCGCAGGCTGTCGGTCGAAGGCAAACTCGGCAGCGACGGTGTGGCCGACGGACGGCTGTCCTTCACGCATCAAAGCCCGTCGGGGCTATCCCATTTCACGGCCCGGGTGACATGCCTGGAGTTCCATGACGGCCGGACAGAAGTCAGCGGAACCATCACCAAGGGCGAGACCGCAGCCGGGGTTATCCTCGACGGCAAGATGGTGGCCTTCACCCTCGACACAGAAGGTGCGCAGAACTTCTCCCTCCCCCAGATCGGTCCCGGAGCCGCCAACTGCGGTGGTGGCCGGGATGAGACCGTGCCTGTAACCCAGGCGGGCTTCCACGTCCGCTGATTCATCCGCGGTAATCTGTCCCGGCCCGTGCGCGACCTGCCCGGCGTTCGGCGCGCACGGGCCGTCCCAAACATCCACGGCGGACGGACCCGGACGGTAGCATCAAGCCCATGGTCACGCAGAGTGCAATATTCGTTGACGCCGGATTCCTGCTGGCCGTCGGAGGTACCCAGGTTGCCGGGACGTCCCTGCGGTCGGCCTTCCGGGTGGACTTCGAGCGGCTCATCCGGGGCATCCTGGACCGTACCGTCGAGCACTCCGGGCTCAACGCCCTGCGGGTTTACTGGTACGACGCCTCTAAAGACGCCCTCTTCACGGACCAGCACAAACAGATCGGCCTCCTGCCGGACGTGAAGGTCCGGCTCGGCCGCATCTCTTTCAGTGGTGAGCAGAAGGGCGTTGACCTCAAGCTTGGACTGGATCTGGTCGGGGTGGCCCGGAACCGGGCGGCGTCGATCGCCTACCTGGTCTCCGGCGACGATGACCTTGCGGAGGCCGTCGAGGAGGCGCAGGACCTCGGCATGAAAGTGGTGCTGGTGGGTCTTGAAAACCCCGGGCACCGGCTCGGCGTGATGTCCGTGGCGGAGCATCTGGCCCTGCGGGTGGACAGCATCATCACTCTTCCCGCGGAACTCATCGAGGCCTGCTTCACCAAGTCGGTGACCGAGGCGCCGCGGCCCTCCACGGATGCGGCAGCGCCCGCCGGGACAGACCTCGCCGGTCCTGTCCCGAAACCGGCAGCGCCGCCGGCGGCCAAGCCGGGACCGCCGCGCAAGCCGTTCCATCCCGCGGTGCCGCGGCCGCACCCGGCCGAAGCCCACATCGTCTACAGCTCCGGCGGGTCATCGGGGCACACCCCGCACTTCGAGGACACCGCGATGGACGTTGCCCGGGACGTCGGGGAAAGTGTCGCCGCGAGCTGGTACGGAACCGTGTTCCAGGGGGATCTGAACGATCTACTGGCGGACCGGCCCATCCTGCCGGTCGAGATCGACAGGGTCCTGCTGAAGGACTGCGCGCAGCGCATCGGCGAGTACAAGACCGATCTCCAGGGGGTCCGCCGCGCGCTGCGCGAAGCGTTTTGGCAGAAGCTCGACGAGCTCATCTAGCTGCTCAGCCCAGGTGCACGGGCAGCGTCCGGCACCGTGTCCAGAACGGCATCGGTTCAAGTTCGCGCCCGGAGCGGTCCACAGCCAGGCGGGTCAGCCAGGAACTCCGGACTCCCGATCGTAACCGGATGGGTGATGGCAGTCAGGATCCCAGGCCTTCCAGGAAGTCCTCGGTGAAATGCTTCACGCCGTCCCATTCGGTATAGACGTAATCGCGCGTGGTGTCCGTGTCCCCGGTGCCCGCGCGGCTAGCGATCGTCTTCATCACCTGCTTCGTCACGAACCCGTAGTGGGTGTAAAGCAGTGCGCCGCCGAACAAGCCAACGCGGGCCGGACGCCACCCGGTCGCCGCCTCGAATTTCTCCACATAGCGTTCCGCCTCCTGCTCCCCGCCGTGGGCGGCGGCGAGGCTGACCGAGAACAGCGCGGACGGCAGGCGCTGGAGGGCCTCACGGTTGGTCCGCACGAAGTCCCGGACCTGGCTTTCGTGTTTGCCGATATGGACAGACGCCCCGACGATGACGGCATCCACACCGTCGGGAAGGCCGTCTCCGGCCGACTTAATGTCAGCGGTCGTTGCCTCATGTCCGTGACTGCGGATCACCCCGGCAATATACTCGGCGATTTTTGCTGTTTGTCCTTCGACCGTCCCGTACGGGACATAGACCGTGGCCATGCCCCCAGTCTGGCCGCCACACGGCAGACGGCTGTAGAGGACAAAGTCCCCCGGCACGCCCGTCCCGCCCGGCGGCAGCGCAGGAAGCCAGGCACGAGGAGCCAAGCCCCGGGGCTACATCCTCACGTGCAGGCGCCGGGCCGCTTCGGAGATGGACCCGCTCAGCGACGGGTACACCGTAAAGGTGCTGGCGACGTCGTCGACGTGCAGTTTCTGGGTCACGGCGAGGGCGATCGGGAAGATCAGCTCGGAGGCGTTTGGCCCCACAACCACGCCGCCGATCACGGTGCCGGAGCCCTTGCGGGCGAAGATTTTGACGAAGCCGTCGCGGTGGTTTCGCATCTTGGCGCGGGCGTTGCTGCGCAGCGGCAGCTTCACAACGTCGGCCTGGTACTTACCGGAATCGATCTCCGCCTCGGAGACGCCCACGTTGGCGATTTCGGGCGAGGTGAAAATGTTGGACGCCACCTGGTGCAACTTCAGCGGCATCACGGCGTCGCCCAGGAAGTGCGCCACCGCGATCCTGCCCTGCATTGCAGCTACGGAAGCCAACGCCAGGATGCCGGTGCAGTCGCCGGCCGCGTAGATGTTTGGGGCAGTGGTGCGGGAGACGCCATCGACTTTGATGTGACCGCTCTCGGTGACCGCGACGCCGGCTTCCTCCAGTCCCAGCCCGTCGGTGTTCGGGATGGACCCGACACAGACCAGGCAGTGGCTGCCGGTGACGGTGGAGCCGTCACCGAGGGTGGCCACAACGCCGTCCTCGGTGCGTTCTACCGATTCGGCGCGTGAGCGGGAGAGCACCGTGAGCCCGCGGCGTTCGAAGACGCCTTCAAGGACCTCAGCGGCGTCGGTGTCGGACCCGGGCAGCACGCGGTCACGGCTGGAAATCAGGGTTACCTTGGAGCCCAGGCCGTTGTAGGCGGAGGCGAATTCGGCGCCGGTGACGCCGGAGCCGACCACGATGAGGTCCTCCGGAAGCTCGTCCATGTTGTAGATCTGGGTCCAGTTCAGGATCCGCTCGCCATCCGGCCGGGCGGTGGGCAGCTCGCGCGGGTGCGCGCCGACGGCGAGCAGGATCGCGTCGGCCTCAATGGTTTCGGTGCCCCCGGCGGTCTGGACTTCGATCGTGTGGTTGTCCAGCATCCGGCCGGACCCGATCATGATCCGCACGTTCTGGTTCTCCAGGCCCTTGCGGATGTCCTCGGACTGGTTCCGGGCCAGGCCCAGCAGCCGGTTGTTGATGTGCTTAAGGTCCGCGCGCATCGTCGGCAGGCAGTCGCCGCCGTCGACGTCGAACTTGACGCCCAGCTCCCCCGCCTCGCTGACTCGGGTCATCAGATCCGCCGTCGCGATCAGGGTCTTGGACGGCACTACGTCAGTCAGCACCGCCGAGCCGCCAAGGCCGGCCCGTTCAATGACGGTGACCTGGGCCCCCAGTGAGGCGGCGACCATGGCGGCTTCGTAGCCGCCGGGCCCTCCGCCGAGGATTGCGATGCGGGGTGAGCTGAAATCGGGATGCATAGTCACAATCAGCCATTGTCCCCCATCCGGACCGGCCCCACCAACGGGTCCGCCCGGCATATGCCTGCAGCGTCCGGATCAGCGTGCCGGAAGCGTCGGCCGGCGGCGTCTGCTGGGCAGCGGCGGAGACACGCGATAGCTTGTACCGGTGAGTACAACAGAATTCCTGAACACAGATCCCTTTGATGCCGCCCGCAACGCCGCGGCCTACATCGCCGAAGAGACGGGCGTGGATGCCCACGACGTCGCGCTTGTGCTCGGCTCGGGCTGGGGTGACGCCGCCGACCTGATCGGCGAGACCACTGCCACCCTGTCCGCCGCAGAAATCCCGGGCTTCTCGGCGCCGGCCGTGGAAGGCCACGTAGGCACGATCCGCTCGGTACTGACCAAGGACGGCAAACGCGCCCTGGTCCTGGGTGCCCGCACCCATTACTACGAGGGCAAGGGCGTCCGCGCCGTGGTCCACGGGGTCCGCACCGCCGCGGCCGCCGGCTGCAAGACCCTCGTCCTGACCAACGGCTGCGGCGGCCTGAACGAGAACTGGACGCCCGGCACCCCGGTCCTCATCAGCGACCACATCAACCTCACGGCCACCTCACCGCTCGAGGGTGCCACTTTCGTGGACCTGACGGACCTCTATTCCTCCCGGATCCGCGGCCTCGCCCGCGAGGTGGATCCGACCCTGGACGAGGGCGTTTACGCGCAGTTCACCGGCCCGCACTACGAGACGCCGGCCGAGGTGCAGTACGCGAAGCGGATCGGCGCCGAACTGGTGGGCATGTCCACCGCGCTCGAGGCCATTGCCGGCCGCCATGCGGGCATGGAGGTCTTCGGCATCTCCCTCGTGACCAACCTTGCTGCCGGCATCAGCCCGGTGCCGTTGAGCCACGGCGAAGTCCTCGAAGCCGGCCAGGCTGCCGGGCCGCGGATCTCGGCGCTGCTCGCGGAGATTATCGCCAAGCTCTGACGCTAGTCCTCCGCGGCCAGGAAATGCAGGGCCTTGGCCTTGACCGCCGGGAACCGCCGCTCTATCGAGTCGGCGATCCCGGCGATCGTCTGGCGTGCCAGCGCCTGCCGCCACGCCAGTTCGGCCTGGCGCATGGTCTGCGAAATCAGGCACGTCCGGGCGAAGTTCTCCTGTGCTTCCGGTTCCGGGACACTGCCCAGGATCGCCTCGCAGCGGAACGCGGGCTCCGGGCCCTCCAGAGCCAGGACGATGTCCAGGACCGTGATGTTTTCCGGTCGGCGGGCGAGGTGGAAACCACCACCCGGGCCTGAGACAGAGGTCAGAATCCCGGCGCGGACGAGCGCTTGGAGTTGTTTCTTCAGGTATTCGGCCGGGAGCTGGTAGTACGCCGCCAGCCGGGCACTGTTGACCGCGTCGCCGGCCGGGGTCCAGGCCATGTTCACGCAACTGTGGAGGGCCCATTCCACACCACGCCCCATCTTCACTTGCCTGACATTACGTGTCCGGAAAAAGGGGGTCAAGGGCCCCGCCGCCGAGCCTGCGCCGGCCCGTTTCACGCTCTGGCGTGATGGATCTGGTATCCGGCTTCAGCTTGTCGAGTGGGGACAACGGCCCAATTGCGGCTAGTTTTGTTCCCATGACGTCAACGGATGCCGATTTCAGCCGCTTGCTCGCCGATGCCCGCACCTGGGCCGGCCAGGATCCGGACCCTGCCACCGCGACAGCCCTCACGGAGCTGATCCGGCAGACGGAGGACGGAGCCGCCGCAGCCGGCCAGGAACTCGCGGACAGCTTCCGCGGCACGCTGCAGTTCGGCACCGCCGGGTTGCGCGCCGCACTGGGTCCAGGCCCCAACCGGATGAACCGGGTGGTGGTGCGCCGCGCCGCCGCCGGCTTCACCGCGTTCCTGACCGAGACGGTGGGCAATGCCTCCCCGGGCACCCGGCCGCGCGCCGTCGTCGGCTATGACGCCCGCTACAACTCCGATATCTTCGCCGAAGAAACCGCCGCGATCCTCACCGCCGCCGGTGTTGAGACCTTCCTGATGCCGTCCGCGCTGCCGACCCCACTGCTTGCCTACGCCGTCCGGGCGCTCAACTGCGACGGCGGCGTGATGGTCACGGCCAGCCACAACCCGCCGCAGGACAACGGCTATAAGGTCTACCTGGGCCGGCACGCCGTCGAGGACAGCGGCCGCGGCGCCCAGATCGTGGCACCCTACGACGCCCTCATCGCGGCCAGGATCGATGCCGTCGGCGCCACCGCCTCCATCCCGCTCGCCGCAAACGGCTGGACCGTCCTGGACGAGTCAGTTGCGGCGGACTACCGGGCCGCCGTCGCCGGGCTCGCGGCACCGGCGCACTTCCCCGCCCGGGCCCTGAAAATTGTTTTGACACCGATGCACGGCGTCGGCGGCGAAACCGCGGTATCGGTGCTGAACGCCGCCGGCTTCGCCGACGTCACGGTCGTCAGCGAGCAGTCCGAACCGGACCCTGACTTCCCCACCGTGAGCTTCCCGAACCCCGAGGAACCCGGCGCGTTGGATCTGGCCCTCGAACTCGCCGGCGGTCTGGACGCTGACCTCGTGATCGCCAACGACCCCGACGCCGATCGGGCCGCCGTCGCGGCAAAGGACCCGGACACCGGTCTTTGGCGCATGCTGCGCGGCGACGAAGTCGGAGCGCTGCTGGGGGCGCACGTCGCCGCACGGCTCGACGCCGCCGGCGAGGACCCGACAGGGGTCTTCGCAAACTCGATCGTGTCCTCACGGCTGCTCGCGCGGATCGCGACGTCGGCCGGCTACACCCACGAGGAAACCCTGACCGGGTTCAAATGGATCGCCCGCGTCCCCGGGCTGCGCTACGGCTACGAGGAAGCCCTGGGCTACTGTGTCGCGCCGGAGCTCGTCCGGGACAAGGACGGGATCTCCGCGGCCGTGCTCATTGCCGAACTGGCTGCCGCTGCCAAAGCGGACGGAAAGACGGTCTTCGACACCCTGGACGAGCTCTACCTCGTGCACGGGCTGCACGCGAGTGACCAGCTCAGCATCCGGGTGGCGGACCTCGGACTGCTGGACGCCATGATGAACCGGCTGCGGGTCAGCCCGCCGGAATCGTTCGGCGGCTCCGCCGTCGACGCCGTCACCGACCTCGCCGAAGGCAGCGAACACCTCCCGCCGACCGAGGGCCTGCTCTACCTGACCAGGGACCTCAGCCGGGTCATCATCCGCCCCAGCGGGACGGAACCGAAATTGAAGTGCTACCTGGAGGTAATCCGGAGCGTCGACTCCGCCGCGGAACTCCCGGAGGCACGCCTGCAGGCCCGCGCGGCGCTCGATGCCGTCCTCGCGGACGTCCGCGAGGCGCTCGGACTCTAGGCGCCCGGACTCTAGGTGCTCGGACTCTACGCGCCCGGACTTTAGGTGCCCTGAGCCCGGCCGTTCGGACTCCGGGCGCGGCCCCTACAGCTCCACCTCGATCTGGCCATCCACAATCCGGGTGCCATACGTGGCGAGGCGGAGGCCGGAGTTGCCGAGGCACTCTCCCGTGCGGAGGTCGTAGACCTCTTTGTGCAAGGGGGAGGCGAGCGTCTGCCGGGCCCCCGCGGGAGCCGACGATGCCGCGGGCCATCACGTGGGCACCGGTGGCCGGGTCCTCCTGAGCGACCGCGAAGACGTCCCCGCCGACAGTGCGGATCAGCGCGACCTGTTGGCCGAAAATCAGCGCCGCTTCACCCCAGCCCGGCTCCAGATCGGCCACGGCGCACACCCGGTGCCAGCCCGCCCCGAGTCCGGTGGTCTGTTCCTCAAGCGTCAGTACGGTGGTCATCCTGGCCCCTCTCAATTACTGCATCAACCGCTGCTGCGGCCACATACCCACGCTAGGACGGCGGTGTAACAACGGCGTGCAGTGAATGTGTCCACCGTGTAAAAGAGAGTTCACACGGCCGGAAACGTGTTCGTGATGCAGAAGTTAAGACCACGAAACATAAGGGAAACTGAAGCGAAACTGCCCTTGCCTAGTCTGGATGGACCAAGCTGCAGAGCACCGTCTGCGGCCCACCCGAAAGGCCCACCGTGACCGGACAGACTTCAAGCCCCCTGAACCAGGGCGCAGAGCTCCCCTCAACTCCGCGCCGTATCGTCGTCGCCGGAGGCGGCCCCGCGGCCCACCGGTTCGCCGATGCGATGCACGCCCGCGGCCTTGACGGCTGGAATGTCACCGTCCTCACCGAGGAAGCCCACCTCCCCTACGACCGCGTCGCGCTGAGCAAGGCCCTCACGGACAGCACCGTGGACCTCACCCTTGGCAACACCTCGATGTGGGACCACGCCGCCCTTGACCTGAAAACCGGAGAGCGCGTCACCAGCATCGACACCGCCGGCAAGACGGTCCGGACCGCGGCCGGAAGCGTCTACCCCTACGACGAACTCGTCGTCGCAACAGGCTCGGACGCCGCCCGCCTGCCCATCCCCGGCGCTGAACTGACGCACGTTTACCGCACCCTGGAGGACGTCTGGGCCATCAACCAGGCGATTACGGAGCTGACCGCCAGGCTGGGCCGCAAGGTCAGGGCTGTCACCATCGGCGGCGGTCTTCTGGGCCTCGAATCCGCCGCCGGCACTGAGCAGCTAGGCGCCACCCCGATCGTCATCAACGGCTCCCCCTGGCTTATGAACACCCAGCTGGACGAGGGCGCGGGCCAAGCCCTCGGCCGCCTGATTGAGGCCAAGGGATTCACCGTGCACGGCGGGGTGTTCCCCTCCGAGGTCCTTTCCGACGACGACGGCCAGGTCACCGGTGTCCTGATGGCGGACGGCCGCACCATCGACGCCGACCTCGTGGTCGTCGCCGTCGGCGTCCGGCCCCGCGACGAACTGTTCCGGGCTCCCGAGGGTGCCGAGCAGCTCTTCCAGCTCGGCCCCCGCGGCGGAGTTGTCATCTCAGACGGCTGCGAAACTGAGATCCCCGGCATTTGGGCGATCGGAGAGGTCGCGAACTTCGGCGGCATGTGCCTGGGGCCTCGTCGCCCCGGCCAACACCATGGCCGAAATCGTCGCGGACCGGCTGCACGGCGGCGAGGCCACGTTCCCCGGCTTCGACACCGCCACCAAGCTCAAGCTTTCCGGCGTCGACGTCGCCAGCTTCGGTGATGCCTTCGCCCGGACCGAACACGCCCTCGAAATCGTCTATGCCGACCCCGCCCGCGGCGTCTACCAGAAGATCGTCACCACCGACGACGCCAAGACCCTCCTCGGCGGCATCTTCGTCGGCGATGCGACCCCGTACACGTCCCTGCGGCCCATGCTGGGCCGCGAACTGGCCGCCGAGCCGGGCGCCTACCTCACCGCCGCCGGCGGCGGGGACGCCCCGGAGACGGAACTTCCGGACGACGCAACCCTTTGCTCCTGCAACAACGTCAGCGCCGGCAGCATCCGCGACGCCATCAACGGCTGCGGCGCGTGCGAGGGCAACGCCCCGGTCCAGGAACTCGGCGAGCTCAAGGGCTGCACCCGGGCCGGTACGCAGTGCGGTTCGTGTGTGCCGATGCTCAAGAAGCTGCTGGAAACCGAACTGACCAAGTCCGGCGTCGAAGTCTCGAAGGCGCTCTGCGAACACATCGAGCTGTCCCGCCAGGATCTCTTCGACGCCATCCGTGTCCTGGGACTGACCTCGTTCGAAGAGATCATGGCCAAGTACGGCACTGGCGCGGGCTGCGATATCTGCAAGCCGACCATTGCGAACATCCTCGCCAGCCAGAACAGCGCCTACGTCCTCGACGCCGGCCGCGGCACCCTGCAGGACACCAACGACCGCGCTCTCGCCAACATGCAGAAGGACGGCACGTACTCGGTGGTCCCGCGCATTGCCGGCGGCGAGATCACCCCGAAGAAGCTCGGCGTGATCGCCGCCGTGGCGGAAAAGTACAGCCTGTATACCAAAATCACCGGCGGCCAGCGCATCGACATGTTCGGCGCCCGGCTCGAGCAGCTCCCGGAAATCTGGAAGGAACTGGTGGATGCCGGCTTCGAGTCCGGCCAGGCCTACGGCAAGAGCCTGCGCACCGTGAAGTCCTGCGTCGGATCCACCTGGTGCCGCTTCGGTGTCCAGGACGCGGTGGCCATGGCCATCGCACTGGAACTGCGCTACCGCGGCCTGCGCAGCCCGCACAAACTCAAAATGGGAGTCTCCGGCTGCGCCCGTGAATGCGCCGAGGCGCGGGGCAAGGACGTCGGCGTCATCGCCACCGCGGACGGCTGGAACCTCTACGTCGGCGGCAACGGCGGCGCCACTCCGGCCCACGCCGAGCTGCTGGCCAAGGACCTGGACGACGAAACACTGATCAAATACATCGACCGGTACTTTATGTACTACATCCGCACGGCGGACCGGCTGCAGCGCACTGCGCGCTGGCAGGAAGAGCTCGACGGCGGCATCACGCACGTCGAGGACGTGGTGGTGAAGGACACCCTGGGCATCGCCGAGGAACTCGAGGCAGCCATGGCCAGGCACGTGGACACTTACGTCGATGAGTGGGCCGACACGCTGAAGGATCCGGAGCGGCTGCGCCGGTTCCGCTCCTTCGTCAACGCCCCGGACCAGAAAGACGACTCGATCACCTTCGTCTCCGACGAGCGTGGCCAGATGCGCCCGGCCACGGCCGAGGAAAAGAGCTCCACGCTTATCGCCACGACCATCCCGGTCCGGCCCGTCGATGCACCCGAACCCGCCCCCGCCACGGAAAGCAAGGTCTAACCATGCAGCTCAGCATCGATCTCAGCGGCCGCGAAGTCCTCGTCACGGGTTCGGATTCCGCCGCCCGCCAGGCCGTCCGCCGCTTCGAGGCGGCCGGAGCTGTCGTCTCACGGCTGAGCACTCCCCAGGGCGCCGGCCAGGATGGTCCGCTGCCGGAACGGCCGTTCCTGGTGGCCGCCGTCGACGACGGCCAGCCCGGCTGGGAGGCCCTGCTGGACCGGTGCCGCACCGTCGGAATCCTTGTCTCGGCCGAACCCGCTGCGGGTCCGGCCGGCCACATCACGCTCGTGGGCGGCGGCCCCGGCAGCGCCGAGCTGCTGACCGTCGCCGCGGTGGCGGCGCTGCGGGACGCCGACGTCGTCTTCTACGACCGGCTTGCGCCCTGCCAGGAATTGCCCGCCCTGACCTCGGCGGAGCTCGTCGACGTGGGCAAGAAGCCCGGCCACCACAAGGTCAGCCAGTCCGACATCGAGAAGCTCATGGTCGAGAGCGCCCTCGCGGGCAACAACGTGGTCCGGCTCAAAGGCGGCGATCCGTACGTCTTCGGCCGCGGCGGTGAGGAAGTTGCCTCCTGCGTGGCGGCCGGCGTTCCGGTCCGCGTGATCTCCGGGGTCACGAGTGCCATCTCCGTCCCGGCCGCGGCCGGGATCCCGGTCACGCACCGCGAGGTCAGCCATATGTTCACCGTGGTTTCCGGCCACGCCCCGCTGACGGAGAAGGAACACACCCACCTTGCCGGACTCGGCGGGACGATCGTGGTCCTGATGGGTATTGGCACCCTGCACCAGCTGGCGGCCGGTCTCCGCCGCGCCGGCATGCGCGCTGATATGCCGATGGCCGTCGTCGAACGCGGCTACCGTCCCGGCCAGCGCACCACCATCGCCGATCTTGGCACCATCGCCACCGCCGCCGCCGGCTGCTCCAACCCGGCCGTTCTGGTGATAGGCGACGTCGTGAAAGTGGCCGAAACCAACCGCGGCACGGCCGGGGCCGCGGCGGACCTGGACCGTCTGGCCGCCTCCCTGATGGAGGCGTGAGGACCATCATGAGTGCAGTGAACGCGATCGCACCGCCATCCCCGCCCCTGAACGCCCGCCAGCCGGACGAGCTCCAGCCGGACGGCTCTCTGCCGGAAGGGGACACCGCGGCGAGGGCGGACCAGCCGTTGGAGGGATTCCGGATCGGGGTCACCTCGGACCGGCGGTCCCAGGACCTGATCGAGGCCCTCGAACGGCGCGGCGCGGAAGTGCTGCACGCCCCGGCGCTGAAGATCGCCCCCGTGCAGGAGGACCTGCGCCTGATCGAGGACACCCGGGCCATCATCGACGCCAGACCGGACCTCTGCATCGCTACGACCGCCTACGGCATGCGCCGCTGGTGCGAGGCCGCGGACACCTTCGGGATCGGCGAACAACTGCTGGAGACGCTTGGGGCCTGCCGCATGTTCGTCCGCGGACCCAAGGCCCGCGGCGCGGTCCGCGCGGCAGGGCTGGCCGACGTCGGCATCAGCAGCGACGAAACCACCGCCACCCTGGTGGATATGCTCCTCGCCGAGGGAGTGCGCGGAAAGACAGTTGCGGTCCAGCTGCACGGTTACACCGATGTGCGCCAGCTGGAGCGGCTGCGGATGTCCGGCGCCACGGTCCTGACGGTTACGCCCTACCGCTGGGTAAAGCCCGACGGCGAGGACCGGCTGCCGCGGCTGATCGAGGCAGTCTGCAGCGGCAACCTTGACGTGCTGACCTTCACGAGTGCCCCCGCCGTCGATGCGCTGTGGAGCACCGCGCACGAGATGGGGATGTACCGGCAGCTGGTGGAGTGCCTGAAAACCACGGTGACGACCGCCGTCGTCGGCCCTGTCACCGCCCAGCCGCTGCTCGACGTCGGTTTGCACCCGCTGATCCCTGAGCGGTACCGGATGGGAGCGCTGATCCGGCTGGTCTGCGAGCACCTCGCCCTGAACCACGTCCGCCGGCTGGACACGGTGCACGGCAGCCTGGAGCTCCGGGGCCGTTCGCTCCGGATCGACGGCGAGGTCGTGGAGCTGGCGCCCGCGCCGCTGCTGCTCCTGCGTGCCCTGCTGGGTGCCGGCGGTGCCGTCCTGAGCCGGGAATCCCTCGCCGACCTGCTGGAACTGCGCGGCTCTGTGCATGCCCTGGACATGACGGTCAGCCGGCTAAGATCCGCACTGCCGGACGGCCGCCTGATCGAGACCGTAGTGAAGCGGGGCTACCGGATCCGGACCTGATCCGGCCCCCAGCCCACGCCCCTTGTTACCGGCGGGTAAACACTGGCGAACAAACGGTAGGCATACTGCAACCGGGCGGAAACCTCCCGGAAAAAACCGACGCCTACGCTGGGTCCGTCAAGCATTCGGGGCCAACATCGCCGGCCCCACTTCTGAAGGGGCCAGCACATGTCCGTTAGCGCAGCGACCGCCGCACCGACCGTATCCGCCGCCGCGGGGCCATCCGCCGCGGCGCACTCCACCGCACCGTCCGGCACGGCACCGCCCGGGCACCGAATCGTGATTGCCGGCGCCGGCCCGGCCGCCCGGGAGCTGGTCCGCAGCCTCACGCGGACGCCGTTCGCCGGTGTCATCACGGTGCTCAGCAACCGGGACGACGCTCCTGCCGAGCTCTTGGAACTCGCCGCCCTGCCCCGGGTGTCCGTGCGTTTCGGCCAGCCGGCCAGCTTCGTTGACCCCATGGGCCGGCTCGTGACCACCACGGACGGGCTCGAATTCGGCTATGACGAACTGGTCATTGCCACCGGCGCCGGCCCCGCAGAAGCTCCGGTGGAGGGCGGCGCCGGGTGCCTGAGCTATTCCACAATCGACGACGCCGGCCTGCTGGGCGAAACGGTCCGGGACATTGCCCTGGTCCTGGGCCGGCGGCCGCTGGGCATCCTCGTCGGCACCGGCGCGGCGGCGGGCCAGTCGGAAGCGGTCCTGCGGGCCCGCGGTGTCCGGCCGGTCCGCACGACCCTCCGTCCCTCCGCTGCCCTGCCACCCGTCCCCGGGTCGGCCCTGCTCTCCACCGGCATCGTCTTTGCCGACGGATCCAGCATGAGCGGTGACCTTGTTGTCCTGGCCGAGGAGCGCGTTGCCCGGGACGGACTGGCGGCCAGCGCCGGACTGGCGACGGCAGCCGGGGGCGGCATTGTGATCGGCCAGGATTTCCGGACCTCCGTGCCGGGTATCTGGGCGCTCAGGGACGCCGCAGCCTACGACGGCGTCCGGCTGGGTCTCCTGCTTTCGGCGGGAACGGCGGCGGCGGCCTGCGCCTCACACCTGCTGCATGCGACAGCATCAGGACGCGCGGGGGACTCTGTGCCGTGGCCTGCGGCAGGACCGGATGCAGTGGCCGCGTAGAACTGCCCGGCAGCCCCGGGGCAGACTCCGCGGCTGCCCCCCGGGCCCCGGTGATATGGCAAGATGGACCTCTGATACGCCGCGAGCCCTGCGGCGCCGACAGGCCCACGAGGCCACCCGGAACAAGGCCCGCCAGGAAAGGGACCACCATGAGCAACGAAGCCACGGCTGCCGGAAGCACCACCCCCGCAACCCGGGACAGCGCACCGAACATTGCCGCCTATATCGACCACACCCTGCTCAAGCCCGAGGCCAGCGAGGCGGAGGTCCTCAAAGTCTGCACCGAGGCGGCCGAGTACCGGTTCAAGTCCGTCTGCGTCAACCCGGTCTGGGTCAAGACCGTCCACACCGCCCTCAAGGGCTCGGGCGTGCTGACGTGCTCCGTTATTGGGTTTCCGCTGGGCGCCACGCCGAGCGACGTCAAGGCCTTCGAAGCCCGCGGAGCCGTCCTGGACGGCGCGGAAGAGATCGATATGGTGATCAACATTGCCGCCGCCCGCGCCAATGACAAGGGCGCACTGGTGGAGGACATCGCCGCGGTTGCCCAGGCCGTCCACGACGGCGGGGCCATTCTGAAAGTCATCATCGAAACGGCCCTGCTGACCGATGACCAGAAGGTCCTGGCCTGCGAAGCGGCGGTCGAAGCGGGGGCGGACTTCGTGAAGACCTCCACCGGTTTCAACGGCGGTGGCGCCACAGCCGGGGACGTCGCGCTCATGCGCCGCACAGTGGGCCCGGACCTGGGGGTTAAGGCCTCCGGCGGAGTGCGCTCCCTCGCCGACGCACAGGCTATGATTGCTGCAGGTGCAACACGTATTGGCGCCAGCTCAGGCATCGCGATCGTCAAGGGTGAACAGGGTTCGTCCGCGTACTGATCCGTGCCCGCCGCTGCCACAGGTTTGAGCCCCCTCGGGGCCTAGGAGGAACGAATGTCCAAGAACACCAGCAAGGCCCCGCAGGGCGAGAACAACCTGATGTCCACCGTCATCATCTTCGCAGTGATGATGGCCCTGTTCCTGGGCTCCATCTACTCGCTGTCTTTCCTGACGCTCGGCAACCCGTGGCCGATGGCCGTCTGCCTGGGCCTTTTCGCGCTCGCGTTCTGGATCCCGCAGACCATTCTGGGCCGCTCCGATTCGGCCGGCGAGAACTGATTCCTGCCGCCACCCGCGCTTAAACGACTGAAGCTCCGGTTTTCCGGAGCTTCAGTCGTTTAAGGCTCAGCCCGGTGCAGGACCGAACATTCCCTCCAGCAGTGCCGTCCCCAGCGCATACCCGGCGGGGACATACGATCTCGCCAAGGCCAGGACCGCTATGGCCACACCCACCATGGCGTAGGCGCTGACCGGGATCAGGACCAGCCATTCCCGCCGCGAACCGGCCCGGCCCAGCAACGGGATCGAGAACGCCCCGTTGGCCTTCCAGACGTCCTTGACCAGCGGCAGTTTCCGCAGGAACTTCGGCGGCTTGATCACGAGCGGCCAGAGCAGCGGCACTCCCCCGGTGGTAATCATGTCCCCGACGATGTGCACAATGACGCCGGTGAGCATGGAGACCGGCAGCCAGGTCCATTGCTGCGGCGCGAACCACGTCACGAGTCCTGCCATCACGATCGCGAAGACCCAGTTGCTGATCCAGCCGTACTTCGGAAAAAGCTTCAGCGCCTTGGCGGCGATGTTGATCAGAAACAGGCACAGCAACCCGGCGCCGACGGACAGCAGCCCCCACTCCGTAGCGACCTGGAGCTGCCCGGCGAACGTTGCGAGCAGCACGAAGCACACCGCGCCGACGATTGAGTGGGTCCCCTGCCGGTGGCCGCCGCTGACCTTCTCGATGCCGCGGGCAATCAGGTTCGACAGCGGCGGCAGCGAGTGCGCCACGGTACTGGAGCGGTGGTCCCAGTCACAGATCAGGGCCGTTCCGGCCGTCGCCATGGCACCGATCACGATTCCGGTGGCATCCAGCGGATACCAGCCCAGCGCGTACGGCCCGGTCGAGGCTATGGCCACCCACGCCGCGGCACCGGATGCAGCGTGGTGTCCGCCCATCATGCGTTACCCCACCGCCAGCGGCGCGTCCGAGAAAATGTTGCGGATGACCCCGTTGGCCCAGTCGAGGATTTCGGCGTCCTGCAGGTCCCGGCCACCGATCCGGGCCGTCTTGGGCTTGGGCACCAGGACCGCGTCAAGCGCCGGCTTGGCCTGAGCACCGGGATACATCCGGGTCAGCCGCATGAGTTTGGACTCCGGCAGTTGGGCCGGGGAGAACTTGATGAAATTGCCCTGCAGGGCAACGTCGGAGAGCCCGGCCTCGCGGGCCCCCACCCGGAAGCGGGCGACGTCGATCAGGTTCTTCGCCGGCAGCGGCGGCTCACCGTAGCGGTCCACGAGCTCGGCGAGGACCTCATCGATGGCCGCGGAGGTCAGCGCCGAGGCGAGTTTCCGGTAGGCCTCGAGACGCAGCCGTTCACCGGGGACGTAGTCGTGCGGCAGGTGCGCGTTGACCGGCAGCTCAATCTTCATCTCGGCGGCCTTCTCCTCGGCCTCGCCGCGGTAATCAGCCACGGCTTCGCCCACGAGACGGATATAGAGGTCGAAGCCCACACCCTGGATGTGGCCGGACTGTTCGCCGCCGAGCAGGTTGCCTGCACCGCGGATCTCGAGGTCCTTCATGGCCAGCTGCATGCCGGCGCCGAGTTCGTTGTGCGTCGCCACCGCCTTGAGTCGTTCCAGCGCCACCTCGCCCAGCGGTTTTTCCGCGGGGTACAGGAAATAGGCGTAGGCCCGTTCGCGGCCGCGCCCCACGCGCCCGCGGAGCTGGTGCAGCTGCGAGAGCCCGTACTTCTCCGCCCCGTCAACGATCAGCGTATTGGCGTTGGAGATGTCCAGGCCCGTCTCGATGATCGTGGTGCAGACCAGGACGTCGAAGCGCTTCTCCCAGAAGTCCACGATGATCTTCTCCAGCCGGCTCTCGGACATCTTGCCGTGGGCCACCTCCACCCGGGCCTCCGGAACGAGCTCGCGGATGTGCGCTGCGGTCCGTTCAATGGAGGACACCCGGTTGTGGACCAGGAAGACCTGCCCCTCGCGCATCAGTTCGCGCCGGATTGCCGCGGAGGTCTGTTTGTCCGTGTACGGCCCCACATAGGTCAGCACCGGGTGTCGTTCCTCCGGCGGCGTCGCCAGGGTGGAGGTCTCCCGGATGCCGGTCAGGGACATTTCCAGGGTCCGCGGGATCGGGGTGGCGCTCATGGCCAGGACGTCGACGTTGGTACGCATTTTCTTCAGCGCTTCCTTGTGTTCGACGCCGAACCGCTGTTCCTCGTCCACGATCACCAGGCCGAGGTCCTTGAATTCGAAGTCCTTGGACAGCAGCCGGTGGGTACCGATGACGACGTCGACGGCGCCGGTCCGGACCCCTTCGGCCGTCTCCTTGGACTCTTTGGCGCCCTGGAAGCGGGACAATGGCTTGACCCGCAGCGGGAAGCCGGAGAACCGCTCGGTGAATGTCTCGTAGTGCTGTTGGGCGAGCAGCGTGGTCGGCACAAGCACGGCGACCTGCTTGCCGTCCTGGACCGCCTTGAAGGCCGCCCGGACCGCGATCTCGGTCTTGCCGTACCCGACGTCGCCGGAGATGAGCCGGTCCATCGGGATCTCCCGCTCCATATCGGCTTTGACCTCGTTGATGGTGGTCAGCTGGTCGGGGGTCTCCACATAGGGGAAGGCCTCCTCGAGTTCGCGCTGCCACGGTGTGTCGGGTCCAAACGCATGCCCGCGGGAAGCCATTCGCGCCGAGTACAGCCGGATCAGTTCGCCCGCGATTTCCTTGACGGCCTTGCGCGCCTTGGACTTGGTGCTGGCCCAATCCGCACCGCCCATTTTGCTCAGCACCGGGGCGTCGCCGCCGACGTAGCGGGTGACTTGGTCCAGCTGGTCGGTGGGGACGAAGAGCCGGTCCCCCGGCGCGCCGCGTTTGGAGGGCGCGTATTCAAGCACGAGATACTCGCGGACCCCGTCCCCGCCGCCAGCTACCTTGCGCTGGATCAGCTCCACGAACCGGCCAATACCGTGCTGTTCGTGGACAACGTGGTCACCGGCGAGCAGCTGCAGCGGATCGACGGCGTTGCGCCGCTTGGACGGCATCCGGCGCATATCCTTCGTGGATCCGGCCGAGGTCCGGCCCCAGCAGGTCGGCCTCGGTCAGGAGTGCCAGCTTGAGGTCGTCCAGCACGAAGCCGCGACCGGCCGCGGCGGTGGTGATCTCGATCAGTCCGGCCTGCGGCTCCTTCTCGAGGGAATCAACCCGTGCGCACGGGATGTCGGCGTCGTGGAAGAGTTCGGCGAGGCGCTGCGCTGGGCCGGGGCCTTCAGTTACCACCACAATCCGCCACTGCTCCCGGACGCGGGAACCGATGAAGTCCATCATTTCGGCGACGTCGCCCTGGTAGCCACGCGGTTCGCGGGCGTGAAGGTTCAGCACGTCGACGTCGGGCATAAGTTCTTCATCGGTGGCCAGCGAGCTGATGGACCACCAGGACACCCCGTGGGTCAGGGCGGCGGTGCGGGTCTCGGTCAGTGACCGGAAGCTGGCCGAATGCAGGGCCGCCGAGGTCTGCGAACCCAGAATCGCGTCCAGCGCCAGCGGCGCGGTGCCGCCGTCGGACGCGGTCGACCAGGCGGCCTCAAGGAACTCCTCATTGGTGGCGGCGAGGTCGTGGGCTCGTGTCCGGACCTTTTCCGGCTCGATCACGACGGAGATGGACCCGGCCGGAAGCTGGTCCAGGAACGGGACCATGGCATCAACCAGTACGGGCGCGAGGGATTCCATGCCCTCGACGGCGATCCCGCCGGCGATCTTCTCCAGCATGTCCGCCGCAGCGGGCAGCTGGGACTTCAATGTCGCGGCGCGGGACATCACGGAGGGAGTGATCAGGATTTCGCGGCACGGCGGGGCGTGCAGCGTGGTCGGATGGTGCACGCCCGGTGCGCTCAGCGAGCGCTGGTCGGCGACCGCGAACCAGCGCATCTGCTCCACCTCATCGCCGAAGAACTCCACCCGGATCGGGTGGTCATCGGTCGGCGGAAACACGTCCAGCATGCCGCCCCGGACGGCGAATTCGCCGCGGCGGGTCACCATGTCCACGCGGGCGTAGGCGGCGTCGGCGAGGCGCCTCACGACGTCGCTGAACGGGACCTCCTGGCCGGTCGTCAACGTGACCGGTACCAGCTCGCCGAGTCCCGCCACGATGGGTTGAACAACGGCGCGGACCGGCGCCACAACGACGCGGAGGCCGCCCGCGGCGGAGGACTCCGGGTGGGCCAGCCTGCGGAGCACGGACAGCCGCCGGCCGACAGTATCCGAGCGCGGCGAGAGCCGCTCGTGCGGCAGGGTCTCCCAGCTGGGGAATTCGGCCACGACGTCGGCGGGCAGGTAGGCACGCAGGGCCGCGGCGAGGTCTTCGGCCTCCCGGCCGGTGGCCGTAACTGCCAGGACCACGGGCGCCCGTCCGGTCCCGGCAGTACTTGCGCCGGCCGCTTCGGCTGCTTCGACTGCGGACACGGCGAGTCCGTCCGCGAGCTCCGTCAGCAGGGCAGCCCGCAGCCCCGCCGGGGCGCTGATCTGGTAGTCCTCGCTGCGTTCGCCGAACCCGCGTGAGGCTTCGGCCCGGACCCGGGCGTAGTTCCGGTCGTCGGCGAGGGTGCGGCGCAGGCCGGTGAGAGAGGGGCCGTTGAGGCTCATGACTGAAGCTCCTGATGGGATCACGTACGTGCAGGCAACACGAATACCCGGAATTCGTTGGAATCCCGGGTATTCCAAGCCTACCGCGGAGGCGGCGGCACCCCGTCCGGGACCCTGCGTCGCCGGGCAATTCCGGCAGCGGGGGCCTATGCTGGCAGGAGCGGCACCCGGCCGGTTGGCATCGCAGCACGGCCGGACACCGGAAGCGACCCGTCCGACGGGCCGGGCGCTCCGAACGGCTTAACTAGACGGTTGCACGAATCACGCCAGGACCAAGGAGCCAACCATGAACTCCATGCCCGAGGGATCGCCGCAAAGCGGCCCCGCCAGGCCCGCAAGCCCCCGGAAGGTGCTGGTCACAGGCGCCACCGGCTACATTGGCGGCCGACTGGTCCCCCGGTTGCTGGAGGCCGGACACACCGTGAAGGTCATCGTCCGGACGCCCGCCAAGATTGCCGGAGTGCCGTGGCTCAACGACGTAGAGGTCGTACAGGGCAGCCTCGACGACGGCGGGATCCTGCGGGAGGCGCTGGACGGCGTCGACGTTCTCTACTACCTGGTGCATTCGATGGCCGGCGGCACCGGCTTCGAACAAAAGGAAAAGACGATGGCGGAAACCGCGGCCGCGGCGGCGACGGCTGCGGGCGTCAGCCGGATCGTGTACCTCGGCGGCCTCCACCCCGGCGGCACCGAACTGTCCACCCACATGCGCTCCCGGGAAACGGTCGGCAAAGTCTTCCTCAACAGCCAGGTGGACGCTGTGGTCTTCCAGGCAGGGGTGGTCATCGGCTCCGGCTCAGCCTCCTTCGAAATGATCCGGCACCTCTCCGACACCCTGCCCGTCATGCCCGCACCGAGCTGGGTGCGGAACAAAATTGAAGCCATCGCCGTCCGCGACGTGCTCTACTACCTGGTGTCCGCTGCATCCGTTGCCGGTCCGGTCAACCGCACGTTCGATATCGGTTCCCGCCAGGTGCTGACCTACGCAGACATGATGAACGAATACGCCGCCGAAGCCGGCCTGCCCAAGCGGTTGGTGCTCGCGCTCCCGATCCCGGCTGCCAAACTCGCGGGAATGTGGGTGGCCCTGACGACTCCAATCCCGCTGTCCATGTCCCTTCCCCTGGTGGAATCCCTGCAGCACGATGCGATTTCCGGCGAGCACGACATCGATGCGGTGATCCCCCAGCCAGAGGGCGGACTGACCGGTTTCCGGCACGCTGTGGCATTGGCGCTGAATAAGGAACGCGACGGGCAGATCGAAACGGCCTGGTCCAACGCTGGCGCCGACGCCGACCCGTTGCCGAGCGATCCGGACTGGGCCGGCCACCGGGTCTTCGTCGACGAGCGGACCTACGACAGCGAGGCCGCCCCGGAACACGTCTGGACCATCATCGAAGGCATCGGCGGCAAGAGCGGCTGGTACTCCATGCCTTTGGCCTGGACGATCCGCGGCTGGATTGACAGCGTTACCGGTGGCGCCGGGCTCAGCCGCGGACGCCGGCACCCGCACCGGTTGGCCGAGGGCGAGGCAGTGGACTGGTGGCGGGCCGAGCGGATCGACCGCGGCAGGCTGCTGCGGCTCCGCGCCGAAATGAAGGTCCCGGGCCGGGCGTGGCTGGAACTGTCCGTCGAGCCGGACGGGGACGGCAGCCGCTACCGGCAGCGGGCGATCTTCTTCCCCAAGGGGCTCGGGGGCCGGCTGTATTGGCTCGCAGTACTGCCGTTCCACAGCCTGATCTTCCCAGCCATGTCGCGCAACATTGCCGCCGCGGCCCTGAAGCTGCAGGAGGCCGAATCGGAGCAACCCCGGCCCAGCACGTAAGATGTTGGGTGCCCGATTCGTCAAGTTCCATCACCACGGAGGACCCCATGGCCCTGAGTGCATCCACTACCGTCCAGCACAGCGTTGACCGTGTCGCCGCTGTCTTCGCCAATGAGGACTTCCTCCGCCACACGAGCGAACTCGTCGGCGGGACGCTGGAATCCTTCGTCATCGACGGTGATCCGGCCGGAGCGTTCAGCACCACCACCGTGCGGACCATCCCCACCACCCGGATGCCGGACATCGCCCGGAAGTTCGTCGGTGAAAGCGTGAACGTGACCCAGGTTGAGACCTGGGCGGCTCCCACGGCCGACGGTTCCCGGCACAGCAACATCTCCCTGAAAATCGCCGGGGCTCCGCTCGACGTGAAGGCTGTCCAGCGTCTTGTCTCCGACGCCGGCAGTACCCGGATCGAACTCGAAGGGACCGTGACGTCATCCGTACCGTTCCTCGGCGGCAAGATCGCCGACGCGGCCGAGCCGATGGTGGGCAAGGCCCTGAACATCCAGTCCCAGCAGGCCCAGGCCTGGCTCGAGAGCCACTAGCCCCGTGCAGCTTCCTTTTTTTCTGGCCGTTGTGCTGATCGTTGCGGGCCTGTGGTCCCTCGTCGTCTGGCCGCAGTTTCTGCGCCGGGTGATGAAGGACCCACGGGCCCGCGACGCCGGCGGCAAGGCCACCCGATTCCTCACCGTCCACGTTGTCCTCGTCAGCATCTCGCTGCTTTTCGGGGCGGCTACGGCCGCGGTCGGGGTGGCGGGGCTGTTCGGCTAGCGAGCAGAGCCTGCGTTTCCGGCGGGGCCGTCGGAGGGCTCCCTGTTGTGTCGGCTTAAGAGGTCCACGAAGGTTACTTACGCGGGACTTTCCCATGAGTCAACGCGGCCTCTAGTGCGAGCCCCTATCAACTGCTAGCATTCCGGCTCAGGGTGTTGCACCGGATAGCGGGCGGGGCCCTTTCGTCCGGAATTGGGGGCAGGGATGACAGCCTATTTGGCGAGCGCACAAACCGAACCGCAGCAACGGTCGGTCCGCATCGATCTTGTACGTTTGCTGGGACTGACGGTGGTCGTGGCCGGCCACGTCTGGGCCCAGTTCCCGATCGGCGGTTACGTAGCGATTTTCTTCGTTCTCGCCGGCTACCTGCACTCCGGCCGGCGTTCCTTGGCCGCGGAGGTCCGGTACCAGACGTGGAAGCTCCTCATCCCCTATGCCGCCTGGCTGCTGTTGCTGGCCATCCCGTATTTTGTCCGACTTACATTAGGACGGACCGGTCCCGTGGACTTCGGAGGCCGCGCCCTGGATCTGCTCTGGGGCGGCGAACGGGCCACCAGGCCATTTACCGCATTCTGGTTCATGACGGCGATGTTTGTCGCCGCGGTGCTCTTCCGAGTCCTCGTCCGGGCGCCCCGCTGGCTCTACGTCGGCTGCCTCGTGGCCGCCTTGGCAGCGAGCGTCTTTGACCAAGAGCTCCTCGGGGACCGGCCGGGCGCGGCGGACGTCGGGGCGGTGGCAATCCTGTTCATGGCCGCCGGGCATGCCTACCGGTGGATAGAGCCGAAGATCGACCGGCCGTTCACGGCGGCCTTGGCCGTCATCGCCGGGTGCGCCATCCTGGTCGCGTCCGGAACAAGTGCCAGAATGACACTCAAGGCCGCGGACTTCGGGACGCCCGTCCTCAGCGTCGCCGTCGCCGTGCTGATTGCCGTAGCCGCGCTGTCTCTGGCCCGGCCGCTGGCCCGGTCCTTGTCCGCCAACGCGAGCCGGACCGTAACGGCGCTCGTACGGATGGGGACGCCCGTTATTCTGCTCCATGCTGTCCCGCTCTGGCTGTTACCGGACAGCGTTCCCCAGACCGTGAAGTTCGTTCTGGCCTGGGCATTTCCTGTTTGCGTGGCGCTGGCCCTGCTGCGGTTCCCGAATTCCTGGGCCAGGCGCACACTCATGCCGGACAAGAACCACCATCTGCTCTGAACCAACCGGAAGTCCAAAACGCCTGTGCGAAGCGGTCGGCACGGACGTAGGCTGTGAGCAGTTGGCATGGATCACGTGCCAGGGAGGACGTCGAAGAATGCGGATTTCGGTCATCGGTTGCGGATATTTGGGGGCGGTCCACGCGGCCTGCATGGCACGGCTTGGCCACGACGTGGTGGGCATCGATGTCGACGCCGCCAAAGTCGCCCAACTGTCCGACGGCCAGGCTCCCTTCTACGAACCGGACCTCGATGATCTCCTGACCGAACTGGAGGATACCGGCCGACTGCGGTTTACCACCGACATGGCCGCCGCGCGCGGCTCCGAAGTCCACTTCATCTGTGTTGGCACACCGCAAAAACGCGGCGAAAACGGCGCCGATCTGCGGTATGTCGATGCCGCCGTTGAAGCCTTGGCCGCCTACGTCTCCCCCGGCGATGTGGTTGCTGGAAAGTCCACAGTTCCAGTCGGCACCGCTGCACGCCTCGCTGAGGTCATCACAGCCGCGGAGCCGCACGCCACGCTGGTCTGGAACCCTGAATTCCTCCGTGAAGGCCACGCCGTCGCTGATACCCTGGGCCCCGACCGGTTTGTCTACGGCGTACCTGACGGCAGTGAAGAGCACCCCGCAGTGGCTGTGCTGGACCGTGTTTACGAGACTCCGCTGGCCACCGGCACGCCGCGGCTCGTGCTGGACTATGCGACGGCGGAACTGGTCAAGGCAGCTGCCAATTCGTTCCTCGCCACCAAAATCTCCTTCATCAATGCGATGGCCGAGGTCTGTGAAGCCACCGGAGCGGACGTCTCCCGGCTGGCGGATGCGCTCGGCCTCGATGACAGGATCGGACGGAAGTTCCTGAACGCGGGCATCGGCTTCGGCGGCGGCTGCCTGCCGAAGGACATCCGCGCTTTTATGGCCCGCGCCGGTGAGCTGGGCGCGGACCAGGCCCTGTCCTTCCTGCGCGAGGTGGATGCCATCAACATGCGCCGGCGAATCCGGGTGGTGGAGTTGACCCGTGAGCTATGCGGCGGAACCCTGATGGGGCAGCGCATCGCAGTACTGGGCGCCGCGTTCAAGCCCGAGAGCGATGACGTCCGCGACTCCCCCGCGCTCAGCGCGGCGGCGCAACTCCAGCTTCAGGGCGCCATCGTCACCGTCACGGATCCCCAGGCGCTGGCCAATGCCGCCAAGCGATTCCCCGAGTTGCCACTGGAACCTGATCTGGAGGCCACGCTGCACAAGGCGGACGCCGTGCTGCTCCTGACCGAGTGGAAGCAGTACCGCGACATGGATCCGCACACAGTCAAGGCACTGGTGTCAGCTCCGCGCATCCTGGACGGCCGCAACGTCCTGGACCCGGCCAAGTGGCGCGCCGCTGGCTGGACCTATAAAGGCCTCGGCCGGCCCTGACCCGTTGGACCCGACCCGCCGGACCCGGGCCTGCCGGGACGGCGTGCTGCCTGCTATGCGGAGGGCGCCTCTGCTGAGAGCGCCTGGCCAAGGGCATCCTCGGCCGCAACCCAGGACAGCATGGCGCACTTGACCCGGGCTGCGTAGCGGGAAACTCCCTCGAACGCGGCGGCGTCACCGAGGACTTCCGGGTCCGCGGCCACTTTGCCGCGCGAGCGGAGCACTTCCCGGAAGCTGCCGATCACCGTGCGGAGCTCTTCCGGGGTCATGCCCTCGGCCAGATCCGTCAGCACCGAAGCGGAGGCCATCGAGATCGAACATCCGTCGCCGTCCCAGCGCAGCTCGCTCACCTGACCGTCGGACACCGCAACCCGGAGCGTGATTTCATCGCCGCAGACCGGGTTGAGCTGGTGCGACTGTCCCGTTGTTGAACCCCCGGGCGCCGCGACGCCTGCCAGGCCGCTGCCGTGGCGGGCTTTGGAGTGCTCCAGGATGATCTGTTGATAAAGCTGGTCAAGACTCATGTACTGCTGTCCTTAAGCCTGGAAGTAACCGCGGACGCCGGCAACGGCGTCAAGAAACGCGTCCACATCATCTGTTGTGTTGTAAAGGTAGGTGCTGGCCCGTGTGGTTGCCGTCAGCCCGAGCCGGCGGTGCAGCGGCTGGGCGCAGTGGTGACCCACCCGCACGGCGATGCCCCGGCTGTCCAGGAACTGTCCGACGTCGTGGGCGTGCACGCCCGCCACGTCGAAGGCGGCCAGGCCGATCCGTTCCCGGCCCGCCGCCGGGCCCAGCACCCGGATCCCGGGGATGGCTTCCAGGCCTTCCACGAGGCGCTGGCCCAGCTCAGCCTCCCAGGCGTGGATGCGGGCTATTCCGGTTTCGCTGAGGTAGTTCGCCGCGGCTGCCAGGGCCACAGCCTGGGAGATCCGCTGGGTCCCGGCCTCAAAACGCTGCGGGCTGGGCAGAAATCCGGCCCGGTCCATAGTAACGGTGGTGATCATGGAGCCACCGGTCAGGAAAGGCGGCATGGCGTTAAGCAGCTCGGCGCGGCCGTAAAGTCCGCCAATGCCCGTCGGGGCCAGCATCTTATGCCCGGAGAAAACGGCGAAGTCCACGTCCAGGGCCTTGACGTCCAGCGGCAGGTGCGGGGCGGACTGGCACGCGTCGAGCACCACGAGTGCGCCCACGGCCCGTGCGAGGCCCACCAGCGTCTCCACCGGGTTGATGGTGCCAAGGACATTCGAGGCGTGGGTGAAGGCCACGATCCTCGTGCGGGGTCCGATGATCCGGGCCGCCGCGTCGAGGTCCAGGGTTCCGTGGTCATCCACGGGAATGAATTTCAGGCTTGCCCCGGTACGTTCGGTCAGTTGCTGCCAGGGAATCAGGTTGGCGTGGTGCTCCATCTCCGTTACCACCACCTCGTCGCCTGCCGACAGCGCAAACCTCGCGGCCTCCGGAGCGGCGCCGGGGAGCGAGGCGTTAAGGAAGGAGTAGCTGAGCAGGTTCAGGCCTTCGGTGGCATTTGAGGTCCAGACAAGTTCATCGTCTGCGGCGCCAATGAAGGCCGCCACCGTTTCGCGGGCATCCTCGAAGACCTCGGTGGCCTCGACGGCCAGGTGATGGGCGCCGCGGTGGACCGCCGAGTTGCGCTGCTCGTAGAACTCCTGTTCGGCCTCCAGCACGCTGACGGGATTCTGCGACGTGGCCCCGGAATCGAGGTAAATCAGCGGCCTGCCGTTGACGGTCTGCTGCAGGATCGGGAAGTCGTTACGGATCCTCAGGACCTCGTCGTTTCCAATTGCCGCGGCAGAGCTGCGCAGGTGGGCTGGGATGGCAACCATGGGAGGACTCCTGGATTGGCGTTTGCTGCAGCGCATATTCCCGCCGGCCAGTGAGGTCGATGGAAATACGTCACACAGATTCGTCCTAATTATCCCACGGCCGAACAGCCGTCCTTCGCGCTGGGTTCCCGGAGCCGGACCCGGCGGAATTCGACCGGGGGGCCGGCAATGTAATTCTTCAGCAGGGAAAGCCACGCGCCGCCGTACCGGATGTCGTCCGACTCGGCCGTCCAGGTCTGGGATCCGCCGCCCGCGCGCCGGGCCGCGATCCGGCCGGGGCTCATCGCTACCACCAAGGCAACCCATTCTCCGGGCACCGGCGCGGGACTGGAAACGTGGGCAAGACTGACCGCGGGCGACGTGCCGCCGTCCTGTCGATAGAGCGTGAGGGTGCCGTCGGCGGTGAAATCGAGGTGGTACCCCACCACGGACCGGGGGTCACCGGCGCGGTAGGGCCCGTCCCCGTCCTGCCCGAAGGCGACTCCGGCGCCGTTCCGCCCGGCAGGGACCCGCTCCGGCCAGCGGAGCTCAAACTCCAGCTCCCACTCCGGAACATTGACGGATTCGGCCATTGACCCGAGCACATAGCCGGACGTCTCCCGACTGGAGATGCGGACGGCCCCGTCCACGAACGAGGGCTGCTCATCCCAGACTGCGTCGGCCGCCCAGGGCAGATCGCCGGTGCCCCGCCGCCCGTCCGCGAAACTGTCCTCCATGCGCGGCGCATCAAGGTGCAGGACATTCCGGATGTTCGAGCAAATGAAACCGCGCACGCCGAGGTTCAGCAACCGGGCATGCTCGCTGCGCCGGTGGACCTCCCATGCGGCGACGGGCTTCCCCGTGCCCACCATCTCGCGGATCATGGCTTCCGGGGCCGTGTGATGGACGCCAAGCACATCCACCCCCGGCGAAAGCTCTGCGACCCGCTCTTTTTCCCGCGACGTCATGTAACCGAAGGTCGTGTACCCGCGGGCCGCCGCCAGGTCATGGCCGGGCGAGGACGCCGGCTGTTTCCAAACAATGTGTTCGCGCGCGTTTGGATAGTTCTCCAGCAGTTCGAGAATTTCGTCTGCGTTGGTGCCGGGTTTGTCCTCCAGGAAGATTACGTGCGTTGCGGCGAAGGCGTCCAGGACGTCGGTCAGCAGCGGAATGGGTTCCAGCGGTGTCGCCGGACCAAGCCATGCGCGCGCGTCATTGCGCAGCGATTCCACCGCGGCATAGGACGCGCGCGGGATGGTCAAGTCGATCCCCGTCAAGCGCAGGGCGTTGAGGTCGTGGTGGCAGACGAGCACCTCCTCCCGGGTGGAGGACACTGACACCTCGATCGCTTTGAGCCCGGCGTCCACCGACGACTGGTAGGCGCGCATGGTGTGCTCTGGCCAGTTATCCCCCGATCCCCGGTGCGCGACGAAGAACGACGGCGCCGCCAGCAACTCCGCAATCGTAAATGGCCCGCGGTCTCCCGGTGCCGCGATCACGCCCTCCGCCACGAACACGGCGGCCGCAGCGGAGGCCGGCACGATCTCGGCCCGCGGCCGGAACGGGCCGGCCGGCGGCACGGGACATGCCGAGCATCCTGCCGCGCCGAGAACGGTTCCGGCGGCGGTCAGGCCCAGGAAATGGCGCCGGGAGACCGGCATCCGGGAGCCCCTCATGGCAGGCGCGATCCCGGCAACTCCGGCGCGTACAGGTCTCCGGCCATAGGTGCAGGATCAGCCGCAGGCACCCGTGCGCGCTCGAGATTGGACCTCTCACGCGCTTCGTCGGCCGCGATGACCACCATGGCGAAAACGGTCCAAACGACAATTCCAGCGGCGGAACGGGTCGCCAGCGAGCTATAGGTCTGCGGAATGGCGAGCGCCATAATGCCGGCGAGCATCAGTCCGGGGTATCCCGTGCGGCGGCCGTAACGGGCCAACAGGACGAGCATCGACCCGAAGTAAAGGCCCGCGAAGACGACGCCGATATCGATGCCGTACATCAAGGTTGGGTTCTCAAGACTGGTCTCCAGTCCTGCTTGGGCGGCAACACGGTAGCTGGAGCCTATGCCGTCCCCTGCCAGCGCGTAATCGGCCCACCTGCTCAGGTAGTACTCAAGGGCAAGGCCGCGCGCTTCGGTGGAGCCGGTGTCGTTGGAGAGCCGGGCCGCTACACCCGCGATCAAGGGCGAGGCCATGATGGCCGCGCCGCCGCCGGCCATCACCACCAGCATGGCCGACTTAACCCAGACGGGCCGACGGGTGAAAATAAGGACAGCAAAAATGGAGACTGCCAGGCTGGCGAGCCCCACACGAGACTGGGAGATCAGCATGCCCACTGACATGAGTCCGAGCAGCGCGGCTTGGAGCCACGGCCTGCCAATTCCGATGACCAGCGGCGCGGCAACGCAGATAACAAGCGACAGAGCCAGCGGCTGGTCCAGTGTCCCCATCCAGCGGCCGGAATCCCGGGCAAACCAATACTGCGTGCTGAACCCGGACTGGAAGAAAATCACTGACCCCGTTATCCATTGCAGGACGGCAACGCCACACACGAGGGCCACCAGGGACAGCATCAGCGTGCGAAGCATCACCACGAGACCTTGGCCGCGGGCCGCGTGGGACAACAGGAGCAGGAAATAGAGCACCGGAACGACGATCTGATCGATGAGCAGGACCATTCCGCCCCGGCCGGAAGTTACGGAGGTCAGGAAGGCTGCGAGCATCACCACGAACAGAACCAGAAAGAGCACGAAGTGCCGGGCCACGGCCATCCGGATGCTTTCCGGATCGTGAAGCATTCTCATGACGAAGACCGAAAGGACAAGCCAGGTGGCGGCGTGAACGGATAATGGACCGGACGAT
This sequence comes from Arthrobacter sp. PAMC25284, assembly GCF_019443425.1. Taxonomy (NCBI): domain Bacteria; kingdom Bacillati; phylum Actinomycetota; class Actinomycetes; order Micrococcales; family Micrococcaceae; genus Arthrobacter; species Arthrobacter sp. PAMC25284. Next base: position 1,398,420 of record NZ_CP080382.1, read on the forward strand.
ATTCCCGTGAGAACCGGGGACCCGATGGCCGGGACGAGAAACCAGAGGCAAAGAGCGGCGGCCAGCAGCACCCGCACCTGGTTCCGCAATAGGACTGACGCGCCAAGGCAGAGGCCAATCCACAGCGCCAACTGCATTTACAGCCCCTGGCCGGACGTCTGACGCCGGGACAGGCTGTCCCCGCAAGCGCCCATGCTCAGTGCTTTCCGGCAGCTTCGGTGACCGGCTGCGGTTCCACCGGCGCTGCCGGCGCCGCCCTCCGTTTCCGCCGCGCCCCCGACAGCCGGGAACGCCTGAGGCCCGCCGGGACAGCCTCCGCGAGCTGGCGCGGCAGCGCCGTCAGAACGGCCCCCGACACCCGCCCCTTGACCAGTTCCAGGTTCCGCAGCGATGACCGCAGCAATTCGCGGCTGACCTTCTGGTACATCACGACCATCACCGTCGAGTCGGACCGGACCGCCAGCAGCGCTGCATCGCTCAGCGGCTGCAGGGCGGGCGCGTCAATGATCACACGGGTGTAAGAGCCCCGCATTTCGCCCAGCACGGCGGTCATGGACCGGCTTGCGATGAGTTCGGTCGGATTGTCCGGGGCGGCTCCGGCGGCCACGACGTCGAACCCGGCGCCCGGTGCGTGCTGGATGACGCTTTTCAGGGCGGAGCGGCCGGCGAGGACATCAGTGAGGCCAAGTCCGCCTGGCAGCCCTAGATCGTGAGCCAGCTGCGGCTTGTGGAGGTCGGCCTCCACCAGCAGGGTGCGTTCCCCCGCCTCGGCCCAGGCGCGTGCCAGCATGAGGGCTACCGTGGATTTTCCCTCACCCGGGGTAGCCGAAGTAATAACCAGGACGGCGGAAGCCGGCGCGGCCGGTAAATGGTCGATATTGGTCCGGAGCCGCCGCGCGGCCTCGTCAAACCCGGAGGCCGGCCGCTGCTGCAGGATGGAGATGAAATTACCAGCCTCACCGGCAGCGGGAATGCGCGCAAGCACGGGCACCGCGGCGGCTTCCTCCACCTCAGCCGGGGTCCGGAGCCTCTTGTCCCCCAGCCGGCGCGAGACCACCAGAACGATGCCGGCGCCGAGTCCCAGCAATGCCCCGAGCCCGAGGTTCAACCCGACGCGCGGCGACACCGGATCCGTGGACGCCGTCGGCCCTCCAACCACGTTGAGGTCGGTCTGGCCGGCAGCGTCCTTGGTCTGCCCGGCCTCAACGGCGCGGAGCGATTCGCTGAGACGAGAGGCAATGGTCTGGGCCGCCTGGGTCGCCTTCGCGGGGTCGGGGAGGCTCACCACGACGGTGAGGATCCGGGTGTCCTGGTTTGCCGAGGCGCTGATGCTGCCCTCAACTTCCGCGGACGGGACACTCGAATTGCTGCTGAACAGCTGACGGATGAAACTATCGCTCTCGATCAGGCTGGCATAGGCAGCGACACGTCCGCGCGACAGTTCGAGGGACTGAAGGGGTGACTGGCCGACCGCCGTATGGGACACCACATAGAACTTGACGGCGCTTTGGTACATAGGAATTGTGCTGGCAGTGACGAGCGCCGCGGCGCCCAGACCCGCCAGCAGACCTGCCAGTACCCACAACCAGCCCCGGACTATCGCGCGCCCGTACTCTGCCAACTCCAATGGGCCACCCCCTGTGGCTTCCACGCCGCGCCGATTACCGACACAGTTCGTCATGGTCCCCTGACGCCCCATTATTGACCGAGGTCAGGCGGTAAGGAAGCTTTTTTAGGGGATGGCTTTTGCGTGATAGCCGTGTTAACACCCGTCCCGCGCAGTATGGCCCGGCTGCCTGGTCCCAGGCAGCACACGCCGGAGACCGGGGTCCGAGGTACCGCGGCACCTAGCCAAACACCGCCGTCGGCCGTAGTCTGTCCTCAATCAAGGTGGATCTGCACGGTCTCAGCCAAGGTCTTGACCGCAGGATCCAGCAACAGGTCTCACTAAGCAACAGGTCTCAATAGCGGTCCGCGGCGAGTGGCGTGGCCGGGTCCCTGCAAGGGGGCCCTGTTCCTTCCGTCGTGCGCTTCGTGCGGCGGCGATTGATTTATGGGGGCACGATGTCTAACAGGCGGCAACACCTCTCGGTGCTGGTGGCGCATCCCAGCGCGGATCTCTATGGTTCGGACCGGGTGCTGCTGGAAACCGTTGAGGGACTTCGGCGGGCCGGCGCCCAGGTTGTGGTGACGTTGCCGGCGTCGGGCCCGTTGGTTCCGGAAATCGAGCGCCGCGGGGCTACGGTCGTGTTGTCCCCAACGCCGGTGCTGCGCAAAAGCATGCTGTCCGTGCCCGGTATGTTACGGCTGGCCGTCACATCCGCCCGCGGACTACGCAGCAGTATCGGCGTAATCCGGACGGCGCGCCCGGACGTGATCCTCGCCAACACCATCACGGTCCCGCTCTGGACTCTGGCCGGCCGCCTGACGGGCGTGCCCGTGGTCACCCATGTGCACGAGGCCGAAGCGAACGCCCCGCGGGTGCTGCGGGCAGCCCTGGCCCTGCCGCTGCTTCTCTCCCACGGGATCCTGACGAACAGCCAGTTCAGCGCCGAGACACTGGCCGCGGCGCTCCCGTTCCTGCGTGGCCGCTCGGAGATCCTTTATAACGGCGTCCCCGGACCGACCGTTGCGGTCGCACCGCGTGACGGTCTCCACGGAGGGCTCCGGATCCTGTACGTGGGCCGGCTGTCCCACCGCAAGGGTGTCGACGTCGCGATCGACGCGCTGCTGGAGCTTCGGAGCTCCGGAGTGGAGGCCAAACTGGGCATTGTCGGTGCGGTTTTCCCCGGCTACGAGGATTACGAGGCGGGGCTGCGCGAGCAGGTTGCGGCCAACGGTGCGGAGAGTCATGTCACTTTCCACGGTTTTCAAAACGGGATCTGGCCCTTCCTGGCTGAGTCCGACGTCGTCGTCGTGCCGTCACGGATTGATGAGCCGTTCGGCAACACGGCGGTGGAGGCAGTGCTGGCCTCGCGGCCGGTCATCGTCAGCAACACTTCTGGCCTGCGGGAGGCGGCGGCCGGTTACCGCTCGGCCCAGTTCGTTGAACCCGGCGACGTCGGCGAACTCGCCGCCGCTCTGGCGAGGGTTTCAGTCGGCTGGCAGGACTACCAGGCGGATGCGCGAGTCGACTCCGCGGAAGCCGTGCGTCGGCACAGCCCGGAGCACTACGGAAGGTTGATGGCAGGCCATCTGGCCCAGGCAGCCGGCAAGGCGCTGTGACCGGAACCGCCGCCAGCCGGTCCGCCCCGGGGGCGCGGGCAGCCGGTCATGGCGAACAGAACAGCGGACAGATGCCGACGACGGCACGCAGCGTCCGCTGGAGCTTCGGCGCAGTTCTGGCACGACAGGGATTCCAGCTCGCCTCCGCCGTCGTTCTGGCCCGAATCCTGGGTCCGGAAAGCTACGGCGTCATCGCCGCCGCCACTGTCTATATCAGCCTTGTCGCCCTGCTCCTTGACCAAGGACTATCGGCCGCGCTGATTCAGCACCCGGACGTTGACCGCCGGATGGCCGGTGCGACGGCGACGCTGAACCTGGTCGTTGCCACCGTTCTCGGGGCGCTGACCTGGTGGGCGTCTCCGTCGATTGCGGGGTTCTTCCGGGTGGACGAACTCGAACCGATCCTGCGGCTGTTGGCGTTCGCAATCCCGCTCAAAGCCCTCGCGATCACGCCCCGCGCTATGTTGTCCAGGGAAATGCAACTGCACCGGGTGGGCGCGGCGGACATCGTCGCGGCCGCAATCGGCAGCGCGGCCGGAATCAGCGCAGCGCTGGCCGGCTCCGGCCCCTGGGCCATGGTTTACCAGGTGGTGGCCACGGACCTCGTCTACAGCTGCCTGCTACTGCGCGCCAGCCGTGGACCGCTGCCAAACCTCGCGTTCCGGTCGATCGTTCCGTTGTTCCGCTTCAGCATCAGCGTTTTTGCCACTGATTGCCTGGCCTATGTCTCCCGGAACATGGACAACATCCTCGTGGGCCGGGTGCTCGGCGTGGGTGCACTGTCCCTCTACGGCATGGCCTACCGGATCCTCGTGGTGCCGGTGCAACTGATCGGCCAAACGGTCAACCGGGTTATGTTCCCGGCCTTCGCCAGATCTGCCGACCGCCCCCACGAGGTGGCTGCCCAACTGCTCACCGCCACCCGGCTGCTGGCCATCGCCGCAATCCCACTCATGACTTTCGTTGCCTGCACCGCACCCGAGCTCGTCAATTTGGTGCTGGGAACAGCGTGGCTGCCCGCCGCGGCCTTAGTGAGCGTCCTCGCTATCGGCGGCGCCCGCGAAACCGTATTTTATGTGACCCCGTCCCTCATGAAAGGTCTTGGCAAGGGCGCCCTGATCGTTCGCTACGAGATTCTGGCGGCGCTGATACAAGTAGGCGGCATAGTCATCGGCCTCCAGTTCGGGGTCCTTGGCGTCGCCATCGGCTACTCGGCGGCGGGCTTCGTGCTCACCCCGCTGCTGCTCTGGATCCAGCAGCGGTTGACCGGTGTGACGACCAAATCCCAGCTGGCCGCCATCCTGCCAGCGGTGCACGCCGCCCTCTGGGGCGCCGCTGGCTACTGGCTGTGGTCACTCGTTGACCTGCCCTCCCTGTGGCGCCTGCTGGGCGGGCTGCCGGTTTTCTTCGGACCGGTGGTGGCGGTGCTCTTTGTGTTCCACCGCGCTGTACTGTCCGGCGTTCTTGCTCAAACGCGGGCACTTTTCCGCCGGCCGCCGAGCCAGCCGCAAGTTACATCGTCGGAAGGACCGTAAATGACCGAGACCTTGCCCATCGGCGACGGAACCGCGCCGGGAGGCGTCGTTATCGCGGTGCTGACTTATCGCAGGCCCGCGGACATCGCACTCGCGTTGCCCCGGCTCGCGGCCCAGGCAGCCCCGGACAGCGGTCTCCCCGGACAGCCGCGGGCGACTGTGCTGGTGATCGATAACGATCCGGATGCTGGTGCCCGGGAGACCGTCAGCCAACTGGCCGAGTCCTTCCCTCCCGGGCTGGTGCGGTACGTCCATGAGCCGAGACCCGGAATTGCCGCCGCACGGAACCGTGCCCTGTCCGAAGCGGCTGCCAGCGAACTGCTGGTTTTCATCGACGACGACGAGGTACCGTCCGAGCAATGGCTCACCCATCTGGTGGAGCTTCAGGCGGCCACGGGCGCCGCCGCTGTAGTCGGCCCCGTGATCAGCGAATACGAACACGAGCCCGAGCCGTGGATTGAAGCGGGCGGCTTCTTCCGCCGCCGCAGGCTCGCGACGGGCTCCCGCCTGGACGTGGCGGCGACGAACAATCTGCTGCTGGACCTGCGGCAGGTGCGGGCTCTGGACCTGCGCTTTGACGAACGATTCGGCCTCAGCGGAGGTTCGGACACACTCTTCACAAGAAAACTCGTCCGTCGCGGCGGAGAAATGCTCTGGTGCGACGAGGCCGTCGTTGTGGACCGGGTGCCAACATCCCGGCTCACACGGTCCTGGGTGCTCCGCCGCGCTTTGCGCAGCGGGAACTCAGCCACACGTGTCAGTTTGGAACTTGCGGAGAACATCGGAACCCGTGCCGCGGCCAGGGGTTCGTCGCTCGCCGCCGGAGCGGTGCGGTTGATCGGCGGATTCGGGCGGCTCACGGTCGGCGCCCTGACCGGGTCAGCGGCGCATCAGGCGATGGGACTGCGGACGGCCGCACGGGGCCTCGGGATGGCCTCGGCGGCCTTCGGTTACGTCTACAGCGAGTACCGGAGGAAATAAAGTTTCCGGCGCGAGAATCGGCCCGGCCTGACGGATGCCACCAACCCTGAAATCACGGGGAATTTTGAGCCCTTACGCAAGCGACACGCCCTGCCGTAATAGAGTCGCAACCTCACATATTCCACCGTTACCAATTTGCAACCATTCGATGGCTCGACTAACGTGATCCACCAGAAGCCGGGGTCGGGGATGCCGTCCAGGAAGTCAGGCGTAAATGCTGCCCGTTTGCCCATGCGGACGTCGCAGCACACTCATTCTGCGCCGACAGTGCACATACTAAAATTCGGCAAAGCGACCCAGCGTGGACGCCGCCGGCTGTACCTGGAGCCGGGTGCCATGCTTCCCTCGCTATGACAGTGCGATTCCCTGTGCCCGGAGAACGAAACTTATGAGGTATGACCGTATGGCTATCGCGCCCAAGAACAAGAACATCCGACGAACGTATACTCTCAGCGCTGCCGCCCTCACCGCAGCAGCGCTCACCCTCACTGGGTGTGGAGAGCTCGGGGCATTGACGACTCCCGGCGCTGCGTCGGATGTCCAGGCCGCCGTGAGTGAGGCCAATCCGGCACCGGCCGCGGGAACCGCACCGAACTCCGGCACGGACGGTGCGCCGACGCCGACCCCAGCCACCGACGCACCCGCCCTCGAGGAATCACCCGCTGAGGCACCCGCCGTCAAGGATGCACCCGCAAAGGCACCCGCCGTCGAGTCGGCTTCTGTGGAGTCAGCGGGGCCCGCCGCCTCCCTCACCCCGGCAACCACAGCCGGTTCAGCCGTCTCCGCGACACCCGCCGACGAAGGTTCTGTCGTCCGCGCGGCATCTACCGGCGCAAGTCCGGCAGTCGTAGCTGCTGTGACTGTGCAGCCGAAGAGCGCAATCGCGCCCCAGAGTGTTGCCGCAGCGTCAGCCCCCGCACGCACGGTTGCCGTGCAGGCAGCGCTGACGCCAGGCTCGTATAAGCCATCAGCATCAAACACGGGTGTGCCCGCCGGGACGACACTGAAGGCATACAACACCTCCGGAGCGGACCTGGTCATCACCAAGGATGGCACCGTGCTTGACGGCCTGGACATCTACGGTGACATCAAGGTCCGCGCCAAGAACGTGACCATCAAGAACAGCCGTTTGCGCGGCGGCAAGGCGATCCCCCGGGCCAATACCGGGATCGTGGACGCCACCAACGCGGCCGTGGCAAACCTCGTAATCCAGGACAGCACGATTATTCCGGACCGCGCCTCGTACTACCGCGACGGTGTCGTTGGGCACGACTACACCTCCCGCCGGAACCACATCCAGGGCACGAACGATGGCCTGGGTATCTTCAACCGTCCCGGCGGGCCGGCGGCAGCCAACGTCACGGCCGAGGGCAACTACATCCACGATCTGACTTACTGGTCCAATGACCCGGCTCACCGGGACGGCACGCACAACGACGGCATCCAGGTCCAGGGCGGCCAGAATATCCGCATTGTCGGCAACAACGTCGTGGGAACCTCACGGCCTGGCCCCGGCAGCGCGCCCAATCCCCGTGGCGACAAGGCGGGCACCGCCATCATGCTCCAGCAGAATGTTGCCCAGCTCGCCAACGTGATCGTAGATAAGAACTGGGTCGATGGTGGCCAGACGTCCATCAACATCGACAACGGAAAATACTCGAAGATCACGGTCACACTCTCGGGCAACAAACTTGGCCGCAACCAGTTCGACTTCGGCAATGGCTCGAAGTATCCCGTCCGTATCATCAAGCGCAGCGCGAGCAACACTCCCGGGCTGTCGACCAACCGCTGGGCGGACAACCTCGCTCTGCTCGTCGAAGGCAAGACCGGCGGCATCCGCTACAACAGCTGATATGTAGGCGTTCCTTGTCAAGAGGGCACACCACGACCGGGCGCACCGGGCGCGGTGGCGGTGTGCCGTAACGAGGGCCGGATCCGTCACGGATCCGGCCCTCGGCCGTTCACGTTGAGGCTACCCACCTGCCTGCCGGTTATTTGGCGGTCAGGCTCACTGTGGCGGAAGCCCTTGAATTGCCAAAGATATCCGCGACGACCACGCGGTAGCTGTGGTTCGTCCCGGGCGGGACGGAATCCACGTATTCCAGCATCGGCCGGTACCAGAACCGGGATGACGCCGCTAGGGTTTTGATGAGCACCCCGTCCCGATACAGCTTGTAAGTAAGCCGGGAGTTGTCACGGTCCCAGTTGGATTGCCAGCGGACTTTGACCTTGCCGGCCGACGTCGACGTCAACTCCGGGTTCGTCGCCGTCGACGACGACCTCGGTCCTTCCTTGTTGGGCGCTATGGTGCTGACGGCAAAGCGTGCCAGGCCCTGCTGTCCCCGTTGATTGACGTTTCTGAACTCGCCGCCCATCACGATGTAGTTATTGTTTCCGGTGACGGCCCACGGGCCCTGGTTCTGGCCAGTGGCCGTGCCGGTGTCCATGTCCGGGTACCAGACGAGCAGCGTCGGAATGGGCTCGCCCACAAAACTGGGCAGCCTGGTGCTTGTCCTGGTCATGGTGCCCGTCGCTGCCTTGCTGTAAGCCAGTGCCCGGTGCCATGCCTTGGGGGTTACCTCCGGGAACCCGTTGATCTTCGAGCAGTCGTGAGAGTGGCCTGCCTTGTAGACCGCCGTGTTGTTGCCGAAGATGCTATACGAGTCGCCGCGGCAGTCGTCGATCCATTTGATGTCCAGGTCGGACCAGTTGGCGGCGAATGAACCCTCCAGGTTACCGGTCCCGCCTTTGGATATGCTGATGTAGGCCGTCCCGTACCAGCTGGTGCCATCGCTGGACAGGGACGTGATGGCCGCGTCACGACCGGCATTGCGCACAACACTGTTGACCGGCGCGGGCAGGCTTTTCCCGCTGACGGCGTCCACGGCGCCCAGGCCGAAGCCGGGTTCACTGCTGCCGTTCAGGGTGGTGAATGAACCTCCGGCCACCAACTTTGTCCGGTCCGGTGACAGGACCAGCGCGTTGACGCTTCCCCCCGCGGCCACCGGTTTCCACGGCAGCAGGCCCCCGTCGGTCGCGCGGACCGCCGCAAGCTTGGACCGTCCGGTGGATCCTACGGCACTGAACGATCCGCCGAGGTAGACGACGTCGTTCGTCGCGGAAATCGCTTTGACTGTCGCTGACATTGCCGGTGCCCAGCCGGGAATGACTGCGCCAGTCTTCGGATTGAGGGCGACCGCACGCTTCACCGCGGTGCCATTAACGTTGGTGAAGTCCCCTCCGACATAGAGCCGCTTGCCGTCTGGGGAGCGTGTAACGGCCAGGGCCTGTGCGTTGAGGGAGGCCGCGAAGCCGGTGACCAGCTGTCCGGTGCTGAGGCTGAAGGCCACGATGTTCTTCCGAGGCGTCGTCTGCGAGCCGGGCGCCGCGCCGGGGGGCCGGGCCGTAGCGAATTTGCCGACCGCATAAACGGTGTCTCCGATGATGGTCTGCTGCCAGACGACGCCGTCGATTTGTGCCGTCGGCAAGGAGTCCGCCGTGACGGTGACGGGACTTGCAGGATCAGACGGGTCGGCCGGGGCGGAGTCCGCAGATGCCGCGGGCGCAGTGGCTATCGCTGTGGCGGCCGCGAGCATCACGCTGAGTCCCAGGGCCGGCCACTGGCCTCCGCGCCCGGCAGCCGGTCCGGAATGGTCCGGCAGAATCCAACGGCGCGGGGTCTTACGGCGGCGATGCCCCCGCAGGAACCGGAGTGTCAACGGCATCATAGTCTTCCTTTCCGCACTGCTGCTCTTTTAAGGTGTATCCCTGCCATTCCGGTGACCCTGGCTCCGCTCAATCCGGTGTCACTTCGAAGTCGTCAAAGCGTGCCAGCACCGGGTCGTTGCTCGCGGATCCCGAAAGATAGGACAGCATCCCCACGGTTCCCGCGGATTGCAGGCCGGCGGTGTTGTCGGTGACGCTCAGGTCCCAACTGGCGGGCTCGGGAGTGCCCTGCAGCCATGTCCGTGCGCGGACGGTCGTGGGCGCAATGCCCGTGACTTCGACTCTTAGGTTCAACCTTTGGCCGGCTGTCAGCGTGATGCCGGGCGAGGATTGAGCGAGCGTCGTCTCAGACGTTCCCGAGTGCCGGGTCAGGCGCAGCGCGATGGAACCGGTCGCCGAAACCTTCACTTTGCCCCGGTACTCTGCGATCCCAATCCTCCGGCCGCTCAACCCGAGATATGTGCCGCCACCGTTGCCGATCTTGTCGAGCGATACCGTCACGAGGCTGTTGCTGCTGGTGCTCGAGACTGCCGGCAGGAACGTCGCCGGCCCTTGCCCGGGGGTCAGTCTCATGACACCCTGTCCGCCCGTGACGAAATAAACCGTTGGAGAGCCGTCCACGGACCACTCCCCGCCGGCGTCCGCCGCCCCCCAGCCGGAGGTTTGCGTGCGGGCGAAGGCATCCTGCGCAAGGATGGTCCCGTTCCCGGCCGCGACGGTCACACTGCGCGATGAGGTTGCTGTGGCGCCGGCGTTGTCCGTCACCGTGAGCGTGATCGTGTAGCCGCCGCCAGCCGCATAGTTGTGCGACGCCGTGGCTCCGGTGCCGGTCCCGCCGTCGCCGAAGTCCCAGGCGTGACTGCTGATCGTGCCGTCCGAATCCGTCGAAGCCGACGCATCCACCGCAACGGCCAGCCCGTTGACTGAACTGGTGAACGACGCCGACGGCGGCACGTTGTTCGAGCCGGCTATGGTGATGCTCCGGCTGTCGCCTGCAACGCTGTTTCCCAGCGGGTCTTTTACGGCGATGCGGTAGCTGTGCTGGCCTAATGCAAGTCCAGCGTCCTCGTAGCTCAGGGATGGCCGCTGCCAAAAGGTGGACTGCGAGGACACGGCGTAGACCGGGTCCGGCGCTGAATCCCGGAACACGCTGTAGGTGAGGTTTGAATTGTCCCGGTCCCAGTTGGACTGCCACTGGACGCGGATCCGCCCGGAGCCGGGGCTTGAAAGGGTCGGAACGAACTCGCTCCCCGAGACGCGCGGTCCCTGCAGATTCGGCGCCAAATCCGTGCGGGCGAATCGTGCCAGGCCCTGCTGCGGCTGCTGATTGATGTTGCGGAACTCCCCTACCATCACGACGTAGTCGTTGTTGCCGGTCACCGCCCAGGGGCCCTGGCTTTGGCCGCTTGCCGAGCCGTTGTCCACCTCCGGGAACCAGTTCAGAAGCGACGGTGCGGGTTGCCCGGGAAATGAGGGGTAGCCCTGGGTGTCTTCGGTCAGTGTTCCCGTTGCTGCCTTGCTGAAGGCCACGGCCCGATGCCAGGCGCGCGGTGTCACCTCGGGAAAGCCGCCCAGATTCTGGCAATAGTGCGGATGCCCGGCGACGTAGACGGCTGTTTCATTGGCAAACACCCCGTAGGAGTCACCGTGGCAATCCTCGACCCAAGTGATCCGGCCGTCGGACCATTTGGCGGAAAAGGCGCCCTCCAGGTTGCCACCTGTGCCATAAATGTAGCCGGTGCCGTAGAAATTAGTCCCGTCGGAGGCCAGCGACAGCACAGCGGAGTCCCTGCCGCCGTCACGGACAACATCATTGGCCTGCAACGGCAGGTTGGCGCCGGTGACTGCATTGACCATCCCCAGCCCGTAGCCGGGTCGGTTTGAGCCGTTCAGGGTGGTGAAGGCCCCGCCCGCAACAACTTTCGTTCCGTCCGGGGACACGGTCAGGGCATTCACTTTACCGTTGCCTGCGACCGGGTTCCACGGCAGCAAGGCACCGTCGGCTGCGTTGACGGCGGCGAGTCGGGGCCGTGAGACCGAACCCACTGCGTTAAAGGTCCCGCCCATCCATACGGTGTTGCCGTGCGCGGCAATTCCCCGGACGCCGGCGGCCATCTTCGGCGCGAAAGAGTCGATCAGGTTTCCCGTCACGGCGTCCAGCGCAGCGACCCGCCAGCGCTGGACGCCGTTGACGGAAGTGAAGTCGCCGCCGACGTAGATCCTCGAGCCGTCCGGGGAAGGCGCGATTGACAACGCCTGGGCATTCAGGACAGGGGCAAAGCCTGGAATCAGTTGTCCGGTGGTGAGGTTAAAAGCGAGGATGTTGGACCGGGCGACCTGCTGGGTCCCGGGCGCGGCGCCGAACGGCCGGGCGTTATTGAATCGTCCGGCCACATAAACAGTGTTTCCGATGACGGTGGTCTGCCACGCCACCCCGTCATGCTGGGCGGTGGGCAGGCTGTCCGCCGTGACCGTGACAGGCGTTTTTGGATCATTGGGGTCCACTGGGGCTGAGTCCGCGGAGCTCGCGGGCGCCCCGGTGAGAGCCAGGGCAACGGCCAGCAGCAGCGCGATCGCCGTTGCCGCGACGTTGCCAGCCACGCGCCCAGCACGGACGGGCGCCCCTGGGCCCCGGCCCGGGTCACGCCGGCCCTGCCCGGGTTTTTTGGCTGACGAAACGCTGGCCCTTGGTGTGACAATTGCCCGCCGGGACATGGCCTCACCATCCTCGTCTGCGTGGATCCACATTTCAGCCGCCGCCCCTCAGTTGAGCCGGACTTCAACATCGTCAAAGCGTGCCCGTACAGGTGCGTTGGCGGCACTGCTCCACAGGTAGGACATCAGCCCGACGGAGCCTGGGGCCTGGAGCGAGGCTGTGGCATCACCCGCGCTGAGCAGCCAGTTGGCCGGCTCACTGGCACCGACGCGCCAGACTTTCGCTTGGAGCGTCGTGGGCGAGGATCCGGTCACGGTCATGCGCAGACGGAGCTGGTCCGCCGCGGCCACGGTCAGACCGGGAACGGCGACAGACTGCAGCGTGACCTCCGATCCCCCTGCAACCCTCGTGAGGTAGAGGCTGGCGCTTCCGGTGGCGGAAACCTTTAGCTTGGTGCGGTATTCGTCCGCGCCCACTTTCCGTCCGACAATGCCGAGGAACATCCCGCCGCCGCTGGCTATCTTGTCTGCCGAGACCGTGGCCTGGACATCAGCGCCCGGAGTCGAGATCCCGGCAAGGTAGGCGAGCCGTGAAACTCCGGGGCTGCCCATGACCATGGAGCCGCGGTCCTCTCCCACTGTGTAGTTGCCGGCCGAGCCGTTGACCGTCCAAGCGCCTCCCGGATCGGTTGTCCCCCAGCCCGAGGTTGTGGTCCGGCCAAAGGTGTCGGCGGCGAGCGGGGTCCCCGCTGGCGGCGCCGTCACAGTGACCGGCTTCTTGATGGACGTGGCGGCACCGTCGCTGTCCAGTACCGTCAGGGTGACTTGATACGTGCCGGCTTTGAGATAGCTGTGCGACGCAGTAATTCCGGTGCCCGTGGCAGCATCCCCGAAGTCCCAGGAGTATGTGCTGATCGTCCCGTCGGGGTCGCTGGATGCTGCGGCGTCGAAAGCTGCCGTGAGGTTGGTGACTGCCACCGTGAAACCGGCCGACGGCGGCCGGTTCGGTTGAACGGTCACCGGGGAGGACGTTCTGCTGACGGCGCCGATATTGTCCGTGACCGTCAGGGTGACCTGGTAGGTGCCGCTGCTGGCGTAGCTGTGGTCCGCGGTTCGCCCTGTCGCCGTTGCCGCGTCGCCGAAGTCCCAGGCATACGAGGCGATGGTCCCGTCCGGGTCGCTGGATGTCGATGCGTCCACGGAGACCTTGAGCTTGCTGGTGCTGGAGGCGAACGCGGCGACGGGCGGCTGGTTGCCTGGCGGTGCCGTTGCCGTAACTGTGCGCGTTGTGCTTGCCGAGCGTCCGTCGCCGTCCAGCACCGTCAGGCGGACCATGTAGGAACCTGGCGCTGCATAGGTGTGCTGGGCTGTTACACCGGTTCCCGTGCTGCCGTCGCCGAACGCCCAATTATAGGAGGCGATGGGACCGTTCGGGTCCGAGGAGCCGGAGGCGTCGGCGCTGAGCGTGAGGTAGGTGATCGATGAGGCGAAGGCGGCCGTCGGCGGCGTCGACGCGACGTTCAGGGTCCGGCCTGAGGCACGGTAGTGGGACTGCACCTGTTGCAGTCCCAGGGCTGCCGGGTAGAGCGCCACCTCATCAATGTCTCCCTGCAGGTTGTCGCTTGTGGGGTCGCTGGGCCAGCCGGCCAGTAGGCCCGATCCGATCCGCCAGTATCCGTCAAACACCCTGCCGGTGGTTACGTCCGTGCGGAAGGCTACTCGCGCCCCGTCAATGTAGAGGAACATGCCGCCGGTTCCGAGCGTGGCCACAATGTGGTGCCATTGGCCATCGTTGAACCCTGTTGCGCTGTTGACGGTTCGGATCGCGCCGTTCCACGTGCCGAAATAGATCCGCCCTGCGTCATCCATGTAGACATTGCGGTCCGTCACCTTGGACGTGCCGGCGGCTACGTTGCCGAATCCGATGATATTGCCTCCCTTGGTGGTGCCGGTTCTCACCCAGGCCTCTGCGGTGAAAACGTCCGGGGCTCGGAGGATCCCGTTGTTTACGGCGACGCTGTTGACCGTGCCGTCGAAGGTTCCGGCGCCCGGACCCTCGCCGATGACGGCCCCGTCCATGCGGAGTCCGGCGCCCGGGGCTGCGCCCAGGTCCTCCGCCCCCGCGGAGTCGACGAGCGTTGATCCGGGGCCGTCGCTAAACCGCCAGAAGTTGCCCGGGCCGTCGGCAAGAATGGCGGCCGCGTACCCGCTGGCAGGAGTCGCTTCGGAGGCCGTGATGTTCACGGTGTCAGAGCGCACCTCATTGCCGAGCGGGTCCGTGACGAAGACCCGGTAGCGGTAGCTCTGCCCCGGCACCAGGCCGGAGTCGAGGTAACTCATGCCCGGCCGCTTCCAGAAAGTACTGTCCTGGGTGACGGTATAGACCGGGGAGGCGGTGACGCCATCCCGGATGACGCGGTAGGTGAGCCTGACATTGTCCTGGTCGTGGTTCGCCTGCCAGCGGACCCGGACGGTTCCGGCCGCGGGTGACGTCAGGGTGGGGTTGATGCGGGCGCCGCTAAGTACCGGACCGCGCTTGTTGGGCGCGTTGTCGCGGACTGTGAACCGGACAAGCCCTTGCTGACGGATTCCGTTCACGGTGGTAAATTCGCCGCCCATCACCACGTACTGGTTGTTGCCAGTCACCGCCCAGGGCCCCTGGTTCTGGCCGGTGTACGTGCCCGTGTTCAGGGTGGGGAACCAGTTAAGCAGGGACGGAGACGGCAGCCCGGCCCAGTTGGGGTATCCCAGCGGGTCCCGGATGATGGTGCCGGTGGCCGCTTTGCTGAAAGCGAGGCCGCGCTGGAACCCCCACGGCTCGGTCTGCGGAAAGCCACCGATGTTGCCGCAGTAGTGCGGGTGCCCCACCTTGTAGATGGCGTTGTCCGCCACGTAGACGCCGTAGCTGTCCCCATGGCAGTCTTCCAGCCACCGGATGGCGCCGCCGTTCCACCCGGCGGCGACGGTCCCTTCCAGGTTGCCTCCGGTGCCGAAGACGTAGCCGGTCGCGTATACGTTCTCGGCATCGCTGGCCAGACTGGTGATGCTGGCGTGGAGGCCGCCGTTGCGGACCCTGTTGTTGGCGGCCCAAGGCTGCAGGCCGCCGGTCACGGTGTCCACTGCGGCCAGCCCGTAGCCGGGGTCCGACGAGCCGTTAAGGGTGGTGAACGCTCCCCCGATGACCATCCGACTCCCGTCAGGCGACAGTGCGAGCGCATTCACCCGGCCACCCACCGCCGAGGGCGCCCACCCGGTGAGGGCACCGGTTGAAGCCTGCACCGCGGCGAGCCGGTTTCGCGCGACCGAACCCACCGCGGTGAACAGGCCACCAAGGTACACGGTGCCGGCCGTGGGGACGATCGCCCGGACGGCGGCGGCGGCCTTGGGCAGGAAGGAAGTGATGACCGCGCCTGTGACGGGATTGAGGGCGGCCACGCGCCAGACCGTGGTGCCGTTGACGGAGGTGAAGTCGCCGCCGACATAGATCCTGGACCCGTCGGGGGCTGCCGCGATACTGAAAGCCTGGGCGTTCAGGACTGGAGCAAACGGGAGCAGGTCGCCGGTAGTGAGGTTGTACGCCAGGATGTTGCGGCGGACCACAGTGTTGCTGCCGGCCGGTGCGCCGGCAGGACGCGCCGTACCGAAGCTTCCGGCGACATAAACCGTGTTGCCGACGATGACCTGCTGCCACACCACACCGTCAATCTGCACGGTCGGCAGCCCGTCTGCGGTCACAGTGGCCGGGTCGGCGGAGCTGGCCGGCACCGGCGGGGCGCTATCGGCACCCGCCGGGGTGATCCCGGCCATCCCCATCGTCACTGCCACCGCCGCTGCCGTAGCGCCGGCCAGTAACTTCTTCAGCAGCCGGCGCCCTGCCGGGCGGCGGTCCGATGACGGCAGTGATGTTGGCATGCTCATTCCTGTCCTGGGTCCGGCATTGAGGGGTTGTGTGGCGCTTACGGGTTCTTGACGACGAAGTTGTCGAAACGCAGTGCCACCGGCACGTTGGTCGCCGAACCGGACAGGTACCCGATCAGGGCCCGGGCTGCCGGCGGTCTGCAGTGCCGCGGTTGAGTCGGCAACCGTCAGGTTCCAGTCAACAGGCTCCGTCCCGGAGGCCCGCCAGACTTTGCCGCTAAGGGTCGTCGGTGCCGCCCCGTCGAGTTTGAGCCTAATGACGATGGGGTCATTGGTGCCCATGGTCAGCCCGGCAATATTGATCGGACCGGCCAGCGTGGTCTGAGCATCGTTGATGACCTTCGTCAGGTACAGCGACACCGCTCCGTTGCTCGCGATCTTGACCTTGGCCCGATAGTCGTTGTTGTCCGCCCGGCGGCCGACCAGGGAGACGTACATGCCGCCGCCGTTGGCGATCTTGTCCGCGGAGACGGTCACGCTTCCGTCGAATGGGGCCGTCGACATTGAGGTGAGGTAGGCGGTGCGGCTGGCTCCCCCCACCCCGAGTGTTACCGCTCCGGTTCCGTTGTTGACCGCGAAGTTGGAGTTCCCTCCCGAGACCGTCCAGGCCCCACCGGTGTCCGCCGCGCCGAAACCGTTCGCCAAGGTCCGTCCGAAGGCGTCTGCAGCGAGGACGGCGTTGGCCGGCGGAGCTGTCACGGTCACAGTTGCGGTGGCGGTGCCCTTGCCGCCGTTGTTATCCGTCACCGTCAGGGTGACGGCGTAGCTGCCGGCGGCGGCGTAAGTGTGCGATGCCGTCGACCCCGTGCCCGTTGACCCGTCCCCGAAAGTCCAGGCATAGCCGGTGATGGTTCCGTCGGTGTCCGTCGAGCCCGAAGCGTCGAAGGCGGCCGCCAGTCCGGAGACCGTTTTGGTGAATGCGGCCTTCGGGACAACGTTCGCCGGCGGCGCCGTCACCGATACGGCACGAACCACACTGTTGGTGTTGCCGGTGTTGTCCGTGACCGTCAGTTTGACGTTGTAGGTCCCGGCCGCCGCGTACTTGTGCTGAGCCGTGACGCCGGTGCCTGAACTGCCGTCACCGAAGTCCCAGCTGTAGGCCGCGATCGGACCATTGGCGTCGGAGGACGTGGTGCCGTCCACGGATGCGGTGAGTCCTGCCGTTGTCGAGGTAAAGGCCGCTACCGGCGGGGCCGGCGCCGCGTTGACGGTCCGGCCGGAGGCGACGTAGTGGGCCTGAACCCGGGAGAGCGGCAACACCGCCGGGTAGACGGCGACTTCGTCGATCTGGCCGGCCAGATAACGGCTCGTGGGTTGGCTCGGCCAACTGTTCAGGTTGTCTCCGCCGATCCGCCAATACCCGTCGAACGCCCAGGCCGCGGTGGTGTCGGTCCGTCCCGCCACCTGGGTGGCGTCGACGAAGAGCTGCATGCCGTTCGGTCCCAGGGTCGCGACGACGTGATGCCATTGGTTGTCGTTAAAGCTCTTCGTTGTGTTGACCGTGATCCGGGACCCGGTGCTTCCCTGCGGGCGGACTCCGAAGAAGATACGTCCGGAATTGTCCATGTAGACGTTTCTGTCGTAGTCGGCAGAGACGCCCGTCTGTGAGTTGCCATAGCCGACGATCTCCCCGCCGGCCTTGGTGCCGGTACGGATCCAGGCCTCGGTGCTGAAGACCTGCGGACGTTCAGTCAGGGTCGGGCTGGCGGCGACGCCGTTGGTGCCGCCGTTGAACGTGGCGGCAGTATTGGACTCTCCTGACAGCGCCCCTGCTGCGCCGAAGCTGACGCCGGGGCGGACGAGGAGGTCGTCTTTGCCGGAGAGGTCCACTCCGGTGCCTCCGCCGGTCTCACCCAGCCGCCAGTAGTTGCCCGGCTTGTCCGCCAGAACCTGCTGGGCATAGTTCCCCGGCGGCGTGACCGAACCCGCTGCGGCGATCGTGACTGTGTCGCTGCGTGCTTCGTTGCCGAACGCATCCTTGACGAAAATCCGGTAGCCGTAGCTCTGTCCCGGGGTCAGCCCGGTGTCCAGGAAGGTCATGCCCGGACGCTTCCAGAACGTGGACGCCTGTTTCACTGTCGCGAGCACGGCGCCATTGCGGCGGATCTCGTAGGTCAGGTTCTCATTGTCCTGGTCCCAATTGGCCTGCCAGCGCACCCGCACGGTACCGGCGGCCGGGGTGGACAGGGTGGGGTTGAAGTTTTGCCCCGTCACCCGCGGACCGCGCTTGTTCGGGGACAGTCCGGTACGGGGAAAACGGGTGAGCCCCTGCTGGGGCTGGTTGTTGATGATGGTGAATTCACCGGCCATCACGACGTAGTCCGCGTTGCCGGTGACCGTCCACGGCCCCTGGTCCTGGCCCGTGAAGCTTCCGGCGTTAAGGATCGGGTACCAGTTGAGCAGCGACGGCGCTGGGTTGCCCTCGAAGTTGGTGTAGCCGTGATTTTCCTTCGTGACGACGCCCGTGGCGGCTTTGCTGAACGCGATGCCCCGGTTGAACTGCCAGGGCTGGGTCTGCGGGAAGCCGCCGACGTTGCCGCAGAAGTGCGCGTGGCCGGCCACGTAGACGGCGTCCCCAAGCGGAACGATCGAGTAGGTGTCGCCATGGCAGTCCTCCAGCCACGTGACGGAATCATCTGACCATTTGACCGAGAACATCCCTTCTAGGGTGCTGCTGCGGCCATAGGTGTACCCGGCACCGTAGACGTGGGTGCCGTCGCTGGCGAGGGTCGTGATGGAACCCGTGGTGCCGCCGTTACGCACGATGCTGTTAACCGGGAACGGCAGGACCTTGCCCTGGGCTGTGTCCAGCTTGGCGATGCCGTAGCCGGGGTTGCTGGATCCGTTCATCGAGGTGAAGGCTCCGCCCACGACGATGCTGGCACCGTTCGGGGACAGCACCAGGGCGTTGACCCTGCCCCCCACTGCGGAGGGGTTCCACGGCAGCAGGGAACCGTCAGAGGCCTTGAGCGCGGCGAGCCGGTCCCGGGTGACAGAGCCGACGGCGTTGAAGAGTCCGCCCATGTAGACGGTGGTGTCGGTGGCGATAATCGTTCGGACGGAGGCAGACATCCGGGGCAGGAAACTCATGATGAGGTCACCGTTGGTGGGGTTCAGCGCCACCGCCCGCCAGACGGTGGCGCCGTTGTAGGCGGTGAAAGAACCTCCGACGTAAAGCCGGGAGCCGTCCGGTGAGACCGCCAGTGCCGTGACTTCGGCATTGAAGCTGGGAGTGAAGGTGTTGAGCAGCTCGCCGGTCGTGAGGTTGTACGCCAGGATGTTGTTCCGGGTTACGGTGCCGGTGCCGGGTGCGGCGCCGGCGGGCCGCGCCTCCGTGAAGTCGCCGCCGACGAACACCGTGTTGCCGAGGATCACCTGGGTCCAGGCCACACCATTGATCTGGGCGGTCGGCAGGCCGTCCGCGGAGACCGTGGCAGGGGTGGCCGGATTGGCGGGATCAGCGGGGGCCGTGTCGGCGGAGGCAGGCAGCGCGCTGGTCAGTCCCAGCGACAAGGCCATGGCCGCGGCGAGCACCACCGCCAGCAATTTCTTTGTGGCCGTCAATCCGGCGTACGTCGGCGCCGGTCCCGTAGACCGGCCACCTTCGCTCCGAGCGCTCCCCAGCATTGCGTTCCTCAGCATTATCGTCCCCTTTGGTTCAGTTGAAGACCGGCCGTGGTAGCGCTGAGCGCAGCCACGTCCTGGGCCGTGTAGAGGCCTCGGATCCAGTGATCGTTGCGGTTTTCTCCTACATTGGTTTTCATAAGCGCCTGGCCTTGACTGCCCGGAATGATCGGGAAGTGGCGGGGCGCAGACCGTACCTGCCGCACCGGAATACCCGCACGCAGCGCCACCCAGTGCAGCCAAATGTCGTCGGCGCCGGGGCAGGCGCTCAGGAATCCGTCACCACGCCGCCGCAGCTCATCGAGCATCGCCGGCGGGTAAATCACCCCGGACACTCCGGGGGCGAAGTTGGTGGGCCGCACGGCAGTGTCCTTCGCCCGCGGCCAGGTGCCGTACTCGGCGACAGCGCCGTCAGAGATCCCCATGACGCTGACCCAATGGCCGCTGATGGCATCGGGGTGCCGTCGGCTGGCGTCCAGCAGCAGTGCCAGCCAATTTCGCGGGTAGATAATGTCGTCGTCGGCGGTGACAAGCCGCGCTGTGTGCCCCTCCACTGACTGCACAAACGGGAAGTACTTGGTGTGCGGACCGTAATTCGAGGTGAGCTTAACTTCCAGGCCTCGACGTTCCAGCCTGGCCAGCGACTCCGGACGCGCCTCGAACAACTCCCGGGAATCCAGCCACAGAATAAGCCGGCGCGGCTTCACCGTCCCACGGCCGATCGATTCGATGGCCACGGCCACCGAATGGATCCGGTCCCCATAGCTGGTCAGCGACACGACGACGTCGGCTGTTCCCGTGACCGCGTCGCGGGCGACACCATTCCGCAAGCGCAGATAGGCCAGGGCACCACCGGCCCCGCCGCCTTTTGAGTGTCTTCCGGACTTTGCGGACGGTCATCCGGACAAGCCCCGGCGTGCGCGGGCGCTCCGTTGATCTGGTCATGGCCCGCTTCCTTCCTGGCTGTTGCTGGACGGTTGTTTCGAAGAGACTGCTTTCTGCGGTCGCCTGTGGCTGCCGGGCATCGGCGCTCAGACCGGCGCCTTTCCTGCAAACGTCGCAATAGGCGTCTCGGCCTCGAGGTTGAAGTGGATCGTCACGCTGTCCCGTGCCTCGTTCGGTACAGCAAAGACGAACACACCGTCCCCTGTTTGACCGGGGGCGACGGACTCTGGAAAGGCCACGGGACCGGGTCCGCTGAGCTGGCCCGCCGGGGCCGCGTCCTTGCCGTAGCTCACATCGACTACGGCACGGTCCAGTAAGAGCGCAGCGCCGGTGTTATTGACCACGGTGATCTTGAAGCGGATCGCAGGGCCTGCAACTTCACCGATGCCCGTTGCAATTCCCTGGACGGCCGTCAACTCCGTGATCGTTGCCGAAACGCCGCCCTTCACCTCTTTCTTCGCCTGGAAATCGACCGGAGCGGCCGACGGCTGGGCAATGGCAGCCAGTTCCTCCTCGGACTTTCCGGCCCGGTCAACCGGGGCCGGGTTCACCTCACCTGACGCAGGTGGGGCTGCTTCGCCGGCACCCGGAGGTGCCACCGGCACTGTCCCTGGTTCGGCGGGAACGGCGGCGTCCTTGCCCGGATCCGGCGTTCCGGCGGTGGCGGCAGGGCTTGAGTTGTCCGAAGGTCGCGCCGTCGCAGTGCCGGTCCTGGCATCCTGCGCAGCGTTTGTCCGGCTGGCGCCCTGGAGGGTCGACGCCCATGCGACTCCGCCAATAACGAGCAGTGCGGACACCGCTACCGACGTCGATATCAGCCGTTTGCGCCGGTCTCCCGGCTCGCCCTTGCCCCGGGGTGACCTGGTCAGCTTCTTCATGGCATCGCTCCTGTTCCGACGGCGCCGGCGGCTTCCGCCGCCGTTCCGTGCCGTCTGTGCCGGGGTGGTGCTGGGACGCCTTGTTGCAGCGTTTGATGGTCGTGCCGGGATAGCGGCGCCATGGCGGAGAGCTCACGGAACCATTTGATGGAGGCCAGCACCAGAAAGGCCGCCGTAGCGGCGAAAATGAGGGTGTAGACGGTCAAGAAGACAGGCAGCGCCCCGTAGAAAATGAACGAGAGGCAAAGAACGCCGTAATCCATTGGCACAACCAGCAGCGAGCGGAGCCACGACCGGCCGCCCGGGTCGGCCACGGAAACCCGTCCGGTGTGGCGGCGCAGCTGCTCGGTCAGGATCATGCAGAAGAACAGCGCCGCGGACACGACAGCTGCGCCCAACGGCACGAGCAACCATGTGTGCGCGACCGCGTCGAACCGGTACAGCCCAACGGCGAGCGCCAAGGGCATGAGTGATGTCTTCACGGCATCCACCATGTGGTCCAGCCACTCACCGGCCGGGGAACCGCTCCCCTGCATACGCGCCACCTGGCCGTCGGCGGAGTCGAAGGCGTACCCCACCACCAGACACAGGGCAACGCTGACGCCCACTGCCGCCGAGGGCGGGAATACCACGAGCAAGGCAATGCCGGCGAAGGTGAAAACCGCACTGATGGCGGTCACCGCGTTGGGCCCGAGTCCGGCCCGCAACGCGGCTGCCGCGAGCAGCCGACCGAGCCGGCGGTTGATGTAGCGCGAGTAGGCGGGTGCGCCGCGGGCTGCGGTCTTTTGGGCCGCGGACAATTCTTTGACGGTGGCCCAGTAGCCGGTCGTGCCCCACACGCGGGCAGAGCCGGAGCCGACGGCGGTCATCGCCCGGCTCCGATGCTCTCGTGGGTTGCGCGGGCGGAATGCCGGGGCGCCTTGCGCGGCGACGGTGCCGTCGACCGGACGAGGTCCTGGCAGAGCTGCTCGTAACCGTCCGTGACGGTGTCCCAGTTGTAGCGGCGCGCAATCAGTTGCGCGTGCGCCCCCCTGGCTGCGACGTCGGAGTCTTCGGCTTCGGCGTCCGCCACGAGCCGTGCCACATCTGACGGGTCGGCGAAATACCGGCCGGAGTCTCCGAGCACTTCGCGGTTAAAGCCGACATCGAAGGCATTGGTTGCGGTACCGGAGCCGATGGCCCGGAGAAGGGACGGGTTTGTTCCCCCGACAGAATGGCCATGCCAGTAGACGAGTGCATTCGCGTACATTTGGTCCAGCAAATCCTGGTCCCAGACACCGCCGACAAAGCGGACCCTGTCATCGCCAAGTTCGTGGACCAACCTGGTGTAATGGTCGGAGTACGGGGCGGAACCGACCACCACCAGGGGAAAGCGCGAGTTACTCCGGGCGAAGCCTTCAACGATCATATGGACGTGGTTTTCCGGCTCGAAGCGGGCTACAACCAGATGGTAACCGCGGGCCTCCAGGTCCAGTTGCGAGAGCTTGTCCGCCCGGCCCTGCGTCTGGAGCGGCGCGCCATAGGCCAGGTAGACAGTATCCGCGTCAAACTTGTCCCGGTAATACTCCTGGATTCCGAGGGCGTCGGCGATTAACGCGTCGGACAGCTTGACTGCCAGCCGTTCCACCAACTGGTAATACTTCTTGCCTGTCCGGCCCCATTTGGCGCGTTTCCATTCGAGCCCGTCTACATGAGTTGCGACCGGGATGCCGGCCGCCCGCACCACCGGAAGGTAGGGGGCATTCGCTGCGTTGAACATAATGGCGGCATTTGGCCGGTTCCGCAGCATGTGGGCGACGGACAGGCCGGTGTGGCTCAGCGTTTCGAGCGACCTTTTGCGCAGCGCCGGGAGGTGGATCAGGTCCATGCCCAGATGCTGGGACTGCTTTTCGGCACCATCGCCCGCGTCCCGGCAATAGACAGAGACCTTGTGGCCTCGGAGGACCAGGCGTTTGCCGATTTCCTCGATGGCCGTTTCGAATCCGCCGTAGCGGGCCGGTACTCCGCGGGTTCCCACCATGGCGATATGCAGCCCGCTCATCGCCGGCCTCCCTGCCGGCGCTGCGCCGGCGCTTGGGAGTGATTGATCAGCTCGAGTGCTGTACGCAGGGCCGAACTGGAGGTGTGCACGGTGTAGGGGAAGTACACGACTTCGACGCCGACGGCGCCAAAGGACTTTTCCAGCCGCTGGCCCTGCGGCGTCCCTTTCCAGTCATCACCCTTGAAGAAGACGTTGAATCCGAGTTCTTCCCAGACCTGGATCTTGTCCGGGACGACCTCGGCGAAGGCCTTGTCGACGAAGTCGATGCTGCCGACAATTTCCATCCGCTCAGAAAGCGGGATCAGCGGCGGGCGTCCTTTTACTCTTTCCAGCATTTCGTCGGACACGACCCCGGCAATCAGGTAGTCGCACTCGCTCTTCGCGTGCTTGAGGACGTTGAGGTGCCCAATATGGAATAAATCAAACGCCCCCGGGGCATAACCGATTCTGAGACCCATTATTTTTTTACCTTCCCCTTACTTCTTTCTTGACGCCGGGCTGCCGGTGTTTAGTTCGCATCAACGAACATCCTCGACCCAGCCGAGGATTGATCGTCGTTGCTTTGCCACAGCCCCGGGATACAGGGACGTGTGAGCAGCTGCCGGCCCACGCCGCCGCACTTCGCGGGAGCAATCCTGGCGAGAAGGACTGCGAGGCTGACAGCAGGAAATTGGATGCCGGCCGCCGGACCCGGCGTGGCATTTCTGCGGTGGAAGTCACGGGCGGATGCCCCGGTCTTTGCTATTGCGACAATTCCGGGGTCTGCGACTCGCGGCCGGCGGCGGTAGCGCGTGGGCCATGACTTTCCCGGGTCCACGCGCCCGGCTTGGCGATCACGGTCAGCTTCAACGCTCCAGGGCGGGCTGCGCACCGTGCCGGCGGCAGTTCCTAAGAACCGGGCCGGGCTGAGATTCCATCGATTGCCCAGTGGGCGGTACCAGCCGTGGTGCCGAATGGCGGCGCTCACTTCTGGACAACCGTTCGTTGACGGGCATTCCACTAAAAGGGAGCCGGCGGCGGCTGGGGGGAGAGCCTCGGTCTCAGAAGGCTCTGACGCCGCCGGCTCCGACCTTGGCGCACGGCGGCCGGCTAGGGCCCCGTGCGAATCCACTGAAGGAGTTCGGTAATGCAAGGTTTTGACGCGTCCACTATCAATGGTGGCAAGGGCAGACCCAGCAATCAAGACTGGATCTTGTATCCACACTGTCCTGCTGGTCATGCGCGCGGTCGAAACCGCCCTGAAGCTACTCATTTGAGACCTTTGTGAGTTGTTCCTGGGACTGCGCTAAGTCAATCGCGCGGGTCTGCTCCGTGCACGAGTAGCGCTCACCCGACTTCTCCCGTGGATTCCTCGCCGCGACTACTTGGAGTTACTCCCGCCGATACCCGCGGACACCTGCGCCCTACGCAGGCCAGCCGGACGACGGCGCCGCACGTGCCCTACACCCGGCCTCGGACGGGGAAGCGCCCGCGGGAGACTGCCGGATTGCGGCAGAGGCGCCGCCGGGCGGGAGCACGGCTTCAGGAGCGCAGCGCGGGTTCCCCGCTGAGTTCCGTCCGCCGGCGGACCCCGAGCTTGGCCAGGATGTGCGAGAGATGTCCGGCGACGGTTCGTGGTGACACTCCCAGGACCGCAGCGATTTCGGCGTTCGTCGCGCCGCCTGTGACCAGGTCCCGGATTTCTTCTTCCCGGCCGGTCAGCGCGGTGCCTGCGGTGCCCGGCACAAGGTGGAGGTGCGCGGTCGTCCCGGCTTCAACCAGGCGGTGGTGCACGCGCCGCTGAACCGCCGTCTGCTTCCACCGTTCCGGCGTTTTTTCCACGAGCCGCCCGGCCTGCTCGGCGGCCTCCAGAGACAGCAGCAGGTGTCCGGCGCCCAGGGCGTCGTCGCTGAAATTGATAAGTCCGCCCGCATCGGCGGCGGCCACCGCAGTTGCGTACGATGACAGCAGCCGCGCCTCTGCGCCTTCGACACGATTGCTGCACGCGGCAAGCGCCGCAGCCTGCCCGGTGTCTCCGCAGCGGACTGCCAGGCGCCTGATGTCTGCTTCCACCCCGGCGAGGCCCTCGTGGTCTGCCTCGCGGGCAAGTTGGAGCAGGCCGGCACCGGCGCTGCGGCTCGGGCCCCGGCACTGGGCCCGCCGCATGGCAGTAGGCATCGGCCAGCAACCGCAGGGTGCGCGGCTCTCCGCAGCCGGAGCGGCCATAGGCCACGACATACTTGTGTGCCGCGTCCGGGTTCCCGGCACACCTTGCTGCGTATGCCGCCAGGGCGAGGGCGAAGGGCCGCAGGATCAGCGGATCCGCGATCAGAAGTTCCTCGTCCGCCCACCGCAGTTCAGCAAGGCTGTCCCGCATCCGGCCCTGACGCAACAGCGCGTATCCGCGCACAAGGTGCAGCATGCCACCGCTGAAGAGCAGGCGTCCGGGCTGCTGCGCCGCATAGTCGTCGAGGACCGCCGCCACCTCGATCCAGCACCCGGCACGACTAAGGTTCAGGCAATGGCGGAAGACCATCTCCTCGTAGACCAGCGGAAGAGCCCGGCAGGCGGCTGACGCCCCCAGCCACGCCTCTTCGTCAAGTTGCAGGCCGGACACCATCCGGCCTTGCGCGGTCAACAGTTCGGCGAGTTGGGACAACGCCGGGAGACAGATTTCCGGAACGGACCGGGATGCCTCGGCAAGTTCGCGCAGCCCGGCAGCAACGGCCGGGAACCGCCCATCCCGGCCGCGCAACAGCATATCGGCCGCCATCCCTGCCGCCGGCAATGACGTCCACGGCGTTCCGGCCAGGGACAGCCCGGGGCTGCGTCCGGCCCCTCCAGAGACCGTCCCGCACGCCTTGGCCTGTGTCCGGGGTTCGCTCGTCGCGTGTCTGAGCCTGTCGGCAAGGAGGGCAGCCAGATAGACGGCGCGTCCGTGGTGCAGGGGCAGTGCGTCCTCCAGGTGCCCGGCAGCCGCGTCCATCCGGCCAAGCAGATAGTTTGAGTACGCAAGTTGGATCCGGGCTTCAGGAAGGAACAGCGCGTCATTCACGGCGGCGGCAGCCCGTAAGGCTGTTTCCGGGTCCAGCGCCGTGTTGGCAGCCTCGGCCGCTTGGACGAGTTGCCCGGGAGGAATGGCCGCCCCGCAGTCCAGGGACCAGCGAAGCCGGTTCAGGCGGGCTTCAGGCCGGACATCGTCCGCGCGGAAAAGGCCCAGAATGTTGGCCCGCAGCATAGAACTCCGGGCGGCCGGAACCCGTTGCCTGATGATTTCGCCCACCATCAAACTCGCTGGCCGGACCTCACGGTCCGTTCCGGCTGTGACTGCGATGATCCCGGCCAGGTCCAGGGCATCCACGGCTCTGGACCCGCTGAACCGGAGGACCTGGCTCAGCGGAAGCGGCCCTGCGAGGGCAACAATGGTCGCTGCTGTCCTCGCCTCCGGCGCCATCGAGCGGAGCTGTTGGTACAGGACATCTGAGGCGGGCACCTGCGCAAGTGCCGGGTTGGACAGCAGAAACCACGCGCCGTGGCGCCAACCCAGGACCCCGCTGTCCCGTGCGTGCCGGATCAGCGACATCAGCATCAGCGGGTTGCCCGCTGCCGCAGTGTGGAGCCACCTGCTGACCCACGGGGATACGTCGGACCGGAGGATCTGTTCGCACAACTGATGGGTGCCGCCCGGGCTGAGCGGGGACAGAGTGAATTTTGCCAGCAACCCGTCGTCCCACAGCGTCAGAAAATCCTCGGGAATCAGACTCCCCGGCAGGCTCGTGGCCATGAGACCTGCGACCCCCGTGGCGGCGGCCCGGGCCAGTACCTGGGCGGTGCTGCGGTCCAGGCAATGTGCATCGTCGATCACGAAGAGCGGAGGCTGCGCTTCGGACCGCAGGCTTTCGGTTATTCCGGCCAGAACGGCCGCGTACGAGTCAAGGTCTCTGACTGGAACATTGCCCAGATAGGGCGCCAGCGCCCCGAAGGGTACCGAAGCCAGGGTCCGCGTCGCCGTCAGACGGATGAAATGTTCACCTTGCCCGAGCTCCCGAAGGACCGCTTTGACGATGGCTGTCCTGCCGGTCCCGGCAGGACCGATAATCAGCACCCCGGACCCGGTGCCGGACCGAAGACTGTCCAGCGCACCGCTGACCACGCCGTCGCGTTCGATCAGCGCTGTGCTGTCCGCGGGGCGTGCCATCCTCGAATCCTCATGCCGGGGTCGGGGCCCGCGAATGGACTGCGGGTGTGGCCGGAGTCAGCCGAGCCGGGCGCTCTCCGCCGGCGTGGAAATGACATCTTTGAGTTCCGTTCTGCTGGCAACATGGAGCTTTGAGTACACCTGGTAGAGATGGCCTTCCACCGTACGAACCGATACATGCATTTGCTCCGCGATCTTCCGGTTTGAGGTTCCGGCCGCGGCCCGGACCGCCACCTCGCATTCCCTGGCTGTCAGGGTCGACGTCGTGAGCGAATGCAGACCGTTCTTCGGGCTGCCAAACCGGTCGTCCAGTGATTGCTGGGCCCGTTGGGCGACCCGAAGCGCGATCCTGTTGCCGGCATCGTTGGCGCAGCTGACGGCTTTCCGGGCAGCGTCCCTGGCGAAAACGGCGTTTCCGGCGGCGTCCGCTTCCTTGGAAGCGGCCAGCAACTGCTCGCTGTCGGCTTCCCGCATGCCGTCAGCCAGCCGTGCGCATATGCCCGCGAACGGCCCGCTGACGGTGCCCGCGACGGCACCAAGCTTTTTGCTAAGCTGCCGGTCGCCGAGACGGGCCGCGCCCGCCAGGAATGCGAGTGCCGTCATCGGGGCGGAGGCGTCGGAGTCGGCCTCTGCCTCCGCGACGAGCGCGCGGACCGAGCTCGCCCGCTGGCCGAGCTCTGCCAGCGCCGAGAGTTCCAAGTACCGGGTCATCCGGTCCACGAGCCAGCCCGCGTGGGTCCGCCAAGGGGCGAGTTCGTCCAACAGCCGGCCCGCAACCTCTTCGTCGCCGTGCAGCGCTGCCGTATAGGCGCAGGCAGCCATGGCCAGCCCGGCCAGCGCATCGGGGTCGTGGGCGCGAAGCTGCCACATGCCTGCCTGGAGCCGCGACAGGGCTTCCTCAAGATGCCCGGCGTGGACATCCATGACTCCGTGCCCGATTTCGAACATCCCGCCGATCCGAGTCTGCGGGTCGCCTTTGGAACACGTCTCTTCGATGAAGACCGTTGCCTCCTTGAATCTGGAGGAGAGCAGGAGCAGGAGCAGGAACCGGCCCCGGATCCGGCGGATCACCCGGT
Organism: Arthrobacter sp. PAMC25284; assembly: GCF_019443425.1. NCBI lineage: Bacteria > Bacillati > Actinomycetota > Actinomycetes > Micrococcales > Micrococcaceae > Arthrobacter > Arthrobacter sp. PAMC25284. The sequence goes on from NZ_CP080382.1 coordinate 1,427,201, forward strand.
CGGAGAGCCGTACTTTTTCTGACGCTGTGTTGATGTGCTGCCCCAGTGCGATCGCGCTCGTGACGCTGCCGGTGGCCGCGAGCGCCTCGCATCGCAGGCTCGCCGCGACGATCTGGGCCTCACTTCCCAGATCACCTGCATCGGCACCGGCGGTTACCGCAAGGACGTCCGCGTAGCGACCCTGAAATGCAGCGAGCTCTGCTTCTGCCAGACGCAGCAACTCCCGGGCGGGCACCACCATGGCGTCGTGCTCAGGTGTTCCTGTGTCGAGCCGCGGCGCGATCTCCCGGAGCCTGCCGCGGGCGTCCCCCGCCGTTGCCTTGCTGCGGCCATCGAGCTCTGCGCGCAGCAGTTCAAGCGTCGCCCACTCCGCTACGGGAAGATCCGCGGCGGTGGAGGCCCCGAGGGCATTGAGGGTCCGGCGGGCGGCCTCGTCGTCATTGAGTGCCAGGAGTGCGCGCACGGATTCGACGGCTATCCCGGTACTCGTACCTGCACCGCGAATCTCGTGCACGAATCTCAGGGCCGCGACAGGGTCGGATGCCTCGTTGGCGCGGCGTGCCGCTGCAAGGGCGGTCCCGGGCAGCACCTTCTCGCCGCAGTCCAGCGCCCACGCGACGCCGACCGGCGCGTCAGCGGCCGTACGGTCCGAGTCCTCAAGCACCGCGGTCAGCCGGTGCCGCAGTTCCGCACTGCGTCCGGGCGGGACGACGCTGGCGACAATTCCGGCGGTCACCGGGTTGGTGATGCTGACCATCGGCGGATGATCATGACTGACCATAATCATGCCCCGCTCCTGCAGGGCATCCATGTCATGCGGGTTGGCAATGCCCATCAGCGTCTGCAGCGGTACGGCTCCGGCCAGGGCCAGCAGTTCAAAAACATCACGTTCACCGGTGCCGAGCCGGTTCAGCCGCGCTTTGACGACGTCCCTGATTTCGCCTGTCAGGGCGATGCCGTCCCTGCCAAGCACCCACACGCCGTCCTGGCGGACGATAGTACCCAACTTGATCTGTTCCCGGGCCAAAGCATGCAGGAAAAGCGCGTTTCCTCCGCTCGCGCTCCACAGCGCCCGCGCCGCGGTAAAGGAGAAGCGGCCGCCGTACTCGAAGTGGAGCGTGGCGGCAGTTTCTGCGAAATCGAATGGCCCAAGGTCGACACGTCTGAGCAGGTCGTCCTTCCACAGGCCCATGATGTCACCGCCGACGTCAGGCATATCCACACATGCGGCCAGGAGGGTGACGTGCGCCCCTGCACTGAGCTGGGCCACCATCATGCTGGATAGGTCGTCGAGGTCGTGGGCGTTATCCACGAACAACACCACGCGGCGCCCCTCGGACTTGGTGTGGAGCAACTGGGTCAAACCCCGCAGCACCATCAGCGGGTGCTCCAGGTGGGACGCGTCCAGGTCATTCAGGAGCACGCTCAGGGCGCCATAGGGAAGTTTTGATGAAATAGAGCTGCCTCGGACCTGGACTACGAGGTACTCGTCTCCGAGCTCTTCGAGCGCGCGTTGGGCGATGAAGGACTTGCCGGCTCCGTGTTCGCCGACGAGTACTATTCCGCAACCCGAACCCGACGTCAGGGTTTCCACAACCTCAGCGACACTTTGCTGCCGGGTGAACGGCCGTTCATGCCGGCCGAGGGCAAGCCGCTGCGCTGGTAATATCGTGTCCGTCTGGCCGCTGCCTGCTGGCAACCCTGCATCTTGCTGAAACATGTGTGAGACCTTCGCAATCAAAGTTTGACCAGTGATGCTTCCAAGGTATTCAGTCCACGTAGTTTCGGGATGCGTAAGTATTACTCGATTACTTAGCGAGTATCCGCTGCCTTCTACTCGGGTGTACTCAGTTAGTGGTGCGGACCCGGCGATGCCAAACCAAGTAGTCGGTCTTCCATTCCGGGTGGCCCGGCCCGTAGTCGGCCCGGCACCGCCCTGGAATGGCCAGCCGCCACGCTCTTAGCCCTCAGCGATCTCCGGCAACTCATCGCGTCCCTTGACCCCGAGCTTGGCATAGCTGCGGTACAAGTGCCCTTCCACCGTCCGGACGGACACATGGAGATCCGTGGCGATCTGACGGTCGCTGAGGCCCTGCACAGCAAGCCCCACGATGTCCCGTTCGCGGCGGGTCAGGATGCTTAACGTCTCGTCGGGTTCTGCTGCCTCCTGCCCAGCGGGCTTGTCGGCCCGCGCCAGGCACCGCTTACGGTGAGTACTCGCCACGCGTTCGCGCAGGGTATCCCCGACGACCCGGTAGCAGTGCGAAGCGGCATCGTAGGCAAGAGCCGCGAATCCCCAGAGCTCAGCGTCTTCGCAGGACTTCGCTGCCTCCAGGTGGTCCGCTGCCTGGTCCGTCATGATGGCTCCGGCATAGGCACTTATTGCGGCGGCCCGCCGGCCTTCCAGACCGGGCGCCAGCTCCAGCAGTCGCGCCGCCGCGCCGTGGTCGCCGAGGGCCAGGCAGAACGCCAGCGCATCGAGTTCCAGTCCGGCCGTATTGACCGTGGGGTCAGGCCTGCCCAGGGCGCTCAGCTCGGCCGCCGCGCCGGGATAACTGCCGAGCCGGGCCTTGCCGTAGATGACGGCCATCGCGGACAGCGCGCGTGCGTAATGCGAAAGGTTTGTGGTCGCGGATTCGTAATCAGCCAGGAACTGCGCTGCTTTGTCTCGGGCTCCCACCTCCGCCGCGGCGGCGAAGGCCATCGCAGCCGTGACGCTAAAGAGGTGCTGGGGGTCAGCCAGCCGGAACGCTTCCAGCGCCGCGCTGAGGGCATTGAGCGATTCCGCCGCTCTGCCCTGGTACAACAGGATGATGCCACGGTCCGCGTGGACTCCTGCTCCGAACGAGATCATGCCGGGACCGGACCGGACTGCCGATTCTGCCACGAGGTTTTCGGCCCATCGCCAGTCCCCCGCATGGATCGCCGCCGCGGCGGAACGGACCAGCACGAAGTCGACGACGAAGTCGGATTCGTCGTCGTCGGGGGCGACGGCCGTCAGGGCTTTGGACAGGACGGCGTGCGCGCTGAGCGGCTTCCCTTGGGTCAGAAGGCGTTCTGCCTCCAGGCAGAGCAGGAATGCCGTCCGCGTACCGTTGGCCGGGCTGCTTTCCGGGTCCGTTGGTCCGTCCGCGGCAGAGTTGTGGTCCGAAAATTCGCCTGCCAGGGCCAAAACCAGGCTCTGCATGGTGTCCCACCGTTCCCGCGTGGAGGCGAGAATGCCGGCGGCGTCTTCGGGGCTGGCCCGGGCCAGCCGTTCGCCGGCCTGCAGCAGTCTGTCGGCACGGTTCATAATCTCTGCCGGCGTGTGTCCGAGGGCCCACAGCACCGCCGCCCACAGCAGGGACCCCGCCAAGAGGTCGGAGACCTTGTTGCCGCGGCCAAAATCGGCTTCCAGGATATCCCGGGCCGCCAGATAGTCGGAGTTGTTGTAGTACGTCCGGGCGATGACGGCCCTGGCCTCAATCTGCAGCTCGGGATCCTGCACCAGAGCCGCGGCCCCGGCGCGCCACGTCGTCTTCGCGGAGCCGGCTGCCGACGCCTGCGGCGCGGAGGAGCTGCCGGTCCTCCACGGCCACCCCGCAATCCAGGGACCAGCTCACGTGCCGCAGGAGCCCTTCGTCCGACGTCGGCTCGCTGTCCATCAGCGGCAGGAGGCTCTGGCGGAGCTGGAGGCTTCGTGCGGGTGAAATCAGGGTCCGCAGGGCGTCGCCGTAAATGCCGTGCCACAGACGGACCTCCGGGCGGTCCGGGTCCGTGGCACGGACCAGTTCGAGTTCAATCAGAGCGGCCACGACATTTTCACCGACCACGGCATCGATCAGTTCCCGGGCGACCGGTTCGGCGAGAGCGATCAGATTCAGTGCCTGGCGCTCCGCGGGCGTGCGCCGAAGCATTTGACGCCGCACCACATCCGACAGCCTCTGCCCGTGGCTGTTCAGATGTCTCGTCAACAGCCAGACGCCATTGCGCTGGAGCAGGGTTCCCTCGCTCCGGGCGTCGTCAATCAACCCGATCAGGAGCAGGGGATTGCCGCCTGAGGCTTCCCAAAGGACTTCGGCGACATTGGGCAGGACCTGGGACCCCAGCCTGCCCTCCAACATCTCCGTCGCCTGCGGCAGGGTGAGTGGACGCAGGTCGTAGCGTTCGGCGATTCCTTCAAACCAGAGTTGCAGGAGCGGTTCCGGCAGGCCGGGACGGGCGGCAGCTCCGACGAGGAGCTTCGCCCAGCCCGCCGCGGCGAGCTCGGCCAGGATTCCGGCCGTGGGTTCATCGAGGTCATGGGCGTCGTCAACGATGAGCAGAAGCGGCTTCTGGGCAGCGCGCTTTTCTTCTTCGAGACGCGCCCACAGGGTCCTCAGGACAGCCAGTTGCGATGTAGCTTCCTGCACGGGCAGGCCGACGATGAACGGGCCGAGCACCCCGTAAGGGACCTTGGCGAGGGCCGGACTCCCGTGGATTCGTATCGGCGATATTTCCGGCCCCAGACTGGAAACGATGGCCTCGATGAGGGTGGACTTGCCGATGCCCGAATCCCCGAGCACGAAGACACCTACGTGGCTGCCGCCCTGGAGCGCCGTGGCCGCGGACGACACTTCGTCCTTGCGGCCGGTCACGCAGCCGGAGCTGCTGTCGCCAGCGTTAGATGAGGCCAAGCAGATCACTCCGCGACGATACTCCGAGTTTCGTGAACACTTGATAGAGGTGGCCTTCAACCGTCCGGACGGAGATGCCCACCTCCAGGGCGATGTCTTTGTTTGATACGCCGTTTCCGGCAAGGGCGGCGATTTGCCGTTCCCGCTCGGTCAGTAACGGACCCCTGTTCCGCGGCATGATCGGGAGTGCCGGCAGTGACTCGGACAGGGCCTCCAGCATGCTGTAGGCAATGTTGGCGCTCGAGGTCAGGCCCGCCGTTTTAGCGAAATCGAAGGCCAGTGCAGCGCATCTGGCCTGCACGGCATCAAGTTCGAGGGCAGCGGCTTGTTCCGCGGCGGTGAGCATGATTGAGGCGTCTTTCTTCCGGCTGCCGACGGCGATCGTCCGGGACAACTCAGCCAGCGGCCCCTGCCGCAAGCCTGCGAGGTCCTCGAGGAACTGGAAATCCTTTGCGGTGCCGTTCACCGTGGCGCCGAGCAGGCAGATACCGGCCAGGGTATAGCGCCCCTCGCGGAAGTGAATGTCGGCCGAGTGAAGCAGCCGATCTTTGGCTTCGGGGTCACCCAGCCACCGCGAGGCCATGTCCATGCAGAATTCCGTAGTGGTGCTGGTCATAAAGCGGGCCGGCCCGTCGGCCGACCGGGCACGGTCCAGATAGATCGCGGCCTGGATGGAGTTACCGGTCTGGGCGTAGGCGAAAGCGGTGGCCGCGTAGGCCTGTTGGAGCGACTGCAATGTGGACCGGACTTCGAGTTGGGCAATCGAGGCGAGCAGCGGATCGAGGGCCAGGTAGCCGCGACCGGCATAGACATAAGCCAGCCCGACGGCAAGGTCCGTAGCGGCACTTCCCGAGTGCAGGCCATGGCCGGTCCGGCCACTGGCGTCGCGGAGCATGTCGATGCTTTGCCGCCACAGGCCGGACAGCAGCAGCACGTTGAAGGCCCGCCATGCGAAGTTCTCACGGATCCGCGGAATACTGGACCAGTCCCCCAGCTGGCCGCCGATATCCCGCATCAGTGTGCGGGCTTCGATCTCTTTTCCTGTCATACACAGGGCCTCCATCAAGATGATCGAGGTTCTGATCCGGAACGCGGGATCGGTGCCCGGAACATCGGCGGTGGCGGCCGCGGCGAGCCGGTCCATCATGGGCTGGAAATCGCCGATGAAGGACAAGTAGTTGAATTCGCAAAACTCCAGGACCAGCGCGGCCCGCGCACATTCTTCATGGGCGGCGGATCCCTCAGGGGCAGCGGACTGCTCGAGCCGTTCCCGCGCCTGGCCGATGAACTCCAGGACGGTCTTCGGGGCATCCTGGAGCCACGACATGCATTCAACTTTGGCCGCGACAAAGTCCGCGAACTCCTCGATCCCGAGGGCTGTCAACTGCGGCGCCGTAACCTCGTTCAACACAGCCCGGGCCTGCCGCGGCAGTCCCAGCTGCAGGTAGGCCGCTGATTTTTGCAGTTGTCCCCCGGCCCATTCCCGGTCCTTGGGAGTGAGGCTGCTGGCGCATTTGAGCGCGAATTTCGGGTCGAAGAGCCGTACGGCAGCCTTGGCCGCCGCCAGCGCGTGGGCGGGCGCGAGTGCGGCCTGGCAGTCATGGGTCCATGCGGCGTAGGCCAGCAGGTCCTCCACGGTCAGCTCATCAAGCTCGTGTTCCTGGTGTCCGGGCACCTTCTCCCGCAGTTCCAGTCGCCGCTCCACGCTCAGCCCGTTTCGGACGATGTCACCAAGGTAGCGGTCGCCGAGGGTGACATGATGTCTGTCGCGCCGGTCCACGACGATCTGGCCCGCGTCCTCCATGTCAGCGATGATACCGGGACTAAACATTTTGGCGAGCCGTGACAGGGGCAGGCTGCGGGCACAGGAGAGCACATCAATGACCTCCCGCGCAACGGGTGATTCACGGGCGTACCGGGCCCGCACGATGTCTTCCAGCGCGGTGCGGCCGTCCAGCACCATCTCGTCGACGAGGGTCCAGACCGAACCGGACAACACCAGGTTGCCGCGTTCAATTTGTTCCGACACGACGGCCTGCAAGAGGGTCGGGCTGCCGCCGACGAGTTCGTGCATTTGGCTTGCGAGGGCCGTGGACACCCGATGACCCAGGGCCCTGCCTGCAGGACATCGAGGGTTTCCAGTTCAGTCATGTTCGCGAGCTTGAATTCGGCCAGCTGTTCCGAGGTGATCAGCCAGTAAAAATCGGCGGGCAGGTCTGTGGTGCGCTGCGCGGTCAAAATCAGCCGGGCGGTCCGGGTCTGGACCAGGTTCAGCAGGACCCCCGTACTGAGTTCGTCCAAGTCGCCGGCGTTGTCCAGCAGGATGACGCATTCGCGTCCGGCGGCGTCGTCGCGGATCAGTGAGGTGATGCCGTGCAGGATGGCCGTGGGCGATCCCAATGCGCTTTGCGGCAGGCGCGCCAGGGTAAAGGCCAGGCATCCGTAGGGGGTACCGGTGCCCGGACCTGAGCTGCGAAGCTGGATCGTGTGTACGTCCGGACCAAATCCCGCCAAGGCGGTGCGCCCGACAAGTGTCTTGCCCACGCCGCGCTCACCCGTGATGACAATACCCATCCGGCCGTCCGTCAGGAGTTCGACCCGGACCTTTTCGGCGTCAGCGTTGCGCGCCACACCGGACCACCTGTGCATGTTGACAATACCTTCAACACGCTCTTCTTCAACAGGTTCCAATGTAGTGGAAACATTCCCCCAGCGCAGCGATTCCCTCGACATGTAGTTTCCTTCGTACTTCTCTGTGGACGGCTCCCCCGGCCGTCTACTTGGAAGTAGCGTAGCCCTATCCCCCAACAAAAGAGTAAACAGATCATAGCCGGAATGCCGGAAACTTGAAAAGGTTTAGGACTATGGGGCCTTTATGGCATGGAATTTCTGCTGGGCGGCCGACAGTCCTTCCCGGACCAGGGCTTCAACGGCGTCGGCGGCGGCGTCAAGCAGGAACGGCACTTCCTTCTTTTCAGCGGTCGAAAAGTCCCGCAGGACGAAGTCGGCAGTGTCCATCCGCCCGGGCGGCCTCCCGACGCCAACCCGGACCCGCAAATAATCCTTGGTGGCCAGCGCCTTGGACATATCCCGCAGTCCGTTGTGGCCGCCTTCGCCGCCGCCGACCTTAAGTTTCACGGTGTTGAACGGAATATCAATCTCATCGTGGACGGCGATGAGATGCCCGGGATCGACGTCGTAGAACCGGGCCAGCGCGGCGACCGGGCCGCCGGAGACGTTCATGTAACAGAGCGGTTTGGCGAGCACGATCCGGGGCCCGCCGATGCCGAGCCGGCCCTCAAGGACCTGGGCCCGCGATTTGTGGGCCTTGAATCCTCCGCCGACCCGGGCGGCAAGCTCATCCAGGACCATTTGTCCGACGTTGTGCCGGTTGCGGCTGTATTCAGGGCCGGGGTTGCCGAGGCCGACGATCAGCCAGGTGTCAGTCATGGATCAATCCTTTGGAGGCGGGCGCAGCCGGGGCGGCACGGGAGGGCACGGTGCCGTCGGCAGGTGGTGACCCGCGCGCAGCGCATACGACGGCGGCCGGGTCCCGCAGGGGACCCGGCCGCGCATTCAATTGGCCGGAATTACTCGGCTGCGGCCTCTTCGGTGGCCACTTCCTCAGCGGCCTCGGCAAGGGCCTCGGAGATGTTGACGACGAGGGCTTCGGCGTCGGAGAGCAGGACGGTGCCCTTCGGCAGGTCCAGGTCGGAAGCGTGGATGTGCTCGCCGGCGGAGCGGCCCTCGATGCTGACCTCAACGGAGGTCGGCACGTGGGTCGCCTCTGCTTCGAGGGACACAACGTTCATTTCCTGGTTGTACACGTTGCCGGGAGCCAGTTCGCCGGTGACGTGGACGGAGACGTCGACCGTGACCTTCTCGCCCTTGCGGACGGTCAGAAGGTCGAGGTGCTCGATGATCTGCTTGATCGGGTCGCGCTGGATGTCCTTGACCATGGCGAGGTGCTCTTCGCCATTGATGTCCAGGGACAGCAGTGCGTTGGCGACGCGAACGGCGAGGGTAGTGGACTTGGCCGGCAGGGTGATGTGGATCGGCTCTGCACCGTGGCCGTAGATAACAGCCGGGATGAGGTTGGCCATGCGGGCGCGGCGGGCATAGCCCTTGCCGAATTCGGTGCGTACCTCTGCTGCGAGCTTCTGCTCAGACATGTCTATCTCCTGATGGATTGGAAGGGTGTTCAGCAAGGGCGGAGGTCTGGTGACGACCTTCAACGCCAGGCGGCCGTGAGGCCGCCCTTCCGAAGGGAGATTCAGACCCAGTCGATAACGGAGACCAGCATCGCGGTTTCCCGTGAATACGGAATACCAGTTGCTCTCCCTCGCCAAGGTTTCGCTACAAGGCTACCAGCGGCCGCCGTGTTTCACTAAAAACGCGGCAACGCGGCCTCCCGCACGCGCGGATCCGGCGGCAGGCCGCCGGTTCCGCGCCCGGGAGATGACTCAGGCCTGTCCGTCGAACAGGCTGGTGACGGAGCCGTCGTCGAACACTTCGCGGATGGCACGGGCGATGAGCGGTGCGATGGAGAGCACGGTGAGCTGCGGGAACCGCTTGTCCGCGGTGATCGGCAGGGTGTCGGTGACCACGACCTCGCGGGCGCCGGACTCCGAGAGCCGCCGTGCTGCCGGGTCAGAGAAGACGGCGTGGGTTGCGGCGATAATAACGTCCTTGGCGCCGGCGTTCTTGAGCACCTGGACCGCACCGGAGATGGTTCCGCCGGTGTCGATCATGTCATCGATCAGCACGCACGTGCGGCCTTCTACCTGCCCGACGACGGTCTTGGAGACGGCCTGGTTCGGCATGGTGAGGTCCCGGCTCTTGTGCACAAATGCCAGCGGTGCACCGCCGAGGCGTTCGGCCCACTGCTCGGCGACGCGGACCCGGCCGGTGTCCGGGGAGACGACCGTGATCTGGTCGGAACCGACGCGGGTGCGGATGTAGTCGGCGAGGAGCGGGATGGCCATCAGGTGGTCCACGGGCCCGTCGAAGAAGCCCTGGATCTGCGAGGTGTGCAGATCCACGCTCATGATGCGGTCGGCACCCGCGGTCTTGTAGAGGTCCGCGACCAGCCGGGCCGAAATCGGCTCGCGGCCCCGGCCTTTTTTGTCCTGCCGGGCGTACGGGTAGAACGGGGACACCACGGTGATGCGCTTGGCGGAGGCCCGTTTGAGCGAATCGATCATGATGAGCTGTTCCATCAGCCAGTTGTTCAGTGGTGCCGGGTGCGCCTGGATAACAAAGGCATCGGTTCCGCGGACGCTCTCTCCGGCCCGGACGTAGATCTCGCCGTTGGCGAAGTCGTAGGCATCCAGGGGCAGCAGTTCGGTTCCCAGCTCCTTGGCGATCTCTTTGGCCAGTTCCGGATGCGCGCGTCCGGCTGCAAGCACCAGCTTCTTCTCGCCGCGTGCCGTAATTTCGCTCATGATTGCTAGCCCTCTTCTGTCGGTGCCGGGGTTTTGGAGGATGGTGTGGCGGCGCGGGCGTCCGCGGTGGCGGCCAGCGACGCGGAGGCGCTGCCGGGCCGGTGCGCGCTGACCCAGCCGGCGACGGTCTGCTGCGGGGCCTGGGACAGCACGAGGGCGCCGGGTGGAACATCTTTGCGGATCACGGCGCCGGCGCCGCTGTAGGCCCCGTCGCCGACCTGGACCGGGGCCACGAACACCGTGTTGGAGCCGGTGCGCACGCCGGAGCCGATGACCGTCCGGTGTTTCTTTTCGCCGTCGTAGTTGGCGGTGATGTTGCCGCAGCCGATGTTGGTGTCTTCGCCGATCTCGGCGTCGCCGGCGTAGCCGAGGTGCGAGAGCTTGGAGCCGCGGCCGATCGTGACGTTCTTGGTCTCATAGAACGCGCCGATCTTGCCGGTCGCGCCGAGTACGGTGCCGGGCCGGAGGTAGGTGAACGGCCCGACGCTTGCCCCGGCGCCGATCGTGGCCCCGGTGCCGTGGGTGCGGGTCACGTTGGCACCCTCTCCGATCCGGACATCGGTCAGCGTGGTGTCCGGTCCGACGACGGCGTCCCGCGCCACGGTGGTGCTGCCGTGCAGCTGGGTGTTGGGGAGCAGCCGGACATCTTCGTCGAGCGTGACCGTTGAGTCAATCCACGTGCTGGCGGGATCCACCACGGTGACGCCGGCGCGCATCCACGCCTCGACGGTGCGCCGGTTGTGTTCCGTGCCAAGCGCGGAGAGCTGGACCCGGTCGTTCGCGCCTTCCACCTGCCAGCGGTCGTCGGTAGTGACGGCGGAGACCCGTCCGCCCGCCGTGCGGGCCAGGCCCAGTACGTCGGTGAGGTACTTTTCGCCCTGCGCGTTGTCGGTCGTGACGTGTACCAGCGCTGCACGCAGCACGGCGGCGTCGAAGGCGTAGATACCCGAGTTGATCTCACGGATGCCACGTTCGGCGTCTGTGGCATCTTTGTGTTCCCTGATGCCGGTGACGGTGCCGTCCGCGGCCCGGAGGATCCGCCCGTAGCCGGTGGCGTCGTCCAGGACCGCGGTCAGAACGGTGACGGCGTTGCCGTCGGCCTCATGCGCGGCAACCAGTTCGGCCAGCAACCGCCCGGTGAGCAGCGGGACATCGCCATAGGTGACGACGACGGTTCCGTTGAGGGACCCCCGGGGGTCCCGGGCGTCGAGGACCTCAAGGGCTGCTTCGACGGCGCGGCCGGTACCCGGCACCTCATCCTGGTCGACGATCAGGGCCGTTGGGTCCAGGCCGGTGATGTGAGCGGCGACCAGGTCCCGTTCGTGCCGGACGACGAGCGCCAGCGCCTGGGGGTCAAGGCTGCGCGCTGCTGCGAGCGCGTGGCCGACGAGGGAACGCCCGCCAATCTCGTGCAGGATTTTGGGGGTCCGGGATTTCATCCGGGTTCCTGCTCCTGCTGCCAGGACGATCACGGCGGCCGGGCCGGAATTCTCGGGGCTCACGTACGGGCTCTCCTTGCTCAGTGGCGTGGTCAGTGGCGTCGGCGGCGGCCTGCAAAGGCCGCTGCCAACGCCTGCCGCCACGTGACGCTACGACTGTTCCGCCCATAGGACTCGAACCTATACTCCACGGCTCCAAAGGCCGGGGTGCTGCCATTACACCAGAGCGGACCGTGCCCCGGCGCTAAGCCTGCGGCACGAGAATCAATTCTGCCACGAAGGTTGATGCTCGTGCGACTCAGCTGCCCGGGCAGCGCAGAACTGTACCTATTCTCCCAGCACCTCAAGGGCGTCAAGCCATTCGACTTCGAGAGTTTCCCGTTCGCCGGCCAGGTCCAGCAGCTTCTTGTTGAGGCCGGCGAGCTCGTCAAACTTGCCGGCGTCCCCGGCGCCGGCGGTCATCTGGGCGTGAATTTTGTCCTCCTGCTGTTTAAGCTTGCCCAGCTGGCGGTCGATCCGGTTTTTGGCTTTGCGGGCGTCGCGCTTTTGGGCTTCCGAGGGTCCCTCCGCGGCGGGGGTGGAACTGCCGCTGGCGCCGGTGACGGGGTTGCCGCCCCCGGTGATGGTGGAACCGGCCAGAGCCGACTCGCGCAATTCGAGGTACTGGTCAACGCCGCCGGGCAACCCGCGGATCTTGCCGTCGCCCAGCAGCGCCATCTGGTGATCCGTCACGCGCTCGAGCAGGTAGCGGTCGTGGCTGACCACAACGAGGGTGCCGGGCCAGCCGTCCAGGACGTCTTCGACGGCGGCGAGGGTGTCGGTGTCGAGGTCGTTGGTCGGCTCATCGAGCATCAGGACGTTCGGCTCGCCGACAAGCAGCCGGAGGAGCTGGAGGCGGCGGCGTTCCCCGCCGGAGAGGTCTTTGACCTGGGTCCACTGCTTCTGGTTGGTGAACCCGAGCTGCTCGACGAGCTGGCCGGCGGTGAATTCCTTCCCGCCCACGTTGAAGGATCTTTTTTCGCGCTCGATCACTTCAATGACGCGCAGGTCCGCGACGTCATCGAGCTCCTTTACCTCCTGGGTGAGCACAGCCGTGACGACGGTTTTACCGCGTTTGACCTTGCCGGAACTCGGCTCGATTTCGCCGTTGAGCAGTTTCAGCAGCGTGGTCTTGCCGGCACCGTTCACGCCGACGAGTCCCAGCCGCTCCCCCGGCGCGAGACGCAGGGTGATGTTGTCGAAGAGCTTTTGTCCGGCGTCCCCGCCGAGGAAGTCCAGGGAGACGTTTTCCAGGTCCAGCACGTCTTTGCCGAGCCGGGCCGTGGCCATCTTGCTGAGCGCCATCGAGTCGCGGGGTTCGGGCACGTCGGCGATGAGCGCGTTGGCGGCTTCAATCCGGAATTTGGGCTTGGCGGTCCGGGCCGGGGCACCGCGGCGCAGCCAGGCGAGCTCCTTTTTCACGAGCTGCTGGCGTTTGCTTTCCACCACGGACGCCGAACGGTCACGTTCTGCGCGGGCGAGGACGTAGGACGCGTAGCCGCCGTCGAACGGGTCCACGATGCCGTCGTGGATTTCCCAGGTCCGGTTGCAGACCTCGTCGAGGAACCAGCGGTCGTGGGTGACGACGAGAAACGCGCCCTGGTTGGCGCGCCAGCGGGTCTTCAGGTGCCGGGACAGCCAGGCGACACCCTCGACGTCGAGGTGGTTCGTGGGCTCATCAAGCATGATGACGTCGTGGTCTTCGATGAGCAGCTTCGCGAGTGCGACGCGCCGTTTCTGTCCGCCGGAGAGGGCGTGGACGTTGGCGTGCCAGTCGACGTCTGAGACGAGGCCGCCCATGACTTCGCGGATCTGCGGATTCGCGGCCCATTCATAATCGGCTTTGTCACCGACAATCGCCTCACCGACGGTGAGGTCGCCGTCCAGCACGTCACTCTGGTCCAGGTAGCCGGTGTTGACTTCACTGCGCTTGGTCACCCGCCCGGAGTCGGGGCTGGCACGCATGGCGAGCAGACGCATCAGGGTGGATTTGCCGTCGCCGTTACGGCCCACCATGCCGATCCGGTCGCCCTCTTCCAGACCGATGGTAATGCCGTCGAGGACGGTTCGGGTTGCGAACGAGACCGTGAGGTTCTCGCCGCCGAGCAGGTGTGCCACTGGGAACTGCTTTCTTCGGTATCTACGGTTAAGAACTATTAAAGGAGCGTATCGGAGATGATGCGGGCGCCGTGCACCGGGCCATGGACTGCCAGTGCGTCCAGGCCGTGGTGGCGGAGCTCCTCGGCGAGGCCGGCCGCCGCGGCCGGCCCGTGGGCCAGGAACGCGACCGTCGGTCCGGAGCCGGAGACGATGCCGGCAATTGCGCCGCACGATTCGCCCAGTCCCAGGGTGTCCCGAAGGCCGGGGGCGAGTTCGATCGAGGCCCGCTGCAGGTCGTTGACCAGGACCCTGCTGAGTGCGTCAGCGTCCCCGTTGCGCAGCGCCGTCAGTACGCCAGGGTCGACGGCGGTGGGCTCCTGGACCGGCAGCCTTTCGGCTGCACGCAACCGGTCCAGAGTCCGGTAAACCTCGGGGGTGGGCAGCCCGAAGCCGGCGGTGACGAGGACCCAGTCCGTCTGCGCCTTGACGAGGGCGGGCGAGAGTTCATCGCCGATCCCGAGCCCGACGGCGGTCCCGCCAAGGAGCGAAAACGGCACGTCGGCGCCGAGTTCGGCCGCCAGGTGCGCCAGTTCGTCGCGGGAGAGCCCGCTGTTCCACAGCGCGTCGCAGGCGAGCAGGGTGGCGGCGGCGTCCGCCGATCCGCCGCCCATGCCGCCGGCTACGGGCACCCGTTTGGTGATTTCCAGGTGGACGCCGGTGGAATGCTCGGAGACGTCGGCCATGATGGCGGCGGCCTTGTACGCGAGGTTGCGTTCATCGAGGGGGATGTCGCTGCCCTCCAGGTCCAGAGTGCTCGCCGGGCTGATGCTCACGGTAATCGCCCCGGTGCCGGTACTGGTGGCGGCAACTTCTTCATAGAGTGAGACGGCGAGGTAGACGCTGGCGACGGAATGGTATCCGTCCGGCCGCAGGGGCCCTACATCGAGTGAGACGTTGACCTTGCCGGGAGCTTTGACCCGGACAGTCCTGGCGGCAAAGCGCTCTCTCACTGCGTTCATGGCTCCACGCTATTCCATGGCGGGCCCGGCTCCAAGCACGGCGCGGAGGCGGCACGGGGCCAGGGCCCTGCAGGACCCGGGAGCCGGGAGGAATCAGGCGTCCGCGGCGTTGCGGGCTTCGGCGATCCGGGCAAAGGCCGCGATGTCAATCACCTCGCCGCGGGCGGTGGGGTCCACGCCGGCGGCACGCAGGCAGCGTTCAGCCTCGGCCGCGTTGCCGGCCCAGCCGGCCAGCGCCGCGCGCAGGGTTTTGCGGCGCTGCGCGAAGGCGGCGTCGATGACGGCGAAGACCTGCTCCCGGGTGGCGGTGGTGACGGGGGGTTCGCGGCGGGTAAACGCGACGAGTCCGGAGTGGATCTTCGGTGCCGGCCAGAAGACGTTCATGCCGATGACGCCGGCCTTGCGCATCCCCGAGTACCAGGCGGCCTTGACCGAGGGCACACCGTAGGTCTTGGAGCCGGGTCCGGCCGCGAGCCGGTCGGCAACCTCGTCCTGGACCATCACCAGTCCGTGGCGAAGGCTGGGGAAATGCTGGAGCAGGTGCAGGACGACCGGGACGGCGACGTTGTAGGGCAGGTTCGCCACGAGGGCGGTCGGCTCCACCGGAAGCTCGGTGACCTTCATGGCGTCAGCAAGGACGAGGTGGAAGTCCGCTGCTTTTCCGGGGCGCCAGTGGTTGACCGTCGCGGGGAGCTTCGCCGCGAGGACCGGGTCGATTTCGATGGCGACGACGGATCGCGCGGCGTCCAGCAGTCCCAGGGTCAGGGATCCGAGGCCCGGGCCGACTTCGAGGACTGTCTCATCCGGGTGGATGTCCGCAGCGGCGACGATTCGCCGGATGGTATTGCCGTCAATAACGAAGTTCTGGCCCAGGGTTTTCGTCGGCCGGACGCCGATTTCCTCGGCCAGCCGTCGGATATCCGAGGCGCCCAGGAGCGGTGCGGGCGCATTTCCGGGCGCGGCCGGGGTCGGTTCATTCACCTAGGTATCCTATCCCGTGCGTCTGACCTGTCAGCGGCTGCGTCCGCGACGGACGCTACCGCAGACCGTACGCCGAGCGGACCGGTCGCCCGCCGGACAGGGAAAGGGCCGGGCCCGGAGGTCCGGACCCGGCCCTTGGCCGCGCTTTGTTGGCGGGTGCTCCGCTAGCGGGAAGCTGCCCAGCCGCAGCCCCAGGGCTGGAGTCCGCGCTGGGCGTAGACCCGGTTGGCGATGTCGATCTGCTGGGCCTTGGTGGCCAGGCTGGCGTTCGGTGCGTAGGCGCCGCCGCCGGATCCGAGCCATGTCCGGACGTCGAACTGCAGTCCGCCATAGTAGCCATTGCCGCTGTTAATGGACCAGTTGCCGGTGGACTCGCACTGGGCGATCTTGTCCCACATGGCAACGTTCATCATTGCCGGGGCCCCGGCGCCAGTGTTGGCGGCGGGCTTGGGCTTTTCCTTGGTGCCGACGGTGACTTTCTGGGTGACCGGCTGTGCGCTGACGGTTTCGGAGACGAGGGTGCGGGACGCTTCCCGTCCGTCCACGAGCACCAGCTTGAAGCTCTTGACGGTGGTGCCGGCCACGCCGGCCTGGGTCACGGTCTTCTCGCCCTTGAACAGTTCGGCGCTTTCGGTGGTCAGCGTTTCGTACGCGACAGGCTCGGTGGTGTCGGCGGTCTGGCTGGCGTCCACCCGGGAGACCTTGATGACCATGTCGTTCACAACGGGGGCGTTTCCGGGCTGGGAGGAGCGGTCACTGGCACCCAGCGACAGGCCTGAATCGTCGAGGACCTCGGAGACGGTGGCAGCGGTGGTGGTGGTCGTGGTGGCGTTGCCGTCTGCAACGACGCTCACGGTCTTCGGAGTGGAAATGGCCACGAACGAACCTGTTACGGCGAGCTGGGCTTCCTTCGGCACGGAGACCTCGGAGGCGCTGGCGACGCCGAGTTCGGTGACGAGGCCTTCAACGGTTGGCGACGTCGTATTGATGGTCCGTTCGGCACCGTCCAGGCTGACTTTGACGGCTTTGGCCAGGTTGACGTTGATAACGGAGCCGTTCCGCACATGGGAATCCACCGAGGGGGAAACCCGGTCGGAGGGCTGCAGTTCAACTTTGGCACCCTTGATGACCTGGCCGACGGTACCGCCGAAGGACTGGACGGAGCTGACCTTTCCGTCGACGTTGAGGGTGACCGTCTTGTTGTTGCCGACGAAGGCAACCAGGCCCAGCACGAGGGCCACGAGGACCACCAGCTGTGAGCCGATCTTGACGGAGCTGATCTTGCCATCCGATGTGAAGAACTTGACCACAGATTGTCCGTTTCTCTTGGACCATCCGGGCACGGGGAAAAGCGGACACGGCGGCCGTCAACACCCCGGGGCGCCGCTTGGAAGCGGGTCCGGCCGTTAGCGGCCGCTGCATGCACTGCCATGTCTGCGACAAGCCGCACCACAACAAGAGCGCGCATCTGATTTAACTGCCTCGATGCACGCCCTGCTGAAGTGAAACTCTCCGAAGGCCTTCCCCGACCCCGGCTACTAGTTGACCACTGTAACCGTAGCGTTATAAAGCAACCAAGATATTGTGCATACCCAGTATGCTGTTGGGTGCCTCAGGCCACTGCCGTCAGGCCCACGTACCGTACGCCCGCTCGGTATTGCCGGCGATCTGCGCGCACAGCCCGGAGAGCTCGGAGCCTGTCAACTCGGCCATGGCCCGTACCGTGTAGGGGACCATATAGCTTGCGTTCGGACGACCCCGGAACGGGTGCGGTGTGAGGAACGGCGCATCCGTCTCGACCAGGATCCGCTCCGGATCCGCGATGGCCAGGGCTGCCCGCAAATTTGAGGCATTCTTGAACGTCAAGGTCCCGGCGAAGGACATGTACCAGCCCTCGGCGTTACACGTCCGCGCGAGCTCCGCATCACCGGAGAAGCAGTGAAACACAACGCGTTCGGGCGGCCCTTCCTCCCTCAGTACCTGCACCACATCATCGTGGGCGTCCCGGTCGTGGATCTGCAGAGTCAGGCCGAGCCGCTTGGCAATGTCGATATGGCGCCGGAACGAATACCGCTGGTGGACCAGGCCCTCCCCCTCGGTCCGGAAAAAATCGAGTCCAGTCTCGCCGATGGCCCGGATCCGCGGGTGCGAGGCCAGCACCTCAATCTCGGACAGTGCATCCTCGAGCTCGCCGCGCAGGGCGTAGCGGGGAGCGTCATTCGGGTGCAGCGCGACGGCGCCCAGGAGCCGCGGGTCCAGATCGACGGCCTGCACGGCAAAGCGGGACGACTCAAGGTCGCACCCGACCTGCACGGCACCCTTGACCCCGACGGCTTCCGCAGCGTCAAGGGCGTCCTTGATTTTGACGGCCACATCGGCGTCGGGGAAATCAAGATGGGTGTGGTTGTCCATCACGGGCACGGGGAGCGGCTCCGGAGCGGGGGGATACCCGTGGCGCCCGGTTCCGTTGCTGCCGGGCGCACGGAACGGCGCGGGGGTAAGGGAATTGACCATCCGTCAAGCCTAACTGGGTCGAAACTGAGATTTGCTGCCTGTGCACTGTCGGGTCCGGCCCTGGTCTTAGTACTCTGGTAGGAACGCAGGCGAACACCTGATGAAGGCGCCGGTAGCCGTTGCCGGTCGCTCCCGGGATCCGCCAGGGCTGAAAGGCTGCCGATGGACTACCAGCGCACTTCTCTAGACGAAGTCCTCACCGAAGGCCAGGGCCTGCGGCCGGTCCCCGACGACGCGTCGGACAGGACGGGACGCAGGCCTGCGCCGCATGTGCCGCCCGCCATGGACAGCGCCGCGTTCCACGCGGCCAGCACCCGGATCCTCGCGTCCATCAATACCGTGATCGACGGCAAGGCAGACGCAGCCCGGATGGCGCTCACCGTGCTTCTGGCACAGGGCCATCTGCTCGTCGAAGATGTCCCCGGCGTCGGCAAAACGCTGCTCGCAAAAACCCTGGCACGCAGCATCCACGGTTCCGTGAGCAGGATCCAGTTCACGCCGGATCTGCTGCCCTCCGATGTCACGGGTGTCTCGATTT
This sequence comes from Arthrobacter sp. PAMC25284, assembly GCF_019443425.1. Classification (NCBI taxonomy): domain Bacteria; kingdom Bacillati; phylum Actinomycetota; class Actinomycetes; order Micrococcales; family Micrococcaceae; genus Arthrobacter; species Arthrobacter sp. PAMC25284. Next base: position 1,445,930 of record NZ_CP080382.1, read on the forward strand.
ACAACCAGGCGTCCCGGACGTTTGAGTTCCGTCCCGGGGCGGTGTTCGCCAACATCGTGATCGGGGATGAAATCAACCGCGCCTCAGCCAAGACGCAGTCGGCCCTGCTGGAGTGCATGGAGGAGCATCAGGTCACCGTTGATGGCTGTTCCTACCAATTGGACGAGCCATTTATGGTGGTCGCGACGCAGAATCCCATCGAGATGGAAGGGACGTATCCGCTTCCGGAAGCGCAGCGGGACCGGTTTATGGCGCGCATCTCGATGGGCTATCCGGACCGGGAGTCGGAGCTGCAGATGCTCGAAACGCACCAGGCGATATCGCCGCTGACGAAGGTGACCGCCGTTGTGACGGCGGCGGACGTGGCAGCCATGATTGCGACCGTGCAGCAGGTCTACGTGGCACGCTCGGTCAAGGAATACACAGTAACCCTGGGGCGCGCCACCCGCGAAAGTCCGGTGCTCCGGCTCGGCGCCAGTCCGCGGTCCATGCTGCAGCTGCTGCGCGCCGCCAAGGCCACGGCTGCGTTGGCGGGCCGGGACTTCGTCGTGCCCGACGACATCATCAGCGTCGCCGAAGCTGTGCTGGCGCACCGGATCATCCTCGAACGCAAGGCCGTCAGCAGCGGCGAGACGGCCGAAAGCATTATCCGATCAATCCTGGTCTCCATTCCGGTCGACCAGGCGAGCACGGCCGGTTCGAGCGGCTGGCGTGCTGGGCGGGAGAACGCCGCAGGCCTTGCTCCCGTGCCGAAACTGCCGGGCCCCCGCCTAGGTATCTGATCGACGTGGCATTGATGGACCGTTTCCCGCGGCACGTCTTCAGCTCCCGGGGCTGGGGGCTGCTGGCGGCCGGAGCGCTGGCCTTGCTGGCTGCCCACATCACGGGGCGGCGTGACCTGCTGGCTTTGGCAACCCTGCTGATCTTCCTGCCGCTGCTGGCCCTGGCCGGAACGCGGCTGCTCCGGCCCCAGTTCCGGGTCTACCGGGAATTCAGTCCCTCGACGGTCGAGACCTCAGCCAGGTCCACCGTGCGCCTGGCCGTAGCCAGGAGTGCTGCCGGATCCGGACACGCCCTCATGGAAGAGCGGCTGCCGCCCAGATTCGGCGAATCCCCCGCGTTCCGGTTCCCCTCACGCTCCAGCCTCGGCGGCACCAGCTACTACGAATACCACCTGCGCTCCCGAAAACGCGGGCAGTTCCTGATCGGGCCGGTGACGGCCGAGATCAGTGATCCGTTCGGGCTCGCCCGCCGCCGCCAGGCCATCGACGACGGCGATCTCCTGACGGTAACCCCCGCCGCCGTCGACCTGTCCCCCACGGGGCTGGCAGGTGCCCGCGGGTACGACGGTGCCACTCCGACACGGGCGGGAGCGAATCCCAGCAATGACGACATCATGACCCGCGAATACCGTCAGGGCGACCCGATGCGCCGCGTCCACTGGCCGGCGACTGCACGTCATGGTGCGCTGATGGTCCGGCAGGAGGAATCCGTCGCCACTCCGGAAGCGACGATCATTATGGACCAGCGGCGGTCCGCGTACCCGGACGGCGGACCGTCCCCGCGGCCAGGTGCACGCCGGTCCGGCGACCGCGGCGGCCACGAACCGGTCACCTGTGACGCTTTCGAGTGGGCAGTTACCGCGGTTATGTCCGTCAGCGCGCATCTCTCCGGACGAAACTACAAACTGCGCTGCCTGGATGTCTCGGGATCACCGGCCTTCCTGCTCTCGCCGTCGGCCCCGGAGCCAGCCGCTGAGGAATATGCCGGCGCTTCCGGGCTCCAATCCGTCGCGGAGAGCCTGGCAGCCATCCAGCTCTCCGGAGCGCCGCCGCACCGCCGGGACAATACGACAACCCCCGACCCCGTCACCGGCGTACCCGTCACCGGATCCGGGCCGTTGCCTTTTGACGACAGACTGATGGACAAGCTCGCTGCCCACCGCCAGCGCGGGCCGATCCTTGCGGTCACAGGAATGCTGACGCTGGCTGAAGCCCGCGCCCTGTCGCCCGCGGCCGGCCTCGGCGCAAATGCCTTTGCCATCGTGATCACGGACGGCACGCCGGATACCGACGCCGTTCTGGACGCCCTGCGGCTCGGCGGCTGGCGGGCAGTCGCCGTCACCGCGGCCACTGCCCTGCCGTCCGCGTGGGCTGCCTACGACGAGGACACGGCCGGCGCGCCGGCTGCGGCCGGCCAGCGCGGCGCCGGTGACCGGCGATGACACTGACCCCGCAGCGCACAGGCACCGGGCCGGCGCGGGCCGGCGCGGAAAATTCGACCGTCCTGGCCCCCGGTGCCCGGCCGGTTCCGGCCGGGCCGGGCATGCAGCCATGGGTGATGGGCATCTCGGTTGCAGTCGCCGTCGCCGGTGCAGCGCTTGGACTCAACGGGGTGCTGCGCGGCTGGATCTGGTACTCACCGGTGCTGACGACGGTCATTGCGGTCACCTTCGCCATGGCAGCCCTCAGGTCACTCCGGCTCCACAGCGTCCCGGTAGCAGCCGGCGGCTTGGCGGCGCTGGTCATGGTCCTGACGTTTACGTTCTTCCGCCAGCACAGTTTCGCGGGATTCATTCCATCCGGCGACACGATGACCCAGGTGGGAAGATTTCTGCGCAGGGCCAGTGAAACGGTGCTGGCCGAAAGCGCGCCCGTGGCCCCGAACGCGGGCATCGTTATGGTGGCCTGCGCTCTCCTGGGTCTGCTGGTCATCCTCATTGATTCACTGGCCTTCCCGCTGGCCTCGCCCGCAACCAGCGGCATCGGCATCCTGGCCATCCTCGTGGTTCCGGCGATCATTAAGCCGCAGAGCGCCGGGGTGGCGGGTTTCGTGGGCGCGGCCGCCGGCTACCTGCTGATCCTGGCCTGCAGCCACTGGTTTGCGCCCGATACCCGGACCGGCGCCGACAACGCCCGGACGCCGGGCCAGTTCCGCCATGCCACAGTGGCCGGAGGCCTGGCCCTGACCCTCACGCTGCTCGTCCAGCCGCTCATTCCGGGCTTCGACCGCGGCTCTTTCCCGCAGGGTTCAAAGCTGAATCCGTTCGGCGTGGCGAGTGGCCTCAATCCCATGATCACTCTCGGCAACAGCCTGCGCAGCCCCGAAGGCGGTGGCCGGATCACCTATGCCACCAACGCGCCCACCACCCCCTATCTTCGCTCCGTCACCGTCGATACGTTCGACGGCGAGGCCTGGGCGCCGGATGACCGGGAGCCGACCCGCCGGCCGGGGACGGGCAGGATGGACTCCGGCCTCGACTCGGCCCCCGCCGAACTGCGGGTTGTCACGGCCATCAGGACGGGCCGGTTCACGAGCCCCTACCTTCCCGTCCCCTACGCCCCCGAAGCCGTCAACGGACTCACCGGACGCTGGAGCTGGGATCCTGCCACGCTGAGCATCCGGGGCATCGATACCGATACCCGCGACCAGCAGTTCGTCGCCATGTCCGTCACCCCGCAACTCACTCCGGAACTGCTGGCCCAGTCCGGCGGGCCGCCCCAGGGAGTGGCCGAACTGTTCGTCCGCCCGCCTGCCAACGTCCCGGACGTCGTGCGGCAGACCTCCGCGTCAGTCGTCGCCGGGTCCTCCACCCCGTACGCCCGGGCAATGGCGATCCAGCAGTACCTGCGCTCTGCCGAGTTCAGGTATTCCCTCGAGTCCCCGGTACAGGGCGGCTACGACGGCAACGGGATGTCCGTCCTGGCGGACTTTTTGGCCCAGAAAAGTGGCTACTGCATCCACTTCGCCTCGGCGATGGCTGTGATGGCCCGGCTGGAGGGAATCCCCAGCCGGATCGCGGTGGGCTACGCCCCGGGGCGGCTCACCGGCGCTACGGTGTCCGTTGCGGGGCAGGGTCCTTTGCCGGAATACGAGGTGGACGCCCGCGACGCCCATGCCTGGCCGGAGCTGTATTTTCAGGGCGTCGGCTGGGTCGCGTTCGAGCCGACCCCTTCGCGGGGCCTGGTACCGGCCTATGCTTCGGTCCCCACGGGATCCGGCGGCGCCAGCACCAATGAACCAAATGACCTGATAATCCCGGCGGACCAGGAGACCCGGGAGCCCGCAGCCCCACTGGGTCCCGTGCCGCTTCCGGGCGTCGCAGCTCCTGCCGGATCCGGCGTGAATCAGGTCTCCGAACACTTGGGCACAGGCGTGGCGATGCTCCTCATCGTGCTGCTGGCGGCGCCCCGGCTGGCGCGCGAGGGCATCCGCCGTCGCCGGCTCCGGGCCGCAGGGTCGCCCGCCCGGCCTGCGCCCGCGCTGCGTGCCTGGGCGGAACTTCGGGATCTTGCCGCCGACTACGGCGTGGTGGCAGGGGCCGGGGATACGGCGCGGCGGTTCGTGGAACGACTGCTGGCCTCGGGGCTGCTCGGGGCGCCGGAGAGGATGGATATGCCGGGCCAGCAGGCCGCGGTGTCCCTGCGGCTGGACTTCGAGAATCAGGAATATGGCCGCCCGTCCCCTGTGGCAGCGCCGGGATCAGCTCCCGCCGGCAGTGCCTCCGCGGCAACCAGGATCGCGCTGGTGCGTGCCGCACTGCGGTCCACCGCGAAGCCCCTGGTGCGGCTCCGTGCGGAGCTGTTTCCGCCGTCGGTCATCGCGGCCTGGCGACGGTCGGCTGCGTCCCCGTTCCGGCCGCTGGCGCAAACGGCACGGCGCACCGTGCGTGGCGTCGCGGATACCGGGTTAGGGATCCGCGACGCCGTCCGCAGGGTGCGCCGGGGCTAGCGTCGGGCCGGGCTGGCAGGTGTTGCTAGCCTGCGTACGGGTCGGCGATGCCGATGTACTGGGTGTAGAGGTATTCCTCGATGCCTTCGAGGCCGCCTTCGCGGCCCAGGCCGGACTGTTTGACGCCGCCGAACGGGGCCGCGGCGTTGGAGACGACACCGGCGTTCAGGCCGAGCATGCCGGTTTCGAGGCGTTCGCCCATCCGGATGCCGCGGTTCAGGTCGCGCGTGAAGACGTAGGCGACCAGGCCGTACTCGGTGTTGTTCGCGAGCCGGACGGCTTCGTCCTCGGTGTCGAACGTGATGATCGGCGCGACGGGTCCGAAGATTTCCTCGGACAGGATCCGGGTGCCTTCGGTGACGCCTTTGAGAATGGTCGGCTGGTAGAAGTAACCGGGGCCGTCGACGGCGGCACCGCCGATGACCGCGACCGCACCGGCGGCCACTGCGTCGGTGACGAGCTCGTGGACCTTGTCCCGGCTCTTGGCATCGATCAGCGGGCCGACCTTGGACTCGGCTTCGGTGCCGCGGGCGGTCGTCATGTCCGCCATCTTCGCGGCGAACTTCTCCGCGAACTCGTCGGCGAGGGACTCGTGCACGATGAACCGGTTTGCCGCTGTACAGGCCTCGCCCATGTTCCGCAGCTTCGCGAGCATGGCCCCGGCGACGGCGGCGTCGATGTCGGCGTCCTCGAACACCACAAACGGGGCGTTCCCGCCGAGTTCCATCGAGGTCCGCAGGACCGTTTCGGACGCGTCGGCGAGCAGCCGGCGGCCCACCTCGGTGGAACCGGTGAAGGAGAGCTTCCGGAGCCGGGAATCCTTGATCAGCGGCCCCGTCGTGGCGCCCGCGGTGGAGGTCGGGATGAGGTTCAGGACACCGGCGGGAAGCCCGGCCTCCATCATCACCGCGGCGAACAGCTGGGACGTCAGCGGGGTCAGGTTAGCGGACTTGAGCACCATCGTGCAGCCCGCGGCCACGGCCGGGGAGACCTTCCGGGTTGCCATCGCCAGCGGAAAGTTCCATGGGGTAATCAGCAGGCACGGGCCGACCGGCTTCTTCGTCACCAGCAGCCGGGACTTGCCGTCCGGGGACACCGAGTACCGGCCGAAGGCCCGCACTGCCTCCTCCGAGAACCAGCGCAGGAATTCCGCACCGTAGGTAACCTCGCCGCGGGCCTCGGCCAGCGGTTTGCCCATCTCCAGGGTCATCAACAGCGCGAAATCCTCGGCGCGGGCCGTGACCAGCTCAAAGGCCCGGCGCAGGATCTCGCCCCGTTCGCGGGATGGAACCTTCGCCCAGGACTCCTGCGCGGCGGCCGCCGCGTCCAGGGCTGCGGCGCCGTCTTCGGGTCCGGCATCGGCCAGGCTCAACAGCACCCGGCCCGTCGCCGGATCCTCCACATCAAAAGTCTTTCCGGACGCGGCCGGACGCCACTGCCCGTCAATCAGCAGACCGGTCGGCACAGAGGCCAGCAGGGCGCCCTCGCGCTCCGCGGTAACAATGGGCTGGGCAGTAACAGTCACAACGACTCCCTCGTCAGCAATACGGTTCGAACTCGGTTTTCAACGCCGCGCAGGCCCTGCAGGATGGCACTGCACGCGCGGTGGGATTACTGCCACGCTACTGCCGTCTTCTCCGGCACGTCTATGCAAGGCCGCACTACATCGGTATGGCTTCTGTGTGCAGTTGCACAGTGGCTGCGGGGGGAAGCATGTCCCGGTCCTGGCGGTCCTGGGACGGGGTAGGTCAACGCGCGGCGAGGACCGCGGCGTAGAGCTCCCGCTTGCTGACCCTGGCGTCGTCAGCCACGGCAGCGACGGCTTCTTTGAGCCGGATTCCCTGCGCGATCAGCCCGTTGACGGCGGCCACGTGATCCTCCGGCCGCCCCGGCCCCGCGCTCGGGAGCACCGCCCACGACGACGGCAATCTCGCCGCGCACGTCGTTGGTCTCAGCCCACTGCAGCAGCTCCCGCAGGGTGCCGCGGATGACTTCCTCGTAGGTCTTCGTCAGTTCCCGGCACACGGCGGCACGGCGGTCCGCGCCGAAACGTTCGTGCAGCGCCCGAAGCATCGGTTCGAGCCGGTGCGGGGCCTCGAAGAACACCATAGTGCGGCGTTCAGCGTCAAGGTCCGCGAGCCGGGTGGTCCGTTCGCCGGCCTTGCGCGGCAAAAAGCCTTCGAAGCAGAAGCGGTCGGTCGGGAGCCCGGAGAGCGCCAGTGCCGTCAGGACGGCAGACGGTCCGGGGGCGGCGGTGACGGTCAGGCCGGCGGCCACCGCACCTTCGACGAGGCGGAAGCCCGGATCCGAGACAGACGGCATCCCGGCATCGGTCACCATGACCAGGGTCTTTCCGGACCTGACCTGCTCCAGCAGTTCGGCGGTGCGGGACGCTTCATTGTGCTCGTGATAGCTGATGATCCGGCCTGCCACTGTGACGCCGAGGGTCTGGACCAGCCGGTGCAGCCGCCGGGTGTCTTCGGCCGCGACAATGTCCGCCGTCGCCAGCAGCTCGACGAGCCGGGCCGAGGCGTCGCCTGCGTTGCCGATGGGGGTGGCCGCGAGAACGATCCGGCCCGGGCCCCCGGGGGACGGAACGACGCCCGGCAGGGCGACGGCGGACCCGGCCGTGTCCGCGGGGCCTCCGTCGTCGGCGGGAAGGATTCGGGAGGTGCTCGGTTCTTGGTCCACACGACCAGCCTACTGCGGGCGGGAGTGTCCGGCCGCAAAAGGTAGCATGGGCAACGTGACGCAGACCCCCGCCCAGGCGCCCGAGGCCGCAACAGTACCGCCAGCCCTCACCGGCGGGACAGCGGTCGTAACCGACACAGGCCGCGCAGACGACTCAGCCCGCGCCGGTCGTCGCCTGGGGCGCCGTTCCGGGACCGGCCCCGGCAACCCTGCCGGGACCGGCACGCGCAGCAGCGCCGGACGGAATCTGGAGGGACACCAATGGATCGCCCGTCCGGCGGAGGCCTTCACCCCTGCAGCCCTGCGCCACCGCCTGATCGGCGGTATCCAGAGCTGGCGGGACTATCCGGCGTCACTCCGGCTGTGGTTCTGGCTCATCCCGGCCCTCACTGCCGGAATTGGCGGCATACTGCGCTTCGTCCGGCTGGACACCCCGCGGAGCCTGGTCTTCGACGAAACCTACTACGTCAAGGACGCCTACTCTTTCCTGGTCAGCGGTTATGAGCGAAGCTGGCCGGACAAAGCCAACGATTCCTTCATCGCCGGCAACCCGGGCGTGCTGCTGGACACCCCCGAATATGTGGTGCACCCGCCGGTCGGCAAGTGGATGATCGCGGCTGGGATGTGGCTCTTCGGCCCGGACAACGCCTTCGGCTGGCGGTTCGGGGCGGCGCTGACCGGGACGTTGTCCATCTTCCTGTTGGCGCTGATCGCACAAAAGCTGTTCCGTTCCCTGGCACTCGGGGCGGTGGCCGGTGTATTGCTCGCCGTCGACGGCCACCACCTGGTGTTGTCCAGGACCTCCCTGCTCGACATCTTCCTGATGTTCTGGCTGCTGGCGGCCTTCGGCGCGCTGCTGCTGGACCGCGATGACGGCAGGCGCCGCCTCGCGGAGCGGCTCGGCCGGCAGGCCGCGGCGTCGCCGGCTGGGCACCCCTCCGGGCTGCAGCTGACGGCCGGCCCCTGGCTCGGAATCCGGTGGTGGCGTCTCACGGCCGGGGTCTGCCTGGGCCTGGCCGTCGGCACCAAATGGTCCGCCCTGTTCTTCCTCGCCGCCTTTGGCCTGCTCGCCGTATTCTGGGACCTGAGCGCGCGCCGGATTGCCGGGGTCCAGGCCTGGATCAGCGGCGGCATCCTCAAAGACGGCGTCGCCGCTTTCCTGGCCATCGTGCCGGTGGCCGGCATCACCTACGCCGCCACCTGGACAGGCTGGTTCCGCTCGACGGATGCCTACTTCCGGCGCTGGGCGGAGTCAAACCCCTCCGTCGAGTGGGGCTGGCTGCCGAACTCCGTCCGGTCACTGGCCCACTACCACCTCGAGGCCTACACCTTCCATCAGGGTCTCGGCTCCGATCATCCCTACGAAGCGAGCGCCTGGAGCTGGCTTGTGATGGGCCGGCCGACGTCCTTCTACTATGAGTCTCCGGAGCGGGGCACCCCGGGCTGCGGCATCGACAACTGCACCACGGCAATCCTGTCAGTCGGCAATCCGCTGATCTGGTGGAGCGCGGCCGCCTGCCTGGGCATCATTTTGTTCTGCTGGGCCGGCCGGCGGGATTGGCGTGCGGGCGCCATCCTCGCCGGGGTGGCCGCGGGCTACCTCCCGTGGTTCATGTATCCGGAGCGGACCACGTTCTTCTTCTACGCCCTGTCCTTCGAACCGTTCCTCGTGCTGGCCCTGGTCTACTGCCTGGGCCTGGTGCTCGGCCGCCGGACGGATCCGGCATGGCGCCGCCGCTCCGGACTGTACCTCGTTACGTTGTTCGTTGTGACGGCCGTTCTTGTCTCGGCGTTCTTCTACCCGGTCTGGACCGCGGAGGTCATCTCTTACCAGGACTGGCGTTTCAGGATGTGGATGCCTTCCTGGATCTAGGGCAGGATGGCAGGAGACCTCCGCCGCCGCCCGGGCGGCCCGGGAAGGGAGACTCCGTGTGAGAGAAGCAAGTACCGCGCTGCTCGCGGACCTGGATCCGGACAGCAACGTCACGGACCTGCTGCTTGAGCAGCATGCCAAGGATCCCGCGCATTCCCTGTACGCCCGCATGCACTCCGGCGGCTGGACCAACGTCACGGCACGTCAGTTCCTGAACCAGGTCACCGCCCTGGCGAAGGGCCTGATCGCCGGGGGCATCACCCCGGGCGAAACGGTGGCCGTGATGTCAGGCACCCGGTACGAATGGACCGTTGTTGATTTCGCCATCTGGTTCGCGGGCGGCGTGACCGTCCCGATTTACGAAACCTCCTCAGCCGGCCAGGTCGAATGGATCCTGCACGACAGCGCCGCCCGGCGTGTCTTCGTCCAGGACCGCGCCAAGGAAGGCCTGGTCCGGGGAGTGCTGGACGCCTCCACACTGCTGGCCGACACTCTCGTCTCGGTCGTCCGGATGGACTACGAAGGCGACGCCCCTAATCTGGCGAGCCTCGCTGCTGCCGGCAGCGGCGTGGGCGACGGCGAACTCGAACGCCACCGGTCGACGGCGGGATTGGCCGATGTTGCCTCCCTGGTCTACACCTCGGGAACGACCGGCCGGCCCAAGGGCTGCGAGATCACCCACGGCAACTTCGCCCTGGTCGCCAAAAACATCATCCTGTTCCTGCCCGATGTGCTCCTGCCGAACGGCGCCCGGACACTGATGTTCCTGCCGCTGGCCCACGTCCTGGCCCGGGCCGTCCAGATGATCTGCCTGAGCGCCGGGGTGACGCTGGGGCACACCGCCAGCGCCAAGGATTTGCCCGCGGATTTTCGCAGTTTCAAGCCCACCTTCCTCCTGGTGGTGCCGCGGATCCTTGAGAAGGTCTATGCAGGCGCCGGGCAAAGGGCCGCACTCGCGCGCCGGGGCTGGCTCTTCGAGGCCGCCGCAACCGCCGCCGTCAGCTATTCCCAGGCCCTGGACGCCGCCGCACGGGGCGCAGGGGCTGGCCCCGGACTGATGTTGCGGGCCAGGCACGCGGCTTTCGCCCGCGTGGTCTATCCGAAGCTGCAGCAGGCCTTCGGCGGGCACCTGCGCTACACCGTGTCCGGAGCGAGCCCGCTGCGGTTACACGAGGCTCATTTCTTCCGCGGTGCCGGGATCCCCGTGCTGGAAGGCTACGGCCTCACGGAGACCACGGCGCCGTGCACGGCGAACACCCCCGCGCTGACCAAGGTCGGCACGGTGGGTATCCCGATCCCCGGAACCACCATCCGGGTCACGGACGACGGTGAAATCCTCGTCAAGGGAATCGGTGTTTTTAAGGGATACCATGCCGATCCGGACGCCAACGCCGCGGCCTTCGTCGACGGATTCTTCCGCACCGGAGACCTCGGCTTCCTGGACGCGGACGGCTTCCTGACAATCACGGGGCGGAAGAAGGACCTGCTGGTCACCGCCGGCGGGAAAAACGTCGCTCCGGGCCCGCTCGAGGAAAAGATCCGGGAGCACCTGCTGGTCGGCCAGGCGGTCGTGGTCGGCGACGGCAGGCCGTTCATCGCCGCCCTGGTCATTCTGGATCCGGAGGGCCTGGAGCAGTGGTGCGCCAGGCACGGGCATCCGGCGATGAGCCGCGCCGAAGCGGCGGCGAACGAAGCCGTCCGGGTCGCCGTCCAAGGGGCCGTCAATGAGGCGAACAAGTTGGTAGCCCGGGCGGAGTCCATCCGTAGTTTTGTCATTTTGGACGCTGACTTCAGCGTCGAATCGGGCTATCTGACGCCGTCGCTCAAAGTCATGCGGGACGCCGTCGTTCGGGACTTCGGCGCCCACATCGAGCGGATCTACGGCTAGGCGCGGCTGTTGCTCTCCTGGGCTTCCGCCTCGGCGGACGCATCCCCGTTCCGGGGTGCCTCCGTGGCGGAAGCGTCCTTCGCGAGGTTGCGCCGTTTACGTGTCGGCCACGTCAGGACCGCGGTGAGCACCGCCGCTGCTAGGACCAGGACACCGATCACGATCCCTGCATCCACCCAGAACTGGCCCGGGAATAGCCGGATCAGGGTGTCCTGCAGGGAGAACGTCCAGGTGCCGCTGGCGAAGAAGACACTATGGAAATCAGCAAAGAACTTCTCCCAGCCAAGGGAGGCCAGCACACCGAGGCCAATGATGATCACGAGGGTCGCGATCGAGCCGGCGAACAACCCGCGGCGCACTCCCCCGGGGCTGCGCCGGCGCAGGTAGATCATGGCGACGACGCTGAGCAGGATCAACACGAAGCCTGCCGTGAAGGCGGACAGGATCACCAGCTTTACGTCGGCCATGTGGCTGACTTCACCGGCGGTGAAGAGGTTGTCACCGCTGCGGTTAACAAGCTCACCCAGGTAGCGGGCTCCGGACCAGTTACTGAGATAGTCCACCGCGTAGGAGCCGTACGTCGTGCGGTCATCGGTACTGAAACCGTACCCGTCGCCCGGGAAGCCGGGGCGGTTGTACTCCACCCAGAGGAACAGCGGACTGGTCACAGCACGGACCGCAAGGACCAGCAGGATGACCGGGTAGAAGACCGCGAGCAGTACCTGCATGACGCGCGGGGCTACGGGCTTGGCCTTGGCCGCCTGCTCGCGCTCCGCGTTCCGGCGCTCAACTTCTTCCTGGGGAGGGCGGACCTGCAGTGCCGATGTCCGCGACGGCTCGTTGTCGCTGGTCCCGCGGCCCGCCCCGGCATCCCCGGAAGCGGCCTCTGCCGCTTTGCGGACAGCACGCGAGTCCGGTTGCTTCCACGCTGCCGGCGGAACCGGCGGAACCGGCGGTGCGGGCTGCTCCGGATGTGGCGGTACCGTACGGCCCGGAGACTCCTGTGGCGCGCGGCCCCCAGCGTCACGTGCCGAAACGGGGTCTCCCGCCGAAGCAGCGTCACGTGCCGAAGTGGCGTCCCTTGCCGAAGCAGCGTCACGTGCCGAAACGGGGTCTCCCGCCGAAGCAGCGTCACGTGCCGAAACGGGGTCGCCCGCCGGATCGGAGTGCTGCCCGGAACGGGTCTCGGGCACCGGGCCGGCGGTGCCGTCGCCGGCTTTCGTGGCCGCAGGGGCCGGCTTCATCCAGTCAAATGCGGGCTCGTCGCCGTCGTCGGTCGGATCCAGCAGAGGATCCTGCCGGTCGGGAGGGGTGGGACTTGTTTCAGTCACTTCAGCTTCGCTTCCGTAGGATTACACGCAGCCGGGTCTGGGCCCGGCACCGCAACTTATCTGTTTCCGAGCCTACCGTCAGGGTGTCGCACCCGGCGAAGAGCCACCCCGGGAGGGACCTCCCAATCGTATTAATGCCCCCCCTGCGGCGTGCGGGGACCGGGCCGGCCGGCCCGCGTGCACGCAACAGCCAACGGCTCAATTGGCGTACTCCGCCCACGGGATGTTCCAGTCGCCGAAGCCGTCATCGAAGTGCGCGAACTCCCCTTCGGTGTTGACAACCTGGACGACGTCGCCGGTGGTCATGTTGTTAAAGACCCAGGCGGCCCGGTCAGCAGTCATGCCGATGCACCCATGGGACACATTGGTGTTTCCGATATAGGGCATCGCCGAGTCAAGGGCCTGGTGGATATACACGCCGCTTGGCGTCAGCCGGAAGGCGTACTCCACGTCGACTTCGCCATAGTTGGCCGGGTCCCCGGGTTTCAGGCCGATGCTGGCGGCGACGAAGCGGTCATAGCGGCGCTTTTCCATCAGGACCAGGTAGCCCCGCGCGGACGGAAAGCGCTGGTCGCCCATGGTCACCGGCCAGGTGCCGGCCGGAACGTCATTGATGCTGACGGAGAAGGTGTGCGCGGAAGCATCGGCGACTGCCACTTTCTTGTCGCCGATATGGATCGTCACGGTCTTGTTGAAGTTTCCAATCTGGCCGTTGCCCAGTTCCACACCGAACATCTTCATGTCCATCGTGATGGTGCTGTTTGCGGCCCAGAAGGTCTCCGGCCGGTAGCGGACCATGCGGTCGCTGAACCAGTGGAAGTCGCCCACCTGGCCGGACGTCGAGGTGATGGTGAGTGCTTTCTCCACAATGTCCCGGTTCAGCACGGGTTCGCTGAAGACGACCTGCAGGGGCTGCGCGACACCAACTTTCATGCCGTCCAGCGGGTAAATGGCCGCATCGGCCTCATTGGCGGCGACCACGGTAGTGAACGTTCGGGTACTCTGCGTCGTCCGTCCTACGGTGTCCGCGACGGTGTACGAGTAGGTGTAGCTGGTATCAAACTTCAGGGTGCCGGTCGTGGTCCAGACGGTTCGATCGGCGCTCAGCAGACCCGGCACCCTGTCGCCGGTGGCGCTCGTCAGGGCGGCACGGTCGACGATTCCGTTGGTGACCGTCAGGGAGACGGGCGCGGCGGGGTTGACCTCAGTGGCACCGGCGGCCGGTACAACGGCTGCCTCTGCCAGGGTGGTGTCCGCGTCCGCGGAGCCCGGCAATCCAACAGCCGACTCGACGCCGCCGCTAGCCTGGTCCGGAGCGGGGACCCCGAAGGCGCCGCAGCCTGTAGCCAGCGCGCAGACAAGCCCCAACAGGGCGATGTTACGGCCGGCTTTGCGGCGTACGGATGCCATCACAGGTCCCGCGCTATTCCATGCGTCATCCTGCCAGCATAGGCGAATCGGGCACGACATCCGGGCGCTTTCCGGCACGATCCGGTTACAAAGCGGGGCCCCGGACCGCACGTCTTACCGCGGTCCGGGGCCCCGTCGTCACCTCAGGCGCGGTACTGCGGCCACGCCGGCCCGGGTAGCCGCGGGCTCCTAGTAGCGGTAGTGCTCCGGCTTGAACGGGCCGGCCACGTCCAGGTCCAGGTACTCGGCCTGCTCCTTCGACAGTTCGGTCAGTTCCACGTCCAGGGGGCCAAGGTGGAGCCGGGCCACCTTCTCGTCCAGAATCTTCGGCAGCACGTAGACCTGCTTTTCGTACTCGCGTTCGCCCTCGGGCTGGTCCCGCTTGGTGAACAGCTCGATTTGCGCGATCGTCTGGTTCGCGAAGGAGTTGCTCATCACGAAGGACGGGTGGCCGGTGGCGTTCCCGAGGTTGAGCAGCCGGCCTTCCGACAAGACGATGATGGAGCGTTCCTCCGGCGTACCCGCGCCGAAGACCCACTCGTGCACCTGGGGCTTGATCTCGACCTTCGTGACGCCGGGGATCCGGGCCAGGCCGGCCATGTCGATTTCGTTGTCGAAGTGGCCGATGTTTCCGACGATGGCCTTATCGCGCATACCGGCCATGTGTTCGGCCATAATGACGTCTTTGTTGCCGGTGGTGGTGATGAAGATGTGGCCCTCGCTGAGGACGGACTCCAGCTTTGCCACCTGGTAGCCGTCCATGGCTGCCTGCAGCGCGCAGATCGGGTCGATTTCGGTCACGATGACCCGCGAGCCCTGGCCGCGGAGGGCTTCGGCTGCGCCCTTTCCAACATCACCGTAGCCGCACACGACGGCGACCTTGCCGCCCATCAGTACATCCGTGGCGCGGTTGATGCCGTCCGGCAGGGAGTGCCGGATGCCGTACTTGTTGTCGAATTTGCTCTTGGTGACCGAATCGTTGACGTTGATCGCCGGGAACAACAGTTTGCCCTGCTCCGCGAGCTGGTAGAGACGGTGCACGCCCGTGGTGGTTTCCTCGGTGACGCCAAGCAGCCGGGAGCCGATCCTGGTCCACTTCTGCGGATCCGCCTCCAGCGATGCGCGCAGGACGCTGAGGAATACGGTGCCTTCCTCGGACTCGTCGGCGGCGGCGTCCGGGACTGCGCCGAGGGCTTCAAATTCGGCGCCCTTGTGAACCAGCATGGTGGCGTCTCCGCCGTCGTCCAGGATCATGTTCGGGCCGAGGTCCGGATTGGCGTCCGCCCCGGGCCAGGTCAGGATCTGCTCGGCCGTCCACCAGTATTCCTCAAGCGTCTCCCCCTTCCAGGCGAAGACCGGGACGCCCTGCGGATCCTGCGCGGTTCCGTTGCCCACTACGACCGCGGCGGCGGCCTCGTCCTGGGTGGAGAAGATGTTGCAGGAAGCCCAGCGGACGTCCGCGCCGAGAGCGGTGAGCGTCTCGATCAGAACTGCGGTCTGGACGGTCATGTGCAGGGAGCCGGCGATGCGCGCGCCCTTGAGCGGCTGGCTGGGACCAAACTCTTCGCGCAGGGACATCAGCCCGGGCATTTCGTGCTCGGCGAGGCGGATCTGGTGCCGCCCTGCCTCGGCCAGCGCGATGTCGGCAATCTTGTAATCGAAAGTCATCTGAATCCTTTGTTCTAGCCGGCTGGTGTGCCGGTGACCATGAAGTACTTCGGTGCCGCAATCGAAACCGATGGGCCGGGGCGGCGCGATCGTGGTGCGGGCTAACCTGCTGCCGGTGCAGCGTCGTGCCGGTCGGACGGGGCTGCGGCGGCCGCAGCGAGCAATTCGGGCGGGAGCAACAGCGGAATGCCGTCTTCGATGCTGTAGCGGAGCGTCTTTCCCGACTCGTCGGCTGCGGCGGAGACAAGCTCTTCGCCGTCCTGCTCCAGCGGTGAACCGGTGACCGGGCATCTCAGAACGGACAACAGGTCGGGGCTGAGCTTTGGCATAGTGGACGCTCCCTGATGGGCGCCACAACAGGCGCCCGTGGCTGACGGACAGTGCAGTTCCCAGCCTACCGTCAGTTGCGGGCTTACGAAGGCTCGCGCAGCACGCGCAGATGCCCCCGTCGGGCACCTTCGGCAGGCGCCGGAGCCTCCAGCGCGGGATGCAGGGTGCGCTGGCCTTTTGCAGGGTCCGCAGCGGGTGGTCGGGAGGCAGCCTCACGGACGGCATTGGCGAGCGCAAGCAGATCGTCGGGGCCGGGGCCGGCGGGAGTTGCCGGCATCGCGAGCCGCAGCACTTCCCACCCGCGGGGGACGGTCAAGGACCCGGCATGCTGGTCACACAAGTCGTAGCAGTGCGGTTCGGCATAGGTGGCCAGGGGCCCCAGCACGGCGGTGGAGTCGGCATAGACGTACGTCAAGGTCGCTACCGCAGAATTGCGGCAGGCTGACCTTGAACAAAGACGAATTGCACCCACGACATCACAGACTACTCCTCCCGGCAGCCAGGACCGCGCATTGAAACGCCGGATGTCCCGGCGGGCCCTGCACTTGGCCGCGCCCGGCGCAGCGGGATGGGTCGTATCGCGTAAACCAGCCGCCGGGTTTAGAGTCAAGGTATGCAGTCATCGCCCCATGAATCGGGTTTTACGGTCCGGATGGCTGACCCCGCCGCCGGACCCACAGCCGCCGGTTCCGCCGCCGCGGCGGTCGGCTCCGCCCGGACGGCCACGGGAAAGAGCTTCCGGCAACGGCGCCGCAACCGCCACGGAAGGGGGCTCCGCGGCGAACTCATGCTCCCCGCCCTGCCCGCCTACCGGACCCGGTCCGACCGGTTCGATGATCTGGTGCTGGATTCCGCCCAACGATTACATGACATCTGGGGCAAGCCCCTGGACGGTGTCAGGTTCGCCGTCGACGAAATCCCGCCGGGCCTCGAGCAGCTTGTGGCGGACCGCGCTCCCGCACCGATGGGCGCTTTTGCGCCGGCGACCCCGGAGGAAGGCCCCGTCATCACCCTGTACCGCAGGGTCGTGGAACAAGGCTCCAGCAGCAGGGAGGAGCTCCCGGACCTCGTCCACGATGTCGTGGTCGAGTACACCGCCGAAATGTTGGGTGTGCCACCGGAGTCCCTCGATCCGGTCTACCGCCGACGCTACTAGGGGCCCAGCCGCTAGTAGCCGAGCGTCACCGGAATCTGTTCCTGCCCTCCGGCTTCCGGGGCGACGGTGAGGATCGAAATATCCTGCGTGCCGTCCTGCAGCAGCAGCACAGCCCCGTAGGCGGGGTCGCCCGCCGCCGACACGAGGTAGCCGACCACCGGGGAACCCCCAACGTCTCCCGGGACCTGGACGAACGTCGTGGTGCCGCCGGCAATGTCCACAGCCGCCGCCGCCCCGATCACACCGTCTGCGGTGATTGGCGTGTAGGAGATGGTGGTCCTGCCCTCGGGTGCACCGAAGACAAGGCGCCGGTCCCCCGTTGCCGGTACCGGAACCACGTGCTGGCTTCCCAGCCGGGCCGCAGCCGGGGACCATGCAATGTCGATGGCGTCGTCGGCGCTGAGCCCACGGGTCGAGCGGGCGGCGGCAGCAAAGGAAACGTCCGAGCTCGCGGCTACGGTGTACAGCCCGGCCGGCACACCCTGCAGCGACACCTCGGTGACTGATCCGGCCTTTACCGTAATCACACCACCGCCCGGCAGCGCCCTTCGGCCGTCCCTGCCGTAGAGATTGATCTCGACCACGGCATCGGCGGTGCCCGGAACAGTCAGCTGGAGGGCCGGCGCGGCGTCGGCGTAACCGGGGCCGGAGGTAAGCCCGGCAAGGGCCTGGGGATCCTGGACTTCGAGCCCGGTGATCACCTGGCGGATCGCAGGGGCGGCACCCGGAGTGATGAAGTCGACGCCGCCGGGCGTGAGTCCGCGGAGCACACTTTGCTGGATGTGGGCCGCGACGGGGCCACCATCACTCTGCACCCTGACGCTGAGCCGTTCCTGGCCCGGCGCCAGGCCACCGAGGATGATGGCGCGGCTGGTGCCCGGGCCCACCAGCAGGCCACGGCTTCCGGGGGCCTGGATTTGTCCGGCAGCGCCAAAGAGCTCCAGGCTGACGGTGGCCGGGGTGCTGGAGGGATTGCTGAGATTCAGGATGGCGGACCGGCCGAGGGCGGTGTTCGCACCGACCAGCCAGAGGTCGTTTCCAGGCCGTTGGCAGGAGGCCGCGGCGGAGCCACGAAGATCCCCGTCGGCAGCGGCATAGCTGACGACTGCTCCGGCCGCGGGCTGGCGGTTGTCCAGCGGCTCGGCGCTGAGGGCACTCACGTCACTGACGCCCAGCCCGGCCACGACGCCGGCACGCAGCACCGGGGTGCCGGTCGCAGGTTCGGTGGCATCAGCCGCCGGCTCCGGGGCGATTTCAGTCAACGGGCTGCCGCCCAAGGGTGCCAGCCGGCTGGCCGGGACGACGCCCGAGTCCGAGCTGAGCACAACGGCATTGAGGCTGGTGGCCGCAGTGGCGGACTCCGGGCTGAACTGGGGATCGGTACCCACCGGGGTGCCTTCAAGAAGCCGGGGCCGGGCCCGGGCAGACACTGATGCTTTGGCCGGCCGGTACGGCCACCAAGGGTGCCTCCAGTGGCCGGCTGGTGGTGCCGGGGACCAGGAGGGACGCCCCGGTCACGAGGGTCCCCGCTGCGGCCAGGAGAACGGCCGCAGACAGAATCCGGCCCGCAGTTCGGGGTCCGGGCACACTCCGGGACACCCGGCCCGGCCGTTTCCCGGCGTCGGACTTCACTTCCTTATACATGGTGACGTTCCTTACGCAGGGCGGCTTCACCCCGGGAGATACCGGTATGGGGAAGGCGGGAGGGCAACGGGATGGCCAGCAGGACGGTCATGCCCATCAGGACCGCCTGGGCTGTTGCCGCCCACGGCTCCCACGGCTCGTCATAGCGGATGCTGAGCCGGCCGCCCTGGGCGGGCAATCTGAACGCCTGCGCCCAGCCGGAGGCGGTGGGGCTCAGCCGACGGCCGTCCAGGGTGGCGGTCCAGTGTGGGTCGGCGCGTTCCGCCATAACCACCAGCCGCCCCTCGGGGCCTGCCGGCACGGTGCCGCCGGCTGCGACGGTTCCTGCCGGGACGGACCCGGTCGCGGTTCCCGCAGCGTCGACAATCCGGACTCGGTGCGTGACGTCGGCGGCGCCGGTGGCGGATTGGCTCAGCGGCGTGATCCGCCAGAGCCAACCGACGTCCGTTTGCCCAACGGCGACGAGTCCGGGAACGGCGTCCATCCGGCTGGCCGTCAGTTGGGCAGCCGTGTCCGCATCACGGAGGATCACGAAGCCAGCGCCGAGGCGTTCGAGGTCCGCACGGGGATCCACGCCCTCCCCTGCGACCAGGGTCGCGACGACCATTCGCAGGGAGGCCTCGACGGGGTCGTCTTCACGCACGCCCTCCTGGCCGGGCTCCCCCGTGATGCTCCGGGAGGCCGCGACGGTGGAGAGCGCGTCCAGGGTCGTTCCGGCTCCACGCATCAGCGACGCGGTGAAGCCGCCGCCATCAGTGCCGGAGATCACCAGGGCCCTGGTCTGTTCGGGTCCTTCGCCTCGGTCGACTGCCGTCGCCGGAAGGGCACGGGTCGTGGCCGGTTGGATCAGCCGCAGCGTGCCGGGACCAGAGCCCGCGGGCTCTGCCACCGGTGTGCCGGTCTGCAGTGCGTTCCGGGCTGCCCAGACACTCAACCCGGCGAGCGGTCCCGCCAACAGCAGGACCAACGCCGTGACTGCGGTCGAACGCAGCAGGATTCTGCGGCCCCGACCGCTGGCCGCGGAACGGCCGGCCGTAGCCAGCAGTGCGTCGGCGGCCAGCAGCGCGGCGCCCAGCAGCGCGAACCCGGCCGCCGAGACGGCGGGGCCGGTAAACGGGGACACCTCGGCATCGGCGCCAAGCCCGGTGACGACCCGCCCGGCAAGCCAGCCGCCGGCCAGCATGAGCAGCGCCGCAGCCCACAGAAAATGCGCGGTCAGGGAGGCCCGCCCGGCGATCAGCCGGCCGGGGATAAACAGGGCAGCTACGGCCAGCAGGAGCACCGGCAGCCCGGTCAGCAGTACCAGCACCAGCGCCCACGGCACAGGAAAAGCAACACCGAACCCGCCGGGCAGGATCAGCCCCGGGAGTCCGTCGCCAGCCGCCAATACCACCGGCTGACCGAGCGCCTGCTGCCAGAGCGGGGCGGCCTCAATCGCCAGTGGCAGGCCCGGGTCGGCCAGGAGGGCCCGCGGCCGATCGATGGTGGCAATCGCGAAAGGAACAAAAAGGGCTAGGCTCGGCAGCATTGCCCACCAAATAGTCCGGCCGCGGCGGCCGAGCACGAGTCCAGCTGCCGCCACGGTGACCAGGGCCGGTACCAGCAGTGAGGGCGCAGCCGCCGTGACGACGGCGAGGGCGAGACCTGCCGCGGCTGCGGCGGTCCAAGAGGGGGTGCCGTTGACGCCGGCCCGGGGTCGGGCCACCGGCATGGCCTGGCCGTGGGCCGGAACCGTGCCCGGCCCGGAGACCGCCGTCGATCCGGTTGCCCGCAGCAGCGCCAGCACGGCCAGCGGAATCATAATGTGCGCCAGCAGGGCACCCAGTCGGCCCTGGTTGAGCGCCACCTGCAGGGCCGGCGCGCCGGCCCATACGAGGGCGGCGGCTAAACGCAAGCGGCGGCGCCCGGTCAGTGCGCCTGCTGCACACCAGGCACCCAGCGCAGAGAGCGGCATTGCCAGGATCAGCAGCCAGACCACACTGCGGTTCGCGTCGCCGGCGCCAAGGACACCCAGCAACCACAAGCAGTACGCGAAGGGATCGCCGTGACCGGGCAGGCCGGCGCCCAGGCTGATCCACCACCCCGACGCGTGGTTCCAGATATCCTCGAGCCGGGCCGACACCGGAATCAGGGCCCCGCCGGCGGCAGCCTCGGCCCGGACCAGTCCGGGCAGCCCGACCAGCGCGGCGGCAGAGGCCACCGTCACGGCGAGCAGCGCGCCGCTGCCGGCCCAGCCCCGCGCCGGTTCGGGCAATGGGGCGAAATCGTCGCCGGAGCCTCCGTTGGGCTCTTCGGCGAGCGGTGCGGGGGCCGGAAGGCCATCGGCATCAGATGCCCTCAGTGCCTCCATCAGGGAACGCCGGTGGGACCAGACATCGCGGCGCGACGTCTGCAGTCCTTTGCTCACGGAACGGTGGATCCGTCGGGTGCGTGCGGCGCTCCGCCGGCCGCGGAACACGGCGGCGGGCCGGACCAGCGCTCCGACGGTGGCGAGAAGCTGGGAAAATCCGTAACCCGGGTCTTTTAGCGCCAGGCTCAGCACAAGCTTAAACAGGCTCCCCACCAGGGCGCCAAGGGCATGCAACGGAACTTTCCATCCGGAAGCATGCTTGAGCCGGAGGTAGACCTGCGCCTTGCGCGCCGCCGTCGCGTTGCCCAGGGCATGGGGCCGGTTCGCAGCGTGGAACATCCTGGCACCCGGGACTACCACCACCCGGTGACCGGCGAGGCGGTTGCGCCAGCAGAAGTCGAGGTCGTCCCCGCTGCCCGGAAGCGCAGGGTCGAATCCGCCAAGTTTCTCCCAGACATCGCGGCGGACCAGCATGCCGGCGGAGTTGACCGCAAAGATGTCGCTGCGGCCGTTGTACTGTCCCTGGTCGAGTTCGTCCGCGTCAATCAGCGTCAGCCGCTCAGCCCACCTGCTGATCGAAAGTCCGACGTCGATGAGCCGCCGCTCTGCGTGCCAGTCCAGCTGTTTACAGCCGGCCACGGTGACGGACGGGGCGCGTTCGACGGCGTGCAGGAGTTCGGCGAGCGCCTCCGGCGCCGGCGCCGCGTCGTCGTGCAGGAGCCAAATCCACTGGGTGGGTGCTTTGCCGTCGCCGGGTTCCGTCCAGGGCGACAATGCGGCCAGTCCGGCGGCGACGGCGCCGCCAAAGCCGCTTTTGTGCTGGCCGACGACGGTGACGCGGGCCTGGCCAAGCGACTGTTCCAGCAGGGCCGCCGAATGATCACGGGATCCGGTGTCGATGCCGATGATGGCGTCCGCAGGCCGGGTCTGGCCGGTCAGTGCCGCGAGGGTTCTAGGGAGAAAATCACCGCCGTCGTGGGCAACCACGACGGCGGTGATGTGTACTTCTTGAAGAATTAGACTGCTCGCTTCCTAAGCCGGCGCCGTTCGCGCTCGGAGAGGCCGCCCCAGATTCCGAACCGTTCGTCGTTGGTCAGGGCGTATTCAAGGCACTGTGAGCGTACGTTGCACGCGCCGCACACTTTTTTGGCGTCGCGGGTGGAGCCGCCTTTTTCCGGAAAGAAGGCCTCGGGATCGGTCTGGGCGCACAGCGCATCGGTCTGCCACCCCAGTTCGCCTTCGTCATCGAAGTCCTGGCGGGCCGGCAGTCCGATCCAGACCGGTTGCGCCGAATGGGTCTGCAGTTCCATCGGAGGGTCAAGCAGATCGCTGCCGTTGTCCGGCCCGGACAAGAGCTCATGGTGTGCCGCGAGGAAGGCCGTGGCGGCGTCCTGCAGGGAGTCCTTGGCGTGTTCGTTGTAGCGGTCAGCCGCGTCCTGGTCAGCCGGATCGACATACCAGTCGCTCGGCACTCCGCGTGAACGGTACTTGGCTGTGGCTTGTCCCGCAACGACAGCATTGTCATGGATACGCTCTACTAGCCCCATGGCGTTTCCTCCCCGATAGTGCAGCCCCTGCAAGACCTCCGGACACACGGATGTGTGCCGGTTTGTGCGCAGTGGCTTTAGACCTCCAATTACACGCGTGTAAGTATCCGGGAGTCAAGCCGCGGCAGAGATAATAATCAACGTCCGGGCCAAAGCGCTGGCACGCCACGCCCGGAAATTTCCTTCGCCTGCATCCCGGTCGACGTCGGGCCGTAAGCGTGCCGCGCGAATCCTGCGGCAGTCCGTGGCGTATCCTGCGGCGTTCCCGCATTTCAGTGCCATTTACGGGGAATCCGGGGGCCCGCTCCGTTCTTCTGCGGGTCATTTCCGGGGATCACCGCCGCCTCCAGGCCGCGGCCGCGCCGGATAATTCGGCCACGTGAAGGAAGTCACATTCATCGGAGCCGCGACACAATGGCCGTGGCAAGATGAAGTCATGAGCATCCCGGTAATCGATCTAATGACAGCCCTGCGCTCCGGCCAGTCCACTTCCCCCCGGCTCACCTGGTACGGCCCGGACTCCGAGCGCGTCGAACTGTCGGGGCGGGTGCTGGACAACTGGGTGGCGAAGACCAGCAATCTCCTGCAGGACGAGCTCGACGCCGAACCGGGGACGCGCCTGCGGCTGGACCTGCCGGCACACTGGAAGTCCGTGATCCTCGCCGTTGCCGCGTGGCAGCTGGGGGTGGAGGTGGTATTCGACGACGCGGAAGCCGAGCTGCTTGCGACGACGGACCCCGCGCGAGGCGCCGCCGAGGGCGGATTCGACGCAGTTGTTGCCGTGGCACTGCCCGCCTTGGCCATGCGCTGGACTGGCGGGTTGCCGTCCGGCGCAATGGACTACGCCGCCGAGGTCCGTTCCCACGGTGATGTGTTCATGGCCCACGTGGAACCGGAGGCCTCGCGGCGCGCCGTCCTGACCTCCGCGGGAACGGCCCACACGCACGGCGGGCTGCTGGAGGGATTTGCCGCATCAGTCGGCAGCGGCACCCGGCTCCTGGTCCGGGCGGACGCCGGACTGGAGGAAGTCCTGGCGCAGTCGCTGGGAGCCTGGCAGGGCGACGGGTCGGTGGTACTGGTTCACCCCGACGTGGCAGTAACAGCGAAGCTGCTCAGCGACGAGCGCGTCCAGGGTCGGTGACGCTTCGTGGGGGCCGGGAGCGCACAGCCACCAGCCCCCAACACTAGGGTGTCGGCCCTGGCCGCTCCTGGTCCTGGCCTGCGGCCTCCGGAACGCGTACACCGGGCTTGGGGTGCGGGTGCCGTTCGATGATCTCGTGGTCGTGTGCGAACTCCGGCTCGTCGTCGAGTTCCTTGTTAAAGACCAGGAAGCGGTAGGCGAAGAACCGGACCACCGTCGCCACGAGGATTCCCGCAACTCCCGCGAGGAACAGCATGTTTTTGTCACTGACGCCCAGACCATACTTGGCGAATGCGGTGAAGCCCGTCGAGATGCCGATGCCGATCCCATTGATCAGCAGAAACATCGTGAATTCGCGCAGCACATTGTCCTGGCGGCGGCGACGGAACGTCCAGAAACGATTCGCGATCCAGGAGAAGACCGTGGCCACGCTGGCCCCAAAGAACCGGGCTTTGGCTTCGCTGTCCGTCATCGGGCCGTGCATCAGGAAGTACGTCAGTCCGTTGTCGATGACGAACGCGACGCCGCCCACGGCACCAAATTTGGCCACTTCGCGCCAAAACAGCGAGGCAAGACCGCGCACCCGCTCGGTAAGTGTAGTAATCATGACCCTCCGTGGCCTCCTGGAACTGTCGGCCGTCGGGCCAAAGCTCCATTTTAGCGCCGTTTCCGGTTCGCGCCGCAGTCCGGCAGCCGGAAGCCGTTTTTGGCCGCCGCATATCTGCGAAACATATCGATTTACACCCCGGGGTGGGGCTGAAGCCGTGAATCCGCGCGGCTTTCGGTAGGCTGGGACATATGACTTTTCCTGTAATCGGTGTTGTTGGCGGCGGCCAGCTCGCCCGAATGATGGCCCCTGCCGCCACTGCCCTGGGCTTTGAGCTCCGCGTTCTCGCCGAAGCCGAGGACGTCTCCGCCGTCTCGGCTGTGGCCAAGGCCCCGATCGGCGACTACACCGATCTGGATCACCTGTTGGAGTTTTCCCGCGGCCTGGACGTGATGACGTTCGATCACGAACACGTCCCGACGGCACACCTGCGCTCCCTGATCGCGGCCGGCGTTAACGTCCATCCGGGTCCGGATGCTCTGGTCAACGCCCAGGACAAACTCGTGATGCGCGCCGCGATCGACCGGCTGGAACTGCCCAACCCACGGTGGGCTGCCGTCGCCGACGTCGCGGAACTGATCGCATTCGGCGAGGACACCGGCTGGCCGGTGGTCTTGAAAATGCCCCGCGGCGGCTATGACGGCAAGGGCGTGCGGATTGTGGGTTCGGCGGACGAAGCCGGGGAGTCCGCAGACTGGTTCCACGCCATGTCCCCCCTGCTGGCCGAGGCCAAGGTGGAATTCAGCCGTGAACTCTCGGCCATGGTCGCCCGGACACCTGACGGCGAATCCCGGGCCTGGCCCGTAGTGCACACGATCCAGGTAGATGGCGTCTGCGACGAAGTCATTGCCCCCGCACTGGACATTCCGGTGGAGGTGGCCGCCGCCGCGGAAAATGCCGCGGTCCGGATCGCCACCGAGCTTGGCGTCACCGGCGTGATGGCCGTTGAACTGTTCGAAACTCCCGGCGTTGGTGCCGGCTTCCTGATCAACGAACTGGCTATGCGGCCGCACAACACCGGCCACTGGACTCAGGACGGCTCCGTTACGAGCCAGTTCGAGCAGCATCTGCGGGCCATCCTGAACCTGCCTCTCGGCGCCACGGACCTGCTCGGTCCCGTCGTTGTGATGAAGAATTTCCTGGGCGGCGAGAACCAGGACCTGTTTTCCGCCTACCCAGCCGCCCTCGCCTGGGAGCCCGCCGCTAAGGTCCACTGCTACGGCAAGGCTGTCCGGCCAGGCCGGAAAATCGGCCATGTGAACCTCGTCGGGGACTCGGCAGCCGGGGTCGCCACGGTCCGGTCCCGGGCCACCGCAGTGGCCGACATCATCCGCACCGGCCGGCCCCAGGCCGGCGCCGCACCGGAAACTTCCCAGGAGACCGCATGAGCACCGACCCGCAGAATCGTCATCCGCAGGAGACCGGCAACCCGGCGACGGCACCGATCGTCGGTCTCGTGATGGGTTCGGACTCGGACTGGCCGGTCATGGAGGCCGCCGCGGAAGCCCTCGCGGAGTTCGGCATCCCGTTCGAGGCGGATGTTGTCTCGGCCCACCGGATGCCGACGGAAATGATCCGTTACGGGCAAAGCGCCCACAAACGCGGCCTGCGCGTCATCATCGCCGGAGCAGGCGGCGCCGCCCACCTTCCCGGGATGCTGGCCTCCGTCACACCGCTGCCGGTCATCGGTGTCCCTGTCCCGCTCAAGACCCTTGACGGGATGGACTCCCTGCTGTCCATCGTGCAGATGCCCGCCGGGGTGCCGGTCGCGGCCGTCTCCATCGGCGGCGCCCGCAACGCCGGCCTGCTCGCCGTCCGCATGCTGGCCGCAGGAACCGACGAACTCTCCGTCCGGCTCACCGCCGAACTGCTGGACTTCGGCCAGGAACTCAATGATGTCGCCACGAAGAAAGGCGCCGCCCTCCGGCAGAAGGTGAGCGAAGTGTTCGCCGACGGCAACGTCGTCACCCGGGGCAGCCGCTAAGGATTACGCCATGACCAACAGTTACGCTCCCTCGCGAGGCCCCGAGCGGCATAACGCACACGAGCAGGCACCACGGCCCGGCGCTGTCCTGACAGACCCAGTGAGGCACCCGGCGGGAGCCCCGGCCCCGGTCCTTGCCAAGCGGGCGTTCCTGCTGATCCTGATCACCCTGCTGGTTCCCGGCAGCGCCCAAACCGTCGCCGGCAGCCGCCGGCTGGGTCGGGTCGCCCTGCGCACCACGCTGACGGTCTGGGCCGTGCTGATTGCCGCGGTGTTGCTCCTCATTGCCAGCCGCCCGCTGCTGATCAATGTCCTCGCCAGCCCGCCCGTTTCGCTCCTTCTCGTCGTGGTACTCGCGGCCCTCTCGCTCGGCTGGGCCGCCCTTTTCCTGAACACCTTCCGCCTCGTCCGGCCCACGCTGCTGGCCCCCGGGATCCGGCTCGGTGCCGCGGCAGCGCTGGTCGTGTCCATGGTCCTCAGCAGCGGCTCCCTCGGCTACGCCGCCTACGTCCTCAATGTCAGCCGTGACGCCATCGGCAGCATGTTCTCCGGTTTCGGACCCACGATCGAGCCCTCCGAGGGCCGGTATAACTTCCTGATGATGGGCGGCGACGCCGGGGCGGACCGGACCGGACGCCGGCCGGACAGCCTCTCGGTCATCAGCGTTGACGCCAAGACCGGACAGACTGCCATCATTTCTGTTCCGCGAAACCTGCAGAATGCCCAGTTCAGCGAGGACTCGCCGATGCGCGCGGTCTACCCGGACGGCTACGACTGCGGAAACGACTGCCTCATCAACGCCATCAACACCGAGGTCACGAATGACCACCAGGAGCTGTACCCCGGCGTGGCCGACCCGGGGGCCCAGGCCACAGTGGAGGCGGTGTCGGGGACCCTCGGGATCACGGTCCAGGCCTACGTGCTGGTGGACATGGACGGCTTCTCGAAGCTCATCGACGCAATGGGCGGAATCAAAATCAAGGCCGGCGGCTGGGTCCCCATCAGCAGCGGCGAAATGCTCGATGAAGCCAACGGCATCCACGGCATGCCGCTCGGCTGGATCGCGGCCGGCGATCAGCACCTAAACGGCTTCCACGCCCTCTGGTACGCCCGTTCACGCGAGTTCGTGGACGATTACGCCCGCATTCAACGCCAGCAGTGCGTGCAACAGGCCATGCTGAAGCAGATGGATCCGGCGACCCTGCTGACCAGGTTCGAAGACATCGCCCAGGCCGGTACCCAAGTGGTGGAGTCCAACATTTCAGCCAGCCAGCTCGGCAGCTTCGTGGATCTTGCCCTCAAGGCCAAGGGCCAAGGGGTGGACCGTTTGACGATAGGGCCGCCGGATTTCGACGCCTCCTTCTCGACGGTCCCGGATTTTGACGTGATCCATACCCGGGTCCGCGCCCTTCTGGATGGAAGCCCGGCAGCGCAAGCCCCCGCGGTCGCCGCCGACCCGCAGCCTGCGGCCCCGGCCCCGGCCCCGGCAGAGGCAGAGCCCGCGACGGGCAGCGCCGCAGCCGCCGACCCGCAACCGTCGTCGGACTTCACCCCGGTGACCACGACGCCGGACGGCGAGCCGATTACCCGTGAGATGCTCGACTACTTCAAGAGCCAGGGCGACGAACAGTCGATCCGCAACCTGGTGGCCAGCAACGGCCTGTGCGCACCGCTCTGATTCCGGATTCGGCCGTACGCCTGAACGAGACCAATGTTCTCTGAACAGTGAAGGACCTGCCCATGTACAAACTGCACAACGTTCTCCGGCCGTATGCCTGGGGATCCACCACCGCGATCGCAGGGCTGCTCGGGAGGCCCGCCTCAGGCGGGCCGGAGGCCGAACTGTGGATTGGCGCGCATCCGGACTCCCCGTCCGCCCTTGTGCAGCCGGCCGATGCTGGCGGCGCCGTGCAACTGGGGCTGGACGAGCTGATCGCCGGGGACCCGGAACACCATTTGGGGGCTGCCAGCATCGCCGAATTCGGTCCCCGCCTGCCGTTCCTGCTCAAGATCCTGGCCGCCGAGAGCCCGCTGTCGCTGCAGGTTCATCCTACTCTCGACCAGGCCCGCGCTGGATTCGCCCGGGAGGAAGCTGCCGGCGTTGACCACGCGGATCCGGCGCGCAACTACAAAGATGACAATCACAAGCCGGAAATGCTTCTGGCCCTGACACCCTTCGAGTCGCTGTGCGGGTTCCGGCCGGCTGCGGATTCCCGCCAGGTCTTTGAACATCTCGTGGCGTGCTTCGACCTCGCCGGACTTGAGCTCCCGCCGCTGCTCCCGCGCCTGCTGGAGGACCTCGCCGGGTCCGACGAGCCGGCGGCGCTCCGTACCGCTTTCGAGCGGCTGCTCGCCGGGGGTCAGGACGTCACGGACGCGACGGCCATGGTGACCGCGGCACTGGAATCCGGCGCACCAATGGCCGGCCATACGGCGGAGCTCTCCACTGTCGTCGACCTCAACAGCCAATTCCCCGGGGATCCCGGCGTGCTCATCTCGCTGCTGCTGAACCGGGTTTCGCTCGAGCCGGGGCAGGCCGTGTTCCTGCCGGCCGGCAAAGTCCATGCCTACCTGCATGGCCTCGGGGTCGAGGTGATGGCGTCCTCGGACAACGTGCTCCGCGGGGGTCTGACGCCGAAGTTCGTTGACGTCCCTGAGCTGCTCAGGACCGTCGCCTTCGAAGCCGTGGGCGTGCCGTTGCTGAACGCGGCGACGTCCGGGCTGGGACAGGAGATCTTCCGCCCGCCGTTCCGGGAGTTCCAGCTGCAGCGGGTGGAACTTTCCCCCGGGTCCGATCCTGTGCCGGTGGCCCAGTCCGGCGCTGCTGTCATCATTGTGGTCTCCGGGTCGGTACTTCTCGACTCCCCGAAGGGAGATCTCCGGCTGGACCGGGGCGCGAGCGCGTTCCTGCCCGCAGCCGAGGCCCCGGTCATTGTCCATGCCGTCTCCGGCGCCACCGCCCCCGCGCTGGCCTTCTCCGTCACTACCGCACTGGACTGATATCTTGGACTTTTTCCTGCAGGGCCCGCAGTGGGCCGCTTTCCAGCGCGACCTGGGCCGGACGGTCCACGAACAGTCCGGACCGGGCTGGAGCTTCCTGGCCGTCGAGGAGTCGAACCCGGCCGGGAGGCTGCTGTATGTCCCGTACGGCCCGGTCGCCGAATCCCTCGAGGCCTTCGACGCCGCTCTGGCGGCGCTGACGGAACTGGCCCGGGGCTGCGGGGCCGTGTTTGTCCGGATCGAGCCGGCCAGGGCCGGCTTCGATGTGTCCGGTGCCGATGCCGTCCTGCGGAGCCGTGGCCTGCGCCCCGCCCCGGCAAACCAGCAGCCCGAGCTTAGCTGGATCGTGGACCTGGACCGTGAGCTGAAAAACATTCTGGCCGACATGAAGCCAGCCAATCGAAATCTCTACCGGAACATCCACAAGAAAGGCGTGACCTTCCGGTCCAGCCAGGACCCTGCGGAAATTTCGGTGCTGCTGACGTTCCTCCATATGACAGCGGCACGCAATGGTTTTAAGCCCCAGAGCGATGAGTACCTCGGCCAGGTGGCCCGTTCGCTGATGCCGGCCGGCGCTGCGACACTCTTCATCGCAGAACTCGAAGGCGCGCCCATCGCCGCTGCGCTGGCCTATGACTCCGCGGACACCAGAACGTATGCGCATGCGGCCCTCGATGACACGCACCGGAAACTCAGCGCCGGGATCCCTCTACTGGTCACTCTCATCGCCGATGCCCGCGAGGCGGGGCTGAAGCATGTGGACCTGTGGGGCGTTGCACCCGCGGATCAGCCGGAGCACAAGTGGGCCGGCTTCACCGCGTTCAAGAAGTCCTTTGGCGGCCGGGAGGTCGCCTACCCCGGAACATGGGACCTGCCGGTCCGAAAAGTGCGCTACGGCGCCTACCATGTGGCCCGGGCCGGCGCGCAGCTGGCCAGGAAATCCGTGCAGGCGCTGCGCGCCAGGCTTCGACGCCAGCCCGGCTAACCACCCCGCGGCCGCGGCGAAGCCCAGCGCCGCGGGACTGGGCGCCGCGGGACTGGTTAAACTAGACGCCGGCGGCGTGCCGTTGCGCGGCGTAGGCGCTGGCCACCATGTCCTCCACGGAGTGCCGCATCACCCAGTCCAGGTCGCGGGCCGCCAGCGCACCGTCCGCGACGATCCGGTCGGGGTCCCCTGCCCGGCGCGGACCGATCTCCGGTTCGAAGTCGATGCCGGTAACCTTCGCCATGGCCGTCATGATTTGGCGCACTGAGAGCCCGTCCCCGGAACCCAGGTTGTAAATCGGTTCCAGTGCCCGTCCCGCGGCGAGGCTCTGCGCTGCGGCCACATGTGAGGTCGCCAGATCAGCGACGTGCACATAGTCGCGCACGCAGGTGCCGTCGGGAGTGTTGTAATCCGTCCCGTAGATACGGGGGGTCTGCCCGGACGTCAGCGCCCGCAGCACGATCGGAAACAAATTGTGCGGGCTGGTGTCGTAGAGTTCGGGCGAGCCGGAGCCGACGACGTTGAAGTAGCGCAGCGAGGTGTGCTGCAGTCCCCGCGCCCGGCCCTGATCCCGGATCAGCCATTCACCGATCAGTTTGCTTTCCCCGTAGGGCGATTCGGGGTTGGTGGGGGTGGCCTCGGTGACAATGTCTCCGCCGGGCGTACCGTAGGTCGCCGCGGAAGACGAGAACACGAGCTTGTCCACTCCGGCGCGTTCCATCGCCCCGAGCAGTGCGGCGGTCCCCGTGACGTTCTGCTCGTAGGTCAGCAGCGGCTCCTGAACCGAGACGCCGGCGTACTTAAATCCGGCCAGGTGGATGACCCCGGCCACGGCATGCTGGGTCAGGGTCCTTTCGACCAACTCCTCGTCGAGGATGCTGCCGAGAACAAACGGCACTCCGGCCGGAACAAATTCACGGTGCCCACTGGAGAGCGAATCGATCACCACCGGTCCGATCCCCGCTCCGCGCAAGGCGGCTACCACATGTGAACCGATATACCCGGCGCCGCCGGTCACTAACCAAGTCATGGCTTCAGCCTACCGAACCGGGCTGGCCGGAGCCTGGACCGGCACCGCCGTCGGGAGAAGAACCGCAAAACAGCGGATCCCGGGCGCCAGGGCGACTCCGGGATCCGCTGTTGTTTCGTGCTCAGGGGCGGCGCTAGTTCTTGCGCGCGTACCCTTCCCACTTGCTGGCCTGGTGCTCGCCGTCGACGAAGCGGATGGTGCCGGACTTGGAACGCATCACGATGGACTGCGTGAGGACCTTGTCCTTGGAGTAGCGGACTCCCTTGAGGAGGTCGCCGTCGGTGATGCCGGTTGCGGCAAAGTAGCAGTTATCGCTCGTCACGAGGTCGTTGGTGGACAGCACGCGGTCAAGATCGTGTCCGGCGTCGATCGCCTTCTGCTTCTCATCGTCGCTGGTGGGCCAGAGCCGGCCCTGGATGACGCCGCCAAGGGACTTGATGGCGCAGGCCGTCACGATGCCTTCCGGAGTTCCACCAATGCCCATCAGGGCGTCAACGCCGGTACCGGAGCGTGCCGCAGCAATCGCGCCTGCAACATCGCCGTCCATGATGAACTTGGTGCGCGCACCGGCCTCGCGGATTTCCTCCACGAGCGTGCGGTGCCGGTCGCGGTCCAGGATCATCACGTTGAGCTGGTTGACCTTTACGCCCTTGGCCTTGGCGATGAGGTGCAGGTTCTGCTTGACCGGCAGGCGCAGGTCCACCATGTCCGCAGCTTCGGGGCCGGTGACGAGCTTTTCCATGTAGAACACGGCGGAGGGATCAAACATCGAACCGCGCTCGGCCACGGCCAGGACGGCCAGGGCGTTGTTGATGCCAAGGGCTGTCAGCCGGGTTCCGTCGATGGGGTCGACGGCGACGTCGCATTCCGGACCGGTTCCGTCACCGACGTGCTCGCCGTTGAAGAGCATCGGGGCTTCGTCTTTTTCACCCTCGCCGATGACCACAACGCCGTTGAAGTGGACTGTCTGGAGGAAGGAGCGCATGGCGTCGACGGCGGCACCGTCAGCCTTGTTCTTGTCACCGAAGCCGACCCAGTGGCCACCGGCAATGGCGGCGGCCTCAGTGACGCGGACCAGTTCCAGCGCAAGGTTGCGGTCAGGCTCGTCGACTCCGACCGCGAGCGAGGGGGAAAGCGTGGAGTACTTCTGGGACATAGGCGCTGGTGTCACGTGAACCTCTTCTTCGAGTGGCGATCGTTGAACCCGTACGGCCGTATCGATCCGTCGCGGTGTTTGTCTGCTTCTGATCATAGCCATTGCGGCGCCTCCGGGCCCCTAGAATGACATGCCCGTGAAACACATCACCGGCCGGCTGGCCGGTCCGAGTGTGAGATCGGCTCCGTCATAGGCGACTATAGAAGCGTGAGCGAAACGCAGGATGTACCCCCCGCAGCCCCAGGATCCTCCGGCCCAGGAACGACCGGCCAGGCTCCGGCCGGGCCGGAAGAGGCGCCGGTAAGGCCGGTCCTGCGCGCCGCAGCCGCGAAACGCGCCAACGCGTCGGTGCTGGGGATGTTCATCGCCCTGGCCATCAGCATCGCCGTTTTCCTCCCGATCGTGCTCCTCAACCCCGGGCCGAAGTCCGATGGTTACCGCCCCAACATCGACGTCGCTGCCGTGTCCCGGAACGCCACGGATGTGGCAGGATTCACACCCGCGGTGCCTGATACAGGCGGCGCCTACCGCGCCAACTATGCGCGCTGGGAGTCCGGCACGACCAGCGGAGTGCCGACCTGGGAGGTCGGGTATCTCACCCCGAACGAATCCTTCATTGGATTGGTGCAAACGCGGCAGCCGAACCCCACGTGGCTCCTCCAGCAGACACGGAACGCCGGGGTGACCGGCACGCGGAGCGCCGGCGGAGCTGATTGGGAGCTCCGCGACACCAGCAAGGGCCAGAAAAGTATGGTGCTGGTCCGCGCCGGCACTACCGTGGTCCTGTCCGGGGCGGCGAAACTGGACGAGTTCTCCGTCCTGGCCGCCGCCGTCGTCCAGGCAATAGACTCCAGCGCGGCGTCCACCCCGGCCGCGCCTGCGGCTCCTAACACCCCTGCCGCCACTGACGCCGCTGACGCAACAATTTCCGCGCCTGCCGCTCCGTCGCCGTAAAGTGTAGGCCGTGGCCACATACCTGACTCCTGCCCTTGCCTGGCGCCGTCTTCGCGACGGCAATGAGCGTTTCGTCGCCGGCGAATCCTCCCATCCCAACCAGGACGCCTCGCGGCGATCCTCGCTTGTCGAGAACCAGCACCCCTTCGCTGTGATCTTCGGCTGCTCCGACTCCCGGCTTGCCGCCGAAATCATCTTCGACCTGGGGCTGGGGGACGCGTTTGTGGTCCGCACCGCGGGGCAGGTCATCGACGACGCCGTGCTCGGCTCGCTCGAGTACAGCGTCAGCGAACTGGGAGTTCCGCTGATCGTAATCCTCGGCCATGACAGCTGCGGCGCCGTGAGCGCCACTAAGGCGGCCGTGGAAACGGGCAATATGCCGATTGGTTTTATCCGCGACCTCGTCGAGCGCATCACACCCTCCGTCCTGACGTCCATGCGGAATAACCAGCACGACGTCAACGACATGGTCGTTGAACACGTCAAGCAGACATCGCAGCGGCTGGTGGACAGTTCACGGGTGATTTCCGCTGCCGTCGACAGCGGCCGGGCGGCCGTGATCGGGCTGTCGTACCGGCTGGCCGAGGGCCGGGCGGACCTGGTTTCCGGAATCGGTGAACTCTAGGGCACAGCGGACGCTCCGGCCGGTCTCCTGTTCACGGTTTTCGGTGCGGCGCCCGCTCCCAATAAGCTAGGCCCATGACTTCCATAGACGAGTTGAAATCTGAAGAATTCCGCATTGAGCACGACACCATGGGTGAAGTCCGCGTCCCGGTGAACGCCCTGTACCGCGCCCAGACCCAGCGCGCGGTCGAGAACTTCCCGATCTCCGGCAAGACCCTCGAACGCGCCCACATCGAGGCCCTCGCACGCGTCAAGAAGGCAGCCGCCCAGGCCAACGCGGAACTGGGAGTGCTCGACGGCGAGCTGGCCCAGGCGATCGCAGACGCCGCCGATGAGGTTGCCACCGGGAAGTACGACGGCGACTTCCCGATCGATGTCTTCCAGACGGGCTCCGGCACGTCCTCGAACATGAACACCAACGAGGTCCTCGCCGAGCTGGCCTCACGTGCGCTGAAGGCGGCCGGGAGTGACAAAGTTGTCCACCCGAACGACCACGTCAACGCTTCCCAGTCATCCAACGACGTCTTCCCGACGTCGGTGCACGTGGCCGCCACGTCCGCGCTGATCAACGATCTCATCCCGGCTCTGGGCTACCTGGCCGATTCCCTCGAGCGCAAGGCCGTGGATTTCAAGGACGTTGTAAAGTCCGGCCGCACGCACCTGATGGACGCCACCCCGGTCACCCTGGGCCAGGAGTTCGGCGGCTACGCCGCGCAGGTACGCTACGGCGTCGAGCGCATCAACGCTTCCCTCCCCCGGGTCGCCGAAGTACCCCTCGGCGGCACTGCCGTCGGCACCGGCATCAACACCCCGGCAGGGTTCCCGGAACGCGTCATCGAGCTGCTCGCGGCGGACACCGGGTTGCCGCTCACCGAGGCCCGTGACCACTTCGAGGCCCAGGCCAACCGTGACGGCCTGATCGAGGCCTCCAGCCAGCTGCGGAACATCGCGATCTCCTTTATGAAGATCAACAATGACCTCCGCTGGATGGGTTCCGGCCCCAACACCGGCCTCGGTGAAATCGCCATCCCGGACCTGCAGCCGGGATCCTCGATCATGCCGGGCAAGGTCAACCCGGTCATCTGCGAGGCCTCGATCATGGTCTGCGCCCAGGTGATCGGCAACGACACCGCGATCGCGTGGTCCGGCACCAACGGTGCCTTCGAACTCAACGTGGGCATCCCGGTCATGGCCGCGAACCTGCTCGAGTCCATCCGGCTCCTGGCCAACACCAGCCGCGTGATGGCCGACAAGATGATCGATGGCATCACCGCCAACGTTGAGCGCGCACGCTTCCTCGCCGAGGCGTCGCCGTCGATCGTCACCCCGCTGAACAAGTTCATCGGCTACGAGAACGCCGCCAAGATCGCGAAGAAGGCTGTCGCCGAAGGCCTGACCATCCGCGAGACCGTTGTGGCCATGGGCTTCCTGGAACGCGGCGAACTGACCGAAGAACAACTGGACACCGCCCTGGACGTTATGTCCATGACGCGTCCGCCGCACAAGGCCTAGCTGTCCTCAGCCAGCTCCGGGGCCCCGCCACGAATGCAGCAACCGGCACCGGACGGCGGCCGGCACCTTCCCCCGGGAAGGCGCCGGCCGCCGTCGTCGTTGCCGCTACAGCAAAGAACTGTCGCCGCCGGCCGACTCGCGCTCCTCGCTGGTGTAGGCGGCCGCAGCGGCGGCCTCCGCCAGGCTGGCTCCGCCGATCCGGGCCTCCCGCAGCCGGCGGGTCTTCGCGGATTGCACAGAGAACGCCGCGTCGACGTTTCCCGCCGCGTATGTCAACGCGTCTTCGGCCTTGATGCCAAGCCCGTGCGCGGTCAGCACGGCGTCCTGGTTGGCGCCCAAATAGGTGAATTGCCACCCCCACTGGCTCTGCTGCCGCTCCACGAGCGACTTCACCAGGGCAGCGCCCGCCTCCCGGGACGAGTTCTCGTGACCGTCCGTCAAAACCGCGACGAGGACGGTACCGGGCCGCTGATTCTCCGGCAGCCCGGACAGTTCGGAGCCTGCTTCTCCGATCAGCCGGACCATGGCGTCATGCAGTGCAGTCGAGCCCCGGGGCTGCAGGTCCAGCGGTGGGACGTCCTGGATGTCCACGGCCGCGTAGACGTGCTCGTAGCTGTCATCGAACTGGGCCAGCGACAGCCGGCACCGGCCCCGCCACGGCTTGCTGCTCGCGGACAAATGCAGCGAAACCGCCGACGGTGTCGTCGGCGATGGCGCTCATGGACCCCGAACGGTCCAGCAGGACGTAGATGTACGTCAGGGCTGAGTCGGTCATGATTCCCCCATTCCGGTCCGGGGAAGCCCGGGCCATGTTCCTCCGGCGGTATGCCGGATATCCGCAGACTACGGCCAGGCACCGACAGGAAACGATGCCGGCAGGAACGACGGCCAGCTCACCCGTCCCGGCGGTTGACGCACGGGCCGAAATCCACAGGGCCCTGCGGCCTTGGGGGATGCGGCGCCCCTGCTGTGCCTCACGGGATCAGCGCCGGTAGCGGACGGCCGCCTCGGGTTCGCTGGCCTGCCGGATCGATTCCAGATGGCCCGGCATCAGCTCCGGGAAGTCCGCAGGCAGGAACCAACCGACGGCCAGGGATTCGTCGTCGTTGACCCTGGCCTCACCCGAAACGTAGCGGCAACGGAAGGCCAGCGTCAGGAAATGGCAGACATCGCCGTTGGGGTAGTGCGTGGGACCGACGGTGTCCACGGAAACGAGCCGCTCGGTTTCGGCCACCACCCCGGTCTCCTCGAAGATCTCGCGCACCAGGCCCGGCGCCGGGTCTTCCCCCGGTTCCAGGATTCCGCCGATGACGCCCCAGCGGCCGTTGTCGGCCCGCTGGCCGAGCAGCACCCGGCCCGTATCGTCGAAAACCACTCCCCTGACCCCGGGAATCCAGAGCGTTGCGTGTCCGATTTTCTCGCGCAGCGCGAGGATGAAGTCCGGTATGGCCATGCCGCCAGCCTAATCTGCGTGCCGCTTCAGGCGGCGGGAAAGAGCATGGCCGCGGCTGTTCCGGCCAGCATAAAGGGTCCGAAGGGGATGGCCGATCCCAGGGTGCCGCGGCGCAGGGCGATCATGCCCAGGCTCCACAAGCCGCCGAATACGAAGGCCGCAAAGGCCCCGGCGGCGACATGGTGCCAGCCCAGGAAGCCCAGATACATCCCCAGGACGCCGGCGAGCTTGACGTCGCCAAAGCCCATGCCCGGGGGGTACACCGTGTGCAGGAGAAAATAGAACAGCCACATCACCGCCCCGCCGGCGAGGATCCGAAGACCCGGCAGGCCGAAAAGCGCGGCGGCATCGTCCGCAGGGACCGGGTCCGGTGCAGCCAGAACCGCCAGGGACGCCGCTGCGCCGAGCAGCAGCACCCCGGCGATCCCGTACGAGGGAAAGACAATCCGGTCCGGGAGCAAGTGGTGACGGACGTCGATGATGGTGAGCTGCACTGCCATGAGCACGAAGTACGCGCAGGCAGCCACCACCAGCCAGAAGGCGAGCGGGCTCACTGCACCGAGATTGCCGAGTCGTTCGATCACTCTCGGATGCTACTGCATCACTCCCCTGTAAGGGCCGTCCGTATGCGTGGACCGCACGCGTACACTGTGGATATGGCCGCATGGGACAGCAGAAACCGGCATGAGCCGCGGGCGTCCGGCGGCCGGCCCGGGCAGGCGGCGGCCTTTCGGAATCTGTGCCGGTCCTCGCCCTGGAAGTGGCAATCACTGCGGTTTGAATATCTGGACCGGCCCTTCGACGGCCCGGCCGGGACAGCAGACGGCGCAGCGGACCTGGTCCGGGCGTGGCTGCGGCGGCCCGGAGCACTGCGGCTTGAGACCGCGGCAGGGCTGGTCCTGCACAGCACCACCGGCATTAACGATTCCCGGGACGGTTTCTACGTCAGTTCCACCCGCAAGTCCTGGCTGCTGCCGCCCCGGCTGGTCAACCCCGTCTACGACGACGACGGACTGGTCAGGCGCCGGCCGGAGGCGGCCTACGGCGAACCTGGCTTTGGCAACGGCCGCTTTGCCGCGGCCCTGGACCCGGTGGAGCTGTCGGGAAACGCCCCGGTGCCGATGGAATTCCCGAACGCCAACCCCGTGGAACTGGAATCCATCAGCGAGGTTGACCACGAGGGCCGTCCCGCGCTGGAGGCCACGATCAGCCCCAACTCTTCGTACCGCCCGGGCGATCCCGGGGCGCCGCTGTGCCGGCCGGGCCGCACCCTCGTGAGGATCGACGCCGGCACAGGGGTCTGCGTCGCGAGCCGTTGGCTCGATGGCGGCACCGATGCCTACGGACACTGGCTGCGGATCCTGGCGGTGGACGAGTACATGCTGGACGACCTCTTCCTTGACCGCTCCATGAACCTCACGGACGTCCGCCGGCACATCAGCTGGGACGTGCCGGCCGATTGACCTTTGACCGGGCCGGTTGACTGGCGGCTGCGGCCCGCAGCGGCTAGGCTCCCCCGATGACTGATCCCGCCTCCTACTGGCCGCCCTTCGGCCTGACCCTGGCCACGCCCCGCCTGATCCTGCGGCCCATCCGCGACGAGGACATCCCGGCCGCAGTCTCCGCAGCACTCAGCGGCGTCCACGCACCGGGGCCGGAGCCCCTTCACCAGGCCGTGGGCCGAGGCACCGGCACACGAGCTGGGGCCGAATATGGCCCAGTGGTACTGGCGCTGCCGGGCAACCATGACCCCGGAGGCGTGGACACTGCTGCTGGGAATCTGGCACGAGGACGAGTTCATCGGCTGCCAGGACGTCGAGGCGAAGGACTTCGGCACCCTCAGGACCGTCTCCACCGGCTCGTGGCTGCGCCTGAGCGCCCAGGGCCAGGGACTGGGCAAGGAAATGCGGGCCGCCGTCGCGGCCTACGCCTTCGACTACCTCGGTGCTGACATCGCGGAATCCGAGGCGGCTGCCTGGAACGGCGCCTCCCTCGGGGTGTCCCGTTCGCTCGGTTACGAAATCAACGGGGTCACCCGGGCCAACTGGGGCGGCACACTTCAGGACGTCCAGAAGGTCCGGCTCACCCCCGCGACCTTCAAACGCCCGGACTGGACCCTCCACGTCGACGGCCACGAACCCACAGCCAAGTACCTGGGCATCTGACGACCGGCCCGGCCACGGCGAACGGCCGTGGCCGGGCGCAGCAACCGCCTAGATCTCCGTCTCCTCCAGCAACTCCGTGACGAGCGCCGCGATCGGCGAGCGCTCGGAGCGGGTAAGGGTCACGTGGCCGAACAGCGGGTGCCCTTTGAGAATCTCGACGACGGCAGCCACGCCGTCG
Organism: Arthrobacter sp. PAMC25284; assembly: GCF_019443425.1. NCBI lineage: Bacteria > Bacillati > Actinomycetota > Actinomycetes > Micrococcales > Micrococcaceae > Arthrobacter > Arthrobacter sp. PAMC25284. Next base: position 1,485,338 of record NZ_CP080382.1, read on the forward strand.
TGCCGGCCGACCCGGAGGTTGTCGCGCTGGGCGACGTCGTGGGTCAGGACGATCTTTGAGTTCTGCCCGATCCGGCTCATCACCGTCAGGAGCACGTTCTTCTCCAGCGATTGAGCCTCGTCCACGATCACAAACGCGTCGTGCAGGGAACGGCCCCGGATGTGGGTCAGCGGCATCACTTCGAGCATGCCGCGGTCCATCACTTCCTCGACGACTTCCTGGCTGACCAGGGCGCCGAGGGTGTCAAAGACCGCCTGCGCCCAGGGGTTCATTTTCTCGGCCTCGGAGCCGGGCAGGTAGCCGAGCTCCTGACCGCCGACGGCATACAGCGGCCGGAAGACGATCACTTTGCGGTGTTCCCGCCGTTCCAGGACTGCCTCGAGTCCGGCGCACAGGGCCAGCGCGGACTTGCCGGTGCCAGCTCGTCCGCCGAGCGACACGATACCCACCGAGGGGTCCATGAGGAGATCGATGGCGAGCCGCTGTTCGGCGGAACGCCCGTGCAGGCCGAAGACGTCGCGGTCACCCCTGACGAGCCGGACCTGCTTGTCCGCCCCAACGCGTCCCAGTGCGGAGCCGCGGTTGGAGAGGAGGACCAGGCCGGTGTTGGTCGGCAGTTCGGCTGCGGCCGGGATAAAGACCGGCTCGTGGCCGTAGAGGGTTGCCACCTCTTCCTCGCTCGCGTCGATCTCGGCAACGCCTGTCCAACCCGAATCCTGGACGAGTTCGCTGCGGTATTCGTCCGCCGCCAGTCCCATTGCAGACGCCTTGACCCGCATCGGCAGGTCCTTGGACACGACCGTCACGTCGCGGCCCTCATTGGCCAGGTTCTTGGCGACCGCAAGGATCCGGCTGTCGTTGCCCGCCCCGCGGAAGCCGGAGGGCAAAACCTCCGCGGAGATGTGGTTCAGCTCCACCATCAGCGTGCCGCCCTCGCGCCCGATCGGGATGGGCCGGTCCAGGCCGCCGTGCTCAAGCCGCAGGTCATCGAGCAGCCGGAGCGCTTTGCGGGCAAAGTAGCCGAGCTCCGGGTCGTGGCGCTTGCCTTCGAGTTCGGTGATGACAACAATCGGCAGGATGACTTCGTGCTCCGCGAAACGCAGGAGGGCCCGCGGATCAGAAAGCAGCACGGAGGTGTCGATCACGAAGCTGCGGGCCGTGCCCCGGGTCCCTGTCCCTTCCCCGGAAACAGAAGGACCGGCCGCAGCGTTCGAACCCGCTGCTCCGGTCTTTGACGCGGCTCGCTTGTCGCGAGAAGTAGCTTTCCATCCCTGGTCGGAAACCACAACGGACAGGTTTTCAGAAGTAGCCACATCGACTCCAGCCCCGGGCGCACGCCCGGATTTGTTATTGGTGAGGCGGTTCGGCCTCGAGGCCGGACGCGGCCTCCCATACACCCGGTGCGACAATCCGCTCCATGTACTGGCCTCCCCGATCGACCGGCAAATTGCCCGCCGATGGGTCAAAGGTAAGTCTCCGTCAGCGCAATTACCAGACTATTTCCCGGCGATTCCTGTTGCGGGGAGGTAAACTCAAAATGAACGGCTCACGCGCCGAAGCGGCGCTGCCGCCCGGCGTAATCCCGCAACGCCCGGAGGAAGTCCACCTTCCGGAACGCCGGCCATAGCGCTTCGCAAAAATAGAATTCGCTGTAAGCGCTCTGCCACATCAGGAAGCCGGAGAGACGCTGCTCCCCCGAGGTGCGGATCACGAGGTCCGGGTCGGGCTGGCCCCGGGTGTACAGGAACCGGGAGATGTCTTCAACGCTGAGCCCGTCGGCCAGTTCCCCGATGTCCGCACCGCGGGCGACGGCGTCGTGCAGCAGTTCCCGGACGGCGTCGACGATCTCCCGCCGTCCGCCGTAGCCTACGGCGACGTTGACGTGGAGCTTTTCGTGGGCAGGGGTGCGGGCCGTGAGCTTGTTGAGCCGTTCGGCCAAATAGCCCGGCAGCAGCTCCGGGGCCCCCCATGGCATGCACGGACACGTTGGCATCCTCGTCGAGCCGGTCCAGGGTGTTGGCAATAATGCCCATCAGCAGGTCCAGCTCCTCGCCCGAGCGGTTCATGTTGTCGGTAGAGAGCATGTAGAGCGTGACGACCTTGACGCCGAGTTCCTGGCACCAGCCAAGGAACTCGTGGATCTTGGCGGCCCCGGCCTGGTGGCCCTGGCTCGTCGGTGCGTTGAACTGCCGGGCCCACCGCCTGTTGCCGTCAACCATCACTCCGATATGCCGGGGGATGCGTTCGGTGTCCAGTGACCGCTGGAGTTTACGCTCGTAGAAGCCATAGAGGAACCCGGGCATTTCCATCCGGAGCTTCACCTGACTTCCCTGAGGTATGACTGCAGTGCAAGTCCTAGGCTACCTGCCGCAGGAGGGAGCCGTGTGCGCGCCCGGGTCCGGTGGGGCCGGCGGCATGCTACCTGTGAGTAACATACCGGGCGGCGGGATATCATGGCGGCATGGAAAGCAAGAGCCCGGCGCCACGCCGGCGGCCAACGGACCGCGCGAACGGGGCGGTGGATGACGCCGCGATCCGGATAGCTGAACTCCTGATGATCAAACCCCAGTGGCGCGGCTGGATCCACACCGTCACCGCACCGCTGGCGTTCGCGGCCGGCCTCGTTCTCGTGATCCTGGCTCCGACGCCGGAAAAGAAAATCACGTCGGCGATCTATGCTCTCACCGGGGTTCTCCTGTTCGGCATCAGCGCCATCTACCACCGCGGCAACTGGTCCCCCGGTGTCAAAATTGTCCTGAAGCGGCTGGACCACACCAACATCATGCTGGTCATCGCGGGCAGCTACACTCCGCTGGCATGGTCACTGCTGGACCGGCCCAAGGCCGAGCTGCTGCTGTGGCTCATCTGGTCAGGAGCGATCCTCGGTGTGCTGTTCCGGCTGCTGTGGACGAATGCCCCCCGCTGGCTTTACGTGCCGATCTATATTGCCCTCGGCTGCGGAGCGCTGTTTTTCCTGCCGGATTTCTTCGCCGCCAATATCGCCTCGGCCGTGCTGATCTGCGTTGGCGGTGCCCTGTACATTGCCGGCGCCGTCTTTTATGCCCTCAAGAAACCGAACTTCAGCTACAAGCATTTTGGTTTCCATGAACTCTTCCACGCCTTCACCGTCTTTGCCTTCGCGGCGCACTACATCGCCATTGCGTTCGCCGTCCTGAGCTGACACCCCCCTGCTACGGGTCGCTTGAGCCGGTGGCGGTGCAGTCCCCTGCCGAGAGCGCGGCGCGCGCACCGGCCACCAGGACCGGGTCTGTGGCATCCAGTTCCTGTGCCCCGCCGCCGGGACCAGCCGGGTGCCGGTCCAGGACCACGACCCGCGCCGAGAGGTGCACGGCGGCCACGCCTGCGGCTGCCAGTGCCGGGATGTCCTCCAGCCGCACGCCGCCGCCTGCCATAATCTGCACTCCGTCCGGCGCGAGCCGGACCATGGCCGCCAGAGTGGCGAGCCCTTCAATACTGCAGACCGCCGCGCCGGAGGTCAGCACCCGGCTCACCCCCGACCCGGCCAGCCGGACCAGCTCCACCAGCGGGTCTGCTGTGGCATCCAGTGCCCGGTGGAAGGTCACAGGCAGGTCCCCGGCTGCGGCAGTGAAACGTGCCAGCACGTCCAGGTCGATCCGGCCGTCTGCAGTGAGCGCGCCAACCACCACGCCGCCCACCCCGGTGCCGGCCAGTGAAGTGATGTCAGCGCACATCGTGCGCACGTCCTCGTACGAGTACACGTAGCCGCCGCCCCGGCTGCGCACGAGCACGTGAACAAACCCGGCCCTTCCACCTGCGGCCTCCACAGCCAGCTGTACGGCGCCCATGGACGGCGTCAACCCGCCGGTCCGCAGCGCCGCGCACAACTCAACCCGGGTGGCCCCGCCTTCCAGGGCAATGCGCACTCCGGCGGCGTCCTGGACAGCAATCTCCAGATCAGTCATGCGACGGACCTTCTTTCAGCTCCGGCAACCCCGGGCCGGCCGGCATCGGTGCGCTGCCCGCCCGGGCGCTGCCGGCCCCGTCATTGACAAACGGCGGAGGGGAGGTCCATTGCCCTGCCCGCATGACGGCACAGACGGTGAGGCCCTCGTCGAGGACGACGAGGTCGGCGCGCTTCCCCGGCTCCAACGCCCCGACATCGGAGAGCCCCAGCATGGTGGCGGGGTGCTCCGTAAGGGCGGTGAGTGCTTCCCCGAGGGGCACGCCTGCCGCCTCCACGGCGTACCGGAGAGCCGCGTCCAGGGTCAGTGTGCTGCCGGCGATGCTGCCGCTGCCGGCCAGGCGGGGCCCTGTCCGTCGCGGACGTCAACGTCAAGGCCGCCGAGCCGGTAGCGGCCTTCGGGGGCGTCAGCGGCTGCCATGGCGTCAGTAACGAGAACTGCCCGCGCCGGGCTGTCGAAGATTCTCCTGATCATTGCGGGGTGAAGGTGAACACCGTCGGCTATCAGTTCTACGAACACATCCTTGTCTTCCAGCAGCGCTGTTGCCGGCCCGGGTTGGCGGTGATGGATGGGCCGCATGCCGTTGAAGACGTGCGTTCCCGCGGTGGCCCCGGCCTGGATGGCAGCCCGGGTTTGCTCGTAGGAGGCATCCGTATGACCGATGGCGGCGACGGCTCCGTAGCTGCAGATCTGCCGGACGGCGTCGAGTCCGCCGGCAAGTTCCGGGGCCAGGGTGACCATGCGCACCGTCCCGGCGCCTGCCTGCAGGAGATGGGCAACGTCGCCCCGGGCCGGGGCGCGCAGCAGTTCCGGAGCGTGCGCGCCCTTATGTGATGGGCTGAGCCATGGCCCTTCGAGGTGGATACCTGCCAGGTCCCCGCTGCGGACATGGGGCGCCAGCCTGCGGACGTGTTGTTCCAGCTGATCCAAGGGCGCGGTCACGAGGCTTGCCATGATTGTAGTTGTCCCGCGCCGCAGATGGGTCGTCGCGATGCGGCCGGCGGCGTCCGGATCCGGGTCGTCAAAGGACTGCCCGCCGCCGCCGTGGACGTGGGCATCGATGAAGCCCGGCACGAGGGTCATTGCAGTCCTGAAATCGGGATCGCGGGGTGGCTTCCCCCTGCCGACGGCGTGGATCTGTGCCTCCGAAATTTCAATCCAGCCTGGTTCCAGCCACTCGCCGGCGCTGAAAATGCGTGCTGCTTCGATGATCATAAGGTTGTGCTTCCGTTCGTCCGCCCCGGGCGGGCCCTGATGGCTGTGGGAGATCCTGCGGCTGGTCAGGCTCGTTGCAGTTTGCTGGCGGCGGCCTCGTCGAGGATGACGGTGACGTTCGGGTGGAGTTGGATCATGGAGGCCGGAAACTGCTCGGTGACCGGGCCTTCGATGGCCCGGGCCACGGCCTCCGCCTTACGGTGGCCATGGGCAATCAGCAGCAGGTGCCGGGCTTCGAAGATGGTGGCCAGGCCTTGGGTGATGGCGTGCGTGGGAACGTCTTCCAGCGAGTCAAAGAACCGCGCGTTGTCTGCCCGGGTGCTGTCGGCCAGTTCAACCACCCGGGTCCGGGAAGTGAACGCGGACGGGGGTTCGTTGAAGGCCAGATGTCCGTTGGATCCGATCCCGAGGACTTGGAGATCAATGCCTCCGGCCGCGCGGATGCGGTCTTCAAAGCCGGCCGCCTCGAGGGCGCCGTCCGCCGCCTCCCCATCCGGGGTGTGGATGAGCGCAGGGGCCAGTCCCAACCGGTCGACGACTTCGCGGCGGATGACCTGGGCGTAGCTGTGTTTGTGGGTGGAGCCCAGTCCGAGGTATTCGTCGAGGGAGAATCCGCGCACCCTGCCGAGGTCGAGGTTCTCCGCACCGAGGGCCTCGTAGAGCGGCATTGGTGATGAGCCGGTCGCCAGCCCCAGGACGGCATCGGGTTTCCCCCTGATCAGGGCGGCAACCATCAGGGCGCCGCTGGCACCGGCCTGGCCGGGGGTGCCGGTCTTGATGATTTTCACGTGGATTTCGTTGTTCCTGTCGTGCAACCGGGTGGCCCGGTTCGGATGGCTTGATATGTGTCGGCGGCCCGAGGATTCACTTCACGCTGCCGGCGGACAACCCGCCGATCAGGCGCTTTTCGATCAGCATAAAGAGGATCACTACCGGGACGACGGCGACGATAGAGACGCCGAAGACGTACTGCCAGGCGGAGTCATACTGGCCGACGAATCTGGTCAATGCGACGGAGAGCGGCTGATTCCCTGCCGTCTGCAGGATGACGAGGCTGGCCGCGAACTCATTCCAGCAGGAGACGAAGGTGAAGATGATGGCGGTGACGATACCCGGCCAAACCAGGGGGAGGTTGATCTTGAACAGGACGCTGAACCGCCCGGCGCCGTCAATCTGCGCTGCCTCATCGACTTCTTTGGGTACGCCGGCGAAGAAGCTGTGCATGATCCACACCGCGAAGGAGAGGTTGAAGGCGGCGTTGATCAAAATCATGGCGAGCCAGGTATCGGCAAGGTTCAGGGCGATCATCTCCCGGAACAGGCCCGCGGTCAGAACCGCGGGCTGCAGCATCTGCGTCACGATCACCAGGAACATAAAAACCATTTTTCCCGGGAACTTGAACCTGGCCGTGTAGTACGCGGCGGGGGTGGCGACCAGCAGAACCAGGATGGTGGCGCAGGAGGCAATGACGATGGTTGAGATCAGGTTTTGCGTCAGTGGCGTCTCCGGCGTTGACCACATGCTGGCGTAGTTGTCGAAGCGGGGCGTGGCCGGGAAGTACTCCGGGGGGACGCTGAGGATCTCCGGGCGGCTCTTCAGCGAGCCGATGGCCATAATTACATACGGGGAAAGGAAGGCCAGCGCGATAACCAGGCCGATCGCCATACGCAGCGCGACGCGGGGGCCGCTGGCCTGATCGCTGCCGTAACGCGTCTTGCGCGGCGCGGTGCGGACGACGGCGGGACTGGCCGTTGGTGTCCCGGCCACCGGCGGGAGCGTCGAATGTGCCATTAGTCCACTTCCTTCATGGGTTTTACGATTTTGATGTAGGCGGCAACGACCACCAGGACAATTGCGAAGTTCACGACGCTCATGGCGCTGGCGACATCCAGCCGCTGGTCGACCTGGATCCACTTGAACATGCGGGTGATGAGAGTGTCGGCGTCGTATCCGGGCAGCGAGCCGGTAATGAGTTTCAGAATCGCGAGGTTGTTGAAGACGTTGATGATGTTGATCAGTACTGCCACTGCGATGCTGTCGCGAAGCTGTGGCAGGATCACGCTGAAATAGGTGCGGGCCGGGGTGGCACCGTCCATCTTTGCGGCTTCGAGCACCTCTCCGGGTACACCCTGCAGGCCCGCGAGGATTGTGTAGGACGTGAACGGCAGGGAGACGAAGACTGCGATCACGATGGCGATGATGAACGCGGAGGGCATGCTCTTGGTGAAGCCGAAGGGGGCATCGATCACTTGCAGGTCCACCATGAACTTGTTGATGATGCCGTAGAAGGGGTCCAGGCCGTAGACGAACACGGTGGTGGTCATCACCACGCTGGCAGCCCAGGGCACAATCACGGCCATCCGGACCATGGTCCGTCCGGGGAAAGGCTTGTTCAGGAATTGTGCCAGCGCCAGCGACAGCACCACGGTGACGAGGACGACCGCGACAACCCATACCACGGTGTTGGTGAGCACGCGCGGGAAGGACGGATCGGCAAAGACCGTCGTGAAGTTTTTCAGTCCCGCGAACCCGGTGTCCGTCCCAAAGTTGCTGATCGAGCGGAATGCGTTGTAGATCATGTAGCCGGCAGGGAACAGGACTATCCCGACGATCAGCATCAGGCAGGGGCCAATCCAGGGCAGTGCCTTCCAGATGCTGTCCCGGCCACGGCCGGTCTGGGGCCCGCGGGGCGCACCCGGCCTGGCCGTTGGGGTGTCGGTGGTATCGGCTTTGGCGGCTGTTGTGCTCATGGGAGATTCTCCGGGGGGTGGAAGAGGGCGGATCTGTCAGGGGATGGCCGGCGGGTGACGTGTCCGTCAACCGCCGGCCATCCCTACGGCCTAGGAAGCGGCGTCCGCCTTGGCCTGGATTTCCTTCAGTACCGTGGCCGGGTCCTTCCCCTGCGCGATCTGGCCGATCAGCGACTGCACTGCGCCCTGGGTTGCGGTCCATGCCTTATTGGTGGACGGGTAGAACCTGGCGTTGGGCAGGAGGTCCAGGAACGGTTTCGTATCCGGGTTGGAGGCGAGTTTCTCGGCACCGGACTTGGTGGTGGGCAGGAATCCCTCGGCCTCGACCCACTGGGTGTAGACGTCGGTCGAGTAGAAGTAGTCCAGGAACTTCCTGATGGCGTCCTGCTTCTTGCCGTCATTTTTGAACGCCATCAGGTGGTCAGCGACGCCGAGAGTGAACGGTGATCCGTCTTTCGTGGGGATCGGGGCAATACCGTAGTTCAGCGCCGGGTTCTTTTCCTTGATCTGGCCCACGGTTGGAGGCAGTGCCTCGATCATTCCCAGCTGGCCCTGGATGAAGACGTTGATCAGCGGGGTGCGGTTGGTGGCGCCGGCGTCGGCCTGCGTGAGCTTTTCGTCCACCAGTTTCTGTATGAACGTGGCGCCTTCGAGGTTCTCCGGAGTGTCCACGGTGATCTTCTGGGCATCGCCATAGCCGCCGCCCGCACCGTAGAACCAGATGCCGGTTTCGCCCTGCGCCTCCTCGGAACCGAGCGGGAGCCCGTATCCGGGGACTCCGGTTTCCGTAATCTTCCGGGCAGCCGTTTCCAGTTCGTCCCAGGTCTTCGGAGGAGCGGAGATCCCTGCCTTGTCGAAGAGGTCCTTGTTGTAGAAGAGAGCGCGTGCGGACGCAATCAGCGGCATACCGTATTGGGCGCCGTCCACGGAGGCGTTCTTCGCGAAGGTGTCCTGGAAGTCCTTGGCCGTGGAGTCTGAGAGAACGTCCGTCGCCGGGTAGAGCAGCTGGTCATTGGCGAAGCCTGCGAAGGCATCGATGTTGAGGATATCCGGGGGCCTGCTGTCCCTGGATCTTGGTTTTCACGACATCGTTGATGTTGTCCCAGGACTGGACCTCAAGGTTCACCTTGAGGTCCGGGTTGCTGGCCTCGAAGTCCTTGATGATGCTTTCCCATCGGCCCTTTGTGCCGTCGGAGTAGCTCGGGACCAGAAGGTTGATGGTGTTTTCGCCGGCGCCGGCGTTGCCGCCGGATCCGCCGAATCCGCAGGCGGAGAGCAGCATGCCCGCTGCCGCAATTGAGGCGAGTGCGCCGGTGCGCAAGGACTTCTTCATTGTCTTCCTTTACGTTCAGGGGGTGCCATCCGCCTCCACCGCGGGCCTGGAGCAGGGAGCCTGCCGAGGCCTCGAAGGAAGGAATTTGACGATTCATGATGTTAGCGTCACTCAAAAATGCACTTCTAATCATCTTGTGTATCGATTGTCGCGTGATCCAGCTCTCAGGTCAACTCTTTTCTGTGACCAATTCCTCCGCCTGGCCGTCGAAATTTAGACATCCGGCACGCGCCGTGGCCAGATTGCGGCCAGCCGGGGTCGCCAACATGCACTTCCGGGCCAAAGCCGGCATCATGGACCCGAATAGATCGATCGTGATGTTTACATGCGTCAAACAATCAGTAATAATCATCTAGTCAGGTGATTCAGAACGGCGCCGCCCCCCGGCTGCCTACAGGTCCCTGATGGCCTGACATCTGCCCCCTCACCACTAGGAGCCTGTCCCATGACTGAGCTGCATACCGACCGTTCCCTGCTTGGCGCCCACATGGAAGCTGAACTGACGTCCCAGCCCGAAATTTGGGCACGCGCAGCCGAACAGGCCCGTTCCGAGGCCCAGGCCCTGCTGCCCGCCGACGGCCAGAAGATTGCCGTCATCGGATGCGGCACGTCCTGGTTCATGGCGCAGTCCTATGCGTTCCTGCGCGAATCCGCCGGTCGTGGGGTAACGGACACGTTCGCGGCCTCCGAGGCCTTCGTCGACCGGGGCTACGACGCGGTGGTGGCGATCACTCGTTCGGGGACCACCACGGAGGTCCTGGAAATACTCCAGAGGCTGCAAGGCAGCGTCCCGACGGTGGCCCTCGTAGGTGATACCGGGTCGCCCGTCGCGGATATCGCCGGGTCCGTCATCGGCCTGCCGTACGCGGATGAGCAGTCGGTCGTGCAGACCCGGTTTGCCACCTCGGCGCTGGTTTACCTGCAGACCGCGCTCGGCATTTCGGTGGATTCAGCCATCTCTGATGCCGGCGCCGCCGTGCTGGAGCCGATCGCGCCGGAACTGATGGCTGCCGAACAGTTCACGTTCCTTGGCCGCGGCTGGACCGTCGGCCTGGCCCACGAGGCGGCCCTGAAGATGCGTGAAGCCTCCCAGTCCTGGACCGAATCGTACCCGGCGATGGAATACCGTCATGGCCCCATCGCCATCGCTGCACCCAACCGCGTCACGTGGCTCTTCGGCGAAGAACCTCACGGGCTGGCTTCAGACGTCGCGAACACCGGAGGCTTGTATATCCACCGCGACGCAGCACCGCTGGCCGAGCTCGTGCGGGCCCAGAAAGTTGCTCTGGAACGTGCCCGCGTCCTCGGCCTGAACCCCGATCAGCCGCGGAACCTGAGCCGCTCCGTCATTCTGGATGCCTAGCCGATGAACGAGCATGGCGGACAATCCGGCTCCGCAAGCGGACCGGCTGTACTGGCCTTCGACGTGGGCGGAACGGATATGAAGGCCGGCATTGTCTTGGCCACGGGCAGGATCATCGGCCTGCGCCGGATGGCCACCCCCAGGCATCCGGTGGATACGGGAGGCGCGGTGATCGAAAAAATCACCGAAGTCGCGTCGGAATACCGGGGCCTCTACCCTGGTCATCCTGTCCGCGCCGCCGGGCTGATCGTCCCCGGCCTGGTCGATGAGGCAACGGGCACAGGCATCCTCTCCGCAAACCTGGGCTGGAAAGACTTTCCGTTTGCGGAACGGGCGCAGGCCGCGCTTGGGCTTCCGGTGGCCTTCGGGCATGATGTGGGGTCCGCCGGGGAAGCCGAGTTCAGGTTCGGGGCCGCCCGCGGCGCCTCCAACGCGGTCGTCCTGGTCATCGGGACCGGTATTGCCGGGGCGGTCTTCGTCGATGACCGGCGTCTGACCGGCGGCGGATACGCCGGCGAGCTGGGGCACGCCCCGGTGCCGGATCCTGACCGCCCGGGTTCCACCACGATTCTGGAAGCCGTCGGCTCAGCGGGAGCCATTGCGTCCCGTTACTGCGCCGCCACCGGACGCAGCGTCGACGGAGCGCGGCAGGTTCTTGACCTGGCCGCAGCAGGCGATCCGGAGGCCTACCGGGTCTGGAGCGAGGCGGTCGACGCGCTCGCCTTCAGTATCGTCCAGTGCGTTTCGATCCTCGGAACCGAGACGGTCGTGATGGGCGGCGGCCTGTCCCAGGCCGGGGAGGCGCTGCTGGCACCCTTGCGGACACGCGTGGAAAACCTGCTCAGCATCCACCGGCGCCCCCGGATCGTCCCCGCCACCCTGGGTCAGGACGCCGGGCTGATCGGCTCCGCACTGAAAGCCCGCGAGCTCCTGAGTTCCATCGAATCCAACATCGAGGCGCCATGACCCCCCCGTCACACCGGCTCATCGTCACGGTCACACCCAACCCGGCACTGGACATGACCTACCACCTCGACGGCTTCCACCCGGGCCGGACACACCGCGTCTCACCGCCGCTGGAGCGGGCCGGAGGCAAGGGTTTGAATGTCGCCCGGGTGGCCCACCAAATGGGCCACCCCGTTCTAGCCGTAGCTCCCGTGGGCGGCGCCGCCGGCGCGGTATTCCGCACGGATCTGGAGGCCAGCGGCATACCCCACCGGCTCATCCCGGTGACAGCGGACACCCGTCGAAGCATCGCTTTCGTTGATTCCGGCCAGGATGTCACGAGCATCTTCAACGAGCACGGACCGGCGTTGGGGGCTTCCGGGTGGCAGGGGCTGAGCGCCGCGATCACGGAGACACTGGACGGCCCTGGCAGACCCGGCACCCCGGACTGCGGAGTGCTCGTCGGCTCCGGCAGCCTCCCGGCAGATGCACCCGATGACTTTTATCCGGAGCTGGTCAGGCTTGCACACAGCCGCGGTGTGCCGGCCGTCATCGACACGTCGGGACCACAAATGCTGGCCGCGGCGCGGGCCGGAGCGGACCTCCTCAAGCCAAACCTCGAGGAACTGATGGAAGCAACAGGCCAGACCGACCTGTCCCAGGCAGCGTGTCACCTGATGGAACTGGGGGCCCGGATGGTGCTCGTCAGCGCCGGTGCCGACGGGATGTACGCTTTCACGGCCCAGTCCCCCGCCAGCGTGTGGAAAGCGCGGCTGCCCCGGCCGCTGGCGGGCAACCCCACCGGTGCCGGTGATGCAGCGGTCGCCGCCGCTGCTGTGGTCATGGCTTCGGGCCGGCGGGACCCGGAGCAGATTTTGCGCGCAGCAACCGCGTGGTCGGCGGCCGCCGTGCTGATGCCGGCCGCCGGCGAAATTTCGCCACGTCACACCGAACTGGCGCAGCACCTGATCGTCACTTATGAGGAGAATCCGGCATGACCCTTGTCCCCACAGCAGAACTGATGGCCGCTGCGGCCGCCCGCGGCACCGGGCAGGGCGCCTTCAACGTTATTCATTTAGAAACCGCGGAGGGTTTGATCGCCGGGGCCCAAAAAGCCGGGCTGCCGCTCATCCTGCAGATCTCCGAGAACTGCGCCAAATACCACGGCGGCCTCGAAGCCCTGGCGCTGGCCTCGATGGCGCTGGCAAAGAGGGCCAGCGTGCCCGTTTCCCTTCATCTCGATCATGCCGAAGACGAGCAGCTGGCGATGCAGGCTGTTGATCTGGGCTTCGGCTCCATCATGTATGACGGAGCCCACCTGGAGTACGAAGACAACGTTGCGGCTACCGCCCGGGTCACCGAATATGCTCATGCTATGGGTGTGTATGTGGAAGCGGAACTGGGCAAGGTCGGGGGCAAGGACGGCGCGCACGCGCCCGGGGTGCGCACCGACCCGAGGGAAGCCGCCGACTTTGTCGCCGCGACCGGAGTCGACGCCCTCGCCGTCGCCGTCGGTTCCTCCCACGCGATGACTGAACGCAGCGCCGCCCTCGATCTGGAGCTGATCGGCCGGCTTCGCGGAAGCCTGGATGTCCCGCTGGTGTTGCACGGTTCCTCCGGCGTTGCCGACCAGGACATCGTCGCCGCAATTTCCGCAGGCATGACCAAAATCAATGTCTCCACCCATCTGAACGGGTTCTTCACCCGCGCCGTGCGCGACTGCCTCAACACCGATCCGGATCTGGTCGACTCACGCCGGTATCTACGGGCAGGCCGTGACGCGTTGGTGCCCGAGTCGGCCAGGCTGTTAACCCTCTTCGCCTCTCTGGAGTAAGACTCATGAACCGCACCGAGCGTTTGAACGCCATCCTGAACCTGCTGGCCGAAGATGGGCAGGTTGAAGTGGATGACATCGTTGAGACCCTGGCCGTGTCACCGGCCACGGCCCGGCGTGACCTTGACAGCCTGGCCACGCAGAGGCTGTTGACCCGCACCCGCGGCGGTGCGGTCAAGGGTTCCGTGGCCTATGACCTGCCCGGCCGCTACAACCGTGATGACCATTCCCAGCAGAAACAGCTCATCGCCCAGGCTGCCAGCAGCCTCATACCGCGTGGCGCCGTCGTTGGGCTCTCCGGCGGCACCACCAATACCGCTATCGCGCAGGTCCTGGCCACCCGGGCGGACCTGAACGTGCCATCGAACCGGCCGGCGCTGACCGTAGTGACCAATGCGATCAACATCGCGGCCCAGCTCGCTGTGCGTCCCAATATCAAGATCATGGTGACCGGCGGAATCGTCAACCCCCGCTCGTACGAACTCGTGGGGCCATTCGCGGATGCGACCCTTCAGAACGTGGCCCTGGATCTGGCCTTCATTGGTGTTAACGGTGCCGACCCCGTCCTGGGGCCCACCGTGAACGACGAAGGCGAAGCCACAGTGAACGCACTCATGGCCCGGCGTGCGGCCGAGGCGTACATGGTCGCGGACTCGTCGAAGATCGGCCAGCGCTCCTTCGCCACCATGAGCGGAGTCGTGTTCCGCAATCTCATCACCGATGCCGGCATCACCCCCGCCGACCGGGAAGCGTTCGAAAGCCACGGCGTCAAAGTCATCATCGCCCGCTGACGCACCCGTCCTGAACCGACCGGAATGCGGCGACGGTCAGAGCCCGCTCCCGGCCATCTCCGCCAGGCGTTGCCGCACCCCGGCGGCGGACCCGACGGGGAGGTCGCAGACCATGCCGCGGCATAGAAAAACCCTCGGTGTGCCATCCGGGGCCGGCTGGCGGCCGCGCAGCAGCGGCACGGCCGCCTCGGCGCCGTCGCCCGTCCCCGTTGCGTCGTCCTGGAGCGCGATGACCAGGCCCGGGCTGGGCGAGAGCAGCAGTTCCCGGTGCAGTGCCGCCCGCTCCGGAGTGTCCGGGCCGACGACGGCAGCTTCCACCGGGCCGGCAAGCGCCGCCTGCGCCGTCGCAAGGAGCCAGCCCGCCACCCGGGGCACCCGGGAAGCGAGCGGCGGCAGGACCGCGAAAATATTGCCGGCCAGTTCCCGGTGCCGGACGGACCCGGAGAGGGCCGAGTAGCTCAGCAGCGAGCCGGCGAAAGCGGCGGCACCACTGGGCGTGGCGTTATCAAATGGTTCCAGTGCGGTCCCCTGGCCTTGGGCGTTGGAGACCTGCGCTGATTCCCCCACGGTGTCAGTGAGTGTGCCTGCGGCGCCGAACCGTTCACAGGCAGCCGCCAGAATATCCTCCGCGAGCCGGTACCAGCGGGCGTGACCGGAGACCGCGTAGAGGGCGAGCAGGCCGTCGGCGCAAAAAGCGTAGTCCTCCAACAGGCCGCCGATCCCCCGGGCGGCGCCGCGGTGGGAGACCCGCACCAGGGTCCCGGCCGCGCCGACGGAGGCCGGCTGCCAATGCACCCGCTCCAGGTAGGCGGCGATGCGCTCAGCGGCGGCCAACAATCCGGGCTCCTCCAGAACGGCCGCGGCCTCCGCCAGGGCGGCGACGGCCAGTCCGTTCCAAACTGCCACGACCTTCTCATCACGGGCAGGCTGCGGCCGGCGGGAGCGTGCCTCCAGCAGCACCGGGTGCGCCCGCTGCCACAAGGCGTTTTCCGCGCTGTTGAGGGCCCTGCCGGGGTGCAATGGGGCTCCCTCGGCCGGGACGGGCCCGCGGGTGTGCGCCAGCATGAACCCCGCCACGGCTGCGCCGTCGGCCGGCCCGAGGAGCGCCGTCAGCTCGTCCGGTGTCCACAGGTAGCTGGCCCCCTCCAGATGGACACCGTCCACAACGGTGTCCGCGTCCAGGGACGAGGCGAGGGCCGCAGCTCCCGCGCCGCGTCCGCCCGGG
Organism: Arthrobacter sp. PAMC25284; assembly: GCF_019443425.1. Taxonomy (NCBI): domain Bacteria; kingdom Bacillati; phylum Actinomycetota; class Actinomycetes; order Micrococcales; family Micrococcaceae; genus Arthrobacter; species Arthrobacter sp. PAMC25284. Next base: position 1,500,738 of record NZ_CP080382.1, read on the forward strand.
ATCCCGCCGCCGGGCGGTTCGGTATCGGGTCGCTTCGTACCGGGAAGTTCCGCGTTCTCCGGCTCGTCCTCCAGCCCCAGGGCGGCCAGCAGCCACCCGGCGGTGCGTGCCGCGACGTCGGCGGCCTCCGCTGCCGGATACTCGGCCGTCCCGCCAAGGCGGACCCAGTGGACGTAGACCCGCAAAAGCTGGGCGTTGTCATAGAGCATTTTTTCGAAGTGTGGCACGGACCAGTCACGCGTGACCGAGTACCGTGCGAACCCGCCGCCGAGCTGGTCGAACAGTGCCGACCGGGACATCGCGGCGAGCGTGCGTCCTGCCATGTCCCGGGCCGCGTCCGCAGTGTCCGAGGCCACGGCGGCATGCCGGATAAGGAACTCCAGGACAGCGGGGGGCGGGAATTTGGGTGCGGCGCCGAACCCGCCACAGACCTGGTCTTCAGAGCCGGCGAGCACACCAACGGCTTCCGCCAGGAGCGCGGCGTCCACCGGCTGGGGCGCCCCATCCAACCGGACGGCGGCGGCCGATTGTGATGCGGCCAGGCCTTTGGCCAGTCTGGCGGCGTTCTGTTCGACGGCGTCGCGGCGTTTCAGCCAGGCGTCGTGCACGGCCTCAAGGACCTGTATGAAGGATGGCCGGCCGGGCATCGGCCGGGGCGGAAAGTACGTACCGGCGTGGAATGCACGGCCGTCGGGCAGGAGGAAGACGGACATCGGCCAGCCGCCTTCGCCGCTGAGGGCCTGCGTCACTGCCATATAGACGGCGTCGACATCCGGACGTTCTTCGCGGTCCACCTTGACGGCAACAAAATGGGAGTTCAGGTACTCGGCAGTCTCCGCGTCCTCGAACGATTCATGCGCCATAACGTGGCACCAGTGACAGGCGGCATAGCCGATCGAGAGAAAAACGGGCACGTCACGGGCAGCGGCGAAGCCAAAGGCCTCATCACCGAAGGGGCGCCAGTGCACCGGGTTTCCGGCGTGCTGGCGCAGATAGGCAGACGGTTCACCGCCCAGGGCGTTGAACGCTCCCGGGCCTGCGTCCGCGGAACCACCGTCAGCGGCTTGCCGGTCCCGCATCGCCGTTGACTTCCGGTCGGGTTCCGTCCCGGGCAGGGTCCTGGGGGGTGCCGGCGGACTCCGGGCCGAGGCCCGCCGCGACGGCCTCCGCAGCGGCCGCGCGTTCCTCCTCGACCTGCGCGCGGTAGCGGACGCGGCGGATGCGCCGCACCATGTCCACGATCAGCACCGCAGTGAGCACAACGATAAAGGCGGTCAGCAGGAAACCGAGCAGGCCCGGAGTGACCTGGTCCTCGGACAGCCCCGGGCGCAGCGACGGCGTGGGGGTCGGTGCCGGAGTAGTTGCCAGAGCGATGAGCAAGGAATGCACGGTTGGTACCTTCTATGGGAACTGAGGTGGTCTCCCCCGTCGCGGGCCGGGGGCGTTGCCCGGGTTTCCGTCGCAGCTTCTACAGCCGATAGAAACCCTGGTTCTCTATCTTAGCCCGGCAAAGAGATCCGTTTCCGGCAGTTCCGCGGGGATCCGGGACTGGATCAGGGAGTAATCCTCCCACGGCCAGGTCCTGCGCTGCATCGCGGCCGAGACGGCGAAGAAGAACCCCTCCGGATCGACCTGGGTGCGATGCGCCCGGAGCGCCTCGTCGCGGGCCTCGAAGAAGTCACCGCACTCGATCTGGGTGGTGGTCGGATGGGTCGGCGCCGGCGGAGTGTGGCCTTCCGCATCTGTTTCCAGCCAGGCGGCCAGGCGCTGCGCGTAGGGTGACTCGAGGCCGGATTCTTCCAGCGCATGGTGCAGGGCGCGGAAGCGGTCCGGGCTGAAAGCCCGGTCGTAGTAAAGCTTGCTGGGCTCCCAGGCCGGGCCGGCGCCCGGGTAACGGGATGCATCTCCGGCCGCTTCAAAGGCCTCCACGGCCACCCGGTGCGCCATGATGTGGTCCGGATGAGGATAGCCGCCGTTTTCGTCGTAGCTCAGGATCACGTGCGGTTTGAAGTCCCGGACCAGCCGGACCAGGGGCGCGGCTGCCCGTTCCAGCGGCTGCAGGGCAAACGAGCCGGCCGGCAGCGGCGGCAGCGGATCGCCTTCGGGCAGTCCGGAATCCACAAATCCCAGCCAGCGCTGACGGATTCCGAGCGCCCTGGCCGCGGCTGCCATTTCCAGGCGGCGGGCACCGGCCATGTCGCGTGCAGGGTGCGGCTGGCCTTCCATCGCAGGGTTCTGGATGTCCCCGCGGGAACCGTCCGTGCACGTGGCCACCATCACGTCAATTCCCGCGGCGGCGTACTTGGCCATCGTGGCCGCACCCTTGCTTGATTCGTCGTCGGGATGGGCGTGGACTGCCAGCAGCCGAAGCGGCGCTGACGGACTCGTGGATGCTGTCATCGTGGGACGGCTCCTCTTTCTGCTGGTCTACTGTTCCGCGGGTTGGTGCGGTCGGGCTGCCGGGGCGGCCCGACAGGCGGGAACACACGTGGTGTCGACCGGAACCGGCCCTGTGGACATTACCCGGTCCGATCCACACTAAACTGGTCTGGTGACTTCCCGGGATCAGCCTGCCTCGCCGGCAACTACCAGCCTAGCCAATCGTTACGGCGGCCAAAAGCGGTCATTGTCCGGCCGGACCAAACGCATCATCCTGATCGCTGCTTTGGCCGCGGGTATCGCCTTTATGGCCTGGGTTTCGACGTCGAACGCCACGTCCAGCGTCACGTTCAAGGACATTGGCTACAGCACCCCCGACGGGACCCTCGCCGAGGTCGACTTCGAGGTGACGAAGGACCCCGCGGTGGCCGCGAAATGTGCCGTCAAGGCACTGGACTCCAAGTTCGCCGTCGTTGGGTGGAAAGTTCTTGATATCGGGCCGAATTCCGTCGATACGGGCAAGGACGGCGGACGCACGACTGTCCACCGCGTACAGGTTCGTACGGAGTCCCCGGCGGTCTCCGCCGTCGTCGACAATTGCTGGCTTCCGGACAAGCAGCAATAGCATCAGCGCCGCGGGCCGGCCGCAGCCGGCGGCCGCCGTCGGTCAACACGGTGTGGTCCGCACCGCCTCCCTGTTGGGTTTATCCACAGCATTGACTACACTGAGGTAACACCTTTCCCCGCTGAGCTGGTTACTGAGTTTCACAAGTGGCCACCGTGGCGGGGTCTTTTCTTGTATCACCACCCAAAGGAGATGTCCGTGTCTACCACTAACAGCGCAACGGCGGCTTGGCTCACCCAGGAAGCCTTTGACCGCTTGAAGGCAGAGCTGGACCACCTTTCCGGCGCAGGCCGGGCGGAGATCGTCCAGAAGATCGAAGCTGCCCGCCAGGAGGGCGATCTCAAGGAGAACGGCGGCTATCACGCGGCCAAGGAGGAGCAGGGCAAAATCGAGGCCCGCATCCGCCAGCTCACCGCCCTGCTGCGGGACGCCCACGTGGGCGAGTCCCCCGCCGACGATGGAATCGTCGAGGCCGGCATGCTTGTGGTGGCGAAGATCGCCGGCGACAAAGAGACGTTCCTTCTCGGGTCCCGCGAGATCGCCGGCGATTCCGACCTCGACGTGTTCAGCGAAAAGTCTCCCTTGGGCGCAGCCATCGTTGGCCACAAAGAGGGCGACTCCATCACCTACACGGCGCCGAACGGCAAGGTCATCCCGGTCGAGATCATCTCTGCCAAGCCCTACGCCGCCTGACCCCGGAAACTCAAGCCGGACCCGGAACGCCGGCCCTCCCCGCAGCGGGAGGGCCGGCGTTCCCGTCTGCGGGCGGAAGCCGGCTCGGTTTCTGGCGTTGCGTCCTGGCGTTGCGTCCTAGCGTGGCGTCCTAGCGTGGCGTCCTAGCGTGGCGCGCGGAGCGCCGCCGGCCGCCGCCGACCGAGGAACAGGGCCGCCAGCACGCCGCCCGCTGCCCCGCCCAGGTGCGCTTGCCAGGACACATAGCTGGCCACCGTGGGAAGCACGCCGAAGAGAATGCTGCCGTACGCCATAAACAGCAACACGGACAGCAGAATCTGCCACCAACTCCGGTTCACGAAGCCACGCACCAGCAGAAACGCGAAGAGCCCGAAGACAAGCCCGGACGCGCCGACGGTAACTTTGAACCCTCCGATCAGCCACACCAGGACCCCGGAGCCGAGCCAGCTTGCCGCCAGCGCGGTCAAAAACACCCGCAGTCCGGACAGGAAAACGAGGAAGCCGAAGATCATCAGCGGCAGCGTGTTGGAGATCAGGTGGGCCAGGTTCGCGTGCAGCAACGGGAACGTCAGGATGTCCAGGATCCCATCCAGGCGTCGTGGGCGCAGGCCGAATATTCCGTTCAGGGAATGCAGCAGCAGCGTGTTGACAAGCTCGATCCCATAGAGCAGGGCCACAAACGAGCCCACCACGAGCAGCCCCCGGCGGGCGCGGCGGGCCGGGGAATCGCCGGCGCCCGGCCGGTCCGCCCGATACACGTTCATATCCATGGCCGCGGCTCCTAGTGCACCACGATCGGCTGGAACCCCTCGGCCCGCAGCGCGGCAAGGACTTGTTCGCAGTGTTCGTGACCCTTGGTTTCCAGGTTCACCGTGATGGAGACGTCACCCATGCTGATCGACCCGCCCACCCTGGTGTGGTCCAGCCCGGTGACGTTGGCATCGTTTTCGGCGATGATGCGGGCGATAGTGGCGAGCGAGCCCGGCCGGTCGTCGAGCATCATGCGCACCGTCATATACCGGCCGGCCGCGGAGAGGCCGCGCTGGATAACCTTGAGCATCAGCATCGGGTCGATATTGCCGCCGGAGAGCACCACGGCAACAGTTCCCGGGTTCTCGATCTTGCCCTCCATCAGCGCCGCGATGCCGACCGCACCGGCAGGTTCGACTACCATTTTGGCGCGTTCAAGCAGGAAGATCAGTGCCCGGGCCAAGGCATCCTCGCTGACCGTCACAACGTCGTCGACGAGTTCCCGGATGATGCTGAAGGGCAGTTGTCCAGGCCGGCCAACGGCGATGCCGTCCGCCATGGTCGAAACGCGCTTGAGCGGCACGAGGGCGTCAGCAGCCAGCGACGGCGGGTAGGCGGCGGCATTTTCGGCCTGCACGCCGATGACACGGATTTCGCGGCCCAGTTCCTTGGCGCGGGCCCTTGACCGCGACCGAGACGCCGGCCAGCAGCCCGCCGCCGCCGACGCCGATGAGGATCGTGTCGACGTCGGGAATCTGTTCCAGGATTTCCAGCCCGACGGTGCCCTGGCCGGCCACGATGTCGACGTCGTCGAAGGGGTGGACGAAGACGGCGCCGGTTTCGTCGGCGAAGCGTTTCGCCTCGGCCAATGCCTCATCGACGTTGTGCCCGTGCAGCACCACTTCGGCGCCGTGGCTTCGGGTGGCCGCGAGTTTGGGCAAGGCGACGCCCAGGGGCATGTAGATCCGGGCGCTGATGCCCAGGCTCTTCGCTGCGACGGCCACGCCCTGGGCATGGTTTCCCGCCGAGGCCGCGACGACGCCGCGCCGCTTCTCCGCCTCGGAAAGCTTCGCCATCCGCACATAGGCTCCGCGGACCTTAAACGAGCCGGCGCGCTGCAGGTTCTCGCATTTGAAATAGACATCGCCGCCCACCATGCTGCCGAGGGCCCGCGAGGATTCAACGGGCGTCCGCGTAATAATCCCGTCGAGCAGCTTCTGCGCCTCCAGGACATCGTCCAGCGTGACGGGCAGGCTCTCCAGGGTATTCACGAAACTGTTCTCCATCTTCGGTTCTGGCTCCGGCGCCGCGTCAGGCATTGCTGCCCGGGGCACCGCTTGTTGGTGCGGCGTCACTGCGGCCGGGTTTCCCCGGCAGATGGACGTCTTTGAAAGTGTTGTCAGCGCTGGTGTCATCGGGGGCAGTGACGCTCTGCCGTTCCGCTGTTTCCAGCACCTCATCATGTTCCCACGTTCTGCCTGCTATGTAGCGAATCGAGGAGTTTGCGACGGCGAGGAGCGGCACCGAAAACAGCGCCCCGGGAATCCCGGCGAGGTACGATCCCGCCGCGACGGACATGATGACGGCCACGGGATGCAGGGCGACGGCCCGGCCCATCACGAGAGGCTGCAGGATATGGCTCTCCAGCTGCTGGACCGCCAGCACGATCGCCAGCATAATCATGGCGTTGACCGGGCCGTTCGCCACGAGGGCCAGGAGGACCGCGATCGCGCCGGTCACGAGGGCGCCGACCACAGGGATAAAGGAGCCGATGAAGACCAGGACACCCAGCGGCAGGGCCAGCGGGACACCGATAATGGCGGCGCCGACGCCGATCCCGACGGCGTCCACGAAAGCCACAAACATCTGGATGCGGGTGTAGCTGACCATCGAGGTCCAGCCCCGCCGGCCGGCGCCGTCAGCGGCCCGTCGCGCTTTTTTGGGCAGCAGCCGGACGAGGAACGCCCAGATCCTGTCGCCTTCGAGCAGGAAAAAGACCAGCACGAACAGTGCCAGGACCATCCCGGCAGCGAAATGCCCGGCCGTGCTCCCGAACGTCAGCGCCCCACTGAGGATGCTGCTGCTGTTGTTCTGCAGCGCGGCGGTGCCTTCCTGGAGGTATTTGTCGATCTGGTCGGCCGTCAGGTGCAATGGTCCCTCTGACAGCCAGGCCTGAACCTGCTGGACTCCGACGAGGGCCTCGGACCAGAGCGCCCCGAACCCGGAGACGAGTTGCCGGCCCACGAGCGAGAGCGCCCCCACGATCGCGCCGAGGAAACCCAGGACGGTGACGGCTACGGAGAGTCCGTTGGGCAGCCGGAGGCTGTCCAACCGACGCACCACCGGGGTCAGGAGCCCGGCAAGCAGCGCGGCCACCATGACCGGGATGATCAGGAAGCTGACCCGGCCGAGCAGCCAGACCAAGGCGCCGCCCACCACCAGGAGGAGACCGATCCGCCAGGCCCACCCCGCGGCGATCCGGACTCCGTAAGGAATGTCCTGGTCAAGGTCCTGGCCGGTGATGACGCGGGGCGCACCGGATCCGGCGTCGTGTGGGGTTACGGCTTCGTCAACTGGGGTCATAGCCCCATGATTCCGCAGCCGTGCGCCGATATGAAACCCGACACGGAGCCCGGCCGGGACCCGTGTTCAGCTGCCGGTACCGTCCAGGGACGCGCTGATGCCCCAACTGATCGAGAACTGACCGCCCGGTGCCAGCCAGCGGAGGCCGTCGCCGGTGTTGAACGCGTTCGCCGGCCCGGTCATGGGCTCTATTGCGACGGCCTTGGTCCTGCCGGGGAATTGGGTGGTGACAAAAACATGGACGTACCCACAGGTCGAGTCCTGCCACAGGCTCACACTCCGGCCGTCCGGTGCGCGCAGCGTGGAGCGCGCAATCCCTCCGTCGAACGCCAGGTCCGTGTAGGCGGAATCCAGATCCAGCCCGCCGACCAGGCTCCCGGCGCGCAGATCGGCGGCGCCGGTGACCGGTTCCGTGCTCCGCGGAATGAGCCGTTCGTCCGTCACAAGCCGGGTGCCGGCGTCGACGGTGAGCGTGAGCTCCTCGCTGGGCACGTCGCCGAGGCGCAGATAGGGGTGTGAGCCCAGGACGAACGGCGCCGTCTCGTCCGAATCATTGACCAGGGTCTGCCGGACCACCAGCCCCAGGTCTTCGGCGAGTTCATAGCGGACCCGGTGCCGGACCAGGAACGGATAGCCGTGCTGCGGGAACACAGCGGCCTCGAGGGTGACGGCGAACTCGCTTTCGTCGACGAGCGCATACGCGGCGTTCCGCAGCAGACCGTGGCTGGCGTTATTGCGGGAGACTTCGGTGATATCGAGCTGGAGTTTCTTACCGTGCAGGTACCAGACCCCGTCCTCAACCCGGTTCGCCCAAGGCGCCAGCGTGACTCCGGTAGCACCAGGCGGGATTTGCGTATCGCTGTAGCTCTCGGTCAGCTGGGTGCCGCCGCGGCTGTACCAGCGCAGGCCTGCGGCCAGTTCGGTGACAACGGCGAGCGCGTCGCCACGTCGAAGTTCATATTGCCGGCCTGACGCGTAGCGCCGCACTGACGCCCCAGGGGCGCCGCCCGTGCTCGCAGCCTCCGGAGTCCGGCCGGACAGTGGTTCGCTCACATTCATGGGCTCCACGGTACAGACCGCGTGGCTGCCCGTACATCGGACCCGCCAAAGAGACCCGCCCCGGGACTGGTGCTAGGTTGATGGGGACTCAACGATCCGGATCCGGCGCCGGCGCCGGGCAAGCAGCCCGGCCGACCACCACCGGCGAAAGGCGCATCGGCATGACAGACTCCTTGGACACAGCGGAGCTCGCGGCCAGATTCCGGGCCGTCTTCGGGGCCGCGCCGGACGGCATCTGGCAGGCACCGGGCCGAGTGAACCTGATCGGCGAACACACCGATTACAACGACGGGTTCGTGCTCCCCTTCGCCATCGACAAGGCCGCCCGGGTGGCGGTCCGGATCCGGCCGGACTCGACCGTCCGCATGCTGTCCACGTTTGGAAACCAGGGAATTACGACGGCGGACACCGCTTCGCTGCATCGTAAGAGGGCGAAGGGCTGGACCAAGTATCCGCTCGGCGTCATCTGGGCGTTGCAGCAGCGCGGCCTGGCCGTCCCGGGCGATGACCTGCTGGTGGACTCAGACGTTCCCCGGGGCGCGGGCCTGTCCTCGTCACATGCTATTGAATGCGCCGTGATTTCGGCGTTGAACGACCTGACCGGTGCCGGGCTCGGAGCCGAGGACATGGTCCTCGCCACCCAGCAGGCCGAGAACGGGTTCGTCGGCGCCCCCACCGGCATCATGGACCAGTCCGCCTCACTGCGGGCCGTCGCCGGCCATGCCGTGTTCCTCGACTGCCGGGACCAGAGCATTCGCCTGATTCCCTTCGACGCACGGGGCGCCGGCCTGGTTCTGCTTGCCATCGACACCAGGGTGTCGCATTCCCACGCCGACGGCGGCTACGCCTCCCGGCGGCAATCCTGCGAACTCGGCGCCGATGTGCTCGGCGTGGGCGCCCTGCGCGACGTCGGACTGGACGATCTCACGGAGGCTGGCGGACTCCTGGACCCGGAGACGTTCCGCCGGGTGCGGCACGTGGTCACGGAGAACGACCGGGTACTGCGCACCGTTGAGTTGCTGGAAACCGCTGGCCCGGGCGCCATCGGCCCGCTGCTCGATGCCTCCCATGCCTCGATGCGGGACGATTTCGAGATCTCCTGCGCCGAGCTGGACCTCGCCGTCGACACGGCCCGCGCGGCCGGCGCCATCGGCGCCCGGATGACCGGCGGCGGTTTCGGCGGTGCCGCGATCGCACTTGTCCCCGTCGGCTCCGAGCCGCGTGTCCGCGACGCCGTTGCCGCCGCATTCGCCCGGGCCGGGTACGCCGCACCGGACATCTTCAGCGTCCGCCCCGCGGCCGGGGCCATACGGCTGGCCTAGCCGGAGCGTAGGCTGACCCTATGCCGGAAGCCGTCATCGTCTCCACTGCCAGAAGCCCGATCGGCCGCGCCTTCAAGGGGTCCCTGAAAGATGAGCGGCCTGATGATCTTGCCGCCGCCATGGTCACAGCCGCGCTGGCCCGGATTCCGGGCTTCGACGCCGCTGACACCACGGGCCGGGGCCTCGACGACCTCTATCTGGGCTGCGCCGAGCCAAGCGGTGAAGCCGGCTCAAACATGGCCCGGGTTGTCACGATCCTGACCGGCCTGGACAACGTGCCCGCCGCGACCGTCAACCGTTTCTGCGCCTCCAGCCTGCAGACCCTCCGGATGGCTTTTCACGCCATCAAAGCCGGTGAAGGACACGCCTTCGTTGCGGCAGGAGTGGAGGCCGTGTCCCGCTACCGGGACTGGGCCGGCGCCGGAGAGAGCGATGCGGACACCCACAATCCGCGCTTCGACGCCGCCTCGGAACGTACCAGGATCCGGGCGGCCTCAAATTTGCCGTGGACCGATCCGCGTCTGGGCGGGCGGATGCCGGACATTTACATCGCCATGGGGCAGACGGCGGAAAACGTCGCCACGACCTACGGCATCAGCCGGGCGGATCAGGACCAGTGGGGCGTGCTGAGCCAGAACCGGACAGAGGCGGCAATCGCCTCCGGCTTCTACGCGCGCGAAATCACCCCGTACACGCGCCGTGATGGGGCGGTGATTGACCGGGATGACTCGCCGCGGCCCGGGGTCACCCTGGAGGCGGTGAGAGACCTGTCTCCGGTCTTCCGCACTGAAGGGACCGTGACGGCGGGGAACGCCTGCCCGCTCAATGACGGGGCGGCCGCCGTCGTTGTGATGAGTGATGCGCGTGCCCGCGAGCTGGGCCTGCAGCCGCTGGCACGGATTGTGTCCACCGCGGTGAGCGCGCTGTCGCCGGAGCTGATGGGCATGGGCCCCGTCGAGGCGACGCGCAAGGCCCTCCGGCAGGCCGGACTGGCCATCGGCGACATCGACCTGGTGGAACTCAACGAGGCCTTCGCGGTCCAGGTACTCGCCTGCGCCCGGGAACTCGGTATCGCCCCTGGCCGGCTAAACGTCCACGGCGGGGCCATCGCCCTCGGACACCCGTTCGGGATGACGGGTGCCCGGATGGCCACCACACTGTTGAACGGTCTCCGGGAGCGTGATGCGGAACTGGGTCTGGCCACACTCTGCGTGGGCGGCGGCCAGGGGATGGCCGTTGTCCTGGAGCGGCTCGGCTAACGTGCGGCCCGGGTGGCCAGGCGCATGCGGGACCTGCCGTCGACGCAAGAGGGCCCCACCAATCGGTAGGGCCCTCCGGTCCGGCCTGGGCCGGGATGCGTGTCAGTCGTCGCCGCGGAGAATCGCCAGGAGGCGGATGATCTCGACGTACAGCCAGACCAGGGTCACGGTCAGACCGAACGCTGCAGTCCAGGAGAACCGCTGCGGGGCGCCGTTGCGGACGCCGGCTTCGATGCTCGTGAAGTCCATGATGAGGGAGAAGGCTGCCAGCCCGATCGCCAGCACGCCGATGAAAACACCCAGCGGGATGCCGAAGATTTCGAAACTGGTGCGCAGGCCGAAGGGGGAATCAACGGCGCCGGTCCACATCATGACCATGTTGATGAGGGCGAAGACCGCGTACCCGATCATCGCGATCATAAAGAAGCGCATGGCCTTGGGCGTGGCCCGGACCTTGCCGCTCTTGAACAGCACCAGCGTGACCGCGAACACGGACAGGGTGCCGATGACGGCCTGCAGGCCAACGCCCGGGAACATCCCATCGAGGACCCTTGTCAGGCCGCCGAGGAAGAGGCCTTCCAGCCCGGCGTACGCCAGGATCAGTGCCGGTGAGGGCTGCTTCTTGAACGTGTTGACGAGCGCCAGGACGAATCCGCCCAGCACGCCGACGATCATCAGTATCATCGCCAGGCCCTGAGCAACAACGAGGGTCACGGCTGCGCCGGCCATCAGCACGCCGAGGCAGGCCGCCGTCTTGACGATCACGTCGTCGAACGTCATCCTGCCGGTATCGGCCGGGCCGGCGGCGGGACGGTTGTACATATCCTGCAACTCGTCCTGGGACATGCCCTTCTGCCCGGCTGCCCAGCCGGTCTTGCCGTCCATGACCTGACCGGGCGCGCGTCCCGGAGCCTGACCGTAGGCGCTCTGGCCATAACCGGCCTGTCCGTACGGGTTCTGGCCATAGGGAGCAGACGGTGCCTGGGTGGCTCCACGGAAGTTCTTTCCGTTGAAGATCGGGTTTCCGCCAAGTGCCATTGCGGGTGTCCTCCAAGTAAGGGGGTTGGTGATGATCTGGTATCAGTTAAACGTTATAGCAACGCTACCAATTCCCACGCCCCGGCGGGAGGGTTAGTTCCCGCGCCCCACACGCTGCAATCCAACCGTGACCCCGCGCCAGCAACTGGCGCCCGGCTAGTGCGCTGTCCCGGTCCTCCGGGAGGTGGCCGGAGCCCGACTATCTCCAGCCAGCAGATCTGTCTGCCAGTCCCCCGCGACGTCATCCAGCCGTTTGACAGGATCGGGCCGGGGCACCGGGAGGGGTCCGGGGATCGGCGCCGGTGTCCCCGCACTCGTATTGATGATCACGTCGTCAATGTAGATGTCACCCATTTGCTGATCATGTTCAGACCCGAGCTGCACCGCGTCAGCCGGCGCTGATCGGACACTCTCCGAACTGCCTGCATAGACGGACCGCCCGTCCCACCAGATCTGGACAGAGGTTTCGGGACCGTTGGGCACCACGTGCATCACCAACCGGTGCCATGTGCCGATAGGAACATTTGAGGTCAGTGTGGTGTAAATATTGCCTTGCGGAGACGCGGTGCGGAGCACGAGCTCCCGGGTGACATTTTGGCGGAAGACGTCCAGGACCCGGACCCCTCCGGAGAAAAACCGGAAATACGGGACGTTGTTCCCGGCCATCCCCTCGCCGGCGATGTTGAACCAGCCATCCACAAATGCCTCGGTCATACCAGGCGGGAGGCTGAGCGTCATATTGGCGATCGAGCCGGGGTCTGCTGTGGCGCGGAGAACGGCAGAGCAGTTGGCCGAACGGGAAGTTTCGGAAGACACCGCCACCCTGCCGGTGCCCGCCATGGCGGGCGTGAAGCCCTCGAGGGTGCCCGCTTCGAAATTTGCCGCCGCCAGCGTCGTCCCGGGATAGGGATCAGCGGGCGGCGGAGTTCCGGCCCGGCACGCCTGCGCTCCGGCAGTCGCTGGACCGGAGCTGAGGGCCGGCAGGCCGAACAGCGCCAGCACAACAGAACCAGCCAGGCACAGCTTAAACACCCGGTTCATCGGTCGGTCCTCCACCATCGGCATCAGGCCGGAAACTCCAACCCCGCCACCGCTCCGCATCTGCAATGTTTCGTTCCCAGCACCATAGCCCCGGCACTCTTGGGAAAACCTTGAGTAACTCACCGCACCACTCGCTCAAAGGAGGCCTTCAGGCGCCGGCTTGCAGGGTTGCCCGGACCGGACACAGACCCACCGTTTAGGAATACACCGGATCAACAAAAGTTTTCTTTAGCACTACTGAAGTTTTGGATTCGCTCAACTTCACGGTTGTTATCTGATCGCGACATTTCCCCAGACCATACCGGCATTCGTCACTCATTTCGGCCTGTAGCATTGGGCGCAAAGGGTGACCAGCATCACAAATATTCCGCTCTACTGCAGGATCAAAAAGCACCGCCCGTTGGCCCCTGAACGTTCGCATCGGTTGCAAAAGACGCAACCCAGACCATCCCCCTGTGGAGGTTTTCAATTTGAGAAGCACAACGAGAGGCCTGTCGCAGCGACGGGGCGGGAGACTGCTGAAAGCCATGGGCGCCGTATTCGCCGCCGTGGCAGCACTCCTGCTCATCGTCGCGCCGGCAACCCACGCCACGACCCCCTCACCGACACCATCCCCGTCGGTTTCCCCGTCAGTATCAAACGAGACATTCACGAACAACATCAGCGGGTTCCTGCGCGGCGATGACCGCACCCCGCTGGCCGGGGTGAAGATCGCGGTCAAGGGCGAAGGCTTTACCGGTTCGACTGAATCCTCGGCGAACGGTTCATGGTCGATTGGGGTCCCCACGCAGGGGACATACGAGGTCAATCTCGACGAGTCGACTATCCCGGACGGCCGCAAGCTCGCCGACGGCCAGGAAAACCCCCGCACCGTCACGTTCAGCCAGACTTCCAACCTCTCGGTGATCTTCGCCTTCGGTGAGGGCATCGTGGTCCAGCAACAGGACTTCGGCAAGAACCTGATCAACAGGCTGGTGGCCGGGCTGAGCTTCGGCCTCCTGCTGGCTCTCGCAGCGGTAGGACTGTCCCTGATTTTCGGCACCACCGGCCTGACCAACTTCGCCCATGGCGAGATGGTGACGCTGGGCGCCGTGCTGGTCTTCGCCTTCAGCGCGATGAACCTGCCATTCTGGCTGGCCATCCTCCTCGCCGTCCTGGGAGGCGGGTTGTTCGGCTACGTCCAGGACGCAGGCCTGTGGAAGCCGCTGCGGCGGCGCGGAACAGGCCTTGTCCCCATGATGATCGTCAGTATCGGCCTGGCCCTCGCCACCCGCTACGCCATCCAGTTCTACTTCGGCGGCGCAACCCAGCAATTGCCGTTTGCGCAAAGCGCGGAAATCCAGATCGGCCCGATTTCGATTTCCCCGAACAACCTCTGGTCGCTCCTGATCAGTGCGGTTGTCATCTCAGTGCTCGGCGTCGTCCTGCTCAGGACCCGCCTCGGCAAGGCCACCCGCGCGGTGGCTGACAACCCGGCCCTGGCCGCCGCGTCAGGCATCGACGTCGATTCCGTCATCCGGATTGTCTGGATCACCGGCGGCATGCTGGCCTCCCTGGGAGGCATCCTGTGGGCCTACTACCGCCCCGGCGTCACCTTCGATATGGGTTCGCAGATCCTGCTGCTCATCTTCGCGGGCGTGACCCTTGGCGGCCTCGGCACCGTCTTCGGCGCCCTGATCGGCTCTGTCATTGTCGGCATCTTCGTGGAGCTGACCACCGTCTTCGGCCTCGCTGCCGATCTTAAGTATGTGGGGGCCCTGTTCATCATGATCGTTGTCCTCTTGTTCCGGCCGCAGGGAATCCTGGGTCGTCGCGAGCGCGTGGGTTAGGAGACAGTCATGGACTTCGGATTTATTATTTCCAATGCTGCGGGCGAGATTTTCAGCCCGACGACGGCGGCTTACGCACTCGCTGCCCTCGGCCTCGCCGTCCACTTCGGCTACTCCGGCCTGCTGAACTTCGGCCAGGCCGGTTTTATGGCCGTCGGCGCCTACGGCTTCGCCATTTCGACGCTGACCTTCAATGTGCCCTTCTTCGTCGGCCTCCTGATCGCCGTGGTACTCGCCTCGATATTTGCCCTGCTGCTGGGCATCCCGACCCTCCGGCTGCGTGCCGACTACCTCGCCATCGTGACGATTGCCTCGGCCGAAATCGTCCGCTACATCGTCACCACCAACCAGCTCACCTCGGTGACCGGCTCGGCTAACGGCCTGGCCGCCTTCGAAGGCGGATTCTACGACATGAACCCGTTCCCCGCCGGTGACTACTTCGGGATGAACAATCGGGACTTTTTCATCCGCATCGTCGGCTGGGGTCTGGTGGTTCTGTGCTGCACCCTGGTATGGCTCCTGATGCGCAGCCCGTGGGGCCGCGTTCTGAAGGGTATCCGGGAAGACGAGAACGCCGTCCGCTCGCTCGGCAAGAATGTCTACGCCTACAAGATGCAGGCGCTCGTCATCGGCGGCGTGCTCGGCGCTCTGGCGGGCATGATCTTCACTCTTCCACGCGGCGCGGTGCAGCCGGCAAACTACGGCACTGAACTGACGTTCTTCCTGTACACCTGCCTGCTGCTCGGCGGTCTCGGCACCGTCCTCGGACCCGTCATTGGCGCCATGATCTTCTGGGTGGTGCTGTCCTTGACCCAGGGCCTGCTCTTCGGGGCCATCGAGTCCGGCGCCATCACCTTCCTGAACACGGTCCAGGCCGGGCAGCTCCGCTTCATCCTCGTGGGTGTGGCTCTGATGCTGCTGATGATCTTCAGGCCGCAGGGCGTCTTTGGCAACAAGAAGGAGCTGGCATTCGCATGAGCGCGAACCCAACCGAAGAAAACATCGACTACATGACGGACACCCGTCCGATTGCCGTCGGGGACGCAGTTCCCGGCTGCAAGAAGCGGGATCCCATTGTGGTGGCCGAAAACGTGACCCGGACGTTTGGCGGCATCAACGCCGTCGACGTCGAATACCTCGAGATCCCCCGGCACAAAATCACGGCGCTGATCGGACCCAACGGGGCCGGCAAGACGACGCTCTTCAACCTGCTGACCGGGTTCGATACCCCGAATTCCGGCAAGTGGGAGTTCGAGGGTCAAAGCATCGCCGGGGTCTCGTCCTACAAGGTCGCACGCATGGGTATGGTGCGCACCTTCCAGCTCACCAAGGTGATGGGCAAGCTCACGGTTATGGAGAATATGCGCCTCGGCGCCTCCAAGCAACCCGGAGAAAGCCTGTCCAAGGCGCTCTTCAAGGGCATTTGGGGCAGCCGGGAAAAGCAGATCACCGCAGAGGCGGACGTGCTGCTGGCGAAGTTCAAGCTGGACACCAAAAAGGACGATTACGCCGCGTCGTTGTCCGGCGGCCAGCGCAAGCTGCTCGAAATGGCCCGGTCCCTGATGGTACGGCCGAAGCTCGTTATGCTCGACGAGCCCATGGCCGGTGTCAATCCGGCCCTGACCCAGTCACTGCTGGACCACATCAAGAACCTCAAGGCCGAAGGGATGACCGTGCTGTTCGTCGAGCACGACATGCACATGGTGCGCCATATCGCCGACTGGGTGGTCGTCATGGCCGAAGGCAAGATCGTGGCCGAAGGTCCACCCGGCGACGTGATGAAGAACCCTGCCGTGATCGACGCCTACCTGGGCGCGCACCACGACGTGGATCTCGGCGACACGGATGGCCTCCTCGAACTTGAAAACAACCTTGAGGCCGACGAGGAGTCGGTCGTTGGCACCGCGGACGCGGGGATCATTGCCAAGGATGTCATCATCAAGGAAACCGAGGACCGCCGGAGTACCCGCGGAAAGCACAGCCACGATGACACCACAGAGAAGGGCACAGAATGAGCGCCACCAATGCGGCGCCGGCCGCCAAGCCCCTGCCGGATGAGGATTCGGTCGTCAAAGTCACGGACCTCGTGGCCGGGTACCTTCCGGGCGTCAATATCCTCAACGGCTGCAGCATCGAGGGCCCGCAAGGGCGAACTCATCGGCATCATCGGCCCCAACGGCGCCGGCAAGTCGACACTGCTCAAGGCAATGTTCGGCCTGGTCAAGGTCCACTCAGGTTCCGTAGTGGTCCGCGGCCAGGACATCACCGGGCTCAAGGCGAACAAGCTGGTCAGCCGGGGCGTGGGCTTCGTTCCGCAAACCAACAACGTCTTCGCCGCCCTGACCATTGAGGAAAACCTCCAGATGGGCATGTTCCAGCGGCCCAAGGACTTCGCCCAGCGGTTCGACTTCGTGACCGGCCTGTTCCCCGAACTCGGCAAGCGCCGCGCCCAGCGGGCAGGTTCACTCTCGGGCGGCGAACGCCAGATGGTGGCCATGGGCCGGGCCCTGATGATGGACCCCGCCGTGCTGCTGCTTGACGAGCCATCGGCAGGCCTCTCCCCCGTCAAACAGGACGAGACCTTCCTCCGGGTTCATGAAATCAACAGGGCCGGCGTTTCGGTGATCATGGTGGAGCAGAACGCGCGCCGCTGCCTGCAGATCTGCGACCGCGGCTATGTCCTGGACCAGGGCAAGGATGCGTACACGGGCACCGGGCGTGAACTCATGAAGGATCCCAAGGTGATCCAGTTGTATCTGGGGACCCTGGCCGACACCGTCGAGTAAGACCCGCTACACGAGGGCCGTCACCATCCGGTGGCGGCCCTTTTGCGCGCCTTGGGCACCCTGCCGGGCCCGTGCCCCCTCCCCCGACGGAACCACAGCGCCACAGGGCACACGGGGCACTCATTCGGGCCGGCACGGACCGTGCACCCGTAGCCAGGGGCCCGGGTGCCCGGGTGCCCGGGGCCCGATACCGTACCTGCCCCCGCTGCCCCGGCCCCTGCCCCTTCCTCTGCCGGCGTCGAGAATATCCTGCCGGGTGTGACGCCGCAGCCAGGACAATCGCGGCGGCCCGCTCCTCCGGGCACGCAGAAGGCCCCCGTCCGCATGGACGGGGGCCCTCAACGTTGTGTCAGAAAGTGGCTTTACAGCTTGCCGAATTCTTCCTTGATGGGGGTGTAGTTGTTGTCTTCCTGGAACTCGTAGATGCCGATGTAGGCTTCCGTCGGGTCGCCTGCGTCTGAGAACGTTACGGGGCCGGACTGGCCGTCGTAATCGATGTCCTTGCCGTTACGGAGCAGAGTGACGCAGGTCGGGAAGCTGGTGCACTTCTCCCCGACTTCCGACACAGCCTTCAGCTGCGCAGCAATATCGACACCCTTGGTGCTCTGGGCGGCCTCAGCAGCCAGGGCGATCAGGTTGACGGCGTCGTAGGACTCACCACCGTAGGTGAAGTCTGTCAGGGCCGGATCAACGGCCAGCATCTTCTGCTTGAACGAGTCCTTGGCGAAGGTGCCGGGAATGGTGCCCTGGGCGCCCTTCAAGGTACCCGGCTGGAAGTCGGTGCTGTAGTTGGTCATGTTGCCGTCCACCATAAAGAGCTGCGTGGGCTTGACGCCTTTGCCCGTCATGAGCGGAACGATCGACTTCGCCTGGTCGAAGGTGATCAGGGCGATGGCGTCCGGCTTGGCAGCCACGACCTTGTCCACCTGGCTGCTGAACTGGGAATCACCCTCATTGAACAGTTCCTGGGCGACGACCTGTCCGCCGGCTGCTTCGAAAGCGGACTTGACGTTCTCCGCCAGACCTGTTCCGTAGGCGTCATTCAGGACGATCATGCCGACCGTCTGGGCGCCGCAGCTGGCCATGTAGTTGCCAAGCACTTTGCCCTGGAGCACGTCCGAGGGAGCGGTACGCCAGTACAGACCCTTGTCATCCCAGGCGGTGAAGTCCGGGGAGGTGTTGGCCGGCGAGAACATGATGGTCCCGGCACCGGTGATCTGGTTGATGACGGTCTTGGACACACCGGATGAAGCGGCGCCGATAATGGCACTGACGCCCTGGCCCAGCAGCGAGGTGGTGGACTGGGTGGCGATGTCGGTCTTGGTGTCACCGGAGTCGCGGTGAATGATTTCGACCGGCTTGCCCAGGACGCCTCCGGCCTCGTTGACTTCCTTGATGCCGAGGTTCACGCCCGCAATTTCGGGCGGGCCGAGGAAGGCCAGCGAACCGGTCGTCGGCAGGAGCGAACCCAGCTTCAAGGGTGCATCGGTGGTTGTGGTGGAGGCGGGGACAGCCCCGGCGTTAGGGGCCTCGGCGGCCGCGCTTGCCCCGGCGCCGGCCCCGGGAGCGGGGCAGGAAATCCCTGCAGCATTGACGGAGGCTGACCCGCTGGCCGTCGGAGTGGACGTGCCACCACAGGCGGTAGCCAGGAAGGTGACGCCGAGGCCAAGCGCAGTGAGCTTGGCGATGCGGGGCGCCACCTGGGGGAGTGAAGTCATGTACAGTCTCCTCGATCGAAAGGTACGAACGCCTTTGACACGAAAGATCAGGTGTTCCTGATTCCATCTCAAGCTAGTGCAATTTCGACGCGAAAATAAGTGAGTACGGTCACATCCTCATAACAGTCGTTGCATAGAGGAAATCTGGCACCGGAATTGGTCCGGGTGGGCCGATACAACCACTCCGCGGACGCCCAACACCGCGTCCCGCGGCACAACTCACGGCACAGCTACAGTGCCCCAGGTGGGACTCGAACCCACAACACGCGGATTTTAAGTCCGCTGCCTCTGCCAATTGGGCTACTGGGGCGCCCGGTCCATGGTATCCCGCCGCAGGCCGGCTAGTTGTTTGCCAACGGCCCGGCGTAGCGAAAGGATCCGCTGACCCCGCCGGGCCAGACAGCCAGGGGCAGCAGCTGGAAATGCCCGGCCCAGGACGGTTCCGGCGGCTCCACTCCGAGGGTGACAGAGGGGACGAACCCAAAGCGGGCGTAGAACTCCGGGCTGCCCAGCAGTGCGATCCCCCGCTCCCCCGCCGCATTAGCCCGGACGACTGTTTCTTTGACGAGCGCAGTGCCGATACCGTGGCGCTGAAGCCGCGGGACAACTCCGATAGGGCCGAGGCCCAGCAGTTCCAGCTCCCCCACCCAGCCTCTCGTGCTGATCACATGGCCGACGATCTGGCCGTCGAGTTCCGCGACAATACTGAATTCCGGCAGGTATTCCGCACACTCGAAGAGCCGGGCCAGCAGCTTGACTTCCTTGGGCTCGCCCTCGACCGGCAGCCCCGTCTCGGGCGAAACCGCAAAGGCAGCGGCTGTGAGCGCCAGAATTGCCGGACGGTCAGCGGGTGTCTCCGAGCGCAGTACAGGTTTCTGGGCGGGCCGCTGCCTGCCGGCATCTTCCGCCAGCTCGTGCAGGGCTTCGAGCGCCCGGTCGACGTCTGCCACGGGCACCAGGAGATGGTCGTGGTGAAACCCGGCGAGGACATTGCAGCTGATCTTCGCAGCGGTCAGGGCCGCACTGACCGCCGCCGTCAGGCCAACGGCTTCCAGCGCCGAATGCACCTCCAAGGTGATCCAGGCCCCGACAAAGTCGTACGACAGACCCAAGCCGTCCGCCTCGGACCGCGGCATAACCACGGTCAGTCCCTCAGCTTCTCTGACCGCTGCCTCGACTCCCCCGGCCAACGGTCTGCCGTGCGGCCACAGCACGTAAACGAACTCTCCGTCCCGGCGGACGGGATGCATGGTGGCCAGCAGGGTGCGGAGGTCCTTTTCACCTGTCGTCATGGAGCCAGTCTAGGCGCAGCCCCGTGTGCGCGGCGGCGGGCGGCAGCGGCAACAGAGGCCCGCCAACGGCAGCGGCGGCCGCTCCCCATGGGGAACGGCCGCCGCAAGCCAATGCTTCAGACTATTTGGAGTCTGCCGTGACACGTTCCGCGGAACCGGCAGCCCTGGGCTGCTTCGCGGCGGGAGCGGCGGCCGGCTTCGGAGCCGGTGTCGCCGCGGCCACGAAAGCACCGCGGGGGTTGTCCAGATCGATCAGCTGCGTGGTGTCGCGGCCCATAAGGAAGATCAGGATCCAGTTCATGATGACGCGGATCTTACGCTCGAAGGTGGGCATCGCGAAGCCGTGGTAGCCGCGGTGCGCGAGCCAGGCCAGCGGTCCCTTCAGCCCGATCCGGCCGAGGATGTTGATGTTCGCAACACCCTTCCACTCGCCGAAGCCGGCGACGGCGCCCAGGTTCTTGTGCTTGTAGTCCTTGAGTTCCTTGTCCCAGCGCGAGGCCCACAGGTTCTTGGCGAGGCGCTTGGCCTGGCGCAGAGCGTGCTGGGCGTTCGGGACGCACGTGCCGTCCGGCAGGCCGCTGCCGCTGAGGTCCGGCACGGCCGCGACATCGCCGGCGGCCCAGGCGTTCGGAATGATGCCTTCGTCGCCGGCGATCCGCAGGTCCGCCAGGACGCGGACGCGGCCGCGCGGTTCGAGCGGGAAGTCGGTGGAGCGGACCATCGGGTTCGCCTGCACACCGGCAGTCCAGACGAGGGTATCGGCCTCGAAGTCCTGGGCCAGCGACTTGTCCGGCAGGTTGATGAGCTTCAGGGACCCCTCGGCGTTGTCCAGTGAGGTGTTGAGCAGGACCTCGATGCCGCGGCTGCGCAGGTGTTCAACAACCCACTCGGCCTGGCTGGCCGTGACCTCGGGCATGATGCGGCCCATGGCCTCGACGAGGACGAAGCGGACTTCCTCCTGCTTGACGCGCGGGTTGTTTTTGACCGCCGCGCGGGCGAGGTCTTCCATTTCGGTGATGCATTCGATGCCGGCGAAGCCGCCGCCGACAACCACGAAAGTCAGGGCGCGAGCACGCTCGGCGGGGTCGGTCATGGACGACGCAACCTCGATGCGGTCCAGGACGCTGTTGCGCAGGGCAACGGCTTCCTCAATGGTCTTGAGGCCGATTCCCTTCTCAGCCAGTCCCTTGATGGGGAAGGTGCGGGTGATGGCGCCGGCTGCGATGACGACGTCGAAGTACGGAACCTCGAAGTTGTCGCCGCCGTCTGCGGGGGCAACCACAGCAGTGCGGTTGGCATGGTCGATCGAGGTGACGCGGCCCTGAAGGAGTTCAGTCTGCTTCAAGTGCTGGCGGTGCGAGACCACGGCGTGGCGCGCTTCGATGTTGCCGCCGGCAACTTCCGGCAGGAAGGGCTGGTAGGTCATGTAGGGCAGGGGATCCACGAGGGTGACGATGCCACCGGCATTCGCGATCTTCTTCTGCAGTTTGAGGGCCACATACAGGCCGACGTAGCCGCCGCCGACGACGAGCACGCGGGGACGGTCCAGGAGTTGAGGGGAGGAAGCCATACAGTAAGAATACAGTAGTTTGTGAAAAACTTCACTAACTAGTGCCGGTCACGGCTGCCTGCCGTATCGAGCACTCCTGTGTCCCCCGCGCCGGTCGCGGCCGGCGGGTTCCGGAGTGCGCGCCGCAGGTGGAAACCGGCGGCGCCGACGATGCCGAGCAGGAGGCTCCCGAACCCCAGGACAACGAGGGCAGGCACGGCGTCATCCAGCGGCGACGGGGCTTGTGCAACCGGGACGGTTGGCTCCGGCAGGGTGGGCGCGACGTCCGACGGTGCCGGGGCTGCCGAGGCCGCGCTCGTCTCCGCGTTTCCGCGCCGGTGGACCCGGATCCAGTCCGACATCGAACCCAGCGGGTTGACCTTCGTCTCGGGAACGTCCGCCTTGAGCGCGGCTTCCGCGTCCAGGACACCGTAGCCATACAGCGGGTCCTTTCCCGGCACCCCGGCGTCCCTGGCGGTGCTGACGATCCTGTTGATGACCTGCTTCGCCGTCATCTCCGGCCATTTGGAACGGATCAGTGCTGCCACACCGGCAACAATGGGGGTGGCTCCCGAGGTCCCGGCCCAATCGGCATAACCACCGCCAGGCAATCCCCCGACCAGATCCTCGGCCGGCGCTGCTACGCCGATACTGATGCCTTGCGAGGAGGAATCGATGCTGGCGGTCCCCCGCCGGCTCAGTCCTGCCACGGTCAGCACTCCGGGAATCGTGGCAGGGGCGCCGACCTGTACGTTGCCGCCCACGCGGTTGCCCGCTGCAGCGACGATCACAACGTCCTTCTGCTCCGCGTACAGGAACGCCGCGTCCCAGCTCTGTGGCCATTCCGGCGAGGTACTGCCCAACGAAATGTTGATGACCCGTGCGCCGTTGTCGACGGCCCACCGCACGGCCTCGGGAATCTGTTCCTGGTCCGTCTTGCCGCCGGGGTTGTCCGATCCCAGCCAGGTCGAGACGGACAGCAGCTGGGCTTCCGGGGCGACGCCGACGAGCCCGTCGGGCCCCCGGGGAGGAGGATGGACTGGCGCTGGCGCTGGGGCTGGCGCTGGGACTGGCTTTGGCGCTGGCAGGCCGGTGGCCGCGACCGGCCAGCAGCGTCGCCACCAGCGTCCCGTGCTCGGGCTTGGCGCCGATACTCAGGCGCCCGTCGGGGCTGCCGGCACCGGACATGTCGGAGCCCCCTGCCAGGACCCCCGCCAGATCCGGGTGCGTGCCGTCCACGCCGCTGTCGATGACAGCGATCTTGACGTTGGCACCCTTGGAGACCTCCCAGGCCTTGGTGATGCCTGACTCGGCGAGCCAGTACTGCTTGTCGCGCCAACTGTCGGCCTGCGCGGCCGGGGCAGCGGTCAGGGCCGCCATGAACGTGCCCGCCGCCACAGCCAGGGCCATCAACGCGGAGACGGTCCGGCCGGGCCGGGCTGTTGCTCTGGTCATTCAGGTCCTTTTGCGGTTCGGCTGGTGGCTCTGCCGTGATGGCCGGCTGACGCGCCGTCAGCTGATGCTAAGGGCGATTCCGTCAAGAATATCGTGTTCGCTGGTGACTGCTGTCGCGATCCGGCCGCCGGTGGCTTCGGCCAGGCGCTCCAGAACCCGACGCCAAATGAGTCCACCGGCTCCGATCACGTCCACCCGGCCGGGGTGCATGTAGGGCAGGGCCGCCCGGCTTTCGCGGGTCATTGCGAGGAGATCTGTGCAGGCGTCGCGGCCGGCATCAAGTCCCAGTTCGGTGCCGTGGATTGCCTCCGGAGAGTACTCCGGCAGCCGCAATGCATGGGCCGTGATGGTGGTGACGGAGCCTGCCACGCCGACCACGACCGCGGTGCGTTCCAGCGGGACGGTCAGTGCCGCCTCGCTGATCGCGGCGTCGACGTCGGCCTCTGCCGCCTGGATTTGCGCAGCGGTGGGCGGGTCGCTGCGCAGGTGCCGTTCTGTCATTCGGACGCAGCCGACGTCGACGGACCGGGCCGCAATGACGCCGTCGGCGTTGCCCACTACGAACTCGGTGCTGCCGCCGCCAAGATCGACGACCAGGACCAGGTCCCCTCCCCGCGACGGCAGGACGCTGCTGGCGCCGGCAAAGGACAGGGCTGCTTCCTCATCGCCGGTTATCACCTCCGGCTCCACGCCCAGGAGATCGCGGATCCCGTCAACAAAAACTTGCCGGTTGCGGGCATCGCGGGTCGCGGAGGTGGCGACAAAACGCACCTTCCCCGCGCCGTGCTCGCGGATCATGGCAGCATAATCCGCGGCGGCGGCGAACGTGCGGTCAAGGGCGTCCCGGGAGAGTTCTCCGGTAGCATCCACGCCCTGCCCCAGCCGGACGACGCGCATTTCGCGCACGACGTCGGTCAGACGCGGAGTGCCGCCGTCGGCGTCGATGTCCGCGATCAGGAGCCGGATGGAGTTGGTGCCGCAGTCGATGGCGGCGACGCGGCTCACTGGCCTGCTCCGGAGCTATCGGCAGTTCCGGCGCTGGTCTTGCGGACCGGGGCCGGTCGTCCGACAATGGCCGGCAGGCCTTGCGGCCCGTGCCGGCTGAGGTCCCGCGACGGAGCCTCTCCCCCGGTGTCCCAGGCGCCGTCGCAATAGCACCGGTCGGCAGTCCACCATTCGGCGATGGCCGCGACCGCTTCATCGCCGAGCGGGTTGACGCCCGGTCCGGCGGCGAGGGAATGGCCGACGAGGACGTGCAGGCATTTGACCCGGGCCGGCATCCCGCCGGCGGAGATTCCGTCGATTTCGGGGACGGCTCCGATCCCGGCACGGGCACCGATCCCGGCCCGGGTGGCGAGGTAGGCCTCGTGGGCGCCGCGGTAACCGGCGGCCAGATCGGCGTCGGCGCCCAGGCGCTCGTTCATCTCGTTCATCAGGCCGGCGGCTTCCAGCCGTGAGACGGCGGAGGTGATGACCGGATGGGTCAGGTAGAACGTGGTGGGAAACGGGGTGCCGTTTCCCAGCCGGGGTGAGGTGGCGGCTACGAGCGGGTTGCCACATACGCAGCGCGCCGGAATTTCTACGACGTCCCGGACGGGGCGTCCCAGTTGGCGGCTCAGGACGTCGAGGTCGTGTGGCGACGGCCGTCGGGATCCTTCCGCGGTGCCTGCCGTGTTCTCATCCGCCGGGTCCGCTGCGGCGGTGGGCTCTGGCGATTGGTTCTCGTCCACTGGCGTGGCACCTTCCTGCCCTGTGGAGGATCGTCCGGGGACGATCCGGCGGCGGGCGCCGCTTCTAGTCTGTTGCCGACCGCCTGATGGACTCCCACAGGGTGTCCACCCAGGGCAGGTTGGCTGGGTCTTGGGCTGTTGCTGCCGCGGCCGCGCTTCCGGACTCCGTGGCAGGAAGATCGCTGCCGAAGACCCAGTAGCCCGTCTCTCCGGGCATAACCATGTTAATGCGGTTGCGCGCCTGCTGCTTGACGTAGTTGGGGTCCTGCCACCGCGAGACCTCGCGTTTAAGGTCGTCCCGGGTGGCTTGTTTGTCCGCGATGTCGGCCTCGAGAGCGGCGATCTCAGCACGTTTGTCGACGAAAATCTTTACGGTGGGCGCCAGCAGGATAGTGATGGCAATCATAACGACGCCGAGTGCCAGGAGCCGTCCGGAGAACGCCTTGGCGGGGACGGGCTCGAGGTTTTCCCCGGCGGTGTCCCCTCCGGCGGCGGTTTTGGCGGTCCCGTTGCGGCCAGGCAGACCATTGCCGGGCCGGCGGGACGTGGTTTTTCCCGATGCCGATTTGCCGGCTCCCCGTTTGCCGGGCTTCGGGTTGCCGGATGCCGGCGGCGGGGATTGCACCTCATGGTTTGTGCCCGGGGCGGGTGCGCCGCCGAAGTCGGCCTCGATGACGTCGCCGCCGCCGTCCGCAGCCACTGACTCTGCCTCTGACGCCGCGGGCGTAGCCCGGGGGACCTTGGGACGGCGGGTGGCCATGTCACTCCTGTAATGCCCGGTCCCTGCCGGGCTGGGGTTGCTGCTTCCACGCTGGCGTCCATGGCTGGGACCGGGTCCGCCGGGCGGGTTCGCCGGCCGGGGGCCGGTGCGCCAGCGGCTAAAACAGAACCGGTGGCCATGGTCTTTCAACCATAGCCACCGGTTACCGGTTTGTGGTGCTTCTAGCCCTTGAAACGCGGGAAGGCGCTGCGGCCGGCGTAGCGTGCGGCGTCATCGAGTTCCTCTTCAATGCGCAGCAGCTGGTTGTACTTCGCGACGCGCTCTGAGCGGGCCGGTGCGCCGGTCTTGATCTGACCGGCGTTGGTGGCAACGGCGATGTCGGCGATGGTGGTGTCCTCGGTCTCGCCGGAGCGGTGCGAGGTGATGGTGGTGTAGCCGGCGCGCTGCGCGAGCGAAACGGCGTCCAGGGTCTCGGTCAGGGAACCGATCTGGTTGACCTTGACCAGCAGCGAGTTGGCGGTGCGTGAGTCAATGCCGGTCTGCAGGCGCTCCGGGTTGGTGACGAAGAGGTCGTCGCCAACAATCTGGACCTTGTCGCCGACGGCGTCGGTAAGGGTCTTCCAGCCGTCCCAGTCGTTCTCGTCCAGCGGATCTTCAATGGAAACCAGCGGGTAGTCGGCAACGAGTTCGGCGTAGTACGCGCTCATCTCGGCGGCGCTGAGGGACTTGCCCTCGAACTGATAGGCACCGTCCTTGTAGAACTCGGAGGAGGCAACATCCAGGGCCAGGGCGATGTCCTTGCCCGGGGTGTAGCCGGCGTTCTTAATCGCTTCCTGGATCAGGTCCAGGGCTGCACGGTTGGAGGGCAGGTTCGGGGCGAAGCCGCCCTCGTCGCCGAGGCCGGTCGACAGGCCCTTGGCCTGCAGGACTGCCTTGAGCTCGTGGTAAACCTCGACGCCCCAGCGAAGGCCTTCGGAGAAGGTGTCCGCACCGAGCGGCACAATCATGAATTCCTGGATGTCAACATCGGAGTCGGCATGCGAGCCGCCGTTGAGGATGTTCATCAGCGGCACGGGCAGGACGTGGGCGTTCGGGCCGCCCAGGTACTTGTAGAGCGGCAGATCCGCGGAGGCGGCTGCGGCGTTGGCCACGGCCAGGGACACGCCCAGGATGGCATTGGCGCCGAGCTTGGACTTGTTGGCGGTGCCGTCCAGGTCGATCATGGACTGATCGATGCTGCGCTGGTCGGTGGCGTCGAAGCCGATCAGAGCCGGGGCGATCTGGTCGATGACGGCATCGACGGCCTTCTGGACACCCTTGCCGAGGTAGCGGCCCTTGTCACCGTCCCGGAGTTCAACGGCCTCGTGCTCGCCGGTGGAGGCTCCGGAAGGTACTGCTGCGCGGCCGATCTGGCCGTCCGAGAGCAGGACTTCAACTTCTACGGTCGGGTTGCCACGGGAATCGAGGATCTCGCGGGCGTGAATGGCATCGATAAGCGCCATGGAAAAGCTCCTTTGGGTGAAGCGATTGCTGGGAATCTGAGTGCCGGATGTCCAGCCGTGCATCAGGCCGGACATCTGGCGTAAAACCGACGTCCTCGTCGCCTTTAGCCTAGTCGAGAGCGGCCTGGGTTACGGAACCCTATCCAGTCTCCGGACGTCACGAGGCGGATGACGGGCGGCTCTGCCGGGCCTGGAAGCGCCGCACGGCGCCGCGCAGGGCGCGTTCAGCGTCCAGGCCCTTGGCCTGGGCGGAGGCCACGACGCCGAACAAAAACTCTCCGAGCTCGTCTTCGGTCGCGGGTCCCCGGGCGTCCGTTCCGGCGTGTCCCGCGGCGGGGTTGCCGCCGCGGTCCGCGCGCGGCGGTGCGGCCGGCAGGCCTGCCCGTTCGGCGCGGTCCAGCAGCTTCTGGGCCCGGGCCAGGGCCGGAAGGTCCGCCGGAACGCCGTCGAAGGCGTGGCTGCGATCCGGTCTCTCCGCTTTCTTCACGGCGTCCCAGGTCAGGACGATTTCCTCCACAGTCGCGGGGAATGTTTCGTGCAGCGTGCCGTCGTGGCGGAACACGTGCGGGTTGCGGCGGATCATCTTGTCAGTGAGTCCGCGGGCGACGTCGTCGAACGTGAAGGAGTTCCGCTCCTCAGCGAGCCGGGAGTGCAGGACCACCTGCAGCAGGACATCGCCGAGCTCGTTCTTCAGCTCGGCGTCCTGTCCCCCTGCCTCGATCGTCTCCGCCACCTCGTACGCCTCCTCCAGGAGGTATTCCACGAGGGACCCGTGGGTAAGGGCGCCCGTCCAGGGGCAGTGTTCGCGCAGGGCCACAATGACCCCCAGCAGCTCCCACAGCCCCTGGCCGGACGGTACTTCTCCTTTAGCCAAGGTCGGCGTAGGCCTCGTTGATGTACTCGACCAGGGCTTCCTTCTCCTCCAGCGGGAGGAAGGCCGCCTCGGCCGCATTCAGGGTCAGTTCCAGCAGGTCGTCGAGGTCGTAGTCGAACGTCTCCACGAGAAGCTCGAATTCGTCCGTGAGGGTCACGCCACTCATCAGCCGGTTGTCGGTGTTGATGGTGACGTTGAAGCCCAGCTGGTAGAGCATGTCCAGCGGGTGGCTTTCGATACCTTCGCCGAATCCGGCAATCGCTCCGGTCTGCAGGTTCGAGGACGGGCAGATCTCCAGTGCGATGCCGCGGTCGCGGACCCAGCTGGCGAGATCGCCGAGCGTGACCAGGCCGATGTTGTCGTTGACCTCATCCGCGCCGTCGTCCGTGGCTGCGTCCTCGTCGTCGAATTCCACGGTGATGTCTTCGGCGATCCGCACGCCGTGGCCCAGGCGCAGGGCCCGGCCGTCCACGAGTGCGGACTGGATGCTTTCAAGTCCGGCGGCTTCGCCGGCGTGCACGGTGGCGGGGAAATTGTGCGCCGCGAGGTAGGTGAAGGCGTCCTTGAAGCGTGCGGGCAGGAAACCGTCCTCGGCCCCGGCGATGTCGAAGCCGACGGCGCCGTTGTTGCGGTGCCGGACTGCCAGTTCGGCGATCTCCTGGCCGCGGTCTGCATGGCGCATGGCGGTGATGAGCTGCCCGACCTGGATGTCCCGGCCGGTTTCGGCCACGGCATCGACGCCGGCGTCCAGTCCTGCCTGGACGGCCTCGACGACGTCGTCCAGGCTCAGGCCCTGCTGCAGGTGCTGCTCGGGCGCCCAGCGGACTTCGCCGTAGACGACCCCGTCGTCGGCCAGGTCTTCGACGAATTCCTTGGCGACCCGGCTGAGGCCTTCCCGGGTCTGCATCACGGCGATGGTGTGGTCGAAGGTTTCGAGGTAGCGCACCAGCGAACCGGAGTCGGCAGACTCGCGGAACCACTCGCCGAGCGCGACGGGATCGGTCGAGGGCAGGGGGTGACCCACCGCCGCGGCAAGTTCGATGATGGTGGCCGGACGCAGTCCGCCGTCCAGATGGTCGTGCAGGGAAACCTTGGGGAGGGCCTTCAGATCGAAGTCGAGGTCAGGGGCATCGTCAGGAATTGTGTCAGTCACGTTCCCACCTTAGGGTCGCAGGACTTCCGGCGCTACTTCCCGGCGGCGTCGGTTTCGGCGGACGGCCCGGCGAGGGCGACACTTTCGGCGCGTGCATCCGTTGTTGCTGCCGGTTCCGCTGGTTCCGCCGGTTCCGCTGGTTCCGCTGCGGGGTCCTCAGGCTGCACGTCGTGCCGGGCGAGGCGGCGGTGCCACCAGCGCAGGAGGTGATCGATCAGGATTCCAAGCACGATCGCGAAGACCACGGCGATACCGGCACTCAGCAGCGGGTTATGGTGCAACAACGGGAAGGAGCTCGCAAGGAGTCCGATGCCGATGGAGTAGGCGACCCAGGTGACGCATGCCGCCGCGTCAAGGACGAAGAACCGGCGGCGCGGAAAGCCGGTAGTGCCGGCGACGTAGTTGACGGCGACGCGGCCCCACGGGATGTACCGGGCAGTGAAGATCAGGACGGCGCCGCGTTTCTCAAGTTCCTGGCGCGCCCAGGCGAACACCAGCTGGACCTTGGGCCGGCGCATCCAGCGGAATCGCTCCAGACCGATTCTGCGTCCCAGCAGATAGGCCATGTTGTCACCGGCTATGGCGCCGACGAGGGCCGTCAGGCCGAGGATCCAGAGGTTGGGCTGCCCGCTGCGCAGCGAGAAAGCGGAGAGCGCCACAATGAGCGTCTCACTGGGGACCACCATGGCGAAGCCGTCGACGAAAAAGAAGACCAGCAGCACCGGATAGATCCACCACTGGCCGGCCGCGTGGAGCACGGCGTCACTGATGAAATCCATGCAGGCACTGCTCCTCAACGATCGTGATGCTGACGGACGGGCGGGACGCGGACGGTCTGGAATTGGCACCGCTGATCCGGCGGGGGCCGGATCGTTCCCAGTGTCCCATGGCCGCGTTCAGTTTCGCTACGGGCGCGTCCCGGACCGCCGTGGGCCGTCGTCATGGCGAATCCGCGGGGGGAACTGTGGACGTCGGTTCCACCGGCAGCCGGCCCCGGACCTTGCCAATCACGAAATCCACGAGGACTCCCAGCACAATCGCACACAGGATGGCGATGGTGGCCCCCAGCAAGTGGTTCTCCTCGAACCACTGCCCGAAGAACATGCCGATGCCCACCGAATAGACGGCCCACAGCACCGCCGACAACACGGTCAGCGCCACGAACCTGGGCCGCGGGAACCCGGTGGCCCCCGCCGTCAGGTTGACGGCCACCCGCCCGATCGGGACGAAGCGGGCCACCAGGATCAGGGACGCCGGCCTCTTCCGGAGTTCTGTTCCGGCCCAATGGAAGGTCGTCTGCATTCGCGGTCCACGCATCCAGGCCCGGCGGCTGGTGCCGGCGCCCCGGCCGATCAGGTACGCAATGTTGTCGCCGATAAAAGCGCCCGCGGCGGCCGTGCCGATCAGGTAGAGCGGAACGGGAACGTTTGCGGTGGCGGCGACGGCGGCCAGGCCGACCACCACGGACTCGCTGGGAATGGGTGGAAAGAAACCGTCAATGACGCAGCACGCGAACACAAGGACGAGGACCCAGGGTTGTCCTGCGGCCGCGAGGATGAAGTCATTGATTTCCTGCACAGTTTCCTAACGCGCGGCGGGGTCCGTTTTCTCCCTGGCCGGCGCGGCGGCCGGCGGCGTACTGCCGCCGGCCGCCCGCCTGCCCGGGAATTTGCCGCTTTGCCGTGGTGCCCAGTCTAGTGCCGGAACGCCTTAGGCGATGCGGTCGATGATCAGCCGCTGGGCGGGCCGGGATCCGTCCGGAGCGATAACGGCGGCGTGTTCGAGGGCCTCCCTGGCCCGTGCAAACTTCTCCGGGGTGTCGGTCAGGAGGGTCATCAGCGGCTCGCCGGCTTTGACCGTGGCACCCGGCTTGGCGTGCATGCGCACTCCCGCCCCGGCCTGGACCATGTCTTCCTTGCGGGCACGCCCTGCCCCGAGCCGCCACGCGGCAACACCGACAGCCATGGCGTCGAGTTCGACCAGGACACCGTCGGCCTGCGCGTAGATAACCTCGGACTCCCTGGCGACGGGAAGCTTCGCCCGGGGATCCCCGCCCTGGGCCTCGATCATCCGGTTCCAGACATCCATCGCCCGGCCGTCCTTCAACGCGGCCCGGGGGTCGGCGTTGCGGACGCCGGCGCAGGCCAGCATCTCTTCGGCCAGCCGGACGGTGAGTTCAACGACATCTTCGGGGCCGCCCCCGGCGAGCACCTCGACGGATTCCTCGACCTCGATGGCGTTTCCCGCCGTCAGGCCCAGGGGTGTGTTCATGTTGGTCAGCAGCGCCACGGTGTTGACGCCGGCGTCCTTGCCCAGCGCCACCATGGTTTCCGCCAGTTCGCGTGCCCGGGCCTCGTCCTTCATAAAGGCGCCACTGCCGACCTTAACGTCCAGGACCAGCGAACCTGTTCCTTCGGCGATTTTCTTGCTCATGATCGAGGAGGCGATCAGCGGGATGGCCTCTACCGTGCCGGTGACGTCCCGGAGTGCGTAGAGCTTTTTGTCCGCCGGGGCCAGGCCGGCACCGGCGGCACAGATCACCGCACCGATGTCCTGGAGCTGGGCCATCATTTCGTCGTTGCTCAGCGCCGCCCGCCACCCCGGGATTGACTCCAGCTTGTCCAGCGTGCCGCCGGTGTGCCCGAGCCCGCGGCCCGAAAGCTGCGGAACGGCGACGCCGAATACCGCCACAAGGGGCGCGAGCGGAAGGGTGATTTTATCCCCCACCCCTCCGGTGGAGTGCTTGTCCGAGGTGGGCTTCACCCCGCCGCCGGGCTGGCGGAGGCTGGAGAAGTCCATCCGTTCGCCGGAGGCGATCATTGCCGCCGTCCAGCGCGAAATCTCCTCCCGGTCCATGCCGTTGAGCAGGATGGCCATGTTCAGGGGCCGCCATCTGCTCGTCGGCGATGGCGCCGCGGGTGTAGGCATCGATGGTCCAGTCGATCTGGTCCGGGCTAAGGACGCCCCGGTCCCGTTTGATCCGGATGATATCGACGGCGTCGAACGCTTCGTGTGCTGCTGAGGTGGGTGTCACCGGGTTTCCTCCAAGTGTTGGGGACCGAAGGCGTCGGGAAGCACCTGGTCCATGGTCTTGATGCCCTGCGTGGTCATGAGTTCCATTTCCGGAGCCCGGAATTCGTACAGCAACTGCCGGCAGCGGCCGCACGGCATCAGGACGTTGCCGCCGGCGTCGACGCAGTAAAAGGCCCGCAGCCGGCCGCCGCCGGTCATCTGGAGCTGGCCCACCAGCGCACATTCAGCGCAGAGGGTCAGGCCGTAACTGGCGTTTTCGACGTTGCAGCCGCTGATAATCCGGCCATCCGTGGTGAGCGCGGCCGCCCCGACCGGGAACTTCGAATAGGGTGCGTAGGCATTGCGCATGGCGGCGTTGGCGGCCGCTTCGAGCGCCGCCCAGTCGGCATCGTTCACGGTCACGGTCAGCCCTTCACGTACGGGACGCCGCTGGCCGCCGGAGGACGGGACTTTCCGACGAGGCCGGCCACTGCCAGCACCGTTACGAGGTAGGGCAACATGGCCATAAACTGGCTCGGCACCGGGGTGCCGATAATAGTCACAATGCTCTGCAGGTTGTCCGCGAAACCGAACAGCAGTGCCGCGAAGAAGGCACCGATCGGGTTCCACCGGCCGAAGATCAACGCGGCGAGGGCGATGAAGCCGCGGCCACCGGAGATCTCCTTGGTGAAACTGTCGATTGCCACGAGGGTGAAGAAGGATCCGCCGATACCGGCGATGGCGCCTCCCAGCGTGACGTTCCAGAACCGGGTGGCGTTGACCTTGATGCCCATGGTGTCCGCAGCCTGCGGGTGTTCCCCGACGGCCCGGACCCTCAGGCCCCATTTGGTCTTGAACAGCCCGACCCAGACGAGGATGACGGCGACGTACATCAGGTAGCCCACCACGGACTGCTTGAACAGGATGGGCCCCAGGACCGGGATGCTGGAGAGCACCGGAATGTCGATGATGGGAAGCCGGCCGGGCGAGTTGAACGTCGCCTTGTCGGCCTGCATCACGGTGCTGAACAGGAAGCCGGTGAGGCCGGAAACCAGGACGTTCAGGACAACGCCGACGATGATCTGGTTGACAACGTATTTGATGCTGAACACAGCCAGGACCATGGACACCAGCGCACCGGCGCCGGCGGCGGCCAGCAGGCCGACAAACGGGTTCTGCGTTACCGAAGCCACGATGGCGGCGGTGAAGGCCCCCGCCCAGGAGCTGGCCTTCGATGGCGATGTTCACGACGCCGACGCGCTCGCACAGCACCCCGGAGAGGGAACCAAACACCAGCGGCACGGCCAGCGTCACGGACCCGGCGATGAGTCCGGCGAGTGAGATGCTCGTGGTCCGGGCACCGCCGACCACCCAGATCAGGAACGCGGCAACGAACAGGACCGTGAACAGGATCGGCAACCAGCGCGGCGCCCGCTGATCCCGGGTCTTCAGGAATGCGGCGTAGCCGGCCAGTGCCAGCAGGATGACTGAGAGCACGGTACCGCCCAGGGCGGCCGGCACTTCAATGGCCGGGAGCTGGAAAAAGTCCCCACCGGAGGAGATGCCGAACTTCGCGGTCTTGTCCGGCCCGAGCAGGCCAAAGAAGACAAATGCCACGATCCCGAGGAGGCCCAGGGTTACCGGCAGCTTCCACGTCACGGGCGTGACTGAAACGGCCGGTGCGGCCTGCCCGGCCGGCTTGTTTGCTGTGGTTGTTGTGCTCATGCTGCACCTCCGGTGCTTGCTGCCTTGCGCGAGGTGCCGGCCGTGGCGGGCTTCTTCTTACGCGGATTAAGTCCGAACACGGCGCGCACGAGCGGCGGCGCTGCGATGAAGAGGACGATCAGGGACTGGACAACGAGCACGATATCGATCGGGGTGCCCGTCTGGATCTGCATCTGCACTGCCCCGGCGCGGAAGGCCCCGAACAGCACGCCGGCGGCAAAGGTGCCCCACGGCGACGACCGGCCCAACAGCGCGACCGTGATGGCGTCAAAACCGTACGTCGCCGCGACCCCGTCCGTGAGGACCTTCTCGGTGCCCGCGACCTGGGCGACACCGGACAGGCCGGCCAGTCCGCCCGCGATGGCCATCACCAGCACCGTGGCTCGGGGGACGTTGATGCCGGCGGTCAGGGATGCTTTCGGGTTGGCACCGACGGCACGGAACTCAAAACCGATCGTGGACCGGTTGAGCAGCCACCAGACGAAGACGGTCGCCGCGATGGCGAGCAGGAAGCCCAGGTGCAGCCGGTACTGGCTGCCGAAGATCTGCGGGTACACCGCGGTGGCGTCCAGGATCGGGGAGATCGGGGTGGTCTCCCCCGGCCGCTGGAACGCCGGGGTATCCAGCAGATACCGCACCAGGTACAGGGCAATGTAGTTGAACATGATGGTCACGATGACCTCGTGCGCCCCGGTCCGGGCTTTCAGCAACCCAACGATGCCGCCCCAGATGGCGCCGCCCACGACGCCGGCCACGAGGACCAGCAGCAGGTGCAGGCCGAGCGGAAGGTGCAGGGCAAAGCCGACCCACGAGGCAAGGATGCCGGCGATGATGATTTGGCCCTGTGCGCCGATATTAAACAGTCCGGCACGGAACGCCAGGGCCACACCGAGGCCCGCGGTAATCAGCGGCGTGGCGATGGTCAGCGTTTCCATCAGCGGTGCGATCTGGCCGGCCAGTCCGGAACCGCGCGGGTTGAAGACCGAGCCCTGGAAGAGCGCAACGTAGGACCGGGTGGCTGCGGACCAGACGGCGCCGAAGAAGTCGGCCGGGCGGGCGAACAGGTAGCCCGCTGTGGCTTCGACCCGCCGGTCCGTGCTGGCGATCAGGAGCCCGCCGATGATGAGGGCCAGCAGGACGGCCAGCACGGAGACCATGCCGCTGCCGGTGAAGATCTTGCGCAGGACGGAATCGGCGCCGTCAGGCGCCTCAGCCGGGGGTTGCTCGGTTGCCGGTGCCGGAACGGGGCTCGGTGATTCGGCTTGTTCCAGGGGGTCCTGGGGAGTTTTGTCAGACATGGTCGCCTCCCTCGGCGCTTGCGGCCGGGCGGTTCGGGGAAGTGGGCTCTTCGTTGGCGGCCTCGTGCGGCGTCACACCGGCCATCATCAGGCCAAGAACGTTCCGTGCTGTGCCGGCGGGGACAATTCCCACAAGCCGGCCTTTGTAGAGGACCGCGATCCGGTCGGCGAGTTCGATGACCTCATCGAGTTCGGTCGAGACAATCATGACCGGAGTCCCATTATCGCGCTCAGCTACGATCCGCTTGTGCAGGAATTCAATGGAGCCGACGTCGACGCCGCGGGTGGGCTGGGACGCGATAAAGAGCCGTAGCGGCCGGGACAGCTCCCGGGCCATCACAACTTTCTGCTGGTTTCCACCGGACAGTGTGCCTGCGGACAGTGAGCCGGAGGGGGTGCGGACGTCGAATTCCTCGATCCGGGAGGCCGCGTTTTCCAGGACCTTGGCAGGGCTCATGCTGATGCCCTTCGCGAAGGGCGCCTGATCGTAGCGGTCCAGAATCAGGTTTTCTGCGATGGAGAAGGAACCGATCAGGCCGTCGACGGAACGGTCCTCGGGAACGAAGCCGACGCCGGCACCCAGGATGTCCTTGACGCTGCGGCCCGTCAGCTCCTCGCCGTCCAGGAGGATGGAACCGTGCACCCGCTGTTGCAGGCCCAGAATGGCCTCGGTGAGTTCGGTCTGCCCGTTGCCCTGGACACCGGCCACGGCCAAAATCTCACCCCGGGCGATGTCGAAGCTGATGCCGTCCACCACGTGCTGGCCGCTGGGCGCAATGACGGTGAGGTCTTTGACCTGGAACGTTGTTTCCTGGGGCACGGCCGGAGCCTTGTCCAGGGTGAGGCTGACGGCGCGGCCGACCATCAAGGACGCCAGTTCGGTGGTTGACGCGGTGGGGCTGGCAGTGCCCACGACCTTGCCCCGACGGATCACCGTGATTGTGTCCGAGACTTCCCGGACTTCGCGGAGTTTATGCGAGATGAAGACGATGGACGTGCCGTTGCTCTTGAGCTGGCGCATGATATCCAGCAGTTCGTCGGTGTCCTGCGGCGTCAGGACGGCAGTGGGTTCGTCCAGGATGAGCACCTTCGCGTCGCGCACTAGGGCCTTGATGATCTCTACGCGCTGCTGGACACCGACCGGGAGGTCTTCCACGAGGGCGTCCGGGTCGACGTCGAAGCCGTACTTGTCCGAGATCTCGCGGATTTTGCGTCGCGTGACGTCCAGGTCCAGGAACCCGCCGGGTTTCGTGCTCTCGCCGCCCAGTGCAACGTTTTCAGCGACGGTGAAAACCGGCACCAGCATAAAGTGCTGGTGCACCATGCCGATCCCGGCGGCCATGGCGTCGCCGGGGCCGCGGAAGCTGACGGGTTTGTCGTCAATCAGGATTTCGCCCTCGGTGGGCTCGTACAGCCCGTAGAGGACGTTCATCAGCGTGGATTTACCGGCGCCGTTCTCGCCCAGCAGGCAGTGGATCTGCCCGGGTTCAACCACCACGTCGATGTGATCGTTGGCTACCAGGGAGCCGAAGCGTTTGGTGATCCCTTTGAGTTCAAGTTTCAAAACTCTGACCAATCTAGAATTGTCCGGCGGCTGTGCCGGTCAGGAAATGGGTCTGCGGCACCAGCCTAGTGCCCGCAGACGGGCGCGGATCGGGACCGCGCAAAACGAAAAGCGCCACAGCCCGTGCGGTGAGTGACCGTACGGGCCGTGGCGCTTCGTGGAGAAGGTTAGGCCTTCGGGCTCGCTGCCGATTCGACCTTGAGCTTGCCGTCGGCAATGTCCTTCTTGATCTGCTCCAGCTCGGCCTTCAACTCAGCCGAAACCTGGGAGTCCAGATCGTGGAACGGAGCCAGCTGAACTCCGTCGTTGGCCAGGGTGCCAACATACGGCGTGTTGGAGAACTTGCCGTCCTTGTCTTCCTTGATAACGGTCTCGACTGCCTCGCCCATCTGCTTCATCACGGAGGAGAGCATGATGTCCGCGTAGTCCGGTGCCGTGAGGTAGCCGTCGGAGTCAACCCAGATCAGCTTGACGTCCTTGCCTGCGGCTTTGGCTTCCTTAAGCGCTGCGCCTGCGCCCTTTCCGACCGGTCCCGCGACGGGCATAACGATGTCCGCGCCCTGGTCGAGGAAGTTCTGGGTGAACTGCTTGCCCTTGTCCTGCTTTTCGAAGTCACCGGTGAACGAACCGTCCTGCGCGGCCTTGTTCCAGCCCAGGACCTTGACGTCGGCGCCCTTTTGCTCGTTGTAGTACTTCACGCCGTCGGCGTAGCCGTCCATAAAGATGGTGACGGTGGGGATCTTGATGCCGCCGAACGTGGCGACTGTTCCGGTCTTGGTGGTGCCGGCGGCAAGGTAGCCCGCCAGGAACGCGGCCTGGGCCGTGTCGTAGATGATCGGCTTGACGTTGGCGATCGGGGTGTCGTAGCCGAAGTCGATGATGGCGAAGTGCGCGTCCGGGTTTGCCTCGGCCTGGGCCTTGGTGGCATCGCCGAGCAGGAACCCGACCGTGATGGTCAGGTCGCAGCCGGCGGAGACCATGGCTCGGAGGTTCGGTTCGAAGTCGTTGTTGGTCTTGGACTCGACCTGGTTGACCTTGATGCCCAGGTCCTTTTCGGCCTTCTTCAGGCCCTCGTAGGAGGACTGGTTGAAGGACTGGTCATCGAACCCGCCTGAGTCCGAGACGATGCAGCCTGTGTAGTCACTGGCCGCGCCGGTCGCGCCGCCTCCGGCCTCCGGGGCCGCACCGCAGCCTGCCAGCAGGAGCGCCGCGGCGCTCACGGTGGCAAGGCCGGCCATTGAACGGCGGCCAAGGGCTGCACGCATTGAGTTCTTCAATTTTCCTCCAGGACGAAAGAGTTGACGCTACGACGGAGAGTTCAATGAGTGTCTGTTTCGGATTTCCGTTGAAACGCTGTTGTCACTGATGAGTTCGCAGCACTGCGCCGTGGCGCACTGACTCAAGCTACTGTAGTGGTCTGGGACACGTTCGAATAACACAGTGTGCCCGGATTACCCAGATTGTTGAGAATTTGTTACCAAGCAGTAGTGGCCGCGGCCCTGAGGGGCAGCGGCCACTGTTGCCATGCGGGTGTCCTTAGAGCCGGACGAGCATCTTGCCGGTGTTGGCGCCGTCGAGCAGGTCCATGAAGGCCTGCGGGGCATTCTCCAGCCCGTCGACGATCGTCTCGTCGTACCGGACGGTGCCGTCGGCGAGCCAGCCGGCCATCGCTTCGGCGAACTCGCCCATGTGCTGCCAGTAGCTGCCCACCAGGAATCCCTTCAGCGTCAGTTGTTTGCCGACCGCCATCATGAGGTTCCGCGGCGCCGGAGTGGGTTCGGTGGCGTTGTACTGCGAGATGGCTCCGCACATGGCCACGCGGCCACCCACGGTGAGCGCTGACAGCGCGGCTTCGAGGTGCTCCCCGCCGACATTGTCGAAGTACACGTCGATGCCGCGCTCCCCCGCCGCTGCGGCCAGCTGCTCGGCA
Source organism: Arthrobacter sp. PAMC25284 (assembly GCF_019443425.1). NCBI lineage: Bacteria > Bacillati > Actinomycetota > Actinomycetes > Micrococcales > Micrococcaceae > Arthrobacter > Arthrobacter sp. PAMC25284. The sequence continues at coordinate 1,539,625 of NZ_CP080382.1, forward strand.
ACCGGACCGTCGTTGTAGTTGAAGGCGTTATCGAAGCCCAATTCCAGCAGGCGTGCGACTTTTTCGGCGGAACCGGCGCTGCCGATTACCCGTGAGGCTCCCATGGCTTTGGCGATCTGCCCCACCAGCGATCCGACGGCACCGGCCGCGCCGGAGACGAAGACGACCTCGCCGGGCTGGAGGTTGGCGACCTTCAGGAGTCCGGCAAAAGCTGTGAGCCCGGTCATGCCCAGCGCGCCGAGGAATGCAGGCGCCGGGGCCAGGTCAGTGCGCGCCGGCGCGGTGGCGGCGGAATCCAGCACGGCGTATTCGCGCCAGCCCAGGGAATGGACGACGACGTCGCCGACTTTGCGGTCATCGGAACGGGAGGCGATGATTTCGCCCACCGCGCCGCCCTCCATCGCTTCATTCAGCTCGTAGGGCGCCGCGTAGGACTTGGCGTCATTCATGCGGCCACGCATGTACGGGTCAACGGAGAGAAAGAGGTTTCGGATCAGGACCTGGCCCGCCTGCAGCTCGGGAAGCTCGGATGACGCGAGACGGAAGTCCGCCGGAACGGGGCGGCCGACCGGCCGGGCTGCGAGCTGGATCTCCTGCGTGGTGCTGGGAACGATCGTGGTTTCGGTCGCGGTGCTCATGCGGCAAACTCCAGGATTTTGATGTCGACGGTCATGTTGCCTCGGGTGGCATTGGAATACGGGCAGATCTGGTGGGCTTTGGCCACGAGCGCTTCCGCGGTCTGCGCGTCCACGGCCGGCAGTGCGATCTCGAGTTCGGCGGCCAGTCCGTAGCCGGCACCGTCTTCGAGGGCGCCGAAGTGGATCTTGGCGGCGACGGCGGAATCAGTCAGGTCAGCCTTTTCCCTGCGGCCCACGAGCCGCAGGGCTGAATGGAAGCAGGCGGCATAGCCGGCAGCGAAGAGCTGCTCGGGGTTGGTGCCCGCGCCGTCGCCGCCCAGCTCCACGGGGCTGGCGAGGGCGACGTCGAGCTTGCCGTCGCTGGTGCGGGCATTTCCGTCCCGGCCATCGCCCGAGGCGAGCGCCTCGGCGGTATAGAGAGTCTTCATACGGAGTCCGATCTGGTCAGTGGAATCATGCGAAATCTGTAGGCACGGCAAAGCACGCGGCGCGTGCGGGCCGGCGTCTAGCGGGAGGACTGCAGTGCGGCGGCGAGCCGGTTGAGGGTGTCGCGCAGTTGGTCGAGTTCGGCGGTGGATAATCCGGCGGCCTCCGCCAGCCGCTGCGGGACGCCGGCGGCTTTGGCACTCAGTGCGGCGCCGGCGTCCGTGAGGAAGACCTCGACGCGGCGCTCATCTGCCGCGGACCGCCGCCGCTCCACGAGACCGAGGGCTTCGAGCCGCTTGAGCAGCGGCGAGAGCGTCCCAGAGTCCAGGGCGAGCTCCTCCCCCAGCTCGCGAACGCTGCGGGGCTGTTCCTCCCAGAGCACCAACATCACAAGGTACTGCGGGTAGGTCAGGCCCAGCTCCTCGAGCATCGGGCGGTACGCCGCGGTCGTGGCGCGGGTCGCCGAGTACATGGCGAAGCACACCTGGCGGTTGAGGCGCGGTGCGTCGAGCGGACCGGCACCAGATCCGGACGTCGCGGGCTGCTGGGCTTCGTTCATGACATAAACATAGCCAACAATTCAATTGTGCACAACTCAACTGAAGGGAGAGCGGGGAAACGCCCGGGCCGGAGCCCGGGCGTCTGCGGCCTAACCCGCCAGGACGTCCCGCAGGGTTGTGGCGGACCGCCCCGTGATGGCCTCGACGTCGTTGCTAACGGCGGCGAGCTCCCCCGCGGCGAAGGCAGTGTATGTGGAGACCCACGATCAATCCGCCATTCCTGGGCCCCCGACTGCTGCCGGGAGCTGCAGGCCTCGTCGAGGGTCGCATTGTGGAACGTGATCTCCCTGCCCGTGCGACGGACAGGGCCCGGGCGGCGCCGGTCATGTGTAGTCCATCCCGGACAACTTGATGTGCTCCTCGGTCACATAGTGGTCCCGGCCCAGCGTGAACGTCGACTCCGGCGACGCGTCGATGAAGGAGGTGTAGACCACATGGGGGACGCCGGACGCAGCGGCGGATTCGATAAAGGTGCGGTGCTGGTCGAAGCGCTCGGGGCCTTCGGGAGCGGATACCATCAACAGCACTTCGACGCCCTCGAGCGCGGCTCCGGAAGCGTCCACATCTGTGTCGGCAAACCGGCAGGCCGTTGCGTCGGGGAAGACCTTCGACAACGGCTTGGGACGGTTCGCCCCGCCGCATCCGGATGCTCTCGACCCGAACAAGACCGAAGCAATCACGCGGCTCCTCAAGGCCGTAGTCGCTTCGGTGGCCTGAGCACCCGCCGAAGCGGTCCCACACACGGCGTTCCCGGCGGAATCCCAGCGGACGCTGGCACGATGGAGGCATGACTCCTGCTCACGGTTCTTCCGGCTTCTTCCGACGTCCCCAGCCCACTAAAACCAAAGCCGGTCAAGAATCGGTGTGGGACTACCCGCGGCCGCCAAGGGTCGAGCCACGTTCAGAACGCGTCATTGTGCGGCTTGGCGGGCAGATAATTGCCGACACCACTGATGCATTGCGCGTCCTGGAGACGAGCCATCCGCCTGTCTACTACTTGCCATTGGACGCATTCCCTGCCGGTGTCCTCGTCCCGGTCCAGGGCACGAGTTTCTGCGAGTTCAAGGGGGAAGCGCACTACTTCGACGTCGCTGCGGGCGGAGTCATCGCTCCCCGCGCCGGGTGGACCTACCCGGAGCCCACCCGGGGCTTCGAGGCACTCTGTACCCGTGTGGCCCTCTACCCGGGACACATGGACTCCTGCGAAATCAACGGCGAGCAGGTGACCTTCCAGGAGGGTGACTTCTACGGCGGCTGGATCACGAGGCAGATCGTCGGCCCGTTCAAAGGCGGCCCCGGCACTGCCGGGTGGTGAGCGCATCGCTCCCGCACGCCCAGATCGAACCCGGCTGCTCCCCGGCAAAGTCGCCGGCGCTGTGCCCGCCGGCTAGAGGTCGCGGATTGTCCGGAGCGCCGCGGCCGTGAGCACCTGGATGCCCAGGCCCAGGGCCCGCTCATCCACGATGTAATCGCCACGGTGAAGGTCGTACTCTTCGCCGCCCGGCGTCTTGGTGCCCAGGCGCATCATGGCGCCGGGAACGTCCGCCAGGAACCAGGCGAAGTCTTCGCCGCCCATGGACTGTGGTGTCAGGACGACGGCCCCCTCACCGATCTCGGCACGCGCCGCGGCCTCGATCAGGGCCGTTTCGTGCTCGGAGTTCACCACGGGCGGCACGCCGCGGGTGTGTTCCAGATGGACGTCGACTCCGTACGGCGCCGCGACCTGCCGGACCACATCGTCCAGCAGTTCGCCGGCGCCGTGCCAGGCGTCGCGGTCCAGGCACCGCATGGTGCCGGCCATGTAACCGGTGCCGGGGATGGCGTTCGGGGCGGAACCGGCGGAGATCTGTCCCCAGACGACGGAGACGCCGCTGCGGACATCGACCCGGCGGGAGAGCACGGCCGGGACATTCACCGCGATCTGGGCCAGTGCAAACACCAGATCCTCGGTCAGGTGCGGGCGGGACGTGTGGCCGCCGCGGCCGGAGAGTTCAATCTTGATAGTGTCCGAGGCCGAAGTGATGGCACCGATCCGGGTGCCGATTTTGCCGATCTCGATCCGCGGATCACAGTGCAGCGCCAGGATGCGCGGCACCCCCTCCAGCACGCCCTGTTCAATGCAGGCGTGCGCGCCGCCGGGCATGGTTTCCTCGGCGGGCTGGAAGATGATCCGGACCGATCCGCCCAGCGGCGATTGCTCGTGCATCCGCTGCAGGATCAAAGCGATCCCCAGCATCGTGGTGGTGTGGACATCATGCCCGCAGGCGTGCGTTACACCGTGGTTTTTCGAGGCGAACGGCAGCCCGGTGTCCTCGATGATCGGCAGGGCGTCGATGTCGCCGCGCAAGGCGGTCGCGATAGGGCCCTTCGCCGATATCGACGCTGAGTCCAGTGCCTTCGAGCCGGCGGGGCGCGAGCCCGGCCGCTTCGAGCCGCTGCGCAAGCTTCTCCGTGGTCCGGAACTCCTTGAAGGACAACTCCGGGTGCGCGTGGAGGTCGCGGCGGAACGCGATCAGCTCCGGCAGGAGGGGCTCCAGCCATGGCCCCACCAGTGTGGTGGGCTCAGCTTCAGTAGTGTAGTTGCGCACGGAACAACTCTATCGAGGGTGCACCGATTAAAGGCATCGGCTACAGCGGGTTACGGATTCCCTGCGGCGCGGAGCCTCCGCAGCGTCAGCCACGGCGGCAGAACCGCTAGAGAACGTCGGCGTCGCCCCTGGCCTTGAGGGCATCCACAGCCTGTTTGACCCGCTGCGAATGCGCCTTCGTGGTGACCAGGAGGGCATCGGGAGTGTCGACAATAACGACGTCCTTGATCCCAATCAGGGCGATCACCCGCTTGGTATCGGAAACGACAACGCCGCTGGCGTTCTCGGTGAAGACGCGGGCACCCTCGCCGAGGACCGTGACGTCGTCGACTTCCCGGGCGCTGTTGAGCCGGCCGACGGAGGCGAAGTCTCCGACGTCGTCCCAGCCGAAGATGCCCGGCACGACGGCGACGTCCCCGGCCGCCGCGGCGGGTTCGGCGACGGCATAGTCGATGGCGATCTTGGGCAGCGTGGGCCATATCCGGTCCTTGACCTCGTCCCGTTGCGGAGTGTCCCAGGCCCGGGCGATTTCCTGCAGCCCGGCGAAAAGCACTGGCTGGTTGGCTTCGAGGTGCTTGAGCATCAGCGCGACGGGCGCCACGAACATCCCGGCGTTCCAGACGTATTCGCCGCTGTCCACGTACTGCTGGGCAACGTCCTCGCTGGGCTTCTCCACGAACTCCACAACGGACTGCGCGCTCGGCGCACCGGGGATGTTAAGGGTGGCGCCGGAACGGATATAACCGAACCCGGTGGAAGGGTGGGTTGGTTTGATGCCGATGGTGACGATTTTTCCGGCGGCCGCGGTGTGGATGGCCTCACGGACGGCGTCCTGGAACAGATCTTCCGGGCTGATCACCTGGTCCGCGGCGAAGGAGCCCATGATGGTGTCCGGATCCCGCTCGTGCAGGATGGCCGCGGCCAGGCCAATTGCCGCTCCGGAGTCCTTCGGCTCGCTCTCCAGCACCAGATCGGAATCCTTGATCTCGGGCAGTTGGCTGCAGACCGCCGCGCGGTGCGCAACGCCGGTGACGACCAGCATGTGCGTTCCCGCGAGGGGATGCAGGCGGTCATAGGTGGCGCGCAACAGCGTACTGCCGGACCCCGTGAGGTCATGGAGGAACTTGGGGGCTGCTGCCCGTGACAGCGGCCAGAGCCGGGTCCCCACACCGCCCGCTGGAATGACCGCGATGAAGCGGTCCAGCGGTGAATCCTGGTTTGTCACTTTGTCTGTAGTCATCACCGCCACTTTAGCTGACGCCGGTGACTCCGCAGGGTAAAGCACCCCGCCGCACCCACGGGGCCGTCCGCGAATGTGTCCTTCGTCTCACTTTGGCGCAAAACCGCGCCGGAGGACGTCCCCGGCGGAGCGCCAAATTGAATATGCTGTGAGCGGAGCCTAGATTTAGGCTTGAGCTTACGAGTGCTCTCGCAGCAGGCGTTTCCCCCGCGTGGTCCCATGCCAGCGCCGCTGTGTCGCAGGGAGGTTTATTCAGTGCCGACAAAACCAGCTGGCACCTTGTACCGCGGCCGTGAAGGCATGTGGTCCTGGGTTGGACACCGCATTACCGGTGTAGTGATTTTTTTCTTCTTGTTGGTCCATGTGCTGGACACCTCATTGGTGCGTGTCTCTCCGGAGGCGTACAACGCCGTGATCGGTTCCTACAAGAACCCCCTGATGGCCCTGGGTGAAACGGGCCTTGTTGCCGCGATCGTATTTCACGCCTTCAACGGCCTGCGGATCATCGCCGTCGACTTCTGGAAAAAGGGCGCGAAGTACCAGCGCCAGATGCTCTGGGCGGTCCTGGCTCTCTGGGTCGTCGTGATGGTGGGCTTCTCCATTCGCCACCTTTCCCTCGCCTTTGGAGGTCACTAAACCATGACTGCTTCTCAGATCCAGTCCCCGCGCTCTGGAAAGATCCAGCCGCAGTACCGCCGCAGCGGTTCGTCCAGGGGCAACTTCGAAATGCTGGCATGGCTGTTCATGCGGCTCTCGGGCGTCGTCCTGGTTGTCCTGATTTTCGGCCACCTGTTCGTCAACCTCCTGGTCGGCGAGGGCATCAAGGCCATCGACTTCGGCTTCGTGGCCGGTAAGTGGGCCGATCCGTTCTGGCAGATCTGGGACCTTGCCATGCTGTGGCTCGCCATGCTGCACGGGACTAACGGCGTCCGTACCATCATCAATGACTACGCGGAGAAAGACTCCACCCGTCTGGCGCTGAAGGTCGTGCTCTACGCGGCAACCACGGTCATCATCGTCCTGGGCACCCTTGTGATCTTCACGTTTGATCCGTGCCCGGTCGTGAACGGCGTCCAGTTGCCCGGCGGCTTCTGCCCCGCGTCCTGACGGGCGCCACCGCCGCGGACCGCTGCCTCGGCAGCAGTTGACGGTCCGCCGCGGCCCTGCTCCCTTTGCCCGCTGCGGGCCGGGAACAATCACGAGACTTCACCGCACCGGCTCCGCCGGCGGTGTTAGACAGAGAATTTTGAGAGAAAGAGCGTCTGGTATGCAGGTCCATAAGTACGACGTCGTCATCGTCGGTGCCGGTGGCGCCGGGATGCGCGCGGCGATCGAATCCGGTCAACGCGCCCGAACAGCAGTACTGACCAAGCTTTACCCCACCCGCTCCCACACCGGCGCGGCCCAGGGCGGCATGTGCGCGGCACTGGCCAACGTCGAAGAAGACAACTGGGAGTGGCACACCTTCGACACGATCAAGGGCGGCGACTACCTGGTGGACCAGGACGCGGCCGAGGTCATGGCGAAGGAAGCGATCGACGCCGTCCTGGACCTGGAAAAGATGGGCCTGCCGTTCAACCGCACGCCCGAGGGCCGCATCGATCAGCGCCGCTTTGGCGGGCACACCCGCGACCATGGCAAGGCTCCCGTCCGCCGCGCCTGCTACGCCGCCGACCGCACCGGCCACATGATCCTGCAGACGCTCTACCAGAACTGCGTGAAGCACAACGTGGAGTTCTACAACGAGTACTACGTCCTGGACCTGCTGACGGTCGAGGAAGAGGCCCTCCGTGAGGACGGCACGTCGTACATCCAGAAGCGCGTTGCCGGTGTTGTGTCCTATGACCTCGCTTCCGGCGAACTGCACGTCTTCCAGGCCAAGTCCGTGATTTTTGCCTCCGGCGGTGCCGGCAAGGTCTTCAAAACCACTTCCAACGCCCACACCCTCACCGGTGACGGCATGGGCATCGCGTTCCGCCGCGGCATCCCGCTGGAAGACATGGAGTTCTTCCAGTTCCACCCGACAGGCCTCGCCGGCTTGGGCATCCTGCTCTCCGAGGCCGCCCGCGGCGAGGGCGCGATCCTGCGCAACTCCGAGGGTGAGCGCTTTATGGAGCGCTACGCCCCCACCATCAAGGACCTCGCCCCGCGCGATATCGTGGCCCGTTCCATGGCCAACGAAGTCCGCGAGGGACGCGGTTGCGGCCCGAACAAGGACTATGTCCTCCTGGACCTGACGCACCTTGAACCGGCCCACATCGACGCGAAACTCCCGGATATCACCGAATTCGCCCGCACCTACCTGGGGGTGGAACCGTACACCGAGCCGGTGCCGGTTTTCCCGACGGCGCACTACGCCATGGGCGGCATCCCCACCAACATCACCACCGAGGTCCTGCAGGACAACAACACCGTGGTCCCTGGCCTCTATGCCGCCGGCGAGGTGGCGTGCGTGTCAGTGCACGGCTCCAACCGGCTCGGCACCAACTCGCTGCTGGACATCAATGTCTTCGGCAAGCGGGCCGGCATCGCCGCGGCCGAGTACGCCAAGACGGCGGACTTCGTGGAACTCCCGGAAGATCCGGAGGCCTATACGCTGAACCTGCTCGAGCACGTCCGGACGTCGGCCGGGACCGAGAAGGTCGCCGCGATCCGCAAGGAACTCCAGGACACCATGGATGCGAACATGCAGGTGTTCCGGACCGCGGACACCCTGAACCAGGTCCTGAAGGACATCGAGTCCTTCGAGGAGCGGTACCAGCGGATCAGCGTCCAGGACAAGGGCAAGCGGTTCAACCTGGACCTGCTCGAGGCCGTGGAACTTGGCTTCCTGCTGGAACTGGCGAAAGTCATGACCGTCGCGGCGCTCTACCGTGAGGAATCCCGTGGCGGGCACTTCCGCGAGGACTTCCCGGACCGTAACGACGAGAAGTTCATGAAGCACTCCATGGTGTACAAGGCAGACAGCGCACCGGCCGCCGGCGCATCGGAAACTGCCGAACTCGCACCCGGCATCCGGATCGGCAGCAAACCGGTTGTCTTTACCCGTTACGAGCCGATGGTGAGGAAGTACTAGAAATGACCGCTGAACTCGCTGAACCAGCCTCCAAGATTGAACTCCCCGCGCACATCGGCGGCGGCGGCGAAATCCCCACGTTCGACGTCACCCTCCGGGTGCGCCGGTACAACCCCGAGGTTTCCGACGACGCCACCTGGGAAGATTTCCAGGTCACCATGTACGGGACCGACCGGGTGCTCGATGCCCTGCACAAGATCAAGTGGGAAACCGACGGCAGCCTGTCGTTCCGCCGCTCCTGCGCCCACGGCGTGTGCGGTTCCGACGCGATGCGCATCAACGGCCGCAACCGGCTGGCCTGCAAGACCCTGCTGAAGGACCTGGACACGACCAAGCCCATCACGGTCGAGCCCATCAAGGGCCTGCCGGTGGAAAAAGACCTGATTGTGGACATGGAGCCGTTCTTCCAGTCCTTCCGTGAGGTTATGCCGTTCCTGATCAACAAGGGCCATGAGCCCACGAAGGAACGTCTCCAGTCGGCGGAGGAACGTGAACGCTTCGACGACACCACCAAGTGCATCCTGTGCGCCGCGTGCACCTCCTCCTGCCCGGTGTTCTGGACCGATGGCCAGTACTTCGGCCCGGCCGCCATCGTGAACGCGCACCGCTTCATCTTCGATTCCCGGGATGACGCCGGCGACATGCGCCTGGAGATCCTCAACGACAAGGAAGGCGTGTGGCGCTGCCGCACCACCTTCAACTGCACCGAGGCATGCCCCCGCGGCATCCAGGTCACGCAGGCGATCGCCGAGGTTAAGCAGGCCATCCTGTCCCGCAAGATCTAGCGGCCGCTCTTACGCGACAGTCGACGACGGCGCCATTTCCCACCAGGGACCCCACAACACTGGGTCCCCCTGCCCAAGCTTGTGCGAGGGTAGGACTGTGGGGGATGGCGCCGTCGCCGTATCCGCACCACTGATCCCTCCGGCGAAAGGCCCGCAGTGACCCGCTCCGAAAAAGTCTCGTTCCACGGATCCACCGGAGAGCTGCTCTCCGGCATCGTCGACGTGCCCGCGGGGCCCGGTGAAAGGCTGGGGCCTCTTTTCCCACGGCTTCACCCTCGGCAAAGACAGCCCCGCAGCCTCGCGCATGTGCAAAGCGCTGGCGGACAGCGGCGTGGGCATGCTCCGCTTCGATAACCTGGGCCTCGGCGAGTCCGGCGGCATGTGGGCGGAGGGATCCTTCAGCCACAAGGTCGCCGACACCGTCGCCGCGGCCGAGTTCATGCGCGCCTCCGGCCGCGAGGTTTCCCTGCTCGTGGGCCACTCCTTCGGCGGTTCAGCCGTGTTGTCGGCGGCCAGCCAAATTCCGGGAATCGACGCCGTCGCGACCGTCGGCGCACCGTTTTCACCGAATCATGTGGCGCATGTCTTTGACGCCGCCCTGGAGACGATCCGCCGCGACGGCAGCGCCGAAGTGGACCTCGGCGGCAAGGTCGTGGAGATCCGCCGGCACTTCGTGGAGGATCTGCGCGCAGCGGACCTCACCGACTGCATCAGGCGCCTGCACATGCCCCTGCTGGTGCTGCACTCCCCCACCGACAACACGGTAGGGATTGAGAATGCCAGCAGCATCTTCCAGACGGCACGGCACCCGCGCAGCTTTGTCTCGCTCGAGGGCAGCGACCACCTGCTGACGGGCAAGGGCCAGGCCGCACGCGCCGCGAAGATTATTTCGGCGTGGGCCGACCAGTACCTCGACGCCGGAGCATAGCACCCGGGGACCGCGGGTGCTCCACCGGGGTCTTACCAGGCTGGACCTGACGGGCGCCCCAGCCGGTGGTGGTCGCCGTCCCCGGGGTCTTCAGATCCGCTTCCCGGAGAACGGACCACGAGGCGGCGAAAAGGTAGACCTGGCTGACGAGGTTGAACCAGATCAACAAGCCGATGATAATGGCGAACGGCGCCAGGATGGGATTGCGCCCGGCCCCGGCAAGCAGCTCAGTGCTGAACACCTGCAGCACTGTGGTGCCGATCCCGGCCAGGATGGTACCTTGCAGCAGCGCCTGGCGGCCGAGCTGCAATCCGCCGGCGAGCCGGAACAGGATCACCGCCGTCACCCAGTTAAGCAGTAAGGGGACGGCGATCTTGATCAGCCCGGCGATCGGCCCGGCCACCCGAGGATCCAGTTGAAGCAAGTCCATGAGCCACCCGGCGGCTGTGCCGAAGACCAGCGAGGCGCCCGAGCTGATGACCAGCGCCAGGCCCCAGCAGCAGCAGCGTGCCGACATCAAAGAGTTTGCTCAACACCGGATTGCGCTTGAGCGGGGCGAGCATGGCTACGCCGCGAAAGCCCTGCCGGATGCCGTTGATCCAGCCTAGCGACGTCACCACCGTCACGACGGCGGCTATCGCCGCCGTCAGACCAAGCCCGCCGGGATCCAGCAGTTCCTGCGGGTCCACAAGCCCGTCGTTGCCATTGACCTTCAGCAGTCCCGGAGCAGCTACCGCGACGCTGTTGACCAGGCGGTCCAGCAGTTCCGGCTGGCCGCGCAGCGCAAGGCCGGCCACGGAGAACCCGGTCGTCAGCAACCCGGTGATGGAGAAGAACATGGTGAAGCCAATGCCGGCGCTCATCAGGGGTCCGCGTTCGAGGTTGTAGTGCTGGAACGCGCGCATCGGGCGGAGGGCATTGAGCCGGGCCAGCAGCCACTGCACCATAGGCATCAGCGCAGCCACGCCGCCGCTGGCGCGCCGGGCTTTGCCCCACTCGACGCGTTTGCGGATCACCTCAAGCTTGAGCTTCGCCAGCTCTGTCGGGAGCGGCGGCTCAGCGGGCCCCTGTTGCCCCGTCCGGGCCTCGGTCGTCGTCCGGTTCGGTCCCAAAATTAAGCTCTTCCCGTAGCTGCCAGATGCCGTTGTCGTCGTGCTCGTAAAGTCCCATGCTAACCACCGGAAACGTTGCCCGGTAATTTTTGAGCGCCGCTTCGGCTTCGTCGAGGCTTTCCGGTGCCACGTCGTGGGCGACGGTTACATGCGGATGATAAGCGAACGGCAGGTCCCGTTCCAGCGGACCGGTCTGGAGTTCCCGGTGCAGGCTGACGCAGTCGCCGAATCCGTCTTTGACATTCACGTACACAACCGGGGACACCGGCCGGAAGGTCCCGGTGCCTGCGATGGTCACCGTGAACGGATCCTGCTTCCGGGCGACCGCCCGGACGTGGGACAGCGTCGCATCCCAGTCCTGGGTCATTGTTGTGGTGATCAGCGTGATGTGCGCGGGAATGACGCCGGCCATCGGGTCGCCGAAGGATGCCCGCCAACGCCCCAGCTCCTCGGCAATGTCCGGCGGGAAACCCAGGATCACGCCGATGCTGACGCCTTCGCGGGGTCCGTGCCCATTCGACGTGGCGTCTTTCGCGATGACTTTGCTGACGGGGGACATTGACCTAGCGGACTCCGGCCAAGCTGAGCGACGGCAGGAAGCCCATGCGCTCGTAGACCCGGGCCAGCGTAACCGAAGCAATTTCCCGTGCACGCTCCGCGCCCTGGGCCAGCAGCCTGTCCAGCTCTGCGGGATCGGCCATCAGCTCGTTCGTGCGGTTCCGCAGCGGCGTGACAAAGTCAACCATCACTGCGGCCAGATCCGTTTTCAAGTGGCCGTACATTTTGCCTTGGTACTCGGCTTCCAGCTCTGCCACGGTTTTGCCCGTCAGCGTTGAATAGATCGTCAGCAGGTTGGAGATGCCCGGCTTTTCCTCCCGGTCAAAACGGATGTCCGTCCCGGCATCGGTCACGGCGGACTTGATGCGTTTGGCAGCGAGCTTGGGGTCTTCGAGCAGCTGGATGGATCCGTTGGGAGATTCACCCGTCTTGGACATCTTGGCGGCGGGGTTCTGGAGGTCGTAGATTTTTGCGCTGGTCTTGAGGATGGTCGCCTCGGGCACCGTGAAGGTCTCCCCGTAGCGCGTGTTGAAGCGCTGCGCCAGGTTGCGGGTCAGCTCAAGGTGCTGGCGCTGGTCCTCGCCCACCGGCACCAGGTCCGTCTGGTACAGGAGGATGTCAGCGGCCATCAGCGTCGGATACGCGAACAGGCCGAGTGTCGCGGCGTCCGCCCCGGACTTCTGCGTCTTGTCCTTGAACTGCGTCATGCGGGATGCTTCGCCGAAACCCGTGATGCAGTTCAGCGCCCAGGCCAGCTGCGCATGCTCAGGAACATGCGACTGCACGAAGAAGATGGACTTGTCGGGATCGATTCCGGCCGCAATGTACTGGGCCGCCACCACCCGGGTGCGTTTGGCCAATTCGGCAGGTTCGAAGTCAACTGTGATGGCGTGCAGATCCGGAATGAAAAACACGGCGTCGTATTGGGACTGCATGTCCACCCAGTTGCGCACCGCGCCGATGTAGTTGCCCAGGTGCAGGGAATCCGCCGTGGGCTTCGCGCCGGAAAGAATGCGCTTCTTTGTGGCAGCAGCGGTTGAGCTAGTCATGTTGATAAAACCTTCGGGCTCAGAGCCGGTAGTCCACTACCAGCGGGGCATGGTCGGAGAAGCGGGTGTCCCAGGACGGGGCGCGGTCGACGACGGCGGACACCGCCGCCGCGGCCAGGGCCGGCGTGGCCATCTGGTAATCGATGCGCCAGCCTGTGTCGTTGTCGAAGGCCTGGCCGCGCTGCGACCACCAGGTGTAGGGGCCATCGACCGGGCCGGAGAGTTCCCGGTGGACGTCTTTCCAGCCGATCTCCTCGCCGAAGAAGCGGTCGAAGTAGGCCCGTTCCTCGGGCAGGAATCCGGCCTTTTTGACGTTGCCTTTCCAGTTCCGGATGTCCAGTTCGGTGTGCCCGACGTTCAGGTCGCCCACCACGAGGGCGTGGTCGCTGTGTTTGGACAGTTCGGGCAAACGGCTGATCATCACGTCGAGGAACCGGAACTTGTCATCCTGCTTCGGGGTTCCCGCCTCGCCGGAGTGCACGTAGGCGCTGACAACGGTCAGCTGGGAGGCTTGGCCGGCGGCATCGTGGACGGTGTAATCGGCTTCCACCCAGCGACCGGCCGTGGCGAAGTAGTCGTCGCCGATGCCAACCCGGGTGGCAAGGGGCTCGGCGCGGGAGGCGATGGCAACACCGGCGCGGCCCTTGGCTTCTGCTTCGGCGTGCAGGATGAACCAGCCCTCTCCGATGAGCGCCTCAACAATCTCATCCGGTGCGCGGACTTCCTGCAGGCAGAGGATGTCCACGTCGCGGGGCTCCAGCCATTCCGCCATACCCTTCCGGTAGGCGGCACGGAGGCCATTGACGTTGACTGATGCGATGCGAAGGTGGTCCTTCTTCAATGCCGAGATCACCCGATCCACTCTAGTCGATGATGGTTCCGCGGACGGGCTCGCCGGAGCCGCCGCCGGGCTTGATCATGTCCCTGGCGTTCGTGGCGGTGATCTCTATGGTCTCCAGGGGCCCGTCGGATCGTTTCCTGGTCCGCGGCGTCGCCCTTGGCACGTTCCTGCTCCACAACGCGGATCTGCACCTGGACGATCTTGAAGGAGTGATCGAGCTTCATGTCGCGGACACCGTCGGCTTCGTGGGGTCCGTTGACGAGGCGGGTGGAGCCGTGGTCGGCGCTGCCCGACGACGGTGCACGGCCGGCTGCGGCGTTGAAGGCGTTCTGCGCCTCGTTGAGTTTGGCGCCTGCCTTCCTGGCCGCCTTCCGGATGCTGAAGACCACGAAGGATGCCAGGACGAGCCAGAAGCCGGCGATGATCGCCACCACCCAGCCGACGACGTCGTTCTGGTTTGCTGCGAAGATCACCGCGACCAGGAACGCGATGATCAGCACCATCAGTCCGGGTCCGCTGATGCGGAGCACGGAAAAGCGGGACCGCGGCGTGGACGCGGACGGATCTGACGATGACGCGGGGTTGCCCAGAGATTGCATGTGCTTATTATCGCAAATGTGCCGGGGCCGGAATCGCGCTTCCACCCCGGGCGAACGGGACGGCATTAACACGGCAGGGCGCCGGCTCCCGAAGGAACCGGCGCCCTGCCACGGCGTTACCCGGGCGGCGCCTAGCCGATACCGGCCTGGCGTTCCGCGGACTCCACCACGTTGGCCAGCAGCATGGCGCGGGTCATCGGCCCCACACCGCCAGGGTTCGGGGACAGCCAGGCGGCGACACCGGCGGCTGCGGGGTCCACGTCCCCGGTGACCACGGCCTTGCCGTTGCCGTCGTCCACCCGGCTGACGCCGACGTCGAGCACAATTGCTCCCGGCTTCAGGTCTTCCGCCTTGATCATGTGCGGCTGGCCGGCGGCGGCGATGACGACGTCGGCCTGCCGGAGTTCGGCGGACAGGTCCACGGTGCCGGTGTGGGCCAGGACCACCGTGGCGTTGACGTCCTTGCGGGTCAGCAGGAGGCCGACGGGACGGCCAATAGTGACCCCACGCCCCACCACGAGCACGCGTTTGCCGTTGAGCTTGATTCCGTGCCGGGCCAGCAGCTCCACACAGCCCTTGGGTGTGCAGGGCAGCGGCGAGTTCATGGGTTTGCCGACATTCGCGACGAGCCGGCCGAGGTTCATCGGGTGCAGGCCATCGGCGTCTTTCTCCGGATCCATGGCCTCCAGGATGACGTCCTGATCAATGTGCTTCGGCAACGGCAACTGCACGATGTAGCCGGTGCATTCCGGGTTGTCGTTCAGTTCGCGGATCACAGCCAGGAGATCGTCCTGGCTGGTGTCCTCGGGCAGGTCGCGGCGGATCGAAGTGATGCCCACTTCGGCGCAGTCCTTGTGCTTTCCGCCGACATACCACGTACTGCCGGGGTCGGACCCCACGAGCACGGTGCCCAGGCCCGGGGTGATGCCCCGGGCCCTGGAGCGCGGCAACGCGTTCGGTCAGTTCGGCCTTGATGGCAGCGGCGGTAGCCCTACCGTCAAGAATTTGTGCGGTTGCTACAGAGGTCATGGACTACCACTGCTCGTGCTGCGGGTACAGCGGGAAATCGTCGGCGAGCCGGTCCACGCGGGACTGCAGCGCCTCAACGTCGGCCGCGGAACCGGCCTTCAGTGCGGTGGCGATGATGTCGGCAACCTCGGTGAACTCCTCGGCGCCGAAGCCGCGAGTGGCCAGGGCCGGGGTGCCGATGCGCAGGCCTGAGGTGACCATCGGCGGGCGCGGGTCGAACGGGACGGCGTTGCGGTTGACGGTGATCCCGACGGAGTGCAGCAGATCCTCGGCCTGCTGGCCGTCCAGCTGGGAATGACGCAGGTCCACGAGCACGAGGTGCACGTCGGTGCCGCCGGTCAGCACAGACACACCGGCCTCGGCAACGTCGGCCTGGCCGAGGCGCTCGGCGATGATCTTGGCGCCTTCCAGGACGCGTTCCTGGCGTTCTTTGAATTCCGCGGTGCCGGCGATCTTGAAGGCCACGGCCTTCGCAGCGATGACGTGCATCAGCGGGCCGCCCTGCTGGCCCGGGAAGACGGCGGAGTTGAGCTTCTTGGCCCACTCCTGCTTGGCCAGGATGACACCGGACCGCGGACCGGCGAGGGTCTTGTGCACGGTGGAGGTCACGACGTCGGAGTGCGGCACCGGGCTCGGGTGCAGTCCGCCGGCGACGAGGCCGGCGAAGTGCGCCATGTCGGTCCAGAGCAGCGCGCCGACTTCGTCGGCGATCGAACGGAAGGCGGCGAAATCAAGGTGCCGCGGGTAGGCGGACCAGCCGGCGATGATGACCTGCGGCTTCTCGGCGATGGCCTGTTCGCGCAGCTTGTCCATGTCGATCCGGAAGTTGTCTTCCTCAACCTGGTAGGCGGCAACCTCGTAGAGCTTGCCGGAGAAGTTGAGCTTCATGCCGTGGGTCAGGTGTCCGCCGTGGGCCAGCGAGAGGCCCATGATCTTGTCCCCGGGGGTGATCATGGCGTGCAGCGCGGCGGCGTTGGCCTGGGCGCCGGAGTGCGGCTGGACGTTGGCGTATTCGGCGTCGAAGAGGTCCTTGACCCGGTCGAGGGCCAGTTGCTCGGCGACGTCGACGTATTCGCAGCCGCCGTAGTAGCGGCGGCCCGGGTAACCCTCGGCGTATTTGTTGGTCAGGACGGAACCCTGGGCTTCCATCACCGCGCGCGGGGCGAAGTTCTCGGAGGCGATCATTTCCAGGGTGCCGCGCTGGCGGCCCAGTTCCTGGGCTAGCACGGCGGCGATTTCGGGGTCAAGCTCGGCGAGTGGCTGGTTGCTCACGGCGGTTGAGGTGGCGGTGGTGGTAGTCACGAGGAACTCCTGGCTAGGCAACGGGAACTGCTATAGGTCAGGCTACCGGCTGGCCCTGCTGCGCTGCCCCTTGGTTACGGGCCCGCACGGCATCGGCTGGGCGCCCGTGGGGACCCCCAGCAACAGGCCTGCAGCCCTCAGGCTGCCAACCGGTAAGACATGACCCTCGGCCCAGGCGTACGATCCGTGGTCTTCGTGAGTGCCGCTCCCTGATGGTTAGCCATCCAACGCCAGTTGCGACCCGTTAAGACTACCAAAACCCGCGGAGGGCCTGACCTCCGACGCGGGTAGGCTGTTCTTCGTGATTGACGAGAACCTGACTTCTTCCCACATCCTGACTCTTTCCTGCCCTGACCGGCCGGGAATCGTGCACGCCGTTGCCGGCGCCCTGCTCGTGGCCGGTTGCAATATTACGGATTCACAGCAGTACGGCAGCCAGAGCACCGGCACGTTTTTTATGCGGGTGGAAGCGACGACGGCGGTCCCGGCTGCCGAACTGCACGCGGCCCTCGAGCCCGTCGCGCAGGCTTTCGGGATGCAGTGGAACCTGAACCCGGCCGGCCGGAAGGTCCGCACCCTGCTGATGGCGAGCACTTCAGCCCACTGCCTCAATGACCTGCTGTTCCTGCAGCGCTCCGGCACCCTGCCGATTGACATCCCGGCCATTGTGTCCAATCACCGGGATCTGGCGGGCCTGGCCGAGTTCTACGGCATCCCGTTCCACTACATCCCTGTCACCCAGGACACTAAAGTGCAGGCCGAGGACGAGCTCCGCGCGCTGATGGCCGAGCACGACGTCGAACTCACGGTGCTGGCCCGCTACATGCAGATCCTTTCCGACGAACTCTGCAGCGACCTCACGGGCCAGGCCATCAACATTCACCATTCCTTCCTGCCCTCCTTCAAGGGCGCCAGGCCATATCACCAGGCGCACGCCCGGGGCGTGAAACTCATTGGGGCCACGGCGCACTACGTCACGGCGGCCCTGGACGAGGGTCCGATCATCGAGCAGGAAGTCATCCGGGTCGATCACCGGCGCACGGCCGAGCAGTTCGTCCAGATGGGCCGCGACGTCGAGGGCCGCACCCTGGCCCAGGCCGTGCAGTGGCATGCCGAGCACCGCGTGCTGCTGGACGGCAACCGGACCGTGGTCTTTAACTAGGCCGCCGGACCGCTGCTGCTGGGCCGATATTGCCGGGGCCAAGACGCTGGGCGTTGCCAGCGGACGACCGGCACCCTTAACTGGACCTATGGCAACATTCCGGGACGCGCGCCTGACCGGCTTCGTCGCGTTACTCAAGGCTGAGGGCCGCCGCGCCGTCCTGGGCCTCGATTGCGGGCGGGGCGCTGACGGACTGGCGTTTGTCCAGGCAGGCATCCATTTCACCGGAGTTGATTCCTCGGAGGAGAATGTCCAGGCAGCCCGCGCCCGCGGCCTCGAGGCCTCGGTCGCGCAGGCAAGCAGCCTGCCGTTCGCGTCCGCGGCGTTCCCGGCAGTGTGGGCGGTCGATGCACTGGCTGGGCTGCCGCCGGCCGAGTGCGTCGGCGTCATCGCCGAGTTGGGGCGCGTTGCCGGCCCTGGCTCCCCGATCGCCGTCGTCCTTGCGGAATCCCGGTCCCAGGATCCCCACGGCGTGGCGGGGGTCCTGCACGACCACGCAACCGAACGTTTCACGGTGCTGCGCTCCCCCGGCCCTGACGGTCCCGCCTAGCGCGGAGCATTTCCGGCGCGGTCCCGCCTAGCGCGGAGCATTTCCGGCGCGGAGCCGACGCGCGCGGAGCCGACGGGCACGATGTGACCGGCGGCAGGTCGTCCCCCGGTCACCGTGTCCTAGGCTGGGGGCATGGCTCCTCTCTACGCTTTCGCCGGCGACACCCCGGCTGTCCATGACTCCGTTTTTGTCGCACCGACGGCATCGCTTATCGGCAAGGCCAGCCTGGCCGAGAACTCCAGCGCTTTCTACGGTGTCTGCGTCCGCGCGGACACCGCTGCCATCACCGTGGGCGCCGGCACGAACCTGCAGGACAACGTTGTGCTGCATGCCGACCCCGGCTTCCCCTGTTCCGTCGGGGCCCGGGTCAGCGTCGGCCACGGCGCCGTGGTGCATGGCTGCACGGTCGAGGACGACTGTCTGATCGGCATGAGCGCCACCATCCTCAACGGCGCCGTGATCGGCGCCGGCTCGCTGGTGGCGGCCGGGGCGGTGGTGCTCGAAGGCACCGTGGTACCGCCCCGCTCGCTCGTCGCCGGGGTGCCGGCCAAGGTCCGCCGGGAACTGAGCGACGAGGAGTTCGCCGGCATCCAGCACAACGCGGCACACTACCGGGACCTGGCCCAGGCGCACCGGGAAATGCACGGCAGCTAGGACTCGCTTCCGCTCCCGCAGCGCGCAAAAACCCTGGCGACACCCGAATTCGGGTGTCGCCAGGGTTTTGCGCGTCGCCGGCCCTATTGCGCGTCAGTCGAACGAAATCGGGCCCAGCTCTTCGAGCAGCTCCCCCGGTCCGGGGTTCGCGGCGTGGGAGTGGCCGCCGAGATGGTTCACGACGCCCCACACAGCGTTCAGCCCGGTCGTGACGGCGCCCTCGGCCCAGCCGGCGGTGAAGGAGACGTCGTCCCCGGCCAGGAAGATCCCGCGCTGGTTTTCCGGCAGATGATCCTGTTTGAAGTGGGTGAACAGGCGCTGCTGGTAACGGTAATGCCCGGGCAGGTTGGCCTTGAAGGCCCCCATGAAGTTGGGGTCCGCTTCCCACGAGACGGTAATCGGCTGGCCGACGATGTGGCTGGCGATGTCAACCCCCGGGTATATCTGCCCGAGCGAGTGCAGCATCAGTTCCACCCGCTCCTCGGCGGTCAGGGCCAGCCACTTCAGCGCGTCGTCGTTCCAGGTGTAGGACAGCAGGATGACCGCGGGCTGGTCGGGCCCGTTGTCCAGCAGGTAGGTGGCGCGGTTCAGCCGGTCCGTCAG
This sequence comes from Arthrobacter sp. PAMC25284, assembly GCF_019443425.1. NCBI lineage: Bacteria > Bacillati > Actinomycetota > Actinomycetes > Micrococcales > Micrococcaceae > Arthrobacter > Arthrobacter sp. PAMC25284. The sequence goes on from NZ_CP080382.1 coordinate 1,559,325, forward strand.
GGTCATGGACATCACCTCGCGGCCTGTCGCGGGATCGATGTCCTTCCAGAACGGCCGGTCCACCATCACAAACGTCTTGGAGGACTGCATGTAGTGGGAGCGTTCGATTGCGGTCCACAGCTCCGCGGGAAACAGCGCTTCTTCCGCGTGGATGCGGGTGGAGAGCAGCCAGGACTGGCAGGTGGTGACGACGGCCGGGAAAGCTGCTTCGCGCCCCCAGCGTTCCCGGACGCGGAAGTCCCCGCCGCCGTCCCGGGCGATCCGGTCCACGGCGCCGCGCGGCGCGCCGGCGTGCAGTGATGCCAGCGAGGTGCCGCCCGGCCAATGCGCCATGCCCGACGGCGCGTGCTGCCACAGCGCCTCGGGCAGCCGCTGCGCGCCGCCGGTAATCAGACGGTGCTGGTCATCGGCGTCGGTGTAGACAACGCGCAGGATTTCCAGGATGGAGTTGGGGAAATCGGTATCCCAGCCGCCGGTGCCGAACCCGACCTGGCCGAACGCCTCGCGGTGGGCGAAGCCGGCCTTCTTGAAGGAGTCGCTGGCGGCGATGAAGCCGTAGAACGTCTGTTCGTCCAGGTGCGGGAGAAGTGCGTTCCAGAGTTGCTTGATCCGGGCGGTGTCCCGGGCCCTGATGGCGGCCTGCATCTCGGCGAACTGTGCGCCGTCGTTAACGGCCGCTTTCCACGCCTCGGCCACTTCCAGGAAGAACGGCGGAAGGTCGGCGGCGGTGGCGGCGTAGTACTTCTCCCCCGCCAACTCGATCACGGTGCTCGAGGTCGCCGCGGCGAGCGGGTTCGGGAATTCCTCGGTGCTCAGCCCCAGCAGGTCCACATAGTGGTAGAACGCCTTGCCGGAGACCGGGAACCGCATCCCGCCGAGGTCGGCGACCACCCCGGGCGCAGACCGGAAGGTGGCCGTCCGGAGGCGTCCGCCGATCTGGTCGGCCTCATAGATGACCGGACGAAGGCCCAGCTTCATCAGCTCATAGGCGGTGACGAGCCCGGAGAGCCCTCCTCCGACGACGGCGACTTCGGTCCCGTACAGTTCCGGCGGAACAGCGCCAAGGCCGTCCGGATGCGCCAGGAAGTGGTCATAGCTGAACGGGAAGTCCGGGTTGAGCATAGTGATGGGCGCCTCGGCTGCCGCGCCGGCCCCGGGGGTGGCGTCTGCTGACGGTTTCGGGGCGGGAAGTTCGGTGGCGGTGGTCATGAGATCTCTGCCTTTGTCGGTTCGGGTGCGGCGGTGGCGCCAGGTGCTGTGCTTCGTGATGCTTCACGGTATTCCGCATCGCTCAGCGCAGCCACCCTGGAATGCCGGCGGCCGTAGCCGAGGTAGGCTGCCAGCCCGACAACCATCCAGATTCCAAAAACCGCCCAGGTCTCGGCGCCCAGATTGGCCATCAGGTAAGCACACATGAGTGCACCGAGGATGGGGGTGAGCGGAAACAGCGGGACACGGAAGCTGCGCGGCAGCTCCGGGCGGGTGCGGCGGAGGTGGATGACGGCCACGTTGACCAGGGCGAAAGCGAACAGGGTGCCGATGCTGGTGGCGTCGGCGAGCGCACCGAGCGGGACCAGCCCGGCAGTCAGGGCAACGACGGAACCGACAATCAGGGTTCCTGCCACCGGGGTGCCGGTCCGGGCCGAGACGCGGCCGAATATCTTGGGGATCATCCCGTCCCGTGCCATGGACAGCAGGATGCGGGTCTGACCGTACAGGACGGTCAGCACAATGCTGGCGATGGCCAGGACCGCACCGACGGCGAAGACCACGCCAACCCAGGGCTGCCCGGTGGTTTCCTCGAGGATCTTCACGAGCGCCGCTTCGGTGCCGTCAAACCAGCCCCACGGCCGGGCGCCGATGGCGGCGACGGCCACGAGGACATAAATGCTGGTGACGATCAGCATCGAGAGCAGGATGGCTCGCGGCAGGTCACGCTTGGGGTTGCGGGCTTCTTCGCCGGCAGTGGACGCGGCGTCAAACCCGATGTAGGAAAAGAAAACCCGGGATGCGGCGGCGGAGACGCCGGCGGCGCCCATCGGCAGAAGTGGTTCGAAGTGCGCACCGTTGAACGCTGTAAAGGCCACGGCACAGAAGAACACCAGGATACCGACCTTGATAACGACAATCGCGGTGTTCACCCAGGCGCTCTCCCTGGCCCCACGGACCAGAAGCACCATGGCAAGCACCACAATCGCGATGGCTGGAGCGTTCAGCATCCCACCCGCCCCGGGGGGCTGGGACATGGCGTCCGGCAGGGCCAGGCCGAAGACGGACAGGGCTTCATTTACGTATTGCCCGGATCCGACAGCGACAGCGGCGACAGAGACGGCATATTCCAGGACGAGGCACCAGCCGCAGATCCAGGCCATGCCCTCGCCCATCGTGGCGTACGTGTAGGAATAACTCGACCCGGCGGCGGGCACCAGTCCGGCCATTTCCGCGTAGGAGACTGCCGAGAGCAGTGCCGCGAGTCCGGCGATGGCGAAAGCAATCCAGATGGCCGGCCCGGCGAGGGGTACCGAATCGCCCAGGATAACCAGGATGCCGGTACCAAGCGTGGCGCCGACGCTGATCATGGTCAGCTGGAGCACGCCGAAACTGCGGATCAGGCCTGTCCCGCCGTGTCCGCTCTCGGCCTCGCTGACCAGTTGCCCGATCGGCTTGCGGCGCAGCAGCTGGGCCGCCAGGCCCGGACGGGCTGCGGCGGCGGGCGGCCGTTCCCCGGCAAGAGTTGGCACAGTCATCGTTGACGTCCTTATCGTTCAATGGTGGTCGGTTGCTCCCCGGCTCAGCGTATGCGCGTGAGGCGCCCCTCACAGTTGTGCAAAGTGCCCTATAGTCAACAGTCATGAGGCAGAACGCACCAAGATTGATAGCACTGCGGGTGCCTGTCCGCAGCAGATGCCCCGGCCGTGGCTGCTGAGCCGCCGGAGCAGCTCGGCTTCGTCACCCTGGACCAGTTCCTGCACAAGCTGCCAGCGCGCCTGACCGTATTGCACGATGCGGGCAACGGCGCGGATCGGCTGCGCTGGGTGGAACCAAGCGAGCTTGAGGATCCGACGCCGTACCTGCTCGACGGCGAATTCCTGCTGACCGCGGGGCTGCCGTTCCTGGACGAAGGCGGACGCGAGGAACGCGTGGACGCCTACGTCCGGCGGCTTGTCAGCGCCCGCGTCGGCGCGCTTGGCTTCGGCCTGGAGCCCTACTTCGATGCCGTCCCGGACACCGTGCTACAGGCCTGCCGGCGGCACAACCTGACCCTTGTTGCCGTCCCGCGGACTGTCCCCTTCGCCGCAGTCGGACTGGAGTTTTCCCGGCTGCTCGAATCGGACTCCGCAAAGACCTTCCGGCATCTGGCCGACACCAACAAACAGCTCATGCGCGCGGTGCTGTCCGCCCGGCCCGAGCACGAGCTCCTCGCGGCGCTGGTGCAGCGGGTGCCCGTCTGGGCAGTCCTGCTCGGCTCCGACGGACGGGTGCGCGCCCGCGGTGCAAGCGGAGCGACCCAGGGCATTCCGGCCAGCGCGGACCCGGCGCTTCTCAAGCCGCTTCTGGCCAGGCTACTGGCCGGCAGCGGTCCCCGGGTAGAGATGGATTCGTTTGACGCCGCGGGTTCCTCACTGGTTTTCGGCTACCCGCTGCGCAGCACGCGGGACGCCACCCTTGGAGCCCTCGTCCTGGGCACGGACACCCCGTTGACGCCCGCGCAGAACAGTGTGGTGGCGACCGTCGTCGGGCTCCTGGAACTGCTGGTCCGGCAGCGCACGAGCGGTGCGCTGGCGCCCAGCCAGCTCGCCACCGCCCTGCTGCTGCATCCCGACAGGATCGCGGCAGGTCCCACCCGGCACATCAACGGGCTCAAGGACCTGCTGGCGCAAAGTGTTTCCTCGACCAGATCCGGGGAGCTGCGTGTGGTGCAGGGAATCCGCCCCGATGCCGCGCCCGGGACGAGCCGCACCGGCGAGGGTCCGGTCCGGGAACTGCTTGACTGGCGGCGTCTCTTCGACACCAAGCTCGTGGAAGTCACCGACTACGGCTTCGCGGCCATCACCCGGCTGAAGGTCGACGACGCATTGCTGGCCGACGTTGAACGGCTCGGCTGGCGCCTCGTGATCGGCAGCGGCACGGAATTGACCGGCCTCGCCACCGCCTACCAGGACGTGACATCCCTGCGCGGCCGTGCCCGCTCTGACAGGCGCAGCATCCGGGCCGATGAGGTGTCCTGGTCCGTGACCGGACTGTTGGGCCAGGAGGCCGGTGCGATGCTGGCGGCCCGGCTGCTGGGACCACTGCTGGCGCTTGAGACCGTTCGCGGGGACGGCCTGCTGGGCATCCTGCGGGCATGGCTCGGCGAGAACGGCAGCTGGGACGCCACGGCGAAGGCCACCGGCCTGCACCGCAACAGCGTCCGCCGGCAGATCGGCATGATTGCCGACCTGCTGGGCATGGACCTCGACCGGGCGCAGGCCCGGGCCGAACTCTGGATTGCCCTGCAGTACACCCGCCGTCCCGGACCGCTGGGCGGCCCTGGCGAAGGCCCCGCGACGGGCCCGGTTCAGCCTTCCCAGCCCCGGTAAGTCCCGGGCCGGTGGTCCCGGAGATACGAGACAGCATCGGCGTCGTCCGGGCCAGCCACCCCCACCTCGGCAAACAGCAGTTCGGCCCCGGATCCGGCGGCCGCCAGCAGCGAACCGTCGGCAGCCGCAATGACGCTGCCGCCCGGGAATTCGATGCCGTCCTCGGCGCCGGCGTGGTTGGCGTAGGCGACCGCCATGTGGTTCTCCAGCGCCCTGGCCCGGATCAGGACCTGCGGCACGGCGTCGAACCCGGGGCCGAGTGCGGTCGGGACCAGAAGCAGACCGGCGCCGCGGAGCGCGGCGGCGCGCGCCGTTTCGGGAAACTCAATGTCGTAGCAAATCGCCAGGGAGGTGCGGACGCCGTGAAAATCCACGACGGCGGGAGCCGCATCGGCCGCCTTGAAGACCGAGCGCTCGTCCGGCCCAAACAAATGGACCTTGGCATAGCTGAGCAGTTCCGTGCCGTTCCCGTCCAGGAGGGTGGCCGTGATGCGCCATTGCCCGTCTGCGGTCACGGCCGGAAGACTGTAGACCAGGCCGATGCGGTGCTGCCGGGCTATCTCCACCATGACCTGGCGGATCGCGGGCAACGTGCTGGGATCCAGATCAGTCCGGAGCCGGCACGGCGCATAGCCCACCGGGAACAGCTCCGGAGTGAGCAGCAATTGCCCGCCCGCTGATGCCGCTCTGCGGGCAGCGTCGTCGATCGCATCGCAGTTCGCCGACACATCGAGCACGGCAGCCTTCGCCTGCATCAGGGCCAGTAGCACCATTACCACCTCAAGGATCGCCGGGTCTCCGCACACCGCCTGCGGACGAACCCAGCGTAGCCGGGCCCGGGGTGGGAGCAGCGGTGCATTTCCGCCCCCAGGGACCCTCCACCGGACGGAATGCCCCCAATGGACGGCGGTCTCTTCTGCAACGATTGCGTTAACTTCTTGACTACAAGCCGCGGATACGGCACGCTTCTTTACATGCCCTCACCAACGAGCTCAACGAGGAGCCGTACCAAAAACCCCGGATCGCAGTCCGCCCTCCGTCACCTGAACCAGCAGCGGATCATCGATTGCCTCCGGTCAGGCCCGTCCACGCAGGCGGAACTGGCACGGCAGACCGGCCTGTCCACCGCCACCGTCTCCAACATCGTAAAAATCATGCAGGACGAGGGGACGGTCTCGACCGAGCCGACCACCAGCTCGGGGCGGCGCGCCCTGAACGTCCGACTCAACGGCAATGGCATCGTAGCCGTCGGCATCGACTTTGGCCGGCGGCACCTGCGCGTGGTCCTGGCGTCCCTGGGCTACCACGTGATTGCGGAGGAATCGGTTCTGCTGCCGCTCGGCCATCACGCCGACGAAGGCATCGCGGCCGCTGTCGCACTGCTGGACCGGCTGCTGGAGCAAAGCGGCGTCCAACGCAGCGCCCTGGTGGGTGCCGGCGTCGGCATCCCAGGACCCATCGACCGCCGCACCGGCACCGTCGCCCAAGGGGCAATCCTGCCTGAATGGGTCGGCATCAACATCCTGGAGCACCTTGAAGAAACTCTGAAGATCCCCGTCTTTGTTGACAACGACGCCAATCTTGGCGCCCTGTCCGAAGTCACCTGGGGGCCGCACGGCGGCATCTGCAACCTGATGTTCCTCAAGATCGGTTCGGGCATCGGCGCCGGCCTGATCCTCAACGGCGCCCCGTACTACGGCAGCGTCGGCGTGACGGGGGAAATCGGCCACGCCACCATTCATGAGCACGGGTTGGTGTGCCGCTGCGGCAACCGCGGATGCCTGGAAACCATTGCGTCCACGACCACCATGATCGAGCTCCTGAGCCGGGGCGAGAACTACCCCCTGGCCCCCGGGGACATCGTCCGGAACGCGCTCGCGAAGGATCCAGCGACACTGCGCGTGGTGGATGACGCCGGCCTCGCCGTGGGGCGGGCCCTCGGCAACGTGGCCAACCTGATCAACCCCGAAGTCATCGTGATCGGTGGCCCGCTGGCAGTCCTCGGTGAGCTGCTGCTCACGCCCGTCCGGCGGGGACTGATCCGCCACGCCGTGCCGGTCATCGGCGAATCCACCACGCTGACTATGTCCTCGCTCGGCGAGCGGGCAGAGGCTCTGGGGGCCGCGGCCCTGGTCTTCCAGCACGCCGGAATCCGCGCGCCGTGACGCTATCGTTATCGAGCTGTTGCGTTAAAGACTTGACGACAATGCACGTGATCCAGTTTACTTTTTCATCAGACGGCCCTGTTTTTTACAGGGCGACAACGAAGTCACCACGGGAGGCGTACGGCACATGACGTCCGACACCACGCACAGCGATCCGATCATTCTTGAAATGCGATCCATTACCAAGGAATTTCCCGGCGTCAAGGCCCTCGACGAGGTCAGCCTCCGGGTCAAGGCCGGCGAAGTCCACGCCATCTGCGGCGAAAACGGCGCCGGCAAGTCGACCCTTATGAAGGTCCTTTCCGGCGTATATCCCTTCGGCAGCTATGACGGCGACATCGTCTACCAGAACGAGGTTCAGCAGTTCAGGGACATCCGGGCCAGCGAACACGCCGGAATCGTGATCATCCACCAGGAGCTCGCCCTGATCCCGGAGCTCTCCATCATGGAGAACATCTTCCTCGGCAACGAACCCACCAGGCGCGGTGTCATTAACTGGGATGAGGCCCGCAGCCGGTCCATCGAGCTCCTGGCCCGAGTTGGGCTCCGCGAGGACCCGGACACCCCCATCAAGGAAATCGGCGTCGGCAAGCAGCAGCTCGTGGAAATCGCGAAGTCGCTGAACAAGTCCGTCAAAATCCTGATCCTGGACGAGCCGACGGCAGCCCTGAACGAGTCCGACTCACAGCACCTGCTGGATCTGATCCTGGGCCTGAAGGGCAAGGGGATTACGTCGATCATCATTTCGCACAAACTCAACGAGATCGAACAGATCGCGGACTCCATCACCATCATCCGCGACGGAAAATCGATCGAAACCCTTAACGTCAAGGCCGACGGTGTCGACGAGGACCGGATCATCAAGGGCATGGTCGGCCGGACCCTGGAGTCCCGCTTCCCGGAACATGAACCGAAAATCGGCGACGTGCTCTTCGAGGTCAAAAACTGGACCGTTGGCCATCCGCAGATCGAGGACCGTTTGGTCTGCAAGGGTTCAAACTTCCACGTCCGCAGCGGCGAGATCGTCGGTTTCGCCGGCCTGATGGGCGCGGGACGGACCGAACTGGCCAGGTCAATCTTCGGCCGGTCCTACGGCCGTTTCATTTCCGGCCACCTCTATAAAGAGGGTAAGGAAATTACCCTGAAGACCGTCCGCCAGGCCATCGACGCCGGCCTCGGCTACGTCACGGAAGACCGGAAGTCGCTCGGACTGAACCTGCTCGATGACATCAAGACGACCACCGTGTCCGCCAACTTGGAAAAAATCAGCAAGCGCTCAGTCGTCGATGACAACAAGGAATTCGCCGTCGCCGAGGAATACCGGAAGTCGCTGCGCACCAAGACCCCGTCCGTCGAGGAAGGCGTCTCAAAACTCTCCGGCGGCAACCAGCAAAAAGTGGTGCTCGCGAAATGGATGTTCACCGATCCGGACCTGCTGATTCTTGACGAACCAACCCGCGGAATCGACGTCGGCGCGAAGTACGAGATTTACGGGATCATCCAGCAGCTGGCCAACCAGGGGAAGGGCGTCATTGTTATTTCCTCCGAACTGCCGGAACTACTGGGGCTCTCGGACCGCATCTACACCATCTTCGAGGGCGCCATCACCGGTGTCCTCAACAAGGAAGAAGCCAGCCAGGAAAGCCTGATGAAACTGATGACTTCCGCCCGCACGGCCGCCTGACTTTCTGGAACATTCCAGACCCTTCCAGACACAAGGACTGACACAATGAACGCGTTAAAGAAGCTCTTTGGCGGCAACACCCGCCAATTCGGCATGATCTTTGCCCTCGTGGCACTGATCGTCTTCTTCCAGGTGGCCACCGGCGGCAATACGCTCACCTCCGGCAACGTCATCAACCTCTTCAACGGCAACTCCTACATCCTGATCCTTGCCATCGGCATGGTGCTGGTGATCATCGCCGGACACATTGACCTGTCCGTTGGTTCCGTCGCGGCCGTTGTGGGCGTGGCCGTGGCCATGGCCGTCCGGGACTGGGGTATCCCCTGGTACGCCGGCGTTCTGCTGGGTCTGGTCCTCGGCGCGCTGATCGGGATGTGGCAAGGCTTCTGGGTGGCCTACGTCGGCATTCCGGCCTTCATCGTCACGCTGGCCGGCATGCTGTTGTTCCGTGGCCTCAACCAGTTCATCGGCAAATCAAACACCATCCCGGTCCCCCGCGACTTCCAATATTTGGGCTCCGGCTACCTCCCGGAGGTGGGGCCGGACACCGGCTTCAACAATCTCACCCTGTTGCTTGGCCTGGCCGGTGTTGCGTTCGTCATCTTCAGCGCCGTGCGCTCCCGCTCCCATGCCAAGACCATCGGCGCCCACGTCCCCGAAGCCTGGGTCGTTATCACTAAGCTGGTCCTGGTCTGCGGCGCCATCCTGTTCGCCACGTACCTCTTCGCCACCGGCCGGCCCGGTACCTCGTTCCCCATCCCGGGCCTCATCCTGGCCCTCCTGGTGCTGATCTACGGTTTTGTGTCCTCCAAGACGATCGTCGGCCGCCACGTCTACGCCGTCGGCGGCAACCGCCACGCGGCCGAGCTGTCCGGTGTGCAGTCCAAGAAAATCAACTTCCTCGTCATGATGAACATGTCGATCCTGGCCGGCCTCGCCGGCATGATCTTCGTGGGCCGCTCCACCGCTTCCGGCCCGTTCGACGGCGTCGGCTGGGAACTGGACGCCATCGCGGCCGTGTTCATCGGCGGCGCAGCAGTAACCGGCGGCGTCGGCACCGTGATCGGATCGATCGTCGGCGGCCTCGTGATGGCCGTCCTGAACAACGGCCTGCAGCTGCTGGGCATCGGCGCCGACCTGACCCAGATCATCAAGGGCCTCGTCCTGCTGATCGCGGTGGCCTTCGATGTTTACAACAAGTCCCAGGGCAAAAAGTCCATCATCGGCCTGATGATGAAGAACTTCGGCCGGAACAACGAGATCAAGCCTGACGAGACGACCCGCACCAAAGAGGTCATTCACCGCGAGGCCTGATCGGCTCCCCCACACGCTTCCCACTCCACCTATAGAAAGAGAACCAAGTAATGCAAATGATTGGTAAAGCTGGAAAGGCAGCGGCAATCGCCGCTATTGCAGCACTGGCGCTGACGGCCTGCGGCCGCTCGGAGCCCACCACGGCAGGCGGCGCCTCCGGCGCAGCAGGATTCCCGCAGGACTCCTCGATCGGCGTCGCGCTCCCGCAGAAGACCAGTGAAAACTGGGTCCTGGCCGAGAAGCTGTTCAACGACGGCCTCAACGGAGCCGGATTCAAGGCCGATGTGCAGTTTGCCAACGGCGGCGTTTCCGAGCAGCAGAACCAGATCAGTGCCATGGTCACCAAGGGTGCCAAGGTCATCATCGTCGGTGCCATCGACGGCGCCCAGCTCGGCACCCAGCTCCGGCAGGCCAAAGACGCCGGCGCGACCATCATCGCGTACGACCGTCTGCTGCTGAACACCGAGAACGTGGACTACTACGTGGCCTACGACAACTTCAAGGTCGGCGAACTGCAGGGCCAGGCGCTGCTGGACGGAATGAAGGCCAAGAAGCCCGAGGGCCCGTACAACATCGAGCTCTTCGCCGGGTCCCCGGATGATGCCAACGCGAAGGTCTTCTTCGACGGCGCCATGAGCATCCTGCAGCCGAAGATCGACGACGGCACCCTCACGGTCATGTCCGGACAGACCTCGTTCGAACAGGCCGTCACCCAGGGCTGGAAGGCTGAAAACGCCCAGCGGCGTATGGACACCCTGCTCGCAGGCACCTACGGTTCCGCGACGCTCGATGGCGTGCTGTCCCCGAACGATACGCTGGCCCGGGCAGTCCTGACCTCCGTCAAGGCCGCCGGCAAGCAGCTTCCGGTCATCACGGGCCAGGACTCCGAGGTTGAGTCCGTCAAGTCCATCATGGCCGGCGAGCAGTACTCCACGATCAATAAGGACACCCGCAAGCTCGTTGAGCACGCGATCACCATGGTCAAGGACCTGCAGGCAGGCAAGACGCCCGAGGTCAACGATGACAAGTCCTACGACAACGGCACGAAGGTCGTTCCGGCGTTCCTGCTGGAGCCGGTCATCGTGACGGCAGAAAACGTCAAGACGGCCTACACCGACGATCCGGTACTCGGCCCGCTGACGAAGTAGTCGCACACCAGGCAGTCCGCGCTTCGGCCGGAAACTGCCGCAAGAGCCCCGGCTCCCCCGCAATGAACTGCACCCCGAAAGTTGGACTGAGAAATCAGTTCTGACTCTCGGGGAGCAGTTCAGCAAGGGAGGGCCGGGGCTCCTTGTGTCCGGGCCGGCTGTGTCCGGCCCCGGCTGCAGCAAGGCCCCGGTGCCGCGTTCCAGGCTTTCACAGCGCAGACACAGCCACGGGCTGTCCGCCGCACAGCCCGCCCAACGACTCTTGGACGAGCAGCCGGCCATACCGTCCGGCACAAGATCCTAGGAGTCCAGTGAGCGTCCTCGCCCGAAGCGTAGGTAATGCCTTCCGAAACAAGGTCCGGACCGGGGCCGTGGTGGCAGTACTGGCCGTCGCAATCGGCCTCGCCCTGTCCATGCTCGTTGCCAATCAGGCGGTGGCCGCCAAGGTGGCGGAACTCAACACCTCTGTCGGCACCGTCCTGACCGTCAACCCGGCCGGCGGCCAGGGCTTCGAAGGCGGCGGCGAACCGCTGACGTCTGCCCAGGCCGCCACGGCCGCCGCCGTGCCAAACGTAACGTCCGTCGTCGGGACCCAGGCGCTCCGGCTGAGCAACGCCACCGCTGCCGCCGCCGGGCAGGGCGGCCCGGGCGGGCAGCCCACCGCGGCTCTCACCACCAGCCTCACGGCCGCCGTCGATGCCGGAACCCTCGGCAACCGCAACCAGGACACGGGCACGACCGGCACTGCGCAGCCCGCGCGGACGCTTTCGATCACCGCCACCGGGATCGGCGCCGAAGTGGACACCACCGGCAAGGCGCTGGAAATCACTGACGGCACCGGCCTGGGCGATTACACGGCCGTGTCCGACACTGCGATCCTCGGTACCACCCTCGCCGAGAAAAACGGCGTGTCCGTCGGCTCCACGTTCACCATCAACGACCAGACGTACACCGTCGCGGGGCTGTTCGACGCCGGGACGGCCTTCGGCAACAACGCCCTCTACCTCACCCTCCCGGCCGCCCAGGCCCTGGCCGGGCTGCCGGACGAGCTGTCCACGATGATCGTCACGGTCGACAGCATGGAAAACGTCGACGACGCCAAGATTGAGCTCCAAAGTGCACTCGGTGCCGATAAAGCCGATGTCACGCAGGGTCAGCGCAACCTCGAAACCGCCGTCAGCTCGCTGGACAGTGTCAAGAACATCTCGCTGCTCGCCTTCGTTGCCGCCCTTGGCACCGCTGGCGTGATCATCCTGCTCATTATGGTCATGCTGGTCCGCGAGCGCCGCCGGGAGATCGGCGTCCTCAAGGCGATCGGCGCCCCTAACAGGACCATCGGTCTGCAGTTTGTCCTCGAGGCCCTCGTGCTCGTGACACTGGGCAGCGCGGTGGGCGCCGCCGTCGCATCCTTCGCCAGCGGCGGCATCGCCTCCGCCCTGGTCAGTACCAGCACCACTTCAACTACGACGGCGGGACCCGGCCAGCGCGGCGGCGGAGGCGGCGCTGCCTTCGGCGGTGCCAACCAACTGCTGACCTCCGTCACGGCGAGCGCCTCCCCCGGCGTCATTGCCGCCGGCATTGCCGCGGTGTTCGGCGTGGCCATCATCGGCTCACTCGTCCCGGCCCTGCTCACCGCCCGTATCCGCCCCATCGAAGTCCTCCGAGGAGAGTAGCCATGATCGAAGTCAAGAACCTCGTCCGCACGTTCAATTCCGGCGACCGGACCATCAAGCCCGTCAACGACGTCAGCTTCGAGCTTGAACAGGGCACCCTGGCCTCGATCGTGGGCAAGAGCGGCAGCGGCAAAAGCACCCTGTTGTCCCTGCTCGGCGCGCTGGACAAGCCGACCAGCGGCGACGTCATCGTCAACGGCGTGAGCCTCGCCGGTATGCCGGACGGCAAACTGACCGAGTACCGCCGCCGGGACATCGGCTTTGTGTTCCAGCAGTTCAACCTGATCCCCAACCTCTCGGCCGTCGACAATGTGATGCTGCCGATGGAATTTGCCGGCGTCGGGAAGGCGGCGCGGCAGGAACGGGCCCGGGAACTGCTCGAACAGGTCCAGCTCGATCCGGAAAAGCATGTCCGGCGCATCAACCGGCTCTCCGGCGGCGAACAGCAGCGGGTGGCAATCGCCCGCGCCCTGGCCAACGAGCCCAAACTCATCCTGGCCGATGAACCCACCGGAAACCTGGACGAGCAGACCGGTGACCACATCATCGAACTGCTCAGCTCGCTCAGCCGGGACCACAACACCACGATCCTGGTGGTCACCCACGACCGGGCCCTGGCCAACAAGACGGACCGCCGGTTCCGGCTGCAGCAGGGCCGGCTCACCGAGGAAACCGCCCGGATCAAGTCGCCGGCCGCAGCGACGGCCTGAGCGACGAAACGGCCTATCCGAAGCGACCCGGACCCGCACCGGACGGCTTCCGCAAGGTGCAGGAGGATCTGGTCCAGACCCTCCTGCACCTTTCGTAGTCTTCCCCCCATCCCTCCCGCACCTTTCGGCGTTTCCCGCCCATCCCTTCCTCAGCTCCCGCAGCAATACCCCACACCCTCCCGCAAGTGGGTGAGAGGATGGCACCATGACCGCCCACATCGCGACGCCGTGGCTTTTCTCCCAGCCGGATCAGGACCCCCGCACAGCTACCGGCGCCAGGCTGCGCTGGGGCGTGATCGCCACCGGCGGCATCGCCGCATCCGTGACCCGGGACCTGGCCCTCCTGGCCGACGCAGAGCTTTACGCGGTCAGTTCCCGCACCCAGGCGGCCGCGGATGCCTTCGCCGCCGACTACGGCTTCTCCCGCGCCTACGGTGACGACGATAAGCAGATCGGGTATCGGCGGCTGCTGGAGGATGACGCAGTGGATATCGTCTACGTCGCCACTCCGCACGCCCACCATCACGAAATCGCCCTGGCTGCGTTGTCCGCGGGCAAGCACGTACTGTGCGAGAAAGCCTTAACTGTCAACGCCAGGGAAGCTGCGGAGCTTGTGACTCTGGCGCGGACCAAGGGTCTGTTCCTGATGGAAGCGGTGTGGAGCCGCTTCCTGCCCGGGATGCAGCGGGCCTTCGACATCGCCGCCTCCGGCGAAATCGGCGAGGTCCAGTGGGTCAGTGCCGATCTTGGCTTCCCGGCGCCGTACTCCCCCACGTCCCGGCTCTGGGCGCCGAAGGACGGAGGCGGCGCCCTGCTGGACCTGACCGTCTACCCGCTGCTGTGGGCGCTGGGCACACTGGGCTTTCCGCAGACCGTCAGCGCCACCGGATGGCTGAACGACGACGGCGTCGACGCCCAGAACGCCCTCACTCTCGGGTACCAGCACGGCGCGCAGGCGCAGCTGACATCATCTTTGCTGGCCTACGGCCCCCGCACCGCCACCGTGGCGGGCAGCCTGGGGTATTTCCAGAGCGTCGGCTCGATCAACAATCCTGCGGAGCTGCTGGTCAGGACCGGCTTCGACGAACCGCGCCGTGAACACTTCGACGTCGTGGGCCGGGGCTACACCTACGAGCTCCGGGAGGTGACGCGCTGCGTCCAGCAGGGCCTCACCGAGAGTCCCGTGATGCCGCTCGAGGATTCCCTGAACATGATGCGGCTTTTCGACGGCGTCCGCGCCCAGCTCGGGGTCAGCTACCCGAACGACGCCCGCGGCTGACGTCACGGATCCAGTTCTCTTTCGACGTGCTATGGACTCGCAGCGGAGGGCCCGACCTAACCTGAAAGGTATCGTCGGGTTGTCCGGGAACGGGGGTGTGCGCATGGAGCCAGCTTCCAGGACGTTCTGCGCGTCTCTCCGCAGGCCGTTGCGCCGGCTGCTGCTGGCTGGAATCACCGGCGTTGTCTGGCTCGGGCTCTCCGCCGGGGCCGCCACCGCCGAGGGCGGCCAGGCCCTCCCCGGGGCGGGCGGCACTGCTGGCGCCGTTGGGGCCGCTGGGGCTGCGGGCGTCGATGCCGACGACCTCTTCGACGATGATGCGGTGGATACCTACGCCGACGATCTCTTCGACACCGATGATGAAGAAGACTTCTTCGGCGCCGGGGATGACGACCATGGCGATGACCATGCCGCTGCGGGTCCCTACCATGCACCTGTCGTCGTTGAGTGGTCGGCGGTTTCCGTTCCGACAGAGCCTGCAGCGACTCCGACCGCGGCAGCGGCATCCCCGGATCCGACGGCTTTGGAACCGGACGGCGGGCCAACCGCTCCCGCCCTTGATCCGGCCACTGACCCGGCCATCGTCCCCGACCCGGCAGCGCCTCCACAGCCGGGTGGCACACCCGGGCCCGCGCCTCCCGCCGCGGATCCAGCACTGGATCCGGGCCTGGATCCAGACGGGTCCGTGCCCCCTTCAGACGGCACGCTTCCGGATGGCCAGGATCCCCGACAGAACCCTCCGGCGGACGACACCACGTCACCGGCGGAAGGATCCTCGACTGATCCGCCCAGTGCAGCTGGTATTTCTCCGGATGCCGGGCCTGCCGATGCTGCGGCAGACGCGGAAACCGCCGGGCCCGCCGGGGCACCGGGTGATGCGCACGTCGACACGCCATCCCTGGAGGCGCCACGTCCGGCACAGGTTCTGTCCCCGCGCGGTCCGGACGTTAACTGGCAACCGGCAACGCCCTATTACTTTCCTTCCCAGCCCTGGGCAGCCGCCCTCCCGCCCGCAGCCGCTGTTCCGGCGGCGCAGAGGGCCCAGGCACCCCCTGCCCCGGTGTCCGATGACGGCGGTACCCCGGAGCCAGGCCCGGCAGGCCCGGGACCCTGGCACGCCGGCACCGGGCTACCCGGACCGGATGCGTTGCCACCCGCGCCAGGTTCCGGCTGCGGAAGCGGGCACTCCTCCCAAGGTCCCGGCGCGACGGCCGCCTGGCTTCCAGGCTTGAACTTCTCTCTGCCCGTCACTGGGGCCGACCCCATCAGCGGTCCGCTCCAGCACGGGGAATCAGCCTTCTGTGCTGACCCCGGTTCTTCCCCTGACTGACTAAGCCGTCTCTGACTCCCCAGAGCACGGCCCTTCGGGCTGCCATGCTGCACCCGTTAGACGTCATCCAGGAGAATTCCCATGGACAATCCCGTCCTTACCCGGGGTTCCGGCACGCCACTTCAGAACCGGACGCCGCTGTCAGCGCACTGCAGGTCCTGCCCGCCGCCACCAGGCCCGGAGCGAAAGTTGCGACCGCCAGGACATGCGCCAGCGCCGGCGGACCACAAGACCCGTCCGCCCTAATGAACCCGATGGTTTCCGTCCAGGTCCGGTGGCTTCCGGAGCGAAGGTCGTTGGGTCCGCTGGGGGACCCAACGGCATTCATTGGCTCAGGTGGAGGAGCCGGACCCTGGCAGGTTGACCAACTCCTCGTTGTTGCTGCCCATACCCGACCCCGTATTATTCTCGGAGGGCGCCGCCGTGGCGTACCGGAAAGGACGGGGCAGCGTGGACGGGTCACCCGCAGACAACACGACGGGGCTGTTGGGTGGCCGCTATAGACTGGGCGACGTCATCGGCCGCGGCGGAATGGCCACGGTCTACACCGCACGGGACATGAACCTGGGCCGCTCGGTCGCGCTGAAGCTGTTCGACCCGCGGCTGGCCGACGCCGATGAACTCAGGCGCCAGGACGCCGAGATTGAACTCCTGGCCAGTTTGAATCATCCAGGCCTCGTGACATTGTTTGACGCCGGAGCGGACAACAGAATCCCCGGCGAACCGCGGCCGTTCCTGACCATGGAATTGGTGGACGGCGAGGACCTCAGGGACAGGCTGCGGCGCAGCCCGGTGACACTGGAGGAATTGGCCGTCATCGGTGCCGGTGTCGCCGATGCCTTGGCGTACGTCCATTCGCTTGGCATCATCCACCGCGACATAAAGCCGGCAAACATCCTGCTGGCTCCCGTCAGGGCCGGGGACCCCCTTCGGCCAAAACTGACCGATTTCGGCATCGCTAGGATTATCGACGGCACCCGGCTCACGGCCACCGGCACCATGGTAGGAACCGCCGCCTATTTGAGTCCGGAACAGGCCCGGGGCTCTGATATCGGCCCTGCCAGCGACATCTACTCCCTAGGGCTGGTGTTACTCGAGTGCGTCAAACGCGAAATCGAGTACCCGGGCAACGCCGTGGAGTCGGCTGTGGCACGCCTCCACCGCCAACCGGCCGTCCCCGAACACCTCGGGCCGGAATGGACGCAACTGATCCGCGCCATGACTGCCGCGCTACCGTCTGAGCGCCCCTCCGCAACCGCTGTGGAAACAGCCCTCCGCAGCGCCGTCGCCTCGCCGGAGTCCACTCCGGGTCTACCGGCAGGAATGGAAACCCAAGTATTGCCTGCCCCGCCGGCGCGGCCTCCCCAGCTGCCTGGCACCGGAGACGGCAACGGAACGCTTCGGATGGAACCGTCCCTCTCCGGCGGCGCTTCCGGCCACACCGGCCCGCCGCGGCCCGCCCGGCCGCCCGGGCCGTCCCGCTGGCCTGCCCGCCTGCGACGAACCGGCCGGCGAACTCGCATCGCCGTGGCTCTCGCCGGAGTGGCGTTGCTCGGAGCGATCAGCGCCGGAGCCATCGCCCTTTCTGTCCCGGAAGCCCCCGCCGTCGTTGTCCCGTATCCCGCCGTCACGGGCAGCCTCGGCGAGCACCTGAAACAGCTGCAGGAGAACGTCCAGCCATGAACCGCAACAGCAGCCAGTCCCGTACCGGAAATCGCCGCCCCCCGATACTCACCGGGTTCCTTCTTTCCGCCGCACTGACCGGTGTCCTCGCCGGCTGCGGCGGTCCGGCGCCCGAGCTCAGTAACGACGCCGCCCGTGAACTCCAGTCCCAGGTCCTGGCAGTCACCGAAGCAGCAGCGGCTGACGACGCAGGCACCGCGCTGACGCTGCTCGATGAACTGGCGACGCGGCTCGATGGGGCCGCGGCGCGGGGCGAGGTCTCGTTCAAGCGCCACCAGAGCATCGGCGCGTCCATCGACGCCGTCCGAGTCGACTTGACGGCACGGAAGGCCGCCGTGGAAGCAGCAGCCCAGGCCGCAGCGGAGCAGGCTGCGGCGGAAAAAGCAGCAGCGGAGAAGGAGGCTGCGGCGCAAGCCGCTGCAGCCCAGGCCGCGGCTGAGCAGGCGGCGGCTGAGCAGGCGGCGGCTGAGCGGGCCGCCGCCCAGGGCAAAGCCGACAAGCCAAAGGGCAAGGGAAAAGACAAAGACTGAGGCGGCCGGGCACGGGGCCGAAGTCCGCCCGGCTGCGGCGCGCCGCACCCGACGCTTATCTCCTTGGACACGGAAACGGCGCACCGGGAACTCCCGATGCGCCGTTCCGGCACTACAACTTATTCCTCAGGGACTCAGCCCAGCATCCCCAGGACCTGGCTGAACGTGGCCGAAGGGCGCATGACGGCGGAGACCTTGGCCACATCGGGGCGGTAGTAACCCCCGACGTCGACCGGCGAGCCCTGCACAGCCAGCAGTTCGTCGTTGATCGCATCCTCGTTCGAGGCCAGCGCGTCGGCGACGGCGGCGAAGGCGGCGGCCAGCTCGGCGTCGTCGGTCTGCCGGGCCAGTTCCTGGGCCCAGAACTTGGCCAGGTAGAAGTGGCTGCCGCGGTTGTCCAGTTCGCCGGCCTTGCGGCGCGGGGACTTGTCCTCCAGCAGGAACGTGCCGGTGGCACGGTCCAGGGTGTCGGCCAGGATCTGGGCGCGGGCGTTGCCCGTGCTCACCGCGAGGTGTTCGAAGCTGACGGCCAGGGCAAGGAATTCGCCAAGGCTGTCCCAGCGGAGGTGGTTTTCCTTGATCAACTGCTGGACGTGCTTGGGAGCGGAGCCGCCGGCACCGGTCTCGAACAGTCCTCCGCCATTGATCAGCGGCACGACCGAGAGCATCTTGGCGCTGGTGCCCAGTTCCAGGATCGGGAAGAGGTCCGTGAGGTAGTCACGGAGCACGTTGCCCGTCACGGAGATCGTGTCTTCACCCTTGCGGATGCGGTCCAGCGTGTAGGGCCGTGGCCTTCTCCGGGGACATGATCGTGATCTGGAGGCCATCGGTGTCGTGCTCGGCCAGGTATTCCTCGACCTTGGCGATCATCCGGGCATCGTGCGCGCGGCCCTTGTCCAGCCAGAACACAGCCGGCGTAGCGGAGGCACGGGCGCGGGTGACGGCGAGCTTGACCCAGTCGCGGATCGGCACGTCCTTGGTCTGGCAGGCACGCCAGATATCACCGGGCGAAACCTGGTGCTCGACGAGCACGGTGCCGGCGTCGTCGACGATCTGGACGGTGCCGGAGGCCTGGATCTCAAACGTCTTGTCGTGGCTGCCGTACTCCTCGGCAGCCTGGGCCATCAGGCCGACGTTCGGCACGGTGCCCATGGTGGTCGGATCGAAGGCTCCGTGGGCCCGGCAATCGTCGATAACCACCTGGTAGATGGCGGCGTAGCTGCTGTCCGGCAGCACCGCGAGGGTATCGGCCTCCTGGCCGTCACGTCCCCACATGTGGCCGGAGCTGCGGATCATGGCCGGCATTGAGGCGTCGACGATCACGTCGGAGGGCACGTGCAGGTTGGTGATGCCCTTATCCGAATCGACCATGGCCAGTTCGGGGCCGTCGTTGAGGCCCTTCTGGATGGCAGCCTCGACGTCGGCGCGGATCTCCTCGGGGAGGTCGTGAAGCCCGTTCAGGATGGAGGCAAGGCCGTTGTTGGGGCTCAGGCCGGCCGCGGCGATCTGCTCGCCATAGCTGGCAAAGAGATCCGCGAAGTAGGCCTTGACGACGTGGCCGAAGATGATCGGGTCCGAGACCTTCATCATGGTGGCCTTCAGGTGGGCGGAGAACAGCACACCCTCGTTCCTGGCCCGGGCAACCTGGGCCGCCAGGAACTCATCGAGGGCGGCGGCGCGCATCACGGTTCCGTCGATGACCTCGCCGGCCAGGACGGGGAAGGCACGTTTGAGGACCTTGACCGTGCCGTCTTCCTTGACCAGCTGGATCTTGACGTTGCCGTCGGCCTTAATGACCACCGACTTTTCGTTCGAGCGGAAGTCGTCGGCGTCCATGTGGGCGACGTTGGTCTTCGATTCGGACGTCCAGGCGCCCATGCTGTGCGGGTTCTGGCGGGCGTAGTTCTTGACCGACAGCGGGGCACGGCGGTCTGAGTTGCCCTCGCGCAGCACCGGGTTCACCGCGGAGCCCTTGATCTTGTCAAAGCGGGAGCGGATGTCCGTCTCCTCGTCCGAGGAGGGGTTGTCCGGGTAGTCCGGCAGTGCATAGCCCTGGGCCTGGAGTTCCGCGACGGCGGCCTTCAACTGGGGCACGGAGGCACTGATGTTCGGGAGTTTGATGATGTTGGCCTCAGGCGTTTTGGCCAGCGCACCGAGTTCGGCCAAGGCGTCGCTGACGCGCTGGTCCTCCGTGAGGTAGTCGCCGAATGAGGCGATGATGCGGCCTGCCAGCGAAATGTCGCGGGTCTCCACTTCCACACCGGCAGTGGAGGCGAAGGCCTCGACAATCGGCAAGAACGAATAGGTGGCCAGCATCGGCGCTTCGTCGGTGTGGGTATAGATAATCTTTGCCATTGCGCGGGCGTCTCCCTGAAGGTCTGGGTGTATCCGGAATCGTGGGTTTTGCAACATTCCTAACTTACCCGAGGACACCGGCTTGGCGCCTACCGGCGGCGGCCAACGGCAGATCCATGACATCCCATCACGAATCAACAAGATTTGACAAACGACTTTACAGACTCGTCACACTGCCGTAGTTTCATTCCCATCCCAGCGGCCGCCCACGGTGGCCGCACCGCTTTCCTCCGGTTAGGACACCATGAGAAAACCCAAGACTCTGGCCACCAGCCTGTTCACCCTTACGGCCGCAACCCTGCTCGCTCTCGGAGCGGCCGGCCCCGCCGCAGCGTCCCCCGCAGCTGCCAAGGCGCCCGCTCCGGCGGACGGCGTCAGCAGCCATCTGGTGACCGATGCCGGCGTGGGCTACTGGACACCGGAGCGCATGCGGACCGCCGTTCCCGGCGACGTTCTGGGGAAGAAAGCGATGGAACGCGGCGCTCCGGCCAGGCCGTCCGCCCCGGTGGAGAAGGGTGCCCCGAGCACCATCGAGACCATGGCGCCAAAGGCCGCCGCCACGGTCAAGAAGGCCAACGCCAGCGAGTCCCCCGTCCCGCACATCGGCAAGGTGTTCTTCACCCTCGCCGGGACCAACTACGTTTGCTCCGGCAACTCGGTCTCCGCCGGCAACAAGAACACCGTCTCCACTGCCGGGCACTGCCTCAATGAGGGCCCCGGCGCCTTCGCCACCAAGTTCACCTTCGTCCCGGCGTACCAGAACGGTTCCGCACCCTACGGCCAGTGGACGGCCAAATCCCTGCACGCACCGAGCCAGTGGGCCGCCAACGGGGACTCGACCTACGACACCGGCTTCGCTGTGATGTCCACGCTCAACGGCCAGTCCCTGTCCGACGTCGTGGGCGCCTCCGGCCTGCAGTTCAACGCGGCCCGGGGCTTGACCTACAAGGCGTTCGGGTACCCGGCGGCGGCGCCGTTCAACGGCGAAACCCTCAAGAGCTGCTCCGGCACCGCCAAGAATGACCCCTACAACCCGCAGTTCAACTCCCAGGGCATCCCGTGCAACATGACCGGCGGCTCCTCGGGCGGGCCGTGGTTCATCGGTTCCAGCTCCACCGGCTACCAGAACTCGGTGAACAGCTACGGCTACGGCAGCAACTCCACCACGATGTACGGCCCGTACTGGGGCTCGGTCATCCAGCAGACCTACACCACGGCGGCCGCCTCCTAGCTTCCGCCCAGCAGTCCGACGGCGGTTGCCCCACCAGGGCGGCCGCCGTCGTCGCGCAACTGGACATGTCCCCCGTACAGCCCAGCCACCGGACATAATCCCAACCTGCTCACTCCTTGCCACAAAAAATGGACATGCCCTCCCGGAACGGGAGGGCATGTCCATTGTTTGGGCGGCGGGGCTGCCCGGCGGCCGGTTGCAGCCGGCGGGCAATCCTGCGAAGGCCTAGTGGAAGAAGTGGCGGGCCCCGGTGAAGTACATCGTGATGCCGGCGGTGTTGGCCGCGGCGATGACTTCCTCGTCCCGGACGGAACCGCCGGGCTGGACGACGGCACGGACACCGGCGTCGATCAGGATCTGCAGGCCGTCAGCGAACGGGAAGAACGCGTCCGACGCCGCCACGGCACCGCGGGCACGCTCGGGCGCATCGCTGGAATCGGCACCGGACGCGCCGCCGGCGGCGTCGACGTCGGAGGTCACCGTGACGCCGAGGGAGTTGGCGCGCTCGACGGCGAGCTTGCAGGAGTCGAGCCGGTTGACCTGACCCATGCCGATCCCGACGGCGGCACCGTCGTCGGCGAGCAGGATCGCGTTCGACTTCGCTGCACGGCAGGCAGTCCAGGCGAAGGCGAGGTCGGCCAGGGTCGCGGCGTCGGCGGCCTCACCGGCGGCGAGGGTCCAGTTGGCCGGGTTGTCACCCTCGGCGTCGACCTTGTCCGTCATCTGCACCAGCACGCCGCCGGAGACCTGGCGGAATTCGGAGGGGTAGCGGCCGTAGCCCTCGGGCAGTGCCAGTAGGCGGATGTTCTTCTTCTTGGCGAGGATTTCAACCGCCTCGGGCTCGAAGCCTGGCGCGATGACAACCTCGGTGAAGATGCCCGCGACGGTGGCGGCCATGCCGGCGGTGACGGTGCGGTTCGCGGCGATCACACCACCGAAGGCAGAGACCGGGTCGCAGGCGTGGGCCTTGGCGTGGGCGTCGGCGATCGGGTCGGCTGCGGAGCCGGAACCGACAGCCACACCGCAGGGGTTGGCGTGCTTGATGATCGCCACAGCTGGCTCGGCGAAGTCGAAGGCGGCTCGGAGGGCTGCGTCGGCGTCGACAAAGTTGTTGTAGCTCATGGCCTTGCCGTGCAGCTGATCGGCCTGGGCGATGCCGGCCGGGGCTGCCTTGTCCACGTACAGAGCGGCCTGCTGGTGCGGGTTCTCGCCGTAGCGGAGCACCTCGGAGCGTTCCAGCGCGAGGCCGGTGTAGGCGGGCCAGTCAATGACGCCGTCGCCGTCCTCGTCGAGGAACTGGGTCGCCGTCCAGCTGGCCACCGCGGTGTCGTAGGCGGCGGTGTGCGCGAAGGCCCTGGCCGCGAGCCGGCGCCGGGTCTTCAGGTCGAAGCCGCCGGACGCGGCGGCGGACACCACATCGCCGTAGGTGCCCGGGTCAACCACGATGGCGACGGCGGCGTGGTTCTTCGCGGCGGAGCGCACCATGGCGGGCCCGCCAATGTCGATCTGCTCGACGACGTCGTCCTGCGCCGCGCCGGACTTCACGGTCTCCACGAAGGGGTAGAGGTTCACGACGACGAGGTCGAACGTTTCGATCTCCATGCCGGCCAGCGTTTCCATGTGAGCCGCGACGCGGCGGTCCGCGAGGATGCCGCCGTGGACGCGCGGGTGCAGGGTCTTGACCCGACCGTCGAGCATTTCCGGAGAGCCCGTGACGTCCTCGACTTCCTGGACCGGGATGCCGGCGGCTGCGATCTTCTTCGCGGTGGAGCCGGTCGAGACAATCTTGACGCCGGCAGCGTGCAGGCCCCGCGCGAGCTCCTCCAGGCCGGTCTTGTCGTACACCGAAATAAGTGCACGGCGGATGGGAACACGGTCGATGGATACACGCTCAGTCTGCGGCAAAATCACAAAAGTCTCCGTCTTATGTCGCGGCGGTGCCGCGGATGGTGGGGATGCGTCCAGTTTATCGCGTCACGGGAGCAGCCTTTCCTGTCAGCCGGAGTGTTAAGTACCCCCGGCGTGTTGGCCGCGGCGCGCCAACAACGACCGCCGCCAGTGCAGCGGGCAACGTAAAGTTGCCCGAGGAGGCGGAGATGAATACATACACAACAGTGCCCAGCGGCGAACAGGTGGTCCAGGAACTGCCGTGGCGGTGGAAGGTCCAGGGACGGATCTTCCTGATCGGCGGGCTGGGCTTTATGTTCGACGCCTGGGATGTCACGCTCAACGGCATCCTGATTCCGCTGCTCTCCAAACACTGGGCCCTGAGCGTCGGCGAGGCCGCCTGGATCGGCACGTCCAACCTGATCGGCATGGCGCTGGGTGCCTTTGTGTGGGGCACCATCGCCGACACCATCGGCCGGAAGAAAGCCTTCACCGCGACTCTGCTGATCTTCTCGATTTTCACCGTCCTGGGCGCCTTCTCCCCGGACTTCGGTTGGTTTGTGGCGTTCCGTTTCCTGGCCGGCTTCGGCCTGGGCGGCTGCATCCCGGTCGACTATGCGCTCGTGGGCGAGTTCACGCCCCGCCGGCAACGCGGCCGGGTCCTCACCGCGATGGACGGCTGGTGGCCAATCGGCGCCGCGCTGTGCGGCTTCGTCTCGGCCGGCCTCGTAGCGGCATTCGCGGACTGGCGCCTGACCATGATGGTGATGGTGCTCCCGGCGCTGCTGGTCTTCTGGGTCCGGCGCAGCGTGCCCGAGTCCCCCCTGTTCCTGATCCGGAAAGGCCGCCGCGAGGACGCCGCCAAGGTGATCGACGACCTCGTGGCAGCCACCGGCGCCGAGCCCCGCGCCTACAGCCTCCCGGAGCCGCAGGACGCTCCGCGGCTCTCGGCCGGAAGCGCCTGGACCCAGCTGCGCGCCCTGTGGCAATTCGACTGGAAGATCACGACGGCGGCCTGGTCGCTGTTCTTCTCCATTTTGCTGGTCTACTACCTGGCGCTGACCTGGATGCCGAGGATCCTGATCGGCGCCGGTTTCGAAGAGGCCAAGGCCTTTGTCACGACGGCGTCCATGGCCGCCGTCGGGCTCCTCGGCGTGGTCGTGGCGGCGCTGCTCGTCGAGCGCGTGGGCCGCAAGTGGATCCTGGCGATCACTGGCCCGCTGTCCGCGCTGACCCTGGTGATCGTGGCGATTGTGGTGGACATCCCGACGGCGGCCGTGTTCTGGCTGCTGGTGTTCGGTTTCGTGGTCCAGGTGGCCATTCCCGTGCTCTACGCCTACGTCTCCGAACTGTATCCGACCGAACTCCGCGGCTCCGGCTTCGGCTGGGCCTCAAGCTTCTCCCGGCTCGGGGCAGGCTTCGGTCCGCTGTTTTTCGCCGCGGTCCTCTGGCCGGAGCTGGGACTGGCGACATCCTTCGCGCTGGCCGGCGGGCTGGTGCTGCTGGCCGTAATTTGGATGGCGTTCTTCTCCCCCGAGACCAAACAGCGCCGGCTCGAGTAGGGCCCGAGGCTGAACGCCTCCATAGGAAAACCTGCGCTGTTCGCAGGACGGCGCCCCTCAGCATGATCGCCAAGGGGCGCCGTCATATCAGGCGAACAACGAACTATTGAAGGCAGGTCACGTACACCTGAAGGGACGCCGTGCCCTTGGACTGCGTCACTGTCCATCCGGTCGGTTGATTTGTAGCATTCAACACGGGACGGCTGGCCGTTATGGTGTTGCCCGACGGGTCATAGACGAATCCGCCGCCCATCGCCTTACCTGTGCCGCAGCTTGCCACAACCGTGGATGCTGCCGCCGAATTGGTGACGACCGAGACAGTCGTGGAGGCAGCAGCGCCCGGGGCGCCGGCCGGACCCGCGGGCCCTGCCGGACCCGTCGCACCATCGGCACCGTTCGCGCCCGCCGGACCCGTCGCACCATCGGCACCGTTCGCGCCCGCCGGACCTGTCGCACCATCGGCACCGTTCGCGCCCGCCGGACCCGTCGCACCATCAGCACCGTTCGCGCCCGCCGGACCCGTCGCACCATCAGCACCGTTCGCGCCCGCCGGACCCGTCGCACCATCAGCACCGTTCGCGCCCGCCGGACCCGTCGCACCATCAGCACCGTTCGCGCCCGCCGGACCCGCCGGACCCGTCGCACCATCAGCACCGTTCGCGCCCGCCGGACCCGTCGCACCATCGGCACCGTTCGCGCCATCCAGGCCTGCCGGACCCGTCGCACCATCGGCACCGTTCGCGCCATCCAGGCCTGCCGGACCCGTCGCACCATCGGCACCGTTCGCGCCCGCCGGACCCGTCGCACCATCGGCACCGTTCGCGCCATCCAAGCCTGCCGGACCCGTCGCACCATCGGCACCGTTCGCACCATCGGCACCGTTCGCGCCATCCGAGCCGGCTGGACCCACTCCGCCGTCGGCACCCGTCAACCCTTGAATGCCGCGAGTGCCCCGGATGTTCCAGGAGATCGGCTTCTCCTTCTTAAGGTTGCAAGTGGCCCCGGCGGCGAGGACGCGAAGTTCCCCGCCGTTGTTCTTGTTGACACAACCCCGGATCTCGCCGCCTGAGCCCGTCGAATATCCGTTTGCGTATACTACAGCGCCCGATCCGAGGACGAGCACGGCGGTGAGACCGAGGACTTTCGGACTGGTTTTGGCAAAGCTGAATGGAGACATGAATACCGCCTGCGGATTGGCAAAAATTGGTAAGAGGGCGCAAGACTATGGCCCAAATCACATTCCAACCAGCGTGTTTGGAGCCATTCAGCTACCCGTCTTCTCGCGAGACGTACGTGTCTATTTCAAGGCGCTACTGGGCGGCCTTGAACGCTACTCGGACGCGCCCGCCGCGGCGAGTGCTGCCAGCGTGGACACCAGCAACCTGCGCTCCACGACTTTGATCCGCTCGTGCAGCGCGTCTTCGGTCTCGCCGTCGCCGATCGCCACGGCCTCCTGGGCGATGATGGGGCCGGTGTCCACTCCGGCGTCCGCCCAGTGAACGGTGCACCCGGTGACTTTTACCCCATATGCCAGCGCGTCGCGGACTCCGTGGGCGCCGGGGAAGGCCGGCAGCAGAGCAGGGTGGGTGTTGAGGTACTTGCCGCCGAAGGAGTCGATGAAGTCCGCGCTGACGATGCGCATGAATCCCGACGAAACGACGACGTCCGGTGCGAACGCGGCCACCGCCTCGGTCAGTGCCGCGTTCCATGCCGCCCGGTCCGGGTAGGCCTTGAAATCGACCACGAACGTCGGGATTCCGGCGGCGGCCGAGCGCTCCACCCCGTGGGTTCCCGGCCGGTCGGCACCAACGGCGGCGATCTCGACGTCGAGCCCGCCGGAATTCACGGCGTCAATGACCGCCTGCAGGTTGGAGCCGGTACCGGAAACGAGGACAACGATGCGCATCGTCCCAGCTTATGGGGCCGCTCGCGTAGGCTGGAATCCATGACTTCCCAGAATGCCCCCCGCGGCAGCCAGCAGCAGCAGCCCGGCGCGACGGACGAGGCGTCCGCGGCGAAGATCCGCACCCTGTTCCGCATCTTCAGCCTGGTGATTCTGGGATCGTTCTTCGTCCTCCAGCTGGACATCACCTACGTATGGCTCAGTGCGATCCTTACGGCCGCCGCCCTGGTTCTTGGGATCGTACTGCTTGTCCGGGCCACCACCATCAAAAGTTCCAGGCGAGTCCTGATCGCGGCCATTGTGGCGGTGGTGGTCTCGGCGCTGCAGGTGCTGCTGGTCCTGACGTCGGTGCTGTTCTATTCGCAGCTCCGCGAATTCCAGGAGTGCTCCCGCCAGGCCCTGACCCAGCAGGCAATCTCCCGGTGCCAGACCACGCTGCAGGGGTCTCTGCCGGTAGCGGCCCGCTAGGACGTTACTGTCCGCCGGTGGCGCCGAGGTCCACCTCGCGCAGTTCCTGCTGGCGTTCCAGCCACGGTCCGGCTGCGTAGCCGATCACGACGCCGATCCCCACCTCCGCGGCCACAAAAAGCGCCGTCCGGAGCGGATCCGGACCTATCTCGGTAAGTCGTCCGATCCCGGCCGAGCCGCTGGCTGTCCAGGCCAGCGCAGCGGCGAAGAGGCCGGTGAAGCTGCCAATCACCACGCCCAGGACCAGGGTCGAGGCCGCGGCCGTGAAGGACCGCGCACGGATCTTGATGGAGAGCCACTCATCGAAGTGGTTTTCGCCGGCGCGCAGGAACCACCAGCCGGCCAGGGCCCCGGCGAGCGCCGGAACAACAAGCGCCACGAATCCAAAGTCGAGCGGACCCGACGGAACTGCCGCGAGAACGGGGATGGACGGCAGCGGTCCGACGGCGGTCCCCAGCGGTCCGGCCTGGGAGCCGACGCCGAGCGCGAAGCCGGAGCCTGACGTCCAGGCCAGGGCGAACACCGCGAGGTTGGGGAGGAAGCCCAGCTGGGCGATCGTGAGGACGGCCCCGCCCGTGGCCCCGGCGTCGAGTCCTTCATAGACTGCGATCACGAGGTTCCAGTGGATCACCAGGTCCACCGCCAGAAGCGCGGCCGACGCCGCCAGGGTTGCCATCAAGGCCACCAGCGCGGCGGTGATCGCGGAGCCGAGGTAGGAACCGGCCCAGCGGAAGTTCTGGCCTGTGCGGGACACCCAGGCGACGGCGTCGACGCCGATCAGCCGGCTCCAGGAGCCCGTCTCGCGGCGGGCGCCGATCACCATGCCGAGCGAAACCGGGATCAGCGGCAGAAACGCGGCGGTCCAGAGCCCCACGCCGACCTCGGGCACACGGCAGACGAAGCCGGTGGTCAGGCCGAAGCAGGCATAGATGAGCCATGAGCCCAGCAGCGCCTGCCAGAGCTGGTCGGTGTAGGAAGCGCGCGCCAGGCGTCGACCAGCCCGCCAGGCGAGCAGGAACGGGATGAGAGTCAGAGCGAGCGGGGTGAGCGATAGAGTGCCCGATTCCGGGAGCGCGGCAGGTCCGGCGCCCACGGTTTCCAGCAATAACGGGACGCCGTGGATCAGGAGCCAGGCCTGGCCGGCCAGACGGGCCAGGGCGTCGGGGCGGCTGTCCTGGAATCCGGCGGTTGCCCACACCGCGACGATAGGGGCTATCACTATCAGTGCGGAGATGATGGCGGCCTGGGCGGACTCGAGGGCCCCCTGCAGCCACAGGGGCATGGGGAGGCCCCGTTCTCCGGTCTGGTCAGCTCGCAGTTTCATCGTCTTCCATGGTGCCATGTGCCGGGCAACGGTCCGGATCCGACAGGCTGATTCGCTGGATCGTTGTGATCAGGGCCCTTCGGCCCCGGAGCTTTTCCCGCAGGTCCGCCGTAAAATTGGAGTGTCCGCAATCAGTGGTTTGGAGGCAGAAATGACTACCGCATCTCCTCATGCACATGGCGTTCACTTCGGACGGACGGATGTTCAGAACGTCGGCATGGGTGTAGGTATCGTCCTTATAGTCGTGGGCGTCCTGGGATTCATTCCCGGCATTACCACGCAGTACAGCTCCCTAGCGTTCTTCGGGCCCGCGTCAACGGCCATGTTCCTGGGCCTGTTCCAGGTGTCCATGCTGCTCAACATTGTGCAGTTGGCCATCGGAGCCACCGGCTGGACCATGTCCCGCAACGCAATGGGCGCCCGGAACTTCCTGATGGGCTTCGGTCTGCTGTACATCGTCCTCAGCGTCTACGGGCTCATGGTGGGCGTGGGGTCGGCGGCTAATTTTCTGTCGCTGAACGCCACGGGTGCATGGGCTCTTCTGGCACTGGGCGTTGCAATGATTGGCGCCGGCTGGCTGCTTGCACGGCATCTGGCCGATGACGCAAAAACCCGGTAAGCAACCACCGGGACGTAGGGAGTCGCGAATGAGTACCGTTTCTTAGCAATCCGAAAATTCGAACTACCGGCTGGTGCAGTGGTCTGCGGAAACGCGGCGGCTGCGCCAGCTTTTCTGCGTGCTGTCCGGGCCTGGATCGGGAGGATTTCGGAGCCCTGGGCAACGCGCTGGACGTGGCGCACCCCAGCGCACCCCACGACCCAAAACCCGATTCCTGTGAATATTTTTACTTTAATGAACAGAATCATTGACTCGCTAAAAATCTTCACTATAGTTATGTGAGTCAAGTCACCCAGTGAAGGACAGTCAATGATCACCGAGAGCGCAACGGGCACCGCCTCCCCCGCAACGAGCGCCCTGCTTGCCACCGTCGGCAACAAGGTGCGGTCCATGCGCAAGGAAAAGGGCATGACGCTCGCCAACCTGTCGGAGATCACGGGCCTCAGCCCGGCAATCGTCAGCCAGATTGAACGCGGCCTGGCGAATCCGTCCTTCACCACCCTGGCGCAACTGGCCCACGGCCTGGACATACCGGTCGGGAAATTCTTCATCGGCCAGGCCGAAACCAGATCCCCCGTGGTCCGCAAAACCGAGCGGCGCAACCTCAAAGGCGTTACCCGGGAATCCGTTGGCGAAGCAGTGCACGAATTGCTCACCCCCGGCCTTAACGGTGGCATTGAAGCCCAGTGGATCATGACGCCGCCGGGTCACGACACCAGCTCCAATCCCTTTAGCCACAGCGGCGAGGAGTTCTGCTACATCGTCTCAGGCAAAAAGGACGTCTACCTTGACGGCGTCTGCCACAGCTTGAGCGAAGGCGATTCGATCACCTATTCCTCGGAGATCCCGCACTGGTACAAGAACAGCTACGAAGAGGTATGCGTAGCAATCTGGGTCAACGCACCTCACGCGTGGTAAACGCACCATCCCGCAGCGGTCCTTACCGTTTTTCCACGCTGTCGCAGCCTGAACCTGCCCGCTGACAGACCGTGCCACGTTCGCAGCCACCGTCCCCCAACCCCGGACGGCGATGCGTCATACCCTCATCCGCCCTCCCCCAACGAGCAGGGCGCAAGCGTAAGGAAAATTCCATGCTTGACACCGTCGTCGAGTCACCAAAAGCTTCCCGCCAATTCACGCCCGAAGTCCGCAAAGGCCTACTCGGTCTGGGCCTGGGCAACGCCCTCGAATGGTACGACTGGATGGTCTTCGGCCTCCTGTCCGCATTCATCGGCCCGAACTTTTTTCCCAGCACGGATCCGCTGTCCGCGACCCTGAACACACTGGCGGTCTTCGCCGTCGGATTCGCGTTCCGCCCCCTCGGCGGCGTGCTGCTCGGCACCCTCGCGGACCGGATCGGCCGCCGCCGCGTGATGCTGATGTCCATCATGCTGATGGCCGGCACGACCCTCGTCATCGCCGTTACCCCGAGCTACGCCGAGATCGGCGCCTGGGCGGGCATCATTCTGGTCACCTGCAGGGTCCTGCAGGGTATTTCCACCGGCATCGAAGCCCCGCTCTCCACCTCCCATGCCGTAGAGCTCGTCCCGGACGGCCGTGAAGGCTACGTCGCCGGCATCATGTCCTTCTACGTCAACATCGGCATCCTGCTGGCTTCCCTCGTCAGCTTTCTTTGCAGCCTGACCCTAGGCGGCGCAGTGATGTCCGATTGGGGCTGGCGGGTACCGTTCTTCATCGGCGCCGCCTTCGGCTTCGTCGTCCTCTACCTCCGCCGGGCCCTGCCGGAGACCATGAAACCGGAAGAACTGGCGGGCAATACCCCCGCCGCCGTCTGGACCGGGGTCCGCAAGCACTGGCTCTCAGTCCTGGCCATCATCTTCGTCGTCGGCGCCGCCCAGGCGTACAACTACGCCTGGAACGTCGGACTGCCCAGCGCCGCCCGCGGCAACTTCAAGGAAGACCCCACCTCCGTCTTCGCCGTGACCACGATGCTGGGCATCATCCTGGTGGTCGGCAGCTGGATCATCGGCAAGCTCGCCGACGGCAAGTCCATGTCCCGCTGGTTCCTCATCACCCGCATCCTGGCTATCCCGTCAGTATTTCTCATGCTGATGTATGTCCAGCCCGGCATCGGCGGCTTCGCCGCGGTCCTGCTCGGCGGCTCCCTCGTCCTGGTTCTGAACATGACCCTCTACAACGTGGTCAGCACCTCCCTGATGCCCAAGGCATGCCGGGGCACCGGCGTCGCGCTCGGCTACGGAATCGGTGTCGCACTCTTCGGCGGCACGGCCTCCTACCTGCTCGTGTGGCTCCAATCGATGCAGCTCAACTGGGTGTTCCCGGTCTACGTCGCCGTCCTGTCCATCCTCAGCATCATCTTCTACCTGGCCGCCCGCCGCGCCAACGGCCTCTTCGTCGGAAAGTAAGGATCCCCATGAACACCATGACGTCACTCGAACTCGCCACCACCACCCAGGACCTCACGGCTCCGGTCATCTCCCGCTCCAACGTCCTCGTGGTCGGCGGCGGCCCCCGCCGGCGTCGCGGCCGCCGTCACCGCCGCCCGCTCCGGCGCCTCCGTGACGCTGCTGGAACGTTACTCCTCCCTCGGCGGTCTCGCCTCCGGCGGCATGGTCCTGGTCCTCGATGACATGATCAACGGCCAGGAAATCACCGTCACCGGCATCGTCTCTGAATACGTCGAACGCCTGCAGAAGCTGGGCCTGGCGATCGTCCCGCCCGCCGATGACCGCAAGGCTTCCGAGGAACTGTGGAACAAGTGGGGCCGCTACGGCACCTTCGACTTCCATACCCACGTCAATCCCAAGCCCATCTGCTACGCCGCAGCCTTCGACCCGGACGGCTGGAAGCGGATCTCCAACGACCTCGTCCGCGAAGCGGGCGTCAACCTGCGCCTGCACTCATGGTTCTCCCGTCCGATCGTGGATAACGGCGTCATCAAGGGCGTTATCTGCGAGACCAAGTCCGGGCCGCAGGCCTTTATGGCCGACGTCGTCATCGACACCACGGGCGACATCGACGTTGCGTCCCGTGCCGGCGCCAGCCATATCAAGGACAGCTACCTCACAACGCTCGTTTTCCGCCTCGGCAACGTCGACACCGACGCCGCCGAAGCCTTCGAGCAGGCCAACCCGAAGGAAGCCCGCGCCATCAACCGCACCATCAAGCGTCTGCTCGGGGGCGCCTGGGAGCTGTGGTGGCTCAAGACCCCCATCGACGGTGTGGTCTGGTGCAACGCCCCGCACATGACCGGCTACGACGGCGTGGACCCGGCGGACATGACCGCCGCCGAGTTCGCCGCCCGGGACAAGATCACCGAGGCCGTCGACTTCGTCCGGGCCAACCTGCCAGGCTTCGAGAACTGCTACATGCTCGACGTCGCGTCCCAGATGGGCGTCCGGCAGACCCGCCTGCTCGACGGCGAGTACGTGATGACCAAGGACGACGTCACGTCCCGCCGGCACTTCACCGACACGGTCGCCCGCGGACGCGACTACTACTACCCGTACCGTTCGCTGCTGCCCAAGGAAGTGGATCAGCTCCTCGTGGCCGGCCGCCACTACTCGGCCACCCCCGAGGCCCAGAAGATGTCCCGCGAGATCCCGCCCTGCATGGCCATGGGCCAGGCCGTCGGCGTCGCCGCCGCGCTCGCCGTGGAACAGGGAATCAACGTCCGCGACGTCTCCGCCATCGAAATTCAGCAGGGCATGCGCCGGCACGGCGCTGACCCGGGCGACGTCCCGTCGTCGAACGCCACCCTCGACCTCGACGCGGTGGTCGGGGCATGAGCACCGTGGTCGACGAACTACTGGAGAGCACGACGGCGGTCCCCGCCGCCGCCACTGAACCCGCCCGCACCCCGCTTCCCCTCGAAGGCATCAAAATCGTTGACTTCACCCAGGTTTTTATGGGCCCGTCGTGCACCCAGCTGCTCGGTGATTACGGCGCGGACATCATCAAGGTGGAACGCCCGGGCACCGGGGACATCTCCCGCAACTCCTTCCCGGACAAGGACGGCCAAGACAACCCGATCTTCCTGTCCATCAACCGGAACAAGCGCAGCATCTCTGTGGACACCCGCACCGAGGAAGGCCGCGAGGTGCTTCGCCGGCTGCTGGCCGACGCGGACGTGGTGGTCAGTAACTTCCGCTCCGGCGTGATGGAGCGGATGGGCTTCGGCTACGAGGACCTCGCAGCGGAAAACCCGGGCATCATCTGGGCCTCCGGCACGGGCTTCGGCCCGGCGGGCCCCTACTCGCATAAAGGCGGCCAGGACGCGATCGCCCAGGCCTACTCGGGCGTGATGTGGCGGCGCGAATCGGACGAGATGAAACCGTCGATCTACCCCACCACGCTGTGTGACTACATCACCGGCATGCACCTCATGCAGGGCATTCTGCTGGCGCTGCGTACCCGGGAAACCGCCGGCGTGGGCCAGAAGGTGGAGGTGACCATGTACGACTCCATGCTGCACCTGCAGATGCAGGAGGCCTGCATGCAGCTCAACCGCGGCTACGAGGTCAATTGGGGTGCCATGCCGCTGAGCGGTGTCTTCGAAACCACCGACGGCGCCGTGTGCATGGTGGGCGGCTTCACGCCGGATCCGCTGCAGCGCATTTCCGAGGCGCTGGGCCTGGACGAGGACCTGACGCTCCGGCCCGAGTTCGCGACCCTGACCGAGCAGTTCAAGAACAAGCCGGCCCTGCAGGCGATCTTCCGCGAGCGCATCGCCGCCAACACCACCGAGTACTGGACCACCCGGCTGGAGGACCAGGGCCTGCTGAACGCCCCCGTGCACACACTGGAACAAGCCCTGGCCGATGCACAGACCGCAGTCAACGGCATGATCGTGGAAGCCGAACACCCGGGTGTGGGCACCGTCAAGATGCTCAACGCCCCGATCCGGCTCTCCGCGACCCCGCCCACCGTGCGGCGCATTGCGCCTCGGCTCGGCGAGCACAACGTGGAGGTCCTGCTGGAGAACGGCTTCGACGCCGAAACCATCGAACGCCTCCAACAGTTGGGAGTGCTCCGGTGACGGCCGTTTCAGAAGCTGGGATAACCGCCGTGGAAGAGGTCACGCTGACCATCGAGAACCACGTGGCCGCGGTGGTCATCGACCGCCAGCACGTGCTCAACGCCGTCGACGGCCGCACCCAGGCCCGGCTCAACGAAATCTGGAACCAGTTGGAGGCTGATCCCAGCGTCCGCGCCGTCGTCATCACCGGCGCCGGAACACGGGCGTTCTGCGTCGGCGCCGACATGTCCGCAACGGCCGTGGACAAGACCGGCCTGCAGTACTGGTCCGGCCTGGACCCGAACGGCTTCGGCGGACTGAGCCTGCGCACCAGCCTCGACATCCCCGTCATTGCCCGGGTCAACGGCTTCGCACTCGGCGGCGGCATGGAAATGGTGCTCGGCGCTGACATCGTCATAGCAGCGGAGAGCGCCCGCTTCGGGCTCACGGAGCCACGGGTGGGACGTCTGGCGCTCGACGGCGGCATCCACCAGCTGGTGCGGCGCATCCCCCACACCCAGGCGATGGGCATGCTCCTCACCGGCCGGAAGGCAGGCGCGGCGGAGATGCAGGCCATGGGGCTCGTCAACGAGGTGGTCCCCGACGACGGACTCGACGCCGCCGTGCAGCGCTGGGTGGAGCAAATCCTCGCGTGCGCGCCCACCTCCGTCCAGGCCGTGAAGCAGATGGTCACGAGGACCGGGCATCTCACCGCGGCCGAGGCCCGCGGTCTCCGGCTTCCGGCCCTTATGGCAGCGCTGGACAGCGAGGACTCCGCCGAAGGGGTCCGTGCTTTCCAGGAAAAGCGTCCGCCAGTATGGCCAGGACGCTAACGATGCAGGTCCAACCAACGAAGGAGAATCCAATGCGGGAGTCACTGGCACACGGAGTGTGGGGCGTTGTCGCCACCCCGTTCCAGGGCAGCACGCTGGACGTGGACTCGGACAGCCTGGCCGGGCTCGTGAGGTACTACGAATCCATCGGCGCCGCGGGCCTCACGGTTCTGGGTGTCTTCGGCGAGGCCGCGGGACTTACTCCCGCAGAAAGGACCCTGGTCCTGGAAGTGGCAGTCGAGGAAACGGGTCTTCCCCTTGTGGCTGGCGTGACCTCGCTGTACACCGGCACCGCCATCGAGGAAATCCGAGCTGCGCAGGCCACCGCCGGCGAGCGCCTGGCGGCTGTTATGGTGCAGGCCAATTCCGCGAACCCTGCCGTGGTGGTCGCCCACCTGCACGCCATCCACCAGGCGACCGGCGCCAAGGTAGTGCTGCAGGACTACCCCCTGGCCAGCGGCGTCGGCATCAGCATCGAGTCCCTGATCTCCGTGGTGCAGGCCTGCCGGTTCGTCATCGCAGTCAAGGCCGAGGCGCCGCCCACGTCCGTGGCGATCGCACGGCTCGCCGAGGCGCTCGAGGTGTCTGTGTTCGGAGGACTCGGCGGCCAGGGGCTGCTGGACGAACTCGTGGCCGGGGCAGCCGGAGCCATGACGGGCTTCTCCTACCCGGAAGCGCTCATCGCCACCGTCCGCGCCTGGCAGACGGACGGCTACGAGGCAGCCCGGGATGCGCTGCTGCCGTACCTGCCGCTGATCAACTTCGAGCAGCAGGTCCGAATCGCGCTGCCCGTCCGCAAGGAGTGCCTGCGCCAGCGCGGACTCATCGCCGACGCCGGCGTCCGCGCCCCGGGCGCGGCTTTCCCGGAAGTCCTCCGGCCGAGCATGCTCAAGCATCTGGCAGCGGCCGCCGCGGCTCTGGAGGCGCGTCCGCCCGCGCCGGCCACGGTTCCCACGACAGCGCCGGTGCCGGCGGCACTCACAACCGTAGGAGGTTACTGATGGATCTCGGAATCAGCGGGAAGACCGCCTTCGTGGCCGCATCCACCGGCGGCCTGGGGCTGGCCATCGCACGCGCCCTCGCCGCTGAAGGGGCGCACGTCGCCATCACCGGCCGACGCCACATCCGTGCCAAGGAGATAGTTGCCGAACTGACGGATGCCTACGGGCCGGGCGCCGTCGCCATCGAGGCGGACCTCAGCACGCCCGACGGTGTGGCAGCCGCCGTCGGACAGACCGTGGCCGAACTCGGCCCCATCGATATCCTGGTACTCAACGGACCGGGTCCCAAACCCGGCGCCGCGGCGACGCTCAGCACCGACGACATCGCTGCCGCCTTCGAACTCCTGGTCAAACCCCACCACGCGCTCATATCCCAGGTGCTGCCAGGCATGCGGGAACGCCGCTGGGGACGGATTCTCGCGGTCGGTTCCAGCGGCGTGGCGGCACCCCTGCCCAATCTGGCCGTCTCCAACACCGGACGCGCAGCCCTGGCCGGCTACCTCAAGACCCTTGCCGCCGAAGTTGCGTTGGACTCCGTCACAGCGAACATGCTCCTCCCCGGCCGGATCGCCACGGAACGCGTGGCCGAACTGGACCAGGCCGCCGCCAAGCGGCGCGGCACCACGGTCGAGGACATCCGGCTGGAATCCCGCAAGACCATCCCCACCCGACGCTACGGCGAACCCGGGGAATTCGGCGCTGCCGCCGCCTTCCTCTGCAGCGCCCCGGCGTCGTACATCACCGGCGTCGCGCTCAGGTGCGACGGCGGCCTGATCCGCAGCCTCTAACCCGCCCGTTTCTTCAAAACGACCCGAAGGATCCCCATGACTTCCACGGCAACAGACCTCCCCACCGCCACCGCGCGCGACCTCATCACCGCACGGCACCTTATCAACGGCGAATGGCTCGGCGAGGCGGACACCGAGCGGACGAACCCGGCCCGCCCCGGCGAGCTCGCCGCTCTCTCCCCCAGCGGCACCGCATCAGACGTCGACGCCGCCATCACCGCAGCCGCCGCCGCGCAGCCCGCCTGGGCCGCCCTGCCCGCTCCCTCCCGCGGCGCCATCCTGATGGCCGCCGGCAACCTGCTGCTGGAACGCCAGACCGCCATCGCCGAGGATCTGGTACATGAGGAAGGCAAAACCTTCGCCGAAGCCAAGGGCGAGGTCAAGCGCGCCTCCGATGTGCTGCGCTTCTTCGGTTCCCTCGGCTGGGGCCGCCACCGGCGAAGTCCTGCCCAGCGGCCTGCCGGGCACCACCATCACCACCCGCCGCGAGGCGCTTGGCGTCGTCGGGCTCATCACCCCGTGGAACTTCCCCATCGCCATCCCGGCCTGGAAGTCCGCCCCCGCACTGATCAGCGGCAATTCCGTCGTGATCAAGCCAGCCGAGCTCACCCCGCTCTCCGCCACCCACCTCGCCCGCGCCCTGCAGGACGCCGGGTTGCCGGCCGGTGTGTTCAACGTGGTGCACGGCAAGGGCCGTGTGGTGGGCGACGCCCTTGCCCGCGACCCCCGCATCGCCGGGCTGTCCTTCACCGGCTCGACGGCGGTAGGTCTGGGCCTGCAGGAGATCCTGAACGCCCGCCGTGCCCGGGTGCAGCTGGAGATGGGCGGCAAAAACGGCGTCCTGGTCCTGGACGACGCCGATCCCCGCAAGGCCGCCAAGGTCGTGGCCGCCGGCGCGTTCGGACTCACCGGTCAGGCCTGCACCGCGACGTCCAGGGTCTACGTCACCCCGGGCATCCGAACCGCTTTTCTTGAGGCCCTCACGGAAGAAGCCGCCGCCTACACCCCCGGCGACGGCATGGATTCAGCGATGGGAGCCGTGGTGAGCCGGCAGCAGTTCGAGCAGAACCAGGCAGCGGTGCGCTCCGCCGTCGAACGCGGCGCGACGCTGCTGTGCGGAGAGCACAACGGCGACCCCACGGGAGCGCTGGCCTTCCCCGCCGCCGTGCTCACGGACCTGCCGTACGACGACGCCGCCGTGACCGAGGAAATCTTCGGACCGGTGGTGGCTGTGCTCGAGGTCGCGGACTATGAGGCCGGCCTGACCGCCATCAACGATTCCCGCTACGGCCTCACCGCCGGCATCTGCACCGACTCCCTGGCGTTGTCCACGGACTTCGCCGCACGCGCGCAGGCCGGTGTCATCAAAGTCAATCGTCCCACCGCGGGCTTGGACCTGAATGTTCCGTTCGGCGGTGTGAAGGACTCCTCCACCAACACGTTCCGCGAACAGGGGAAGTCCGCGCTGGATTTCTTCACCTGGGGCAAAACCGTCTACACGGGCGTGTAACCGGTCATGACGTATGTGATCGCGCAGCCCTGCGTGGATGTGAAGGACAAAGCGTGCATCGACGAGTGCCCGGTGGACTGCATCTACGAAGGCGACCGTGCACTCTACATCCATCCGTCCGAGTGCGTGGACTGCGGTGCCTGCGATCCGGTCTGCCCGGTGGAGGCGATCTACTACTCGGACGATGTTCCGGACGAGTGGGCCGATTACGTCAAGGCCAACGTGGAGTTCTTCGAGGAATTGGGGTCACCGCAGGGCGCCTCCGGCCTCGGCAACCTCGGCCGGGACCACCCGGTGATTGCGGCCGAGCCCGTAAGCGAACACGCCGGCTGACCGGCCGTGCTCGTCAAACGACGCGGATAATGCCTGGCGCTGCGGGAATATCCGCTGCGCCAGGCATTTTGCGCGTCGCCCGGCACTATCCGCGGGCCAGGCGCTGCGACAATGGGTCCATGACAGCCATCTTCCTGGCCTGGGACCCGGAGCAACCCACCGGGTGGACCTATGCTGCGGCAGTGGACCAGGTCACCGCGACGGGCCGGTTCCTGGCAACGTGGGGTGTGGACGGCACCTGTGACATTCCAGCGGAAGCGGATGTCTGGCTCCTGTTGCGGGGGCGCCATGCCCGGGGACTCCTTGGCCACGGTGTGGTGGTTTCGGATCGGCCGGAACCGTTCGCGGACCGGGAAATCTCGCCGGCTGCGCTGCCCGTCCGGGTGTCGTTCGATTCGCTTCTGCCCCTCGGGGACCATATTCCTTCGGCGGTCCTCGAAGCAGCCGTGCCGGGCATCGACTGGGACGATATCAAGGCGGACGGCAGCCGCGGCTCCGGGCTGGCCGTTGACCCGTCCTGGGAGACCTGGCTGCGCCGGCTCTGGAGTGAGTCCGGGCCGCAACCCGGACCGGATCCGACGCAGCCCGTGCCGGGAACCTTACCGCCGGGAGCCGTCACCCGCGTCGAAGTGAACCGTTACGAACACAATGCTGACGCGCGCCGGCTGTGCGTTGCCCGGCACGGTACCCGGTGTGCCGTGTGCGGCTTCGACTTCGAGGCCGTCTACGGCGGAATTGGCCGGGACTTCATCGAGGTCCATCACCTCGTGCCGCCGTCGGGCCTGGGCCGGGGCTATGAACTGGATCCCGTTGCGGACATGGTTCCGCTTTGCGCCAACTGCCACGCCATGACCCACCGCGGCGTGGCAGTTCCGCGGACCGTCGCGGAGCTGCGGCGGATCATGGCCTCCGGCGGATTCCTGCCCGGGCAGACCGTCAGCCCCGTAGAACTGGCGGCCCGGCAGGACGCCAGGCGGATCCTGGAGCAGCAGTAGCCGCCCGGGTTCCCCGCAGCAATGAAGGGCTGGACTTCCGTGCCGGCATCGCAGCAGACTGAAGGGAGCAGCTGCTCTTTCAGCGCAGCGAAAGGACTCGGGTCATGCCGGACGTGTCAGCTTTCTTCCCGCTGATCGCCATCATCGTCGGGGTGGCGATCGTCGTCGTCGCCGTTTGGCTGGCAACGAAACTGATGTGGAAGGTCGCGGAGCCGAACGAGGCGCTCATCATCTCCGGTCTGACGCGCGGGACCCTGGAGACCAGGGAGGGCCTGGATTTCAAGATCGTCACCGGGAAGGGCGCCCTCGTGGTGCCCGGCCTCCAGACGGTGCGTGCCCTGTCCCTGACCCTGAATGAAACCGAGCTGAAAGTTTCCTGCGTGACCTCGCAGGGCATCCAGGTGGTGGTCGAAGGAGTGGTCATCTACAAGATCGGTGATGCCCCGCCGTTCATCGCCAACGCCGCCCGGCGGTTCCTCGGCCAGCAGCCCAAAATGCAGAGCCAGGTCTACAACGTCTTTGAAGGGCACCTGCGCTCAATCATCGGCAGCATGACAGTCGAGGAAATTATCCGCGAGCGCGACAAGCTCGGCTCGCAGGTCCGCAGCGCCAGCGGCGTCGAAATGGAGAAACTTGGCCTCGTCGTGGATTCGTTGCAGATCAAGGACCTGCAGGACCCCACCGGCTACATCCAGAACATCGCCAAGCCGCACATTGCCCGGGTCAAAATGGAGGCCCGCATCGCCGAGGCCACCAGGAACCGCGAGGCGGCGGAGAAGGAAGCGGAGGCGGAGGCGCTGATTGCCGACGCCCGGAGCATCTCCGCGATCCGGCAGTCCCTGGCGCTGGCCAATGCCGAGAAGGCCAAGGCCAATGCCGCCCAGGCCGGTCCTCTGGCCGACGCGACCGCACGCCAGCAAGTGGTCGTCCAGGAAACCGAGGTGGCCAAGCTGGAGGCGGGCCGTGAGGAACAGAAACTCCAGACCACGGTCCGCAAGCCCGCCGACGCCAAAGCCTATGCCAAGCGGACCGAGGCCGAGGGACAGAAAGCCGCGGACATCAGCGCCGCCGAGGCCCTGGCCCGCCGCACCGAGCTTGAGGCCCAGGCCAATGCCCGGCGCACCGAATTGCAGGCCCAGGCGAACGCCACCGCCGCGGCGGCCACAGCCGGAGCCACCCGGCTCACCGGCGAGGCCGAGGCGGCAGCCACGAAGGCGCGCGGTGACGCCGCCGCATCCGCCATTAAGGCCAAGGCTCTAGCCGAGGCGGACGGCATCAAAGCCCGGGCCACGGCACTGGGAACCAACCAGGACGCTGTTATCTCGCAGCAGCTCGCCGAAACCATGCCGGCCATCATCGCCGCGGCGGCCGAGCCATTCGCACATATCGGGCAGCTCTCCGTCCTCAACGGCGGCGAAGGAATGAACCGGATGATTGGCGGGATCCTGGCCCAGGTGGGCGACTACCTGCCGACCCTCGCCGCGGCGCTCAGGAACGGCCGGGACCCAACGCGGAGGCCCCCGCCCCACCCGAGGACGCCGGATGCCCGGTGACGCACCGGGACGTTGACCGGAGCCTGACCGGCAGAATCGGCCGGGTCACAGGACGCATCGGGCCGGGCACCATCGGCGAAGTGATGCTCCCGTTCCGCGGCGGCACGAGCGCTTTCCACGCCCATCCCTATGACACGGACCGCGTCTTCGGTGTGGGCGAGCAGGTTCTCGTCATCTACTTCAAGCCGCCGCAGACGGTCTATGTGGATGAGATCCCGGAGATCCTGTGGACGGACGACGGCGGCGTCCGGGCACCCTAAAGCCCGCACCCGCGTCCCGGGGGCCGGACCCGGAGCGCGGGTGCGGGCACTCCTGTTAACCCAATCTTCCCCTCCATGACACGCCCGCTCCCCCGCGCCGTCAGGAACGGGCAGCACCGTGGAGGGGTGAGGATCGCAATTGTGGCCGAATCATTCCTGCCGCACATGAACGGGGTAACCCACTCCATTGTGCGCGTGCTCGAGCATCTGCAGCGGCGCGGGGACGAGGTGCTGGTCATCGCGCCGTCGACGCCGGACACCGACGTTCCGCACGAGGTGTACGGAGCCCGGGTCCACCGGGTTCCCGCGGTGGCTCTGGCCGGCTATGCCACCGTCCGGGTTGCGTGGGGCGGTGTGTATCGGGTCAAGCGCATCCTTGCCGACTACGCCCCCGACGTCGTCCATCTGGCCTCCCCCTTCGTGCTCGGGTGGCGGGCGGCGCAGGCCGCGCACCAGCTGGGGATCCCCACCGTCGCCATTTATCAGACGGAGGTCCCCAGCTACGCGGCCCGCTACGGCGTCCCGTTGCTGGAGAACTGGGCCTGGACCCGGGTGGAGCAGATTCATCTGCTGGCGTCCCGGACTCTGGCGCCCTCCACCTTCGCGCTCAACCAGCTCCGCGGCCGCGGCATTCCGCGGGTTCAGATGTGGCGGCGGGGCGTGGACACCGAGCGGTTCAACCCGGCCCGGCGCGACGCCCGCTGGCGCGCCACTGTGGCCCCGGGTGGCGAGCGGATCATTGGGTATGTGGGCCGGCTGGCGGTTGAGAAACAAGTGGAAGACTTGGCGGCGCTGGCTGGCCTGCCGGGGACACGGCTGGTGATCGTTGGCGACGGGCCGCAGCGCCAGGAGCTGGAAGCGACCCTGCCCGATGCGGTGTTCACGGGTTTCCTGGCCGGCGACGAACTCCCCCTCGCCATGGCGTCCTTTGACCTCTTCGTCCATCCCGGCGAGTTCGAGACGTTCTGCCAGACCATCCAGGAGGCCATGGCATCCGGGGTGCCCGTGGTGGCGACGGGCCGCGGCGGGCCGCTGGACCTCGTGGAGAATTCCCGGACCGGCTGGCTGTACCAGCCCGGTGACCTGACCGGGCTGCAGGACCGGGTGAAGGACCTGATCGGCGACGACGCCAAGCGCCGCGCGTTCGCGTCGGCCGCCTGCGCCTCTGTCCAGGGCCGCACGTGGGCAGCGCTTGGCGACGAACTTCTTGGCCACTATGCCTCCGTCGCCGGAGACCGGACGGCAGGCCCGGCAGGCGCGGCTGGCGCGGCAGGCCCGGCAGGCACGGCTGGCGCGGCAGGCACGGCAGGCCCGGCAGGCACGGCAGGCCTGTCCGGCCCGGCCGGGACTGGTGCCCGCACGGCCCGATGATCCTCGGCCGCCAGGCTTGAGTCCGGAGTGGCTCATCCCACGGCGCGATCCGGCCCGGCCGGTACCGCGTTGGCCGCAAACGGCCGCCCGGGGACCTATGATTTCCGGATGGAAGGTCTCATTGTGGCAAATCGGTGGTTCCGGAGTCGTCCGGTGGAGGTGGCGTGAGCGCACCCCAGGGCAACGGGGCCGGGGCTCCGGACTATGAGACCTTGGTGGAATCCAGCCCGGATGCCCTCCTGGTTCTCACCGGGGACGGCACCATCAGCCTGGCCAATGCCGCCGCTGAACGCATGTTCGGTTACGCGCGGGCCGAACTGCTGGGCCAACACCACCGCATCCTCGCGGCGAAGGGCATCGGCTCCAGCACTGAGCAAGGCGCTCCCACCGACCGCTGCGATGGCGAGCGCGCAGCAGCCACCGACGTTGTTGGGCGGCGCAAGGACGGCTCGGAGTTCCGGGCCGAAGTCGCCAGCGCGCCCATCCCCGGCTCCCCCGGCGCGAACGGCGCCAACGGCGCCGCCCGGGCCTCCACATCGCAAATAGTAATGACCGTCCGCCATGCCTCTCCCCGCGTAGAGGCCGACGCCGGACTTCGTGAGGCCATGTCCCTGCTCAGCGCCACGCTCGAGTCCACCGCCGATGGCATCCTGGTGGTCAGCAGCGAGGGCAGGATCGCCAGCGCGAATAACCAGTTCGTCTCGATGTGGGGCATTCCCGCTGAACTTCTGGCCACCCAGGACGACGAGTCGCTCATGGGTTTTGTCCTGGACCAGCTCAAAGATCCCGGTCAGTTCGTCGACAAGGTCGTCGAACTGTACTCGCACCCCACGGTGGAAAGCATCGATGTGCTGGACTTCCAGGATGGACGGGTCTTCGAACGGTATTCCCGGCCGCAGCGTGTCGCCGAGGAAGTGGTGGGACGGGTTTGGAGCTTCCGGGACGTCACACCGGCCCGGGAGGCGCAGAAGCGGATAGACAAGGCCATGGCTGATCTCGCGGAACAGGCCGCCCAGCTCAAGGCTTTGGCGTTCAAGGATCCGCTGACCGGTCTGTCCAACCGCCAACTGTTCAATGACTATCTGGCGAGTGCCCTGAACGGTCCGTGCGGCACCGCCGTCGACCTTCTCCTGCTGGACCTCGATGATTTCAAGGAAGTCAACGACATCCTTGGCCACCATGCCGGGGACCAGATGCTGATCGAGGTCGCCCGACGCCTGCGCACGTGCGTACGGCCGGACGACGTCGTGGCGCGGCTTGGCGGCGACGAGTTCGTGGTGCTGCTGATCGGTTCGCTGGACCCGGACGCCGTCGCCACACGGATTGTTGAATCCGTGAAGGTCCC
Source organism: Arthrobacter sp. PAMC25284 (assembly GCF_019443425.1). Classification (NCBI taxonomy): domain Bacteria; kingdom Bacillati; phylum Actinomycetota; class Actinomycetes; order Micrococcales; family Micrococcaceae; genus Arthrobacter; species Arthrobacter sp. PAMC25284. The sequence continues at coordinate 1,603,758 of NZ_CP080382.1, forward strand.
GGTCTGGATCGACGGCGCCATGCTGCACCCGAGTCTGAGCCTGGGGCTGGCCTCGATCAGCGACGGCTTTGTGGATGCTTCGGAGCTGCTGCGGCGGGCCGACATCGCAATGTATGCGGCTAAGACGGCCGGCAAGAACCGGTACCTGAAGTTCAGGCCCGAAATGATGTACGAACTCGTGGAGCGCACCGAGATGGAAGCCGGGCTGCGTTTGGCGGTAGACAGCGGCCAGATCGTCGTGCATTACCAGCCCATCCTGCCCACCGGCGGGAACTCCGGCCTCCAGGTTGAGGCTCTGGCCCGCTGGGAACTCAATGGAAGGATCATCCAGCCGCGGCATTTCATCGCCGCGGCGGAGCGCAGCGGACTGATCGTGGAGATCGGCACCGAGGTGCTGATGCGCGCCTGCACTGAGCTCGGGCCCTGGCTGCGGGAGGACGCGGCGAGGTCCGTGGCGGTAAATGTGTCCGGCGTGCAGTTGCGGCATGGCGACTTCGATGAACTGGTCGTGGCGGTGACCGAGTCCTGTGGCGTAGATCTCCGGCAGCTGGTTCTGGAGGTCACGGAGAGTGTGTTCTTTGACAACGACTTCGATGTGATCCACCAGCTCAAGCGCCTCCGGAAGGCCGGCGTGCGGGTGGCTCTGGACGACTTCGGCACCGGACATTCCTCCTTGGGCCGGCTGCAGCAGCTCCCCGTCGATACGCTGAAAATCGACCAGTCCTTCGTGGAAATGATCAAAACCGGGGCCGAAGAATTGCCCATCCTGAATGCCATGATCGCCATGGCCCATGGCCTGGGGCTCAGCGTCACCGCGGAGGGCGTCGAGACCGCCGCGCAGGCCGCCTACCTGGTGAACCTGGGCTGCGAGTCCCTGCAGGGGTTTTTGTTGTCATGTCCGCAACCCGCAGCCGGGCTGGACGCCGGACTGAGCCGGGCCGAAGCAGCCATCGGGCTGACGCTCGCGGCCCACCACGCCGATCATACGGTCGGACGGCCGTGACAGGCACCGAACCGGAATCAACCCTGATCGCGGGCATCCAGACACTATGATGCAGCTAGAGTCGTTATGCCTTCGGCGTTGCCCGGGGCCGTCATCATCCGATGCTTTAGGGGCCGGAAACCGTGGGAATTGAAGATGAAGCTGCGTTGCTGGACCAGGGTCCGGACGCCTACGTACTGCTGACCGCGGACGGAACCATAAAATTCGTGAATTCCGCGGCGGAACGGCTCTTCGGCCATCCCCGCGAGCACTTGCTCGGCGCCGCCTATCACCTGTTGCTCGCCGACGATGAGCACTCTGGTTTCCTGCGGATCTTCGGGCGGTTGGGCCGGAAGAAACATCCCGTCAGCCGGGCTTTTGCCGTCGTCGGCCGGCACCGGGACGGCAGGGAGCTTTCCCTGGAAGTCAGCTGCTCGCTGGTCCGGACCGAGGCGGGAACATCCATGGCCGTCGCTATCCGGGATGCCGGTTTCCGGGAGGATTACGACGCCGGCAGGCGGCTTGCCGTCTCATTGCTGGACGCCACGATGGAGACAGTCTCGGACGGGATCGTGGTGATCTCCAGTGACGGGCAGATCACCGGTATCAACGAACAGTATTTGAAGCTATGGGGGATGCCCGCCGAGCTGGTCGCAGCCCAGGACCCCCGCGCCCTGATCCGGTTCATCGCAGACCAGCTTGTGGACCCGGAGTCCTTCCTGCGGCACGTCACGGCACTGTACGGGGACAACGTGACGCGGAGCCACGCCGTCCTGGAATTCACGGACGGCCGCGCCGTGGAGTTCAACACGATGCCGCAGACGGTCTCGAATACCGTCATCGGCCGGATCTGGAACTTCCGTGACATCACACCCCACCGTCGGGCCCAGAACCAGGCGCGGCGGGCGATGGATGAACTCGCCGAGCAGACGGACCGATTCAAGCGGCTGGCCTTTCAGGATCCGTTGACGGGACTGGCCAACCGGCTGTTGTTCAAGGAACGCGCCGATGCCGCGTTGCTGACGCAGAACCCGGTCCAGGTCCTGCTGCTGGACCTGGATGACTTCAAGGAAGTCAACGACGTCCTGGGACACCATGCCGGCGACGAAATGCTGGTCGAAATCTCCCGCCGGTTGAGGGACTGCGTGGGGCCGCATGGCACGGTGGCGCGGCTGGGCGGGGACGAGTTCGTGGTCCTGCTGGTCGGCTGCAGCGATGCAGACAGCGTCGCCCGCCGCGTCGTGGACGCCCTGAACCGCACAGTGTCCATCGACGGTTTGCAACTGCAGCCGGGCCTGAGCCTGGGCGTGGCGACCCGCACGGACGCGTCCGTGACCTCGTCGGAGCTGTTGCGACAGGCGGACCTGGCCATGTATGCAGCCAAGGAAGCCGGCAAAAACCGGTACGTCCACTTCCGTCCGGAGATGCATGCGGCGCTGCTGGCACGCACCCAGCTGACTGCCGGGCTCAGGCAGTCCGTGGAACTTGGACAAATCGCCGTGCACTACCAGCCCGTTGTCTCCGCCGGCCCGGGTGAGCTGATGGCGCCGGACAATTTCATTACAACGGCGGAACGCAGCGGTATGATCCGGGAGATCGGAGCCGAAGTCCTGCGCCGGACGTGCCTGGAGCTGGGGCCGTGGCTGGCTGGTGACCCGCGCAGGTCCGTGGCCGTGAACGTCTCCGGCGTGCAGTTGCAGCGCCGGGACTTCGCGGAACAGGTAATGGACACCATCAAAAGTAGTGGCCTTGACCCGCGGCAACTGGTGCTCGAAGTGACGGAGAGCGTGTTCTTCGACGCCCATTCGCACGTCATCGCCCAGCTGGAAACGCTCCGCGCGGCCGGCATCCGGGTCGCGCTGGACGACTTCGGAACCGGCTATTCGTCCCTGGGCCGGTTGCAGGAGTTGCCGGTCGACATCGTCAAGATCGACAGGTCCTTTGTGTCGATGGTCGTCACCGGCGCGGAGAAGCTCCCGATCCTCACCTCCATGATCCATATGGCCAAGAGCCTGGGCCTGCAGGTCACGGCGGAAGGCATCGAGACATCCGCGCAGGCGCGGTTCCTGATGGAGCATCATTGTGATGCTTTGCAGGGGTTCCTCTTTTCACGCCCCCGGCCCGCTACCGAGCTGGAGCATGCGTTACGGACGTCGGTCGCGGGCATCGCCGTCGTCGCGAAGGCTGCCACGGACGCTTTTGCGCCGGACACCGTGGCGGCGCATCCTGCCGCGGCAGGTGCCCTGCCACGGCCCTAACGGCAGGCGCCGCCGACATGTTGGCGTCCCGGCACGTTCGGGATCGTTCTGCTGCGGGCGCACAGCCTATGATTCAGGAACAGCCGCAAACCACGGACATCAGAGTGCGCCGGCTGTCCACATCCGTCGCTTGGGGGACAGAGAATAATCATGGACACCGGATTTGCACTGGCTTTACTGGAGCACAGCCCTGACGCGCTGTTGCTGCTGGATCAGGACGGGTCCATCCGCTTCCTCAATTCCGCCGCCGAGCAGCTCTTCGGCTACTCCCGCTCCCAGCTGATGGGAGCCGAGCACAGCCTGCTGCTCGCTGAAATGTCCCGGGAGCCGTTCCATCTCGTCCTGTCACGTCTGGCCACCGCCGGCGCCGCAGGCTCTGCCACTCCCCCGCCGCGGCCGCGGCCGTTCGAGGGTGCCGGACGCCGGGCAGACGGCACCCATGTCCCGGTGGAGATCACGTGTTCGCTGGTTCCGCTCGAAGCCGGGGCCGCGGTCGCGCTGTCGGTCCGCAGCGCGGCCCCACCGGCAGGACGCGCCCCAGCTGGCCAGTGTGCCGCCCGACGCCGGAACCGCCGCGGGCGGCAACAGCGCCAGCGGCGCCGCACCGGGCCGTCGTCCTTTCACCGCCGATCCCTCGGTTCCCTCGGGCGCGACCGCGCGCGCAGGAGCCGACGACCGCCGGGTCTCCGGCGCCCGGCCGGATCCGCTGACGGGTCTGGCCAATGGTCCGCTGTTCAACGACCAGCTCGCCGCGGCTTTGAGCCGCCCCGAGACGGTCGATGTCCTGATCCTGAATCTGGACGACTTCCGGAACCTCAACGAGCTCCTCGGGCATCCGGCCGGCGACGAACTGCTCATGGAAGTGGCGAACCGGCTACGCAGCTGCATCCGCCCCCATGACAGCATCGCCAGGCTCGGCGGCGACGAATTCGTGGTGCTGCTGGTGAAATGCCTCAACGCGGACGCCGCGACGAAACGGATCGCGGAGTCCCTGCACGAGCCGATCCGCGTCGGCGGTTCCCTGGTGCGGCCCAGCGTGAGTATGGGCCTGGCATCCAGAACGCCGGAGACCGCTGACGGTGCGGAGTTGCTGCGCCAAGCGCACGCCGCCATGGGCGCGGCGAAGGCTGCCGGCAAGAACACCTGGCGGCGCTTCGAACCCAGCATGCTGTATTCGGCCGCGCAGCAGGGCCAGGGCGAATCGGGACTCCGCCGGGCCGTGGAGCTTGGCCAAATTTCCGTGCATTACCAGCCCGTGGTGGCACCGGGCGTCGGCTGCGTGGTGCAGTTCGAGGCGTTTGCCCGCTGGGAACTGCACGGCCGTGTCGTACCACCCAATCAATTCCTGCCGATGGCTGAGCAGAGCGGCCTGATCCGCGAAATCGGTGATGAGGTTCTTCGCCGCGCCTGCACTGAAATCCGTCCCTGGCTGGCCGGCGATGCGGCCAACAGCGTTGCCGTAAACGTCTCCGCGCTGCAGTTCGAACACCGTGACTTTGCCGCGGACGTGCTCGCGATTGTCCGCTCGACCGAAGTGGACCCACGCCAGCTGACGCTGGAACTGACGGAAAGCGTGTTCTTCGACTCGGCCCCTGATGTTTTACGCCAGCTGCGCCAACTGCGCCAGGCCGGCGTCCGGATCGCCATGGACGACTTCGGCACAGGCTATTCCGCGCTCGGCCGGCTCAACGAGCTGCCGCTGGACATCGTTAAGATCGACAGGTCTTTCGTCGCCATGGTCTCAACCGGCCAGGAGCAACTGCCGTTCTTTGACACCATGATCGACGCCGCCCATGCCCTGGGCCTCACCGTGACGGCCGAGGGGATCGAAACCGGCATCCAGGGCCCGCTACCTGATGGACCGCGGCTGTGACTCGTTGCAGGGTTACCTGTTCGCCAAGCCGGCCCCGGCGAGCGAGCTCGCCGGGACCATGGAAACTGCCCTCATGGCCGTCGACCAGGTCGGCGCCGGGCGCTGACCCCATGGGCGCCCCCGGGCGGCACATCCCAGCGGCACATCCGGGCGCGGAAGCCGCTGCCGTGGGCAGCGGCTGTCCGGGACCCTTGACCGGCCTGTACTCAGAGTTTTTCGCAGGCGATGCCGTCGTTGTCACGGTCCAGGTCGCGCTCACCCAGGTGCCGCTTCGCACCGCCGTCGTTGTAGCTGTAGAGCGTATTGCTGACTTTGAAATTCGTGACGGGCTTTCCGGAGGTCCTGTCACGTGCCCCGCTCTTGCCTACCCCGTGCGGGTAGACCTTGTTAAGTTCCGCGCAGTTCTTGTAGGACTTCGGCGAAGGCGCTGCCGTGGCCGGCACCGCCGAGACCGTGAGCAGAAGTGCGGCCGTGGCCAGCGACGAAATTATTACTTTGCTGATGCGCATTGAAAGTTATCCCCAGTATTGAACTCCTCAACCGCTTATCGGTCGAGGGTATTGGCATGCTACCGGAGAATTTGATGCTTTCCGCATTGCGGCAGATATTTCAGCGCCGGGGATCGACCTTATCGAGGTCTTGCGCCACCATGGCCTCGCTGCGCTGCCACAGGCCGCGGGCGAGTCCGGCGTCGTAGGCCTGCTTGTTGGCCTTGGTCAGCTGGCGCTTGGCATAGTAGGCGCCGGAGATCCAGTCGTGCCCCGGGGTGGCGTTGGCGAGCCACACCAAGGTGTCCGCGCCCTGTTCCGGCGTCAGCATAAACCGGTTGAGGACCGTGGTGTAGGCTACGCGCATCAGGCTGGTCGATTCCGCCGCGAAGTTGGTGGCCACGCCGCCCGGGTGGAAGGCCGCCGTCGAGATGCCGGCCGCATTGTAGCGGTTGTGTAGTTCCGTGGTGAACAGGATGTTCGCTAGCTTGCCGTTGCCGTAGGCGCGGTTCGCGGAGTAGCCCTTGGCCAGGTCGAGGTCATCGAGATCGAGCTTGCCGAACAACGAGTTGGCCACGCTGGCGGTGTTGATCACGGTCGCGCGGCTGTCCGTGAGGACGTCCAGCAGTTCGGTGGTCAGCAGGAACGGCGCCAGGTGGTTGACCTGGAAAGTCTTCTCGTGGCCGTCCACGGTAAGCTCACGGTCCCCCATGATGCCGCCGGCGTTGTTGGCGAGGACGTCAATCCGCGGGTATTTTTCCTTGAGCTGCGCAGCCAGGGTGCGCACCTGGGAGAGCACGGCGAAGTCGCTAACGAAGAAATCCGCCCCGATCTCGTTGGCGACCTTCTCGGTCTTCTCCGCGGAACGCCCGACGACGACCACCCGCTCCCCCTGCCGGCTGAAGGTCCGGGCCGCTGAGGCGCCGATCCCGTCACTGGCTCCGGTGATGACGATGGTGCGCTGCGGCATAGGGTGTCCTTTTTTGAAGCCGGGAATGGTATCTCTGGTTCAACGACGGCCGGAGCTTTATTGTTCCGGCCGGCGAGTACGGACGCTCCCGCACATTCTGCAGTGCGGGGGAGTGACGCTTCCGTACATCCTGCCAATTCGGGAGTGACGCTTCCGCGCGTCCTGCCAATTCGGGAGTGACGCTACCGTACATCCTGCAGTTCGGGCTTCCGCGGTGAGGGTTAAAGAGGGAGGGCCTCCAACCTGGTGGTTGGAGGCTCTCGACCTGTTAATGGTTGTCCGGCGGCGTCCTACTCTCCCACACCCTCCCGGGTGCAGTACCATCGGCGCTGTGGGTCTTAGCTTCCGGGTTCGGGATGGGACCGGGCGTTTCCCCCACGCTGTGACCGCCGTAACCTTTTCTCCGTGCCGCCGGTTTTTCGGCGGGTGGGAAGTTTTTGTGGTTACAACATGTTGTCCCGCCCTGGGGCGGGGGTGGTGTTGTTATTTTGTTGTTGGTTCCGGCAACGTGACCCGTGGCGGGTTTGTTGTTTGGGAACCACATAGTGGACGCAAGCATTCTTGTTTCTTTACTTCTCCCGTGGTGTGAACGTCTTTTGAATCCGTTCACGGGGAGGAGTGTGTGGTGTAAGTTATCGGCCTATTAGTACCGGTCAGCTTCACGAGTCGTTAGTCCTCGCTTCCACATCCGGCCTATCAACCCAGTGGTCTGGCTGGGGGCCTCTCACACACAAGGTGTATGGAAATCTCATCTCGAAGCGAGCTTCCCGCTTAGATGCTTTCAGCGGTTATCCCATCCGAACGTAGCTAATCAGCGGTGCACTTGGCAGTACAACTGACACACCAGAGGTTCGTCCGTCCCGGTCCTCTCGTACTAAGGACAGCCCTTCTCAAATTTCCTGCGCGCGCAGCGGATAGGGACCGAACTGTCTCACGACGTTCTAAACCCAGCTCGCGTACCGCTTTAATGGGCGAACAGCCCAACCCTTGGGACCTACTCCAGCCCCAGGATGCGACGAGCCGACATCGAGGTGCCAAACCATGCCGTCGATATGGACTCTTGGGCAAGATCAGCCTGTTATCCCCGAGGTACCTTTTATCCGTTGAGCGACGGCCATTCCACAATGTACCGCCGGATCACTAGTCCCGACTTTCGTCCCTGCTTGAGATGTCTCTCTCACAGTCAAGCTCCCTTGTGCACTTACACTCGACACCTGATTGCCAACCAGGCTGAGGGAACCTTTGGGCGCCTCCGTTACTTTTTAGGAGGCAACCGCCCCAGTTAAACTACCCATCAGGCACTGTCCCTGACCCGGATTACGGGCCGAAGTTAGATGTCCAAAGTGACCAGAGTGGTATTTCAACGATGACTCCACCCGAACTGGCGTCCGGGTTTCAACGTCTCCCACCTATCCTACACAAGCCACTCCGAACACCAATACCAAACTATAGTAAAGGTCTCGGGGTCTTTCCGTCCTGCTGCGCGTAACGAGCATCTTTACTCGTACTGCAATTTCGCCGAGTTTATGGTTGAGACAGCGGGGAAGTCGTTACTCCATTCGTGCAGGTCGGAACTTACCCGACAAGGAATTTCGCTACCTTAGGATGGTTATAGTTACCACCGCCGTTTACTGGGGCTTAAATTCTCAGCTTCGCCTTGCGGCTAACCGGTCCTCTTAACCTTCCAGCACCGGGCAGGAGTCAGTCCGTATACATCGTCTTGCGACTTCGCACGGACCTGTGTTTTTAGTAAACAGTCGCTTCCCCCTGGTCTCTGCGGCCCCTGCACGCTCCGGACAGCTAGTGTCCATCACGATGGGGGCCCCCCCTTCTCCCGAAGTTACGGGGGCATTTTGCCGAGTTCCTTAACCATAATTCTCTCGATCGCCTTAGTATTCTCTACCTGATCACCTGTGTCGGTTTGGGGTACGGGCGGCTAAAACCTCGCGTCGATGCTTTTCTTGGCAGCATAGGATCACCGAATCCCCCCTTACGGGAGTCCCATCAGATCTCAGGCATCATGAACGGCGGATTTGCCTACCGTTCGCCCTACATCCTTAGACCGGGACAACCATCGCCCGGCTCGGCTACCTTCCTGCGTCACACCTGTTAATACGCTTGCCTCCCAGGATCAGGTCCCGCGCTCGGCCAAAACCCTCACACCACAAGGGCGATCGGGCAGGTTTCGGGCGGTTAGTATCCCCTGTTCAGCATGGGCGGTTTTTCGCCGGTACGGGAATATCAACCCGTTGTCCATCGACTACGCCTGTCGGCCTCGCCTTAGGTCCCGACTTACCCAGGGCAGATTAGCTTGACCCTGGAACCCTTGATCATTCGGCGGACGGGTTTCTCACCCGTCTTTCGCTACTCATGCCTGCATTCTCACTCGTGTAGGCTCCACCGCTGGTTTACACCGCGACTTCACTGCCCACACGACGCTCCCCTACCACTCCAGACGCCTGAACCAACCCCACAAGGGAGCGGCTTGGCTATTATCTGAAATCCACAACTTCGGCGGTGTACTTGAGCCCCGCTACATTGTCGGCGCGGAATCACTTGACCAGTGAGCTATTACGCACTCTTTTAAGGATGGCTGCTTCTAAGCCAACCTCCTGGTTGTCTTCGCAACTCCACATCCTTTCCCACTTAGCACACGCTTAGGGGCCTTAGTTGGTGGTCTGGGCTGTTTCCCTCTCGACTATGAAGCTTATCCCCCACAGTCTCACTGCTGCGCTCTCACTTACCGGCATTCGGAGTTTGGCTGACGTCAGTAACCTTGTAGGGCCCATTAGCCATCCAGTAGCTCTACCTCCGGTAAGAAACACGCAACGCTGCACCTAAATGCATTTCGGGGAGAACCAGCTATCACGAAGTTTGATTGGCCTTTCACCCCTACCCACAGCTCATCCCCTCCATTTTCAACTGAAGTGGGTTCGGTCCTCCACGACGTCTTACCGTCGCTTCAACCTGGCCATGGGTAGATCACTTCGCTTCGGGTCTAGATCACGCCACTGCAACGCCCTATTCAGACTCGCTTTCGCTACGGCTTCCCCACACGGGTTAACCTCGCGACGTAACACTAACTCGCAGGCTCATTCTTCAAAAGGCACGCCGTCACAGTAACTAAGACTGCTCCGACGGATTGTAAGCACACGGTTTCAGGTACTGTTTCACTCCCCTCCCGGGGTACTTTTCACCTTTCCCTCACGGTACTGGTCCGCTATCGGTCATTAGGGAGTATTTAGGCTTATCAGGTGGTCCTGACAGATTCACACGGGATTTCTCGGGCCCCGTGCTACTTGGGATACTCTCCAGGCGGTGCACAACATTTCGGTTACGGGGCTCACACCCTCTACGGCCGGCCTTTCAAGACCGTTCACCTATGTCCACACTCTCACCTTCCCAGCCCGGCAGAGCTGGAACGGAAAGTCCCACAACCCCGACCATGCAACGCCCGCCGGCTATCACACATGGAACGGTTTAGCCTGATCCGCGTTCGCTCGCCACTACTGACGGAATCACTATTGTTTTCTCTTCCTGCGGGTACTGAGATGTTTCACTTCCCCGCGTTCCCTCCACGCACCCTATGTGTTCAGATGCGGGTCACCAGGTAACTCGCGTCCCTGGCGGGGTTTCCCCATTCGGACACCCTGGGATCACAGTCCGGTTATCGACTCCCCCAGGCTTATCGCAGATTCCTACGTCCTTCTTCGGCTCCTAATGCCAAGGCATCCACCGTGTGCTCTTAAAAACTTGACCACAAAAGATCAATAAAACGCTATTTTCGAGAGAACCACGAAAACCACCCCAAACACCCCGAAAGGCGCCCGGGACAGATCCAGGTTCATATTCTTGGAAATTGCTTCTTATAAAAGATGCTCGCGTCCACTATGTAGTTCTCAAACAACAACCCCGTACCACACACCCCACACACACCCCCCTCAAAAGGAAAGCAACCATGTGATCGATGCAGCCAGGAAACCAGAAACACCAGCCCCGGACCCCGCAGCCGGCCAGCCCTTCCCCCGAAGGAAAAGAACACACCCGCCACAACATCCGGTCCTGTTGCCTCAGGACCCAACAGTGTGCCAAACACGAAACCACCCATCCGAACACCGCACCGTTCCAGGCCGGACCCTCCCCACAGGGAAGAGACCCACCGTACTGGGTGCCGCAAACAAACACGCGGCCGCTACTTGTTGATATTCCACCCGTGAGCACCCGCCGCAGAACTTGCGTCTGCGCAACGGGCATATACTCCTGACAACCCCCACACCCCGCACACAGCGGAACGCAGAACATTGTAGGTGCTCCTTAGAAAGGAGGTGATCCAGCCGCACCTTCCGGTACGGCTACCTTGTTACGACTTAGTCCCAATCGCCAGTCCCACCTTCGACAGCTCCCTCCCACAAGGGGTTAGGCCACCGGCTTCGGGTGTTACCAACTTTCGTGACTTGACGGGCGGTGTGTACAAGGCCCGGGAACGTATTCACCGCAGCGTTGCTGATCTGCGATTACTAGCGACTCCGACTTCATGGGGTCGAGTTGCAGACCCCAATCCGAACTGAGACCGGCTTTTTGGGATTAGCTCCACCTCACAGTATCGCAACCCTTTGTACCGGCCATTGTAGCATGCGTGAAGCCCAAGACATAAGGGGCATGATGATTTGACGTCGTCCCCACCTTCCTCCGAGTTGACCCCGGCAGTCTCCCATGAGTCCCCGCCATTACGCGCTGGCAACATGGAACGAGGGTTGCGCTCGTTGCGGGACTTAACCCAACATCTCACGACACGAGCTGACGACAACCATGCACCACCTGTGAACCGGCCCCAAAGGGGAAGGACTGTTTCCAGCCCGGTCCGGTCCATGTCAAGCCTTGGTAAGGTTCTTCGCGTTGCATCGAATTAATCCGCATGCTCCGCCGCTTGTGCGGGGCCCCCGTCAATTCCTTTGAGTTTTAGCCTTGCGGCCGTACTCCCCAGGCGGGGCACTTAATGCGTTAGCTACGGCGCGGAAAACGTGGAATGTCCCCCACACCTAGTGCCCAACGTTTACGGCATGGACTACCAGGGTATCTAATCCTGTTCGCTCCCCATGCTTTCGCTCCTCAGCGTCAGTTAATGCCCAGAGACCTGCCTTCGCCATCGGTGTTCCTCCTGATATCTGCGCATTTCACCGCTACACCAGGAATTCCAGTCTCCCCTACATCACTCTAGTCTGCCCGTACCCACCGCAGATCCGGAGTTGAGCCCCGGACTTTCACGGCAGACGCGACAAACCGCCTACGAGCTCTTTACGCCCAATAATTCCGGATAACGCTTGCGCCCTACGTATTACCGCGGCTGCTGGCACGTAGTTAGCCGGCGCTTCTTCTGCAGGTACCGTCACTTTCGCTTCTTCCCTACTGAAAGAGGTTTACAACCCGAAGGCCGTCATCCCTCACGCGGCGTCGCTGCATCAGGCTTGCGCCCATTGTGCAATATTCCCCACTGCTGCCTCCCGTAGGAGTCTGGGCCGTGTCTCAGTCCCAGTGTGGCCGGTCACCCTCTCAGGCCGGCTACCCGTCGTCGCCTTGGTGAGCCATTACCTCACCAACAAGCTGATAGGCCGCGAGTCCATCCAAAACCACAATAAAGCTTTCCACCCCCCACCATGCGATGAGGAGTCATATCCGGTATTAGACCCAGTTTCCCAGGCTTATCCCAGAGTTAAGGGCAGGTTACTCACGTGTTACTCACCCGTTCGCCACTAATCCCCCCAGCAAGCTGGAGATCATCGTTCGACTTGCATGTGTTAAGCACGCCGCCAGCGTTCATCCTGAGCCAGGATCAAACTCTCCGTTGAAGTAAAACAAAAACAGACACAACCACACGCCCCCGGGAAAACGGGAACGCCGGCTGCACAAAATTTGAAACCAGCCAAAAACACCAGACCACACCACGGGGTGGCGGATCCAGCACATTCAACCAATTCAATACAAAAAATTGGTATCAACAAACTTGGCACACTATTGAGTTCTCAAACAACAGACACACCCGGCACCACCACAACCTCAACCGTGGATCGCTCCGGAGCAACCTGACAAACTTACCCGAACCCGGCACACGAAGCAAATCAACGTTTCCGCGACCCGCCAGCACCAGCATCAAGCCCCCACCCGGCACCGGCACGCCACAAAGCGCACCATATCCCAGGCCATTCATCAAAAAAGGGGGATCGCCGCCCGTCCGTGACCAGCATTTCCAGCTGGCCCCCGTCGCGGCGACTCGAATTACTTTACGCACCCCGAACCCCTGACGCAAATCGGCCGAGCCGGCGTCCGCCCGCGCCGGAAATCGCCGGATCGACGCGAATTTGACGCGGATTCGAGGCGCTTTGGAGGGTCAGGGATGCCGTTCCGCCCGTCAGAGAAGGTTGTGAAGCCCGTCACCGTTCCGGCTGCAGCTCCTTGCTCCAAAGAACAGCACCGTTGGCATTGCGCAGACTCACGCTGAAGGTGTCCCCCTCCCCCAACTCCACGTGGCCAAAGTACTGGCTTTCGCCGCTGCGCGGGGATTCGTTGGCGTAGGCGCCCGCCTTGAAGAACGCGACCTCGGGACCGAAGGTGCCATCCAAGGCGCTGGGACCGAACGACCCGGCGTTGATGGGGCCAGCCACGAATTCCCAGAACGGATCGAAATCCTGGTACGCAGCCCGCTCCGGGGAATAGTGGTGGGCGGCGCAGTAGTGCACGTCGGCAGTCAGCCAGACCACGTTCTTCACCCGGCTGCGTTTGAAAGCGGAGAGCACCCGCGCGATCTCGAGTTCCTTGCCCAACGGGGCGCCGGCGTCGTGGTTGGACAGGGACTCCTGATGCACCGCGCCGTCGGGCACGACCAATCCGAGCGGAAGGTCGGCGGCGATAACTTTCCAGGTGGCCTTGGACTTGCTGACTTCCTTGATGAGCCAGTCGGCCTGCTCCTACCCGAGGATATGGGTGAGGTTCGGCTCCTTGCCGTCGGTGTTGGGGTCCTTGAAGCTGCGCATGTCCAGGCAGAAAATCTCCAGCTGCGGTCCGCGGGAAATCTTGCGGTAGATGCGGGCCGGTTCGAAGCCGGCGCTGCCGTCGCCGAGCTGCGCGACGGGCTAATATTCCTGCCAGGCCTGCCGGCCGCGGGCGGCGAGGACGTCCACGCGGCGCTCGGTATACCGGGGGTCGGTGAGGATCTCCCCGGGGTACCAGTTGTTGTGTGTTTCGTGGTCGTCCCACTGGGCAATGACGGGCACCTCGGCGTAGAGTGCGCGGACGTTGGCGTCCAGCATGTTGTAGCGGTGGCGGCCGCGGAATTCGTTGAGTGTTTCGGCCACCTTCGACACTTCCTCGGTCACGAGGTTTCGCCAGACTTGGCCGTCCGGTTCGGTGACCTCCGCGGCGATGGGCCCGTCGGCGTAGATGGTGTCGCCGGAGTGGAGGAAGAAGTCAGGGCGGGTGGCGTGCATGGCCGCGTAGCCACGCATGCCGCCGATCTCCTCGTTGATGCCCCAGCCCTGGCCGGCCGTGTCGCCGCTCCAGACGAAGCTCTGCCGCCGCGCCGTCCGGCCGCTGCGGACGCCGCCCTTGTCCGGGGCGGTACTGAAGGAGCCTTGGGCGGTTTCGCCGGCGTTGCCTTCGGCGTCTTCGAAGTGCATGCTGAGCGCGAACCGGGTCCCTGCCGGCAAGTGCCGGGCGTTGATCTTAGCGGTGAAGTCGGTCGCTTCGCTGGCGGCAGTCCCCCGCAGCACCCGCCGGAAGGCGCGGCCGCCGCGAAGTGGGGCTCCGTCGTCATCGACCGCCAGCAGGCTGGCCACCAGCCGTCCGGGGCCTGATGCCCGGGACCACAACACACCGGAGTCGGTGCCAACGTCGCCGGTGGCAATGCCGGAGGTCAAGGTCAGGCGGTTCCGGACCAGCGCAACTCCCGCCGGGGAGGTGCTGATCCGGGCGGCGCTGGCCGGAGTCATCGCGCCGGGAACGACGGCGGAAGTACCGGCGGCCGCAATGGCGCCTTTGAGCAGTGAACGGCGGGTGAAGGAAGTCATGGACTGATCCTTCACCGCACGCGTGAACTATCAGGATCCGGCAGGTGAACGGACCGGGAACCGGAGCCCGCCGTCGGGTGTCCTCTGGTGATGAGGTGTCCGGCGGCCTACCGGTGGGCGTAGGTGAGGCAGTCGGCGCTGTCGGCGCCCGGGCCGACGTGCACTTCGGCTGCCTGGCACATCAGATGTTCGTTGTGCGCGCATTCGGAACGCTGGCAGGCGCCGACGTCGGCCAAGACCTTGGGCAGGCCGCCGTGGGCGCCGATGTCGATGAAGGTGGCGCAGGCCGCGTGGTCTTCCGTGCCGCCGACCGTGATGGCTGAGGCGTTGCACGCGGAGTGGTCATTGAAGGAACAATTGCTCACGCTGCAGTCAGCGACGTGCGTTGTCATCGGACTCTCCTCCTGGTTTAGCCGGCCCGGGACGGGCCGTTCCCGGATTTCACCGTAAGCCTGCCCAGCCGCAGAAAAAAGACCCAGTTGTGTTCGCTATTAACGGGACGGCCAGTCCGGTTACCAGAGCGTCCAGCGACGGCAGACGGCGTGTTTCGGATAGTTCAGGGCCAGGGTGTCCTGTCACGCCATACCTTGAGGTTAAACAAAAGCAGGGCCCGTCCGAAGACGGGCCCTGCTCGAAACCTAAACCTAAACGGTCCTGGTTATCTAAAAGAAATTAGATAGCCTGGATGTTCGTGGCCTGGGGACCCTTGGGGCCCTGCTCGGTTTCGAAGGAGACCTTCTGGTTCTCTTCGAGGGAGCGGAAGCCGGAGGAGTTGATCGCGGAGTAGTGTGCGAAAACGTCCTGTGAGGAGTCATCGGGGGAAATGAAGCCGAAGCCCTTTTCAGCGTTAAACCATTTGACGGTACCAGTAGCCATTATTTTTTGTCCTTCGTGAAGGTGGAGGAAAAGTCCCGACTTTCGGGTCCTCCGGTGTGGGGTGTTCAAAACCGCTACTTCAGAAGAACAGGGTCTTTCAACCTTGCGTACTGCCTGAACTACGAACTGCATAAACACAACAACAGGCTCCACTCTACATGAGGTTTGCGCAGCTTTTGACCACCAGCCTCAATCCGGCCCACCCCGGTACCGTCTCCCGCCGTTGCAGCGATTCTTTTTGCTTTCTGCGGATCCGACACATCCCTGGCTCCGGCAGCGGCGAATGGCATGTAGCAACTACTGCAAATCAGTCCCAAACAAGGAGTCCATCATGGCTACAACCCACACCACCCGCACCGCCCGGCACACTCTCGTCCAGAAGGCAGCCTTGGCTGTCGGCGCTGTCTTCCTTCTGGTCGGTGTCCTCGGCTTTGTCCCCGGCATCACGAGCAACTTCGACCAGCTCCAGTTCGCCGGCCACCAATCCGAGGCCATGCTGCTGGGCCTGTTCCAGGTCTCAGTCCTGCACAACATCGTCCACCTGCTCTTCGGCGCCGCGGGAATTGCCCTGTCCCGGTCAGCGGCCGGCTCCAAGTCCTTCCTGCTCTACGGCGGCATCATCTACCTGGTGCTCTGGGTCTACGGAATCGTCGTTGACCAGGAGTCGGCCGGGAACTTCGTCCCGCTGAACGCCTTCGACAACTACCTGCACCTCGTGCTCGGTGTCGCCATGATCGCCCTGTCCGTCATCCTCACCAAGGGCCGCACCAGCCACGCACGCTAAGCCACGCGGCGTCCTCCGCGGCGCCGGCACAAGCACATTCGACGTTCGACGGCGGGAATCACCGGAAGGTGATTCCCGCCGTCGGCGTTTAAGCCATCGTTCGAGCACCCCTCGACCGTTCTTCCCGACGGGCATATTCTGCAGGCAGTCCACGCCAGCGATACGGACCCACCAGCGACATTGGAGCTTTCATGCAGATGCCCAAACCGTCCGACGCAGACAAGGAGCGCTTCCGGTCCGCCCTCCCGGCCGACTTGAACATCGTGGTCAAACCGATGTTCGGCAATTTGGGGGCGTTCGTCAACGGCAACATGTTCGCCGGCCTGTTCGGCCCGACCATTGGCGTGCGACTCTCCGAGACGGACCGGTCCGAGGCGGAAGCGACGGGGCGGACGGTTCCTTTCGGACCCGAGGAACGACCGATGCGCGATTACACCGGACTGCCGGCAGCAGGGCAGGACGACGACGGCGGCAGTACCGGAAAGTGGGTGGAGAAGGCCTACTCGTACGTGGCGACTCTGCCGCCGAAGGCCCCGAAACCGCCGAAGCCCCCGCGGGCCGGCAAGTAGCCGGCCGCGAGGGCGTCGCCTGCTCGAAGGACTACGGAACGGTCAGTTCGCCCATCCGGCCCCAGCCGTTGGCCTCAAGCTTCTCGCTGATGATCTGCGGGGTCTCGGCGAGGGCCTGCGGCATGTCCTGCATGGCCTTGGTGAAGTGCGCACTGTTGACGTGGTCGCCGGCGGCGTCATCGTGGAAAGCCTCGACGAGGACGAACTCGTTGGGGTTCTCCACGCTGCGGGACCAGTCGAACCAGAGGTTGCCGGGCTCGCGGCGGGTCGCCTCGGTGAAGTCGCGGGTCAAGTCCAGCCAGCGGTCCGTCCAGTCCGGCTTGACGTTGAATTTGACGACGATGAAGATCATCTCAGGAGTGCCTTCCAGTTCGGTTTTAGTGCCTGGCCAGTCTCTCGCGGAGCGTGCGCCCGGCCAAGCCGGGTTCGGCCGCAGGCGCGTAGGCTAGCTCCCCATCCCCGGGTGGACCGGGACGAACTCGACCTTGTTCCCGGGGTCGATCCGCTGCTTGGAAACGCGGGAGAATCCCTTCGCATCCATGTGGTTCTGTGCCCGGTATTCCGCCAGCGCGCCGTCGTACGCGTGGTTCAACTGCTGGCCGGAGAACTCCTCGGCGGTGCCGTCGGCAAAAGTGATGGAGATGCGGACACTTCCGGGGAAGTGTCGGTTCATCCGAATAAAGCCTTCAGCATCCTGCTGGAGATTGATCAAGGGTTTCCGCCTTTGGTGGTCGAGACTTCCAGTGTCCCCCATGTTTGCCCGCGGCTCACCTTTTCAACCATGCGTATGTGACAATATTCGTATGGATGCAGATAAGCATGTAGCGCCGCCGATGGATGGCGATTTCGTGGAGCTGGCCGTGGAGGTGTTCGCCATGCTGGCCGACGCGACCCGGGTGCGGCTGATTCTGGCGCTGAGCGAGGGCGAGATGTCCGTCAACGAGCTGGCCGAAACGGTGAGCAAGCCCCAGTCCGCGGTCTCGCAGCACCTCGCGAAAATGCGGCTGGCCCGGATGGTCTCCACACGGCAGGAAGGCACCCGGGTGTTCTACCGGCTGGAAAATGAGCATGCCCGCCAGCTCGTGGCGGACGCGATCTTCCAGGCGGAGCACTCCCTGGGCGGCACGCCGCGGCACCACCACGCCAAGACGGAAGGCGGCGCTCTATGACTCAGACCGGCAGCCACGCGCACTCCCCCGGCTCGGGGCACGAGCACGGGCACGTCCATAAGGACGGACAGGAGCACGACGACGGCCACACTCACGTACACGAGCACCACGACGGCGGTCACCCGCATCAACACCACGACCACGGGCACGGGCACGGGCACGGGCATGCTCACGCCCACGACCATCCTCACGCCCACGACCATCCTCACGACCACGAGCATCCCCGGGGGCTGAAGGGCTTCTTCCACGGCCTGTTCGTCCCGCACAGCCACGACGCCGCGGATTCGGTCGACGACGCGATGGAGTCCTCGGCCAAGGGCATCCGGGCCCTGAAAATCTCCCTCGCCGTCCTGGCCGCGACGGCACTGCTGCAACTCGCGGTGTTCCTGTTCAGCGGCTCCGTAGCGCTCCTGGCGGACACCATCCACAACTTCTCCGACGCCCTGACCGCGGTCCCCCTATGGATCGCGTTCATTCTCGGCCGCCGGGTGGCCAACCGGACCTACACCTACGGGTTCGGCCGGGCCGAAGACCTGGCCGGGCTCTTCATCGTGGCCATGATTGCGCTTTCGGCCGTGGTGGCGGCGGTCGAATCAGTCACCCGGCTGTTCAATCCCCAGCCGGTCAGCAACCTGGGCTGGGTCCTCGCGGCGGGGCTGATCGGCTTCGCCGGCAACGAGCTCGTCGCGGTCTACCGGATCCGGGTCGGCCGGGAGATCGGGTCGGCGGCCTTGGTGGCGGACGGCATCCACGCCCGGACCGACGGCTTCACGTCCCTCGCAGTAGTTGCGGGAGTGATCGGTGTGTGGCTCGGCTTCCCGCTGGCGGATCCGATCATCGGCATCCTTATTTCAGTGGCAATTTTCGTTCTTCTCTGGGGCACCGCCCGGGACATCGGCCGCAGGCTGCTCGACGGCGTCGACCCGGACCTGCTGGACCGCGCGGAAGCGGCCATCGCCCCGGTGGCACCGCCGTCGTCGACCGTTCGGCTCCGCTGGAGCGGCCACCGGCTGCACGTGGAAGTCACCGCACCGGTGGACCCGGAATGGACCATGGCAGAGCTCTCCGGACTCAGCCGCTCGGTCGAACAGGCCGTGCGGGCGGATGTACGCAACGTGGGGTCGGTCGTCGTCGTGGCCCGGTAGGGCCGGCGCCCTGTTCCGGGATGACGCACCGAGCGGTCAGTCGGCGAGTGCTCGTGATCGTCTGGCGAACGTGGCTCGGGACGTGACGCTCGCGCTGGCAGCGCGGCAGCAACGGAAAAACTGTGAGTCTGGAGGTAGCCCCGAAAGGCGTGACCCGTCGCAGTGTTGCCGCGGTGAATGATCTGCTTTCAAGGCTCGGCGAGACCGCGGGCTGCGTCGGCGGTCTCGGGGGTGAGGGCGTATGCGTTCGACACCTGTGGACGTTTGGTCAGGCAGGACTAGAATGAGCCATGCCCACGACCGGCCGAGTTGTCTCCGTTGCGGTGCTGCTGGCCGTCGAGGCAGGACTGGCGCTGCTGGCGGTGCTGGTCCACTTCGAATTTATGAGGATTTACGGCATTGTCACCGACACCGCGCTCGAGGGACTCACTTGGGGGTTGACGGCCGGCCCCTCCGGACTCGCACTCGGTCTGGTCGCGGTGGTTGCCATTGTCGGCTTGGTGCTCGCGCCGCGACTGTGGATGCGGCTGACGGCCATGGCCATTCTGGTTCTCATGCTGCTCGGCATGCTCGCCGTCACCCCCGCGGCACTGCAGCGGAAGACTGAGGCGCAGTTCGGCTCCACTCCGCAATGCGTGAGCGAGGGCTCGGCAGAGCCCATGGCCACTGCAGATCGTGAGGCCCAGCGGGCGTTCGACTCCATCAGTCACATCGGGCTGTTCAACGGTGGCGGCGTAAATGGTGTCGGCGGCTGTGAACGCCGGCTAGTGCTCTCAGAAGACATCGACGTGTTGCAGCACTATCGTGCAGCGTTGCCAGCGGCGGGCTGGGAAGTGGTCGAGGACGACGGGCGCCACCTGCGGGCCCAGCGTAATGGCCTGGCGTTCGAAGTGATGCCCTGCTCTGGAGGAGGCGGTGTCGTCTGGGCAGGAAGCGACGACGGCCCCGCGAACGAAATACGAATGGGCTGTGCCCAATAGTGAGATGGGACTGCCCCGGTTTTTGTTGACACAGTGTCTCGAAACCCAGGTGCCTCGAAGAATATGCCACGCCAGACAATGCAAAGCCTGGGAATGCAAGGCTTGGGAATGCGACACCGAGCGTTCAAATAAAACCGCCACGGGGCCCTAAAACATATAGGGTTGGGTCACGCATAGCCCGCAGTGCGATCCGGGCGGAGACCCCTGTCAACCGTCGAACAGGAGCGGTTAGCGCGGTCGTAGCTGATTTTGCCCGTCGTGGCATATATCTGATTCGGGGGCCGAAGGTGCCGCTTTGCGACGCCGCGGCCCATCATCGCAGGCGCTCCGCCCAGGCTTCAATCGGCTCGTGCACCGGACGACCATCCGGACCACCCCGGAATGACGAACCGGACCTGCGAAATCGAAGACCCGTTCTCGCCGATGACCTGACGGCTGACGATGTCGGACTGCCCGTACTTCCCTGCAGTACTGGCTGGCTATCGCCGCGTCCGGCGTGGGCTGCGGGCATCCCGGTGCCAGTGACACACCAAGGGCCGGTGAGCCGCCACCCCCAAGGCAGCGGTTTACCGGCCCTCATGTGGCTGGGTGCTGAGGCGGGTGCGTACTCAGGCGCCCGCGCGGACAAACGTGACAGGCCCGGTGGCGGTCAGCCAGGACAGCGGGTGCACAACAGTCTGGTTCTTGCCGTTCATGCCGGAGCTCAGCACCTGGCCGTTGCCGACGTAGATGCCGATGTGGCCGGGTTGGATTACCATGTCGCCGGGCTGCGCGTTGCCGACGACTTTGCCATAGCCCATGAACTGCATCGGCGCCAGGTCCCCCACTGGAATGCCGGCAGCGCCAAGGGCCTTTTCAACCAGGGCGGTGCAGTCCTGGATCATGCCCAACTGGGCGTACGCGGCGGAGACCATCGCAGCGCCGACTCCGCTTGCTGCGGCCGGGGCTGCGGCCGGAGCGGCCGCGGCAGCCGCGACCTGGCCCTTCGACTGGACGGTTACCCGCGGGGCCGCCTGAACTGCAGCGGCCGCCGTGGCCTGCGGAGCGGGCGCTGCGGCTGCCGGCTTTGGCGCTTCAACAACAGGTGCCGGCGTGGTGCTGACCGCGGTGCGGTCAAACGAAATCGCGACGGACGAGTCGGCGTTGAGCGGCGCCTGCACCTGGCCGGTCACTTCGAGGCTCGAAACGGAGGCCGAGTTCCGCTTGACGGGCGTTTCTGCGGCTTGGGCCGCCATGCCGCCGCTCAGCACGAGGCCAGAGGCGGCCACAACGACGGCGGCCTGCCGCCCTGCTCCCCCGGCGTTGTCGGCGAGAGCTTTGGAGAATACAGCGAGGGGGTTGGTGTGGACGGTGACGGCGCGACGGCGCCCGGAAATTTTTCGTGCGGACATGAAGGAACCTCTCCCTGTGCCTGCGGGGTTAGCTGTCGGATTCGGATGGGAGACACCCGGCCGTGACCTGCAGGAGCGCAATGCTGCTCCTACTGCAAGGGCACGGCTTCACCCCAAGGCCGGCGCTAAGGCCAGCCAAACGTGGTTTCCCCGTCTCTGCCAGACGATGTAGCAATCGGACCCCGGGCAGCGGCAGAGTTAGGCAATTTGCTCGGAGGTGCCAGCCTCGATGAACACCGGCACGTATTCGACCGTAGTCGGATTTTCCGCGGATGTCACATTCGGATAACGACGCCGACCCCCTGGACAGAGGCCACGCAAGCCGTTGTGCACGTATACCCCATGGGGGTATAATCATCACGTCGTCCGATCACCCTGCGGGAAAGGTAACGCCCAGCGCCGGAAGGTACGGTTGGAACTGAATGGGCGCGGCCCGCGTTAGATCTCGTGGGGCAACCGGACCGTCCCGCGGGTACGCTTGAGTGAGTCAATTTCGGCTGGAAGGAGGAAACCTGATGTCCGTTGCCCTGATCAGCCGTACTTCGGCGTTCCTTCGCCGAGTCGGCTTGCTGGCCTCCCTGCTTGCCCTAGTCGCCGGAATATTCGGGATGCACATTATTGCCGGTGCCCACCCTATGGCGGCATCCGGGGCTGCCCACACCGCGCAAGCACTTCCCGCGGCCCACGCGCCGGCAGCTGGCCACAGCGGCCACGCCATCGGAACCGGCGCCGGCCTAGTTGCCGGCCCTGCCCCAGCCGAATCGACGTCGCTCCCGGCACCATCCGGGTCTGGACTTTCATGCGTTGGACAGGGAGGGTGCGCCGAGATGGCGGCGATGGAGGCGGCCTGCATGCCGCTG
This sequence comes from Arthrobacter sp. PAMC25284, assembly GCF_019443425.1. Lineage (NCBI taxonomy): Bacteria > Bacillati > Actinomycetota > Actinomycetes > Micrococcales > Micrococcaceae > Arthrobacter > Arthrobacter sp. PAMC25284. The sequence goes on from NZ_CP080382.1 coordinate 1,626,163, forward strand.
CCCGGAACCGCCGCAATGTCGGCCCCGGTGCCCGGCAGCACCCCCTTCGGTGACGTAGCCCGCGGTAGCCGTCAACCGGACTTTACCGCCTACGTGCATCCGACCAGGACTCCGTCCCCCGGGGACCTTTGCATCAGCCGGACGTAAACGGGCTGCGCCGCGCCGCCTTGCTCCGGCGCGAACATGCTTCGCTATCCCCGGCGCGCACGCGCCGTTTACACGCCCCTTGCCCGGGCGTGATTCGCTGGCCGGTGACCATACCCGCCCGGCTTGTCCCCGCAACGATCCTGAAGGACCCGCATTCCCATGAAGAAATCTATGACTATTTCCGCCACCCTGTTCGCGGCCGCCCTGGCCCTGACCGGTTGCTCGGCCGGGACCGGTGCTGCCGACAGCAGCATGCCGGGCATGAACCACGGCAGCTCCGACATGCCGGCCACCGCAGCCCCGCTGGATACCGTGACTAACAACGCGGCCGACACGATGTTCGTTCAGGGCATGATCCCGCACCACAGCCAGGCCGTGGAGATGAGCGACATCATCCTCCAGAAACAGGACATCGATCCGCAGGTCACGGAGCTCGCCAACAAGATCAAAGCCGCCCAGGCCCCCGGAAATCGGCACCATGACCGGGTGGCTGAAGACGTGGAACGAACCCGAACAGATGGACGCCGGGCACGGTATGACCGGCATGATGAGCCAGAGCGACCTGGACAAGCTCAAGGCCGCACAGGGAACTGACGCGTCCAGGCTGTTCCTGACGCAGATGATCGCGCACCACCAGGGGGCCGTGATGATGGCAAAGACGGAGGAATCCGACGGCCAAAACGCCGACGCGCTCGCCTTGAGCAAGGAGATCATCACGTCCCAGGAAGCTGAAATCCAGGAAATGCAGACACTGCTCGGTTCCCTCTAGCCGGCGCCGCAGCCGCGCCGGCACCAAGCGTGACCGGCGCGGCATCCCACTTTCCTTATCCCCTGTTTGGAGCCCTCCATGCCTTTCTTCCTCCGCCGGCGACCCCATGCTGCGGCCCTCACTGTCGCGGCAGCCGCCTCGATTCTTGTTCTCTCCGCCTGCACTCCGGCAGCCACTGATTCGCGTCCCGGCACCGGATCAGACACCTCTGCAGCAGCAGCCGTGTCCGGGTTGCCGAGCGCTCATGTCCATGGGCTGAGCGTCAACGGCGAAACCGGCCAGGTACTCCTGGCCACCCACGAAGGGTTATTCGACGTCTCTGGCAGCCCTGCGGTCAAAATCGGACCGACCAACGACTACATGGGGTTCACCGCGACCATGGACCCGGACGTCTTCTATGCCTCGGGTCACCCAGGCGCGGGGTCGGACCTGCCCAACCCGTTGGGGCTGATCAAGACCACCGACGGCGGCAGGACCTGGCAGCAGCTCTCTCGGCAGAAGGAATCCGACTTTCACGCCCTCGCCGCCACGAAGTCCGGCATTGTCGCGTTCGACGGGACGATGCGGACCAGCGCGAACGGCAGCACGTGGCAGACTGTCGCCGCGGACTTCACGCCGGCAGTGCTGGCCGGGCACCCGGACAGTGACACCGTTCTGGCCACCACCCGTGACGGTGTCCAGCGCTCCACCGACGGCGGCACCACGTGGGAGTTGAATGCGTCGGGCCCCGTGATCCAGTTCGTTGCCTTCGCCGGCGCCGGCGAGGCCGTGGGCGTCGCACCCGACGGATCCGTGTACCACTCCCCCGATGCGGGCGTGTCCTGGACACAGACGGGGACGGTCACCGGCGAGGTTCAGGCGATCGCGGCGACGTCGGCGTCGGCGTCGGACGGGACGCTTCAGGTGTGGGCGGCCACTTCCTCCGGGCTGGTGAAGTCGACCGACGGCGGGGCGACGTTCCGGCCCTATGGCGCGGAATAGTCCTCCGGCCTTTCCCGCTCCTTTTACTTCCCGTATGGCCAGGCGTGCCAGCTTCGGTCTGCATCGAAGGACCTCATGTGAACAGCTTCACCAATCAGCACCTGGGCCGGCGCCGCTTACTTAGCTTGTCCGTCGCCGGTACGGCGATCTTCGACGCCGACAACCCCGGCCAATGGCTCACCCACTGCCACAACGCCTACCATGCCGAACGCGGCATGATGGGCGTCTTCTCCTACATCAAATAAGGGAGCCACATCATGAACATCCCTGTCGCTACGGAACTGTTCTTCCCCTCTCCCGTCGCCAGCGCTTTACAGCTCGGGCCGTTGACCATCCGTTTCTATGCCCTCTGCATCCTGGCCGGCATCGTCGCCGGCGTCTGGCTGACCGCCCGCCGGCTGCGTGAACGTGGCGGCACCACCTCTCAAACCCTGGACATCGTGACGTGGGCGGTGCCTTTCGGCATTGTCGGTGGCCGGCTCTACCACGTCATCACCGACAACCAGCTCTACTTCGGCCCCGGCCGTGACCCCTGGGGTGCGCTGCGGATCTGGGAAGGCGGCCTCGGGATCTGGGGCGCCGTCGCGCTCGGACTCGTCGGAGCGCTGATTGGGGCCCGCCGCGCCGGGGTCCCGTTCCCCGCGTTCGTGGACGCGGCAGCGCCCGGCCTGCTGATCGCCCAAGCCCTGGGCCGCTGGGGCAACTGGTTCAACAACGAACTCTACGGCGAACCCACAGACTTGCCCTGGAAACTCCAGATCCATGCCATGGACCCGGCCACCGGCCTGGCACTGACCGGCCCCGACGGCATCCCGGAAGTCCTGGGCTACTTCCAGCCCACCTTCCTCTACGAATCCCTCTGGACCCTCGCCGCCGCGTTGCTGCTGATGTTCCTGGACCGCCGCTACAAACTCGGCGCCGGGTCCGTCTTCGCCCTCTACATCGTCTCCTACACCGCCGGGCGCTTCGCCTTCGAACTGATGCGCTCGGACCCGGCCAACCTGATCCTGGGACTGCGCGTGAACACCTGGGTCGCCGGCCTGCTCTTCCTGACCGGGCTCGTCATCTTCCAGCGGCTACGGAGCCGCCCCCGCTCCACTGTCCCGCCAGCCGCGAACGAACCCGCCCCAGGCAACCCCTCCCCCGGCCACCCCTCCGCAGGCAACCCCGCCCCGGCAACTAAGGAATCTCCGCATGAGTAACGCACACGAACGCCGCGCCGAAAACCAGCAGATTGTTGCCGATCTCCGCAATCAGCAGCGGGCCAAACAGCGCCGCCTCAAAATCCTCCTCTTCGGCGGATTGGGCCTGCTCGTGGCCGGCATCATCACCGCCGTGACCCTGACCATCCTCGGGTCGGTGCAGGATAAGAACGCCGCCGCCGAGGCCGCCAAGCAACCCATCGAGGGGATCCAGACCTTCTCCGATCTGTCCCGAAACCACGTCGACGGAACTGTCCAATATCCCCAGCAGCCCGGCGTCGGCGGGGACCACGCTGCCCCCTGGACCAACTGCGGAATCTACACGGAACCCGTCAACAAGGAACGTGCCGTTCACTCCCTCGAACACGGCGCCGTCAGCATCACCTACGGTTCCGGTCTGGCCCCCGCCGATGTCACGAAGCTGGCAGCCCAGGCGAAAGACAAGCCCTTCGTCCTGCTCAGCCCGGGCACCGACTCCGGGACCGGGATCACCGCCACGGCCTGGGGCGCCCAGCTGAAAGTGACGGATGCCGCCGATCCGCGCATCGCCAACTTCATCCGCGCCTACGCCCAGTCCCCCGGTGCGCCGGAGCCCGGCGCTCCCTGCACCGGCGGCGTGGACGGCTGAGCGTCCGACCGCCCGGGCAGGCGCGTGCACGGCGCCCGACGAAGAGGTCGCCCTGACACGCGAAAGCTGCTTTACTCACATAGCTGCCCGCTATCCCATCAGCCCAAGAAAAGGAGCCCATCGCCATGGAGTGGATATTCAGTGTGCTGGGGTTCGTGCTCATCGCCGTCGGGCTTCATGATGTCTTCCACACCCTGTTGCATCCCACCGGGCAGGGCAGGCTGGGCCGTTTAGTCATCGACACCGTCTGGCGGATATCGCAGGCACTCGGCGCCAAGGCCCTGTCGCTGGCCGGGCCGGTGGCACTGGTCGGCGTCACGCTGCTTTGGGCCGCATTGCAGACCGTCGGCTGGGCCCTCGTCTACTACCCGCATGTGCCGCAGGGGTTCGTCTACGCCGACGGCCTCAACGAGGCCGACTATGGGGACTTCGCCGAATCGCTCTATTTCTCCCTGGCCACGCTCACCACAGTCGGGTACGGCGACGTTATTGTCTCGGACCCGTGGATCAGGACCTTCTCCCCGGTCGAGGCCCTCATCGGGTTCGGCCTGCTGACCGCGGCTGTCACGTGGTTTATGCAGATTTATCCGGCTCTGGGACGCCGGCGGGCCCTGGCCATCCGACTCACCGTCCTGGGCGAGGCGGACTACGCCGGAAACATCGGCGCCCGGGATACCGGGGCCGCGGCCTGGACCCTGGAGACGCTGGCGATCGACGTCGTCCAGATCAGGATTGACCTCACCCAAACCCCCGAGTCCTACTATTTCCGCGAGTCCACGTCCGCGATTTCTTTGGGTGCATCACTCGCCCAGGCCGTGCAGTTGACCTTTAGAGCCGCAGATTCCCAGGACCCGGGCGTCAGATTGAGTGGCGTCGTGCTCCGGAAGGCGCTTGAGGATCTGGCCGGGGTGATGGCCAGAGACTTCCGCCTGCGCGGGCCTGACATGGAAGAAGTCTTCCGCCATTTCGCCAAGGACCATCAGCACCAGTACTAACACGCTGCGCCCCGCCGCACGCTAGCAGTAAGGTAAGCCCACTGATAACCGAGGGCACCGGACGGAGGTGTTCCAGAAAGGAGAGACACACATGTCGGTGTATCTGGGCCTGGCGATGTCCCTCCTGGTGGCGGCGGCCGGTGTGGCCGGACTCTACGCGTTACACCGGCTCAGTGCGGTGGCCAACAATCCCCTGGTCAGCAAGCCTTTTGCCAGTGGCTGGATCCCCGAGCAGCACGCCCTCTCCCGCTACCACGCCCGCTACTATCCGGTGACGCTGGTTTTCCTCGCGTTCGACGTCGAGATGCTCTTTATGTACCCATGGGCCGTGGTGGTGGCACGGCTGGGGGCGTCGGCCGTGATTGAGATGTTCGTCTTCCTCGGCGTGCTGATGGCCGGCGTGGTGTGGGCTTGGCGGGAAGGGGCGTTCAAATGGGCTTGAGCGACGTTCTGGCCCGTGCCGCCGTTACCCGCTGCCATGTTTTTCTGGCGGAGGTTCGGGACGGTGCCGGTCCGCGGATGGCGGTGGAACGGCAGATGGCCCGGCGTGGGTGGGTGGAAGCGCTGTCCCCGGCGGACGCCGACATCCTGTGCGTCTGCGGAGAGGTTCCCGACGGGCAGGCGGAGGCTCTCGACCGGCTCTGGGACCAGCTCCCCGGCCCCCGGGCACGGGTAAATGTTGAGCTGCCGGACGACGTCGACCGCCTGGACGATTGCGCCGCGGAGTTGCTGGACACCGCCGCCCAGCGCCGTCGGGAAGCCGGACGGGCGGTAGATCCGGACGACGACGGCGGCAGCGAAGAGGGTGGCGGCGGTATGGACCACTCCGGCATGGACCACAGCCAAATGAACCACGGCGACGACGACCGTGGCGGCGGTATGGACCACAGCCAAATGAACCACGGCGACGACGACCGTGGCGGCGGTATGGACCACTCCGGCATGGACCACTCCGGCATGGACCACAGCCAAATGAACCACGGGGGCATGGATCACGGTGGAATGGCCATGCCCATGCCCGGCGGCATCCCACTGGCCGGCGAGGGGGCGGATCGGGACGGCCTGAACCTGGATGTCCTCAAGGTGCCGCTCGGCCCCTACCTCCCACTCTGGCCCGCAGGGCTCGTGCTGAACTGCGAACTGCAGGGCGACGTCGTTTTCAATTCCACCGTCGACTTCCCCTTCGGACCACCACGGTCCGGATCCGGGCAGCCAGCCGTCGACGACGAGCGGTCCTCACTGATACATCACCTTGACCTGGCGGAGCGGCTGCTGCGCCTCGCCGGCGCCGCCGCCCTTGCGACCCGGACCCGCCGGATCCGTGACACCGCCCTGGACAGTGCCGCCACCGACCGCGCATCGGTGGATCAGTGCCGCGCCGCCTCGCGGGCAGTGTTGGCCAGGGTCCGGAAGGACTGGCTATTGCGCCGGACCTTGCGCGGCCTCGGCCGCCTTCCGTCTGACGCGGGACTTCCAGCCTCAGAGGGTGCCGATGCGTGGGCCAGGCTGCTGGGCATGTTCCCGGCGGCAGCGGCCACCACCGCACCGGAGGCCGGACCCGCGGCCGCCACAGCAGAACTACCTCCCAATAGAGACGTGGTGGCCATCCTCCCGGACCTCATCCGCGGCCAGGAGCTTTCAGTAGCACGCCTGATCATTGCCAGCTTCGATCTGGCTCCCACGGCTCAGAAAACCGCGGCACAGCAGGCCGAGGTGCCGGGATGAGCGGCGCTGTGGTTGAACAGCTCCCGGCCTGGGGTGCCGTTGCCGCCCTAGCCATACTGCTGCTCGTGGCCCTGGCCGGTGCCGCTGCCGACGGACTCCTGACCGCCCGGGCCGAGGGACGACGCGGCGGCGGCTTCGCCCCGGTCGCGGAAACGGCCCGGCTGCTCCGTCAACGGCCCCGCGGCACCATCGCGGCGGACACGCTGCTGCGGAAGATCGGCGTCGTGGGCCTGCCGGTGGCGGCGGCGCTGAAGGTCGCGGTGCTGCCGTTCGGGGCGTGGGTGGTCTCGGACCTGGCCGTGGGGCTGGTCTGGTTTAACACCATGGACGTTATGGTCTGGGCGCTGGTGTGGCTGGCCGGCTGGGGTCCGAACAGCGCGTATTCGCTGGTGGGCGGGTACCGGTTCCTGGCCCTGGCCCTGGCGTATGAGCTGCCGCTGATGTTTGCACTCACGGCTCCGGCGGTCGCGGCGGGCAGCTTGCGGATGGCAGACATCGTGGCCGCCCAGGACGAATTGTGGTTTGTGGTCTGGATGCCTGTCGCGTTCCTGGTCTTTTGTGCCGCCGTGCTGGCGTTTTCCCTGCAGCGGCCGTTTACCGCTCCGCTCTCGCCCGACATCGCCGGCGGCGTGCTGGGCGAGCTCTCCGGGGTGGAGCGGCTCTTGCTGCTGGCCGGGCGGTACGCGCTGCTGGCCGCCGGTGCCGGATTCGGGGCGGCGTTGTTCCTGGGCGGCGGCGCCGGGCCGGTCCTGCCGGGCTGGGTCTGGTTCCTGGCCAAGACCCTGGCGCTCTTCTGGCTGCTCCTGGCCCTCCGGCGGCGCGTCCCGGCGCTCCGGCCGGAACAGCTCATGGCGCCGGCATGGATAATCGGCCTGCCGCTCATTCTCCTGCAGGTCGCGGTCGTCGCGGTTATCGCCGTCGTCGGGAAGGGCTGAACTATGTTCGAGGCAATTCTTTTCATCGTCCTGACCCTGGTGGCCATAGCCGCCGGCGTCGCCGTCTTCCGCACCGACTCGATGGCCCGGGCTACTTACGCCCTCGCGGTGTCCTTCGTGGCCGTCGGGCTCATGCTGCTGCAGTTCCAGCTTGAGTACATCGGCATCATCACCGTCCTGATGATGGTGATGGAGATGGCGATCATGGCGATCTTCATGGTCATGTTCATGGGCATGAACCCGGCGCTCATGCCCATGGACATGGTCCACAACAAAAAGGCTTCCGCCGGGATTGCCGCAGGAGTGTTCTTGCTGCTGACCGCCGGGATCCTGTTGGTGGACTGGCCGGCCCGGCGCGGCATCCCAGCCCCCGACCTCACCGCATCATTGGGCGAGGCCATTATGGGGTCAAAGATGCTGGTGATGCTCACCGTCAGCCCGGTGCTGTTCGCGACGCTGGTCTCCGCCCTGGTGCTCGCCAACCCCCGCGGCCGCTACGAGCCCTACCCGGTGGGGCCCACGCAACCGGATATGAACGACGACGGCGGCAGTCACCAGGACGGGGACAGCGAAGACCACAACGCCGGTCACGAGGGCCATGCGAACCACGACGCTGGCGGCGGGCAGACCCAGCATGGCGGCCATCACCAGCATCCGGGAGGTACCCGCTGATGACATTGGAAATGGTGTTGATCGCGGCTGCCGGCCTCTTCAGCGTGGGCCTCTATGGTGCGCTGTCGCAGCAGGTGGTGGTCATGGTGATGATGGGCCTGGAACTGATGCTCAACGGCGTGATCCTCGCCGCGGCCGGATTCTGGTGGTTCCTCGCACCGGTGCCGGACGGCCAGGTGCTGCTGCTGGTGGTGATCGCTGCCATGACCGTGGAAATGGCGATGGGCTTCGCGGTGGCCACGCTGCTGCACCGCGCCCGGAATACGGACATGACCGAGATGGCCTCGGAGCTATCCGGATGAGCGCGCTGCTGCTGTCACTGATTGTGCTTCCGGCAGTGGCAGGGACCGGCCTGGCCGTGACCGGACGCCGGGCAGACCGAGCGGCGCCAGCCGTCGCCGTCGTCGTCGGCGTGCTGGTGCTCGCGCTGGCGGGTCTGGCTGCGGCCGCGAGCGCCGCAGCACCCGAACCGTCGTTTTCGGTGCCGTTCATGGCCGGGTCCGCGTTCGGGGTTGGTGTCGATGCGTTGAGCGCGGTGCTGCTCCCGGCGGTTGCCGGCGTCACCTTGCTGGTCCTGCTCTTCGCGGGAGCCGCCGGAACCACGAATCCGGCCAGGTTCCACGGCCTGATGCTGATTTTCACCGCGGCCGTGCTGATCACCCTGACCGCCACGACTCTGCCCACCTTGTTGTTCGCTTGGGAGATCATGGGCGCGGCCTCGTACGCGCTGATCGGCTTCCACTGGTCGGAACAGCACCGGATGTCCTCCGGGCTGACGGCGTTTATTACCACCCGCACGGCGGACCTCGGCCTGTACCTCGCCGCCGGGGCCGCAATGGCCGGCGCCGCGACCGGAGCAGGCACCGCCGGATCAGGCCCCGCCGGAGCAGGCCCCGCCGGAGCAGGCCCCGTCGGAGCAGGCACCGCCGACGGAACCGAGTCCATGGTCCTGGCCGGCCTCGCCGGACTGCCCGAACCCTGGCGGGACATCGCCGCCGCCGGACTCCTGGCCGCCGGGCTGGGCAAGGCCGCGCAGCTGCCGTTCAGCTTCTGGCTCTCCCGGGCCATGGACGGCCCCAGCGCCGTCAGCGCCCTGCTGCACTCGGCGGCCATGGTGGCGATGGGCGGCTACCTGCTGCTGAGGGTCGAGCCGCTGCTGGCCGCGACCGGATGGGCGGCAAACGCCGCGGCCTGGGCCGGCGCCGCCACCGCCGTGGTGCTCGGCGTGGTGGCACTGGCCCAGACGGACCTGAAACAACTCCTGGCCGCTTCCACCGCGGCGCAGCTGGGCTACGTCGTGATGGCCGCCGGCGTCGGAAATGCTGCCGGAGGCGCGGCGCACCTGATGGCCCACGCCGCCACCAAAAGCGGGCTGTTTCTCGCCGCCGGGGCGTGGCTCGCCGCGCTCGGGACCAAGAAGCTCGCCGGGCTGCGCGGGGCAGGTCGCCGCTGGCCGGTCCTCGGCGCCGGGTTCACGGTCGGCGCGCTGAGCCTCGCCGGGATCGCCCCGCTGTCCCTGTGGGCCACCAAGGACAACATCCTCACCGCCGCCCTCGAGCATTCGGTGCCGTTATATATGGCGGGCCTGGCCGGCGCAGTTCTCGCCGCCGCCTACGCAGCGAAGGCCGCCGCCCTCATCTGGAAGCCGGCGCTGCCGGAATCCTCCGCCCTGTACGACGCCGAGGAGCATGGCAGCCGCCGGATCACCTCCGGGCAGACTGTCCCGGTGCTGGTCCTGGCCGCGGGCGCGGCCCTCGCCGGGCTGCTGGTGTTCGGCCCCGGCGGCGCCCTGCTGCGGAAGTCGCTCGGGAGCGGGGACAGCGCCGTGGAGTCCGGTCCGCTGGAACTGGCCGTCTCCGCCGTACTGGCCCTCGCCGTCGTTGGCCTGATCTGGCGCTTCCCAACCCGGCTCCCCGCACTGGGTACCGCGACAGGTTGGCTGGGCATGGAACACGCGGCGCACGCCGTCCTCGTCCGCCCGGTCCTGGCCGCGGCGCAACATCTGGCCCGTTTCGATGACGCCGTGCTGGACCGTGGCGTCGAGCGGGCCGCCGCCTTCGCGCTGCGGGCCTCCGGCGGCGCGGCAGCGGCGGACGCCGTCCTGGACCGGGGCGTGGACGCGAGCGCCGCGGCAACGTCACGGTTGGCGGGCGGGTCGGCAATCGTTGACGCCACCATCGACGACGGCGTCGAGACCCTCGCCCTGGCGGTCCGGCACGCCGGCTCCGCCGCCCCGCGTCCGCAGACCGGTCAGGTCCATCATTACTACGTCCAAGCGGCCCTGGTCCTGGTGGCCGCCGCCGTCCTACTGATCCTCGTGAGGTGAGCCTGCTTGCTCAGTCTTGTCATCCTTCTCCCCCTGGCCGCGGCGGCGCTGATCCTGGCGCTGCCCCGCGCCGAACGAACCGCCCGCGTGGCCTTCGTGCTGGTGGCGGCCGTCGAAGTGGCGCTGACCGCGGTCCTCTGGGCCGGATACCGTGATCCGGGGCCCGGCGGGTTGGCCTATGAGGAGCAGCTGCGCTGGATCCCGAACGTGGGCAGCAGCTACCATGTGGGCGTCGATGGGCTGTCGCTGCCGCTGATCGTCCTGACGGCGGTGATCTTCCTGGCCTGCGCCATTTACGACTGGAATGCCGCGGACCGGCCGCGCTCCCGTGCGGCGCTGTTCCTGTTCCTGGAGGCCACCAGTGTGGGGCTGTTCGCGGCCCAGGACCTGATCCTGTTTTTCCTGTTCTTCGACTTGTCCATTGTGGGGATGTACTTCATCATTGCCGGCTGGGGTCACGGGGACCGGGGCCCCGCTCGGCGCTGAAATTCTTCCTCTACACGTTCCTTGGCTCGCTGGCCCTGCTGCTCGGGTTCATCGGGCTCTACCTCGGCGCCGAACCGCATACCTTCGACATTCCGGAGCTGCTGCGCGCCGATGCGCTGCGGAACAACCCGGCCGGGGTCTGGGTGCTCGGCGCCATCATTGTCGGGCTGGCCGTCAAGACCCCCACTGTTCCCTTCCACACCTGGCTGCCGCCCGCGCACACCGATGCCCCGGCCACCGGGTCCGCGGTCCTCGCCGGGGTGCTGCTGAAGATGGGCACCTACGGCTTCGTCCGGATCGCGATGCCGCTGCTGCCGGATGCGTGGCGGGCCTTGGCACCGGTACTGATCACCGTCGGTGTGGTGTCCGTGCTGTACGGGGCGCTGGTGGCGCTGGCGCAGAGCGACCTGAAACGGATGATCGCTTACACCTCGGTCAACCACATGGGCTACATCGTCCTCGCGCTTGGCGCTGCGGGAGCCGCCGGCGGGAGCGCGACGGCAGCGCGGGAGACCGCGGTGACCGGGGCCGTGACGCAGATGGTCAGCCATGGCCTGATCACCGGCGCGCTATTCCTGCTCGCCGGCGTCCTGCACAGCCGCGCCGGAACCTACAGCATGGGCGCGTTCGGCGGCCTGGCCGCGCCCGCCCCGCGGTTTGCGGCGTTCTTCGCGGTGGGCGCGTTTGCCTCCCTCGGGCTCCCGGGCTTCAGCGGGTTCATCGCCGAATTCCAGATCTTCGCCGGCAGCATCGGCACGGTCCCGCTGACGGCGCTCGCGTTGCCCGGCATCCTCATCACGGCGGCGCTGTTCCTGCGGGCCCTGCAGCGGGTGTTCACCGGACCCACCACGGGCAAGGCTGCCGGTTTCGCGGACCTGCGCCCGGCGGAGGCGTGGTCCGCGGGCGGGCTGCTGGTGCTCTCGGTACTGATCGGGCTGTTCCCCGTCCCATTGCTGGACGTCATCGCCCCGGCGTCGGCCGCGCTCGTCGGCGTGGCGGGAGGCTAGCCTCCGGTGGAGTCGATGAACTCGGGCGCCGACGCGCTGGGCCTGCTTCCGGAACTGTTTTTGCTGGCCGGGGCCGTCATCGCGCTGCTGGCAGGCTCGTTCGTGGCGCGGGACCGGCAGTGGATCAGCCGGGGCATTGCGGTAGTGGCCCTGACGGCGAGCGCCGTCGCTGCCGCTCTCGCCTACGCCTCTGTTTCGTTCAGCGCAGCGCCGCCAGCCGGGTCCATGGCCGAGTCTATGGGCGGCTCCATGGCTGGGTCCCTGTCCGTCTATGACGGCAGCTATCTCCTCGACGGCGGCACCGCGGCCGGGCGGCTGATTGTGGTGGTGTCCGCGCTCCTGGTGATCTGCCTCGGGGTCGATGAGCTCCGCGGGACCGCCAGGGAAAGCGAAACGTACGCGCTGATCCTCCTGGCTTCCCTCGGCGCGGTGGTGCTGTCCGGCGCGGCAGATCTGTTGGTGCTGGCGGTGGGCTTCCTGCTCGCCAGCATCCCGCTGTACGCCCTGATCGGGATCGGCGGTACCAAGGCCGGAGCCGAAGCCGCGTTAAAGACCTACCTGTTGGGCGCCCTGTTCGGGATCCTGCTGCTGCTCGGCGTAACGGTGCTGTATGCGGTCGCCGGGACGACGTCGTACGCCGGGCTCCGCGGCGGGCTCGCCACAGCCGCGCCCGCCGTCGTCGGGGTCGGGCTGGTGGGTGTACTGGCCGGGTTGATGTTCAAGGCCGGCGCCGTCCCGGGTCATTTCTGGGTCCCCGACGCCGCCGAGGGCGCGGGCACCGCGGCGGCGGCGTTCGCCACGACGGTGCCGAAGATCGGTGGTTTCCTGGCCGCCTACCGGCTGCTGGAGATCATGCCGGGCACAGTGCGCTGGCCGCTGCTGATCGCCCTGCTGTCCGTGCTCACCATGACGCTGGGAAACCTGGCCGCGTACACGCAGACCAACCCGCGCCGGCTGCTGGGCTGGTCCACTGTCAGCCAGGCCGGGTACCTGCTGATGCCGGTCGCGGTGGCCGGGTCGGTGCCGCTGGCCCTGCCTTCGCTTGTGGTGTTCCTTGCCGGGTACGCGGTCAGCAACCTCGCGGCGTTTGCCGTGATCGGGGCGTATCCGGACCGGCGCGAACTCCGCGCGTATGAGGGCCTGGCGGCAGCGCGCCCGCGGCACGCCGTGGCCCTGGCGGTGGCGCTGCTCAGCCTGGTGGGCACCCCGCCCACCGCGGTTTTCCTCGGGAAACTGACCGTGTTTACGGCGGCGTGGGACGGCGACTTCTGGTGGCTCACGGTCGCGGCCGCGGTCAATACCGTGATCAGCCTGTTCTACTACCTGCGCTGGCTCGCCCCGGCCTTCCGGGCCGCGTCACCGGACTCCCCTGGCGCCGGCGACTTCACGCCGCAGCCGTGGGCCGGCCGGACCGCCGTCGCTGGGGCGGTCCTGATCCTGGTTGTGGGGATTGGCGCGGGTCTCGCCTGGGCTGCGGTCGCTGTGCCGCTGCCCGGATAGACCGGACGCTACCCCGATGGCCCGGATGGCCCGTGCGTAGGGAAACTAACGTGACGGGGTCCGTCGGATTGTGCACCCGCCCGCAGTGAGCAGGCAGCCGGCTCCTTAGGGGTGTTCGGTCCAGCAGGCCAGGATGGTGGTGGAGATTTGGTACGCGAATGCCGTGGGCGTGACGTGGTTCGGTCCGACAGCGCCGGGCAGGTCCGAGGCGTCCACGGACAGGGTCATGTTGTCTTTGAGGAAAACGACCGACCCGCCGGTGGTTTCGTACGCGGGGAATCCGAGGTTGGCGAGGCCCTTGATGGGCGCCGCGTCCCCGGCCTTGCTTTGCAGCGAATCAAAGTATTGGCGCGCCGATGCCGGGTCGGCGGATTCCTTCACGGAGAGCACGAAGTTTCCTTCGGCCAGATGGTAGGTACAGGTGAAGAGTTTGTCGGCCCAGCTGCTCACACTGTGCGGGGCGGTGCTGAGGGCCAGGCTGATGGAGATTTTGTCCTGCGTCTCCGTCCCGCACACCATGAGGGCTGCTTCGGACGGGCCCTCCCCCTCGGATGTGGCCGGGGCAGCGGAGCCGGCATCATGATGCTCCCCTGGATGCCCCGCCGCGTGGGACTCCGACGCCGACGCTGACTCCGACGCCGTCCCGGAGCCCGGTTCGGCCGCTCCGGCCGCTGCGCATCCGGACAGCAGCAGCGACGCCACGGCCAGTGATCCCAGCCAGGAATTCCGGTATTTCATGTCGCTTCCCATCGTCGTGGATTGTCGCGTGAATTGTCGCCCGCGGTTTGTCCTCGGCGGCCCACACACTGGCTGCCGGGGCAACACCGTCAGGTTTGTAGCGTGGCGTAGATGACGTAGTTGTCGTTGAACAGTCCAGTGGCCGGATCGTATCCGTCGCACGTGATCAGCCGCAGTTCGGCCGCCGAGGTATTCCCGTAGACCTCCAGGGTCGGGAACGTGTTCTTGCTGTACGCGGCGGCGCGGTCAACGGTGAACGTTGCGGTGGAACCGTCGGCCCGCTGGATGGTCAGGGGTGTTCCGGCGGTGAGGCTGCGGAGGTTCGCGAACACTCCGGGGCCTCCGCCGACGGCGTTGACGTGGCCCAGCAGGACGGCCGGTCCGCGTTCGCCCGGGGTGGGCGATCCGTCATACCAACTGGCCGGCGCTCCGGGACCGTCCGGTGGTACCTCCAGTGATCTGTTGTCCCGCAGGCCCCAGGCTGAGCAGTTCCGTCTGGACGCCGATCGCCGGGATCGCCAGCGAGACCGGATCTGACTCCGGCAGCACCGCGGGGAGCTGTTCATCGGCTTTGGCCGGTGACGTGCCGGCTGCCGTCGCGGAGGGGGCAGCCGCGCCGGGGCTTTGGGAGGGCGGCGAAGCGGACTGCGCGCCGGAGCCGCCGTCGGAAGTTTCCGTATTGCCTGCTGAGCAACCGGCAAGGAGCAAAAGACCGACCGCCGCGGAAGCCAGGAGGCTCCCGCGGCGGCCGACATTCGGGTTCGTCATAATGACAGTCCGGGCAGCTGTGCTTAGGCTGCTGAACCGGCGTTGCGGCGGCGAACGACGTAGGCTCCGCCGGCCACTGCTGCGAGCACAAGGCCGCCGCCGAGCGCCAGGGTTCCGGCATCCATTCCGGTGGTGCTCTGCGCGACACCGGTGTCAGCGCCGCCCACCGGCATGGACATCTGGCCGACGGTCAGGGTCCCACACAGAGCCGGCGAGGTGGCTGCCAGCGGCAGCGTGGGAGCCAGGTCGCTCTTGGCAGCCTGGCCGGCAGCGCTCAGGGTCGCGGGGTCCAGCCCATGGACCACCACTACGGCGGTTCCGGCTTCCAGGGCAGCCTTGGTTTCGGCGTTGAGATCGAAGGTGCGGTCAATCGTGTAGCTGGCGCCCTGACCGGCGACCTTCAGATCCAGCCCGGCAGCCGCGCTGGTATCTCCGCTGGTGGAGAGCGTGGTGACGATGCCGCCGTAGAACGGTGCGCCCTCGGTGGTGCTGATGACTTTGTCGCCGTCCTTATCGGCGGTCGGGGACGGGCACTCGCCCTTGGCCCCGCCGTGGATGTGCTGAACGTGCGGGTAGGGCGCGTCCATGAACGTCGGGGCAAGACCGGAGACCTTCAGCACGGCATGGGCCTGGTTGCCGGTGACGTCGACGGTGACGGTGCCGGAAGCGGAGCTGCCGTTGATCTGGCCCAGCGTGGACTGGTAGGACTCGTCCGCGGCCATGGCCGGGGCCCCGGACAGGGCAAGGGCACCCAAAGCGAGGGTCGGCACGGCCAGGAATCGAAGTGTCTTATTCATCGGACAGTCTCCTAATGCGAGAAGTGGGGGTGTATCAGGTTGATGACAGTGGTAATTCGGCGTCGATCTCGGTTTGGATTGGTTCGGATGTGAGGAAAATTACATAGACACGCCGGCGGCGGCTCAGCGGCTACTGCCAGCGCCGCTGTTGCGCCATGAGCCGCTGCGCGATGACCGGAGCCGGCCTGCGTCTTTGCGCAGTTGAAGATAGCCGGCCACGGACAGAACGCCGGCGATCCCCTCGACAACAGTTGCGACGACTTTTTCGGTAAACCAGACCGGCTCATACATCGACGGGATCGGGCCGATGTCCGGCAGCGGAACGTAGCGGGACAGGATTGCCGCCGCGAAGGCCGACAGCATCACCAGGGCTGCCGCCACAAAAGCCGGTGAATTTCCTTTGATCAGGATGAACACGGCCGTCAGCAGCGACGCGGCAGCATGGATACGGAACAGGTTGCCCTGGCCTACGCCACCCGGCGCTGCCTGCTGGTAGCCGGCAGCGAGTTGGAAATGGATCACGGCACTGGTTATCAGTCCTGCCGCGATCAGGGCTCGCAGACTGAGGGACAGGATTAGTGGCCGGCCGCCGCCCTTACCCGCGGGTCTCATTTGACGATCAGCGTCCCGGACATCCGAGGATGGAAGGTGCAGATGATGGCGTACTCGCCCGGTTCCTCGGGGGCTGTGAAGGTCGCGGTTTCCCCGGCCGCCACCTGCGCATTGAACGCGCCACCGTCCTTGGCGGTCACCGTGTGCGGGGCGGTGTCCTCATTGGTCACCGTAATCGTCGCTCCGGGAGCGACGGATGCCGGCATCTCATAAGCGAAGTCTTTGATGGTGATCTTGGTTTCGCCGGCAGCCGCTGGAGCCTTAGAGGGTTCGCTGGTCGATCCCGGCGTTGCCGCCGCCGATGGTGCTTGAGTCGAGGATGCGCTGGACGGAGTGGGTCCTTGGCTGGCTGCATCACCGCCCGGTGAGCTGCATCCGGTGAGGCCGGCAAGCCCTGCCGCGGCTGCGATGATCCATACTCGGTGACCTATATTCATGACCGTTCCCTTTCGGGGGTTTGATTTTCCAGAGACACCGGTTGGCGCAGGAATCGCTCCCCCACGTATGGCATTCGTCACACAACGCCCGAAGGACTGCCCGGGAGACCGCCATTTTCCTCTGCCGTTGGCCTCCAGCGTCCAGCGTCCAGCGTCCGGCGTCCGGCGACCGGCGACGAAGCGGAGCCGGCGGCAACATTCAGAAAACCTGCAACCCCGCACCCATCCGCCATGACATGTGATACGAATCACTTGAGACCAGCGGGACCTCCTCACTGGCCATCAATCGAGGAGTGAATTGTGAATCGAAAATTTGTCATGACCCTTGGGGGCTCAGCGGTAGCCTTACTTGCCGCCACCACCCTGGCCGCACTGCCGGCCCAGGCCCACGATGATAAAAACGACGGCAAGGACAAAGACAAGAACGTCACCCTGACCGCCACCCTCACGCAGCTCAATGGTTCCGGCGCTTCCGGAACCGCCAAGGCCGTCGTCGGCAACAAGATGATCAAGCGCATCGAAGTGCACGCCAACGGCCTGACGCCCGACGCGCCGCACGCCCAGCACATCCACTACGGCCAGCAGGCCCTGAACGAATGCCCCACCCTGGCCCTGGACAGCAACGGCGACGGCCGGCTGAACACCGTGGAAGGCATCCCCGCATACGGCCCGGTGGTCGTGTCACTGAACACCACCGGCGACACCACCCCGGCAAGCCTGCTGGCGGTGGACCGCTTCCCGGTTGCCAAGGACGGCAGCTATGACTACAAGCGCAAAAACATCAAATTCACTGACGTCGCCGGCACCGGCTATCCGGGTAACGGCGGCACCGGAACGGCGAAGGACATCGCCGAATCCATCCGGGATGGCGAAGGCGTCCTGGTGATCCACGGCCTCGACTACAACGGCAACGGCACCTACGACTTCGGAACGACCGGCGCCAGCGAGCTCAACCCGGCCCTCCCGGCCGAAGCTACTGACCCCGCAGCCTGCGGCGTCCTGAAACGGAAGTAAAGACCGGTGGGGTGGCATTGATGTAGTCCACTCCTCTTTCTCAAGTACGACGGCGGGGCCGGTCACCTTCGGGTGGCCGGCCCCGCCGTCGTGCTGTGCTTTTGGTTGGGGTGAGGTTCCCGGGCTGTTCGCCGGCTCCCGCCTGTGAGGCCATTCACCGCCTGCCCGGGCTTGCCCGGGTTGGCCCGCAAGAGGACAGGACTTCCCCCGGGGTCCGGTCCAACTACCGCACGGCGTTGTTGGCGTTCACCCTCCCATGGGCCCAGTAGGTGCCGGTGCCGGGAATTCGGTCCGCGGTTGACTCGACGTTGGCGCGGACCGAGGTGTTCGTGGCGCCGGTATGTGAGCTCCAGGCAAGCGCGGCGGTGGCAGCGACGATGGGTGAGGCCATCGACGTGCCATTACCCACGTCATAACCCTGGGAGCGACCGTTCTCGGTGGCGATGTAGAACGGGTGGTTCGGGAAGGTGGAGTAGACGTTGACGCCGGGCGCTGCGACATCCACCCAGGACCCGTAGGTGGAGAAGGAGGCCTTGGCGTCGGTGTTGTCGGTCGCGGCGACGGCGATAACGTTCGGATACGCGCCCGGGTAGATCTTCGACTGGCTGCCGGTGTTGCCTGCTGCGGCGACAAGCACGGCACCTTGGTTCCAGGCGTTGTTGACTGCCGTTTCGAGGGTCTTTGATGAGGTGCGCTGCCCGAGGCTCATATTGATGACCTTGGCGCCGTTGCTGACGGCCCAGTTGATGCCATTCGCAATGGCCGACGTGGAGCCGGACCCGCTGTCGTTAAGCACTTTGGCATCCAGGATCGTGCAATCCGGGCACATACCGGCCACGCCAATCGTGTTGTTGGCGGTGGCGGCGACGATACCGGCGACGTGGGTGCCGTGGCCGTAATTGTCTTCACCGGTGGCCGCCGTGCTGAAGTTGGCGCGTGCAACAACCTTTGCTGCGATGTCCGGGTTGTCGCTTGCGACCCCGGAATCGATAATGGCGACCTTGGTGCCGCCACCGGTGGTGACGGCCCACGCTTCGACGGCGTCGACATCAGCGTCCGCCTTGCCTCCGGCGACAGCCAGGGTGCCGGCAGTGTTGGTAAACGGTTGGCCAGTGTTTTGCAGGGCGTACTGGCGGGGGAAGTATTCGTCGGCTGTTGCGGCAGTAACCAGCTCATCCGGCTCGGCGTACTGAACTGCCGTGTTCCGGCTTAAAGCCGCGATGAGTTGCAGTTCCTTGCCGGCCGGTACTTTGATGAGGTGAGCGCCAGTGCTGCCGATACCGGCGCCCTGACTGAGGCCATGCTGGCGCAGTACGCCGGCCGCCGCGCGATCGTCGTGGAACTTGACCATAATTTGCCCGGCGATGAGTGACGGCTGGGCCGCCGCGTCGCTTGGAAGCGCAAAGGTGAGGCCGCCGAACGCCAACGTGAGCGCTGCGAAACCGGCAAGAACAAGTTTTTTCATGTCGTTATCTTGCTTCAACCTGCGCTGGCTGAATAGAGGCGGCCAACCCCTACGGATGCACCCGGCCTGGTGATCCACGGCGTCGTATTGCAACGGCAACGGCACCTACGACTTCGGTACGACCGCCGTCGTACTTCGCATTGGAACGGCAGCCCCGCTCAGTGTTGTCCTAAAGGTCCCAGGGGAATCGCATGCCGGGTGCATCCATACGGAACCCGCATCGGCACTGCATCACATGCGTGGGGACGCTGTCAGGGTTAGGGGCGCCGGAAAGTAGCGAGACCATTGTCATCGGCTCCCTGCAATGAAACAGCGCCGGCTCATTCCGGGCAGGCGAAGGAACCTGCGACGTGACGCTCATCCGCCTCACACCATCTCGGGGTAGGTGGACAGGATGTAGTCGGTGGCTGCGGGCCCCTTCATGCGGAGCCGAGTGTGTCCGGGGCGGATCCCCTTTTGCTTCATGGCCGCCCAGAAGGCGTCTTCGGGACCCGGGGTGCCCCGGGACACGAAGCACCAGCTCGTGTAGAGGCCGTAAAGTCGGTTGCGCCCGAGCGCTGCCCCGGCCTCCGGGTCAAGGGCGGTGGCCTCCTGCAGGAACTGGTCGAACTCAGAGTTGGACGGTTTTGAAGTCGTCGGTTCTGAAGTCGCCAGAGGAGCCTCTTCCGTATGGATGGATGTCATAAAAAGCTTCTTCCGCTTCGGGGATGTCTCGCTTCCGCGGCGTCGCGGCTGCTCGTGCTTGAAGGCGCACACGGCGTCAAGCGGGGATTCCGGCGTCTGCGGAGTTGCAGCCGCGGGGGTGGTCCGGTCTTGGGGGCGGAATCCGGGTCCTGCCGCATGAATTAAGTCAGCTTGGCGTGTCAGGCCAGCAGGGCCATGCGTTGTGGATTCGACGCCAGTAACGGGCGGTAAACATTTTCTCTACATTGTAGACTTTAGG
Source organism: Arthrobacter sp. PAMC25284 (assembly GCF_019443425.1). Classification (NCBI taxonomy): domain Bacteria; kingdom Bacillati; phylum Actinomycetota; class Actinomycetes; order Micrococcales; family Micrococcaceae; genus Arthrobacter; species Arthrobacter sp. PAMC25284. Next base: position 1,646,310 of record NZ_CP080382.1, read on the forward strand.
CGTAGACTACAAGTTAAACAAGCCCAAACGGGCTTGCCGAGAAATTTCTCCATCGATTGGTGCCTCTGATGAGGGACCGACGCCTCCACGTGAACGGAACCCCATGCCCCCCGCAGAGACCCCGACGTCCGGCTCGCCGCACGGCACCAAGAAGCGGCTCAGCCGTGAGATTGTGCTGTCCTCGGCGCTGGAACTGGTCGATTCCGAAGGGCTCGATGCGCTCACGATGCGCCGGCTCGGGCAGGAACTGGGCCGGGATCCCATGGGGCTGTACCGCTATGCCGAAAACCGCGCTGCGCTCCTGGATGGCGTCTCGGAGCTGGTCCTGAACGAACTGGCCATCTTCCCCGATGACCCGGACTGGCAGGCCCAGCTCCGGCGCATCGCCCATGACCTGCGCCTCCTGGCGCTCCGGCACCCCAACGTGGTGCCCCTGCTGGTGACCCGCCCGCTGTCCACCCCCTTGGGCCTTCGCCCGCTGGGAACGCTGCGGCCCTTGGAACAGATTCTGTCCCTGTTGATCGATGCCGGCTTTTGTCCGGCCGATGCCCTCCACGTCTACCGCGCCTACTACGGCTACCTGTACGGTCACATCCTCAACGAGCTGCAGGAGTTCGTTGTGGACCCGGACGAGAACGAAGCCCTTCTCCGCCTGGGCCTGCACCGGTTGCCGGCCAAGGAGTTCCCCCGGCTGCGCGCCCTCGCCCCGGTCCTGTCCGACTACGACGGGATGGCAGAACTCGACGAGGGCATCACCATCCTGCTTTCCGGCCTCGCCGCCCGCCTCTCGCCTGTCGCGTAGTCAGGGCCTCTCCCCCGACCGGAGTCGGCGACGTCAGCGAACGACGACGGCGACGCGTCCCGCCGTCGGAGGTGCTTTACTGGGTGCGTCATTTGATTGTTGCCCGGCAGTGTCGCCCGGCTTTCGGAGGAGATGGCATGAACGAACCTTTCAGCGGTGCAGCCGGCGTGGCGTTCGCCGCCGGCTTCAAGGCCCTCAAGGTACTGCGGCCGGACCGGCCCATCCACCCCGTGGGGGTGGCGCTCACGGGAACCATCGACCGGCAACCGGAGGCCGGGACGAGCGGGATCCCGTGGGTCGATACGCCCGGCAGCGACGCCGTGAGCGCCCGGCTGTCACGGTCCGTCGGCACTCCCCCGGGCTGGCCGGACATCCTCGGGCTGGCGCTGCGCATCACCACGGAGACGGGCCCGGCGGACGTGCTGCTGGCCTCCACGGGAATGTCACGGCCCGGCCGCCTGGTGCTCACGGCCCACCGGCATGCCAGCAACAGCAAGCTGACCTCACTCATGCCTTACAAGGGGTCCGCGGGTGCGGTCCTGCTGGCAGCCCGCCCGGAGAAAACCGGGAAGTGGCTTCCCGCCACACCGGACGCTTTCCGCCGGGCACTGGGCACCGCCCCCTGGACCCTCGGGCTCTACTATGCACGGCCCGCGGGGCGTTGGATCCGCTTCGGCACGCTCGTGCTGAGGCTGGACCCTGGGACGGCAGACCTGCCCACCCGGTTCGATCCGTTGGAGCATTCCCTACCCGGCGCCGGCACCTACGGCTGGGCGCGCAGGCTGCGGAAGCCCTCCTACGAGGCCGCCCGCCAGCCGGCGCCGTAGCCGGCAGGGGACGTCGCCTCCCATCACAGCCGCAAAGCCCAGAACCCCGACGTGAGGCAGATCGGCCGGATATCACCGCAGGTCCCGATAGGATCTGACTATCGAGGTGCACATGCCGGACGGCAGCGCACAGGAGTCATTGGGGGATGACATTGCTGGAACTTAACCGTATTTTCTGGACGCGGCTGGCACTCGGGCTTGCTTCGGCGGCCGTGACCGTATGGCTCTTCTTCGCCGCCGGACTGGCGTTTGTGCAGCAAGCACCAGCTGTCGCGGCGTTGTTCGCGGCGATTGCCGCGGATGCGCCCGTCGCTGAAGGCCAGCAGTCGCCCGTCACCGCAGCGCTCTACGCCTTTGCTGTCCCCATGCTCGAGGCCGCCATCGTGCCGGCCATCCTCACCGTCGTCCTGAGGATCGTCGCCGCCGTTATCCGTTCACGGGATCGACGACGCCGGGATCCCCTGCGGCGGTTCACCAGCCAGCAGCGGCGCGAGGGGATGACGCGGGCCGGTGGCCGCTGTGAAATGGAGGCCGCCTTCTGGCGACGCTGTACCCGCCGCGCCGAACAGGGAGACCACTTCTATCCCTGGTCCAAGGGAGGATCCACCACCGTGCTCAACTTTGTCGCGGCGTGCCCCCGATGCAACGGCGCGAAGGCGGCAAGGATCCCCACACCGTGGACGCAGCGCAAGCTGGAAAACCGGCGGCTCGCATACGTCGCCTCACCTGACGCCGCCCGGGTTGGTGAGCGGCAGGAGCTTCCGGTCGAAACTAGGCAGGCAGCGGCTAGGTCGTTGGTGGACTAAACGGACATACCCAGGTTCCGGGTCCTCAGGCGGCATTTTTGGCGCTGTCGTTCCGGGACGGGCTGTCACCGGTCCCGCTGCTGTACGTCATCGCCCTTTTTCGCCTGCCCATTGCTCGAGCAGGACAACGACAACGTGGCCGATTCCAAGGCCAGGATGCTGGAGAACCCGAAGGCCAGTCTCGGCTCCTCACCGTCATTGGTTCGAATTACTCGGAGAACATCCGGTTCTCATCGTGACCGCGTACGTGGACGTGTGATCGTCAGTTGGTCACTGTGAGGATTTGGATCAAAATCGACTTGATCAACACGGCTTCGTCGGAGTCGTCGTTGATGAAGGTGGCGCGGATTCCGAGCGAGTCGAACATGCCGGTCAGCATGGCTTTGGTGTTCTCAGCAGCCTGTTTCCGAAGCTCCGACACCTCGGCGGCGGCGGCCAGTTTCGTCTCGGCGAGTTGGTAGAGCTCCGCCTGCTCGGGCGTCTCGAACGCATCGACGATCCGGTCTAAAATACCGCGGTCCTGATCGTATATATATATGACCGGTCAAAGTTGAGGTTGGGCTTGTCGAGCTGCGGCTCGGGCAGTTGCACAGTCACCGCCTTGCCGTCCGCAGACAGCGTTAGGTCATTGTCGGCGAGGCCGGTCAGATCGACATAGGTGAGAGCGCCTGCGCCGCTAACCTCCGTTGCGCGCCGCCCAGATGCTTGCTCAGCACAGCCACGGCGATGGCGGCGTTGTTGCCCGGAGCAGACGCCACGTCGGACCCTCGCTCAAGAGACGAGAAGCCGTGAGTGCGGCTCGGAGAACAGTCATGCGTCTCACACTAGCCAATGCCGCAGACAATAATTCATTGCCCGATGAGTCCCGAAAGTCCTCCACGGTGAACGCCATCAGCGCCTGTGGCTGCCTCTCCGTCTCAGCCCGCCCCACGGCGCCGCGCCGATACCGCGGCCAGGATGTCTTTTGCTGGATCCCGCAGGTCAACCTCCACCGCCCCGAGGCGGCATCAACGGCCTCCAGGTGGACCAGCTTCCCTCCCCCGCCGCGCGCTTCATGGGCAACCCGCTGATCTCCGGCAAAGCCGCCATTAACTAGCCCGACCACTATCAGCATCCCAGGGGGGCCGCCAGCGGGACCTGCTACTTCATGTAGGCACCCGGCCCCGCGGGGCAAACCTGCGCCAGCAGCTCGGCGTCCCTAAAGGCCTTGTCCCAGTCGTCCTTGTCACCGGCGACGTACCACCGGCGCTGGACCGACCACCGGCGCAGATAGTCCGGGGCCGGGCCCGGGACGGAGCGTGGGATGGGTCGACGGTCATGGTGGAGCTTGGCTGCCATGGCGGCGCGCTGCGCGACGCGGTGCCTGGCGCGTACGTGTTTAACGATCGCCACGGTAATGACCAGCGCGACCACGAACAGCAACGTTGCGGCGATCACGTAAACCATGACTGTCAGGAATAACAGGAACCCGATAATTCGTGCCATGGCGACATTGTTCCAATCTAGACCGGTTAAGGGAACACCCCGCGTTGACTCAGCTGATACCTCCGCGTGACCGGATACGTTGCCTCATGTGAAAACCTCCGCCTGGGTAGTGCGTGGGGCCCGGCTTCGGGTACGCCTGATCAATGGAGCTTTCGATGAGTGAGCGCAGGGCGGTGACGAGGAAAATGGCTGCTGATTATGCCCGTGCGAAGCGGGTGCGCAAGGGCCAGGTTCTGGACGAGTTGGTGGCTTTGACCGGCTGGCACCGGGACTATGCGCGTGCGGCTCTGCGGGAGGCGCTGAAGCTGAAAGTGGTTCGTGCCCGTGCCCCGCGGGCCGGTAAATACGATGATGCTGCCCTGATGCCTGCGCTGCGGATCTGCTGGGCCGTGGAGAGGGCGCCGGCCGGTAAGCGGCTGGCCCCGTTCCTGCCGGTACTGGTGCCGCTGTTGCGGGCGGAGAAGGCCCTTGACTTGACCGACCCCCAGGCTGTGTTGCTGGCGGGGATGAGCGCGGCCACGATCGACCGGAAGATGACCGCGGATCGGACCAGGCTGGTGCTGCGGGGCAAGTCCCATACCAAGCCCGGGTCTCTCCTGCGGGATCAGATCACGGTGCGCACCTGGGCCGACTGGGACAGCACCGTTCCCGGTTTCGAGGAGATCGATCTGGTCGGCCACGAAGGAGGCAACAGCTCCGGGGAGTTCTGCTTCACCCTCACGGTGACAGACATCGCCACCGGGTGGACGATCAACCGTGCCGTGCCTAACAAGGCCCGCAAATGGGTGCTCGAAGCTATCGACTACGTCCTGGGACGGTTTCCGTTTCCCGTTGTTGGGATCGATTCGGACAACGGGTCTGAGTTCATCAACCACCACCTTCTCGCCTACTGCGAGGAGCACCGCATCACGTTCACCCGGTCCCGGGCAGGGAACAAGAACGATGGCTGCTACGTCGAGCAAAAGAACTGGTCCCGGGTCCGTGAACTCGTCGGCTACTACCGCTACGACACGGCCGCTGAGCTGGCCACACTCAACGAAATCTGGGAACTGGACGCGACGTTCACGAACTACCTCATGCCCCAGCAGAAACTCCTCCTCAAGGACCGCGTCGGCGCCCGGGTGATCAAGAAACACGACACCGCCAAAACACCGCACCAACCCGCCGTTCTCCGGACCGAGATACGTCAACGCCCGGTCATCACCATGAACGCGGCATTCAAACGCATCAAGCCGCTGGCACTCTCACGGCAAATCAGCGCACTGACCGCCCAGCTGGAAACCTTCGCCCTGGCAAAGAAAGCGCCCCGCACCCTCCCGGTCCCAGCGGACGCCACAAACGGGGCCCATCCGCCACACCAGCTAGCCGGAGGTTAATAGGTGAGGCAACGAAGCGCCCTTCCCGGAGGTATTGACATGAGGCAACAGGGAGCCGACCGTTACCTAGCTCACCGGCTCTCGGACCGACTAGCTTCAACCTACGCCGCGGGCCTCGGAGCCGCGCAACACAGCCCAGCGTTACCGAAGGTCGAAAAATCCCGGCGCAACGCACTAAGCCCACGCCGCTACGGATGCACCAGCACCTTCACGGCGGTGTCCTTGTGGTTGATGAGGGTGTCGAAGCCCTGTTCCACGAGGTCTTCCAGCGCAATCCTGCCGGTGATGAACGGCTTGAGGTCCACCTTGCCCTCCTGCACCATCTTGATCACCGAGGGATGGTCCCGGACGTAGGCGATGGTGCCACGCAGGTCGATCTCCTTAAGCACCAGCTTCTGCATGTCCACGGTGGCGGGCGCGCCCCAGATGGACACGTTGACCACCACTCCCCCGGGCCGGACGGCGTCGAGCATGGTGTCCAGCACAGCGTTCACGCCGGCGCATTCGAAGGCGACGTCGGCCCCGGTGCCGCCAGCGAGTTCCAGCACCCGGGCCGGGATGTCCTCCTGGCTGGGGTCCAGCACGTGGTCCGCCACCCCGCTGGAAACGGCCTTTTCCTTTCGAGCCTGGCTCAGTTCACTGATGATCGTGGTCACGCCCATGCCTTTGAGGACGGCCGCGGTCAGCAGCCCGATAGGACCGGACCCGCCCACCAGGGCGACGTCGCCGGCCTTGGCGCCACTGCGCGCCACCGCGTGGTGGGCCACGGAGAGCGGCTCGATCAGGGCCGCCTCATCCAAGGGAATGTCGCCGATGGGGTGCACCCACCGCTGGTCCACCACAATCTTTTCGCTGAGGCCGCCACCGCCGCCGGAGAGCCCGATGAAACCCATCTGCCTGCACAGGTGGTAGCTGCCCGCCTTGCACATGTCACAGTCGCCGTCCACAAAATATGGTTCGACGACGACGTTCTCGCCCACCGCGATCCCCTCCACACCGTCGCCGACCTCAGAGACGGTCCCGGAGAACTCGTGTCCCAGGGTCACCGGCGCCTCCTCGGAGGAGAGCGGGTGTGGATGCCCGGGTGCGGGGACAAAAATGGGGCCTTCCAGGTATTCGTGCAGGTCCGTGCCGCAGATACCGCACCACGCGACGTCGATCTTCACGGCGCCGGCCCGGAGCTCGGGTTCAGGGATGTCGTCGATCCGGATGTCCTTGCGGCCATGGAAACGTGCTGCCTTCATGATGGTCCTTCCAGTCGGTGGACGTGACGCTCTTTCAAAGTCTGGGGCCAGTGGGAGGCCCGGGCATCCTGCTGATCCTCCCACCGTCGCGGCGGGTTGGTTAGGGACTACAGACCCTGAACGAGGAGGGCGGCGTCCCAGCGTTTCTTTTGCAGTCCGGACATATTGCCGCGTCAGCATCGGTACGATCTGTTGCAGTGGCCGCACAGCAACACGGCTGGAGCTCACTTGGGGGAATGAACCGATAGTGGAACTAAAGCGCGTCTACTGGAGCGGGCAGGCTCTTCGTCTTGCCTACTCGGCTGTCATCGTGTGGTTAGCCGTCTCGGTTGTCCTGTCGCTGATGCCCAAGGGGAAAGCGGACGCAGGGAAAGGCGCATCAACCGTCACCGAGGTCTTTCGGGGCCTGGTTGACAGCGTTCTGACTGCGGTTGCTCCCCCGGGGCTGATCCTCGCTGTTCTGACAATTGTTGCGATCGTCATCCACGCCCGCGATGTGCGGCGCCGGGACCAGGTCCGGCGTTTCAGCCGCCAGCAACGCAGGGAGGGCATGGCACGGGCCGGCGGCCAGTGCGAGATGGAGGCCGGACTCGGGCGGCGGTGCCCGCGGCCCGCCGAGCTCGGTGACCACTTCTTCCCATGGTCCAAGGGCGGCTCCACCAACCTGCAGAACTTTGTCGCCGCCTGCGCCAGATGCAACCGGGCCTAAGGCGCAAGGATTCCCTCGCCCGGTCAGCAGGCAAGGTTAGAACGACGACGGCGGGAGTACGTAGCGTCGGCCGGTCCGGTCAGCGTCGGCGCGCGGCGGCCGTTGTCCTGAGCTGCCTCAGCGCTACCGCGGCCAGGACCTCCTCTATTGGATGATGCAGCTTGCACAGTTCGGCCCCGAGTACGGACTGAACGGCCTCACCGTGGGGCAGTTGCTCTCCCCCGTGGTGAGGTTCGCCTGCAACCCGCTGGTGTCCGGCGCCGACTGCGGCCACGACATCCACCTGCGGGACCCCGGCCGGCACGGCGTCCGGCTGCACGGCCATTTGGACGCAGCCGACGACGGCGACTTCCTTTTCAGTGATGACCTTCCGGAACGCCTGGGCCAGGTGGGGGCCACACTGTACCAGCGAATGAAGCCGATGTTTGACAGCTATATTGCTGCCACCGGCATGCCGGCACCGGAGCCGCCGCGGAAGGAAGACTGGCTTCCTTCGGAGCCGGCGCGGCTGAACCTCGAAGCCGCCAACCTCACGTCGGTTCTCTGTGCCGCCGGCTACCGGCTGGACTTCAGCATCCTGGACATCCCGGTGCTGGACGAGTGGAACTACCCCCGGCACCACCGCGGCGTCACCGAAAACCGGGCCTGTACGCCGTCGGGCTGCCGTGGCTGACCGGGCACGGCTTGTCCATCGTGGCGGGCGTGGGCCGCGATGCCGAATACATTGCGCAACACATCGCGGGGAACATGGCCGCCCGGTGATGGCGGCTTTCAAGAAGGTGGCTACCCCGCGCAAAGCCCGTCGAAGTCCACCGGCGCGGCGAGGCCGGCCGAGCTGAACCATTCCCTGGCCCACCCCCTGGACCTCGGGTAGTGCGAGCTGCTCGGCAACAAGCTCTGGCGGCCCGCCGAACACGGACTTCCCCTCCTCCAGCAGGTCCCCGGTGCCACTGCCGGCGAGGAGATCGAAGAGGGTGGACTGGTCGAGGAAGGGAAGCTTTCCGCCGTCGCCGTCGGTCAGTACGCCCCAGCGCGAGGTGAACAGCGAGAACTCCTCCGGCCGTTCCGCGTGGTCCACCACGAGCGGGCAGGCTTCGCCGTCGATCTCGATCCGCCGGTAGTTGGGCTCCGTTTCATCGAGGGCCATCAGTTGGACCTCATCCAGCCACGAAAACCAGACCGCTGTGCACTCTCCCATCAGCGGATACGGGGTGGCGGCGATGTAGCCGGCCTTGCTCACGTGGGCGAAGTGTCCAACGGCGATGTTGTGGAGCTGCCCCCGGACCAGCGGCAGGACCGCGCTGACTGGCTGGTGGTAGTTGGCGAATTTCCGCCGCATCACGTCGGAGCTTGAATTCGAGCCGATGGAGACCACCAGGGAGCGGGCTTCCACCGGGGCCGCGCCGGCTTGAGCGAGGGCTTCATCCACGCCGACTGAAGGCTCCAGGGGCCGGAATTCATTGCCGTCCATGACACCCGAGGCCACGGGCGGGTCCCACGGATACAGCAGCGGATCGGACGTCCGGCGCCGCTCAGTCCCCCTGAGTCAGCCGGGTGAAGCCGTGGCATCGTGCTGGAGACTCATTAAGATGGCCCGCTTTCATGGTCGGGACTTCCAGTGTCCCGCACTTTGGGGCGAAGCGGACCTCCGGCGTTTAAGGAGCCGGCCAGCCCGCGCCGGAGATCGACGACGTCTCCACGGACGGATGGGACGGCTACGCCGGGTCGCGCTGCCTCGGCGCGGGGCCTTCGTGCGACCCGGCACCTGCCAACCACACCGATCGCCGTGACCGTCATGTCCATCTCCTTTCGAAACCAATCCTCACTCGTTAGTGCCCCCGGCGGACACCAAGACTCAGGAAATGGATGATCCACAGCCTCCTGCCAACGAAGCCCTAGCGTCGGATGTTTCATGTTTCACAAGCCACACCCCAAGTTGAAGGCCGCGCTTTCACTGCCAGTCTGAGCGCAGACGACATCGCGACGATTCTGGGAGCCGAAGCCGTCCGCGAATGTCGACGCCCCGAAGCTTCATCCCGGTGCTCAGCCCAGTCTGCAATTCATGTCGGAGGCTTGTGCAACAATGTCGACGACCTTGTCGAGTAGCGGAGGCCCATTTGGAGATAATCATCATCGCCGGACTGTGCTGGCTCATCGGGGCAGGTTGGAAGGGCCTTCGCCGGGCGTTTTCGAGCGGCCTCACAACGACTCAAAAGCAGCACCTCCCCGGTCCTGAGAATACTCGCGGTCAAACCCGTGATTCCGTCCCGGCTTCGTCGGCAGTGAGGGCCAGTCCCGGAAAGACCCGTCGCGCCACTCCTCACCAGACTGACCAAGGGGAGGCATGTGCGGGCGGCCTGCCACCTTCGGTGTCCGTTGCCACCCCTGACGTCACCGAATGTCAGAGGCACCTCACAGACCCTTCATGTTTCGACGGAATACGATTCTTCGCTGGAAACAACGGACATCCAGTCTCGTCGGACGACCGGGATGAATGGCTGCGTGCCAGGCGAAGTGGAGTCTCAGCCACAGATATGCGGAAGATCGTTCTCCAGAACAACCGGCCTAGCAGCCAACGCCCTCAGCTCCTCCTTGAGAAGCTGACCGGAGATGAGGGCCCTCGATTTGCCCAGTTCAAACACGGAATTGAGCGAGAACCAATCATCGCCGCATGGGTTGAAGAAAAGTTCGGGATCAGGCCAAACCGCTTACTTTGCGTTGGCATCAACCCCCGCCATCTGGCCACTCCTGACGGCATTGGTGACGGCGCAATTTGTGAAATCAAGACATCGACCAAGCCTTTGGCCAGCGCTGTGAAAACGTATCGCGATCAAATTCAATGGCAACTACATGTCACTGGGGCAGGGAAGACACTCTTCGTCGTTGAAAACCGAAATTCCCTCGAGCGCGAGCATTCATGGATTGAACGTGATGAGACGCGCATCGCTGTTCTCGCTGCTCATGCTGATCACTTCCTTGAGGAACTGGACGCCGCAAATGCCGGAATACCCTTCACCGTCCCCGTTCCCCTCGTCGACGAACCGCAAGCGGTACCGCGTACTCAGTACACCCGGACTGAGCATGCGCTTAGTCGCCCCTCCGCCACGCCAAGCCCCTCAGGAGCGGAGACGCATCTCCAAGCGCCAAACTCACCGGTTTTCGGAGTTAGTGCTCCACGGCAAACTCTGCAAGTCGCAGAGCCGATTCCTGGCTGGGCGACGAATGCATCGATCAAGTTGCTCCGCGACTACGACCGGGGCTTCTCCCTAGGGCAACTCCTCCGTGATCGATCATGGGCCACTGAAGATGAAGTTCTGCAGGAACTATCGCGGTGTCTTCTCAACGTCGAAGCGCCCCTCAACAAAAAGCCATCGCAACGCAGGAAGCGGACCTGGACCTGTGGTGAGATGGACGAAATTGAGGACAGATACTACACAGGCATGTGGCTGCCTGCCTTGGCAAGAGAGCTGCATTGCGAACAAATCGACGTTGCATATGCCCTATTTACCAGACGACTCCCCGAGGTGCCGCGGGAGTTGATTGACAATCGGCGATAGTTCGTAAGAATTGCGTGTCTCCTTAGCTGAAGTAGTCCGACGTATGGCCGATTTGTCGACGCGGATGCCGCGCGCCGGCGGCGATTACGCGAAGAATTTCGGGCAGTTCCAAAACTGTTTCAGCAAAACGAGTCCTGCTTGAGTTCCTAGCAAAACTGCTAGCCGGGCGGGTTCGTCTGCCCTAAAGTCGGCGGCGACTACCGGCGCCCGGTTCGGGACTGTGGATGATCAAAGGGTGCTCGCGCCTAGCGTCGGTGACGGCAGGGACGATCTTCGACCGCACCCGCACCGCCCTGAGGATGTGTTGCGCGGCGGCGTGGTTTGTGACCACGCATTCAGGCAAAAAGCGGTCATGCGGGGTCCAAGAATCGAAAGAAGTAACTTGGCTATTTGACTCCAATCGAATTCGTGACCATCATAAGCAAGAGCATGGCCCTCGCGGCCGAATTCCGGTTGTCCACCCTCGTTGCACTAGTCCTGGTATTGGCAAGTTTCCTGTCAGCTCCGATCGCTGCGCGGTGGTGAGACATTCGTTCAGGGGGACAAGTGACTGAGGTTTTCGATTTCGACTACCTACAACCGCGCACGTGGGGCGATGCCTTTCCTTGGCTGTCCGGCACCGCTGGGACCGGCGATTCCCTGCGGTGGAGCCGAGCAATCAGTGAAACAGATCAGGCCAATAAGCGGGACAACCTCGTGCAGATCGCCGAACTGGCGATGCAACGTCTCTCGCACTGGACGATCGGATCGATCTTTCCCGGACTGTCCCCGGAAATTGACTTGCTGCAGCTACACCTGCCAGTCCGTGCAATCAACGCCTTGACCCGCTTCGAGTGTGGGCGATCAGGCGACCTGATGGTGCTCACTCTCGATAACGTGCTGAGCTGGCGCCAAGTCGGAGTCGGCACCGTCGACGCCATCCTGCAGACTCTGGCTGACGTGTCGACGTCTTTCGTCACGCCCTCGGTCACGTCCAAGAAGGAGCGGTTCGAAGCTGCCTCTGTTCTTCCCCCCGACGAGGTTCGTCCGACGGAGTGGATGTGGGCGGTCAACGATGACCTGACCCGGATCGCCACGTGGTTTGCCACCATTGGGCTGCCCGGTCAGGCAGTCCTTGGCGACCCGCTACCGCCCGGCACCCCAGATGAAGTACTGAAGGCACGCCAGCGGCTAGAATGCCTGTCCGCCGACCAGATCCTCAACGAAGGTGAGCTCAAACTGGACATCGCTGGGCGCTTCGATGTTGCTCTGCGCATGCTAGACCCCCGGGCAGCCCAGATCCTGGGGCGCCGACTTTTCGCAGACGAGCCGGTGACCCTCGATCGGCTGGCTGGCGAGCATGGAGTTACCCGTGAACGCATTCGCCAGATCGAGGGGAAGGCCCGCGGTGCGATGCTCGCCTTCATCTCCGAGGGAGGTGCGTTGGCTGATGTGGCCGAATCGGCACGAACTTTGATCGGCACCATTCGACCGCTCAACGAGCTCCTCGAACTCATCCCCGCGCTTGGAAAAGCTGTCGAGACGGTCGGCCAACCGGCTTGGCGCGTCCTTGATCGCCTCGATGACGGCTACGAAATTGAGGACGGCTGGTGCGTCATGCCGACCATGACCGCCGCGGAGACCACCACGCAGACTTCGCTCCAGGAGCGCGCCAACCAGTACGGGGTCGTCCGTCTCGACGAGTTTGACCTCATCCAGTCCGGGCACCCTGAACGGCTCGGGGAGCTCCGTGCCGCGTGGATTGGCCACTGCGGCTACATCGTTGACGGTGAATTCGTGCTCTCCCGCACGCAGTCGGTTGGTGATTACGCCGCCGCCGTGCTGTCGATCGAGGGGTCACCGCTCAGGGCCCAAGAGATCGTCGACCGATTCGTGTTCGAACGGAGCGTACGCTCCCTCGCGAACGCCTTGAGTGGCGACGACCGTTTCGAACGGGTCGATCGGGATCGATGGGCCCTCAAGGAGTGGGGCTTGGACGCATATTCGGGGATCCGTTCGATCATCCGTCAGCAGGTTGCCGAGGGAGGTGGGCGGGCTAAACTCAGCGACATCATCGAGTTCATCACGGCCAGGTACAGCGTAAGTGGCAGCAGCGTCGCCGCGTACGCAGGGGCCGCCCCCTTCGGAATCAGAGATGGTAAGGTCCAGCTTGCCACTGCCGAGCAAGGAGCGCGGCGTGCGCCCGAGCGGACTCGTCGGCTTTTCCGCCGCCCCGATGGCTGGGCCTACCGAGTTCGTATCTCTACTGATCACCTGCGAGGTAGCGGCTCAGTCGCACCACAAGCCATCGCGACGGTGCTGGACCTTCATGCCGGAGAAACGCGGCAGCTTGATTCGCCACTCGGACCCCAGGCAGTGGCGTGGACTGGCCCGCAACCCTCATTCGGCACGATTCGGCGATTCCTGATGAAGGACGACATGGCGACTGACAGTGAAGCATTCCTCGTGATCCACGAGGACCACAGCTTCACCTTTGAGCAGACTCGCGAGTTGATCGGAGATCCCCTCGCGGACGCACTCTCGCTGGTTGGCGCCCCGCCGGAGATCGACCGTGAAGCAGCCCGAACCGCACTGGCTCGAGCTTTGTCCCTGCCCGACGAATCCCCCGCTTCGAGCATCATTGGCGGCTACCGCGAGCGGGGAGATAACGACGTCGCCGAACTCCTGCTGTCCATTCGGGAGCAACTGGAGGCCGGCTACACGCCGTCCGAGTCCAGGCACAGCGCCGACGTCAATGAAATACTCGGTCTGCTGTGACCGCTACGCCCCGGGGACTCCGGTCGCTCCTCCTCAGCGACCGCTACCGCAGCGACAAAGAAGATGTCGTACAGACATTCTTCGTGCCCGCGTTCACCGTGGCGTCGAGCTACAGCAGGGCCGTCGGTTACTTCACATCAACCAGCCTCGCGCTCTTCGCACGCGGCATCGAGACCTTCGCTGAGCGTGGTGGCGCCATGCGGCTCGTCGCCTCACCGCACCTGGATGAGGATGATCTTGTCGACATCGAGCGCGGCTATGACGTGAGGGCCGTGGTTGAGAGAGCCACGTTGCGCGAACTCGAACAGGAGCAGCCGGACACTGTCCTCGACGGGCTCGGACTCCTCGGCCGGCTAATCGCCGAAGGGCGTCTCGACATCAAACTCGCCTTCGTCCAGCAGGAGGGCCGCGTCGGGATTTACCACGAGAAAATCGGCGTCTTCCGAGACGATGTCGGCGACCTCGTCGGATTCACTGGTAGCAGCAACGAGACGTACGGCGGCCTTATGGCCAACTTCGAATCGGTCGAGGTGTATCGCGGCTGGTTTCCCGGCGATGGCACGCGAGCACTCCGGCTCGAAGCCGACTTCCAGGCGCTCTGGTCGAACCAGACGCCGCACCTCTCCGTGGAGCGCTTTCCCGATGTCGCGCGTGACCGCCTCATCAAGCTCGGGGACGAGCGTCCACACCGCCAGCTACTGGGCACGGACAACGCACTTACGCCGACGCCTACTAGGGCAAGCGAGCCCACCCGGCTAGCAATCCCCGATTGGATAAGCGTCCGCGACTACCAGCGTGAGGCAGTCACGTCCTGGCTCGGCCGCCAGGGCCGCGGAATCCTCAAGATGGCGACGGGAACAGGGAAGACCAAGACGGCCATGATTGGCGCCACCCAACTGGCCACCGTCCTCCGCCAGCGCGAACAGCCGCTGGTGCTGCTCATCGTGGCGCCGTTGACTCACCTTGTCGACCAGTGGATCACCGAGGTGGAAGACTTCGGTGTCAAACCCATCGCTGTCTACGAGTCGAGCCAGAAGTGGCTGCCGATGGTTGAAGAGCAGCTCGCGGCGGCACGCATGGGACAGCGCCCGGTCGTTGCATTGGTCGCCACGAACGCATCGTTCGCAGGTGAAAAGTTCCAGTCGGTGTTGGCGCGCATCACTCTGCCACTCCTGATCATTGCGGACGAAGCGCACAACCTAGGATCATCGACGTACCGTTCAGCGCTTCCCACCAACGCCACGTACCGCCTGGCTCTCTCGGCGACGCCTGAACGGTGGTTCGACGACGAGGGGACTGACTCTCTCACCGACTACTTTGGCCCGATAATTTTCGAGCTGGGGCTCGGCAAGGCCATCGAGATGGGTGCGTTAACCCGGTACGAATACCTGCCTCGACTGATCGAGCTGAACGATGCCGAGACCAGTCTCTACGTTGAGTTATCCGCGCAGATCGCGACCCGGATCGGGGCCGGCGACAGTCTCAAGGACGCTGATCCCGACTCCCCGCTCGGATTCCTTCTGCGTCAACGTGCGGGGGTGCTCGGCCACGCGGAGGGCAAGCTAGCCGCCGTTCGTGAGGACCTCAACGCCCGGCGCGACGAGTGGTTTCAGCTCGCCTACTGCGCCGAAGGGAGGAGGCCAGCGGAGACTGGCGCGCCTCCCGGTCCGAAGCAGGTCGACGAAGTGATGAATCTACTCGGGAATCAGTTGCACCTTTCTGCACACCCCTACGTCTCAGAGACACCGCGACCGGAGCGCAAGGTGCTGCTCCGCCGCTTCGGTGCAGGTGATGACCTCCGAGCGCTCGTTGCGATGCGCTGCCTCGACGAAGGCGTCGACATCCCGGATGCCCGGATCGGCTACCTGCTCGCGAGCAGCAGCAACCCCCGGCAGTTCATCCAGCGCCGCGGTCGCTTGCTGCGTCTTGCCGAGGGCAAAGAGCGCGCCGTAATCCTGGACTATCTCGCAGTGCCGCCCGAGAGCACAAGTGTCAACTTCAACGTCGAACGAGCGCTACTCGTTCGAGAGTTCGAGAGGGCCAATGAGTTCGGCAAGTTGTCCGAGAACTACGAAGCGACACTGCAAGCGCTGCGACCGCTCAAGGAGCGGTACCAGCTCATGGACATGTAGGAGGGTCGATGAACGACAACCGCAACAAGGGAGAAACCGAGTGAGTCAGAATCGCACCGAGAAGCAGGTGCTTGAGGAACTGAGCGATGAGCAGCGCGCTCTCCTAAAGCGCGTGCTCGAGATCGAGCGCGCCAAGCTCCACATCAAGGCCTTCGACGCGACCGACGACTTGGTCGCCGCAGTGAAGGAGATCATCCCGTGAAACTGCAATCGATCAGCCTCACGAACTTCCGTCAGTTCAAAGGCACGCAGTCCTTTGAACTGACCTCGGACGCTATCAAACCAGTCACCCTGTTGTTCGGCGCTAACGGCGCCGGCAAGACCACCTTGTTGAACGCCTTCACTTGGGCCCTGTACGGAAATATGTCCGACGACGTCGAGCAGCAGGACCGCATGGTCACCGACAGCGTGTGGCGGTCGCTTGCAGTCGGCAGTTCGGTCGATGTCTCCGTCGAGGTGTGCTTCGACCACGAGAGTCAGAACTACCGCCTCGTTCGCAAGGGGACTCTCCGCAAGGAATCCGACCACCAGGGCCCCGGCCACTGCCCAACTTCAGCTCTGGACAACCCGTCCTGATGGTTCCTCTGAAGTCAGCCAGGCGCCGCAGGAAACTATCTTTAGCATCCTGCCAGTCGGCGTCAGCCGATTCTTCTTCTTTAATGGCGAGCGCATAGAGAACCTCGTGAAGAAGGGCGCCTACGCCGAAGTCCAGAAAGACATCAAAGTGTTGCTCGATCTCGAGCAGGTCGAGCGTGCGATCGCCCACCTGCCGAGGGTGAACCGGCGGCTAACCGACGAGCTCAAGAAGCACGGCGGCGAGACCGCGAGTGCCATCCAAGACGCGATCGACACACTGACCGACCGGCAGACTAGGGCCAAGGACGAGCTCAAGCTAGTCGAAGGCGACCTTGCCACTCTCGATGAGGAACGCGATCGCACCACCGATTTGCTGCGTCAGCATGCGGAAGCGGCGCCGATCCAGGCCGAGCGCGACGCCGTAACGAAGGAGTTGACGGAGGCCCGAGCAGCGAGGGACAAGGCTCTGACCGATCGCGCCGTCTTGATCGCGACGCGGGGTTTTCAGGCATTTACAGACATCCTCGGACAGAAGACCAAGGCGATGGCGGACAGCCTCTACCAGAAGGGCGCTCTGCCGGCGCCCCTGAAGCGTGAGTTCGTGGACAAGCTGCTCGACGACGGCACCTGTATCTGCGGTACCTCGCTCACCGAACACTCAGAATCATGGGATCACGTGAAGGAGTGGCGTCAACGGGCTGGCCTCCAGGCGGTCGAGACCGCCTGGCAGCGCGTCAGTGGCCAGATCGCGCCTCTAGCCGACGCCCGGGTAGGCCTGCGCGACGACCTCGCCAACCTGCTCAATCGCATTGGGTCTGAGCGGGACCGAGTCGCCCGCCTCGAAGCGCGAAAGTCCGAACTCGACGGCAAGCTCAAGGACAGTCGCCAGGAGGGCGTCCAAGCCCTGGAAACAAAGCGTATGGACCTTGAAGGTCGTATCGCACTCAAGAACCAGCGAAAGGGTGCCATCGAGACTGACCTGGTCAACCTCACCAAGGAGATCGACCAGAAGACCACGGAGAGGTCCCGCGCCCAAGTCACCGACGAGTTGGCCAGCAAGGCGCGCTCCCGGTCTGACCTGGTGCAATCGGTGAAGCGGGCACTCGAGGAGATTCTGGCGATCCGCGAAGAGGACATGCGGCTCCGCCTCGATGCCGAACTAAAGTCGGTGTTCAAGAGCATCACCCACCAGGCACACGTGCCCACTCTCAGTGAGGGTTTCGAACTGACGCTCCACAAGAACGTCAATGGCGTCGAACTGCCCGTGCCCAAGTCGACGGGTGAGAACCAGATCCTGAGCCTAAGCTTCGTCGCTGCTGTCTCGAAGCTCGCGCGGGAGATTCGCAAGGAACGCCGAGCCGAGGGTGCGGCGGCCGACGACGCGGGAACCTTCCCGATAGTGATGGATGCGGCCTTCGGCTCACTCGATCAGGATTACCAGGAGGCCGTTTCTCGGGCGCTCGCGAAGATGGCGCCGCAGCTCGTCGTCCTGGTCAGCAAGAGCCAGGGCCTCGGCAAGGTGGTTACCGAGCTACTCCCCTATGTCAGCCACCTCGGGGTCATCGAGACCCACACGACGGCGGCAGGCAGCGTGTCCGACGATATCGAGCTGGAGGGCATGTCGTATCCCTATATCCGGTCGGCCGACTCCGACCACTCCGAGCTGAAGGTGATCAAGTGATAACCGCACCGAGTGACGTCAGGGCCCGCAGGCCGCAGCAGCACGAGGCCCTCATGAAGGAACTCCAGGCTGAGGGCAGGTTCTCGACCTTCCGCGATATTCTGCTCTTCGCAGCTGCCGTCGGGTTCCGCCAAGAGCGGAGGGTACCGTTCACCACCGCATCGGGGGATATCCGCAGCGACGTTCTGCTGGGGCCTGGGTTCAGCGACACGTTAATTAACATGATCGCCGCCAACGTAGTGACCGAGGATCCGGAAATCATGGACGACACCCGGATGGACGAGCGCTTCAAGATCTTCGAGGAGTACGCCAACGGTGGGTTGGAGTACATCCAGGAGCAGGTCAACGTCCGACACCAGCCGGCAGCCCTTGTGGTCGTCGACCTGGTGACGGAGGCGTTCGCGGATGATAGTGGGGCAAAACCCGTGTCGGTCGACGAGCTGCTTGGCGGAGTGACCTGGGGATAGCGCTACCAGATGCCGGTCTTCCGAGTATCACGCCGCCGTGCGCCGCTGGCGAAGGGATCGTTGACGAACCCTTCGCCAGCGGGATGAGGCGCGGCATCGTGAGCTCTGCCCCGGCCTGAATCAGCCCGGAATGGTGACGAGCCAGCCCCATCGGTGCGTTGCCGATAGCTGTGGCGCCAGAGAGCAGCTATACCTTGGTTCACCTGAACAAGCAGCAAGGTGCTTTTCAGATACGCCTGGATCCGCAGCTGCCACCATCCCGTTCCAGCTACCTCGTTCTTATGAGACGGTGTCCGGCTACCCTCACTCCAGCCTTACTCAACGTTGCCGCCCACCCCCCTAGGTGTCCGATTTGCTCGGGGTGGGCATAAAGCCCTGCACGCATCTCTGACCGGGTCAACCGCGAGTAGAGCTCCCTGCGGCTATCTTCTACGCCGAGAAACTCCTCTTTGCGATGCAGGAGCGGAGGGTTGTCGGACCGCCTGTAGTCACGGATGTCAATGGCCAATAGTTTGTGCCCATGGGCGGCCAGCAAAAACGCCCGCTGGTGGCCATGAAAACTGCCCACTCATGGCCACGAGATCTGCCCACCGGGTGTTTGGTGGCGTTGGCCATGTTGGGTAGCGGGGTTAGTTCATTGGGGTGACTCCTTTTCCGGCGAGGGCCTGACTGAGGCGGATTGAATCTCCTGAGGTTTGGCAGACGTGCGCGTGGTGCAGCAGCCGGTCGACGGTGGCTGTGGCCAGGGTTTTAGGCATGAGCTCGTCAAAGCCGGCGGGGTGCAGGTTTGAGGAAACCGCGACGGAGCGTTTCTCGTAGGCGGCGTCGACGAGGCGGTAGAGGCCCTCCGCCGCGTCCGTGCCCACCGGCAAGAGGCCGATGTCATCGACCACCACCAAATCTGCGCGGAGGATCCGGGCGACGACTTTGGTGACGCTGTCATCGGAGCGGTGGGCGCGCATGAGGGCCCCGAGGTCCTCGAGCCGGAACCAGGCGACCCGCAGGCCGGCTTCGACGGCCTGTTGCCCGAGGGCTTCGAGGAAGAATGTTTTGCCGGTGCCGGAGGGGCCGCAGATCACGACGTTTTCCTTCCGTCCGATCCATTCCAGCGTCCGTAGCGCCTGCTGTGTCGGGGCGGGGATCGAGGAGGCGGACGGGTCCCAGGTGTCGAAGGTTTTCCCGGTCGGGAAGCCCGCGGCCTTGCGCCGGGTGGCGAGCATGGACCGGGACCGGCCGGCGACTTCCTCGACGAAGAGGGCCTTGATGACTTCGGCCGGTTCCCAGCGCTGGGCGCGGGCGGTCGCGATCAGTTCCGGTGCCAGCGCCCGTGCGTGGGGCATCTTCAGTTGCCGCATCAGCGCCTCCAGCTCCGCCGGCAGGACTGGCGCGGTGGCCGGGACCGGGCTCATGCGCTTTCTCCCAGGGTGCCGGCGGAACTGGCGGCAGCGGGTGGTCGGCCGATCGCGGCCCACGCGGCGGTGCCCTGTGTCAGGGACCGGGTTTCCCCGGCGGCGTGGGTGGTGGTGCGCGTGCTTGAGGCGTTCAGGATTGAGGCGAGGTCCTTGTTCGCGAAGCGGCCATGGATGGCCGCGGTCCCCAGGGCCTGGTCGACTTCGGACTGCCCGGCGATCTTGGCCAGGGCGACCGCTTCGGCCATCTTCACGTTCATCCTCGCGGTGCCCGCCGCGGCGGCCTCGAGCAGCCAGGTGCGGGCGCCGGCGCCGATGCTAAGGAACTCCGCTTCCGCGGCCGTCCTGGCTTTGGCCGTGTATTCACCCGGGATCCTGGGCCTATGGTCCGGGAAGTGGGCGTCGTTGATCGCCGGGCTGCCGGGCCGGGCGCGCCGGTGCCGGGCGACTTCGACCGGGCCGCCGCTGCCGTGGTGGACGATGATGACCTGCTCATCGGGCCCGGCGCCGTGGGCTCGGACGAACACCCTCGCGCCGAGCAGATACGCCGGGACGGAGTACTGCCCGTTCTCGAACGTGACCATCGGCGTGTTCTCCGGGACGGCCCGGGAGAGCCCGAACGCGACGGTGTGCGCGGTGTCCGGGATCCGGTGCAACCGCGGCGCTTCCTCGGCCAACATCGCGGCGGGTTTACGGCGGGTGGCGCGGTGTTCACGGGTATTGACCTCGTCCATGAACGCCTGGCACGCCTGTTCGATCTCGGCGAAGGAAGCGTATTCGGCACGCAGGTTGGTGTCCTTGGGCACGATGTCGGCCTTGGCGAGCTTCACCGAGGACTCCACGCCGCCCTTGGACGCAGGGTCCGCCGGCTGGCAGGTCAACACCGTCACGCCGTAGTGGCGGGCGAAGTCGACCGTCTGCTGGTTGCGGACCGGGACCCCGGCAACATGGGACACCGTCACGGTCTTCTCGTTATCGGTCAGGACGTAGGTCGGGGCGCCGCCCAGAACACGGAAGCTGCGGTCAAGAGCTGCGAACACGCTCGGCGCCGTCCGGTCCCGCAGCGCGATCACGACTCTGAAGCGGGACCACGCCAGCCAGGCCACGAACAAAACGGTCTTCTTCCCCTCGATCACGGGGCCGTCGCCGAAATCGTACTGAAGCCACATCCCCGGTTCTGTCACCCAGGGCCGGTGCACCCGGACGTGGCCGAGCCGCCAGGCGGCGCGGACCTGCGCGACGGCCCGGCGGGTCGAGCGCTCCGAACCCTCATAGCCGAGGGCCAGGAGTTTCTGGTGGGCTTTGTCGGCGCGGATCTTGCCCCTGGAGGCCTCGATCCATTCCTCGATCTTGGGCAGGAACGCATCGGTGACCCGGCCGCGATAGACCGGTTCGGCGATCGGCTGGCCGGCGTCCCGGGCAGCGACGTGCCGGGCCACCGTGTGATGCGAGCAGCCCGTGAGTTCCGCGGCGGCGCGCAACGATCCGGTCAGATCATACGCAGCAAGTATTTCCATGATTTCTCCGTCAAACTTCATTAGGGCCTCTTCCCGGGCGACTTTGGTGCGACTAGACACCGTCATCAAACCCCGGGGAGAGGCTCCCGCCGCTTAAGCAGCAGGGTTCAGTAAGGAAGTGGGCAGATCTCATGGCCACCAACGGGCAGTTTTCAAGGCCGTCAGTGGGCAGTTCCGTGGCCGCCTACGGGCAGTTTTCCATGGCCGCTAACACACGGAAGCCAACAGTGAGATTGCGCAAGCTGACTGTCGTTGCTGACTCAAGGGTCGGGTGCGCATCTCGATCGAATCGAGGATATGACAGGTATGACACCTGCGGTTCGACAACTGACAACTTGATGAGGTTTGCGTCCGGAACACTGCCCGAAAGAATTCGTGCGCACGCTTCGTACACCTGAAGTAGCGGCGGTAGCTCCCCTAAGGCTGAAACATGAACGTACAGGGCTGTCGGCGTTTGCTTTCCGACCCTAGAACCTCGGGCGGCCAAATAGACCGAGACGGAGTTACCGGCTGCCAGCAGCAGTTTGTCTGCACGCCGGCACGCCTCGCGGTAGGTTCCGAAAAGCGACCGAATGTCAGCAGCGAGGCTTGCGCTGAGCTGCGTGAACTTTGGCCTGGAAGAGAATCGGGACAGGGCGACGTAGATCAGAAGCTCTTCCTTTCGTCGCCGGATCAGTTCTTCCCATTGGGCGTCCTCGATTACCTGCCGGATGAGACTGGCGGCAGCCCGTAGCGATCCCAGAGCGCGGCAGACTTGAGCCTCATCCGACGGGAGCAGTTCCCCCGGCCGCGGCGGACGAGCATGGTCCATTAGAAACGCTAGCAACGAGGCGAGATCGTCCGCATGTTGCTCGTATCTGACGCGAGGATCGAGTCGAATCCTGGGCCGATAGCTGTAGATCCGATTGTTCAAGAAGTCTTGTTCGGTGGCCGAGTCCCGAAACACGTAGAAAATCCCGGGCGCGGCAGCCAGAGGGCGAACGCCAATAGTTGAAGATATCCATTCGGACAGTTCCGCTTGATCGAAGAACTTCTGAAAAGTGCCTATCCGGGTCCTAATCCCATCGCCGAACGAGCTACCAGCCAGATCTCGTGCCTCCCAATTTAGGCGGGCTGAGACGACCAGAACTCTCGTAGCGAGCTCCCATGCATGCTGCAAGGCGATGGCTCGCTCGAAAGGATCTTCGATGACATTGACCACGTATCCCAAATTGACGACATCGGCGGCTATCAAAGCGCAGTCAGGCTGGAAATGAGGGTCCCAGCCGTCTGCCGTGTAACCAAGTTCTCGCAAGGTTCGGAGATCATGTCCGCGCCCGCAACCGAAATCGAACAATGTCCAAGAGGGCTTCAATACTCCGTCGCCTATCGCGGACGATACGGGCCGTGACAAGCCGACCCGGGTCATCGCAGTCCGGCCACGGTCAATTGGCGGTATCACGACGGCGCCAATCGGCAATTAGTGCTGCAAAGCCGCAATTCGCTCGTGCAGCTGGTCCAGATCGACAGATGGGGCGCCCCACCAGGAGAAACGGATTGAACCATCGATTTTCTCCCTCTCAACCGACATGGCTTCCAGAACATGGCTTGGTGCATAGCTGGCGCTAGTGCAGGCGGATCCTGTAGATATTCCTACCGCGTCTTGAAGAGTCAACACCAGCGCTTCACTGTCGACCCCCGGAAACGAGACGTTCAGGATGTGGGGCGCGGCGTTAGCTGCAGCCCCATTGACTGATCCGTTGAGGTCGCGGACCAAGGCGCTGAGGAGCTCACGGAACCGAAGGGTTTCACGAGTCCAAACCTCGCCATCTTCCAGACGTTCTCTGAGCGCTTCGCAAAGCCCCATGACGAGTGGTACGGGAAGAGTGCCCGGCCTGAGCTTTCGTTCCTGCCCTCCCCCGAACATGAGGGGTTGCAACGGAACTGGCTTCCATCCGCGCCGGCGGATGATGAGTCCCCCGATTCCTTTCGGTCCACCAATCTTGTGGCCGCTGAAGCTCACCATGTCGATGGGAGCAGCCAACTCGTTGTGTCGAACCTTTCCGAAGCTCTGCGCAGCGTCGACGTGGAAATAGATGGCCGTACTCGACAGTTGTTTCGCCAGCTTTTCCACAGGCTGTACCACGCCCGTTTCGTTGTTGACGTGCATGAGCGAAACAAGAAGTGTGTTCTCCCGTACTGCAGCCATAACTTGGTCCACTGAGTGGCTCCCGTCGGTCTGAGGCTTCAAGAAGTCCACGTCGAACCCGTTCTTGGCCAGATGCTCCAGAGGCTCCAACACGGCCTTGTGTTCTGTAGCGGAAGTCACGATGTGCATCCGTCCCGTGGAACGACCGTGGGCCGCCAATCCCAGGAGCGCGATGTTGTTGGATTCTGTAGCCCCGGAGGTGAAGATGAGCTGGTCGGGACCGACCCCAACCGACCGTGCGATATATGACCGCGCTTCGGCAACTGCTTTCTTGGCTGTATTACCCCAAGTGTGAGTCCGGGAGCCGGCATTCCCGAACTCCTCCCGCATGTAGTGGCTGACGACAGCCTCGACACGAGGCGATACGGGAGTGGTAGCCGCGTAATCAAGGTATGCTGTCATACCTGCATCATACTCGGATGACGCTTTGTATGTTATTCCTTTCATCTTGTACGTTATCGCTTTAACGTACTAGACTCATGGCATGTCCTCTCCTAAACGAACCGCCTCATCCCGGACTGGCGGCGGATTCTCAATTTCGTTTCCTGCCATGAGGGGTATCCAGGCGGGCCGAGAATTCTACGTGATCATGTGCCCACTAAGGCACCTTCCGAAGCTCTTTCTGTTCGACGAGGAACCAGTACCTGCGGAGCTGCGCGCTCAGCGGGCTCTAAATCGGAACCGGGTTCCTGCCCTGACCAAATACATCGTTGACAACCGGCACGACTACGTTTTTAGCGCACTGACGGCCAGTATCGACGGAGAGATGGCGTTCGAGGCAGTCCAAGACGACGCAGGTCATACGAATCGTCTAGGCGTTCTGAGTATTGCCATGGATGCGCGCTTCCTGATCAACGACGGACAGCACCGGCGTGCTGCGATAGAAGATGCAATGGCGATCGATCCGACGCTGATGGAGGAGACCATTCCGATTGTCATCTTCGGGGACGAGGGCCCTCAGCAGATCACAGCAGATGTTTGCTGACTTGAACAGGCACGCCATTCGGCCGGCCAAGAGCATCGGCGTTCTCTATGACCATCGCGACGACGAGTCTGCCGTGGTTCGCCTCGTTGTTTTGAAGTCCCCGTTCTTCCGGGGAGTTGTCGAGACTGAAAAGAGCAATCTGTCCCCGCGCTCGGGAAAATTATTCACCCTATCGGCACTGTACAACGCCACCCTCAGCCTCTTCTCGGGCCTGCAGTTCGACGCCATAGAAACTGCAGCCGCCGTAGCCAGAGACTTCTGGGAAGAAGCGGCTCGACATTTTCCGGAATGGCAGCAAGTCAGTGATCGGTCCGTATCCGCGGGCGAAATTCGAACCGAGTATCTCCACAGTCACGGCATCGCGTTGCACGCGCTGGGGAAAGTTGGAAATGTTCTCCTCAGGCAGAGCTTGGAGAAAGATGACTGGGTTCCATCGCTGCAAAAACTGGAAAGCATTGATTGGCGCCGATCTAACACAAAGACGTGGGAGGGTCGCGCGATGATCGGCGGACGAGTCTCAAAGGCAACCAACAACGTCGCCCTTACCACCAACTTCATTAAGACCCAATTAGGCATCGCGCTGACTCCAGAAGAGCAACGAGCCGAAGACAACTACCTAGAAGGAGCTCGATGAGCAAGGTCAGCGTTAGCCTTCCATTTGGCGGCCGCACGCTAAGCACGGCTGTGGATCACTTAGTGACGGAAATCCAGAACCTCTACCAAGAGGACAATACCCCCTGGGTTGTTGGGTACTCCGGCGGCAAGGACTCTACTGCCGTACTCCAACTCGTTTGGCTCGCCCTCAAAGGGTTACCAGCCGAAAAGCGTTCCAAGACCGTACACGTGATCAGCACGGACACCTTGGTCGAGAACCCCATTGTGGCGTCGTGGGTGACTTCGTCACTGATAACCATGGAGCGGGCGGCTCAGGAACAGGGCATCCCTATCGAACCGCACCGCCTCACTCCCGAGATCAAGGACACCTTTTGGGTGAATCTAGCAGGAAAAGGCTACCCGGCCCCACGCCCGAAATTCCGATGGTGCACCGACAGGCTGAAGATCAAGCCTTCGAACAAATTCATCAAGAGTCAAATCAAGCAGTATGGCGAGGCCATTCTCGTTCTGGGCACAAGAAAAGCCGAAAGCTCGGCTCGGGCAGCCTCGATGACGAAACACGAAAAAGGGCGAATGCGGGACCGGTTGTCCCCGAATGGAAGCCTCCCGGGCAGCTTGGTTTACAGCCCCGTTGAAGACTGGTCGAACGATGACGTGTGGCTCTTCCTCATGCAAGTCGCGAACCAGTGGGGCTACCCCAACAAGGACTTGCTCACCATGTATCAGGGGGCTAGCGCCGACGGCGAGTGCCCGTTGGTCGTCGACTCGTCCACGCCCAGCTGTGGAGACTCGCGCTTCGGCTGCTGGACGTGCACGCTCGTCGAGAAAGACAAATCGATGACGGCCATGATCCAGAATGATGAGGAAAAGGAATGGATGCTCCCTCTCCTCGAGCTTCGCAACGAGCTGGATGTTGTAGATGACCGGCCACTTCGCGACTTCCGCCGCATGGCCGGTAACGTGACCCCATTTCACGATGCAACTGTGCCGGGACCGTACACGCAGGATGCACGAGAAAACTGGCTGCGAAAATTGCTGCAGGCTCAGGAATGGGTGCGCGAGCATGGCCCTGAGTCAACAGTGGAAATCGAACTCATCACAATCCCCGAACTCCACGAAATTCGACGGATCTGGGTCTTCGAGAAACACGAAATCGAGGACTCTCTGCCGCGTATCTACCAGGAAGTCACCGGACGAGAGTTCCCAGGGCGGCCCCTTGAAGAAAACATGGTTCTGGCAAGTGACGATGTCGAGATCCTCAAGGAGATCTGCGGCGACGACAGGCTGCATTTTGAGATGACGCGATCACTTGTTGCAGTAGAGCGGAGCCACCGCACAATGGCCCGCCGCGCCGGTCTATACGACCAGCTCGAGAAATCCGTTCGCCGCGCGTTCTACGACGGTGAAGAGGATGCCACGGAGCGGGGCCCGAACCCTTAGCCAGGCGAAGAACCTCCGCAAGGAAGGATTTAAGGTCGTACGCGACGACGAATCCACGGAGGACGAGTCGTCCTTTGCGGACGTTCCCGAAGCCAATGAGAACGACCAGAGGTTGGACCGTGTTTTTTAGCGAACTAAGCATTGAAAACGTCGGGGTCTACAGGGGACGTCAGACCCTGGATTTGAGAACTGAGAAGACCCGGCCGGTTATCCTCATCGGTGGCATGAATGGCTGCGGAAAGACCACTCTGCTCGATAGTCTCCACATGGCGCTGTACGGGCGCCGCGCAAGACTGTCGAACCGGGGCAACCTTGGGTGGGAACCCTTTCTGCGTCAAAGCATCAGCCGTGGAGTTCCCGCCTCGCATGGTTCTAAACTCGCCCTTACCTTCCGGATTGACCATGAAGGGTCCGAAAGGGAGTATCGGGTCGAAAGGTCATGGCGAGTTCGGAACTCCTCACTGGATGAGACGGTGAATGTATTCCTAGACGGAAAGTTCAACCGTGCTCTCTCGGAAGGGTGGGCCGAACACGTGGAAGAGATCCTCCCCTTGGAGATCGCAAGCCTCTTTCTCTTCGACGGCGAGAAAATTGAATCCCTCGCGGACCCGGACACCGCCGCGACGGTGGTCCGCTCTGCAATAGATTCGCTTCTGGGCATCGGCACTATCAAGCAGCTTCGGGCTGATTTGAGGGCTCTGCAGCGTCGGCAGCCCTCAGTTGCCTCTGACTCAGATTCAGAAGCGACGCTACAAGGGCTCGAGACCGAACGTGCGGTAGCTTGTGATGAGTTGGACCGTCTTGCCCAGGCTGAAGCTGCCGCGTCAAATGATGTGCGTGCCGCCCAGAAACTGCTATCAGCGGCCGAGGGCCGTTTTGAGTCAGATGGCGGCACGTTGTTTCTACGGCGAAAGGAATTGGAGGACAGCCAAGCAAGGCTGCAACGAGAGATTGCTAGCGCGCGCCAACTCCTTCATGAAACCGCCGCAGGCATCTACCCCCTTGTCCATCTGTTGGATCAACTGGGCGAGCTGTCAGCGCAGGCCGAAAGCGACGATGGAAAGCGGCTTTCAAGTCGCGTAGCTCGAGTTCTAGAGACTCGGGATAGAGAAATCGTTGCGAAGATGCCTGCTGAGTTCAAGAACCTTCTTGCCGCGACCCTCGAATCAGATCGTCGTGGAAGGAACGTTGAAGCCGACTCCATTCCAATTACAGAGCTCTCCACTTCGGGGAGGGCACAGTTGGCAACCCTCGAAAGCACGCTACTGGCTGCGGAAACGGCCGCCAACGAGAAGCTGGCCTCACTTGAATCTCTGAAACGTGAACTAGATGAGGTGGACGGTCAACTGGGTGGCGTGCCTGATGACGCCACCATCGCGGTCCGTATCAACGAGGTCAATGCAGCTCGCGAGGTACTTGCTCGAAGTCAAGCGAAGGTTCATTTCATCCAAGAAGAACACGCGCGGGGCGTCGTAGTTCTCGAGTCCGTGGAATCCCGCCTCGCTGTTGCTGAGGCCAAGAGAATTGAACTCAGTGTTCAAGCCGAGGACGTGCAACGCATCGTTGCGCACACCGAGCGCGTGCGACAAACGCTTGTCACGCTTGCCGAACGTCTCACCGAGCGGCACCTGGGCAGGATCGAGGTTGCCACTCTCGATAGCCTACGGCGGCTCATGCGCAAGGATTCGCTGGTTCGCGATCTGAAAATTGAACCGACCAGTGGCCGAATCGTGCTTTTTGACTTCGAGGGTGAGGAAATGTCGTCGAGCCGGTTGAGTGCAGGTGAACGCCAGCTCCTGGCCGTCGCCCTGCTGTGGGGACTCGCCCGCGTCGCGGGTCACCGGTTGCCCACCGTCATTGACACTCCCCTGGGCCGTCTCGACAGTCAACACCGGATGAACCTCGTTGACCGGTACTTCCCCGTTGCCGGCAACCAGGTGCTTCTGCTCAGCACGGATCAGGAAATTGATGAAGACTTGATGCGACGACTGTCCGGATCAATAAGTAGGAGTTACCTGCTCTCCAATGACGCCACTACAGGCTCTACGACAGTGAAAGACGGCTACTGGTGGGACATGGAGGAATCTAATGTCGCTTGATTTTGTGCGTATTTCTCAGTCCGGGCGTGACCAGTTGATTCGCCTCAAGCGGCACACGGGTATTCAGAACTGGAATGTCTTGTGCCGGTGGGCTTTTTGTCTCTCCTTGAAGGACAGCAATCCCCCCTCGCTGTCCCCGATTGTGACTGATTCCAACATCGAGATGACCTGGAAGACTTTTGGCGGCAGCCATGAAGAGATCTACAAGGGTCTGATTCAGGTCAGAGCCGTACAGGACGGCTTCGAAAGCTATGACGCAGCCCTTGTTGCCCACGTCCATCGCGGCCTGAGCATACTCCTGGCCAAGGAAATGAATTCCATCGAGGACATATTCTCGAGCTAATTCCTCAGATGGGCACGCAGTGGGGGCCAGACCATGTCTGGCCCCACTGCGACTTGCCAATGTTCCTACGAAGTAGCCTGGTTAGTAGGCCATCTAAACACGGTTGATAAGTTCGTTGGCAATGTGTTCGATGCGTGCGTCCCCGAGCTTCGATCCCGAATTGGGTTGAAGCCCAGCCTGAGAGTCCAGATCGGAAGCCAGCCGCCGCGACGCGTCATTCTTGAGCCACGCACAGTAAGGATGCGTGCTACTCGCGTTCCCATAGTAAGTGTCGACATTTGCTTGCAGCTTCACGGTCGGCACGGCGTGCTTTGCACTGGAGTTCTGAGCGCCTGGAAGCGGCGCGAGGTTTCTCAAGCGTCGGCCCTCAGCGTACCCCGGCAAGCTGTCTTTCAGACTAGCCTCTGGGAGCACATGATCAACGGCCCAACTTGACGCTCCTCGTCCAAACTTAAGTGGAACAAACGAACCTCCGGCCGGAGCCTGGCCCCCTTGGCGAACCGGTAGCAGCATGGCGTTGAAGACCGTTCTGGCCGCCCTCTTATCAACGCCCTCAAGAGAGGTTCGCAGCCATCCAATCCCAACTAGAGTGGACACGTCCACCCCCGTCGCGTCCAGCGAAAGTCGATTGGCGGCAGCAAGCAGACTAGCCATTGAGCCCCGCAAGCAGTCAACGATGATGGGCGATTGATATCCAATCTTGCGAGCAAACATACTACGAAGACTTGCGCATAGCACGGCGTGCAATTCAGCTCGATCTTGGGCAGACGCACCGGCGGGTGTCAAAAATGTTGGTAACACGCCGGAAGATCTGAAACTGCGCAAATGACTGGCCATAACAATGCCAAAGGGGATCGCGCCGATGGACCGAACTTGATCCAGGTATGGATCTGAGCTGTTCTTGAAGCCTAGAACAAACTCCAGGAAAGGGTCGACATCTTTGGCTTTACTGAGCTGCTGTGGCCCCCATGTCGGGAACACATCCGTCGGAGCTGCCGCTGAAGCGCCGGTCAGGCACTTCAGAACGGAGTTTACGAAAGGAAGGAGATCACTGTCATTGGATCCCTTGTGCGTGAATATGTCGGTGAAGTCGTTCTCAAATGCTTCGATCTCTGAAGGTGTCCAAGAAGCCTCCGTTGCCTTTACGACCATATGGGCGCGCAAAAGGTCGACTGGTCCAAGATCGACACGGATGGTGTTGAGCCCTAGGAATGTGTGCATGAGTTCGAGACCACTGCCAAACCCATCCCAACGGTCCAGAGCGATGGGCCTGACGAGCATTAGCTTCATGAAGCTGTCCGCGAAAGTGCTCAGTTGAGTCGGTTGTAGTTGCTTGTCCAGCCACGTATCCATCGAGTCGGCGAATATCTTGTACTGGTCTTTTATCGCCTTGCGCGGATGATTCAGCAGCTGATGGTGATTGTGCAAAATGATTGGCATAAGGCCGGAGTACCGGGCTGCGATCTGCTGAAAAGAAGCTCTCGCGTTGCTAAAGGGGGCGCCACTCTCAAGAACCTTCCTTTGAATTCCCTGAAGTAAGCAAACCCCCGTGCTCAGTCGTTGCAAGCCATCAGCTAGCTCCTCGTAGTCACCCCCCGCAGCGCCCACGACAGAAGCGCTTACATAGGCTGTGGGCGTGGCACGGAATTTTCCCAAAACGACCGTTCCGATTACTGGGCTTGTCGAATAAACGAGATCATCGACTTCCTCAGGTCCCCAAGAAATACCGCGCTGGTAATTCGGGATCATCGTCGGATGTTCCCGCACCAAGGACATACCTTGCGGCCAACCTCCGCCGGCAGCTGTTGGCAAAAGGACTGTTTCTGCGATCCAATCCCCAAAGCTGGGTTCGGCCGTATTGCGCGATAGCGGCATTTTTCTCCCTATTGATTGTTGAGTCCCCATAATTACACGAATTAAGACGATAGTTGACATCGCCCTAACGTCACTGAGCCACGGCAGCAGCCGTCGCAAACACATCAGCCGGCATCGGCCGGCGCAGCTTCCAGGTGATCGCGATCGGTTTCTCCCCCGCGTGCTGCACATAGTCCACCTGGCCGAGGCACGTGTACGGAACGGTCAGGCCGGTCTCATCCTCTGAAGTATCCCTAGTGAAGATCAGAATCCTCGATCCATGCCCCGCCCGGTCCAGATACCGCCGGCCCGTCGGACTTCCGGGCGAGGTCGCGTTCTGCGATTCCCAGTGGAACAGCTCTGGGCTGATGGCGTAGTCCTTGTACATGGTGGTGGCCGAGTGCTTCTTGTCGTCCTTGTTGAGTGTGACGAAGAAGGCGTCCGTGGACATTGCCGGGCACCAAGCCACGCCCTCGCGGTGCTGTACGTTCTTGCCAAGCTCCAGCGACCCGTATTGGAGCGCCGCCAGAATCTCCTCCCGCCGGTAGGTCGCATGAGAGAGCAGCGGAACATGCTGCAGCCCGGCCCCGAGGCCCTTGGCGGCATGCCGGGAGGCTGCCACGCCGAGCTTCACGACCTGCCGGATCTCGCTGCAGATAAACTGGTAGCCGCGCAGATAGTCCAGACCGGCGTCGTACGA
This sequence comes from Arthrobacter sp. PAMC25284, assembly GCF_019443425.1. NCBI lineage: Bacteria > Bacillati > Actinomycetota > Actinomycetes > Micrococcales > Micrococcaceae > Arthrobacter > Arthrobacter sp. PAMC25284. The sequence goes on from NZ_CP080382.1 coordinate 1,677,879, forward strand.
CGGGAACCCGCCGCCGTCGTCCCACAGCGTGTAAAAGAGCATGCGCGCGAATATCTTCTCCCGCATGCCGAGCTCAGCGTAGCGGGGCGCGTCCGCCCCGACGAGCATCGAGTACGCCGCAGCGCGTTCCGGATCATCCACGTGGATCAGCGCGGCCATCCGGCCGAGGAGCTTCTTCTCGTCACCATCGGAGAGCTCCTTAATCCTTCCGCTGAGGACCGTCTCCAGCGGCGAGAACCCCCCGATCAGCCCCGCCTGGCGAAGGTAGCCGGTCCACGAATCCCTGGTCGAACGGTAAATCGACTTCACGTCGTTCCCGGACCGCTCCAGGTAGGCCTCCAGTTCGGTCTCCGCGTACGAGGCGATGTCCCGGACCAGCTGGGCGCGGTTGAACCGCAGCTGCGCCCTGATGTTGTCCAGCACAACCTTCTGCGCCACCCGGTCCAGCACAATCTGAGAGCCCGACGGCAAGTACGGGAACTCGTCCTCGACAGCTTTTTCCAGCTTCTTGCGCCCGTACCCGGTGAGCGCCCGGTAGCGCAGGTCGAAGCGGAATTCACGGTGCTGCTGGCCGATGAAGTCCATGACGGTCAGCACCGCCTTGCCCTCGGCGCGGCGCAGCCCGCGCCCCAGCTGCTGGAGGAAGATCGTGGCGCTCTGCGTGGGCCGGAGCATCAGGATAGTGTCCACCTGCGGCAGGTCCAGGCCCTCGTTGAAGAGGTCGACGGCAAAGATGCAGTTGATCTCACGTGCGGCGAGCCGCTTCAGCGCCGCCGCACGGTCGGCGTCGTCGGTGCTGCCGTCGACGGCGACGGAGGCAATGCCGGCGCGGTTGAAGACCTCGGCCATGTAGTGGGCGTGCTGGACCGAGACGCAGAAGCCGATGGCCCGCATCTGCTCGGCGCTGGTGACCTTGTCGCGGAGTTCGCGGATCACCTTGGCGGCGCGTGCGTCGTTGCCGGTGTACAGGTTGTTCAGCTGCGCGGTGTCGTAGTTGCCGCGCTTCCATTCCAGCTGGCTGAGGTCGACGTCGTCCGAGACGCCGAAGTAGTGGAAAGGCACCAGCAGATCGGCGTCCAGGGCGTCCCACAGGCGCAGTTCGCTGGCGGTGCGGCCATCGAAGAACTGCTCGGCGACGTCGACACCGTCACCGCGTTCCGGCGTCGCGGTCAGCCCGAGGAGCTGCTGCGGCTGCAGGTGGTCCAGCAGCCGGCGGTAGGTGGGCGCCATGGCGTGGTGGAATTCGTCGATGACGACGACGTCGAAGAAGTCGGGTTCCAGCTTGTCGATGCCGAGAGCGGACAGCGACTGGACGGAGGCGAAGATGTGCTTCCACTGCCGGGGTTTGTGCTCGCCGACGTAGAGTTCGCCGAAGGCGCCGTCCTGCATGACGTTGCGGTAGGTGCGCATGGCCTGCTTAAGGATTTCCTGGCGGTGCGCGACGAACAGCAGCTTCAGGTCTTTGCCCGCTGCTTCGCAGAGAGACTTGTAGTCCAGCGCCGCAATGACGGTCTTGCCGGTACCGGTGGCCGCGACCAGGAGGTTGTGGTTGAAGCCTTTGAGCCGCTCGGCTTCGAGATCTTCGAGCATCTCCTCCTGGTGGAGGAAGGGTTGGAGCTCGAGGCCGGTGGCTGCCCCGGGGACGGCTGTTCGCCGGCCGCCGTTGCGTTCCAGAGCGGCGTCGAGCTTTTCGCCGTCGCGTTCGGGATCGTAGCTCTGGAAGGCGCGCTGCTCCCAGTAGCTGTCGAACGTGACCTCGAACTTCTGCAGCAGGGTGGGCGTGCCGACGGAGCTGAGCCGGACGTTCCATTCGAGGCCGTCCAGGAGGGCTGCCTGGCTGAGGTTGGAGCTGCCGACGTAGGCGGTGTCGAAGCCGGAGTTGCGGCGGAACAGCCAGGCCTTGGCGTGCAGGCGGGTGGCCTGGGTTTCGTAGTTGATCTTCACCTCGGCGCCGTAGCGGTTGACGAGTTCGTCGATGGCGCGGCGTTCCGTGGCGCCCATGTAGGTGGTGGTGATGACCCGGAGTTTGGCGCCGCGCTCCTTGAGCTGCTGCAGCGCTGGTTCGAGGAGTCTTAGCCCGGTCCAGCGGACAAACGCGCAGAGCAGGTCTACGGTGTTGGCGGATTCGATCTCGGTTCTGAGCTCCGCGGCCAGGTTGGGATCGTCCTTGCTGTTGGTGAGCAGGGCCGAGTCGCTCAGTTTGGTGGTTGGTCGGCGCAGGTTGCGGCGCTTGAGCATATCCGGGCGGTGGAGGGACTGGAGCTGGGTGGGACCGGGTGCGATGCGGTCTGCAGTGTTCAGTTCCTGGAGGAGCTTGTTCGCGAGGGCCACGCGGTCGGTGGGCTTGGCTGCGGCGAGGGCCCGTCGGACGGCGTCGGCGACGTGGCGGGCGAGGATGTCCGAGGAGTCTTGGTCTTCTATGTTCGCGAAGACCGGCTGAAGTTCTGCCTCATTATTCAGCTGTTTGCCCAGTGCGTCCGTGTTGAGAAGTTCGTACAAGCCCTCGGGCAGCCGCTCCGCCGCCCCTCCCCCAATGAAATTAGTCACTGCGCCAGGATATCGGCTGTTAACAGTCTCCGGGGCGACTAACGTTCCAGTCCACCGTCGGGGACAAATGATCGTCGTGGCTGGAATTACTGCCGCTCCCGCAATAAGGGTGCAGTTATGCTCTAACGGGCATGGCCAGTGGGTTGGTTCAGGCAATACGTGGACCTTGGGAGAATCAGGTCGTCGCGGCCTGATTTGTCTACCGCAAGGCCCTCGTGTTGAACGCTACCTGCCATTACTTTGACCGAACTAATTCTGTTGCCTTAGCGGGCTCGATATCGAGGTGACCGGGCAGTATGTCCGCCCGAATCGTGCCGTCCTGGCCTCCCGTTCACCGATCCTGATCATGGCGTTCGAGGTGGGGTGCCGAATGTCGAGCGGAACACGGTCGCCTGGCCCGCAGGACCGCGTACCCTTGGCTTTGTAACGGCACGACCTATTCGCAACCAGCCGCTGAAGGCCGTCCATCATCGCAAATGCGCGGGCTGCGTGGCGCGAGTGAGGCACGGGATCACTCGTCCCGAAGTCTAACTAGGACGGTCCAAAGAAGCCAAGATGTCATGGACGATGTTATTCCTTACTATCTTCCTGAACTCCACGTCATCCTCGCGAGCCTTTTTTGAAACTGTCACATGTATCTCGTTAGCAATTTTCCACAACCTCGGAGCCCGCTTGTTTCTTGCATCGATTGTCATTTCAACGTCAAAGATCCCCTCGTTCATCAGGCCAAAGGTATATATCGTTGCGCCGGCTTTGCTCGAAGCCGGGACGGCCAAAAGCGATACGTATAGGCCAAGGATGCCCTTTTCATCGTCTTGCCCAATATCTGCGTGAAAGTACTGCCCGTCCCGATCATCGTCCGCTTGGAGCTTCCAAGCAATAGAACCAGTTGCGGTCAGGTCCCTCACAAGTGAAAGTATTTCTTCATCCTGGGAGTATAGGAAGTAGTCTCTGTCGCCCAGCGCATCCATGCACTCATAGAGCTCCGATTCCTTTTCGGAGTCAATTCCCTTCGGATTGCTTAAGTACTGGACTACAGCGTTGAAGGCCCGCTCCCTTACGGCACTGGAGATTTGATCTTGGACGGCCTTAAATAGACCACTAAAGTCAATGCCCTGAGCATTTTTCTTAACAGTGACTCGTTTGCGCTCTTCGAACGACCCTCCCTCCATTCGTTTGTCTAAACACAGCTCATAAGAGTAATTTCTTTCATAGCCCCAGATGCTCAGCGTGGTATTTTCGTCAATGGCGGTTTCGTAGCTTCGAGTATTATCCGGACCTCTATCTGTCGTGGACCACAGGAGTCCTTTAGATTTCGTTTTTCGAATGGCTTTGTCCACCAGAAGCTCCCAGAGGTTTGCGTCCACACCCAGATCCTTTTTGTCGCTAATAGAAACTAGAGTCATCGTACTGCTATCCGGAAGCCTTGGAGTGCCTGCTGGCCGCAGGGTGGAATGTAACGCAGTTTCGCGACGAACTTCCCACAGTTAGGCGGGCTCGGGCTCGCCGACAACCATTTTCATGACATCGTGCACGATGTAAGGCGCGCGCCCACGAACGCCCCCCAAAGAACCACCAGATGGTCACGGTGGTGTCGCACGAACCGCTCCGCAAACTGTAGTGAACGGGGAAGCTGGATATCATTCCAATGGCGAACGCACCTAAGGCCGGCGCCAGCTCGGCTGACAGGCACACTGCACTCGCAACCGCAGGAAGGCAGTTTGAGCTCTTCCTGGACGTGATGGCCGCTTACGCCATTGGCAACCATTCACGCCTGTTGCCATCTGTGTACCACCAACGCCTGGCCGGCGATGAGCTGGAGCTGCGGCGTCAACTTCTTACTCTCACCAAGCAGGACCGGTCAGCAGGAACGGCCGAAGTATGGGGCGTTCTCGACAAGGCCCTCCGGGAACTGGTGTTAAGCGGCCAGTCTAGGTCCTGCATGGGGAGACCAAGGATGCGGTTTACTCCGCTCCCCGCACCCACAACCTCGACGGCCTCCCCCGCGTCCCGTCGGACATCTGCCCCGTCCCCTGCAGCTGCGGCTCCATGAACCGCCGGAACGTGTCACGCATCAACGCCGAGGCCGCCACCGCCTCGTGCATCTCCCGCAGGTCCTTCAGCGTGAACGGCTCAGTCAGCAGCTCCCCCGGGTCCGGCGCCTCCGCGTAGACAGCCCGCAGCCACGCCACTGACTTGGCCACAATGTCTGCGTGGCCGTACGGCAGCGCCGCAATCAGCTCCGGCTCCCCAGTCACGGACGCCAGCCGAACGCCGTCGGACTTCAACGCTCCTTCCAGAGCCGCCAGCGGCACCACGTCCACGTGCGCGACCGACAGCACCCAGCCGCGGTCGTCGCGCGCCGGGTCGTCGAAGACCTGGAGCTGGCGCGGCACGCGCCCGGAGATCCCGGCCTTCTCCCGCAGGCAGCGCAGCACCGCGTCCGCCAGGGTCTCGCGCTCCCGCAGGAACGTGCCGGGCAGCGCCCACTTTCCGTGCTGGTGATCCTCCGCCCGCCGCACCAGCAGCACCCAGACGGAACCATCCGCTACCGTCAGCACCGCCGTATCCACCGCCACCGAGGGGCGCGGGTAGTCGAGCAGGGACGTTCCGGGGTCGTTCTTTGAATCCTTCACATGATTATTTATCGCAGTATTGCGCTAAAGATGCAAGCCGTGCATACTGGACCCAATTAGCGCAAAACTGATCTAAATCACCCGGAGGTTCACCATGAAAGTCCCCCAGCTTCACGTCGGCGCCGGCAGCAGGCTCGGCCCGCTCAGCATCTTTCCCGTCTGGACCTCCGGCCCCGGCAGCCTGGGCATCAGCACCGGCACCCACGCCGACGTCGCCGTGACCGAGCTCGCCAGCGGCCCCCAGGTCGCCCGGCTCACCGTCACCAACAACGGCCCACACCCGGCCCTGCTCCTGGAAGGCGAGCTGCTCGAGGGCGGCCAGCAGCACCGGACCTGCGCCCGCGACGTCGTCCTGGGTCCCGGCGAAACCCGGGACATCGACACGTTCTGCGTCGAGGCCGGCCGCTGGGAAGCCGGCCAGTCCAGCCACCGCCGGCAGGCGCGGCGCGCCCCGCTGAACGTCTGGTCCGAGCTGGCCAACGGCCTCGACGGCCGCCGCGGCGGCGACCGTCAGGGCCGAATTTGGGAGCGGGTCAGCCGCTTCGATGCGGCCCGCGGCGCCTCGGTGACCAGCTCCCTGCTGGACCACATGGACCTGTTCACGGACAACGCGCACAACCGCTTCGACGCCGCGGACGCCCCGTCACCGCTGGAGGGCCAGCGCGGCGTCGTCATCGGACTGGGCACGCAGCCGCTGCTCCTGGAGGTCTTCGGCACGCACACGCTCTTCCGCCGGCACTACCGCCAGCTGATCGACTCCGCACTGCTGGACCTCGAGCTCCTCTCACCCCAGGCACTCGCCTCCGGTCCCATGCCGGGCCAGCGGGCCCGCGACTTCGCCGCCCACGTCCAGGCGCTGGACTTCGGAACGTTCGACGGCGGCGCCGCGGCGGTCGAGGTCCGGAGCCACGGCGGCCTCCGGAGCCGCAATGTCTCCCGCGCCGCCGGTGCGGTGTCCGCGGCGGGCATCGCCGTCGAACTCCCTAGCCGCCGCCCCCAGCTGGCCCACCTGACCGGCTGGAACACCCACCACCCCCTGATGGAGCTGGCATGAAACTGACCCCCTTACAGAATGACCGCGCGGCCGGCGTCCTCGTCGCCCTGGCCTCCGGGGACGCCCTCGGCGCCTGCTACGAGTTCGGCGCGCCGCTGCCGGACGGCGCCGAGGTCACCATGAAGGGCGGCGGGCCGTTCGGCTTCGCCCCGGCCGAGTGGACCGACGACACCTCCATGGCCGTCCCGATCGCCCAGGCGTTGCTCGAGGCAGCGTCCGACGCCGGATCCTCCTCCCCCGCGCTCACCATGGTGGTCCGCGTCTGGACAGCGTGGGCGTCCGAGGCCAAGGACGTGGGCGCCCAGACCAGCTCCGTGATCGCCGCTGCTCGCCGGCTGGCGTCCGTGGCGGGGCGGAGCAAGGTCACTGCCGCCGATTTCGGTGCTGCGGCCGCGGCCTTCCATGCCCGCACCGGCCGCAGCGCCGGCAACGGCTCGCTGATGCGCACCGCTCCCCTGGCGCTGGCTTATCTGGACCGGGATCCGGCGTCGTTGATGGCCGCTGCAGGGGCACTTAGTGCGCTGACCCACGCCGACCCGGACGCGCAGGAGGCCTGCGGGCTCTGGTGCGTGGCCATCCGGGAGGCGGTCCTGACCGGGCGGCTCGACGTCCGCGCCGGGCTCTCGCTACTGTCACCCGTGCGTGCCGCCCTGTGGCTGGAGCGGATCGAGGTGTCCGAGCGATCCCGGCCGCGGGACTTCAGCCGCAACGGCTGGGTGGTCGAGGCCTTCCAGGGCGCCTGGAGCGCCATCCACTTCGCGGGCCTGACCTCGTCCGGCCCGGCGCACCTGCGCGCGGCGCTGGAGGAAGCGGTCCGCGGCGGCCGGGACACCGACACCGTCGCCGCCATTGCCGGTGGGCTGCTCGGTGCCGCCTGCGGCTACACGGCGGTGCCGTTCGAATGGCGGCGCCGCCTGCACGGCTGGCCCGGACTCCGGGCCCGCGACCTCATGATGCTCGGCATGGAGCTGGGCCGCGGCGAGGGCCGCCGGCCCGCAGCCTGGCCGCGCGCCGAACGCCAGGACTACAGCATGTGGGGCCGCACCGATGCGCTGGTTCAGCACCCGCACGACGACGGCGTCTGGCTGGGCGGCGTCGGGTCTCTCTCGCGGGTGGCCGAGTTGGGGATCGACGCCGTGGTGTCACTGTGTCGGCTGGGGACATTGGACGTGCCCGGGGTGGCGCCGGAGGAACACGCCACGTTCTGGGTCATCGACTCCCCTATTGAGAAGGACAACGCGCATGCCGCGTTTGCGCTGCGCGACGCGGCGGCCGCCGTCGAACGCTTCCGCGCGGAGGGCAAGACCGTGCTGCTGCACTGCGTCCGGGCGGAGTCCCGGACGCCGACTGTGGCGGCCTTGTATGGGGCTCGGGTTGCGGGGATCACTCCGTTGGAGGCGCTGGAAGATGTGCGCGGGGTGCTGCCAGGGGCGAATCCGAACCCGCTGTTTCTTAGGCTACTCGGCGCGGTGCCGACGGACCGAGTGAATAGTGTCACACCGGCCAAGTAGTCTGCTTTCACGAGCTTGAACAGTCCAAATGGGGGATGAAATGACTGACCTGATCCAAGAGGTAATGCATGGGGCGGACTCCGAGCCCGCCGCGGCTGCCTCTGTCCCGACGGCCTATGACTATGCCTTCCTGTACTCGTGGCAACAGGAAGCTCTGAAGGCCTGGCATGCAAATGCCCGACGAGGCGTGGTGGAGGCGGTCACCGGATCAGGCAAGACTCGCGTCGGCATCGCTGCTGCATTTGAGGCCGTCCGCCAAGGAATCAAGGTCTTGATTCTCGTCCCCACGGCAGAACTCCAGCGTCAGTGGTTGTCCTCCATCCAGCGCGATCTCCCCCGGGTCCGCCGGGGCGCACTCGGCGATGGCCGCACAGATTCACTCGATCAGGTGGACATCCTGGTGGCGATTGTCCACTCGGCGTCCAACCGCGAGACGCTGCGAAGCCACAAGGCCGGGCTGATCATCGCGGACGAATGCCACCGCTACGCCGCCCCCATGTTCACCGGGGCTCTTCAAGAAGGATTCGCCTGGCGACTCGGACTGACCGCCACGTACGAGCGGTCGGACGGAGAGCACGAGACGGTCTTGTCGCCCTATTTCGGCGGAGTCGTCTACAAGCTTTGGTACGACCGCGCGCTAAAAGACAATGTCATTGCGCCGTTCGACATTGCCCTCGTCGGTGTTGAACTCACGCCGACGGAGAGAGTCAATTACGACGACCTCTCGAACTCCATGCTTGAAGCGGCGCGCAACCTGGAGACCTACGCCGGGATCCCCCGGCGGCCGTTCCACCAGTTTATTGCCGCAGTCTCCGCGCTGGCTGGGTCAGATTCCATCACTCGGGAATCGACGATTGCTCGGAAGTACATGCGGGCGATGGCGTCCAGGCTCACGTTGCTGGCGGAGGCCCGGACGAAGTACCACGCCTTGGCGGCGCTCAAGGAAACCGTGGACACCTCCCGCGGCACGCTGGTGTTCACCCAGACCCAAGAGTCTGCACGGAGAGCCCAGGAGCTGTACACGGCAATGGGCTCAAAGGCTTCCGCCATTTTCAGCGGCATGGCCAAGGATGAACGCCGGCAGGGCATGGAGGACTTCCGCAACGGCACTTCGCAAATCCTCGCTGCGCCGAGGTTGCTCGATGAAGGCATCGACGTGCCCGAAGCTGACCTCGGCATCATCGTCGCGGCCAATCGCAGCCAGCGGCAGATGGTCCAGCGACTGGGACGCGTCATCCGCAAGAAGGCCGACGGACGGGTCGCGCGTCTCGTTGTCCTGTACTCAAGGGACACTGTCGAAGACCCCAATGTCCAAGGCGAAGAGTTCCTCGGCCGGGTGCTCCCGTTCGCCCGCAAGGTCGAGTTCTTCGACATCAAGACCGATTTGGACCGGCTGCAGAACTTCCTCCACCACGTTGTGGCCGAGCCCAAAACCGAGCCCGCGCCGCCCGTCGGTGAAATGGATCCGACTGCCTGCGTGGAGCAGCCCCAGGCGTTGCCCGAGCCACCAGTTGAAGAACCCGAAGATGATGCCGAGCTAGTAGGTTTCGATTTGAAAGACGATGAGTGGCCTGAAAAGCTTGCCGACAGCGAGAGTGTCACCGACGACGCCGTCGCGGACTACCTCCGGCGCTTGGGCCGTCACGAATTGCTGACGGCCGAGCAGGAGGTGGAGCTGTCCCAGGATATCGAGGCCGGACTCTTTGCGGAGCATCTCCTTGGCGTGAAGGATCCGACCCGCCCGCGGCGGGAAATCCGGGAACTGGAGTTTCTTGTTCTGCTGGGGAAACGAGCCGCCGAGACGCTTCTGAACGCGAATCTTCGGTTGGTCGTGTCGATCGCCAAGAACCACACGAATCGCGGGCTCGACTTTCTGGACCTGATCCAGGAAGGAAATCTGGGTCTGCACCGGGCCGTCTGCAAGTTCGACTTCACGCTGGGATTCAAGTTCTCGACCTACGCGACGTGGTGGATTCGCCAAGCCATCACCCGGGCGCTCGCTGATCAAGCACGTCTTATCCGATTGCCCGTTCACGTTGTGGAGCAGATTCAGAAGCTGCAGTCGGCGCAGCGGTCTGCTGCAATGAACGGCACGTCATGTACCGATGAAGATCTTGCCCAGCTCACTGACAACTCAGTCGAGAAGATCGATTTCCTTCTGACGCTGGACAAGGCGATCTACTCGCTGGATATGCAGGTGCCCGATGGTCGAGGCGGAACCGAAGCTCTTGCCCAGCGGCTGGCCGATCCGTTTGATATGGATGTGAATGATTCGCTCTTTCACGAGCTCATGAAGGACCAAGTGCATGCCGTTCTGGACACACTTGAAGAACGGGAGGCTGGAATCATTGCCATGCGCTTCGGAATGACTGATGGCCAGGAACAGACCTTGGACGCAATTGGTCAAGTGTATGGCGTCACCCGTGAGCGAATCCGGCAGATCGAAGCTAAGACGATGAAAAAGCTTTGCCATCCGTCGCGATCACAGGTGTTGCTTCAGTACATGTTTGACGGTTACGACTCGCAGCACACGGAAGTGATCGTGGAGACTGCAGCCACCGTTGAGGGGAGCGACTGAGCAATCGCCCAATCCGCGGTCCGCGGCCGCGGGGACAGACATCATCACCTCCCCAACAATGTCGGAAGCTACTGGTAGAAATGTGATCACGACTACAACTCCTGAACGCAGTCGGGGACAATGTCCGCCCACGATTAGGAGTCAACATGGGGGAAGTAATTTGCGGGCAGCCGAAACGACCCGTTGTTTCCGTTCGCCGGAATCAATGCACCGTGACATTGCAAGGACTGCTTATGCAGCCGGAGAACCTCTCCGTGCCACCGCCGACCATTTAGGGTGCACCGTCGATGAGCTCTGCAGTTCATTGGCTATGCAGCCAACCACCGAACTCGAGCTTGAGCGCGCCCGCTCCGTTCGGCAGCGGAGCCTGGCAACGGACGAAGTCATTTACGAAAACCGCGGCCTGCTGTATCGGTTGAACGACGCCGGGATCACCTGGTCCGATACGCCGAAGGTCCTGGAGGCGCTCGAGACCGATGTTGACGTGGAAGTCGCCATCGAGCTCGTCAACATTCCGGGGGTGCCTTCCGATCGGATAGAGAGGGCACTTCCTTCAAGGAGTTTGGGTGACCGGCTCAGCCTGCTGTATGTGGCGGGCAAACACCACGGAATCGAGCCTGACTATCAACTGGCGCTCGGCACGATGCCTATCGAGGAGTTGGCCGAACTCCGATCACTCATGCAGCCCAATGTATCGCTGCGGCGCCTGGCGGAGTTCGCGGCGGTGGCGGAAACCACCAAGCTCGCCATCCGAGCGCGAGCGGTCCAGACCATCTCCTATTCGGACTACGCGAAGACGGCGGAGACGATTTCTTCGCGGCTGGGAAACTCGAGAGTTGCCGGCACTGGCCAATGGCCTGCACCGGGAACCGTGCTGCTGCGCCGATACGGCCATGGCTTCTGGGATGATGCCGTGCAGGCTGTCGGCCTGAGCCTGCCAACTTCTGAGTCGAGATTTACGGAAAACGACTTATTCGATGCGCTCGACGGCTTCACGGAGGAATGCATCGATTTCGAGCATCCTATGAGCATTGCCATCTACGATCGGTGGGTCTTCTCCGAAGCGTCCATGAGGAACGACCGCCCGTCAGCGCTGGAAATCATCCGTCACTACGGCAACTGGGCGTCCGCAATGAGGGTTATCCTTCCGCATGAGGATGAGGATGAGGATGACGACGTGCTCGAAGAGGCTATCGAGCCGGGCGTGCTGGTCGGCTTGCCATCCGCCGTCCGGCGCGCAATCCACCCGCCGCAACAATCACCGGGGCTTTGAGCGTGAGCACACGATCATCCGAGGCTGACGTTCCCCCGCGCGACTTGGTTGGGCAGGTGACCAGATCCTTCCTGGCCGGGGATCCACTGCGCTGCATCGCGGAAGCCGCGAACACGAGCAGCTGGGAGATTCTGCGCCTCCTCGGTAGCCGGGTCGCGGACAGGGGCGAGGAGCAGCGATCCAGGGTACTCCGGAATCGATGCAATGCCACGTTGGCAACCCTTTACCAGGAGCGAGAACGCTTCGAGCAGCTCAACCGATCCGGTATCGATTTCGTGGATATTCCCAAGGTCCTCGCCGCGCTCGGAGCACCCGTCGACGTCGACATTGCCGAGGAAATGCTCCGGACCACGCACACGTTCAAGGAACTCGCGCACCGTGCCTACCAACTAGATAGGGGTGAGGTGGAGTTTGTTCCACCCATCGAAATGCTCAGCTTGCTCTACGTGATGGGCCGCCACCGCGGAGTCCAACCCGATTATGAAATGGCTCTGGGGATTATGCCGCTCTCATCGGTCGCCGAGATCCGGAACTTCCTGGGTCCGGGCGGCCCCTACGGCCAGTCAGCCGAAATCCTGGCGGTCATTGAAGCAACAGCGCAGGCCATCCGCGCCGGCGATGACGCCGGAATCTCGTACTCAGGCTACGAGGAGATAGCGGAGGCAATCTCGGCCGACCTTGGAGACGAACTGCCCGGTCGCGGAGACCTTTGGCCGATACCGGCACGCGCGGTGCGGCGCCACTTGGGCCAAGGGTTCTGGGACACCGCGTTGGTTTCCGCAGGGCTGCAGCCGACATCAGACCCACTTAGCTTCAGCGCGTCTGATTTCGTTGAGGCGGCCCGTAGGTTTAGAGACGAGTACCGCTACTTCGGCTCCCCGAAGGACGTGGCGAGCTATGACAGTTGGGTGACTGTCGAAATGGCCGCCGGCCGCCATCGCCCGTCCGTAGTTGCCATCAGAAGTCACTTCGGCGCCTGGGAGTCGGTGATCGGCGCCGTAATGCCGTCGGAAGTCGAGGATGAGTACGACGGCCTTGTCAACCACATCAGAGCCCAGAACGACGTCAAGGAAGGATGGGCGAAAGCCGGCGAACTGATCAGTGAGGTCCTCGCCAACATGCCGTGGAACTCATTCCTCAGCATTCAATACGCCGAGGACACCGAAGGACTGACACCCTACGCCCAAGCAGTTCCCAGCGCCGATGGGGTCTGGTTCGAAATTGTGTCCGAGCAGTATTTGCCAGCCGACACGTGGCCCATAGATACCGGCTACCTGACCGGGAATGGCTGGTCTGCTCCTAATAACGATTTTCCGAACTGGTTCAAGGACTGTATCCCGCACATTGAAGCGGGGCACCAGATACTTGAAGGCTTCAGATATGGCCGGGACTGCGACGACGCCAGCAAGCTTCGATGGCATACCGGCGAATTCCCAAACGGACCGGGTCCGAACGGGGGCGTCACGCTTGCCGATGCTCTTGCCGGCGCAGTCCAGACCCTTCAGAACGCGGCCTGAGCAAGTTCGCAAAGCCATTGCTCGGCGACCTGCCGCATGCACCGAAAATTTCGACAACCATTGGGGATCACAGCATGACGACACAGCACTTTGCATCGGCTCAGGCCGCCCTCGCCGAATTGAAACGATTGGTGCAGGAGGCGAAAGCGGGAGACCCGTTCGCGCCGGTGACCGTGCTCGTCCCCTCCCGGGCCAGCGCCCTCGATATTCCGCGCTACTTGGCGAGGAAGTCCGGCAGTGGTGTCGTCGGAGTCCGCGCATTCACGCTCATTGATCTGGCCATAGACCTCTTTGCACTGAGTCCGGAGGCCAGCGGCCGAGGTTTATTGGATCCCATGATCCGGCAGGGCGCTCTGACGGCAAGTCTCGCCCGCGATCCTGGTGTCTTTAAGGAGGTTGCAGACCAGCCCGGCACGGCCGCAGCCCTGACGAGGACTTCCTCGGCGCTGGACGGCGTCAACGTCGATACTGCGGCGTCACTGCCTGAACTCGTCCCGGACGTGCTTCGCCTGAACGACGCAGCCATGGCCGCGCTCAAATCGGCGTACTTCACCGAGGCCGAGGCACTCTCGGGAGCGGCGAAGCTCCTCAGCCAGCCGGGGGCTCTGGACCAACTCGGTACAATCATCGGTTTCATGCTCCCTGCGGGCCAGGGGCCCAGCGCCGAGCACCTGCTCGACACGCTGTCCGCTGCGGGCATGCAGTCGCTGACGGCAGAAGGTTCGGTCCGCGGGGTGGATAGCATCTACAGCGCTTCCGATTCCGACGATGAGTGCCGCGCCATCGTGCGCTCCGTTGCGGAGTTGCTCGGCTCCGGCGTCGCTGGGCATCGCATCGGGGTTTTCTACTCTGCGTCAGACCCGTATCGCTCCCTGCTGGCCCGCCGGCTGGATGAGGCCGGCATCGAGTTCAGCGGCCCCTCTGCTCAGCAACTTCGCGATTCGCCCCAGGCCCGCGGCTTGCTGAGACTGCTGCAACTGGACCCGAGCGCCTTGGACGTGAAGGCTGTTCTCAACACCGTGGCCGAAGGCAGTGTCCACTGGAGCAACAATGATCTTCCGTCCGCCGCCGCCTGTGAGCGCCTGTACCTGAACCCGCCGCGAGACGAGGAAGCGCCGGAGAGCGACGTGGTGCTGGACGAGAAGTCCCAGGAGCGAAAAGCCCGGAAACTGGCCGAGCTGGCCCAGTTCGTCAGTTTCCGCAACGCTCTATCCTGCGGGTTGGCTCGCGTCGCAAAGGCCTCCTCATGGGCCGGGGCGGCAGCGGAACTCCGAGACTTCATCCAGGAGTTCCTGGGCCCGCGCTCGGCTTCAGAGCACCCGCGGGTCAGCGCCGCCCGGGCTGAAGTCTTGGAAATAGCAGACAGCCTGTCCCTGCTCGACGGAGTGGCGCCCGCGCCCAGCGGTGGCGCGTTGCGCACCGCGCTGGAACAAGGAATCAACCGCCGCTCCGGGCGGAGAGGAAAAATCGGCGTCGGGATCTCGGTCGGGACAATCGCCGACGGCGTTGGTCGGGACCTCGACGTCGTGATCCTGGCAGGAATGGCTGAGGGCCTCGCGCCCTCCAAGGTCCGAGAGGATCCGTTGCTCCCTGACCACGTCAAGGTCGAACTGGGCACCGGCCTTCCAACGGCGGAACAGAGAACTGCCCTGACACACCAGCAGTTTCTCGCGGCGCTGGCCAGCGGATCCCGGACGCTAGTGTTCTTCCCGCGCGGCAATCTTCGAGGCGGGGGATCCTACGAAATGTCCCGCTGGATCTCCGCCGGCCTCGAAGATCTAAAGTCCGTGGTGGAGCTCAGGTCTTACGAGCACGGAATCCGGACGGGCGCCGGAACAACAAACGGCTTGGTCCCCACCGCACAGGAGTGGCGGCTCAGGTCCTGCCTGAGCGGCAAACGCAATGAGCTTGCATCCGACGATGGTGTCCTCCACCGTGCCCTGGAAATCCGACACGACCGCCACCACGGCGCGTTCTCGCGCTTCAACGGGGATTTGTCGCGTTTTGCTGGAAGCTTCTTCAATCCGGCCAAGGCCATCTCACCCACAAGCCTTGAGGACTGGGCGACCAACCCCTTCAGCTACTTCATGAAGCGGGTCCTGAAGGTCAGCGTGTTTGAGGACATCCAATTGGAGCTGGAGATCAGTCCGATACATCGCGGGGAGCTCATTCACAAAGCCCTCGAAACGTTTGTGCTCGGAGCAACCAAAGGTGCGCAAGCGTCCACGGAGCAGGACCTCACTGCGATAGGCGAAATCCTCTTCCAGAAGCCCGAAAACTCGGCCTGGCTGGGCCACCTCTGGGATCGGGATAGGAGCCGAATGCTCGCGGACCTGCGTCGGGTGTTCGCGGCGGACCAACGTGACGCTGCCAAGGGATGGACCTATCAGCAACCGGAGGCAGGTTTCGGGCCCGCCGAATACGGCAAGCAGTATCAGCACGAGTCGGTAAATCTGACCTTGCTTGATGGACAGGAGATTCAGTTCCTTGGCTTCGTTGACCGGATCGATCGGCATGAATCCGGGGCCGTTCGAGTCGTCGACTACAAGACTGGTGGCACCAGCAGATTCAAGGGAATGTCTCAAGAGGATCCTACGGCTGGCGGGAAGAAGTTTCAGCTGCCCGTCTATGGGCTCTTTGCGCGCAGCCTCCAGACTGACACTGCAGTTCCGGTCCAGGCCCAGTACTGGTTTGTGTCACAGGATGCAGAGCCGATTGGGTATGCAGTCGACGACGCGGTGCTCCATCAGTTGAGGACGGACGCCTCCGTGATCGTCTCCGCTCTGCATCGCGGCATCTTTCCGCACAAGCCGGAGGAGTCGAGTTTCTCCAACTTCACTAACCTGGCCGGCACCGCCGGCGCCAAA
Organism: Arthrobacter sp. PAMC25284; assembly: GCF_019443425.1. Lineage (NCBI taxonomy): Bacteria > Bacillati > Actinomycetota > Actinomycetes > Micrococcales > Micrococcaceae > Arthrobacter > Arthrobacter sp. PAMC25284. Next base: position 1,693,862 of record NZ_CP080382.1, read on the forward strand.
CATACTTGGCAGCGGCTTTCCAAAACCTCCGAATTGGTCTCACTCGCTATCCTGAAGGACGACAAATGAGCAGCGCAACAGTTCTTCCCCCCGCTCTGGAACTGCGCGATGAAAGCCACCGCGTTATCGTGCGCACGATGCTGGACAAAACCGTTTTCGTCGAGGCGGGCGCCGGCAGCGGCAAAACCCGGGAGCTCGTGGAACGCATCTGCGCCCTGGTGGATTCCGGCGTCGAGCTCCGTGGCATCGCGGCCATTACCTTCACCGAAAAAGCAGCCGGCGAGCTGCGGGAGCGCGTCCGCAAGCGGCTCGCCGCAACTGCTGAGTCCAACGAGGCCAGGGAAAACACCGGGGCGCTGCGAGCGGCGGCCCTCAACCAGCTGGACACGGCACCTATCGGGACCATCCACTCCTTTGCGGCCCGGCTGATTAGCGAGAACCCAGTGGCGGCAGGTGTCCCGCCGATGATCGACGTCGTCGACGAGCTGCGATCCCAAATCGCGTTCACCAAACGCTGGGAGGCAGCGGTCGCGGCCCTGTTCAACGAGCCCCGCGCGGACAAGGCGCTGAGGGTGCTGCTGGCAGTCGGTGTCACGCTGGACAACCTCCGCGACCTCGGACGGGCCCTCGACTCAAACTGGGATCGTCTGGAGGACAGCCCGTCGGAGACCAGATACATCCCCGAGCTGAATGCCGGGCCGATCATCCGGCAATGCTCTGACGTCCTGGCCTTGCGGGAACACTGCACCAATCCGAACAACGTACTGCTGGCCAAAGGCCTGAGCGGGCTTGAGGCCTGGCTATTGCAACTCCAGGAAGCACAGTCCGCTGACGATCCGAACATTCTGATGGGTGTCTTGCGCAAAGTTCCGACCGCCCATCTCAAGGGCGGAGCCAAGGGAGACTGGCAGATTCCCGTCGACCAGGTGCGAAGTGCCGCACAGGATGTCGTGGCAAATGTCGCGGAGCTCATTGCGAGCATTGTGGGCCCCGCGCTGGATACCGTTACGTCCATCATGTCCGGGATCTTCCTGGACGAGGCCGGGAAACGTCAGCGGCGGGGTGAGCTGGAGTACCACGACCTGCTGGTCCACGCCCGCAACCTGCTGGTTGGCGAGGAGCGACGCGAGATCCAGGCCGCCGTTCACCGCCGCTACCACCACGTCATGCTCGACGAGTTCCAAGATACTGACCCCATCCAGGCTGAGATTGCCCTGCGGATCTGCTCACACGAGGTGTGCGGTCCCAACGGCTGGGAGAAGCTCCCGATACCCGCCGGGCGACTCTTCACCGTCGGCGATCCAAAGCAGTCCATTTATCGGTTCCGCCGCGCTGACATCGCCACATATATGACGGCCAGAGGGCGTGCCGGAGCAGATACGGCGGCGGAGGTCGCACGGCTCAACACGAACTTCCGGTCCACTCCCGCCGTTCTTCGCTGGGTCAATCACACGTTTGCGCAATTGATCGAGGCCAACGGAAGCATCCAGGCCGACTATCAACCACTCCATGCCGACCCGTCCAGGCCCGAGGTAGACGACTCCACTGGTCCCGCCGTAGCCGTCATCGGACGAAGCGGAATGATGCCGGGCGCCGACGGAGAGAAGCCCAGCGCCCAGGCCCGGCATGCCCAGGAAGCCGCGGACGTGGCGGCAGCCATTGGTTTGGCCCTGGGTCACGGGGGCACGCCGTGGCAGAAGCAGTCCGGAGCCCCCTGCTACGCGCTCTCCAACCTGGAGTCCCGGGACATCTGCATCCTCCTGCCCGCCCGGACGTCCCTGTCTCACATCGAACATGCACTGGACTCGGCGGGCATCGAGTACCGGGCTGAAGCTTCCTCATTGGTTTACGGAACACAGGAGGTCCACGATCTGCTCCTCCTGCTCCGGTCCCTCGCCAACTCGGCGGACCAGGCGTCCCTGGCGCTAGCGCTGCGGACGCCCTACCTCGGCTGCGGTGACGACGATCTGTACGAATGGCACGCCGGAGGCGGGTATTGGAGCATTCATGGAACGGCTCAGGAGGCCTTGGCGGGATCGCCTGTCGCCCGTGCGCTGAGCTATTTGAAAACGCTCTCTTGGGATCTTTCCTACATTCCCCCGTCGGAGATCATGGAACGCATTCTGGCTGACCGCCGGGTGCTCGAGTCCGCGACGGACTCGCCACGCTACCGGGACGTCTGGCGCCGCTTGAGGTTTGTGGTCGATCAAGCGCGCGCGTGGTCCGAAGCGACCCACGGCAGCCTGCGCGACTACCTATTCTGGGCCGCCGTTCAACAAGACGAAAATGCCAAGGTCAAAGAGGCGGTGGTCCCCGAAACTGACGCCCAAGCCGTGCGGATCATGACTATCCACGCCGCCAAGGGGCTCGAGTTTCCAATGGTGGTACTGGCTGGCGCGGGCAGCACGAGAGGCGCCTCGTCGGACAAGGCCCTTTGGGACGCGTCCGGTCAGCTCCAGGTGCACCTTTCGGGCGACATTGAGTCGGCTGGATACGCCGAGGCCAAGGACGCGGAGGCCGAGCTGCTTGCTGCGGAGAAACGCCGGCTGCTCTACGTGGCCTGCACACGGGCCACCAGCCACCTTGTCGTGTCCCTCTACAGCGGGGGTCCTTCAAGCCTCAGCGGGCTGCTGGGCTCAGTCGACGATCCCGAAACCGTGCCGGAACTGCAATTCCCCGATGATTTCCCGCTCCGCTCGGAAAAGACGCGGCTTGAAGTGTCTCCAGTGCCGGCGTTCGAGGAATGGCTAAGAATGCGTGCCCGGTGGGTGGAGCAATCGATGATTCCTGCCAGTACATCGGTAACTGCATTGACCAAGGGAGGCCCTTTGCCCGCCACCGGATCAACAGGTACGCCCGAGGACTCGGTGCCGGAACTTAGTTTCGCCGACGACTTCGCTGGTTCGCCATTCGCAAGCGGCGCGGTCGGTATGCACGGAGCTGACTTCGGCACGGCATTGCACCGCCTCATGGAAGTCTCAGGTCTTCAGGCCGATGACGGCTTCGGAGGACTGGCCCGGACCGTTGCCCTGCAATTCTGGCTGGAGGCCGCGGCTGACCTTGAAGCCTGCGCCCGATCGGCGATGTCGGCTGTTCCCGTCCGACGAGCAGCCGAGCGCCGGCATTGGAACGAGCTGCCCGTTGCAGTCGAACGCGACGGGGTGGTGATCGAGGGCATCATCGATCTGTTGTACCGGGAGGACGACGGCAGCCTGGTCATCATTGACTTCAAAACGGATGTGCAAATGTCGGAGGCGACTCAGTCCGCATACTGGCAGCAGCTCAGCCTGTATGCCGAATTGCTCGCCGAAACCACCGGCGAGCGAGTGAGCGAACTCGTGTTGGTGCTGTGCAGGCCCAGCTTCGCTGACGTCCGCCGGCAGAAGCTCGAGAATCTGTCAGTGCCGGTTTCCTGATGCGGCAGAGAGAGGTACAGCGATGAGATGCATTCCAGCCGAGCCTGAATTTGGCGATGGCCAGTTGGCCGAGAAAGCCGTTTGGGAAGCACTGAAGGCCAGCCTGCCGGAGGAGGCGGTGCTGGCTCACTCCGTCCAGGTTCGGGACGGCAGGTCAGAGCACGAAATTGATCTGCTGGTCCTTTGGCCCGGAGTCGGCATGGCCGCCATTGAAGTCAAAGGCGGCCAGATCTCCGTTGGAGATGCCCAGTGGTACCAGTCGGACAGGAGCGACAAGCGCAAGATTCAGAGCCCGGTTGCCCAGTCGCAGGGTTCACAGCACGCCTTCAAGAACTGGATCAGCGGCCAAATCGGGTCTCGTCTGACTAGTCGATTCGCTTACCTCGTGGCCTTTCCATACACAAAGGTTCATCAGACGTGGAACATCGCTGGTTGCCCGCGAACCTTGGTCCTGGACCAGACGGATATGCGATCCGCCGCTGAACTCGTCCGTCGGGCAATCGAACAGGAGGGAGGCGGCGCTACTCCACTGGCCGCGGCCTTCACTGAGCGGATCGTTCGCCAGCTAAGCGGAACTCTTGAGCCCGGCGGCGACCACCAGGACCCTGCGCAGGACGAGTACGTGCAGGACCATCTGACCGAAGGACAGGCCGTGCTGCTCCGCGCAACGCGGTCACTGCGCCGTGTGCAGTTCACCGGGGGCGCCGGCAGCGGAAAGACGTGGCTGGCTGTGGAAAAGGCGAAGATGCTCGCCAAGTCCGGGAAACGGGTTGGCCTGTTCTGCTACAACAAGGGCCTCGGTCAGTACCTTCAGGACCAGGTAGCGCCCTGGCGCCAAGCCAAGCCCGCGTTCACCGGGGAGTTCCACGACTACGCCCGCGGGCTCGGCGTGCCGGACGGCGCCGGGCAGGCCTACTTCGATGAGGAAATGCCCCGGCAACTCAAATCGCTCGCCGCCACCATGGACGCGTCGCTGAAGCTGGACGCCGTCGTCGTGGATGAAGCTCAGGATTTCGCGCCGCTGTGGTGGGAAGCGCTGTTAGCTTGCACGAAGGACCCGGACACCAGCGAAGTCTTCGCGTTCCAGGACGATCATCAGGACGTCTACAGCCGTTGGACCGGCGCCTTGGGAGATTCCGGTCATCCGGCGGTTGGTCTGGTGCCCATCCACATTGACGACAATCTCCGGAACACCCGAAAGATCGCCGATACATTCAAGTCGTTCGCCGGCGAGCACTTCACTCCGAGAGGCAGCACGGGACTGCCTGTCCGTCGAGTTGAATGTGCCACCGAGGAGGCCCTGGACGCGGCTGAGGATTGTGTCGATGCCCTTATCGAGGAGGGGTGGTCGAACAACCAAATCGCCCTGTTGACGACCAAAGCACGGCACCCTATCCATCGAGAGTTCTTCGAGACCGGCACGACCGCGGACTATTGGCGCGAGTTCCACGCGAACGAACGGGAATTCTATGGCCATGTCCTGGGCTTCAAGGGTCTGGAGCGCTCCGTCGTGGTGTTGTGCGTGAACGGATTCAAGGAGCCTAAGCGTGCGGCGGAGCAACTGTACGTGGGGCTATCTCGGGCACGGAGCCTCCTGATCGTGGTCGGCGACTCCGGGTTACTGGCGGAGGCAGGCGGTTCTGAACTGGGTCGGATTCTGTCGAGAGCGCAGATCTGGAGGCCCGCTGACGTGTCGAGATGACCGGCCGCATATGCCGGTCCTGACCGCAAAATGTCCGACCCTCACCACCATCGGTGGCGGCACTCCGGATTCTGGCACGCCCATTTAGGTGTGCCCCATTCGACTTTTCCAGTGGCCGGGTAGATGCGCTGTTCTTCGACGATCACGCAGCCAGCAAACTCAGTCTTGGACATCTTTTGGCGCGCCGACGGCATGACCATCCCGTAGGCAATCCGCCATCCCTCGTGGCCGCACACCGGGCACCGCCGCGTGGCAGCCCGTCTTGTCGTCGATTCAGAGGTGGGGGTTGTTTCATCGGGAGTCATGGAAGCACTGTAGGCGGACGCTCTGACAGAAAAGGCATCAAGTGGCTTACAAAAACTTCTGGGTTTTCATTTTTTGTAACCCAGCCAACGAACGACAACCTAGGAGCCGGGGGCTACCTGGCCCCGCCCCCTCGTTTGCTATAAAGTTCAGCGGATTGTGGCGGCGTTCTGTGATCGTTTGGCGTCAACCGGGCTTTGAGTTGTGCTGCATGCCATGTTTTTCCGACACACTATTGGTTACCGCACACACGCACTCCTATCACGCGGTCGTGCCGTAAGTTCGTCCTATGGAGCAGAATAAGGTCGCACGAGAGCAACAGATTGCCGTATTCGGCGAGAGCGGAAGCGGCAAGACGGTGCTTTTGTCCTCCTTCTACGGATTAGCGGTGGAGCAGCTGCTCTCCGGCACGAAGCAATTCGACGTTCTCGCAGGCGATAACGCTCAAGGTCGACGTTTGCATCAGAACTACCTCGGCATGAAGAATTCAGCCGCGCTACCGATGCAGACTCGGTTTTCCGCGACGTCTTACGCGTTTTCGATCAAACGCAAGCCGGGGACGGCTTCCAGGGCGAGGACAAAGGCTCCCGAAGAACTTCGCCTGGTGTGGCACGACTACCCCGGCGAGTGGCTCGAAACGGAGCCGCAGCCGGAAGAAGAAGATCGCCGGATACACACGTTCCGAGCTCTGCTGGGTTCCGATGTCGCGCTCGTGTTGGTGGATGGCCAGCGGCTTCTCGACAATGCGGGCGAGGAGGAGCGATACCTCAAAGCGCTTCTCACCAACCTCAGCAATCAGCTGCTCAAGCTGCGTGACAACCTTTTGCAAGATGGCAAACCGCTGGTGACGTTCCCGCGGATCTGGCTGATGGCACTGTCGAAAGCCGATCTGCTGCCGGACATGGATGTGATCGATTTCCGGGACCTGCTCGTAGAGAAAGCCGGAGCAGAGCTGAACAAACTGCAAGAGGTGATCGCAACGTTCGTGGAAGTTCCTGAGGCGTTGTCAGTGGGGGACGATTTTGTGCTGCTGTCCTCTGCCCAGTTCGAGCCCGGGAAGATTGAGGTGAGCAAGCGTGTGGGATTGGATTTGATCCTGCCGATTGCGGCAATGCTTCCCTTCTCTCGTTATGTCCGCTGGGCACTCGCAATGCGAAAAGGCGCAAACGTGGCCGAGCATTTGCTGCGCGTGGCCAGGCCGGTGGCCGATTTCATTAGAAACGATAGACTGCCCGCTCTCCTAGTACGACTTCCTGGCCCGTTCGGCAACGCTGTGGCCCTGATAGGCCCATTCCTTATACAGACCGTGCTCGATCTCACCGGGACCAAGGTGCTGGATTTGCATGCTGAAGCGAAAGCAAAGCACGACTTCCTCACCGAAACGTTGACCGGCTTCCAGCTGGAGCTAGACCGTGGTGACGGTGAGAAGGTCCTGCTGAGGAGCCGCTCGTGACCTCCGACACCAGTTCCACAGACCATGAGATTGCCTTCATTTGGGCTACCCGCGGGAGAAACTGGGGCTTCCGTTTCCTGCGCACTGCAGGTCAGTCGAACCCACTTGAGATTTACGAAGCCGCGTTTTCCGGAGTCGAGGAAACCACGGAAGCCTTCCGAGCAAGCGCGGATACGGTTGCGTTTCGGTTTCTAGATCCGGAGAAACGTCGCGATTCAGCAGGCAGAGTGATCCCGCACGAGTTCGTGCTGCTTCCACCACTGCCTGGCACGGTCAGCTCAGTAGACGACGGGCGCCATCTGGTCTGGCCTCTCGTCAAAGATGACTTCGCCCGTGACTGGCAGCAACCCCGTCCGCGCACCAACGGTTCTTGATCATCAACGGCGGCTGATCGAGCGCGGCTCCACCGCGCTGCCTCGTCCGACACGGGCGACCCGACGGCAGCTGACACTTCGGACACCACGCTGCTCATCGCATGGTGTGTTCCGCACATGGCCACGGCTTCTCGCTGGGCACTCAAGCCGATTCAGCGGTGCATAGCCTTCGACGCACCCGTCCCCCGGCCCGTTCATGCGCCTGGCCAGCCCAGCAAGGCGGAACGGCGCGCCCGGCCAGGCCGGACGCGCCCTCCGCGTGCGCCGAACCGCGAACGGGTGCGGCTTCCACATGACTTAGTCGATCAGCGCCGGCTCCTTGGCGCGCTCCGAGGACTCCCCAACCGGCGCAGCCTTCCGGTTCCGGTGATTCATCCAGTTCGCCACCGCGAGGACCCCTACAAGAATAAAAGTGCTCAGGAGCTGCGGACGGGAATCCTCGCCGATGAAGCCCACCGTGAAGATCGCCGCGAGAATCACCAGACCAAACACCGTCAGCCAGGGGAAACCAGGCATCCGCAGGGGAAGCTCCGTGCCCTCACGGTTGGCGCGGAGGCGCAGGGCGAGCTGGGCCAGGAGTGCGGATGTCCACACCAGCAGGCACGTCGACCCAACGATGTTGAGCAGGACGGCAAGGACCAGTTCGGGGAAGGCCAGCTCCAGCACAACCGTGACAACGCCGAAGGCAACGCTGGCCAGGACTGCAACAACCGGGACCCGCGCCTTGGACACCGAGGCAAGCAGGCGTGGTGCTTCACCGCGCTCTGCGAGGGAGTATGCCATGCGGGAGGCTCCGTAGAGGTTGGCGTTGAGAGCCGAGAGCAGCGCAGCGACGGCCACCAGGGTGATGGCGGTGGCGGCGCCGGGCATGCCGGCGGCCTCCAGCACGGCAGCGAACGGGCTCTTCAGCCCCGCCGAACCTACCGGAACAACCGCCGCGATCACGAAGATCGCACCGATGTAGAAGACCAGGATGCGCCACAGCACCGTGCGGACAGCCTTCTTCACGCTGCGGGCAGGCTCTGCGGTCTCGGCTGCCGCCACGGAGACGATCTCAGTGCCGCCGAACGCGAACGCCACCACGAAGAGCGCCGTCGCAATCCCGGCAAAACCGCTGGGCGCGAACCCGGCACCCGCAAAGTTGGACAGCCCCGGCGACTGCACGCCCGGCAGCCAGCCGAAGAGCAGCGCAGCGCCCACCATAAGGAACCCGACGATCGCCGCTACCTTGAGCAGGGCGAACCAGAACTCGAATTCACCGAAGTTCTTGACGCTGGTGAGGTTCACGGCGGTGAGCAGCACGATGAAAACGAAGGCCATCAGCCACACCGGCAGGGCCGGGAAGATGGTGGCCAGCAGGACTGCCGCGCCGAGTGCTTCGGCGGCGATGACCACCACGAGCTGCAGCCACCAGAGCCAGCCCACCGTGGCGCCGGCCACCGGGCCGTACGCCTTGGCGGTGTAGACCGAGAAGGCGCCGCTGTCCGGGTTGGCGGCGGCCATCTCGCCGAGGGCCCACATCACCAGGATGATGAGGGTGCCGGCCACGAGGTAGGAGATCAGCACGGCCGGTCCGGCAGCCTGGATGCCGGCGCCGGAGCCGAGGAACAGGCCCGCGCCGATGGCGCTTCCGAGGCCCATCATGGTGAGCTGGCGGGGTTTGAGTGCGGCGCCGAGCGGGCGCCCAGACGTCATTGTCTGTTGTTCCATGGGGTGTCCTTTGGTTTCGGGTGGAACGGAAGGGGTTTGGGTCAGTCGGGTGTCAGGCGGCGTGGGCTTCCAGGATCCGGAGCACGCGATTGTTGGCGGCGGAATCGGCAACGGTGATCCGCACGCCGTCGCCTTGGTATCCCCGGACCAGGACGTCTGCGCGGTCGAACGCGTCCACCAGCCTTGCCCGAAGGCTGTCATCCGCGCGAATCCAGAGGAAATTGCCCTGGCTTGGCTGCAGTTTCCAGCCCTGCGCTTCCAGCTGCGCGGCCATCCGGGCGCGCTCCTGCTTGACGGCTGCCGCCCGGGATTCCATCTCTTCCCCGGCATCCAGGGACGCGATCGCAGCCTTCTGGGCGAGCGCACTCACCGAGAAGGGCAGGGCGGTGCGGCGCAGTCCCTCGGCGATGGCCGGCGCGGCCACGGCGTAGCCCACGCGCAGGCCGGCGAGTCCGTATGCCTTCGAGAAGGTGCGCAGGATGCAGACGTTCGGGTACTGGCGGTAGAGCGAGAGGGAATCAGGGCCGCTGCCCGCGTCGGCGTACTCCACGTAGGCCTCGTCGATCACCACGAGGATGTCGGAACGGACGGACCGCAGGAAGACCTCGATGCGCTCGTGGCTGATCGGTACGCCGGTGGGGTTGTTGGGGGTGCACAGCAGGATCACTTTGGTGCGGTCAGTGACGGCCGCGGCCATGGCCTCGAGGTTGTGGCCCTCGGCGGCGTCCAGCGGGATGCGGACCGGCCGGGCGCCGGCCAGCTCCACCAGGATGGGGTACGCCTCGAAGGAGCGCCAGGCGAAGATCACTTCATCGCCGGCGTCGCACAGTCCGGTGATGATCTGTTGGAGGACCCCCACACTGCCGGGGCCCACCGCGACCTCCCCGACGGTGACGCCCAAGTGCCGTGCGAGCCGTTCGCGGAGTCCGACGGCGGCACTGTCCGGGTATCGGTTCATGGTGCCGGCCGCTTCGGTCACTGCAGCGGCGGCCGCGGGCAGCGGCTCGTAGTGGCTTTCGTTGCTGGCGAGGGCTGCAATGTCCAGGCCGGCACTCCGCCGTCCCGGAACGTAGGACGGAAGTCCGGCCACAGCGCCACGAAGGGTGGGGAACGCTGTCTCCGGCGCGGTCAGGAGCTGATCGTGGGTCATGAGGACCGATCATGGTTGTGACCCGACCCACAATGCAAGATACCCTCATCCCATTGGGACTTCTGCTCAACTTCTACTGACTGCGGTGAAAATATGACCAACCCGAACCCTCGCACCCTGGATTCCCTCGACGGCAGGATCATCCTGGCCATGGACAAGGACCCCGAAGCCAGCGCCCTGGCCCTCTCGCGGACGCTGAGCGTTGCGCGGAACACCGTCCATGCCCGGCTGGCGCGGCTCGAGCGCAGCGGAGCGCTCAGGTCTTTCAGCCGCAGGCTGGACCCCGTCGCGCTGGGCTATGAGCTGATGGCCTTCCTGTCGTTGTCCATCAGCCAGACGCGCACCGGGGCGGTGGAAGACGGGCTCGCCGCGATCCCGGAAGTCATCGAGGTGCACGCCACCACCGGCGATGCTGACCTCATGGCCAAGGTGGTGGCTCGCGGCACGGCCGACCTTTACCGCATTACCAACGAGATCCTGGAAATCGACGGCATCCAGCGGACCAGTACCGCCATTTCCGTGCTGGAACTCGTGCCCCCGCGCTACGACGGGCTGCTGGCCCGGCTCTCCGAGCAGGACTCCCGCCCGGCCCAGTAGGGCGGATGGGCGCCGCTCCCAGTGTGCAGATTTTCACTCCAACCGCGCTCTGACTGCCAAAAGTCCCAGTCAGAAATAAGGCTCTTGCCAATTCGTGACCCAGCACACACGCTTCCTTCATGACTTCCCTCACCGTCTCCGGCCGCGTGGCACAGGTTCTCGGCAGCTACCTCACCGATCTCTTCGGTGTCATGGGCAACGGCAACGTCCACTTCCTGGACGCCGCCGAGAAGCTGGGCCTCCGCTTCTCCGCCGTCCGGCACGAGGGCGCCGCCATCGCCGCAGCCGACGCCTACTACCGGACGTCAGGACGTCTCGCAGCGGGTACCACCACCTACGGCCCCGGCTACACCAACGCCCTCACCGCCCTGGCCGAGGCGGTCCAGGCGCAGATCCCCGTCGTGCTCGTCACCGGGGACGCCCCCACCAGCGGCGCCCGCCCGCAGGACGTGGACCAGGCAGCAATCGCCGCGGGCCTCGGCGCGGCCACCTTCACCGTCACCCGCGACGCCGCGGGTTCGATCACGCAGCAGGCGGTGGAGTACGCACTCACCAAGCGCACCGCCGTCGTGATCGCCATCCCCTACGACCTCGCGGCACTCGAGGCGGCAGATGAAGAGCTTCCGGCGCCGTTGGCACCGGCCGCGAGTGAGAACGCCGACGGCGGCCTGGCGCAGGTTGCCCGCCTGCTCGCCGGGGCGAAGCGCCCGCTGATCCTCGCCGGCCGCGGCGCACATCTCGCCGGCGCCGGCCCGGAGCTCCGGGAGCTCGCCGACCGTCTCGGCGCGCTGACCGCCGGAACCGCGCTGGCGCTCAACCTCCTCCAGGGCGACGGGTATCTCGGCGTCGCGGGCGGCTTCGGCACTGACACCGCGGCCGGGCTCATGGGCGAGGCCGATGTCGTCCTCGTCGCCGGAGCAAGCCTGAGCCCCTTCACCATGCGGTTCGGGCACCTGCTCGGCCCGGACAGCACGGTCATCCAGATCGACGCCGCCCTGCAGCCGACGCACCCCCGGGTGGACACGTTCGTCAGCGCGGACGTGAAGTCTGCTGCGGGACGCATCCTTACGATGCTGGATGACCCGGCCTCGCCGGCCGCCAGCCCCGCAGAAGTCTGGCGCGCGGAAGCCCGCAAACGCCTGGCCGAAGGACCGGCCCACCATCCAGGCTCAGCGGAGACGCCGGACGGCCGGCTGGACCCGCGCACCCTTGCCACGGCACTGGATGTGGTGCTGCCGGAGCGCCGCACAGTGGTCCAGGACGGCGGGCACTTCGTCGGCTGGGCACCCATGTACTGGCGCATCCCGAGGCCACAGGACCTGGTCATGGTGGGGACCGCCTACCAGACCATCGGGCTGGGCCTTGCCAGCGCCGTCGGGGCAGCCCGCGCAGTGGAGGACGGCCGGACCCTGGTGCTGGCCTCCGGCGACGGCGGTTTCCTGATGGGCCTGTCCGACCTTGAATCGCTGATCGGCGCGGCCGGCAGCGCCGTCGTCGTGATCTACAACGATGCCGCCTACGGAGCCGAAATCCACCAGTACGGGTCCCAGGGCCTGACCGAAAAGCCCATGCTGATCCCGGAAGTGGACTTCAGCGGGATCGCCCGGGCTCTTGGTGCCGAGTCGGCGATCATCCGCTCACTGGAGGACTTGTCCGCGCTTCAGGACTGGATCGACGCCGGCGCGAAGGGAACCTTCGTGGCCGACTGCCGGATCACCTCGAGCGTCCGGGCCCCGTGGCTGACGGAGTGGATGGAAGCCTCGCGGGCCGCGAAGGCGGCGGTGGCGGGGTAGGGCACCTTGGACGGATCCGTCGCCGTAGCCAGCAGTCGGCCGGCCACCTCGCCCTCGGAGGGATGCTGGCATCGGCCCCGAGGCTGGTTGTAGTCTTCCCGCCAGGATTTGGTTCTCCTAATACTCAGAGATCCCGCAGGCAACTAGCGGGGAACAAGCCGCCATAGGGACGTGACCTCGGCCGCGCGCGCCTCGAACAGAGGATCGTCCCGGTCCGATGCCTTTGGATGCGTTGGCTTGGTGTCGAGCCGTTCCAACACCTGCAGCCCGGCCGCCTCGATGGCGGCCAGCAGATCCTCCCGCGACCGCAGGCCAAGGTGCTCGGCCAGGTCGGAGAGGACCAGCCAGCCCTCCCCGCCCGGCTCAAGATGATCGGAGAGTTCGTTCAGGAACCGGAACAGCATCCTGCTTCCGGGGTCATAGACGGCACTGTCCAGGCTGGAATGCGGCGTGGCCGGAATCCAGGGCGGGTTGCACACGATCAGCGGCGCGCGTCCGGGCGGGAACATATCGGTCAGGACGGCCTCGGCACGGTCCTGGACACCGAGGTTCCGGAAATTCTCAGCGGCACAGGCGATGGCACGCGGTTCATTGTCCGTTGCCACCACACGGCGGACTCCGCGGCGCGCGAGGACGGCAGCGAGCACCCCGGTGCCGGTGCCGACGTCGAACGCCAGCGTCTCAGCGGGCAGCGCAGCGGCGGCCACGAGGTCCACATACTCACTCCGGGTGGGGAAGAACGTGCCGTAGTGCGGGTGGATGCGGTCCTGCAGGGCATCGACGTAGACGCCATTTCGTCGCCACTCGTGGGCGCCAATGGCCCCGACAAGCTCATGCAGGGACACAACGGACGATTCGCCGATCTCTCCGTACGCTTCAGCCGCGGCCTGCCGGATGTCCGGTGCGCGGCGCAGCGGCACCACCGGGCCCGGATCAAGAGGTATCAGCAGCAGGCCGAGAACGCGCGCACGGTGCGAGCGGGACTGGCGGTGCCGGTAGAACTTATCGGCCGGAGTTGCCGGGCTCCCTTTCTTTCCGGCACCTATCCGCCGGTCCAAGGCGTTGAGGATCTGCCGTGCGTTGTGGAAGTCGCCGTGCCAGAGCATCGCGATCCCCTGTGACGCCATCCGGTTCGCTTCATCGGCGGTGAGCGAGTCGGACACCACTTCGACGCGCGTCGGCGCCGGCCTGCCGTTCGCCGAACGCCATCGAGCGCTCCTGCTCTCACCAGCCTCGGCCCAGGTCACGAGGGCACCCTCAGCCGCCGTGGCTCTGCTAGGAGGCGTGAGGACAGACGTCGGGGTTTGGACGGGGGCTGGCGTGTCAGAGATAAAGATCCATTCCAAGAGTCCGGGGGATCGTCGGCAACGTGGCTGGCTACGTCCAGGATTCCGGACCGTCATCCCGCCGCGACCCGAGCTTGGTTGATGGCCCCTGGAACCAGTCAACCTGCATAGTCAGGATACAGGGGTGCAGCAGCGGCTCCACCGACGGCATCAGCGTGCACGGCACGTCTGCCGCTTCCCAATCCGCCCTCCCCTCGGCTCGTGCATTCCTCCTCCCCAGAGCCGGCGGGCCGCCGTCGTAAATTTACGACGGCGGCACCCGCTGGCCGGGTGCCGGCCTGCCCCTACTATCGCTGCTGCCCCTACTGCCCCGGAGCCCGGTAGGACGGCGTCTTCTTGGCGGCTTCGTCGAGGTCTTCGACCGTCAGGAGGGGCTTCAGGCGAACGTTGACGTTCCCCGTCGAATTGACCATCAGCGACAGTGCCGCGGCACTCGCATCGTCCGGCACCTCAAAAACGCCCAGGACGTCGTAGTAACCAAAGGCGTAGTAGAAGCTCTCGAGCGATCCGCCTACAGACTTGAGGGCCTCTGCTAGGGCTTCACGCCGCTTGGTGCCGCCTTCCTTCATGAGCCCCTTGATGCCTTGGCCCACGTACGTCGCCTCAAACAGATACTTCGCCATGACCTGTCCCTTTCCTGCAGTCTCATTTCAGTTGTCGCCTCGGGGGCAGGTGCCACACCGGGCGCAATCGCAGCCACCACAACGGAGCGCGCGAGTAGACCCCGCCTATATTCGGTGCGGGATGAAGTCCATGGGTGAATCCGCGAAAACGGGGACGACCCCGTTGAAGCCGACGCTATTCCGGCTCTTCCGAATGCAGAGTGTAGCCGGGGTTGGCGCGCGTGACTTCCGAGGCCGGGAAGTTGGTTCGGCATAGGTGAGGGCCTTGGGTAAGAATCGGAGTGTCTAGTTCTGATTTTTCTACCGCAAGGCCCTCGTGTTTAAAACTACCTTTCAATGCCCTGACCTGACTACTTTCTGCCGCTTGGACGAGCTTGGCTTGGAAGCGACCGGGCAGTTCCTTGCTGCCGATCGTGCCGTGATCGCCTGCCGTGTGGTGGCCACGGACGAATGGTGCCGCAAGTGCGGTTGCCAAGGCATCCCGCGGGACACAGTGACCCGGGAACTTGGCCATGAACCCTTCGGCTGGCGGCCAACCACCTTGCTGGTACGAATCCGTCGCTATCGATGTACCGGGTGCGGGCATGTATGGCGGCAAGACACGTCCCAGGCGGCCGAACCACGGTCAAAGCTTTCCCGTCGCGGCCTGGTGTGGGCGTTGGAAGGCATCGTGTGTCAGCACCTCACCGTGGCCCGCGTCGCCGAGGGCCTGGGTGTGTCCTGGAATACCGCGAACAAGGCTGTACTGGCTGAAGGGCGGCGTGTGCTGATCAATGACCCCAACCGCTTCGACGGGGTGAAGATTATCGGCGTTGATGAGCATGTGTGGCGACACACCAGGCATGGAGACAAGTACGTCACCGTCATCATTGACCTGACCCGGTTCGCGACAAGACCGGCCCGTCCCGGCTGCTGGATATGGTCGAGGGCCGTTCCAAACAGGTCTTCGCTACTTGGCTGAAACAACGTCCTCAAGCGTGGCGGGACGGGGTGGAAGTCGTGGCCATGGACGGCTTCTCCGGGTTCAAGAGTGCCGCGTCCGAAGAGCTGCCTTCCGCTGTTGCGGTGATGGATCCGTTCCATGTCGTCCGTCTTGCCGGCGACGCACTCAATGACTGCCGTCGCCGGGTTCAGCAAGCCACGTGCGGGCACCGGGGACGGGCCGGGGATCCGCTCTACAAGGCCCGGCTGACGCTGCATACCGGTGACGGGTTGCTGACCGAGAAACAACAAAAGCGAATTGCTGACCTCTTCGCCGAGGAGAAGCATGTCGAGGTCGAAGCGACGTGGGGCGCGTATCAACGCATGATCGCCGCCTACCGGGAGAAGGACCAGGATCAAGGTAAGAAGCTCATGCAGGCCCTCATTGACTCCCTCAGCTCTGGGGTCCCCGCCGCCCTGAAAGAACTGAAAAAGATGGGCGGAACACTCAAACGCAGGGCAGCAGACGTGCTCGCGTACTTTGACCGACCAGGCACCTCCAACGGCCCAACGGAGGCAATCAACGGACGTCTGGAACACCTGCGCGGCTCTGCCCTCGGCTTCCGCAATCTCACCAACTACGTCGCCAGATCACTGCTGGAATCTGGAGGATTCAGACCGAAACTACACTCTGCATTCTGAAGAGCTGCTATTCCTCCGGTCAGAGGCAGTCAATATGCCGGGATATCCATTTCCCGGAGCAGAGGAATCAGCACGGCAGGCGCCCGTGCCGCATTGTCTTCCCCCCACCCCCGGCCCTACCGTGAAGGGACTCTCGGCCGAAGTGCAGGTGCGGGCATGCGGATCTTATCCAGGTCATTGCTCTGGCTCCTGTTGTGCTGCTTGGCCGCGGGCTTCCTCGGCGGCGCCACACCTCTTTCACTTGCCGCTCCTGCTGTGCCGGCCGCCGGAACCCTGAATCCGGAGCAGGCCCTACGCGGAGTTGGACTCCTACCTTCAGGACCGAATCGCTACTCACGGAATTCCGGGCGCCGCTATCGCCGTCGTGAGGGATGGGGTGCCGGTGCACGTCGCCGCCTTCGGCCGCGCGGACGACACCGGGCGGCCGATGACCGCCCGGACGCCGGTGCTGCTGGCCTCCACCAGCAAGAGCCTCACCGCGATCGCCGTCATGCAGCAGGTCGAGGCCGGCCGGCTGCGGCTGGATGAGCCCGTGCAGACCTACCTGCCCTGGTTCACGCTGGACAGCAGCCGCTCGTCAGCCATCTAGTCCGGGCCGGTCTGCGGCAGCGGCTGCTCGTTCTCGCGGGTCGGGAGCGGTCCTGGTCCTACGGCAATCTGGGGCGTCATCTACGCCGCCGTCCGGGAGTTGGGCTTGAGGTCCGACGGGGTCACGCATAACCCGATTTTGGCTGCGGATCCAGACCTTCTATACACAAGGGTTCTTCCGCGCGACGATCCGTATCACTCCGGCAGGCTCTCGCCCGCCGTTACTTTGGTTCCCAGAGTCAGGCCCTGGAGCAATCTGACATGTCACTTGATGGGGTCGATACGTGATCCACAGCGGGTTTGTGGCCCAGATCTGTAGTGGTTGCAGGCCGCCATCACTGCGGCGGCCTGCAACCTGCAACCGTTTCAGGAATACAAATACATCGCGGTAAACCGCCCCTTGCCTGCTCTCACTGTCGATTTATCGGGCCCTGCAATGTTGAGGCGTTTAAGCCAGAGCATCGCACAGATTCCGCTGCTTCCCGGAGGCGCTTTGGAATGTGGATATCCCTTCTGGGTTGTTGGTGATCACAGCCCTCCCTGTGTAGAGAATCGTGCGGGCACCACCCGTATCTCCCCGAAAGAAGATAAACACGTTTTGACCGGTGAGGGTAAAGGTTGTCGTTCCGCTGGCGGGTGGCTTCGGCGCCAATGTGTGCGTCACGGACCCATTCGTCGGCACAGTGATGCTCTTACCTGTATCCACGTTGGTAAAGGTAAGGACAAAGCCGTCCCCGCCTGCAACGGTGCGTATGAAGCCGTTCTTCTCGCGGGTCACCTTCGTCGTTTGGTTGCCGTTGGTCCCGCTGACAGTGATGTCGAACAGGGGGCATCCGGGAAGGGGGTCCGAGGTAGGAAAATCGGCAGCGAAAGCCGGTTGTGCTCCCGCGAGCATCAACGCCGCGAGCATTGCCGCAGGCGCGAGGCGCCGCATTCTTTTGTTCATGATTTTTCTCCATCAAGTATGAAGCTGGGCTTCTGCGTTGATGGCGCGCTACCAGTAACTACCGGAGGAGACCGCACGCCTGTAACCGTACGGGCCATGCCCTGACTGCCATCCCAAGAACGGGCTGCGTGCAACTCCCATGCCGAGCCAATCGGCCGAGCCAACAGAGCGTATCCCGCGGATCCAGCGGACGGCAAGGGTGGACTGCTGTCGGCCCCGGGGCGGAGCATGAAAGCGATTGACCCCCCAGCCCCGCCGATGACTTCCTAGCCGGCACGGCAGGCCATTGTTTCCCTCGCGCCCCGGTCATACCGTGAAGGGACTCTCAGCCGAAGTGCAGGTGCGGGCATGCGGATCTCATCCAGGTCATTGCTCTGGCTCCTGTTGTGCTGTTTGGCATTGGGCGTCCTCGGCGGCGTCACACCTCCGTCACCTGCCGCTCCCGCTGCGCCGACCGCCACAATGCCGAATCCGGAGTATTCCTACGCGGAGTTGGACTCCTACCTGCAGGACCAAATCGCTACTCTCGGAATTCCGGGCGCCGCCATCGCCGTCGTCCGCGACGGGGTGCAAGTGCACACGGCCGCCTTTGGCCGCGCGGATGACTCTGGTCGGCTGATGACCGCCCAGACGCCGGTGCTGCTGGCCTCCACCAGCAAGTCCCTCACCGCGATCGCCGTTATGCAGCAGGTCGAGGCCGGCCGGCTGCGGTTGGATGAGCCAGTGCAGACCTACCTGCCCTGGTTCACGCTGAACAGCAGCCGCTCGTCAGCCATCACCGTCCGCCACCTGCTCCATCAGACCAGCGGCATGGCCTCGAAAGACACGGCCTTCGAAGCCTCCGACGCGCAGGGCCCGGAAGCCCTCGGAGGAGGGGTGCGGGCCCTGGCAGACTCCCCGCTGGCCGGCGAACCGGGCGCGGCTTTCCGGTATGCCAGCGCCAACTTCAACATACTGGGCCTTCTGGTGCAGACGGTTACCGGCCAGCCGTTCCGCGACTACCTGAAACAGCACGTGTTCGGGCCTCTGGAGATGGCCGACAGCCATCCGACGCGGGCTGAGGCCCGCGCCGGCACAGCAGCGGCCGGCTACTCGCGGTGGTTTGGCGCCTGGTGGCAGCAGACCGACGTGCCCGCGCCCACCACCGGAATGCCGTCCTCCACGATGTACTCATCGGCCGAGGACCTGAGCCACGAACTGATGGCACTGCTCGACGGCGGCGCATTCGACGACGCCCGGATTCTCCAGCCCGGGAGCGTTGAGGCGATGTTAGAGCCACGGGTGCAGGTGGACGGCTCCAAGCGGTACGCGATGGGCTGGTTCGCCCGGCCGCTGGTGGAGGCAACCGATCCGGCAGCGCCCGCAGCCCCGGAGGCGGCGCTGCCGGTGCTTCTGGAGCATCAGGGTGAATGGGGCAATAGCCACACGTATTTAGGCCTCGTCCCGTCCACCCGGCTCGGCGTCGCCCTGGTCATCAACGGCAACGACACCGGCGCCCCGTCACGGCTGCGGGCCATCGACGCCAACGTCCTGCGCATTCTCCACGGCCAGGCGCCGGCGCCCTGGGTGGTGCATGAGGATTGGCTGCAGCGCTACAGCTGGGCGGTCGCGCTGGGACTGCTGCTGGCGGAGCTGCTGAGCCTGTGGCTGGCGCTCCGGTTCCTGTTCCCGCGCGGACCTGCCCTTACAAGAAAGCGGTGGGCCTCCTTGGCCTTTGCCGCCGTGGCCCTCGCCCTCGACGGGTTTGCGCTGTGGCTGTGCCTCATCTACGCCCCCGCCCGGTTCGACACCCACCTCTTCGTCATCATCCGCCAGTTCCCCGACGTCGGCGTTTTCCTCGTGCCGGTTCTCGCCCTGGCCATCCTGTGGCCGGTCCCGCGAACAGTGTGGCTGCTCCTTGGGATGCGGGGACGCGCCGCCCCGCCGCCACGCAACTGATGCTTCCGGCTTCTTCGTCATCGCCGACACAAATCCAACCCACAATCCACCCAAAATTCTTGCAACTACTAGGAAACCGCCAGCGCCGCCTGATAGACAGACTCCATGAATGCCGGGCATATTTTCGTCACGATGGGCAACATACTCAACTTCAAGTCTGACGCGTGGCTGCTGCCAGTCGATCGGAAGGCTTCACCGGGAACCGGTTGGACAACTGCTCTGCCCCGGCTACGAAAGTCATTGAATGCCAATAATCTGGAGCCACTCCGAAACGAAACCGCTTTCGCCGTCGCCCTTGGAGACTGGCCGGACAACGAACCTATGCCGGTCCTTACTGCTGTTCCGTTCCACGGGGTCGAGGCCGCGGAAGATCTCCGGCCTAGATTTCGGGCGTTTCTCGACGTTGCAACGGACGGCCTTGTTGACCGTCCCCGCCGTGATAGAAACGCATCGGGCCGATCACTTCTTGCCGTCCCCTTCTTTGGCACCGGCCATGGGGGCGGCAACATCTACCGCGGCGAGATCCTGCGCGTGCTGTTCGAAGAGGCGTACGCAGAAGCCGCACGATCCGGCGTCGACGTCGTCTTTGTTTTTCAGGACCAGGCAGGCTTCGCACTGGCTCAGCAGCAGCGCCGGGGCCGCCCCGCCGCCTGGTCCTCGCTGCGCGATTCCCATTTGGCAGAGGCCAGAAAGCTCGCCGAGCTTGCCCAAGCTGGAATACTCGTGCCATTTCTTGGTGCAGGCGTGAGTATCAGCGCCGGCGCTCCAACCTGGGAGCGACTGCTGGAACACCTCGCAGAAGAGGCGGGTCTGAGTGAACTTGAGAAAACCGCGCTCAAAGGACTAGGCAACCTAGACCGGGCGTCCGTGCTCAGAACGTTTTACGCGGACCGGTCACAGGCTGCGGGGAAGCTCACCTTGGGCGAGGCAGTGAAGTCCGCCGTCGACATGAAAAAATACGGACTCGCGCCTTCACTTCTCGCCTGCTTGCCCTCCGAAGGCGCCATCACGCTTAATTACGATTCTCTTTTTGAGACGGCTGCCGAGGACGCAGGCAACCCTAGAAACGTCATTCCGGGAAAGGGTAGAGACACAGTTGCCAAATGGGTACTGAAGCTCCACGGTTCAGTCGAAGAGCCTGAGTCAATTGTGCTGACCCGGGACGACTACCTTGATTACAGCGCCACGAAAGAGGCTCTTTCAGCCCTCGTCAAAGCGCACCTAATCACCCACCACCTCCTCTTTGTCGGGTTCGGCTTGTCCGATGACCACTTCCACGAGATCATGCACGACGTGCGGCGAGCCCTGCCCGCAAAGGAGGCCGGCGGTAACTTCGGGACGGCACTGATGCTTGACAGCGATTCGATGCGACAACACCTGTGGGGCAAACACTTGAGTTTGGTCAGCATGGCGGATCCAGACTCTTCGGAGCCTGATGTGGAGCAAGCGGCGCGCACCCTGGAGATCTTCCTAGACGCCCTCATAGCCTATTCATCGGACAGCCACTCTTTCCTTCTGGCTGACGCCTACGACGGCGGTCTCTCGCCCGACGAGCGAAAACTGCGGGAGGCTCTCCTCACGCTCAAGTCGCTGCCAGCCGCTAACGGAGCCAGCAGCGCCGCGCCTGTTATCGACCGGATGTTGCGAGAACTTGGTTGGGATGGGAAGGCTCCGAAGAGCGAGCCGCTACCCTGAGCGAGGCTGACGCCCGCCTGCGAATCACTTAGTCATTGCCTAAGCACAATCAACCACCGTCACGGTGGGAATGCGGTGGTGTTCACTGAATCTCGGAGGCGCGCCCTCACGGTTAAGACACTATCCGGCTTTCGATCAGATCCACCAACGCCGCCCGGCTGCACTCAACCCGTCCGTCAAGTACTTCGTGGAGCTCGGATTCACCGACGCGGTCATACATTGAAACGCGAGCAAGCGAAACGCCCGGAACGAACAGTGCGTACACATCGCGAATCGCATCATAGAACGCCCGCTGTTTCCACCGCGGCGAGCCTTTTCCAGCGAAGCTTCTGAATGGGTCAGGTGGCCCGAACATTTTTTCGGTAGCCGGTGACGTCCAATATCCTCCACGTCCGCCCTTGCGCAAGCATTCGGGCTCGAAATCCGCACTGAACCTTAGATAGCGCTCGGCCCACGGCAGACGACCCGCCCACGGTTCGAGAGAAGTTCGTCGGTACCTGTTGAAGTGCTGCTCCTCGTCAAGCTCCAACAAGACCTTTCCCCGGTATAGGAGATCCCAGGGGCCCGCTGCAAAATCGGGTTGAGACTGGATGCCACCTAGTTGCACAAATAAACTCAGAATTTCCAATTTAGCGTTGCTCGGCAGCAACCTGGTGGACGCCCGCGGGATCAGGGATCCTGCGTCTTTTGCTTCAGGTCCCAGCAGTTCCAGTAGCTTCGCCTCACGCTTTCCCATTAAGTGAGCCTACGGCCGGCAAGTTTCTTCGCATAGGGACGCAATCAACTTTCGTGCGCAGCACCTCGTGCCGCGCCAATCGGCGATCAGGGACAATGGAGCCATGACCCTCACAACGTTCGCCCTCATCCGTCATGGCCAGACCGACTGGAATGCGGAGCGCCGGCTGCAGGGATCCACCGATATTCCGCTCAACGACGTCGGCCGCGGCCAGGCCCGGGAAGCGGTCGCCGCCGTGTCCGGCTACAAGTGGGACGCAGTCGTTTCCTCTCCGCTGGGCCGCGCGGCGGAAACCGCGGACCTGATTGCCGGCGGGCTGGGGCTCAGCGTAGCCCGGCACATCCCAGAACTCGCCGAGCGCAGCTTTGGCCGCGCGGAAGGACTGCAGGACGGCCCCGAGCTGGACGCGCTGCGCATCCCCGGCGGCTTCCTCGGCGCTGAGACTGAGGACGAGGCCGCACTCCGCGGTCTGGCCGCGCTTGAAGCCTTGGCCGAGGAGTTCCGCGGCGGCCGCATCCTCGTCGTTGCCCACGGCACACTCCTCAGGCTGAGCCTCAACCGTGCGATCGGGCGCCGGCTGGAGCGCATCGACAACGCGCTGCTCAACCTGGCCCACCACCACCCGGCCGACGGCTGGCAGCTCGAATACCTCAACGGCCAGCCGGTGGGCGCCGCGGCCATGAACTGACGGCGGCCTGATTGGCAGGAAGGGGTGGCGACCTTCGGGGGTCGTTCTCGGGGCTGCAGTAACAGTCGGTTCCCACGCGGGTGCGACCTAGACTGACGCAAAAGCACCTCTAGAACCGCCGGCCCGGGGCTGTGGCATCAATGCCCGATCCGGCCTTCCGAGAAAGAGCTGAAACGATGAAGTTTGCACGCCTTGGTACACCTGGCTCCGAAATCCCCGCCATCCTGGACGGCGGAAAGTACTACTCTCTCGCGTCCGTGACTGCGGATCTCACCGCGGACTTCTGGTCGTCCGGCGGACCAGCCCGTGCCGCCGCAGCCCTGGCC
The DNA here is from genome assembly GCF_019443425.1 of Arthrobacter sp. PAMC25284. Lineage (NCBI taxonomy): Bacteria > Bacillati > Actinomycetota > Actinomycetes > Micrococcales > Micrococcaceae > Arthrobacter > Arthrobacter sp. PAMC25284. Next base: position 1,716,869 of record NZ_CP080382.1, read on the forward strand.
GCCGGCGACTTGCCTGAGCTGGAGGCCGACGGCCTCCGGATCGGTGCCCCCATCACCAGGCCTTCCTCGGTGTATGGCATCGGCTTGAACTACGCCGCACACGCTGCTGAGTCCGGCTCCGCTCCCCCCGCCTTCCCGCTTCTGTTCCATAAGGCACCCAACACCGTGGTGGGGCCCGATGACGCCGTCACGATTCCCCGCGGCTCGAGCAAAACGGACTGGGAGGTCGAGCTCGGCGTCGTCATCGGTGCGCGCGCTTCCTACCTCTCGTCCCCGTCGGAGGCCATGGACTACATCGCCGGTTTCGTCACCGTCAACGATCTGTCCGAGCGCGAATTCCAGCTCGAAGTGTCCGGCGGCCAATGGTCCAAGGGCAAGAGCTGCGCCGGGTTCTGCCCCACCGGCCCGTATCTGGCCACTCCGGATGAGGTCGACGCCGGCAACCTGCGGCTGCGCAGCTGGGTCAACGGCGATCCGCGCCAGGACTCCACCACCGGGGACCTGATCTTCGACGTCGCCACCATCATTCACCACCTCAGCCAGTATCTTGTATTGGAACCAGGGGATCTGATCTGCACCGGCACCCCGGAAGGGGTGGCGATGTCCGGGCGCTTCCCGTATTTGAAGGCCGGCGACGTCCTCGAAATTGAAGTGGAAGACCTCGGGCGCCAGCGCCAGGAGTTTATCCAGGCCTAAGAACCATGCAGGCCTAAGAAAGGGCACGGTCAGCACATGGAGTTGGAACGTCTCAGGGCACTGGTCACCGGCGGTGCCGCCGGCATCGGAGCGACGACGTCCGACGTCGGGCAGTCCGGTGTTGTTCCTGCCGCGCTCAAGCGCCGTGTTCCGAAATACGCCGACCTGGCGCCGCTGATGCAGTTCAAGAAGCCCGGCTTCAGCAAGGCCGCCCGGCTGCAGCGGGCCAACACCATTTGGGATCTGCGCGAGATCGCCAAACGGCGTACCCCCAAAGCCCCCTTCGACTACACCGACGGCGGGGCGGAAGCCGAGATTACGTTGCGCCGGGCCCGCCAGGCGTTTTCGGACATCGAGTTCCGCCCCGGCATCCTGCGCGATGTCTCCAGCGTGGACCTGTCCACTGAGGTGCTGGGCAAACCGTCGCGGCTGCCGGTGGGGATCGCACCCACCGGGTTCACGCGGATGATGCAGTCTGAGGGTGAGTACGCCGGATCGCAGGCAGCGGCAGCGGCGGGCATCCCGTACACGCTCTCCACGATGGGCACGGCGTCCATCGAGGACGTGGCCGCCGCCGCGCCCCACGGCCGGAACTGGTTCCAGCTCTACCTCTGGACGGACCGCGACCGCTCGCTCGAGCTGATCAACCGTGCCGCCGCGGCCGGCAATGACACCCTCATGGTCACGGTGGACACCGCCGTCGCCGGCGCCAGGCTCCGGGACGTGCGCAACGGCATGACCATCCCGCCGGCCCTGACCCTGAAAACCGTGCTGGACGCGTCCTACCGGCCGGCCTGGTGGTTCAACTTCCTCACGCACGAGCCGCTGACCTTCGCCTCGCTGTCCCGGTACACCGGGACGGTGGCGGACCTGATCAACTCCATGTTCGACCCCACCCTGACCTTTGACGACCTCGACTGGCTGCGCGAGACGTGGAAGGGCAAGCTCGTGGTCAAGGGAATCCAGACGGTCGAGGACGCCCGGAAGGTAGTGGACCACGGCACGGACGGGATCGTGTTGTCCAACCACGGCGGACGCCAACTGGACCGCGCCCCGGTCCCGTTCCACCTGCTCCCCGAGGTCTCCGCGGCCCTGAAGGCGGACCACAGCGACGCCGCAATCATCCTGGACACCGGGATCATGAGCGGCGCCGACATCATCGCGGCCCTGGCCCTGGGCGCGGATTTCACCCTGATCGGCCGGGCCTACCTCTACGGCCTGATGGCCGGCGGCCGCGCCGGTGTGGACCGGGCACTCCAGATCCTGGAAAAGGACATGGCCCGCACCATGGCCCTGCTGGGTGTCAACCGGATCTCCGAGCTAACGCCGGATCACGTGAGGATCCTGCGGGCGTAAAGGCTCCGCCGGCATAGCAACGCGGGGTCACTCCTGGCCCATCCCACGCGCCGGGATGGGCCATCTCTGACCTCGAGTTGCGGTCTATCATCCCAACGGGCGAGCGGTTCATAATGGAACATCCGTCCTCAGTGCTCCGATTGCTACGGAGGCAACCATGACAACAATTGGCCACCGGCAACTCCGGAACCAGAGCAGCAAAATTCTGGAACGCGTGAAGAACGGCGAAATCATTGACGTCACCAACAATGGCGAAATCGCCGCCACCTTGATACCGCCGTCGGCGTCGCCGTTCAAACGCTTGCTGCTGTCCGGCAATGTCCGGCCGGCGGCCACGGACGCCGTCGACTTCGTATCCCTGCCCCGCGCGAGCAGCAGCGCCGCGACGTTGGAAATAATCGCCGATCTGCGTGGCGATCGTTGATCATCTACGTCGACCCGTCCGCGGCGCTCAAACTGGTGATCGCGGAGACTGAATCGGCCGCCGTCGCGGACTGCCGGCCGACCTGATCAACAAAGTGCTGGGCGGAATCAACCTCGTGGATGTGGCGCGCTCGGACCTCATGTATGCGGCCGCACTGCCGGGCGGACGCCGGAGCGCTGACGCCATTCACCTGGCCACCGCGATCCGGCTGCAGGCCGACGTGCTGCTGGCCTACGACCGGGAACTTGTCAGCGCTGCGGCCGATGCCGGAATCACCGTCCTGACGCCCGGCGTGCGGCCCGAGAAGTAGCGCCCGTCAGCTTCACGTCAAATCTTTCGGGCGGGCTGCGGGGTCAAGCAGTAATGCGTCCTAAGTGGCCCTGGTGAAAGTCCCGAGTCCGGTGGCGTCGTAGACGTCCAGGGTGACGGCTGGCGAAGAGCCGTCCCCGCCTTCGGCAAAGAGTGCACCGGCCAGGCCGTTGCCGTTCTCGCCGATGGATTCAAAACTGAAGGTGTCGCCGTCAAAGTGTGTGAGTGGGAAAGTGGTTGGACTGCTGGCTGGTCCCATTCTCATGGCGAGTTTCCCTCCCTGTTCGAGGACCACAAGCGGGCCGTAGTAGGTGTTGTCATAGGTGCCGGTGTAGGCAGTGTTTGCCTTGGCCGGTGAAGGGGTGGACGGGGCCTTGGTGTAGTCGATCGCCGGTTTCCCGGAAGCATATATCTGTTCGAATATGCCCGCGGTGAATCCGAGCCAGTCGACCGTGGGTGACCCGTGCTGGGCTGCGTCCAGGAAACCGGAGGTGATTGCCTCGGGAATGCCCTGCGGGCGCCCGTTGGTCAGTGCCACGATGGCCAGTTGTTCGCCCGGAAGCATGGCGACGGCCGTGGCGGTGCCAAGGTTGAAGGCGCCGGAGTGGCCGAGCTGGACGCGGGCCTGATCATCGTAGGAGACGTTCCAGCCCAGCCCGTAGAAATGGGAGCGGGCAGCCGGCGCCGACGCCGGCCCGGAGACTGCATGGGGAACGTGGGTTGTTTGGAGGGCCGCCGGATCGATGACGGGCTTGCCGTCGTAGGTGCCGTTGCCGAGTTGCAGCCGGAGCCATTGCGCTATGTCCCGCACGGAGGAACTCGCGCCTCCGGCCGGGGCCTCGGAATCTGCATTGCGGCGGAATTTCGCTGACCACTGCTTGTTCCCGAGAGGCACGTGAATGGAGGCCTTATCCGTTGCGTTCTCATAGCCCGAGTGGCGATAACTACTCGCGGACATGCCCAGCGGCCGGAACAGGATCTCCTCCGCCAGGTCCTCCCAGGTCATTTTCATGGCGTCGGCTGCTGCCTGGCCGGCTTCCGTGTAGCCGAAATTGCTGTAATTGTAGCTGGACCGGAACGTATCAAGGGGCTCCTGATTGAGGTGGCCGAGGATATATGCGCGGTCGAATCCGAGGTCTTCGAGCAGATCGCCCGCCCCTGTTTTCAGCCCGCTGCGGTGCGCCATAAGATCCGCGAAGCTGGCGTTGCGCGTGACGAAGTCGTCATTGAGCGCGAAGCCCTTGTTGTGTTCAATGACCGGGTCGGTCCAGTTGATGACCTGCCGCCCCACAACCCCCGCCACCACCGTTGATGCCAGGGGCTTGGACACCGAAGCCAGCAGGAAGACCGTGTCCGGACCGATCCGCTCGGGCTTACCGACCTCACGCACCCCGAACCCTTCGGAGTACACGACCTCGTCCTGATACACCACGGCTACGGCCATCCCCGGCAGCCCGGTCTGGTCCATGGCGTCCCGGATGAAACCGTCGAGCCAGGCCAAAGCGGCGGTGACTTTCGGCCGGTCCAGCAGTGGTTCGATCTGTCCCGGCGGGGCCGGGAGCAGCGACGCCGACGCCGACGCCGCAGACTTCGCGGATGCGCCTGTGCACGCAGACAGAAGGGGGATGCTGGCAAAACCGGCCGCTCCGACCCCGATCGTCTTCAGCAGCGCGCGTCGATTCGGGGGAACGGAAACGATCTTGTCCATGAACGCCCCTTTGATCCGCCACGATGTGGGTGCTACCAGTCGATGCCAGCTTCCCGATATTCCCTATGGTGGACCTCGCGCTCGAAATAGGAAAGCGTCGTCGAGGAGGTCTGTACATGGAGGCCAGGGCCAGCCAATAGTTACGAAGCTATTTGCTGATCATCTGATGGTGCATGGGACGTAGCCGGCGGAGCTGAGGGGCAGTTGACCGGTTCGGCGACCTGCCCGACCCTGAGCTCCTTGATACGGCGGTGGAATCCGCTTCCGAAATGCGCGGCTCTCGCCGCGCAGGTAATCTAATTTCACCGCCCGGCAGCGAAGCAGCAGTGAAAGGCACAGCATGGAAACTCCCACCCACGTCTGGATCCTGACCATCGTCGGGATTGGTGGCCTCCTGGCCTTCGACTACTTCGCCCACGTCCGGAAGGCCCACTCCCCTACCCTGCGGGAGTCGGCTGCCTGGTCCTCCCTGTACGTGGGCATCGCGCTGCTGTTCGGCGTCGGGGTCCTGATCTTCGGCGGCCCCACAATGGGGACCGAGTACTTCGCCGGCTACATCACGGAGAAGGCTCTGTCCGTGGACAACCTGTTTGTCTTCCTGATCATCATGGCGAGCTTCCGGGTCCCCCGCGCCGACCAGCAGAAGGTGCTCCTGTTCGGCATCGTGTTCTCGCTGATCGCCCGGACCGGGTTCATCTTCCTCGGCGCAGCCCTGATCAACACCTTCGCGTGGGTGTTCTACATCTTCGGCCTGATCCTGCTGATCACCGCCGGGAACCTGCTCCGGCCCAACGCGCACGACGACGACACCGAGGGTATCGTCGTCCGGCTGGTCCGGCGCGTCCTCCCGACGTCGGAGCACTTCGACGGGGACAAGCTGTTCACGATCGAAAACGGCAAACGCGTCCTCACCCCGATGCTGCTGGTCATGGTGGCCATCGGCGGCACGGACATCCTGTTCGCGCTCGACTCCATCCCGGCGATCTTCGGCCTGACCACCAACGTGTACATCGTCATCACCGCCACGGCGTTCTCGCTCATGGGACTGCGGCAACTGTTCTTCCTCATCGACGGACTGCTGGACCGCCTGATCTACCTCGCCTTCGGCCTCGCCGCGATCCTTGGCTTCATCGGAGTGAAGCTCATCCTCCACGCCCTGCACGAGAACACCCTGCCGTTCATCAACGACGGCGAACACGTCACCGTGATCGAAATCAGCACCGAAGTCTCGCTGACCGTGATCCTCGGCGTCCTTGCCGTCACCGTCCTGGCCTCCATCTTCAGCCCCAAGGGCAAGGCCAAGAACGCGGTGTCCGGCGCCAAACGGCACGCCACTGACTACCTCGACCTCAACTACGAGACGGGCATTGTGGAGCGGAACATGATCTTCGCCAAAATGGTCCAGGAAGAAAAACAGATCAGCAAGCTGCCGGAGAAATACAAGGCCCTCGTCCACGACGAAACCGAGTTCGTCGACCTGCTGGCCCGCGCCCACGCGGCACACGGCGACGCCACCCAGCGGGGTGCCAAGTCTCCGTAGGCGGACCTACTACCCCGGGCCGGGCCGGGGCGAAACCGCGTACTGCTACATCGGCCGGTCCGCAAAGATCGCCATGAAATAGACCGTGGACACCAGCCCCAGGACGGCGATGGAATAGCCGACTGCGAGGGCGGCGATCGCCAGTCCGCGACCCTTCTCCCGGCGTCGTCCGATCTGGTTGAGCGCCACATGCCCGGCGCCCACGGCGAACACCGCCATGACTCCCACACTCATCAACGCGGTGCCAACCGCGGCTACCGCGGCCAGGATCAGCGAGGTAATGGCCATCCGGTTGTACTTTGCGCTCCGGCGAATTGGCGTTACTGACAATTTAATATTTCCCCCGCCTGGTTGTTGTCAGGAGTCTAGCCGCGCCGGGTTTGCCCTGACCACGCGGTCTCGCCGGCGGGCTGGGCGCGGTGGTCTTCGTCTCCGCGGCCGCGGCGTTCAAGGCCCTCAAGGTCCTCCGCCCGGAGAGAGCCGGGAAGTCCCTCCCCCGCCACCGAAAGGGGGCGCCCGCCGTCGTCAAGTCTGCATCAGGTCTGATTCCGTCCACGGGTCAACCGCCGGTAGTTGTTGCGGCCCTCACGTAGGTGCGGTCCACCGCAACGCCAAAGGTCAGCGTGGTAGCGGGTGAGTTTGGAACATTGCCGCTGAATTTCACCGTTGCCCGAAACCGGACGGCCGTGTCGGGATGTTCCGGGACGGTGGTGGAGACGACTGACGCTGTTGATGACCCTGTGGGCGTTGTCAGGACGGGCGCAATGGTGCCGGGTGTTCCCTGGCAGGCGCCAGTGGTCTCATTCCATGTGCCGCTGCAGGATTCAACAACAAAATTCACGCTGGACGGGGCTGTCGTTGTGCCGGTGTACGTCGCCTTCGAGAGCAGCACGGTGCCGGTGTTGCCGACGGTGAAGAACTGCGGCGCAAATGACGGACTCGACGTATTGCCTTTATTCGGAAAGGTCAGCAGCAGGGCACCGGATCCGCCTGAAGCGTCGGTAGTCATCGTGGCAACCGCGCCCCAACGGGCGCTCCCCACGCCCTGGGAAGCTGACGTCGCTTTGGCCGTACTCGCCGCGGCGGCCGCCGCCATTGACATGCACACCAGCAGGGGCCGCGGCCGCAAAAGCAGCGCCGGCCCTGCCCGGGTACGTGCGGACGTTCACCCGGCTTAGCTTCCTGTGGTGGTGGCGGTGCGCTGGGATTCCGTGAATGTCCATGTCAGCGCCGCGGTCAGCCCCTGGATAGTGCCGACGGGGACGGTTCCATTGGTGGTGGTTTCGTTCTGGTCCGGCAGGGTCAGGGAAACCTGAAGGTTCAGGGCTGACCCGGCGGCGATCGTGCCGGCAACGAGCGTCGCGGGCGTCGTGGCGAGGGTACTTAGGGGCACGCTCGTCGCCAGGACCGTTGTGGTGGCCCCGCCGCCGGTGCAGGCGCCGGCGGTTGTCCAGGTGCCCGAACACTGGGTGACGGTCACGCGCAGACCCTTGGTGGCGTCAGTGGTGAGCTTCGTCGGGGTGGCGTCAGCGACGGACAGCGTCAGGGCCCTGCCGTCCAGGCTCGCTCCCTGGCTGAGGTTGACATAGCGGTTGATGACGTCACCGGGGACAAGGTTGGACACTACGTGGCCGAACCCGACCCCGTTCGCGGCCATTGTCAGGCTAAGAGTCCCGGAGCTCGCGTTTTGGGCGGTGGTGTTGGCGGCTGTGGCGTTCAGCGCTGCGTACACCCCGCCGCCGGTGAGGGCCAGTCCGGCTGCGGCCACAGCGCAGGCAGCGAGCAGAATCGGGGCCGGAGGATTTACACGGCGGGCGGTATGGCGTGCGGTGGTTGCAGACATGATGATTCCTTTGGGGCGATGAAGCGGGCGGCTTTCTAAGAATGGGCGGCGCGGTGGCCGCGGGCGCGTGGCGCAGAGCGGAGAATCCAGCGGACGGCGGCGCCGGTCATCATCAGCCCCAAGAAGCCGGTGAGGACTGCGCGCGGTACCGGGTTCTGGATCCACAGGAGCGCGTTGCCGACCGTCGGCAACGTGGCGACGACGACGGGTATCTGGGTCTGGTTGAGCGTGGCCCGCCACTCGTCCGTGGCCGGGTTGGCGTCGCCCTTGGTCGTGAGGACTGGCTGGGCCGCAGTGCCGTCGATGGCGGTGATGCGGTGGGCGAACGGAGCTGTTTCCCCGGGCGGGGTGAAGACGGCGATTTGACCGGGACGCAGGCTCGTCACGTCCGCCGGGACGGTGATCAGCAGGTCGCCGGGTGCGTAGGCGGGGCGCATGCTTCCGGTCAGGACCGGGGAGAACCCGATGTGGAGCATCGGCACCACCAGCCCAACTGCAACGAACAACAGTGTGGCGGCACCAACGGCGACCCTTCCCAGTACCTGCGGTGCGGAGATGGGTTGACGGGTCCGCGCCCCCCGGCGCGGACCCGTGCTAAAACTGATTGAACTGTCCATGAGGACTATTCCCTTTCGTTTGAGACCGATAAGCGGGAATAGCACCAACACTGCTGCGTGCCGATCAAGACACACCCCTGCGGAAATTCAAGAATTCAACAAGAATTTCTCAATTCTTTGAGCGACGTGCGCTCTCCGTGGCCCGTCAGCCCGTCAAATCACGCCCTCTCCGGCAGTTGGAGCGAGCGCAGGGAACCGGCTGGGCTCCCCCGGCCCACGTCGTCACGTGCCCGGCGGGCGGTACCTGATCTCCTCGGCTTTAGCCAGCGCTTCCAGCGTTTCTTCGACAGTCAGTAGCACCGTTGTTTCAAACGAGCTCAGTGCTCCGCCTCCGCTGATTGCCAGCGCCACCGCGGCCATGGAGACGTTGTCCGGTGCTTCCCATAAGTTGTAGCCGTCATGGGATCCGAAAGCGTACCAAAACCCGTGGAGTTTCCCGCCGACCGATTCAATGTATTCCTGGGCGGCGCGTCCACGGTCCTCAGGCTTGCTGATCAGCCTCGCCCACGTCTCTGGCGTGTAGCTGAATTTCGACAGATAGAGCGGCATCGTCCCATCCTTTCGTTCGATGCTTGTTTATCGGATTCACGATTACCAGCGTCTGCGCGGCGGATAAAAAGCCAGTTAATCGCCAGTGCAGCGCTGAAGTCCGAAAGCTCCTGAACCGGCTCGCTGGTTACTCCATCCGACGGCCGACTCCGATTTCCTCATAGTCCTGCTGTCGGGCCTTCCGGCGCAAGAGCCGGCGTTTTCGAGTCCAACATCGCCTGCTCCCCCAGAAAAGGCTCGCCTCACCCGGGAAATGCGTACCAGCCCGCCAACGTTCCCCAGCTTCGGAGCCCGTCGTCAGCGTGCCGCGACGGCTTGCCGGGGTTTGAGGGGAACCTGACGGCAATGTTGGGGAATACGTGCCTACGGGCGGCTACATCAACGGGCCCAAAAATGCAGTTCAGGGACGACGATTACATAGGCGACAGCCTGGCTATGGCGTTGGCTCGGAGTAAACGCCCAAGGACCAGATCTGGCCCGGGCTGGACTCAACCGTGGCCGTGGTCTGCGGGGCAAGCCTGGTATCAAACACGTTCCTCGTCCCGCGCGGCTCCGCTACTGCCTCGCATGGCAGTACAGACCGCCCGACTCCGTCCAGTTCGAAAGTCAGCGACCCACCTCCGGCGCACCTCACGTAGACAACCGTCGTGCTGCCAAGCGTCAGGGGCCCGATATTTGCGCCCCGCGTCTGGGACCCCAGCTCGGCGATTTGATCCTCGTTTGCGCCAACGTCAATCGGCGCGGGCAGCTGCGCGGGAATGACGAACTCAGCAGTCGGCGCAGCCTCAGGCGTCGACACCGAGCCGCTGGCTGCAGCCCCGGAGGTCGGGGCCTGCACAGCGTCCTTATAAGTACAGCCACCGACGGCGAGCACCAGCACTATGGTGCCAAAATAGCCCGCCACCCGCATAAATCTATCGGCACGAGGATTCAACGCTGCCAACCTTCCCGGACTGTCGGACGGCCGCCGGTCAACCCTCAGGGGATTAGAGGCCGGGATCGTCAACTTCCCCAAAAGCTGGCCCCCGCTGACTCGAGAAATGTACCTTAGCCCGCCGATTCTCCCCAGCTTTGAACATCCCAGTCAGCGTGCCGCGACGACTTGCCAGGGAATCGACGGCGAAGGTGGAGAAATTCAGTGCACAGCGGCCAGACCCCGCGGCTCGCCGTCACCCACCTCCTGATCGCGCGCGCCAACGGAAGTGCCGACGTCGAGACTGTCACGGGCCGCCCGGGGTACGCGGAGCGGGGAGACCCGTGAGGTCAATTGCTGCGCTCACGATGGAGTCGGTGCGTCATCAAGGCCGGAGGACTGGCCGAACTCCGTGACTCCGAGGTTTCTGATGCGATCGCCCCGGGCTCCTGCGAGGAACGCCAGGGTGTGAGGGTGGCCGTCGAGGACCGTGACCAGCGGGGCGGCGTGGCCGGGCGGGAAGAGTTCGTCAATGATGGCGCTGCGGGTCGAGCCGGTCACCCGGTGCCTGTCCTGCAGCGACCGGAATACCAGGTCCGGGCTGGTCAGGCAGACCACGCCGGCACTCACGCCCAGGTTCTGCAGCCGGATGGCGCCGGTCGACTCGATACTGTCTGTCGTGGTCATACGGGTTCCTTTTCCACCTGATCCATGAGGGGGTTGCCGCCGGGTTTGTTAGGAGCGGAAGAGTCCGCTGTAGGCATTGAGGGCGAGCTGGCCGCCCAGATGAGCGTAGAGAACGTTGCTGGTGGCCGGAATCTCCCGGCTTTTCACCAAGTCGATGAGACCGGCAAGGGATTTGCCCTCATAGACGGGGTCCGTGATCATCGCTTCGAGAGAGGCGCCAAGGCGGATCGCTTCGAGCGTGGAGTCCACGGGAATCCCGTAGAGGTCGCCGGCCCAGCCTTCCAAGACGTTGATTTCGTCGTCGCGGAGATCCCGGCCCAGCCCGATCAGTTCGGCGGTGTTCCGGGCAATGCGTTCGACCTGGTCGCGGGTCTTCTGCAGGGTCGCCGAGGCATCGATGCCGATGACGCGGCGGGGCCTGTCCTGGCCGGCAAACCCGGCGATCATGCCGGCATGGGTGGACCCCGTGACCGTGCAGACCACGATGGTGTCGAAGAAGACGCCGAGCTCCCGCTCCTGCTGCTCCACCTCGTAGGCCCAGTTCGCGAAGCCCAGCCCGCCCAGTTTATGATCTGACCCGCCGGCCGGAATCGCATAGGGGGTGCCGCCGGCGGCCTTGACCTCCTCAATGGCGTTTTCCCAGCTGCTGCGGATGCCGATGTCGAACCCTGCACTGTCCAGCCGGACGTCGGCACCCATGATCCGTGAGAGCTGGATGTTCCCGACCCGGTCTGAAAGCGGGTCCGGCCAATCGACCCAGTTTTCCTGGACCAGCCGGGCTTTGAGCCCCAGCTTCGCTGCCACGGCAGCAACCTGACGGGTGTGGTTGGACTGATAGCCGCCAATGGAGACGAGAGTGTCCGCGCCCTGCGCGAGAGCCTCCGGGACGAAGTACTCCAGCTTGCGGGTCTTATTGCCCCCGAACGCCAGCCCGCTGTTGACGTCTTCACGCTTCGCCCAGATCTGCGCCCCGCCAAGGTGTGCGCTAAGTCGGGGCAATGGATGGACCGGGCTCGGTCCGAACGTCAGGGGATACCGCTCAAAATCGGTGATGGCCATCAAAAATCCTCCGGTTACAGGTTCAGAACATGGGACGGTCAGATGTCGATCAAGCTCAACTGACGCCTAATATGCAATATATTGCAGGCCCGAATCCTCGCCGTGTCAAGAGTCCGCCGCCTGCCCGACCCGGGAGACGCCCGCCCAAGCGGTGATATACCGTATGTTGCATGCCTACCCCCGACCTGCAAGGTGTCCATAAAAGGTCACTTCTCCGGGACAACGTCTTTGAGTCGATACGCGACGCAATCGTTGACGGCACCTTTACCCCCGGCGAACGCCTGAAAGACACGGAGCTCGAGGCGTGGTTGGGCGTCAGCCGGACTCCGATCCGGGAGGCGCTGCTGCGACTGGAGCGCGCCGGCCTGGTAGTCGCCATGCCTGGCAAAGCCACCATCGTGGCCCCCTACGATCTGGCCTCCACCGTCAATGCCCAGCAGGTCGTCGCTGCGATGCATGAACTCGCCGCCAGACTCGCTGTCCCCGTGGTCACCGACGCCGCCATATCCACCATGGTCACGGCCAACACCCGGTTCGAAAAAGCGCTCGAACGCCTCGATATCGAAACAGCACTGAGCGCCGATGATGAGTTCCACGCGGTATTCATCAGCCTCTCCGGCAATGACGTCATCCAGGAAGTACTCGAGCAGACCACCCCCGTGATCCGCCGGATCGAACGGATGCGGTTCGGATCCTTTGCCGGCCGGCATTCCGTCGCTCAGCACGCCACAATCATCGAGCACACCCGCCGCGGCGACGCTGAGGCCACTGCCATCGCCTGCCGGGAAAACTGGCTTTCCCTGCGCTTCACCCTCAGCCAATAACGAGGGCAGCAACCCCTGGCTTTCGTGTGATCGCTGGGCGTCCGCGAAGAGCATCAGCGCCACCAACCCACCGCACCTTGCCGCCCGCTGAACCCCGGCTGTAGCCTGAAAACACTTGACGGGCCGCGCCCACCGGCTCCGACAGGGTCCACCGGCACCGGCAGTGCCATAACTCCGGAAGTGCCCCAGGCCCCGACCCGCCACCGGGAACGGGGAAGGCCATGTCTACACTCACACAAGGCCGGAAAGCCTACGCCGAGCGGCGCTGGCCGGACGCCGTCGGCCAGTACACGGAGGCGGATCAAGCGGAAGGGCTGCCGGCCAGCGACGTGGAACAGCTGGCCACCTCCCTCATCCTCACCGGCGGGGCCGCCGAGGGCGTGGACCTCCTGGCCCGGGCGCACCTGAGCTACCTCGCCGACGGCGACTACCCCGCCGCCGCCCGCTGCGCGGTCTGGACCGGGATGAACCTCATCATGCAGGGCGAACCGGCCCGCAGCGCCGGCTGGATGGCCCGGGCCCACCGGATCGTCGAGGACCTGCCCGAGCCCTGCCGCTTCGAGGGTCTGCTGTTGGTCCCCGCCGGGCTGGGCGCCCTCTATAGCGGCGACGGAGCTGCCGCGGCCAAAGCCTTCACCCGGGCCGCGGACCTCGGACGGGCCCGCGGCGACGCGGACAGCGCGGCCCTCGGCGTGCTGGGCCTCGGCCAGGCAAAGATCATGCTCGGGGACCTCGACGACGGCCTGGCGCTGCTCGACGAGGCCATGGTCGCCGTCACCGTCGGGGAAATCTCCCCGGTCCCCGCCGGGATCATCTACTGCGCGGTGATCGAGACCTGTCATCTGGCGTTCGACCTGCGCCGGGCCCACGAATGGACCCGGGCGCTGGATAAGTGGTGCGACGCGCAGCCGAACCTGGTGGCCTTCAGCGGCCAGTGCCAGATGCACCGGGCCGCGCTGTACCGGCTGCACGGCGCCTGGTCCGAGGCCATCGCCGCCGCCAAAACGGCGCAGGATCTCGCCTTCCGCGGCGACCGGATGGCGACTTACGGCGGCTTCTACGAACAAGGCGAAATCCAGCGGCTCCGCGGCGATTTCGACGCCGCCGAGGCCTCCTACCGGCATGCCCAGGAGACCGGGTTCCCGCCGCAGCCCGGGCTTGCACTGCTCCGCCTCGCCCAGGGCAAGCCTGAGCAGGCGCAGACCCTGCTCCGGCAGACCATGGCTGGCATCGACCCCGGCTACCGGCGCCTGATGCTCGCCGCCCGGGTGGAGATCGAACTGGCCGCCGGCGACTCCGACGCGGCCCGGACCGCGATGAAGGAGCTGGCCGCCCTCTGCGCCACGATCGACATGCCCATGCTGCATGCCCTCGCCGAACAGGCCCAGGCCACCGTGCTCACCCACGACGGCGACCCCGCCGCGGCTCTGGTCCTGCTCCGCCGGGCGTGGTCGCGCTGGCTGAGCCTCGACGCACCGTTCGAAGCAGCCTGCTGCCGCGCCCTCCTGGCCAGCCTCTGCGCCGTCCTCGGCGACGAGGAATCCGCCCGGCTGGAACGTGAGGCGGCACGGGCCACCTTCGCCGAACTGGGCGCCGCACCTGCGCTGGCGGGCCTGACGCCGGACTCCGTACCGGCCCGGGCGAACGACGCCATCCGCCCCGCCGCTCACCCCCACACCGCTCACCCCCACGCCGCGCACGACGCCGACACCACGGTCGCCGGGGCACTCACCGCCCGCGAAACCGAAGTCGTGCAGCTGGTTTCTGCCGGACTGACCAACCGGGACATCGCCGTCGAACTGTTCATTAGCGAAAAGACGGTGGCGCGACACCTGAGCAACATCTTCACCAAGCTGGGCCTCACCTCACGCGCCGCAGCCACGGCCTACGCGTACCAGCACGGACTCGTCTAGTACTACGTGGCCAGATGGATGGACAGTCAGTGCTTCGGTGCGACGGCGATCTCCTCACCGTCGACGGCGTGGAACGGCGCATGGCGGTCCATGATCAGCATGTAGATCCCGGCGGACAGGATCGCACCGACGAACCAGGAGAAGCCGGCAACCAGCGTGAACGCGGGGACGAGCGCCAGGATCAGGGCGACAACGGCGGCCGGCACTCCCGCGATAATGGCCTTCCGGTTGACGCCGCCGGTGTACGCGTACTCCCCGTCCGGGGAGTCCGAATACAGGTCCGGAACGTTGATCTTGCCCTTCCGGAGCAGCCAGTAATCGGCCATGATGACGCCGAACAGCGGTCCCAGAAGGGCGCCCAGCCCGCCGAGGAAGTAGACAATGACAAGGGGCGAGTTGTACAGATTCCACGGCAGGATCAACAGGCCGATCACCGCGGAGATGATGGCTGCCTTGCGGAAGTCCAGGGTCCGCGGGAAAAGGTGGGCCAGCGTGTAGATGGGTGCCACGAAGTTGGCCATGAGGTTCACGGCCACCGTCAGGATGATCAGGGCCAGGCAGGCCAGCACCAGCAGGAAGGTGTTCGGGATGGCGATAACGACGTCGATTGGTGACTCGATGACCGTCCCATCAATGCGGTACTGGGCGCCGGAGAGGACGATGACGATGGCGGCGAAGAAGATCATGTTGATGGGGATGCCGAAGAAGTTGCCGCGCACCACCGACCGTTCGGAGGGGGCGCCGCGGGTGAAGTCGCAGAAGTTCAGGACGAAGGTCCCGTATATGACTACCCAGAGGGCCGCGGACTGGAAGATCCGAACCCACATCTCGGGACCGGTCAGGGCGTCCGCGGTGGACCAGGCGATCGAGCCTTCCGCCTTCATGAACATCCAGATGGCCAGTGCGAGCATGGTGACCAGGATGATGGGGCCGGCAAAGGCCTCGTACTTGCGGATCATTTCCATGCCGAAACTGACGATAACGACCTGCACGGCCCACAGCACCAGGAAGGAGAGCCACCCCAGCGTTGACAGGCCAAGGAACGAGTCCGTGTCGAGCGGCGCCAGGGACGGCGCAAGCGCCAGGACGAGCACGCGGAGAACCACCGAGGCCAAATAGGTCTGGATTCCGAACCAGGCCACGGCCACCGCGCCACGGACGATGGCGGGAATATTGGAGCCCCGGATGCCGAACGCGATCCGGCTCATGACCGGGAACGGCACGCCCGTCCGCTCGCCCATGAACCCGGAGAGGTTCAGGAGCAGGAACAGCAGGACGGCGCCGAGCAGGAAGGCCAGCAGGATCTGCCAGGCGCCGAGTCCCAGGGCGAACAGCCCGATGGCGAACACGTAGTTGCCCAGCGAGTGCACGTCGTTGGCCCACAGCGTGAAGATGCTGTAGGCGTGCCACGTGCGGCCCTTCCGCGTGGTGGGCGCCAGGTCCTCGTTGTAGAGCCGGGCACTAACGCCCGCGGGCACCTGCCCCGGGGCGGCCGGCCCTCCCCTGGCAATCTCCTCGACTGCGGGGTCACCGGTGCCCCAGGGCTCCGGGTCGATCAGCTGCGAATGTCCGTGCTCGTCATGCGGGCCAGGACCGTTTTCGTGGGACATGTTGCAGAGCTCCCCTGTGTCGGAAAAGGGCATTGCCCGGGTCCGGGCCGGTATCCACGGGAACTGTGCTGCCGGATGCGGTAACTCCGGCCCTGACGGTATTTTCGTGGAAAACATATTCCATATTATGGAATGCACATTTCGTCTTGTGAAATAAAGGTAACTCTAGCGCACGTCACCGTCAAGAGTTCCGCGGCTACTGAACCTCCGGCACGGCGGTGCCGTCGTCGCGGTACGAAGCAGCAACTGCCAACCCCAGCACCCTCTGCCGGGTTCCGCCTGCATAAAACTACCCATGTCCGGCCCGCCGGAATCCATCTCCAAAATGGGTGATTCGCCCGATTCGCTGTGGCGCGCCGGTAAATAACGTTAATTCCATGAACGTTTCAGTGCTTGCAGGAATGGTATCCACCATCCTTTTCGCGACGAGCTACCTGCCCATGCTGGTCAAGGCCCTCCGCACCAAAGATCTGGATTCCTACAGCCTCGGCTACCTCGCGCTGAGCAACGTCGCCAATGCTGTGCATTCCGTCTACGTCTTCAGCCTCCCGCTGGGACCGATCTGGCTGCTGCACTGCTTCTATGTCGTCGCCTCTGCGCTGTTGCTGATCTGGTTCCTGCGCTTCCGTTCCGACCCGACAGCCGCCCGGCCGGCACACGGCGTTCATGACCCGCTGTCAGCACCATGACCCAGGAGGCACCCCCATGAACACCACCCCAGCCGCTGACACCGGCGACGCCGCCGGCACGACCGCCGTCGACACCGTCATCATCGGCGCCGGACAGTCCGGACTCGCGCTCGGCTACTACCTGGCGCAGCAGCGCCGGAACTTTGTGATTCTCGACGCCGGCGCCCGGGTCGGCGACGCGTGGCGCCGCCGTTGGGATTCGCTGCGCCTGTTTACTCCGGCCAAGTACGACGGACTGCCCGGCCGGCCGTTCCCCGGCGACCCGTTGGGCTTTCCCACCAAGGACGAGCAGGCCGACTATCTGGAGGACTATGCTTCCCGGTTCCATCTGACGGTCCGTTCCAATACCGCCGTCACGCATCTCAGCCACGACGGCACCCGGTTCCACGTCACCGCCGGCGGGCAATGCTGGACGGCGGCGAACGTTGTGCTCGCGACCGGCTCCTGCCACCTGCCCAAGACGCCGGGCTTCGCGGCGGAGCTGGCGTCCGACGTCGTGCAGCTCCACTCCCACAACTACCGGAATCCCGCCCAGCTGAAGCCCGGCCCGGTCCTGGTGGTGGGCGTGGGCAACTCCGGGGCGGAAATCGCCCTGGAGACCAGCCGCACCCATCAGACCTGGCTGGCCGGGAAGCCAAGTGCCGAGATGCCCTTCCGGCACGGCCGCAACGCGGCCCGGTTCGTCATTCCCGTGATCCGCTTCGCCGGGCTGCACGTGCTGAACACCCGCTCACCGGTCGGACGCAAGGTACTGCCGACGATGGCGACCATGGCGACGCCGCTGATCCGCACCAAACTCGCGGACCTTGACGCCGCCGGCGTGCAGCGGGTGCCCCGTGTCACCGGTGTGCAGGATGCAGAAGTAGTGCTCGACGACGGCCGGAGCCTCCCGGTCGCCAATGTCATCTGGTGCACCGGCTTCACTGAGGTTTACCCGTGGCTGGACATCCCGGCCCTGCCCGCCAACTGGCGGGCAGGGCAGCACCGCGGGATTGTGGACGCCCTGCCCGGCCTGTACCTGCTGGGACAGGACTTGCTCTTCGCGGCAGCATCGGAGACTCTCACTGGTGTGTGCCGGGACGCCAAGTACCTGGCGAAGCAGCTGGCCGCGACCGGGGCACCGAGCAGGGCAGCGGAGGTCCAGAGTGGGCTGGCGTCGTGAGCCTGCCGCAGCCGCTCCCCGGATCAGACGCTCCCTGCGGGCGCCTGCCGACCCGCTCGAACGTTCAGGAGCTGCCGGGCATGGACCGTGAGATGGTCGCGACCCTTGGTTGCACATGGCTCGCGGTTGATCGGCGTTGCTTGCGGCCGCCCGAGAGGTCTAGTCAGCCACCGTCGTAGCCCGCGGGACCAGGACCGGCGGAAGCAGAGTTGAGACCGTCGGCTTGCCGCCGATACTTTGCAGCAAAGCCTCTACACTGAGCCGGCCCATCGCCGATAAATCCGACCGGATCGACGTGAGCGGGACGGGGAGGTTGGCGGCCAAAAGCAGGTCGTTGTAGCCAATAAGGGCCACGTCCACGCGCAGCCTTTTCCCGGCGGCACGGATGGAGCCCATGGCACCAATGGCGGTGAGGTCATCAACGGCAAAGATCGCCGTTGGAGGCTCGCGCAGCTCCAGCAGCTGAGCTCCGGCCACCCGGCCGGCAGCCGTGCCGAAGCCAGTGCTCACCACATACTGGTCGCCGACGGGGAACCCCGCAGCTTCAAACGCGCGTCGAAATCCTTGGGACCGTTCGCGGCCAGTGCTCGCCAGCAGGTCACCGGCAATCACGCCCACCCTTTTGTGTCCCAAATTCAGCAGGTGTTCAGCGGCCAGCCTGCCCCCGAGTTCGTCATCGGTGGATACCGAGAGGTGCCCTTCCAAGCGGCGCATCACCAAGACATATGGAACCCCACGGCTTTGCAGCTCGTAACCGGCTGCATCACCGATATGCGAATCACCAATGATCACGCCGTCCATCCGCCGGGACAGCATGGCATCGAGTCGGGCCCGGCGATGCCCGGGATCGTCGTACGTATTCGCCACCACCGTGCTGTAGCCAGCAGACTCCGCCGTCGCATCGATGCTTTCGTAGATGGAGGCGAGCGCCAGGTCGGTTAGCCGGGGCACCAGCACACCGATCAGCCGCGAAGTTCCGGTCCGCAGCCCGGCGGCGCCCAGATTGCGGTGGTACCCGAGCATAGCGGCGAGCTCGCGCACGCGCCGGACAGTTTCGGTACTGATTCCCGCGGAGTCGTCGCTGAGCGCGCGGGAGGCGGTAGAGACGTGCACCTGCGCGTGTCGGGCCACCGTGGCCAGGGTGACGGGCTTGGCACGTCCGGGAACGGGTGCGGGCGGGTTGGTAATGGCAGTGCCCCCTTCGGCTGTTCAGAAAAGTCTATTGCCACAGGCCTCACCTTTAACGCAAAGGATTGCAATTTTTTTGATCTGCACAAAAAAGTTTCGATGTTCACTCTACGGAAACCTTGACGAAACATGGGATATCTAGTGTGATGTAAATAACATTCTCGGCATGCGAAGTCTTCTGCATATCAACGCAATCGATTGCACAACGAGCAATGCAGTCAGGGACCACAAGGCCGACCGGCACACACAAAGGAGCCAGATGATCGACCTCACCGACCAGCGGCGCGACGCCGCCGAACGACTCCGCGACGGCATCCTGGAACTAGCCGAGTACCGGGACCCGGACCGCCAGGGCTGGACCCGCGAAGTGTTCAGCGCGGCTTACCGGGAATCCCGGAGCTGGGTCGCCCGGCGGATGGCGGCAGCGGGACTGCAGGTTCACGAGGACACCGCCGGCAATATCGTTGGCCGGCTCTCCGGGACGGATCCCAACGCCCCGGCGCTGGTGACCGGTTCTCACACAGACTCGGTCGACGGCGGCGGACGATTCGATGGCGTCGTCGGCGTCCTCGGCGCCCTGGAGGCCGTGCAGTTGCTTCGCGAATCCGGACAACCCCTGCGCCGCGATCTCCTCGTGGTGGACTTCCTCGGCGAGGAATCCAACGCGTTCGGCCTCAGCTGCCTCGGCAGCAGGGCCATCGCCGGCGAACTAACACGCGCCGACCTTGACCGTCAGGACTACCGGGGCGTCAGCCTCGGCCAGGCCTACCAGGATTTCGGACTCGATCCCGCGTCAGTGCTTAAGACGCGTTGGGCCCGCACAAAGCAACTTCACGCTTTCATCGAACTGCACATCGAACAGGGGCCCCACGCTGGAACAGCGCCAGCTGCCGCTTGGCATAGTCACCGCCATCACCGGCATCGAGCGGCTGGTCGCGACGTTCACCGGAAGCCCAGACCATGCCGGCACCCGGCCGATGAATGACCGGAAGGATGCCATGGTCGCCGCAGCCGAAGCCGTGTTGTCCGTCCGCCGGGAGGGGTGCGGCGCCCCCAACCACGGGGTCGCCACCACCACCCGCATCGAATCGGAGTCCCGATCGCCCAACGTCGTGCCGTCCCTCGTGCGGATGACCAGCGAAGTCCGAAGTGTCGACAGCACCTGGCTGAGCGGAGTCCGCGGACGCTTGGCCGAGGAAATTTTGATCAACGCCCGGAACCTTGGGGTTGATGTCGAATTTGACTGGTCCACCGATAACGCTGTGGTCCAGGCCCATAGCGGCATCCACGACGTCGCGGCCGCCGCCGCCGACGCGATAGGCATCCCGTGGATGCCCATCCCCAGCGGGGCCACCCACGACGCCGTTCACATGGCGTCGCTGGCGCCGATGGGCATGATCTTTATCCCTTCCAAGGCGGGCAAGAGCCACTGCCCGGAGGAATGGACCGACTTCGCTGACATTGCCACCGGCGTCGGCGCCCTCGCGCAGACGCTCACCCTGCTCGACCGCACAGAGCTGAACCCCACAACGCTGGCCGGCACAGCACTGAACTGACCGAACGGCCTCCATCCCAAACCCACCCGCATCCTTATCCACCATCGGAGCATCCATGAGTACTGCAGCAACTTCCGGCACCTCCACGGACATCCTCTCGATCGCTAACCTCCCTGTCCTGTGGGTGCTGGCGGCCGGGGTCTTCGGGGCCATCGTTCTCCAATCTGTCATCTACATGCGCGCTGCCAGGAAGGCCGGGCCCGCCGCGGATATTTCGGAGACCGAACTGAAAAGATCCTTTCGCGCCGGTGCCGTGGCGGCAATCGGGCCGTCCCTCGCGGTCGTGCTGGTCAGCATCGCGCTGATGACGCTGTTCGGGACTCCGGCGGTGCTGGTCCGGATCGGGTTGGTGGGTTCCGCGGCCACTGAATCCGCGTCAGCCAGCCTCGCCGCCACCACCATGGGGGCAACGCTCGGCGGTCCGGGCTATAACCAGAGCGTCTTCGCGGTGGCATTCATGGCCATGAGCATGTCCGGTGCTATGTGGATGATTTCCACGCTCATCCTTACCCCGATCCTTCGGCGCGGCGATTCGAAACTGCGCAAGGTTAACCCGGCATTGATGGCGATCGTCCCCGCGGCCGCCCTGATCGGGGCGTTCGCCAGCCTCGGGATTGCGGAGCTCGGCAAGACCCCGGTGCACATCATGACCGTCATCGTGTCCGCTGTGGTCATGGGAATCTGCCTCGCGCTGGCCAGGAAATTCTCCGTCGCCTGGCTCCGGGAATGGGGACTGGGGATCTCGATCATGGTCGGTCTGTTCGTAGCCTTCACCGCCCACACGTCCGGCATGGCACTGGCTGCCTAGTCAGCCAGTCCCGCCTGTATCCCGTCTCGAAAGGATTGTTTCCATGACTGCTCTCGCCACTGATACCTCCCCCGCCGCGACCCTCCTCGAATTCGACCGCACCACCTCCCGCTGGGGCCAGATCACCATGGCCTCCGCCCTCATCTTCTCGCTGGCGGCGCCGCTTTATCTGGTGCTCTTCGCCGACCTCGGCATCACATCCGGTCAGGTCTGGACCGCCTTCTTCGCGGTCGCGGCTGCATTTTTCGTGCTGTGGTTCGTCGAGCCCATCACCTACTACCCTGTCTTGGGCCCGGCCGCGATGTACCAGGCCTTCATGATCGGCAATATCGCCAACAAGCTGCTACCGTCGGCTCTGGTGGCCCAGGCGACCATCGGCGCCAAGGCCGGTACCAAACGCGGCGAGTTCGCGGCCTTGATGGCCATCTGCGGAGCCGCGATGGTGCACGTGGTATCGATGCTGCTGTTCGTCGGAGTGCTCGGCACCTGGCTGGTCAGCGTCATCCCGGCCGACGTCGTCACCGTCGCCCGGCTCTACATTTTCCCCAGCATCATCGGCGCCGTCCTGGTCCAGCTCATCGTCACCATGAAACAGCCGCGTGTGACGGTTATCGCCGTCGTGGTCGCTGTTGTGGTCCTCTTCGTCCTGGTCCCCGCCGTCCCGGCGCTCGCCAAGCCCGCCACCGGGATCGTGGTCCTGGCTACCGCAGCCCTGGCGTGGTTCCTGCGGTCCCGTAAGGACGCGCCCGCCCCCGCCACCTTGGTCAACTAGGCCGCCGGGTAACCAAGCCGGCCACTGGGCCACCCCGATCTTCCCGAAAGCTCGTCCCGAAAGGAACCCCATGATCACCACTGCCCCGTTCGAACTCAGCGAGACCCGCCAGGCCGAGATGCATGAGCTCTACCGCCACCTCCATACCCACCCCGAGCTGTCCATGCAGGAGACCAACACGGCGGCCTTTATCCAGCGGAGACTTCAGGCGCTGGGCCTGGAAACGTTTATGTGTGGCGGCACCGGCGTGGTGGGAATCCTCCGCAATGGGGCAGGACCTGTGGTGGGCTACCGGGCAGACACAGACGGATTGCCGATGAAGGAGGATACGGGACTCGACTTTGCGAGCAAAGCCACCGGGACCCTCGCGGACGGAACGGCCGTCCCGGTGATGCACGGCTGCGGCCACGACACCCACATGACCGTTGCCCTGACGGCCGCGCAGCTGCTGAGCGAAAGCCTGGACGTGTGGTCCGGGACCGTGGTCTTCATCTTCCAGCCGGGCGAGGAAACCGCCGCCGGCGCCAAGGCCATGATTGAGGACGGACTCTGGGACAAGGCCCCAAAACCGGAGATCATCTATGGCCAGCACGTTTGGCCGGGTCTGTCAGGGACCGTCAACATCAGCAGCGGCACGGCCATGGCCATGGCCGATTCGTGGAAAATTACGGTCCACGGTCGGCAGGCGCACGGCTCCCAGCCGGAACAGTCCATCGACCCGATCGTGCTGGGCGCCCACATGGTGGTGCGGCTCCAGACCGTGGTCTCCCGCGAGGTCCACCCGATGAAGTCCGCGGTGGTCACCGTGGGCACCTTCCACGCCGGGCTGAAGGAAAACATCATTCCGGCAACGGCGGAGTTCTCGGTCAACGTCCGGACCTTCGACGTCGACGTCCGCACCCGGGTGCTGGATTCCCTGCGCCGCATCCTGCACGCCGAAGCGGACGCCTCGGGAGCGCCAGCGCCCTCGATTGAGGAAATCTCCAGCTTCCCGCAGTGCTACAACGACCCGGCCTCGGCCGACGCCCTGATCGGCGAATTTCAGGCGGCCCTCGGCGAAGACTGCGTCAACGTGGTGCCGCCGGTGATGGGGAGCGAGGACTTCGGACTCCTCGCCGAAGCGTTGGGAGTGCCGTCCGTGTACTGGATGTTCGGCGCCTACACGCAGGAACGGCTCGACGCCGATACACCCCTTCCCGGAAACCACTCGCCGTACTTCGCGCCGGACATTGAGCCGACCCTGGGCACGGGCCTCCGTGCCGCCTTGACTTCGCTTCTCTCACGGGTGGGCCGGTCCGGCGCCGCACAGTGAACAGCTCTGCGAACGTCACGGTCACAAACCCGCGACTACCGGCATCAGTGCATTCTCAGCCACCGGGCTCCCGGCTCTATCGGTTCCGGCAGGGTTCAGCGGCGGCCTGCCGGTCGGGCTGCAGCTGGCCGTGAATCACGGCATGGACTTCGAGCTGCTCCAGGTCACCGACTGCTTCGAACGGGCCACCGGCCTCGCGAAGCGGGAGCTGGTTCTGGGCTGACGGGAGTCTGGAGCCACAGCGGACGACGGCGGGTGTGCCCTTATCAGTGACAGCCCGCCGTCGTCTCTCTCGGCCGGGGACCTGACCCCTGAAGTCCGACGATCAGGCCCGTCTGTACCTGTACCTCATGCTGGCCCTGACCCTTTCCACTGTCGTGGTCAACACCGCCCTAGCCGGTCTCGCGGCCAACTCGCGGCTCGGCTGCTCTTCCGGTCAGGGACGGGCCTCTGTTTTTGCCATGGTGCCCTGAACTCTTGGTGCGGTGACCTGGCTAGGTGCCGCGCTGCAACGCGACGACGCCCAGCTGCCGCATCAGGCGTAGGTGGTCGGTGGTGCCCCAGTGTTCTGCGACCTGGCCGTTTTCGACCCGGACAATGTCCGTGGCATCGAATTCCACGCTCTTACCCGTTGGTTTGATGCCGGAAATCTCACCGGTGTGCGTGCCCGCAAGGATAACGTGGCCTGCCTCCATGTTGTCGCCCGACAGCACCGGCCCCATCGCCTTGACGTGAATGTCAGGAAACGCGGTACGCAAAGCTTTCACGAAGTACAGGGCGCCTTCCTTCCCGGCGGGTTGCCCGAGAATGGGGGGCATCCTCATGGTTGACGTAGTCATCGGCCGTCATTTCGTCCATGAGTGCCAGATTTCCGCCCCCCAGCACCTCCCTGTAATACCGTTCGATCAGTCCGGTCCGGTCTGCCATGTCGGCTCCTTCAACTCAGTGAGACCGTTCAAGGCCGAGACTACTCCGGCCGCAGAGGCGTATCAATGCGCCGAACCTCCCCGTCATTCCGGCATCACAACCTGCCGATCCAGCCATTTCCCGCCGTTCATCTCCGCGCCACCATGGCTATTCCAAACGGTCACACGAACGGCCTATCGTGGACGGGCCGCCGATCCTCGGCTGGCAACCCGCTTATCCTGGAGGATCCCTCGTATGCGCACCATCCTGACCGCCGCCTCCGCCGTCGCGCTCTTCGCCGTCGTCGCAGGCTGCACTGCCAGCCCCTCCCCCAAGGCATCCGCTCAATCGGGGACCCCGACGGCGTCCCTCACCTCGAGCGCGTCGGGCGCCACAATGAACCTGGACCTGCAGTCCCACCGCGGCGGCCGCGGCGAATGGACCGAGGAGTCCCTGGCCGCGTTCGGGAACTCCCTCAAGCTCGGCGTTACCACCCTGGAACTGGACACGCACTTGAGCGAGGACGGCAGTATCGTCGTCTGGCACGACGACCTGATCCAGCCCGAAAAATGCCAGGACACTGCCCCGGTGACCACGGGCGACGTCGACTTCCCCTATGTGGGTGACCGCGTCGCGGACCTGACGCTCGCGCAGCTGAAGACCCTTAACTGCGGCTTTATGCAGCTGCCTAACTACCCGGACCAGCAGGTCATCACGGGCAACCGGATGGCCGAGCTCAAGGACGTCTACCAGCTGGCCCGCGATTACGAGGCGAAGAACGTCCGCTTCAACGTCGAGACCAAGGTGGAGGAAGGCAAGTCTGGCGGCGAAGGCATGGTCGCGCTGACCCGGGCCGTCGTGGCGGAGATCCAGGCCTCCGGCATGCAGGACCGCACCACTCTTCAGTCCTTCGACTGGTCCTCGCTGAACCTGGCCAAGGAAATCGACCCGTCCCTGATCCTCGTGGCGCTCTCCAGCGGTGATGCCTGGGCCCAGGTGGGGCAGCCCGGCAAGAGCCCTGACCTCGGCGGCATCGATATTGACGACTACAACGGCTCACTGGCCCAGGCCGCTGCGGTCCAGGGATACGACGTCATCTCCCCTGCCTTCAAGTCCGTCACCCCGGCCATGATCCGCGAGGCGCATGACCTCAAGCTGGCAGTCATCCCGTGGACCGTGAACACTCAGGCGGACATGGAGAACATGCTGGGCCTGGGCGTGGACGGCATCATTACCGACTACCCCACCCGGCTGCGCGCCCTGATGGATCAGCGCGGCATGAAGCTGCCGAAGGCGTATCAGCCCAAGTAGCAGCACGACGCCGGCAAAGGCCGGGCCGTCGCACTCGGCCGCGTAAGTATCATGGCGGCCCGGGCGCAGGACTGCTGCAAACAAAGGTAGAGGCTCTTCCCGTGGGAAGGGCCTCTGCATTGCAGTCTGATGCTGTCCTTGAGGGCGGTGTCCTAAACGGCCACGGCCCCCATCTGCTGCATAAGCCGCAGACTGTCGGTGGTGCCCCAATGCTCGGCGACCTTGCCGTTTTCCACGCGGATGATGTCGGTGGCATCGAATTCCACGGTGTTTCCCGTCGGGGCAATACCTGCCATCTCGCCACGATGGGTGCCCGTGAGGATGACGTGGCACGCCTCCATGTTTTCGGCGGAGAGTGCCGGTTCGATCGATTTGACATGGATATCCGGGAAAGCGGTACGCATCGCCTCCGCGAAATAGCGCGCCCCTGCTTTGCCTGGCGGCTGCCCCGGCAAGGCTTCCTCGTGATCGACGTAGTTATCCGCCGTCAGTTCATCCACGAGCGCCAGGTTTCCGCCTTCCAACACCTCCCTGTAAAACCGGCCAATGAGTCCAATCTCGTCAGTCATATCCGACTCCTTCAGTGCTGAGACCGTCATAGAGTCCCCCAGGTGTGCCGCGTCATGGCATCCGGCACTGCGGTCCGGCACCAGGGTCATTCACTAGAGCAGGACGACGTTGGGAGGGGTCCGGCATGCGCGGGAGCCAGTCAGCGGGAAGTTGTCCGCGAAGACGTCACGGCTCTCCTTGCTGGCGCCATCGTTGGCAGAAAGGGCCCGGATTCGGCGCCAAAAACGAATGAGAAAACGGGCGAAATGCCTCGTTAAGACCGACGTTAGGCCCCCTTTCGGGGTCTGTCAATATCGTAAAATCGTCCGTTTCGCTGGCCGGGAGACGGGACCCAGACAATGGTTTCAGCCGGCGGCGTGGTGGTCAGTGCCCCGCATCCGAACAGCCACGATGAGGCCGGATGCGCCGGGCAGCACGGCGGTAACGGAGCCCCGCGTGGGTTCCGGCGTGGACGGAAATGTGGCTGGCGGCCTCACGTTTGGCGTGGTGGTGGGTTTCGCGCACGGTCAGGACGGAGAGGCCCAGCCCGACGGCGACGAACGCGGCGCCGAGCAGGAACGGGCCCGGGCGCAGCCCGGAGGTGGCGGCGATGTACCTCGTGGCGAGGACGGCGCGGGCGACGCCGAGGTAGCCGGCGGCTTCAATTCAGCCCCATGGCCAGGCCGCGGCGGGACGGTCCGTCGAGGTCCATCTTCATCATCACGGTGGTGGACCAGGTCAGGCCCTGGCTGACCCCCCAGGACCACGTTGGTGGCCACGATCCAGCCCCAGCGTGATGCCGGCCCGGGGGTTCCGGTGCGGTGAGTTGGTGTTGGCGGTCATCATTGCTGCACTCCAGTGGTGGGAAACAAAGCCGCGGCGGCCCGGTGTTCCGGGCCGCCGCGGACGGTGTCATACAGGTGTTGCGGGTTAGCTGGCGGGTGCCGTTTCCAGGGTTTCCTGGTGTGCGGTCCAGGCGGCGTAGCTGCCGTCCAGTTCGACGACGTCGTAGCCGGCGCGGCGCAGGGCGCTGGCCGCGACGGAGTTCCGGACCCCGCTCTGGCAGTACGACACGATGGTGCCGTCGGCCGGGAGTTCGTCGAGGTTCCACATCACCCGTCCGCCGCTGAGCTGGTGCGAGCCGGGGATGTGCCCCGCGCTGTGCTCGGTGCGGTTGCGGACATCGAGGACCATGGCGGCATCAAAGTCGTTGAGTTCCTCGGGCTGGAGCAGCTTCGGGGTGAACGTCGGCAGGCCTTCGAGGCCGGTGACGTAGCCGGCGACGCTGTCGATGCCGACCCGGACCAGGTGATCCCACATTTCCTGCGCGGCGGCCTGGTTGGGGGCCAGGAGCACGAGCGGGTTCTTGTCGGTTTCGGGGTTGACCACCCAGGCGCCGAAGCTGGCCGTGGACTTACCGGCCGGGATGTTGACGGAGCGAACGACCGTGCCCTGGTGGACCTCGGCGTTGGACCGGGTGTCCACGAAAGTCATGGTGTCCTCTTCGAGGTCACGGACGACGTCGGCGGTGACGAGTTCCTGAAGCGGCGCACGTTCCCCCATCACGGCCGGTCCGTCGCGGTTTTCGCGCTTCATGCGGGCGAAGTAGGCGTGGGCGTCCGGCTGGCCGTCGAGGAGTTCGTTGATGAAGCCCTGCTCGTCATTCGCGGCGAGGTAGGGACCCCACCAGGCGTAGAGCCGCTCGTAGCCGACCGTGCTGGACGGGAGGGCACCCAGGGCCTTGCCGCAGGCGCTGCCGGCACCGTGGCCGGGGTAGACCTGGACGTGGTCTGGAAGCGTCAGGAACTTATCCCGCAGGCTCGCGAAGAGCTGCTTCGCTCCCTCGAACCGGGTATCGACGCCGCCGGCGGCTTCGTCGAGCAGGTCGGGGCGGCCAAGATCGCCGGAGAAGACGAAGTCGCCGGAGAGCAGGTAGCCGGCGGTGTCCGCGAACGCGCCGTCGGTGATCAGGAAGGACAAGTGCTCGGGAGTGTGGCCGGGGGTGTGCAGGGCCTTGATGGTGATGTTGCCAATGCTGACTGTCCCGCCGTCGTGCAGGCGTTCGGCGTCGAAGCCGTACTGCCAGTCCAGTCCGCCCTCGCCGGAGACGTACGCGGTGGCGCCGGTTGCGGCAGCCAATTCACGGGTTCCGGAGAGAAAATCGGCGTGGATGTGGGTTTCCGCGACGGCCACGATCTTCATGCCGTTGGCGGCGGCGAGCTCGCGGTAGACGTTGATGTCGCGGCGGGCGTCAACGACGACGGCCTCTCCCTTGCGCTGGCAGCCGATGACGTAGCTGGCCTGGGCGAGGTCTTCATCGTAAATGCGTTCCAGAAGCATAAGGTCTCCTTCAAAAGATCGGATGGGGCGGGGTTCTGACCCCTCGACTAATAACAACGCTAATACCCCAGGGGGTATATTGCAAGTGGGCGCGCACGGCCCCGCGCAGCTATGCCTGCTGCTGCTCGGCCTCTGCTCGGAGCTTTGTCATGTCCAGGTTTTTTACCCCCTCGATGACCTGCTCCAGGCCCGTTGCGTTGAGGGCGCCGGGCTGGGAGAAGACGAGGGTTTTGTCGCGGAAGGCCATCAGGTTGGGGATGGAGGTTATACCGGCCGCGGCTGCCAGTGCCTGCTCGGCTTCGGTGTCCACTTTGGCGAACGTGATGTCCGGATGCTTCTGCGAGGCAGCCTCGTAGGTTGGCGCGAACATACGGCACGGCCCGCACCAGCCGGCCCAGAAATCGACGAATACGATGTCGTTGTTTTCCAGGGTGTCGGCAAGGGTCTTTTCGGTGATGTCGATGGTAGTCATGGTCGGACTCAAATCCTTCCGGGTTTGGGGTGTCGGTAACTGATGCGCCGCCCTAAGACGGGGACGGTCAGGTGGTCGGCAGGCCGGCCTGGCTCCAGGCGGTCATGCCACCGGTCATGGTGTCAGCCGTGAAGCCGGCACCATTGAGGGCGTCCGCGACGCGGGCGCTGCGGTTTCCGCTGCGACAGACCGCAATAACCGGGACGGCGGCGTCCAATTCGGACAGACGCGTTTGCAGCTGGTCCATGGGGATATGGAGCGCGCCGGGGATCATGCCTTCCGCAACCTCGAAGTCTTCGCGGACGTCGAGGATTTGGTCGGTACCGCGGCGGCGGTCGGCTTCGTTGACGGCGACTTCAGACATGGGATCGTCCTTTCGGGGCGGGAATTACTGATATTCAACTCGGGGTTACTCAGGGCTTGCGGGTCGCGGCTAACGAATGCCGGCACTATCCCGCTGAGGCCACCGGCAGTTGCAGGATGACGGATTCGCGGGTGGGCTCCTTGGCCGTCTTGTTCCAAGGCATCGCGGAGATTGCCTGGCCCATGGCGCAGGTGTTGGTCGCTGCGGAGAACGTCAGACCAGTGCCGATCGCGCCTGCGAGCAGCCGGATCTTCGGTGAGACGAACTTGCCGCCCGCCAGGCCCAGAACCACCAGGGAGCCGGCGGCCATGCGGACCTGCCGCTCGAGGTCCCAGCGCGTCTTGCCGCGGACGACGTCGCCGCCGGCGGCTGCGAATCCCGGAACGCCTCCGGTCAGGACGTAGGCGGCGCCAATGCCGGCGCCGCCGAGCCGCTGGCGTGCCTGCTCGGCCCGGGCCCCGGACTGGCAGACCAGTACCACCCGACTGCCGAGCCGGGCGGCGAGTTCGTCGGTGTGCTCCGAGAGCAACGGCAGCGGCACGTTGTAGGAGCCACGGATGTGCATGTTTTCGAATTCTGCGGCAGAGCGGACGTCAATCACCACAAGGTCCCGGTGCTCCTGGAACCAGCTGCGCAGGGCCTCCGGGGCCAGGGCGGTGATGGAAGGGGCGGCCGCGGTGGCCGGGGCCGAGGTGGCGGGATGCGTCATGGGAGTCCTTTCGGGGCAAAGCAAACAACAACTGAATACCCCACCGAGTATTACAGATACCCCCCGGGGTAGTCAAAATACCTAGGGGGGTATAAAGTTGGATGCAGAACGCCTACCTTTGGAGACTCCTGTGGACCTCGATAGAACAGACCTCGCCCCGGTCATCAACCGCCTCAAGCGCGCCCAGGGCCAGCTCGCCGCCGTCACCCGAATGCTGGAGGAAGGCCGGGACTGCAAAGACACGGTGACGCAGCTCGCCGCGGTCTCAAAAGCCCTGGACCGGGCCGGCTTCGCTATCATCGCCAGCGGCCTCGAGCAGTGCATCATTCAAAAGGATGCCACCATGAGCACCAAAGACCTGGAAAGGCTCTTCCTCTCCCTCGCCTGAGGTGGCGAAGTCACAAGGATCTATCCGCGGAGAACCAGCATCAGCGCTGCGGGCTACGCCCGTCCCTTCGCCGCGTACATATCCATATCCGCCCGGCGCAACAGGTCCCGTGCGAGTTCGGCTTTCGCGCTTACATTTCCCGCGCCCACCCCTACACCCCCATGTGGGACCAGCACCGGCGTCATCGCACTCCCGATCGCAAGCCGCACCTGCACCGGCGTGCCGTCGACGATCGCAGGCTCGCGCAGACTGTCCTGCACCCTCGCGGCGACAAGTTCAAGATCCAGTGCAGTGACGGAACCAGAGACCAGGATGACGAATTCGTCGCCGCTGTACCGGGCCACCGTATCGACGTTGCGGAGGGCATCCGTCAACCGGGCCGCCACTTGGCGCAGCACTTGGTCGCCGGCGTCGTGCCCCAGGGCGTCGTTAATGTCCTTGAACCCGTTGACGTCGCAGAAAAGCAGGCCTACCTGGCCGCCGTCG
Source organism: Arthrobacter sp. PAMC25284 (assembly GCF_019443425.1). Classification (NCBI taxonomy): domain Bacteria; kingdom Bacillati; phylum Actinomycetota; class Actinomycetes; order Micrococcales; family Micrococcaceae; genus Arthrobacter; species Arthrobacter sp. PAMC25284. Next base: position 1,747,929 of record NZ_CP080382.1, read on the forward strand.
CGGGCCGCGGCGTCGAACGCGGTTTCCAGCCGGTCCGCCAGTAAGACCCTGTTGGGCAGCCCCGTCAGAGAATCGTGCACGGCGTCATAACGGGCTTCCTCCAGCAAACGCTGCCGGTCGGCTTCGGCGGCTTCCAATTTACGCAGGGCGGCGGCAAGTTCATGCTCGTACTGCCGCCGTTCCGGGGCACTGACAAGGATGATCCGGTCCAGTTCGGGACCGCGCGGGGCCGTCCGGAACCGGGAAGCGGCGAGCAGAACCGGCAGCCGGCTGCCGTCAGCGCCCAGAACCTGGAGCGAAAGCTCGGTCAGGGAGCCGCTGTTGTCCAGTTCGGGCATCGCATGCGTGAGGTACATAATCCGGTCTCCAGCCGGCATAAGCCGAAGCATACTGGTCCCGGCAAGGTCCGCGCGGGTACGCCCGGTCCAGGTGCAGATGGTCTGGTTCGCCGCCACGATGGTCCCATCCGGCATCGTCAGCAGGTACCCGGCCGGGGCATCGTGGAACAAGGCCTCGAAATCCGTCGCAGCAGAAAATCCTGGCGGAGCAGGTTGGGCCATGGCAGCGGCAGGAGTGTCGGCCTGCGCTGCCGTCACAGCGGCCCCTGAAGGTAGTCGAGGATGGCGCCCGCGGTTTCTTCCGGCGCGCTGGCCTGCGGGAAGTGGCCCTTGGCCGCTAGCGTCACCAGGGTGCCGTTCGGCAACTTCTCGAGAAGGTAAGCGCCAATATGCGGCGGCGTCACGACGTCGTCCGTTGTCTGCAGGATGAGCGCGGGCACGTCGACGGAGCCCAGCAGGTGCCGGACGTCCGAGAGAAAAGCCACCCGGGCGAAGTCGCGGCCCACCATGGGCTTGATGCGGCCGAAGCTGCCCTGGATTTCGGTCCCAAGTTCCGGGGAGGCGGGGTTGTTCATAAAGACCGGGGCCATGGAATTTGCCCACACCAGATAATTGGCCTCAAGCGAAACAAACAAGTCGTCCAGCTCATGCCGGGTGAATCCGCCGATGTACCCGTCCTCGGGATGATCCAGATAACTCGGCGACGCGGTCAGCAGCACCAGCCGGTTTAGTCGCGCCCCGCCATCCTTGCAGGCCGCTTCCACCGCCATCATGGCCCCGACACTGTGGCCCACGAGCGTCACGTCCCGCAAATCGAGTTCATCGCAAATCTCCAGCAGGTCCATCACATAAGGACCGATGCTCGAGTAGGTCCCGGAATCGTAGGCTCCCTTGTCAGATCCCCCCGAGCCGACGTGGTCGAACAGGACCACGCGGTATTTTTCGGTGAAATACGGGAGGATCCTGCCCCACATGTTCTGGTCGGTGCCGAAGCCGTGCGCGAACATCAGCACCGGGCCGTCGTCAGGGCCAGCGATCTGGACATTGTTTCGGGTCAAGGCCGTCATTGCTGTGTATTGCCGCCTGTCTGGTTGTGAGAAAAGTCCGGTTCACCCCCATGGTCGGCATTTCGTAAACCGGGCGTCCCCATAAAGCGGACGCCGGCTCCCGCAAATGCTAACTGTTGCCGGGAGTTTTCAGGGAATTGGGGGATGAATGCGCCGCGGGTCCCTCCGCGGGGCCCCTCCCCGACACCAACAGCGGAACCGGGACCTTCATTCATTTACTGCTCCAAATGCTAACCAACCCAGCTGGACCGAGACCATTAGCCAGCGGACGCCACCATCGTGGTGTTCCGTCATCTTGTTCGGTTCCACCGCGGCAGCGGATGGGTAGAAGTCAGGATCATCGCAGGTCAGATGCTTGTGCCAAACTTTCCGCAGTGTTACCGCCGCTCCCGCCAGGCCAGCGACACGAGAAGAACCACTGCGCCGAGGCCCAGCATCACCAGCACCATCAGCCCCCAGTTGGCCTGGTTCACGCCGCTGCCGTATAAAATGCCGATCAGCACGGTCGCCGTAATCGCGCCGAGGTACCGGCAGGTCTGGAAGATCCCCGCCGCCACGCCCCGTTCCTCAGGTCGGGTGGAGAGGTACAGGCCCTGGTTGGAGGCGATACTGACCACGCCGTAGGGCAATCCGAGCAACGCGGTCAGCGCGAGCACCAGCGCAAACGCGAAGGACGCGGTCAGCAGCCACATCATTCCCGACGCCGTGATCAGCAGGACGACGCCGGAGACCAGCACCCGTTTCACGCCGAAGCGGTCGATCGCCCTTACGGCGGCCGGTGTGACAACTACCGACACGGCCGCAAGCGGCAGCATCAGCAGCCCCACGACGCCGGGTTCGTACTTCCCGGCTTCCTGCAGCAGCTGCGGCAGCCCAAAGAACGCGAAGTAGTAGACACCGTTGAAGAGGGCGAAACCCAGATAGACCAGCAGCAGCGGCCGGTTGCGGCCCAGCAGGCGCAGGTCAAGGAACGGCGGGGTGAAGCGCAGCTCACGCCACACGAACAAGCCAGCAAGCAGCACTCCGCTGGCCAAGAGCCACCAGCGGGCCCCGGGCGCAACGTTCAGCAACGCCATCATCACCAGCACCAGGGCCCCGACGAACGCCAGGATGCCCGGGATGTCAGAGTCCCGCAGCAACTCCCTGGCCCGGCCGCGTTCCCGGTGCGCATCCGCCGGGGCGAATTGCCTGACCAGGATCATGGCCGCCAGCGTCAGCGGGACATTGATCAGGAACAGGGCCTGCCATCCGATCAGGCTGACGAGTACCCCGCCCACCACAGGGCCGGCCGCAGCCGCCGAGGCGTTGGCCATCTGGATCCGGCCCAGTGGCCGGGTGGAAGGCACGTTGCCTTGCCGGGCCAGCGCGCCGACCATCACGATGGCGCTCGGATAGGCGGTGGCGGTGCCGAGCGCCATAAACGCACGCGCCACACACAACACGGCAAAATTGGGGGCGAAGGGAGCCAGCGCACATGTTACGGCGACCAGGGCCATGCCGAGCATAAAGAGCCGGCGCGGCCCGAAGCGGTCCGCGAGCCGGCCCATCAGCGGCTGGCCGGCCGCCGAGGTGAGGTAGAAGGCCGTGATCACCCAGGTGACCGTCGCGACGTCGAGCCCGAAGTCGGCGCGGAGCACAACGAGGGCGACGGCGATCATGGAGGAGTTCAGCGGGTTCAGCGCCGTGCCGAGGCTGAGGCCTGCGACGGCGAGTCCGCTGCGGTTGCCACCGACCCCGCCAGATCCGAAAGAGTTGCTCACGGCAACAGTCTCTCCTACAGCCAGCCCGGAGCTGAACTGCTAAGCGTGACTCAGCGCGCGATTTTCGCGACCGTCATCAGGATTGCCGAGTCCTCTTCCGCTTCGAGGCTGTGCAGTCCTTCCGGCACGATCAGGAGGTCTCCGGCCTTGCCCTGCCAGGAGTCTGCACCGGCGTGCAGCCGCACACAGCCCCGGAGCACGTAGACCGTTGCCTCGCCTGGATTCTGGTGTTCGCTTAACTGCGTACCGGCTGCGAAAGCCATCACCGTCTGGCGAAGGACCTTCTCATGCCCGCCGAACACCGTATCCGCTGCCCGACCGCTGCCAGCCGTGCGCGCCGCCTCGAGTTGCTGCCGGGCCAGTGCCTCGATCGATATTTTCTGCATGAGGACACGGTAGCCGCAGACGGGCTCCGGTTCTACAGTTCGCCCGGTTCGTTCACCGGACAACGCGGAAGTTGCTGTACGCGGCGGTTGCCCGGGACATTGACTCATCCACGGAGTCCACCCGACCCGGCACCCCGGGCGAGCGGAGCCACTGCCGGAGCTCGAGCACCACCAGCTGAGGCCCCTCGGCCACGATGCCGACCGAGCCGTCGTCGTTGTTCCGGACGGTGCCTGTCAGCCCCAGCTCCTCAGCTTTACGGACAGTTTGATACCGGAAACCCACGGCCTGAACCATGCCGTCCACCCTTGCCGTCAGTCGGACACGCTCTCCGGAATCGTCCTGCGGAATCTCAGTCATGTTCCCAATCTAGCGCCGCGGACAGGTGTCTCCCGCCCGCAGCCGCCGGAACCCGGGACTTTAGCCCCTAACTGAACCATTCCCCTGCTGGCAGGCTGGAGGCACTGCATGAGTCCGGTAACCGGGCTCATTTCCATACATCCGCCAGTAAGGCTGGTCGAAGCCACAGACTTGCCGCGGACGACGGAACTAAACAATGGGGTTTAGTTCCGTCGCCCGCGGCATACCTACCGAGAGGAAAGACCATGGCCGGTCAATTCGAACTCTTCACCGACGCGGAATCCCGCATCCGATTTCGGCTCGTGGCCAAGGACGGGTCCGTGCTGGCCGTCTCCACGCCGTTTGAGGACAAGCGCGCCGCCGCGGACGCCATCCGGGCCGTGCGGGAGTGCGCCGGAACGGGGCTTATCAAGGAAGTCCGGTCATCCCCGTGGGCGGGCAGCAGCCAAAATTCCGGTTCGCCGTCACCGGCGCACCGGCGGCACCGGCACGCCCCAGCGGTTTAGCCCGGTTCTTTTCGCGGCGCCGCACACCATAACGGCGCTGCACACGTTGCTGGTTCGGCTCAAGTTGGCGGCACCGCGCAGGCGGTACCCTTCGACGCCAGGGAACACCGGTCACCTCACAGCGGTGCGGTCGTTGCCTGCTTCATTGCCTATTTCATTGCCGGCCGCAGCGACGTGATCATCGTGCGGATGTCCTGATATTCGGGAGTCCCCATGTAGATCTTCGCCTTCTCAAGGTAGGGCAATCCAGTGTCTCCCGGAGTTGCGTTGACCGCCGGGTTATATGCCTGCCCAAACAAGGCACCACTGGGTGGCCACAGGAAAAGCTGGAAGATGGGGCATGCCACATCGCCGGACGGCTCGGGCACCGTCGTAATCCCATACGCGGCAACCGTCGGCGGCAAGGGGTCGAGCGCTGTCACGTCCCCCCGCCCCTCGAACACAAAACGCGGCGGAAGGCTGTCCGCTGCCCCGGGTTCGGCGAGGGCTTGGATCGGCACCGCGTCAAACGCCAGGTAAGGCGACTTTGCCGTGCACACCTGACCGGTCACCACGTTGGTCCGCAGTGCCGCCATCTGCTTCCCCTCAGAGTTCAGCACGTCGACGAATTCCCCCTCCAGCGCCGCCTTTCCCGCCTCATCCCGGATGGACCATGAGGACGGATAGTCGAAGCTCAACGATTCATCCGCCGTCGTGAACGTCTGCCATCCCGGCGGCGTTGTGCTGGCGACCGGGCTGGCCGGGGCGGTACTGCCGGGTGCGGCGCTGCCAGGCTGATCGGCGAGTACCTCCCGGTCCGCGGGCGCTTCCGCAGCCGGCGGTGCGCACGAGGCGACCATTACGGCGAGTCCAACGGCCGCGGGCAGCGCCGTGAAGGACCGTAAAACGGACATCCGTGTCCGGTGCATGCTGTCCTCCCCAGGGATGCGCTTGGTTCGACAATTATCCATGCTCTCCCGCAGATACACAGGGACTTCTGCCCCTGATCCGGCCCAAACTTAGGTAATTCGGGGCAAACCACCGAGAGCCGCGGGGCCAGGTCATCGGGCGACACACTGGCCGTGAGCGCGCCCACGTTGACAAGCGGATGATTTCAGTAGTCCCAAAATCCTTGCTACAGCTTGATAGATGCAAGAAATCTTGAAGGATGCCCTACCGTTCCTCGCCGTTGCCATCGCCATCGTCGCCGGAGTCGTCGCGTCGTGGCTGATCCGCAGGGTGGTCCTGGCCCTGAACCGGGGTCGGAACGAACTCAAGGAAACCTCGCGCCTGGCGCGGGCTCCACTGCGGATTGTTCTGATCCTGATCGGGGTGAAAATCGCTTTGGCGCTCACCACGGAAAGCGGCGGCTGGCGGACTCCGGTGGATCATCTCCTCCTCATCGCACTTATCGGTGCGATTGCCTGGCTGGCCGTGACCATGCTGCTGATCGTCGAGGCCGTCTTGCTTTCCCGCTACAGCGTGGAGGTAAGTGACAACCGGAGGGCCCGCCGGCTGCAGACGCAACTGATCCTCGCCCGACGCATCGCCGTCGCCCTGATCATCGTGCTGGCCCTGGGCAGTGCCATGCTGACCTTTCCGGCCGTCCAGGCGCTCGGCGCCGGGCTGCTGGCCTCCGCCGGTGTCATCTCAATCGTTGCCGGTCTCGCCGCCCAGACGTCCCTGGTCAACGTCTTTGCCGGCATCCAGCTCGCTTTCACGGACGCCATCCGGGTGGGTGACGTCGTTGTGGTGGAGAAGGAATGGGGCCGGATCGAGGAGATCACCCTGACCTATGTGGTGGTCCATGTCTGGGATGACCGCCGCCTGATCCTTCCCTCGACCCACTTCACCACTACCCCCTTCGAGAACTGGACCCGGCGCCAGTCCGAAATCATGGGGACGGTGGAGTTCGATCTCGACTGGCGCGCACCGCTTGAGTCCATGCGTGCCGAACTGCGGGCCATCCTGGCCGACACCGAACTCTGGAACAAGAAGGTCGGCATCCTGCAAATCACGGACGCCACCAAGGGCTTCGTCCGGGTCCGGATCCTGGTGAGTGCAGACGACAGCGCAGCACTGTTCGATCTTCGCTGCCTGATCCGCGAAGAACTCGTGACGTTCCTGCAGCAGGCGCATCCCGAGGCACTGCCGCAGACGCGCCTTCAGACCGGCTCCGCCAAGCCCTCCAACCAGCCCCGCCAGCATGCGCAGCCCGGCGAGGCGCAGCTGTTCACCGGTTCCATCGAGGCCACGGAACGCTCGCGGGCGTTCAGCGGTCCCGGCAAGGACGTGTTCGAGGATCGGGACAGGAACATCGCGTCGCAGAACTAGTCTTTTCGGCCGGAGCTCCCACGCTGGGGGTTCCCTCGCCGCGGTGACCGGCAGATAATCATTCAGTGGCGGCCCTGACCGCCAGCATTGGTAACTGGACGTCGGCAGCAAGGGAGCCCGCCATGACCATCCCCCCGTTTCCGGACCCCGATCCGTTTCCGCCGGAACCTGGGCCGCCATCCCCGCACCCGGAACCCGGCCCGTTTCCCCCAGAGCCGGGCCCGTTGCCGCTTCCGGACCCTGGGCCGCAGCCGACGGGTCCGCAGCGCCCGGATCTGGCCGCAGGATAAGGCTGAAGCCCGATATTTCCATCGGACGGGCCAGCAGACGCGGCAGCGGGCGGCGGGTTAGCCCGCCGCCCGCTGCCGCGATACATCTCCGTTAAGCGCGGTCTTCCCGGGCCGCGCCGTCGGCAGAATTATGCCAGGACGATGTCCCGCGTCCGGTGGTTGTAGTGGATGACCAGCCGGCCGCCGTCGTGGTGCAGTTCGTGGTTCGGGCCGTCGAAGAGGCCGAACGCGCCGAAGTTCTCCGCCCAGGAGCGGTTGAGGGCGATCTTGAAGTTGTAGAACCCGGCCGGGATATCGGCTTCGAGCTTCCAGAGCTGGTCCGCGCTGTCCAGTTTCATTTGGACCTCGTCGAACTCGGGAGACCAGTTCTCCGGCGCACCCAGCAGGGTATTGAAGTCACCGACGACGGCGACTGCGTCGGGCTGGTCGACGGCTTCGGCGCTACTGTCCTGGGTCTCGGCAACAGGAGCCGCAGGTGCTGCCTCGGCGGCGGGCGCTGCTTCAGCCTTCTTGCGCTTGGGTGCGGCCTTAGCGGCGGCCTTGGGAGCTGCCTTGGGAGCAGCTTTGGCGGCCGGTGCCGCGGGCAGTTCCGTGCCGGCCGGAACCGGAGTGCCGGCGTCGAGCGCTGCGGCAAAGGCTGCGGGGTCAGCGAACGCGACTGTGGCGCGCTGGCCGTCCTCGGTGATGGACCAGCCCGGACGGCCCTTGACGAGCCAGCCTGCCTTGACGAGCTTGGCGGTGGCCGTCGTCAGTGTCTTGTGGCCGCGGGGAATGCCGCCGCTCAGCAGTTCACTCTCCTGCTCGTTCAACGGCACCTTTGCGATCGCTGCGCCCAGTACGTCGCCGGCGTTCAACTTTTCGCTGGACTGCACCGCCTCCGACAGAACGTCGAGGACGGCCTTGAGCCGAAGAGTGGTGTTTTCTGCTGTATTCGTGGCCATGTAGTCTCCCCTAGAAAGCAATAGATCCAGTTGCATTTTGTCAAGGTTTGGTGCAATTGCGCGAATGGTAGACGTTAAGTTTGTGTGAAGTGACCGACTATGACGGTTTTCGTCCGCCAAAGCGAGGACTAAGTCGCGGTACGCGCGGGTAGTTTGTCTGCCCCGCCCGGACCGTGTACGGCAACGCGGTACGGCATCGAGGGGTCACCTCTCGCCCATCCCGGCGCCGTGGACGGGCAAAAAATTGGACCCGTATTGCTTGGGTGGTCTAACTCCCGGAGGCGGCGAGTTCGGCCAGCAGTTCCGTCTTCCGTTCCTCGCTCGCGAACGAGGACCGGATCGAGTTGGCGGCCAGCCGGACGCAGTCGAATTCGGACAGGCCGAGCACGGAGGCCAGTTGCGCGAAGTTGTCATCCACGTAGCCGCCGAAGTAGGCGGGGTCATCGGAGTTCACGCTGACGTTCAGGCCCACGGCAAGCATCGCCGGCAGCGGATGCCCGGCCATGTCATCCACGGCCCGCAACCGGACGTTGGACAACGGACACACGGTCAGCGGCGTCAACTCCTCAACCAGCCGCTCCACGAGCTCCGGATCCTCCATGCAGCGGATGCCGTGGTCAATCCGCTCCACGCCCAGGACGTCCAGCGCCTCGATGATGTACGACGGCGGGCCCTCCTCGCCGGCGTGCGCGATCCGTCGCAGGCCGGCGTCCCCGGCACGGGCGAACAGTCGCTCGAATTTGGCCGGCGGGTTGCCGACTTCGGCTGAATCCAGCCCGATGCCGGCGATCGGGGCCTGCATCGCCAGCAGCTCCTCGAGGACCGCGAGCGCCGATTCCTCGGACTGGTCCCGCAGGAACGCCGCGATCAGCAGGGTGGAGATGCCGTAATCCCCCTCGGACGTGGCCAGCACCGACGCGACCCCGTTCACGCACGTCTCCAGCGGCACACCGCGGGATAGGTGCGCCTGCGGATCCAGCATGATCTCCGCATGCCGGACTCCGGCGAGCGCAGCCCGGGCAAGGTAGGCCCGGGTCATGTCCGCGAAGTCCTGCTCGGTCTGCAGCACGGCCATGTTGGCGTAGTAGAGGTCCAGGAAGGACTGCAGGTCGGTGAACTCATAGCGTGCCCGGAGTTCGTCAAGATCGGCATAGGGCAGGTTGATGCCATTGCGCTCGGCGAGCGCGAAGATCAGCTCCGGCTCCAACGTCCCCTCGATGTGCAGGTGCAGTTCCGCGACCGGGAGCGCGGGCCGGGTACCGTCCCCGGTCTCCGCAGCGCCGTCGGCCACTTCGGACGCGACGTCCGAAGCATCCGGTGTAGAACCCAGGGGTGCAGCGTCCGCGTCAAAAGCATTCATTCGGTAAGGATATGCCCGGAGCGTTAGAGTCGGATCAATGCGCAAAGAACAGCTTGTTTCCAATCTGTCCGGGCCGGCGATGCCCTCCGCTCCCACAGACACGTCCACGGACGGCTTCGTCCGGGTCCGCGGCGCTCGGGAGAACAACTTGCGGAACGTGGACGTGGACGTACCGCGCGACGCGATCGTCGCGTTCACCGGAGTGTCCGGCTCAGGGAAGTCCTCGCTGGCCTTTGGCACCATTTACGCCGAGGCCCAGCGCCGCTACTTCGAATCCGTGGCACCTTATGCCCGCCGGCTCATCCAGCAGGGCCACAACCCCAAGGTGGAGCAGATCACCGGGCTGCCGCCCGCCGTCGCGCTCCAGCAGCGCCGCGGCACGCCAAGTTCCCGCTCCAGCGTCGGCACGGTCACGACGCTGTCCAACTCCGTCCGCATGCTCTTCTCCCGCGCCGGCAGCTACCCCGACGGCGCCAGTCAGCTCGATTCGGACGCTTTCTCCCCCAACACCGCGGCCGGCGCCTGCCCCGTCTGCCACGGCCTGGGCGTCGCCCACACCGTCAGCGAAGCCACGCTGGTCCCGGACACCTCCCTGAGTATCCGCGACGGCGCCATCGCCGCCTGGCCCGGCGCCTGGCAGGGCAAGAACTTGCGTGACATCCTGACCCACTTGGGCTACGACGTCGACGTGCCGTGGCAGAAAATGAGCCGGAAGGACCGCGACTGGATCCTCTTCACGGACGAGCAGCCCGTGGTGGAAGTGACGCCCGAACGCGACCGGGTGGCGAAGCCGTACAAGGGACGGTTCTGGAGCGCAAAGAGCTACGTGCTGCATACCCTGGCCGACACCAAGAGCGCCACGATGCGCGAGCGGGTGCTGCGCTTTATGGAAACCGGCCCGTGCCCGCGCTGCGGCGGCAGCGGGCTGACCCCCGAGGCCCTGGCCGTGACCTTCGCCGGCCGGACCATTGCCGAGCTCAACGCGGTCCCGCTCAGTGACCTCGCCGAGATCATCCGCCCCACCGCCGGACTCGCGGAGGCCGGCACCGCCACCCGCAAACAATCCTCGGGCGAGGACAACGAGGTGGCCGTCGCGATCACCCGGGATTTGCTCCAGCGGATCACCGTGCTGCTGGACCTCGGCCTCGGCTACCTGGCACTGGGCCGGGCCACCCCCACCCTCTCCCCCGGCGAAATGCAGCGCCTCCGGATTGCCACCCAATTGCGTTCCGGCCTGTTCGGCGTGATTTACGTCCTCGACGAGCCGTCCGCCGGATTGCACCCCGCAGACGCCGAACCGCTCCTCGCGGTTCTGGACGAGCTCAAGTCCGCCGGCAACTCAGTCTTCGTGGTGGAGCACAACATGGACGTCGTCCGCCGTGCCGACTGGCTCGTGGATGTAGGGCCCCGCGCCGGCGAAGGCGGGGGCGCTGTGCTCTACAGCGGCCCGGTCGCCGGCCTTGCCGGGGTGGAAGCCTCCCTCACCCGGCCGTTCCTGTTCCCTGACGGGGCTGACACAAATAACGACGACGGCGGCCGCTCCCGCCGGGACCCTACCGGCTGGCTGGAACTGCGCAACATCAACCGGCACAACCTGCGCACCCTCGACGCCGATTTCCCGTTGGGGGTCCTCACCGCTGTCACGGGTGTCTCCGGCTCTGGCAAGTCAACGCTCGTCAGTCAGGTCCTGGCCGAGGTGGTCGGGTCCCGGCTGCACCCGGAAACCTGGGACGCGGAGACCTCCGCACCGGCGGAAGGCGGGGACGCTGTCTCAGCCGGCTCGGGTGCGCCCCGCGAGCCGCTGACGGTTGGCCCGGTGTCCGGTCTGGACGGTGTGGACCGGCTCGTGCAGGTGGACCAGAAGCCGATCGGCCGGACTCCACGATCCAACCTCGCCACCTACACCGGCCTGTTCGACGCGGTCCGGAAGGAATTCGCCGCCACGGACCAGGCCCGCGCCCGTGGTTTCGGCGCCGGACGATTCTCCTTCAACGTCGCCGGCGGCCGCTGCGAGACCTGCCAGGGCGAGGGCTTCGTGGCCGTGGAACTTCTGTTCCTGCCCGGCAGCTACGGACCGTGCCCGGAATGCAACGGCGCACGGTACAACCCGGAGACCCTGGCCGTCACCTACCGGGGCAAGAACGTGGCTGAAGTCTTGGGCATGACGGTCGATGCGGCCGCGGACTTCCTGGACCAGGTCCCGGCCGCCGCGCGCAGCCTCCGGACCCTGCGCGAAGTGGGTCTTGGCTATCTGCGGCTGGGACAGCCCGCGACCGAGCTGTCCGGCGGCGAGGCCCAACGGATCAAGCTTGCCACCGAACTACAGCGCGCCCAGCGGGGCCATTCGCTCTACCTGCTCGATGAGCCCACCACGGGGCTGCACCCGGCCGACGTCGAACTCCTGATGGCACAACTCCAGCGTCTCGTGGACGCGGGCAACACGGTGATCGTGGTCGAACACGAGATGGATGTTGTCGCCGCCGCCGACTGGGTGATCGACCTTGGCCCAGCCGGCGGAGACGCGGGCGGGCAGATCATCGCCGCCGGGACACCCGCCGCCGTCGCACGCTCCACAACGAGCCGGACCGCACCCTACCTGGCCTCGGTGCTCAACGGCTGAGCCTCACAACGGCTGTGACTTTCAACGGCTAAGACTCATGCGGCGCGCGGGAGCTCGCGCACGATTTGTACCTTCCAGTTCTTCTCGTCGCTGGTATCGAGCAGCGCAACCGTGCCCATCGCCAGGTTTAAGCCGACCCGTTTGGCGGCCAGCAATTCCAAGTAGAGTGCTTCGTTCATCCGGGCCGGTGCGTCAATGACGTACTTCACGGCGTCGCGGACTTTACGGTAATTGGCGCTGCGCTCGCGGTGCAGATGCAGTTGCAGCATGTGGCGCTGGCGCAGCTTCGGCTCATGCCGGTTCAACCAGGACACGGCGGCGTGGACTCCCACCACCAGGGTCAGGCTTACAGCGTAGATCCACCATCCGCTGTTAAGCAGGAACAGCGGGAGGTTTGCGATCGCGACGACGGCGATGAACAGGCGGAGGGCCAGCAGACGCCGCATGCTAAGGGCGACCGAGGCCATCGCGGCCCGCAGGCCGTGCTGTTCGTTGAGCGCTTCGGCCGGATCCAGCGTAAATTCCTCCAGCACGAGGATCCCGTTGGCCTCCGGTCCGAGTAACTGGCCATATTTTGGCGCGGACTTCGTGACAAGTGGTGTCACGGGAGCTGGATTCATGGCGTGTCCTCCGGGCGGCGTTGGTGGGATGATGATATGGTACGCGCCTTTTCCGGGAGCTGTCAGCTTCATTCCGGCATGTGAACATCGGCACGTCGGACCGCGTGCAATTGGAGCTTTGGCCCCATGGCCCCAAACTGGAGAGATGCAGACTTTCCTCCCCTTCCCCGATTTCCGGCAAAGCGCCTCGGTCCTGGACGACGTCCGGCTCGAAAAGCAGCGCATCGAAGCGCTGCAAACCCTCCGGGCGCTGGTGATCCCGGAGTATGGCCGGCAGGACCACCCCGCCATCCAGATGTGGATGGGCTACGTCCCGGCTCTGACCATGTACGGACTGGCGATGGCGGATGAGTGGATTTCCCGCGGGCACGAGGATTCCACCCGTGCGAAGATCATGGAATTCGCCCCACAGGCAGCGCACCCCGATTACGCCGCCAAAATCCCGATGCCGCCATGGCTTGGGAATGAAGACCTCCACTTGAGCCACCGCTCGCGGCTTGTTACCAAGGATCCGCGTTTTTATCTGCCGCTGTTCCCCGATACGGAGGCCGATCTCGAGTTTGTCTGGCCCAAACCGAAGCACCTTCTCCTGCCGGAAGACCCCGCTGGCGACCGGATGTGGGTGCTGCGGCTGCCCATCGGCGACACTGATCCCGCTAAGCTGGACGCCGTCAGCCTCCCGCCCGTGGGCCGCGCGAAGAACGCTCCCGCCGACGACGAATACCAGTTCGTCTACGCCGAGCCCGGCTCCCGGCGCCCGACCAAGGAACGGAAGCTGCCGCCAAAGCAGCTCACGAAGAAGCCCACCCGGAAACGCCAGCAGCAGGAGCAGGCGTTCACTACGCTGCCCGGCAACTCCGTAGTTGCCGTGCCGTTCGACGGCGGCACCTCGTTCGCCGTAGGCCGGGTCCAGGGACGGCCGATCACCGTCGACGGACACTTTGCCCGCCACTTCACAGTCGATGAGATCAGGGAACGCTCCGCTTTTGATTACCCGGCGCTGCTGCAGGATCCCCGGCTGTTCTTCCCGATTCCGGCCCAGTAGGTTCAGGGTCCGGGGGCCCGCCGTCAGCAGTTAACGGTTTGCTGCAGCGGCGCCCCGACCCAGGAGCCGACTTTTGCCGCCACGCTGAAGGTGTATTTACCCTTACCTGCCGTTATTGCCATGGGGATCTGAAAGGTGCCGGTGGCTGCGACGTCGTTTTGAAGGGGCGAGCCGACAGGCGGGGTCAGCGTTGCGCGATAGCCGGTGGCCCGGCTCACCGAGGCCACGGAACTGAAGACAATAGACGCACCCCTTTGGCCCTGGCTGGTTGTGCAAACGAGCGTACCGGCGGCAGAGGCCGGGGCCGGAATTTGATACGTCCCCACACCCAGCGCGGCCGATACCTGCACGGTGAACGCCGCCCAAGCCAGACCCGGCGCGCACAGTGCCAACATCCCGGCCAGCGGTAGCGCCAGCAGCAATTTCCGACGCGCCACCTTACGGGGCGAATCTGCGGTCGCGCTCCTGACGGCTTTCACGTGCACGGGCTTCCTTTTGGACTAATCGTCTGTCTCGTCCCACCCTGCCAGCCCAAGCACAAGTAAATAGGCCGGTATTCTTCAAGGTTTACTCAAGACAGATGTGCATCGCCCTGCTAGCTTGTAACTTACGTGACACGTGTGATCCATGTTACTAAAGACATCCGTGTGGGAGGTTTGGACTAATGGCTGCACTTCCGGGACAGCTTCGTGCAGTCGTGATCGACGACGACAGTGATATCCGCCTTCTGCTGCGCCGCACTCTGGAAATGCAAGGATTTGCCGTAGCGGAAAGTGCGAACGGGACGGAAGCACTCCTCCACATCAAGGAGCACCAGCCGGACGTGGTGACCCTGGATCTCAATTTGCCGGACTTGGACGGCATGGAGGTGTGCCGCCGGCTGAGGAAATTCTCCCAAGCGTATGTCTTCATGGTCACCGCCCGGGCAGAGGAAATCGACGAGCTGATGGGCTTGGAAACCGGCGCGGACGACTACATCAGCAAGCCCTTCAGCCCTCGCACCGTCCAGGCCAGGATCTCCGCCGCGCTCCGCCGCCACCGCCCTACGCCGCAAAGGCCCACCCCGCAACGCCGGGCCAGCGACGTCGTGCCTATGACGGCAGCCGAAATCGCGGCGGCCAGCAATGGCCAACAGCGCCGCGCCACCGACGTCGACCCCGCCACCCCAGGCGCCGCACCTAACTACCAGCGCCGCGCCACCGACGTCGACCCCGCCACCCCAGGCGCCGCACCTAACTACCAGCGCCGCGCCACCGACGTCGACCCCGCCACCCCCACATCACGTACGCAGACGGCGACCTTGCGGGCGACGGGCGCCACCCGAGGCGTTGCCGACGACCTCACCGTACTCCGGCACGGGCCGTTGGCTGTCGAGGCAGAGGGCCGGATGGCGTCCCTGGATGGCGTGGAACTGGACCTTACCCGGACTGAATTCGACCTGCTGGTAGCCCTCACCGGCGCACCCCGGCGGGTTTGGACCCGTAGGGCGCTTCTGGAGAAGGTATGGGGCAACGACTGGTCCACAGACGAGCATCTGATCGAGGTGCACATCGGCAACCTGCGCCGGAAGCTCGGGGATAAAGGCCGGGAACCAAGGTTTATCCGGACAGTGCGTGGCGTGGGGTATCGGATGGCGCCGGCCGAAGTGGCAGCCTAGGTGAAACTGAAATCCCATGACCTCTAACCTGAAAGACCACAGACCCGCCGTAGACGACGCGGAACCGTCCCGTGATTCGGTACTCGCCGACTACGGCCTGCCCGACCTTCAGCCCCACGTTGCCGCGGCGGGGACCGGCACTCCCGACACTCTCGATCAACTCCACAAGCTCTTGACGCTGGCAACCCGGATAACGCGGACGCCGTACGGGATGGTCAACATCATCACCGAAGGGGCACGGCATCAGATCGCTGCCGTGGGGCTGGAACCAGGGATCTGTTCCATTGAAGATTCTCTTTGCGGCGCGGTCTTCCTCAGGGGTCAGACAACGGTGGTCCCCGACGCGTCGCGGGATCCGTTGTTCCAGAACAATCCCTTTGTCACCGGCGCGGCCGGTGCCGTGCGCTTCTATGCCTCGGTTCCGCTGACAACGGCCTCTGGATTCGTCCTCGGCTCGCTGTGTGTCTTGTCGCCCGTACCTGGGGAGCTCCCCCGGGCCAGACGGGCGTACCTGGAGATCATCGCCTCGCAGGTGGTCGCTGTTCTGGAACTCCATCACCATGCCAGGATGCTCGCCGTGAGCCTGGCGGACGCGCGGCGCAGCAACGAATTGCTGACATCGTTCGCCGGCCGGATCAGCCACGAGCTGCGCAACCCGCTGACCAGCGTCCTCGGCTTCGCAGAGCTCGGCGAAGAGCGGACCCCGGCTGCCGCAGACGATTTCGCCATCATTGGCAGGACGTCCCGTCGGATGCTGGGCCGGGTGGATGACATGCTGGCCTTTTCGCGGATTGGCGGTGACGTCCGGCGCCAGCCGGTGTCCCTCGCCGCCCTGGTCCACGACGTTGAAGAAGACCTGGCGCGGCTCCTCCAGGACGCCGCGGCTGAGATTACCGTCGCCGACGTCCACTTCGACGCCGACGCCGGGCAGCTGCGCACGCTGTTGCAGAACCTCATCCACAATGCCGTCGCATACTGCCGTCCCGGCACGGCGCCCAGGATACTGGTGACGGCCGAAAAAAAAGTCGACGAACTCACCATCCGGGTCGCAGACAACGGTAAGGGCATCCCGGCCGAGGACCGCGACCGCGTCACCGAGCCGCTCATCCGGCTGCACCGCGACGGCGACCCGCCAGGCTCCGGC
Organism: Arthrobacter sp. PAMC25284; assembly: GCF_019443425.1. Taxonomy (NCBI): domain Bacteria; kingdom Bacillati; phylum Actinomycetota; class Actinomycetes; order Micrococcales; family Micrococcaceae; genus Arthrobacter; species Arthrobacter sp. PAMC25284. The sequence goes on from NZ_CP080382.1 coordinate 1,764,334, forward strand.
TTCGGGCTTGCTACGTGTGTCCGGATTGCCGGCGCCCACGGCGGGCATCTTGAGATTGGCGAAGGACCCGACGGTGGCGCTGTAGTGTCCTTGCGAATGCCGTTGGACATCCCGCCAACTGCCGCGGGCTCCGGCTGCACTTCGCATTAGTTCAATTCCGCACTAGTTCCATACCGGACTAGTTCCATACCGCTAGGCGGCCTGGAGAATTTGCTCCGGCGCGGAGCGCTGTGCCTCCGTGGCCTCTGAACCGAACAGCTCCCGGGCCTGCTGGGCGAAATCGGCGGCGTTGGTGTCCAAACCCCCGGCGGCAACCCGGGCGGCAGCGAGGTCGCCGGCCCTGATCTGCCGTTCCACCTCCCGGCTTTGTGCTTCCAACTGCAGGGCGCCGGTCATGGCGGCCGACGTCGCGACGCTGAGGATGGCAATCAACGCGCCTTCGCTCTGTCCCTCGCGCAAATTGCCGTGGACGCTCCCGAGCCGGCCCGGTAGCCGTTCGAGGAAACGGCTGAGAATGCCCACGGCGTAAGCACGGGAGCTCAACTCAATAGACAGGCTGTCGATTCGTCCGATGTCCAGGACGAGTCCATCACAGGGGTTCACTGCTGAATCTCCGGTTCCAAAACGTCAGATCCCCCGGAGTCACCGCTGGGGAGTTTCGGCTTGGCCCAGATCGACTTGAGCACAAGCAGTACAACCACGGCCGGAGCACCGTAGAGCAGCACGGTCTGAACGGGCGGCTGCCGGAGCACGCGGATACCGTCGCCGAGGTAAGGCACCACGGCCACGGTTCTGTAAACGTGGTTTTCGGAAAGAACAGCGGCCCAGGGATCGGCTCCCGGATTGGCATCACCCTTCGTGGTCACCGAAGTCAGGCCGGCCTTATCAGTGGTGATGCCGGTGACCCGGTGGGTTTCAATCCGGTGGTCGTCAATCGGGATGCTGTAGGTAATGATGTCGCCGACCACCAGGTCCGACACCGGAATCTTCGAGCTGACGACCACATCGCCCGGGTTGATGCCCGGTGACATACTTCCGGTCAGCATCGTGGACGTCTGGTAATTCAGGAACCGTGGACCCACCGCCAGGAACAGGAAGATCGCTGCCGCCGAGATGAGCAGCAGCGCAATGAAGATGCGGCCGACGGCGGACGCGGCCTGAGCGGCCAGCCCCCCGGCTCGCGGTGCCGTTGCCGCGGCCCGCCGTCGACCGTGAGGAGCACGCGCATTGCGCGAGTCCGCCTTTGGGCGGGGCTCCAGCAGTTGCGTAGTGCTCACGGAATGTTCCTCCTGCCAGTTGATTCATGTGGATTCTTCACGGGGCCCGGCCGCCCAGCACGGCCGGGCCCCGTGAAGTTCGGTTACTTGTTGGTGGCTGCGCGGACTCCAGCGTTAAAGGTGAAGCCGATCGTGCTGTTTTTTCCCTGGAATTCGTTGCCTGCGCCCGACGGAACGGAAAGCGTGACGCGGAGGAAGTCAGTTCTACCTGCCACCGCGGAGGTCAGGTTCGAGAGCGCGAGGTTGCTGCCAGCCACCGCACGGCTCGCGAGGACCGTCGTGATCTGCGGGTTTCCCGCTCCCTGGCACGTGTAGGTGTAGGACGGCGCGACGCCGGCTTCAGTCCAGGCGACCGGGCAGCTTTCGATCTTCATCTGCAGGCCATTCTGAGTATCCGTGTCAAGGATGGACGACGGCGACGCAGCGGTGGTCAGTGTGATGCCGGTCAGGTCCTGGTCGCCGTTATTGACCAAAGTGAACGCGCGCTGCATGGTGTCACCCGGGATGGCTCCGTTGGCAGCAACGTTGAGCCGGCTGTTCTCGCCGCTGGCGAGGTTGACCGTAGCGGCCTTAACCGGGGCGGACGCCGAGGTGCTGGCCGTAAAGCCACCGTAGGTGCCCAGCCCGGCCACACCCGCGGCTGCTGCCAGGAGAGCAGCGGACGCCAGGACCTTGCTGGATGTGGAATTTAGGTTGAGACCCATCGGAGTTCCGTTTCGTGAAGCCGGACCGCATGGACCGGGTAAATGGACAATGTGCCGGCCCCCCACAGGCTGACGAATGCAACATTGCCCGGGTCCCCTCAAGCCGGCGCATCATCAGGGGACAAGATCCCAGCAAGTTTTCCTCAAGCCGACCCCGGGCCCGTCACAACGGCAGGGATGAACACTGGCAGACTGTTCGCATGACTGTACTTATGGCCGGTTGCGGCGATCTCGGCACGGAGACGGGGCTGCACTTCGCGGCAGCGGGGCACAGGGTTGTGGGGTGGCGGCGCTCGCCGGACAAGATCCCGCCCGGGATCGAGGGCGTCGGTGTTGACTTGAGCAGCGGTGAACTGCCGCCCCTCCCGGCGGAAACGACCGCCGTCGTCGTCTCTCTGGCCGCAGACACCCCCACAGAGGAGGCCTACCGGGCTGCCTACGTGGACGGGCTGGGACACGTGCTCGACGCCGTTGACGCCGCCCGCGCTGCCGGCGCGGGCGCACCGGACCGCATCGTCTTTGTCTCCTCCACCGCTGTCTACGGCGACGCCGGTGGCGGCTGGGTTGATGAAAACACGACGCCGGACCCCGGCGGTTTTTCCGGCCGCATCATGCTCGAGGCAGAGAACCTGCTTGCCAGCAGGCTGCGCGGCACCGGCATCACACCGGTGGTCCTCCGGCTCGGCGGCATTTACGGTCCGGGCCGGACCCGGCTCATTGACCAGGTCCGCGGCGGAAACGCCGTGGTGCCGGCGGAATCCCGCTTCACCAACCGCATCCACCGGGATGACGCCGCCGCGGCGATCGTGCACCTGTGCACGATGGACGAGGAACCCGGGCCGCTCTACCTGGGTGTGGACAACGACCCCGCCGAACTCGGCGACGTCCTGCGCTTCCTGGCCACCGAGATGGGACTCCCGCTGCCCGCGCCCGAGGAGCCGTCGCGGGGCGAGGCGTCGGGCGATGGGCCGTCGCGGGGCGAACCGTCGCGAAGTGAGCCGTCGCGCGGCGGGAACAAGCGGTGCAGCAACTCACGCCTCCTCGGGACCGGCTTCACGTTCCACTACCCCACCTTCCGTGAGGGTTACCAGGCGCTCCTGGCCGGCATCGGCGTTCGGCACCCCTGACCAGGGCGTCGGACGCCGTACGGCGCCCCCGCGCCGCACGGGGCCCGCGCCGCGCACGGCGGGCGACCATGCGAGCAACCAGGCGGGCGACCATGCGAGCAACCAGGCGGGCGACCAGCTGAAAGGAAATCATGGATTTTCAAGGCACGATTGAGACCGTCGGCACCTACGTGGACGTTGCCGGTGTGGCCGTTATGGTGTTCGGCGCCGTCGTCTCGATTCCCCTGGCCCTGCGCGGATTCCAGCTCCGCGGCCGGCCGCCGGGATCGGGTCCGCTCTCCGTTTACCGGTCCTACCGGCAATTGCTCGGCCGCTCCATCCTGCTGGGACTCGAGTTCCTCGTCGCGGCGGACATTATCCGCACCGTAGCCATCACCCCGACTTTCGAAAGCGTGGGTGTGCTGGGGGTCATCGTGCTGATTCGTACCTTCCTGAGCTTCTCGCTGGAATTGGAAATCACCGGACGCTGGCCGTGGCAAAAAGAACCTGCTGAGGGGCCTGACGGTTCGTCCGATAGCGGAAAGTCCTTTTCCGGTGTTGGCGGCGCTGGCTAAGCTCATGCCATGACCGAGACGCCAGCTTCACCTGCCGCAAAGACTGAGCCGCGTGGGCTCTGATCCGTGGCCTGTCCCCCCGGAGCTACCGGCCCCCGTCATCATGGGCCAGCAGTGGACCGACGCCGTCTTCCTCCACTGGCGCATCCCGGAGCCCGTCGCAGCGGCCTTTATGCCCCCAGGCGTGGTCCCTGATACTTTCGATGGCGCCGCGTGGGTAGGGCTGATCGGATTCCGGATGAAGGGCGCGGGGCTGGGACGCGGACCGGGGATACCGTATTTCGGCAGCTTCAATGAAATTAACGTCCGGCTGTACTCGCGTGAACCCGACGGGACACGCGGCGTGGTCTTTCTCACCCTGGATGCAGGCCGGCTGGCCGTCGTCCTAACTGCCCGGACCGCCGGCATTCCTTATGTCTGGTCGCAGGACCGCTTCCGTGCTTCCAACCCTGCCGATCCGTCCACCGGGTACTCCGTACGCAGGTTTGGCGGCGGCGCGCGGAGCGACTTCGCCGTGACCCCGGCGTTCGACGACCCCGCCACCGATGAACTTTCCGTTCATCTCACCGCACGGTTTGGGCTGCACACGCGTTTTCGCGACAAGACGCTGTATGTGCCCAACACCCACACGCCGTGGCTGCTGTACCGGGCGAAGGTGACAACTCTGGAAGATCAACTGATCGCGGCCGCCGGCATCGAGGTGGCCGGCCCCCCGGATTCTGTGCTCTTCTCCCCCGGCGTGTTTACCCGGTTTGGCCGGCCACGGGCGCTGCAGGCCTGAGCAGCGGGTTGCCTGGCCACCGTCAGGTTTTCGGACGCACACTAAATTGTCGTACCCCTCTGGCAAAGTAAAACCATGGAGGCCACCGGCTGGTTCACACAGAAGGACCCGGATCAGGTCGGCCCGGACACGGGCTGCCCGGGTCAGTGCGGTCCGGGTCAGAGCGGTCCAGATCAGAGCGGTCCAGATCAGAAGCATCAAGCGGAGACTGGCCGGTCTGGTTCCCGAATGCTGGATGCCATCTGCGCCGATCTCGGGGCGTTTTGCAACGCGGCCGCGTCGGACGCGGACATATATTCCTTCCGGGAAGCGGCGGACTTTGCCGGGCGTATCGAGGAGATCTCCCGGACTCTCGACTACCTTCAGCTGGTGGCTGCGAAAGCAGTAGACCGAACCCGCCGGCAGGCCAGCCTCCGCCCAGCGTCGGGCACGGGCGGCAGCAGTGACTCGTGGACCACGGGTTGGCGTGAACTCCCAGCAACTGGACCGGACGGCGCTGGAATTCTCCGGACGGCACCGTCGGCAAGCCCCGCACCGGATCCGCCTGAAACAACCGCTGATGACGGCTACCGAAACACCGTCGAGTTCCTCCGTGGACGGCTAAGGATTTCCGCCGCTGAGGCGCGCCGCAGGCTGGCCCTGTCGGAGGACCTGCTTCCCCGCGCCATCATCGCCGGGCAATTCCTGCCCGTGCGGTGTGAAAAACTCGGAGCAGCCGTGGCTGCGGCCAAGGTATCTTCGCGGAACGCAAGCATCGTCACCGTCGCCTTGGAACGGGTCCGGGGCATTGCAGACCCCGGGTCACTGACCCGGATGGAACACGCACTGACCCGCACAGCAGAGGAAAGCGATCCCGACTTCCTCACCAGGGTTGCCCGGCGCTGGACAGATGCAATCGATCAAGATGGTGCGGAGCCTTCCGAGGAGCTACTCAGGCGTCTGCAGGGTGCTTTCATTCGCAAGCCCCGTCACGGGCTCCACCATATGGAAATCTTCGCCACCCCGGATCAGTTCGAACACCTTGTCACCGTCATGAACACGGCCGCCAATCCCCGTATCCAGGGCGATGCGGCGTCATCCCACACTGGCGATTGCGATGGTGGTGGCGGTGGCAGCGTCGGAAGCACGGCCACCGGCGGCGGCAACCAACAAATGCCGACCTTCGCTGGCGGACCGGAGAGCCGCAACGACGGTGATGACGACGCGGTGGAACTCGACCGCCGTTCCCGTCCGCAGAAGCTCCTGGATGGCCTGGTTGGTGCCTGCAAGGTGGCCCTCACAAGTGGAATGCTGCCCGCCACAGGAGGGCTCCGCCCCCAGGTGATGGTCACCATCGACTACCGTGACCTGCTGTCGCGGCTCCTGACGGCGGGCACCCCCGCAGGGACGGGTGATGGGTCCGCGGAGCCATGGGGCAGCCCGGCGGCGTCGAGCCCCAAGGCAGCCGTAATTCGTACGGAAGGAGACGGAGACCGGCTGGAACACACCGGCTCGCTGCTGTTCGGCGGCCCGGTCAACGCCGCTACGGTCCGCAAGCTTGCCTGCGACGCGGACATCATTCCGGTAGTTCTTGGCGGCGAAGGCCGGATCCTGGACATCGGCCGGACCTCACGAATATTTCCGCCCCATATCCGGAAGGCCATCGCCACCCGTGACCAGGGCTGCGCTTTCCCCGGCTGCACGATCCCTGCACCGTGGTGCGAAGCCCATCACATCAGCTATTGGTCCCGCGGCGGCAGTACCGGTACGGACAACGGGACGTTGCTCTGCAGCTACCATCACCATCTGACCCACAAGGAGCAGTGGGCCATCCACGTCCGTGACGGAATCCCTTGGTTCATCCCGCCCCCGCACATAGACCCGCAGCAGAGACCGCGTCGCAATAGCTTCTTCCGGCCGCCAACACTGATGCCGGCGTCGTAAGCGGCGCGGGGCCAGGTAGATACCTCCATGGCGGACTCCATGACCCTCGCGCCGGCGTGCATGCCTTCTTTGGGACCTACGGCGCCCAATCCGGAGACGGGATTTTCGAAGTGACCAGGGCCGAGGCGCAGCCCAGATCAGCGCGGCCACAAGGCTTTCCTTACAGAAGATCAGCACCGATGCCGACTGACACCTCCGAGTCGACGATTGCCCATGAACACCGCAGGACCGGCCACAACTATGGCCGGTCCTGCGGTGTTCATGGGCGCCTCAGCTGCGGCTAGTCAGCCAAACAGCGCCGCCACGCGGGTCAGGGTCTGGAACACTCCGTAAGCGAGCGGCACCCCGACGAGGGTCCAGGCGATGGCTACTTTTCCGGTATTCATCTCATGCCTCCATAGCGGGTTCGGCGGATCGGGTGGCTTCCTGGCGCGGTTGGTGGAAGCGCGCATCCACGGGCTTGATCATCAGGTTGGCGATGAAGCCGACGATCAACAAGCCCACCATCGTCAGCAGCGCGGGCTGGTAGGACACCGCCGTGAGCTGGCCCGGCTTGCCCTGGGCGTCCAGGAAAGCGTTGACGATCAGTGGACCGGCAATGCCGGCAGCGGACCAGGCGGTCAGGAGCCTGCCGTGGATGGCGCCGACCTGGAACGTCCCGAACAGGTCGCGCAGGTAGGCCGGGACGGTGGCGAAGCCGCCACCGTAGAAGGAAATGATGACAAAGGCCAGCAGCACGTACAGCGCGGTTGTGGTGGACCCGGCGAGGGCCAGAACGGTGTAGAGCACCGCGCCGACGCCCAGGTAAACCATGTAGATGCGCTTGCGGCCGGTGATATCGGAGGTGGAGGACCAGACGAAGCGTCCGGCCATATTGCCGATCGACAGCAGTCCCACGAAGCCCGCGGCGACGGCGGCGCTGACGAGCGAGACGCCGTCGGACTGGCGGAAGAAGTCCTGGATCATCGGAGCGGCCTGTTCCAGGATGCCGATGCCGGCGGTAACGTTGCAGAACAACACGATCCAGACCAGCCAGAACTGCTTGGTCTTGATGGCGTTCTTGGCGGAAACATTGTCAGTGGTCACGAGCACGGACTTCTTGACCTTCGAGGGGTCGAAGCCAGCCGGCTTCCAGCCATCGGCCGGCACCTTAATGGTGAACGCACCGAACATCATGTAGGCCAGGTAGATAACCGCGAGCGTCAGGAAGAGCTTGCCTACGGAGTCGCCGCTGGCCACCCAGCCCTTGACGCCGGAGTTCGGATCGTACATCTTCAGCAGCGCGGTGGACACCGGGCTGGCGATGAGCGCGCCGCCGCCGAAGCCCATGATGGCCATGCCCGTGGCGAGGCCCGGACGGTCCGGGAACCACTTGATCAGTGTGGAGACCGGGGAAATGTAGCCTATGCCCAGGCCGATGCCGCCGATGAACCCGTAGCCCAGGTAGACGAGCCACAGCTGGCTGGTGAAGATTCCGAGAGATCCGATCAGGAAGCCGCTGGCCCAGAACAGGGCCGACGTGAACATCGCCTTGCGCGGACCATTGGTGTCCACCCACGTGCCCATCACTGCCGCGGAAAGTCCCAGCATCACAATCGCGATTGAGAAAATCACGCCGATCTCGGTCAGGCTGGCATCAAAATGCTTGACCAACGCTGTTTTGTACACACTGGTCGCGTAGGCCTGCCCAATGCACAAATGTACGGCGAGCGCGGCTGGCGGCACCAGCCAACGGTTGAACCCGGGTGGGGCGATGGTTCGTTCGCGGTCCAGCCAGCCCATAATTGCTCCCTTGATTGTCGAAGACGTCGGTGTCTCGTCGGCATAGAGGCGAAAGACCCCCATCGGCCGCTTTACCTCCGGCAATTGTGAGGTAGTTTCAGGGAAATGCCACGCCTTTTGCGCCAAGCGGTGGCTACGCGTCGCTAAGCGGTTGACCTACCTTCCCAATCCGGCCTGCCGCAGCGCCTCGGCCATCGCCGTATCGGCCGGCGCCACCTTCGGAGCAGCCTTCGGGGCAGCCTTCGGAGCTGCCTTCGGCCTGGCGTGCGGCGCCGCCGGCGCGGCCACTCGCGGCGCCCCGGCCGCGCGCTCCTGCCGCGGCCTGTCGCGGCGGGAACTTCCACGTTCACCGGAAGGCGCCGGCTCGTCGTCGAGCCTCAAGGTCAGTGATATGCGTTTCCGCTCCGGATCGGCCTCCAGCACCTTGACCCGGACCACCTGTCCGGACTTCACCACTTCTCGCGGGTCCGAGACGAAGCGGTTGGCCAGCGCGGACACGTGTACGAGGCCGTCCTGGTGCACGCCGACGTCGACGAACGCGCCGAACGCCGCCACGTTGGTGACCGTCCCTTCGAGGATCATTCCGGGCTCGAGGTCGGAAATCTTCTCGATGCCCTCCGAAAACGTGGCTGCCGCGAAGGCCGGCCGGGGGTCCCGGCCCGGCTTTTCCAGTTCGGCGATGATGTCCTGCACGGTCGGGAGGCCGAACGCGCCGTCTACGAAGTCCTGCGGGTTCAGCACGGACGCCGGCCCGTTACCGGCGGCTGCCCGGATCCTGCGCGCCACCGGGTACGCCTCCGGGTGGACGCTGGAGGCGTCCAGCGGCTCCGCTCCCCCTGTGATCCGCAGGAAGCCGGCGCACTGTTCAAAGGCCTTGGCACCCAGCCGCGGGACTTTCTTGAGCTCGCTGCGCCTGGCGAAGGGGCCGTGCTCGTTCCGGTACGCGACGATGTTTTCGCTCAGCAGTGGACCGACGCCGGCCACCCGGCTCAGCAGCGCCGGCGAGGCCGTATTCACGTCGACGCCGACCGCGTTGACGCAGTCCTCCACGACAGCATCGAGGCTGCGGTCCAGCTTGGCCGCGGTGACGTCGTGCTGGTACTGCCCTACACCAATCGATTTCGGCTCAATCTTCACCAGCTCCGCGAGCGGGTCCTGCAGGCGCCGGGCAATGGACACCGCCCCGCGCAAGGACACGTCCATGCCGGGCAGTTCCGCGGCGGCCAGCGCCGACGCTGAATAAACCGAGGCGCCGGCCTCTGACACCACAAGCTTCTGCGGCGTGCTTTGTGGTCTGCCTGCGGGTCCGGCCCCCGGGCCCGCCGCGGCGAGCAGCTTGATCAGTTCGGCCGCGAGCTTGTCCGTCTCCCGTGACGCCGTGCCGTTGCCGATGGCCACGAGTTCGACTCCGTGCTGCCGCGCCAGCCGGTCCAGGCTCCGCAGCGCCTCGTCCCATTTCCGGGCGGGTGCATGCGGGTAGACCGTGTCAGTGGCAACGACCTTTCCGGTGCCGTCCACCACCGCGACCTTGACCCCGGTGCGCAGTCCCGGGTCCAGTCCCAGGGTGGCACGGTTCCCGGCCGGGGCGGCCAGCAGCACATCACGCAGGTTGGCCGCGAAGACCCGCACGGCCTCATCTTCGGCGGCGGCGAACATCCGGCTGCGCAGGTCCGCTGTGAGCCGGGCCAGCACCCGCGAGCGCCAGGCCTGCTGGGCGGTTTGGAGCAGCCACGCGTCGGCGGGCCGGCCGCGGTCGGCAACCCCGAGGAACCTGGCCACGGCGGCCTCGTACCGGCCGCGGGTGGCGGTGAGTGCGGCGTCGTCGTCGGGTTGCGCCTCGGTGAGGTCCAGCTCCAGGACCCCGTCCTTTTCGCCGCGCAGCAGCGCGAGGACACGGTGCGAAGGCATGCCGGTCGGCGCCTGGTCGAATGCGAAGTAGTCCTTGAACTTCTGGCCGTCGGCTTCCTTGCCCTTCTTCACCCGGGACACCATCCGGCCCTGGGTCCAGAGCCGCTCCCGCAGCGTAGCGGCGAGGTCGGCGTCCTGCGCCACGCGTTCGATCAGGATCGAACGGGCACCGGCGAGCGCCGCAGCGGAGTCGGTGATCGAATGCTCGGTGTTCAGGTACTTGGCGGCTTCCCTGTCGGGATCCAGCTCCGGCCGCTTCAGCAATACGTCAGCGAGCGGTTCCAGGCCGGCTTCGCGGGCGATCTGCGCCTTCGTCCGGCGCTTGGATTTGAAGGGCAGGTAGATGTCCTCAAGCCGGGATTTCGTGTCCGCGCCGACGACGGCCGCCTGCAGTTCCGGTGTCAGCTGGCCCTGCGCAGCAATTGCTTCCAGCACGGTCCGGCGCCGGTCCTCCAGCTCGCGGAGGTAGCGCAGCCTTTCCTCCAGCTCACGGAGCTGCGTGTCATCCAGGGTCCCGGTCGCTTCCTTGCGGTACCGGGCGATGAAGGGCACGGTGGACCCGGCATCCAGCAGGTCCACGGCCGCTTTAACCTGCCAGCCGGCGACGCCGAGCTCATGGGCGATCTGGGCCGCGATGCCGGATTCCTGCGAGGGCGCGTTCTGGGCGGATCCGCTCTGCGCCGACCGGCTCTGCAAGGGCGCGTTATTGACGGGCATGGTCGGGCGCTGCGGGAGTTGATTCACCCCGCCATTTTGCCTTACCGGCCACGTCGGGGCCTACAGGGTGTCGCCCGCCATCGGATTGCTGACGTCCTGCACGACTTCGTTGCGGCGCAGGAACCACGGCTTGTAGGGCGGGTCGAAGCGGGCATAGCGCGGCGGCCCGAGCGGGGTCAGGCTGGCGTCCCGGATGGCTTCCTCAAGCTCCCGGGTCCGTTGCGCGAAGGCCTCCTCCGTGCTGCGGCCGGAGAACCTCAGGACGGCGGCGGTGGATCCGGGCACGGCCTTGACCGTCACGTCGGGGCTGCTCGGCACCGGTGCGGTGTCCTCGGTCATGTCGGCGGGCAGCACAAACGCGACGACGAACGCGCCGTTCGTCCCGTCTGGTCCTGTGTCCGCGCTTTGGAGCACGGGTGCGGTCATCGCTATTTTCTGCGGCTGTCCCGATTCCTGCAATACCGGCGCGGTCATCGCCAAGGACTGCTGCGCAGCGTTCCCGCCGTTGATGTAGCCGAAGAGCGTACGAAACGCCGCGTTGCCTGCCCGGTCGAAAGAGGATTGGACCTCAACCTCGGCAACGACGTAGGAGGGGTAACGGCGCAGTTCAAAGGCGGGGAACCGCTGGACGACTTCATAGGGCTGCTGTTCAGTCATAGTCATCTGACCCTACGCCGGGCGACTGACGAAGGACAGGGGCCTGCCGCCCCTGTCCCGGGATTGCGCCATGATTGTCCGGGGGCCTTGATAACTTGGCCTAAAGCTGCAATCGACGGGGGAATAGTGTTCTTTCTTGAACCGGAGGTTCCGGGGCACGCACCGGATCTGATCTTCTCCGCGAGCGATCTGGTAGTGGCTGCCGGCTGCGAGTATCAGCTCCTGCGCACCCTCGACGAAAAACTGGGCCGGTCCCCCAAGGCCGCCTTCGAGGAGGACGAGATGCTGGGGCGCGCCGCGACCCTGGGCGACCGTCACGAGCACAAGGTCCTGGACGCTTTTGTGTCCCAGTTCGGAATCTGGGATGCCGGCACCTCCCGCGGCGTGTACGACGTCGTTCCGGCCGGGACCATGGACCGCGCCACCCTGCAAGCCAAACACGAGGAATCGCTCGCGGCCCTCCGCTCGGGCGCCGACGTCGTTTTTCAGGCCGCGTTTTTCGACGGCCGGTTCCACGGGCGTTCGGATTTCCTGGTCCGCCAGTCCGACGGCGGCTACGCCGTGTTCGACACCAAACTGGCCCGCCACGCCAAGGTCACGGCGCTACTGCAACTGGCCGCCTACGCGGACCAACTCCTGAAGGCAGGGATCGCCCCGGACCCCTCGGTGACCCTGGTCCTCGGGGCCACGGTCGCGCTGTCCGGCGGCGGCTTCGATTACCTCCGGAGCCACCACAGCCTCGCGGACATCCTGCCCGTTTTTCGCGAGCGCCGGGACCGTTTCCTCATCCTGACCTCGGCGCACATGGCTCAACCGGACGCGGTCCGCTGGGACGAGCCGGGGATGTCGGCCTGCGGACGCTGCAACTACTGCCAGGAACAGGTCAAAGCCACCGACGATCTGCTCCTGGTCGCACGCATGACCTCCAGCCAGCGCAAGAAGCTCCACGGGCAAGACATCTCCACGGTCAAGGACCTCGCCGGCGCCACCCTCCCGAGAGCCAACGCCTCCCTGCTGCGGTTGCAGGACCAGGCCCGGATGCAAAGCGGCGCCGGCGAAGCAGACGGCGCCGTCCGGTATGTCAAGGACGGCGAAGAGCGCACAATCCGCTACCGGGTCACCGCGGAGAACACCCTGGCCGATCTGCCCCGGCCCAGTCCGGGCGACATCTTCTTCGACTTCGAGGGTGACCCGCTGTGGCAGGAGAGCGCCACCGGCGCCTGGGGCCTCGAGTATCTCTTCGGCGTCGTGGAAAACCCTGACGCCCCGGGCGCCGCGGCCGTGTTCAAGCCGTTCTGGGCGCACAGCCGGGAGGAGGAGAAGCAGGCCTTCCTGGACTTTCTGGCCTATGTGGAGGAACGCCGGCGGGTCTACCCGGACATGCACGTCTTCCACTACGCAGCCTACGAGAAAACGGCGCTTCGAAAACTCTCCGTACTGCACGTTGCCGGCGAGGACACCGTGGACCGGTGGCTGCGCGAGGGCCTGCTCGTGGACCTGTACCAAACCGTCCGAAACAGCCTCCGTATTTCCGAGAATTCGTACAGCATCAAAAAGCTTGAGCCGCTGTACATGGGCACCCACCTGCGCTCCGGCGACGTCAAAGACGCCGGCGCCTCCGTGGTTGCCTACGCACACTATTGCGACGCGCGCGACGACGGCCGGCAGGACGAGGCCGCGGCGGTCCTGGCGGGCATCTCGGACTACAACGAATACGACTGCCTCTCCACCTTGGAACTCAGGAACTGGCTGCTTGGCCTCGCCCGGGAACGGGGCATTACGCCGGGTGGCGGTCAGGCTCGAACTGAGCCAGCTCTCCCTGAACAAAACCAGACCGCGCAGGACGGCGCAGACATAACGCCGGCAGAGCTGGACCTGGCCGCGTTCAGCGGACCGGATCACGGCTTGTCCGAGACGGACCGGAAGGCCGTGGCCATGCTGGCGGCGGCGGTGAGCTACCACCGCCGCGAACGGAAATCCTTCTGGTGGGCCCATTTCGACCGCTGTGAGAACGGGCCGGACACCCATCAGCAGGATCGAAACGTCTTCTTGGTCGAATCCGCGGAAGCGCTGGAGGACTGGTGGAAGGACGGCACGAAACTGCCGGAACGCCGGGTGAAGCTGACAGGCACCATCAGCCCGGGCTCCGACCTGCGCGAGGGCAGCAGCTGGTTCCGCATGTACGGTCCGCCGTTGCCTGGTGGTCTTGAGGGGACCGGGATCGGCGGGTCCGGCCGCAATGGCTGGTTCGGGACGGAGGTCCTGGAACTCGGTCACGAAGACGGCAAAGACATCGTTGTGATTCGGGACAAGCTCCGCCGGGACGTCGACCCGTATGCGCAGCTGCCGATTGCCCTGACCGAGAAGGAGCCGCTGCAGACGAAGAACATCGAAGCGGCGCTGGCGGATCTAGCCGAAGACGTCGCCGCCGGGCTGCGGGCGTCGGCCGCGTCCGGAGCGATCGGCAGCTTCATATTTCCGGGCCATCCCGCCTTGGACCTTATTCGGCGCGTGCCGCCGCGGCTGTTGGGCGGACAGCCCTTACCAGTTCCCGGAGCGGGTCCGGACCGCTTTATAGATGCCATCACGGACGCCGTCGCAGCCCTGGACCGCTCCTACGTGGCTGTCCAGGGCCCGCCAGGCACGGGCAAGACCCATGTGGGCTCGCACGTGATCGCCCGTCTGGTGGCACGGGGGTGGAAAGTCGGCGTCGTCGGGCAGTCCCATGCCGTCGTCGAAAATTTGCTCAGAACGGCGGTGACCAAGGCGGGCGTCGACCCCAGCCGGGTGGCGAAGGAGGTCAAGCACAACGAGCCGCTCCCGTGGAGCCAGCGGTCGGCGCGGGACGTCGCCCGCTTGCTCGGCACGGCTGGTGGTGCGCTGGTGGGCGGAACGGCCTGGACCATGACAGGTGCCTCGGTTCCGGCCGGGTCGCTGGACCTGCTGGTGATCGACGAAGCCGGACAGTTTTCCCTGGCCAACACGCTGGCCGTTGCCCGGGCCAGCAGCCGCCTCCTGATGCTGGGCGATCCGCAGCAACTGCCGCAGGTCAGCCAGGCCTCACATCCGGAGCCGGTAGACGAGTCAGCGCTGGGCTGGATCTCCGCTGGCCACGACACGCTTCCTGCAGAACTGGGATACTTCCTCGCCGACTCGTGGCGGATGACGACCGACCTATGTGCGGCCGTGTCCCAGCTCTCCTATGAGGGAAAGCTGAACTCCGCTCCCGCGGCGGATCTGCGGCGGCTTGAGGGTGTTCCGGCCGGGATCGAAACGGTGCTGGTCGAGCACCAGGGCAACAGCACATCTTCCCCCGAGGAAGCCGCCGAGGCGGTCCGGCAGGTACGGCGGCACGTGGGACTTCGCTGGCACGACGCCGGCACCAGCCGGCTGCTGGAAGCCACCGACATCCTTGTCGTCGCGGCCTACAACGCCCAGGTCAACCTGATCCGCGAGGCGCTCGACGGCGCCGGCCTGTCCGGGGTGAGGGTGGGAACCGTGGACAAGTTCCAGGGCCAGGAAGCGCCCGTGGTGATGGTGTCCATGGCCTGCTCAGCCGTGGCCGAAGCCCCCCGGGGCATGGAGTTCCTGCTTTCGCGCAACCGGATCAACGTCGCAGTGTCCCGGGGCCAGTGGCGCGCTGTGATTATCCGGGCCCCGGAGCTCACCAACTACCTCCCGCTGCACCCCGAAGGCCTCGGGCAACTTGGCGCCTTCATCGGCCTGTGCCAGCGGTCGACCGCAACCTGACCCTGGGGACATGCTCATTCTTGGGCCCGCCCCCTTCGAACCCGCCAAGGGACATGCTCATTCTTAAACGCGGACAGTGGGCAGAATGGTGTTCTGCCCACTGTTCGCCGCCGCCGCGGGACATGTCCAGCCGTGCGGTGCTGCCGCTGAAACTTAGTTCTGGTAAGCCGGGTAGTCGGTGTAGCCTTCGGCGCCTTCGCTGTAGAACGTGGCCTGGTCCGGCTCGTTTACGGGAAGACCTTCACGCCAGCGGCGGACGAGGTCCGGGTTCGCGATGGCGGGGCGACCGACGACGACGGCGTCAGCATGCCCGTCGGCTACGAGCGAACTGGCTTCCTCGGGCGTGGTGATGGAACTGAAGCCGGTGTTCAGCAGGAACTTCCCGCCGAAGCGCGACCGCAGGTCCTGAACCAGCCCACCCGTCGGCTCCTTGTGCAGGACGCTCAGGTAGGCCAGCTTCAGCGGAGCCAAGGTATCAACCAGGTGGCCATACGTCGCACGGACGTCAGCGGCATCCTGCTCAAGGGCGCCCTGGATGTTGTGCTCCGGGGAGATGCGGATGCCTACCCGGTCGGCGCCAATCGCGGCCACGACGGCTTCAGTCACTTCGATGACGAAGCGTGCGCGGTTCTCCGGCGATCCGCCGTAGACGTCGTCGCGCTGGTTGGAAGCCGGCGACAGGAATTCGTGGAGCAGGTAGCCGTTGGCGGAGTGCAGTTCGACGCCGTCGAACCCTGCGCCGATGGCGTTGCGCGACGCCGTGACGAACTCCTCGACGACGCCGGGCAGCTCATCGGCGGTGAGGGCGTGCGGAACGGGCAGCGTCTTCTTGCCCTCGTAAGTTCGGGTTTCGCCGTCGATAGCGATGGCACTCGGTGCGACCACCTCGTAGCCGCCGGTCGTGGCCTCATGGGTGACCCGGCCCGCGTGCATGACCTGGGCGAAGATCCGGCCGCCTTCAGCGTGCACGGCAGAAGTGACCTTGGCCCAGCCGCCGAACTGCTCCTCAGTGACCAGCCCGGGCTGTCCCGGGAATCCGCGGCCGGCGTGGCTCGGAAAGGTACCTTCACTGACAATCAGTCCGAGCGAGGCGCGCTGGCGGTAGTACTCGACCACGAGGGGGCCCGGGATGCCCTCTTTGCCGGAGCGGACGCGGGTCAGCGGCGCCATTACGAGGCGGTTGTTCAGTTCAAGCTCGCCGAGGTTCATTGGGGAAAACAGCATGTGCAGTTCCTTTCACAGTGGATTGGCTCTGTAGGCGATAACTGTGGAGCGCATGCAACTATTCCGGAAGAGACTCAGAACACACGGTGGCGATATTCAGGGAAGCGGAGCCGGTCAGGGAAGCGGCGCGGCTCCCGGGCAGCCCTGTCCACGAGGGTTTTCAAGGCAGGTGTCCGCGTAGTTGCGGGTGACTGACCGCCAGACGCTGACGGTTTGCGGTGGTGCGTTGAAGACGCCCTGGCCCGGAATGGGCAGTGGCGGGCCACCGTTCACGGAGTAAGTGCCCTTGAAATGGGTGGTCAGGACGACGTTGAAGTCGCCGGTTTGGGTATAAACGTGGCTGGTGGGCGTCTTCTCGCCCCATCGGTCCTGCGGAAGAGGGCCCGCCCGACGCCGGAAGAGGGCCTTGGTGCGTGCCGTCGCCGTAGTTCCAGGAATACTGCACGGGCTTCGCGACAACGTGCACAGACTGGGCAAGGATCGTGATGTCGAACTGTTGTTCCGCAGCGTCCGCAAAGAAATTCGTTTCTGCTCCGCGCAGCGTATGTGGACTGGGTTGGGCGGTGCTGGTTCCGGCGGCAACAGGGAGTTGCTGGAACTCTGTCTGGATCACGGCTGCGATGCGAGGAAGGAGGTCCTCTGGCCGTGGGTCAAAGAGGCAAGTCGGCCCGGAGTGGAAGGACCATGTCGGCAGCGGTACGCCGGCTGGAGCTTTCAGCCAGACAACCGGAATCCCCTCCACTCCGCCGGGTCCGTTTTTACAGTCGACGCGGTTACCCAGACAGGTAGTGTCGAAATCCGCGCCGCCAAGGTGGCACTGGAGTTCGTATTTGTATTGGTACGGGTCTGCGGACGCGGCTCCTGGCGGCAGCCTCGTGAACGTCTTGGATGAGGGGTCCAGGGCCCACCCATTGAGATTGACGCTGTCCGGATGCCATTCTCCAAAAATGTCAGGATCCGCCGCGTGTACTTGACCCGCCCCAATTACCGAAAAGATCGTCACAGATCCAAGCATTCCCACGGCTCTCAAAGCATCAAGAAAACGCATGGGTCACGCGACAATTCTGCCAACGTCGATGAGCTTCCATGCACCATTATTGAACGACAGAAACAGTAGATTGCCCGTATCGTCAGGCTGTGGGTCACTGCGTGCGACGGATCCATCAGCCCTCATGTACGTCAGAGGCGTCTGGTGAGCTTGAACCACAACCTGATAGGTCAATTCTGGGCCGAGAATGTATTCGGTGCTTATAGAAGGAGTGGATATTTTTCCCCCTACGATCCACCGCCCCTCCGAATTCCACGCGCCGATAACCGCTCTGGCTTTGTCGCATGGAGCGCAACCAACTGAGGTCACGGAGTCAAAAACAACCAAATCACCGGTCTCATATCCGTGGCTGAGCAAACTAAACCAGTAGGCGGCAAATGCCACCGCACCTTCCTTAGTCTCTGCCTTCGCGGCTTCAGGCAACACGGGGACCGGGACATTCTCTGCTTTTCCTGAGGCGTCGGCCGGCCTGTAGCTGGCGGTCGGCGTCGGAGTCGCACTGGCTGTGGGAGACGCGGAGACACTCACGGCTCCTGCCGATGACGCTCCGCCTTGGCCTGGATCTGCGCCCGCGCAGGCGGTGGTAAACAGGACCGCGGCCATCACGACGGCCCCGGCACCTCGGCTCCCGCGCCAGTGAGGAAACCTGTGCACGAGCCAGCGCCAGTAGGTGGAAATCGAAGTGCGAGATGTCATGGCCAGCTACTCCCCGATAGAAAATCACGACGCCTGGATCCAAATATTGCTTAAGGGTAGCCGACTCCGCATCCGGGGCTCAGGGTTATCCACAGGTCCACACCCCGCCCGACTTCTGCCGGCATTCCGGACCTTTTCCTCTGGTATTTCATGACACCGGCCAGAACAATGGAGCCATGATGTTCGAACATGCAGATGACAACCCGGTCCTCGTCCTTAACGACGACCAGGCCTGGGAGCTCCTCGAGGGCACCAAACACGGCAGGCTCGTCGTCACGGTCGCCGGTGAACCGGATATCTTCCCGGTGAACTACGTCGTCGACGCCAGGAAGCTTTACCTCCGGACGGCCCCGGGCAACAAGTTGGCCGAACTCACCATCAACGCCAAAGTGCTCTTCGAAACAGACGGGATCCTCTCCGATGAGGCTTGGTCTGTGGTCCTCCGCGGTAACGCCCGCGTCCTGCAGCAGTCGGCGGACATTGCCCGGGCCGAAGCGCTGGGATTGAAATCATGGGTGCCCACGCTGAAGGACTTCTACGTCGAAATAGATCCGACCTCGCTCAGCGGCCGGCATTTCCAGTTCGGGGAGCAACCAGAGCGCGATCTCTAGCACTTCGCCCGTTGGCAGAACCAGACCATGGCCGACAAGCTCACCTCCGAGCGGCGCAGCTGGAACATGTCCCGCATCCGCGGCAAGGACACCAAACCCGAAATGCTGGTGCGGCGGTTGCTCCATGCCAAGGGTTACCGCTACCGGCTGCACGGTTCCGTCCGCGGCGGTCGGCTGCCCGGCAACCCTGATCTCGTGTTTGCCGGCCGGCGCAAGGTCATCTTCGTCAACGGCTGCTTCTGGCATTTCCACGATTGCCGCGTAGGCCGGCACGCGCCCCAAAACAACGCCGATTTCTGGGCCGCCAAGCGCACTCGGACCAGGGACCGCGACGCCGAGCAGCGTTTGCTGCTTGAAGCCGCGGGCTGGCAGGTACTCACCGTTTGGGAGTGCGAGCTTAAGGACGTCTCGTCGTTGGAGACCAATCTGGACGCATTCCTGCGCAAGCCAACCCCCGGTTGATCCCCACGCCGCCCGGCCCCGTAACGCCCTGCCCCACGCCGCCCGGCCCTGTTCGGCCCTTCCAATAAGCCCTGCCCAGCACGGCGCGTCCATTCAGGCTGTGTCCAGCAAGCCGCGGTAGAGTAGATCGCGGTTCAGTTCCATGGCCCCCGTGGCCCTGTGGCCCCCGATTGCAGTACGACCTGTACAGCAGCGCCGGAGGCGACAGTCCGGGCGGACTGAGCTAATATCTTCTCTATTGGGGAATTAGTTTGGGGATATTTACCGTATCCATTCGACCTCGAATGGGAGTTACTACGCCCTCGGGAGAGCGCAAATGCCCCACCTCATGATTCCAAGCGAAGAACTGGACGCTGTGCGGTCGTCGCCGGCCGGGTCCGACTTCACGGCCAAGGTCCTGCCCTTCCGGCAACACCAGGCGTCCCCTTCACGCTCGGATGTAACCAATACCCAGACCGCCCTCCGCCGCGTTGAGCAGGATCTTGAACCGCTCCGTCGGCAAGTGACGTCGATCATTGATGAAATTCTCGCCGGGAACGGCGCCGCTGAAGAGCCCGTCCGCGAAAGTCTGCGCCTGCACGTCGCTAGGAACCCGGGCGAACCGGAGCGGGGCCCTGTTGAAGCACTTGCTCAGTGCGCCCTCCGTAAGCAACGACCCCGACTGAACCGGTCCCGAGAAATCGGCCCCGCCTGAACCGCGGTTCGATTCAGCGGCCGAGGCTGGCCTGCCGCAGGACTTCGCCCCACGACTGCTTGGCCAGGTCGGCGACCGAGGCCAGAATTTCCGCCGGCGGCAGCGATAGATCCAACGGAAACTCCACCACGTCGATGTCCGTGTTCAGGATTCGGCGCAATTTGATTCCTCCGGCCCCCGGGTACACGATCCAGGCCGTGGGGACCCGGAGCGATGTGCAGTACGCCAGCATCCGGTAGTGGTCGGCCGACAGGGACGCGCCGGGATCGGCGGCGGCCTGGTACTTGGCGTCGTAGACCATTACCGGCCGGCCGCCCAGGAAATGGACCGCGCCGGGTTGCACCACGATCCGGTCGGAGTCCCGGACCGCCTCGTTCAGCAGGGCATTGTGCCTCAGCCGCATCTCCCCCGGATACGCGGCCATGGCTTCGCGGAGCGCCCTCCCCACGAAGTCCTCGAAGACCTTTGCCATATCCACTACGAACGACGCCGACTGCTGCTGACCGTCGCCGGCCTCCGCCGACGCGTTTCGCAGGATCACCTCGGCCAGCCGGAGCGCGGCGTGGTAGCGGGTGTTCATCCTGGTGGGCCGCCATGCCGGCAGCGGAGCGCCGGACTGCAACCGGGAGACCGCGCCGAGCTTTCCCTTCAACTGCCGCAGCCGGCTCTGAACGTCCGGCCGTACCCGCGGCACCTGGGACATCCGCTCCAGCGCAGCCCGCAGGATCCGGTTCTCGGCAATGTCTTCGGTGAACTCGTCGTACGAGACCTCCAGCGGCACCAGCATTCCTGGCCGGCGCGAAATCTGGTCTGAGATCCGGATCCGCCCCTTGACCGTCCGCAGCGATTCATCAACGGTGAGGTAGCCCTGCAGCACACCACGGCTCATCGCCCGGTCCGCCAACTGGGCCAGCGACTCTGCGAGCGCGCTCCACAGCCCCGGCACCTCCTCGGCCGTCACGGCGTCCTCCCGGAAGCCTTGGTCCCCGACGTAGCCGAGCAGGAACAGCAGCCTCGTCAGGTCAATGCGCTGCTTGGGCCGAACGTCCAATTGCAGCACCGGCGTACGCACCGAACCCACCATACCCACCGGCTCAATCCGGAAAAGGCCCAGTCCCAGGGGTGAGACCTTGACCAGGCCGCTGGCGTTCAGGGAGGCCGCACTGCCGGCGTCGAGCCGTTCAACAACCCCGTGGGACAGCTCGTCCAGGACGATCCGCCGCACCGGCGTTGCACCGGGCGGGAGCGCCGCGGGGCGGGACACCGAGGGCTCAGCCGCGCGCAAGGCGGGCGAGCAGTTGTTCCAGGCCGAACCGCTCCTGCAGCTGCGCGCGGTTGAGCTGGCCGTGGTAGTGCTCCTCCAGCAACGGCATGAGCTCGTACTTCCAGATCCGTTCCAACCCCTTCGGGGTCTGGGCGGACTTCTTCATGAAGTAGGACGGCCCGATCATCAGATCGCGGTCCCATTCGTCAATCGCGTCGTTCAACGCGTCCAGCAGCAGGGCGGGTGTTGTGTCCAGGTCCCGGGCCTGCAGGAACCGCAGCAGCGATCCCTTGACCGGCTCCGTTTTCGGGTGCAGCTCGATGAAGGAGAAGCGTCGGCGGATGGCCGCGTCCATCATCGCGATGGAACGGTCCGCGGTGTTCATGGTGCCGATGATGTACAGGTTGTCCGGCAGGGTGAAGGGCTCGTTCGGGCTGTACTGGAGGTAAATCCGATCATCGCGGTACTCCAGCAGGAAGTACAACTCGCCGAAGACTTTCGCGAGGTTGGCCCGGTTCATCTCGTCGATGATGAGGAAGTACGGCTTGCTCTCGTTGCCAGGCTTGGCGGCCTCCTCGGCGAGCCGGCGCAGCGGCCCGGCCACGAGCTTGAACGACACCTGGCCCTCGTCCGTTTTGTCCGGACGGAACCCTTCGAAGAAGTCTTCGTAGGCGTACGACGGGTGGAACTGGACCAGCTTGACCCGTTCATCCGTGGTGTCGCCGGCAAGCTGGGCCGCGAGGTGCTTGGCCAGGTACGTCTTGCCGGTGCCGGGCGGACCGTAGAGCACCAACTGGCGGTTCTCCTCCAACAGTTCGGCGATCTCCTGCAACGGTTCAAGCTCCATGTGCAGGGACGCGGCAAACTCCGCTGTCAGGGGCCTGAAGCCTTCGCATGCGGGCTCGACTGCGGCAGCCGGCTCGGCGTCGTCGGCAGGATCCGCCTCCGCTTCGGCGGGCAGCAGCGCCTCAAGCGCCTCAATCACCCGGGTGATGTCCACGATGATGCCGGCGGTGGCCAGTTGCCGCTGCACGTGCCGCGGCAATTCGGCCATGTCGTGGGTCTCGTCGAACCAGCGGACCTTGCGCCGCAGCCGCCGGTTGCCTTCCCGGTGCTGGGCCTCGCCGAGGATCACGCCAACCCGGACAGTGCCAGCATTCTGGTACAGGGCGAGGTCTCCCGGCTTCATGACCGTCAGGAACGCGAAGACGGCCGTTTTGGTGTCTTCGCGCTCCACGTAGCCCAGGTGCTTGTAGTCCTCGTCGACGGCGTGCTGCACGAGCCCGGCGGTCACCCCCGGGTCCAGCAGGCGGAGATGTTCGACGTCGAGCGTCACCGTTTCCTCGTCCCGCCAGGTTCCGAGCAGCTCGGCGTTGTCGTGGTGGGTGCGCAGCAGCCATGCCCGGCGGCCCGGGTCGCCGACCTTGCGCCATTGGCTGACGAGCTGACGGGAGTACCAGTCGATCCGCTGGCCGGCCTGTTCATCGAGGTGGAGACGGATGCGGTGAATGTCGGCCGAGACGTCCTCATCGCTGTCGCCTTTCGCCCCTCCCACGAGGGAGGCGAACGCGTCACGGATCTCCTGGCGTTCGACGTCGGCGACGACCGGCTCGAAGTAGCTCGGCCAGACCAGGAATTCGATGCTGCGGCGGATGGCCGGCTGGTCATCGGGGGTGCCGGCGACCAGCTTGTGGAAGGCCAGGGGGTCTTTGATAGCGGCCGCGACGATGTTGGCCGGTTGCTGGGCCACGTGGTGCACGAACCTGCAGAGCCACTTCAGGTGGTTCCAGATGGTCCAGTTGAATTCCGCAGTACGGTCCCTGATCACGCCGTGATCAGTCATGCCCGCGTAGAGCTCATCCGGGAGCTCCAGCGGTGGTTCCAGCCACGAAGCGGCCTCCGCCACGCGCGCACGCTTAACCTTCAGTGATTTCACTTCATGCGCCAGCGGCAGCGATTGCAGGAACAAGAGTTCGACGGCCAACTGCTTGGCCCCCCGCGAGACGCCCTCCAGGTTGTGCCGGAGATTGGTCATCATGGGGGCCTTGGGGTCCGGGACAGCCTGATCCAGGCGCCGCAGCAGCTCCGCCGACGCCGCTGCGCTCCAGGTCCGGGTGCGTCCGTCCAACGGTGACGGCTTCCCCTGCAGCCCCGGTCCCAGCACGAACCACGCCGCGTCTTCAATCTCCTTGGAGACGCCGAGGGCGCGGTGCATGGCAGGCTTTTTGGTTGGGGTCATACGTTCAATTTACAGGCTCAACCTGAACAGACCCATTTAAGCCTTCTGGAAGATTACTGCCAGGAAACTTCCGCGAGGCTCCGGGCGACGCCGGCCGAGGCCGTGCGAGGCTCCGGAGCGCGGCTACTTCTTGATGCCGTCCCGTTTCCGGCCGAGGGTGAAGTACGTCCCCGGGCCGACGAAATTGACCAGGGACGCGAGCCGCCACAGTGTTTTGCTGCCGCGGATCTCCTCGGCCGGGCGGCGGGTAATGTCCCACTGCGCTGCGATCAGAAGGCTCAATTGGACGACGCCCACGGCGGCCGTCCACAGCTTCTTCTTCGGCGACAGCTCTTTCCAGGATTTCTTCACGGCCTGGCCCGTGTGCTTGTTCTTCATTGCGATTCCTTAGCCTTGGGGATGTTTATTGTAGGAGCGATCCTAATGCCGCAGTAGGGGCTACGGGACCGGCTGGGTTGGCTTTCCCGCGCCGGACGGGCTGGACGCAGCGCCCTGGTGGGTCCGGGTGTACGGGATGAGCCGTTCTTTTTGCTCCTGCGTCAGCCGCTGCACCCGGCCAGTGGCCTCATCGACGAACGCCAGATGGGTGGTGGCGCGGACGCAGTCCTCCCGGGTTACCGGGTCCTGCACGAGGTAGTGGAGGTCGAAGCTGGCGCCCTTGAGCGCACCAACCCACATCTGCACTACGGCCGGCACATTGCGGTATTCGAGGGTCCGGACGTACCGGATTTTGTGTTCCACAACCAGCGCCAGAGTGCCCTCGGGAATCTCGTTGAACAGCCCGACGGGAGGCTCGACGCCTGGAAGGCCGGTCCCCCGGGGCGGGCCGAACGCCGCGATGCGGGCTTCTTCCAGCATCCGGACAACCTGGACGTTGTTGATGTGCCCGTAGGCGTCCATATCACCCCACCGCATCGGCACCAGCACCTCGATGCTCTGCGGATCCTGGCCGCCCGGCCCCCTTGTGGCGCCCCTTGCGGCTCCCCCGGCGCTCAACCCAGCACCGCCGTAGTGTCATCGGCCGTGGTCCGGGCCGGTTCCTCGGCAGCACCGCCCTCGGTCACCTGTCCCGGGTCCCCGGGGCTTCCCTCCGGCCCAGCAGCGTCGGCGTCTTCGCCGGCGAATTGGGACATGTAGAGCCGGTAGTAGGCGCCCCGGAGCTCCAGCAGCTCGGAGTGCCGGCCCTGCTCCACGATCCGGCCCGCTTCCATCACCAGGATGGTGTCTGCGTCCCGGATGGTGGAGAGCCGGTGCGCAATCACGAAGCTCGTGCGCTCGGTCCGCAGCGCCGCCATGGCCTTTTGGACCAGCACTTCGGTGCGGGTATCCACGGAGCTTGTGGCCTCGTCCAGGATCAGCAGGGACGGGTTGGCTACAAACGCGCGCGCAATCGTGATCAGCTGCTTTTCGCCGGCGCTGACGTTGTTGCCTTCCTCATCGATAATCGTGTTGTAGCCCTCCGGCAGCGCCCGCACAAAGCGGTCCACGAACGTTGCCTTGGCCGCCGTCATGATCTGGTCCTCAGTGGCGTCCAGCTTGCCGTAGCGGATGTTCTCGTAGATCGTCCCGCCGAACAGCCACGCGTCCTGCAAAACCATCCCGACCTTGGACCGGAGTTCCGCGCGGCTCAGCGCGGTGATGTCCACGCCGTCGAGGGTGATGGTGCCCGCGTTGAGCTCGTAGAAGCGCATCACAAGGTTCACCAGGGTGGTCTTGCCGGCGCCGGTCGGTCCGACGATCGCCACGGTGTGCCCGGGTTCGGCGGTGAAGGACAGGTCCTCGATCAGCGGCTTGCCAGGGGTGTAGCTGAAGGTGACGTGCTGGAAGTCGACGTGGCCGTCGGCCTTGGCCGGCAGGTGTTCGGTGGCGGTCTCGGCGTCCTGTTCTCCGGCGTCGAGGAACTCGAAGACCCGCTCGGCGGAGGCAACCCCGGACTGCAGCATGTTGGCCATCCCGGCCATTTGCCCCAGCGGCTGGGTGAACTCGCGGGAGTACTGGATAAATGCTGTGGCGTCCCCCAGGCTCATTCCGCCCGATGCGACCCGCAGGCCGCCGACTACGGCGATTCCGACGTAGCTGAGGTAGGACACGAACTGCATGACCGGCATGATCATGCCGGACACGAACTGGGCACCGAAGCTCGCACGGTAGAGCGCCTCGTTTTGCTCGTCGAAGCGAGCCAGCATGTCCTCGTCGCGGCCGAAGACGCGGACCAGGTCGTGACCGGAGAAGGATTCCTCGATCTGGCCGTTCAGCGCGCCGGTGTTCTTCCACTGAGCTGCGAAGAGCTTCTGGCTGCGGGAGCCGATGATGCCTGCGGCCACCGCGGAGAGCGGCAGGGCGATCAGCGCGATCAGCGCCAGCTGCCAGGACACGATGAACATCATGATCACAATGCCCAGCACTGTCAGCGCCGAGCTCACGAGTTGCGCGAAGGCCTGCTGCAGCGCCTGCTGGATGTTGTCGACGTCGTTCGTAACCCGTGAGAGGGTGTCGCCGCGTTGGCGGGTGTCGAAGTAGTTCAGCGGTAGCCTGTTGAGCTTCTGTTCGGTGCTGTCCCGCAGCCGCCGGACCACCCGCATGACCAGCACGTTCAGGACATAGCCCTGCAGCCACAGGAAGATGTTGGCGACGAAGTACATCACCAGCACCACGCTGATCAGGTAGGCGAGTTCCTGGAAGTTGACGCCGACGCCGGGGACGAGGTCCATCCTGTCGATCATGCCGGCGAAGTTGTCCTGGCCCTGGGAGCGCAGCCCGTCGACGAACTGCTCCTTGGTGACCCCGGCCGGCAGTTGTTTGCCGACTACTCCCCCGAAGATCACATCCATGGCCTGGCCCAGGATCCGCGGGGCAATAACGTTCAGGACGACGGCGACCGTCACCATCGCCAACACCGCGGCGATCCCGGCCCGCTCCGGCTTCAGCAGGCCCATCAGCCGCTTCGCGGAGGGCCAGAAATGCTGGGCTTTCTTGGCGGGCATGGCACCGAACATTCCGCCGTCGGCCTCGCCGGGGGTGAACTCCTCCTCGTGGAATTCCTCGTCGGCGGCGTCGGGTGCCGGGGTGGCTTTCTCGCTGCCGCTCACGCCACTGCCGCTCACGCCACTGCCTCCGCGCTCAACTGGGATTCAACAATTTCCTGGTAGGTGCTGGAACTTTCCAGCAGTTCCTCATGCGTGCCCCGGTCCACGATCCGGCCTTTGTCCAGCACCAGGATCTGGTCCGCGTCCGCAATCGTGGAGACCCGCTGCCCGACGATGATGACCGTCGCGTCGGCGGTTTTTGCCTTGAGCGCCCGGCGGAGCCTAGCATCGGTGGCCACGTCCAGGGCCGAAAAAGAGTCGTCGAACAAGTACACCTTGGGCTCGGTGACGAGGGCCCGGGCGATGCACAGCCGCTGGCGCTGGCCTCCTGAAACGTTGGTGCCGCCCTGGGAGATCCGGGAGTCGAGTCCGGCGGCCTTGTCCTGCACGAAGTCGGCGGCCTGGGCAACGGTCAGGGCTTCCCACAACTCCTGCTCCGTGGCCTCCGGCTTCCCGAAACGCAGGTTGTGCCCGATGGTGCCGGAAAACAGGTAGGGACGTTGCGGCACCATGGCTACGCGCTGTGTGATCTCGGCCCGGTCAAGCCGGGTGACGGGAACGCCGTCGAGCAGGACGTCACCGGAGGCCGCGTCATAGAGCCGCGGCAGCAGGCCCAGCAGGCTGGACTTGCCGGCGCCCGTGGAACCGATGATCGCCACCGTCTGGCCCGGTTCCGCCTTGAAGCTGATGTCGCTGAGCACGGGCGCTTCGGCGCCCGGATAGGAAAAGGTAACGTTCCGGAACTCCACGCGGCCCGCGCGTGCGGCGGGTTGCACCGGGGTCAGCGGCTCATGGATGGAGGGGTCGACGTCGAGGACCTCGCCGATCCGGTCCGCGGATACCGACGCCCGCGGAATCATCATGGCCATAAAGGTGCCCATCATGACGGCCATCAGGATCTGCAGCAGGTACTGCAGGAATGCCGTCAGCGCCCCCACCTGCATCTCGCCGGCGTCCACCCGCTGGCCGCCGAACCACAACACGGCGGCGGTAGAGACATGCAGGATCATGCCGATGGCGGGGAACATCAGGACGAACAGGGCGCCGATTTTCAGCGAGACGTCGGTCAGTTCCCGGTTGGCGGCGCCGAAACGCCCGGCTTCGTGGGGTTCACGGACGAAAGCCCGGATCACCCGGATTCCGACGATCTGCTCACGGAGTATCCCGTTCAGCCTGTCGATCTTCAGTTGCATGGAGCGGAACAGCGGGATGAGCCGGACCACAATGAGGCTTACCACGACCAGCAGCAGGGGCACCGAGACCCAGACCAGCCACGAGAGGTCAAGGTCCTCGCGGATCGCCATCACGATCCCGCCGATACACATGATGGGGGCCGCCACCATGAAGTTCAGCGTCAGAAGCATCAGCATCTGGACCTGCTGGACGTCGTTGGTGCCGCGGGTGATGAGGGTAGCGGCGCCGAAGACGTTCACGTCCCTGGCCGAAAAGCTGCTGACCTTGCGGAAGACGCCGCGGCGCAGGTCACGGCCGAAGGCCATGGATGCTTTGGCGCCGAAGTAGACGCCGGCAACCGCGGTGACGACCTGGACCAGGGCAACAGCCAGCATCAGCATGCCCGTGCGCCAGATGTAGTCCGTGTCCCCGCGGGTGACGCCCTCGTCAATAATCTGCGCATTCAGGCTGGGCAGGTACAGCGCCGCGATGGTGGAGGCCAGCTGGAACACGACCACAGCCGTGATGTACGGCAGATACGGCTTGGAATAGCGCCGCATGAGGGTGAGGAGCATGCCCACGAGTCCTTAGGGAGACCGAATAGTGAAGTGCGTTGAAGCGCTGATTTGAGACTAGCCGAAGGGGCCGACGGCAATGGTCATTCCACGCTACGAAATTCTACGTCCGGCCCCGCCGCTGGCGGGCCGGACCGGGAAGCGGGACTCGGCACGCTCGCGGCTGAGCACCTCGATGAATTCCCGGTCCAGATCCACAATGCCGGTTCCCGCACTGGACGGCGTGGCTCCGTCGGAGACGGTGCCGGTGCCGGTGCCGGGCGCCGTCGCGGCAGCGCCACCCGCGGTCGCGACGGCGGCGTCGGCAGCGGCTGCTCCTCCGCGCCCGGTGGCTTCGGGACGGATATCCACTGTGCGGCGCAGCGGACGTTCCGTGATGAAGAGGACGGCCACCAGCGCCACGAGGCCGATGATGGCCGAGATCAGGAAGACACCCGCAATAGCGTCACCGTAGGCAGCCCGCATGATCTCGCGGATGGGCGCCGGCATGTCCTTGAGGTCCATGCTGGCACCGGCCGATCCGGCCGGAATCTGGATGCCGGCGTTAGCCATGCCTTCCGCGGCGAGCTCTTTGACACGGTTGCCCAGCACGGCGCCGAGGACCGAGACGCCGATCGCGCCGCCGACGGAGCGGAAGAACGCCACTGAGGCGCTGGCCGTGCCGATGTCCTTGGCCTGGACCGTGTTCTGGACGGCGAGGACGAGGTTTTGCATCAGCAGCCCAAGACCAATGCCGAGGACGGCCGTGTAAATTCCCGCGAGCCACAGTTCGGTGGTGTGGTCCATGCTGCCGGCCAGTCCGAGGCCTCCGACGAGCAGGACCGCGCCGGCGACCAGGTAGCGCTTCCACTTCCCGGTGCGGCTGATGAGCATGCCGGAGCCGACAGACCCGATCAGGTTGCCCGCGATCATGGGCAGCGTCAGCAGGCCGGCTTCCGTTGGGCTGGCGCCGCGTGCCACCTGGAAGTACTGGCCCAGGAATGTCGAGGAGCCGAACATGCCGACGCCGACCGCCACGGAGGCGAGGATCGCGAGGGCGGTGGTGCGCTCGGAAATGATCTTGAGCGGGATGATGGGCTGCTCCACCCGGGATTCAACGACGACCAGCAGCGCCAGCAGCAGCAGGCCGCCGCCGACCATGGCTACGGTCTGCCACGACCACCAGGCGTAGTAGTCGGGGTTACCGGCGAAGGAAACCCAGATGAGCAGCAGGCTGACGCCGGAGGTGAGCAGGATGGAGCCGAGCCAGTCGATTGAGGCGGGGCGTTTGATGTGCGGGAGTTTCAGTGTGATCTGGAGCAGGATGAGCGCGACGACGGCGAGCGGGACGCACACGAAGAAGGTCCAGCGCCAGCCCAGCGGGCTGTCCACGATGAAACCGCCCAGCAGCGGTCCGCCGGCCGTGCCGACGGCCATCACGCCGCCCATGTAGCCGGAGTATTTTCCGCGGTCCCGCGGCGGGATCATCGAGCCGATAATGGCCTGGGCCAGGGCGGTGAGCCCGCCCATGGCAACGCCCTGGACAACGCGGGCCGTGAGCAGCAGAGGAATCGTCTCGGACAGGCCTGCCATCACGGAGCCGGCCACGAAGATCACGATGCTTAGCTGGACGAGGACTTTCTTGTCAAAGAGGTCCGCCAGTTTGCCCCAGATGGGCGTGGTTGCTGCGTTGGCCAGCAGCGCCGCGGTAATCACCCAGGCGAAGTCCGTCTGGGTGCCTTTGAGCTCGGACATGATGGTGGGAAGCGCATTCGCCACGATCGTGCTGCTCAGGATCGCGGTGAAGAACGCGGCCAGTAGGCCCGTGAGCGCTTCCATGATCTGGCGGTGGCTCATAGCCCCCGGTTCGACGGCGGGCCGGGAAGGCCTGGGTGCCTCCGGTGGGAGGTGCGGCGGGACGGGGGACGGCCCCGTGGCGGCTGCGTGGCTGGCCATATATCTACTCCTTAAACAGTGTCGGTCGTTATCGTGGGCCGGACCGTTGTCGCCCTGCCGAGGTCCTGGGGGATTTCGCAAGTTTCGGCAGCGCGCGCGTGGTCACTTCAACGTCGTCCTGGTCCTGCAGCAGGCCCTGGATGGTGGCGCGGTTGTCCTCGATAACGCGCAGCTTTTTCGCTTCGGAGGCGGAGAAGTCACTCAGCGCTGTGCTCCCGTCATCCGGATCCGGCTGACATGGCAAATACCCATTTTACTTGCCTAAGGCAACTATATGCCGAAACTGGTTGCTTTGTGAAACTACCTTGGTTGCGGGCGCCGGCATTCGGCCGGGAGGGCCGCACGGATCGGCGGCACGGAACGGCGCTTAAACGCCAAATGCGGGACCGCTGGGCTGGCGCGGGCTTCCTGCCCGCAAGGACTGGACAGCAGATGGCGGTAGCAATGGCCGTTCAAGAAAATATCAGAAGATTCGACACTCAGGGCGTTCCGGGGCATGAGATCGCCCGCCGGCTGGGCATCAGCCGGGATTCGGAAGCCGCCACCCTCCCGGGACTCAACGGCGTGCTGCTGGGTCGGATTCGACCGGTGCGCTACGAGCCACGCAAGGCAGACAAGATCGGAAACCTGCTCATTGGCGGGAACACCTACACCGCCAGGCCCAAATTCCGCGGCCGGAACCTTACCGAGGGGCTGCGCCACGACGTGGCGCAGCCCCTCGACCAACATGCCAAACCCGCCCGGCACTTCCCGCGGACCGTCTGGTTAAGGAACTGGCATCCCTGCTATCGCGCGCCTGAAAACAGCGGTGCCGCGGCCAGAGCACCGGTACGGGCGGGGGCAGGCATTTCGTCTGGCCCCTCCGGGGACTTCTCCGTGACCGCGGGATTGGCCTGGCGGGCGCTGAGGTGGGCAAGGACCGAGGTTCGGCCGCAGTGCGGACACGTCGTTTCGCCTAGACCGGTGGGATCGGAGCAGAGCAGTCCGCCGCGGAAGAAATAGTCCCGTTCGTGCCCGTGACCGTCCTCAACATGCTGGACGTCATAATCGGCCCCCCCAGGCATGATCACAACCGGTGCAGGTGAAAATGAAGCGGTCGAACGAAATTTCCCTAAGAATCATGACCTTCTCCTGAATAGCGTTATGAAAGATTTGTCAAAACTGTTCACAATTAACTGCATAGAAGACTGCGGCGAAGATCACGTCAGGACCCCGGTGGGGGCACCGGGAAGGGCCGCCTGCAAACCCGACTTCCTCGACTGGATAGAGGGCTAGCCAGGTTCTGCTCCGAGCCCGACTGATGTGATGCCGGTCACGGACGCTTTAACCAAATGCAAAGCTACGCCTTTGAATTCATATAGTCGAGACCTTTAAAGCATAAATGTTTCCTGACTTCAGTTGCCACCTCGTCAGCAAGGTGGGTCCGCCCCTCATCAGGGCGCATGAGAAACCGTGGGGTTCGACGGCGGCGAGGCCTTGATCTTGCCCCGGCGGGACGTGATGCGCTTGTATTTGATGTTGAGGTAGGTGTTTTTGGTGTGCGTCACGACGACGACGGCAATACCAAGGGGTGCCTGGAGACAGATGTTGCGCTGCCGGGTCTTGGAGGGCCTCGCCGTCGCCGGGTTTGGCCGGAGGACGCCTCGACGGGGCGTCCTCCGGCGGATCCTTGGCGTTGCAATTGGCTTTCTGATCGCCCATTTCGGGGACCCGAGGAATCAGGCATCCACGGGACAATGGACTCCCACTGGGCATCGGACAACAAAGCGGAACGCGAACCAACCCCTGAGTATTGCCAAATGGCTTACCCAACGATGAGGAGAAACGCCCTAGTCGCCGAGGTGCGTCGGAGCGAACATCTGCAGCAGGGTTTCGACGACGACGACGTTCGGGCCGTCGGCCGCGAAGCCAGCCTTCAGCGCCTCCCCCACACCCTCGGGGGCGACCCGGACCGCCGGCACGCCAAAGGATTCGGCGAGCTTGACGAAGTCCGGCCGGGCGAGCTCGGTGGCCGTGGCCTTGCCAAAGGCACCCACCATGTACTCACGAAGGATGCCGTAGCCGCCATCATCAACGATCAGCCAGGTGACCGGCACGTTGTGCTGCTTGGCGGTCGCCAGTTCAGAAATCGAGTACATCGCCGAGCCATCACCGGAGACGGCCAGTACGCGTGCCGAGTCCCCGGGCGTGCCTGTGGTTTCGAGGCCGACGGCACCGCCAATCGCGGCGGGGAAGCCGAAGCCGAGCCCGCCGGCGCCCTGGGCGGAGTGGAACTGGCCCTCGCGGGCGTCCCAGCAGCTCCAACCCCAATAGGCGGAAATGGTCATGTCCCAGAATGTTTGCATGCCGGCGGGCACGGCCTCGCGGATGTCGGCCATGAACTTCAGCTCCTTGCCCAGGTCCTGGGCTTCGAGCCTGGCCTTGACCTTGGCCAGGGTGTCCTTCACGAGCGTCTCGGGCGTAGTGCCGTGCCAGTCGGCGCGGATTCCGGCCGGTCCGGCGGCCGCCAGGGCCGCGTCGAGCGCGGTGTCGAGGGCTGCGAGCGCCTGACCGGCGTCGGCACGGATGCCCAGGCCGGGTCGGTTGGATTCCAGGACCCGGGGTTCCGCGTCGATCTGGATGATCCGGCCACGGGGCTCGAAGGTGAAGTAGTTTGACGTCACTTCGCCCAGCGAGGAGCCGATCACGATCAGCACGTCGGCGTCCTCGAGCAGCTCCGTCATGTGCTGGTCCTCGATCCAGGACTGCAGCGACAGCTCGTGGTTCCACGGGAACGCGCCGTTGCCGCCCGGTGTGCAGATGACGGGGGCATGGAGCTTTTCGGCGAGGGACAGCAGCGACTTCTCGGCATGGCCGCGGCGGGTGCCGCCGCCGGCAATGATGGCCGGACGTTCCGCCGTCGAGAGCCATTTCACGGCTTCGCGGACGAGCTCCACCCGCGGCGGGTTGTCCGTGGCCTCGGCGAGCGCGTCCTCCACCGGCGGGACCATGATCGGGTCCAGCAACACGTTCTGTGGGACTTCCAGCCAGACGGGACCCTGGGGCGAGGAGATCGCTTCAGTCCACGCGTCCTGAATCGCCGACGGGATACCGGACGCGTGCTGGATCAGGCGCTGGCTCTTGGTGACGTTTGCGGCCGAGGCCTTCTGGTCATCGAGTTGGTGCAGCATGCCCTTGCGGCGGGCGCCCAGGCCCTCGAGCGGGATCTGGCTGGCGATCACGACCATCGGGACACCCGTGGCGTAGGCCTCCTGCAGGCCCGCAAGCGAGGTCAGGGCGCCGGGGCCGGTGGAGAGGAACAGGACGCCGACCTCGCCCGTGGCGCGGGAGTAGCCGTCCGCGGCAAAGGCCGAGTTGTTTTCCACCCGAGAGGACACGAAGTGCAGGTTTCCGCGCCCCATTGCGTCGAACAGGCCCAGGGCGTGCTGCCCGGGAATTCCGAAGACCGTTTTGGCGCCAAGCGCTTCGAGGGTTTCGACGACGAGATCGCCGCCGTTGCGAACCCCGCTCATCGGGCGGCTTCAGCAGCGGTGGAGAATCCGGCCGGGCGCCGGGTTTCCTGGCCCAGGGCCTGGGCGGCGTAGCCGGTCTCGGCACCAAACCGGTCCCCCGGTACGGCGCGGTCCGCCATCAGCGTGATGAGTTCATAGGCCACGTGGCTGGCCGCCACACCGGTGATATCGGCATGGTCATAGGCGGGGGCGACCTCGACGACGTCGGCGCCGACAAGGTTCATGCCGCGGAAGCCGCGGATGATTTCCAGGAGCTCGCGGCTCGTGATGCCGCCGGCTTCGGGCGTGCCGGTGCCCGGGGCGTGCGCCGGGTCAAGGACGTCGATGTCCACGGAGATGTAGAGCGGGCGGTTGCCGATCCGGTCGCGGACCTTGGCGACGGTTTCCAGGACGCCCTGGTAGTAGACATCGGCGGAGGTGACGATCCCGAAGCCGAAGCGGTGGTCGTCGTCGAGGTCCTTCTTGCCGTAGAGGGGTCCGCGGGTGCCAATGTGGCTGATGGCCTCGGTATCGAGGATGCCTTCCTCCACTGCGCGGCGGAAGGGTGTGCCGTGGGTGTATTCGGCGCCGAAGTAGGTGTCCCAGGTGTCCAGGTGCGCATCGAAGTGCAGCATGGCGACGGGTCCGCCGGCGCGCTCGGCGGCGGCGCGCAGCAGCGGCAGGGCAATGGTGTGGTCTCCGCCGAGGGTCAGCAGTTTGCTGCCGGACGCGGTCAGGTCCAGGGCGTTCTGCTGGACCGTCTCGATCGCTTCGTTGATGTTGAAGGGGTTAACGGCCATGTCGCCGGCGTCGGCCACCTGGACGTTTTCGAAGGGGCTGACGTCCCAGGCCGGGTTGTAGGGACGCAGCAGGCGGCTGGCCTCCCGGACGTGGTTGGCGCCGAAACGGGCGCCCGGACGGTAGGAGACACCGGAGTCGAAGGGCACGCCGACGACGGTGACGTCGGCTTTGGTGACCTGATCGAGCCGCGGCAGGCGGGCGTAGGTGGCGGCTCCGGCGTAGCGCGGGATGCGGGATGAATCAATGGGGCCAAGGTTGCCATTGGCCTCGATGCGCAGCTCTTCCAACAGAACTCTCCTTCGAGGATTGACCGACGGGGTGTGATAGCCATCATAGCCCGTAGTTTCGCGGTGCGCACCATTTGTTTACAAGATCAACCCTTACTTGTAGCTGAGACTCAGCAGCAGCCGCTTGAGCTGGCTGTACTGCGCCGTGGCCATCCAGGCTTTGGCGGAATCAACGGAATCGAAGGCCGGATCGGCGAAAATCACCTTGGCCGTGGAGTCACCGTTGGGCAGCTCGACGTGCGCAAAGCCGGCACTTTCAGTCGCGGGCTGGAAATCCGCTTCGCGCCGTACTCCCATGTGGAAGGCCACATGGTCCGCAAAGGAATCAAAGGCGAAGCCGAAGGAAAGCTGCCCGCCGTCGGCGCCGGTGAGGCCCGGCACCGGTGCGGCGTCCAGGACCGTGCGGGCCACGGGTCCGGTGGCGTCGCTGGCGGCGGTCCCGCTCGTCACGGAGGCGAGCTCGTTGCCGCTGGCGTCGGCGATGGTGGCCTGCATGCCGCCCTCGCCGCGGGCCACGACCCGGACCGACCATTCGCTCGGGTAGGAGAAGCTCACGTGGCCGTCAGGGAAAGTAAAGACGGTGACCGCGACGGCGGACGGCTGCGCAGACGTCGGCGTCGCCGCTGGAGCCGATGCGGCGGCCGGGCCGGTGGGCCCGGCGGCCGGTCCGGAGCCCGGCGTCGGGGATCCGGTCGACGCCGCCGGGGCCGTGGACCCGGCCGGCAGGCCACTGCCGGCGCGCTCACCGGGGACAGCGCAGGAGCTCAGGCCGAGGGCAGCCGAGGCGGCCAGTGACAGAAGGGCGGCGGTACGTTGGTTCATAGAATCCCTCACTCAAGCATTGGTAGGCGGGCGCCGGACGGCGCGTTCCCGCTGATTCGGACCAGCTGCGCCCGCACCCCGGCGCCGCGGGCTCATCGGCTGGCCGCGGGCACCAGCACCCACAGCACCTCGACTAAGTCATTCGTGGGATTGACCCAGGTATGCGGCTCGCGGCCTGGAAAGGTGATGGTGTCGCCCGTGTGAAGTTCATACTCCTCGTTTGTCAGGATCAACCGGAGGCTGCCCTTGATCACGTGCAGCACGTCAACGTCGCAATCGACGGCGTAGAGCTCGGACTCGCCGCGTCCGCGCGGCTCGATAACGGCCTGGATGATCTGAACCCGCCGTTCCGACCGGGCCGTAAGCAACCGCTCCACGATCCCTTCCCCGCCGAGCGAGATTCGGGGGCCTTCGTCGCGCTTGGTGAGGTGGGTCTCCGGGGCTGCGAAAAGATCGCCGATGGAGATGGACAGCACCTGGCACAGCGTCACGAGGGATGCGACCGAGGGTGAGGTGAGGTCGCGTTCCACCCGGCTGAGGAAGCCTTTGGTCAGTCCGGTGGCATCGGCCACCTGTTCGATGGTGAGCCGCTGCGATTGCCGGGCGGCACGAATCCGG
The DNA here is from genome assembly GCF_019443425.1 of Arthrobacter sp. PAMC25284. Lineage (NCBI taxonomy): Bacteria > Bacillati > Actinomycetota > Actinomycetes > Micrococcales > Micrococcaceae > Arthrobacter > Arthrobacter sp. PAMC25284. Next base: position 1,800,540 of record NZ_CP080382.1, read on the forward strand.
GAACCGATGGCGACGGGAACGTTGCTCGGTTCAACTGGTAGAGCCTTCATCTGGAACCTTTCACGGCCGGCCGCTCGGCCCCTGCATTGCTGCAATCCTAACGGGAGGGTGCCTATGTGACGGCGGACACGGCCGGTCATGTGACGGCAGATGTAACAGACCCGGTAACAGCACGCCGGCCGCCTTGACTGTTAGCGGCATCACATCGTAATGTTTGGCAACAGTTGTTGCCTATAAGGCAATACTTCCGCAGCCGGTAGCATTTCCCCCGGCACATCCGTCAATGAGTCGCCGAACCGACGGGCGCCGTGCGCACCCCGACCGGTCCGAGGACGCTGATCAACCGCTCCAAGGAGCCACTAAAAATGGACGCATCTTTCGTCAACATCGCCATCGTGGTGGTGTACCTGATCGCTATGCTGGCGTTCGGGTGGTGGGGTAAATCCCGCACCAAAAACAACAGCGACTTCCTCGTCGCCGGCCGCCGGCTCGGCCCGTTCCTCTACACCGGAACGATGGCTGCCGTTGTGCTCGGCGGCGCCTCGACAGTCGGCGGCGTTGGCCTCGGCTACAAGTTCGGCATCTCCGGTATGTGGCTCGTGGTCGCCATCGGCGCCGGCGTGCTGCTGCTGAGCCTGCTCTTCGCCAGCACCATCCAGAAACTGAAGATCTACACGGTGTCCCAGATGCTGAGCCTGCGCTACGGCAGTGAAGCAACCAAGGCCTCCGGCATCGTCATGCTGGCCTACACGCTTATGCTGTGCGCCACCTCCACCGGCGCCTACGCCACCATTTTCGTGGTGCTTTTCGGCTGGGACCGCGCCCTTGCCATCGCCGTCGGCGGAGCCATCGTGGTGGTTTACTCGACCATCGGCGGCATGTGGTCCATCACCCTCGCGGACCAGGTCCAGTTCGTTATCAAGACCGTTGGCATCTTTATGCTGATGCTGCCGTTCACCCTCAACGCCGCCGGCGGCCTGGACGGCATCCGCGCCCGCGTGGATGCCAGCTTCTTCCAGATTGACGGCATCGGCGTGCAGACAATCATCACGTACTTCGTGGTGTATACGCTCGGCCTGCTGATCGGCCAGGATATCTGGCAGCGCGTCTTCACCGCCAAGACCCCCACGGTCGCACGCTGGGGCGGCGCCACGGCAGGTATCTACTGCATCCTTTACGGCGTCGCCGGCGCCCTGATCGGTCTCGGCGCCCGCGTCGCACTGCCGGAGATTGACGTCGCGAACCTCGGCAAGGATGTTGTCTACGCCGAGGTGGCCACCACCCTGCTGCCGATCGGCATCGGCGGGCTCGTGCTCGCCGCAGCCGTCGCCGCCATGATGTCCACGGCCTCGGGCGCCCTGATTGCCGCCGCCACGGTGGCCCGCGCCGACGTGGTGCCCTTCGTGGCCGGCTGGTTCGGCAAAACCGTCGACACTAACGACTCCGACAACCCTGAGCACGACGTCAAGGCCAACCGGCTCTGGGTCATGATCCTGGGCATCGTCGCGATCGTGCTGGCGATCATCACCAAGGACGTCGTCGCGGCCCTGACTATCGCCTACGACATCCTGGTCGGCGGGCTCCTCGTCGCCATCCTCGGCGGCCTGATCTGGAAGCGCGGTACCGGTATCGCCGCCGCCGCCTCCATGGCGGTCGGTTCCGTGATCACTCTCGGCACCATGATCGTCCTGGAAATCAACGCCGAAGTTCCGCTGGATGGCATCTACGCCAACGAGCCGATCTACTACGGACTGGTTGCTTCGGCCCTCGTCTACATCGTGGTGTCACTGCTGACGAAGCCGACCGATACAGCGGTCATGGCCAACTGGCAGCACCGCGTCGCCGGCGGAGCCCCCGCCGCTGATGAAGAAAAGGTGTCGGTGACAGCGCCCTAGCGCGAGTGCACCCAGACCAACCAGCGACGGCGGCGCCTCCCCTCTCTTAGGGGGAAGCACCGCCGTCGCCGATTAACTTGCGTGCCGCGCTTAGGACCCGTCCTCCTCCGGTTCGCGGAAGTCCTCCGCATCCAGCGGCACTACCCGCTCACCCTCATCAACCGGCTCCTCAACCGGTTCGTCCGCCACGGCCTCCTCATCCCAAGTTTCACTATCGACGGGGACGTCATCGGCGAAATCGTATGTGGGGTCGGATTCCACAGTCTCTCTGGCAGGCGGCTGGATCGGATGTGTTCCGGTGTTGTCCATGGTGCAACCTCCGAGCGTTTGAATCTCACGGCAGTGGGTCGGCGCGGCCCGCTCACGGCATCCGGGTGAGGGCCCGGCGGCGGGCCTGCCCGGAACCCACCGTGGCCTTCATTCGAACACCGTGCGCCCGGAGCGTCAAGGGTGACGGCCCGGCGGCGGCAGACGCACCGTTTTGCGGCGATCCTAAACTTTTCTCTGCGGCCAACCGGCCGAAAACCCGCGGATTTCCGCGGTACGCTTGATTTGCAACGGGGCCGCATCATGCCCTTTCAAGCCCAGGAGCCGTCGTGTCCCAGGACGCAAAATCAGATCAGAACCAGTCCCGCCCGGACCTGCACCGCACCCATCGGTCCGCCGCTGCAGCCCCAGCCACCCCCGAACCGTCCCAGGCTCCAGCCGCGGCACCCAGCGCCGCGGACATCAAGCGCTGGCGCCAGTACCTCGCCGATGAGCGCGCCGAAGCCTCCGTCTACCGTGATCTCGCGCAGAACCGCAGCGGCGAAGAGCGCGCGATCCTCCTTGCCCTGGCCGAGGCCGAGGGCCGGCACGAAGCGCACTGGCTCAAGCTTCTCGGTGACCGTGCCGGCAAGCCGCGCCGCGCCACGCTCCGGAGCCAGTTCGTTGGCTTTCTCGCCCGCCACATCGGTTCGGTGTTCGTCCTGGCCCTGGCACAGCGGGCGGAGAGCCGCTCGCCGTATGCCAAGGACCCGTCTGCCACCCCGGCGATGGTCGCCGACGAACAGATCCACGAAGAGGTTGTCCGCGGACTCGCCACCCGGGGCCGCAGCCGGCTGGCCGGGACCTTCCGGGCTGCTGTTTTTGGCGCCAACGACGGTTTGGTCAGCAACCTCTCACTCGTGATGGGCATGGCCGCATCCGGAGTCGGCAGTACAGTGGTCCTGCTCAGCGGCGTGGCCGGACTCCTGGCCGGGGCACTGTCCATGGGCGCGGGCGAGTTCATCTCCGTGCGGTCCCAGCGCGAACTCCTGGCCGCCACCCGCCCTACCCAGATCACGTTGTCCGCGGCACCGTCGCTGGATATCGAACACAACGAGCTGCTGCTGGTCTACTTGGCCCGCGGAATGACGCAGGAGGCCGCCGCGCACCGCGCCGCGGAGCGGATGGGACTGCTGGACTGCGACTGCGACCCCAGCCTCTCGCTGCGGCCGGAGCTGCCGGAAACCCCGGACCAGCACGAGGCAATCGGCACCGCGTGGGCTGCTGCCGCGTCGAGCTTTTGCTTCTTCGCCTCCGGGGCAATTGTGCCCATCATCCCCTTCCTGCTCGGCCTGACCGGCCTCGCAGCCCTCGTGACCTCAGCAGCCCTCGTGGGACTGGCGCTCCTCTTCACCGGCGGCGTCGTCGGGCTGCTTTCCGGTACCTCCCCGGCTACCCGAGGACTCCGTCAACTGGCGATCGGCATGGGGGCAGCGGGCGCAACCTACCTCCTGGGCCTGGTGTTTGGCTCGGTCATCTCCTAGTGGACGGCCCCGACAGCCGGGACCGGGATCCCCGGCGCACCCGGTCACATACGGCGCTGCGGCCGATGCGCGGTCTCGTCGCGGCCGCCCTGATCGCCGGGGCAGCGTTGCTCACGGCAGGCCTCGTCTACGAGGATCCGCGCGTCGTGGGGCTTTTCGAGCTCAACCGTCCGCAGGGGGCCGACGCCGGACCTGACGGGGTACCCGATACCGGTCAGACAGCCTCAGCCTTAGCCCCGCCAGCGGCGCCCGCACCCACCCGGCCAGCAGGCCGGACCACCGGCGAGGCGGAAGAAGCCGCCGGCGGCGTGTCCGGCCGGGACACTCCCCCGCCAGGCCGTGAAGAACAGGACCGGCCACTGGGCCAGCCACGGAAACCGGCAACGGCCAGCGCCGCCTACAGTTTCCTCGCCACGAACCCTGACGATTCCCCGGTGGGCTACTCGCCGTGCCGTCCGCTGCACTATGTGGTCAATTCCGAGTTGGAGCCGGCGGACACGGAGCGGCTCGTTGAAGACTCCATCGACACCATCTCCCGCGCCACAGGCATCAAGTTCATCAATGACGGGCCCACGGACGAGACTCCCTCGCCGTCGCGCGATCCTTACCAGAAGGACACCTATGGTGACCGCTGGGCTCCGTTGCTGATCGTCTGGACCACGCCGGAAGCCGCCCCGCAGCTGGAGGGGACGGTGATCGGCACGGGTGGCAGCACCCATTTCAGCTTCGGCGACGGGCCCAAGTCCTTCGTCACAGGAAGTCTGGAACTGGACGCCCCCCAAATTGCCCGGGACCTCGGCCGGGCGGACGGCGCGGCCTATGCCACGGCCGTGATCCTGCACGAACTCGGGCATGTGATGGGGCTGGACCATGTCCAGGACCCGGCGCAGCTGATGTACCGGGAGATCGGGACCCCGGACGGTTTCGCTGCCGGAGACCTCAACGGGCTCTACGAACTCGGCCAGGCAAGATGCCGGAAAGACTTGTAACCCGGCATCTGGTAGACAAGTGCCATGTGGTTTGATTCCTGGCCCGATATCCTGCGCACCGTAGTCGTGGGCTCGGCCGCATATGTGACCCTCGTTTTGATCCTTCGGGTGTCCGGGAAGAGGACGCTGGGGCAGCTGAACGCGTTTGACCTTGTCGTGTCCGTGGCGTTGGGCTCCACCCTCGCCACGATCCTGCTCAGCAAGGACGTGTCGTGGGCCGAGGGCGCCACCGCCTTCACCCTGCTCGCTGCCCTGCAATTCGGCGTCGCCACCGCATCGACCAAGTGGCCCGTGTCCCGGAAGGTCATCACCTCGCAACCGGCGGTCCTGTTATGGGACGGCGTATTCGAGCGTGACGCACTACGGTCGAACCGCCTGACCGAGGCCGAGATCCGGCAAGCCGCCCGCGAAAGCGGCTACGGCGATCTGTCCCTCCTCGCGGCCGTTGTGCTCGAGACGAACGGGAAGCTAAGCGTCATTCCGGTGCAGCAGATCGGTGACGGTTCAGCGCTGCGGAAAGACTAGACCCCGGGATCTTCCCGCCCGGCGGCCCGGTCCGGGTCCGTTATATACGCGTCGAGCTTGGCCAGGGTCTGTTCCAGGTTGGCCGGGTGCCGGCGCAGATAGCCGGCGAGGCGAAGGGCGATCCTGCCGCGCACCTTTCGCGCATCCCACTGCTCCGTGACCAGGGTGCCGGAAACTCCGGCGTCGTTGGTGGTGGGTTCCAGCAGGTAGCGCCAGACGTGGCCGTAGAAGTGCCGCCATGCGATCCGGCGGCCTTCCTCGAACTCGCACACGGTGTTGAGGATTTTGTAGTCGACCCGCATGTTCATCTCCATACCGAACCTGGCGCCGAGGGCCAGCCTCTCCGGGCCGTGCGGCTGGGCACCCTTGACCGTGTCCGAGCCGTCAATCACGCTGTGCAGGGCCGGCTGGGCCAGAACCTCGAAGATCGATTCCGGGGCAGCGGCAATGAAGCGGCTGCGGGACACAAGGTATCTGTTGCTCATCAGCCAATCCTAGTCGTCCGTCCGGGGCCGGATTATGGTGCAAAATGAGTCATGCAAAGTTTCGCCCAGGCCCCAGGCAGCCGTCCCCGGATCGGGCTTCCGGTCCGCCTCAGCAGTTCCAGCGACCCGGATCCGCGGGTCTCCGAAGCCAATAAGCTTTTCGACCACATCGTCGAGCTGGTGCGCGACGGCGGCGGCGACCCTGTGCTGTTCAGCACCGCACCCTCCGCAACGGCCCTGGCCTCGCTCGACGGTGTCATCATCCCTGGTGGCGGCGACCTGGACCCGCGGCTTTATGGCGAGCAGCCCAGCGAGGTCTGCTACGACGTGAGCCCCGCCCAGGACGACCTGGACGTGGCCGTCGCCCGGCAGTCGATCGACGCCGGCCTGCCGTTGCTCGGCATCTGCCGTGGGCACCAGCTGCTGAACGTGCTCTACGGCGGCACCTTGATCCAGGACATGGCCCCGGGAGTGGTGGCACACCGTGAACCGGCCCCGGCGCCCGGTTGCGGGCCGTGGGCGTGGCATGAAGTCGATGTGCAACCGGGCACCAAGGTGGCAGGCCTCTACGGGGACGGCGCGGGAGTAACCGTCAAGATCGCGTCCGGCCACCACCAGGCCGTGGCCCGGGTTGCCGACGGCCTGGCCGTGACGGCCATCGCCGAGGACGGCACCGTTGAAGCGCTGGAGGACCCGGATCGCTGGGTGGCCTCGGTGCAGTGGCATCCGGAAGCCCAGGAGATTTCCGCCGAGGAGCGGGTGGCGCCGTTCCGGGCCTTCGTAGAGGTCTGCCGGGCCGCGGTAAAGTCCTAGCGCCCGGCGGCGGCCAGGACCACACGGACCGGGACACCGGTCTCGAGCGATTCCTGGGCGGCGTCGGCCACCCGGGATGCGGCCACCGCATCTTCGGGGGTGCACGGGTTTTCCCGCTCGCCCAGGATCAGTTCGACGAAGGCTGCCAGCTCCGAGCGGTAAGCCTGGTCGAAGCGCTCCGCGAAGGTCAGGTGCGACACTCCTTCCGGGAACGTAACCCCGGCTTCGGCCGAGGCCAGGGCGGACTTCCCGTCCAGGCCGACCATCAGTGAGCCGGCCGAGCCCTGAATCTCCAGCCGGACGTCGTGGCCGGCCCCGTTGTAGCGCGAGGCGCTGACGGTGCCCAGCGTGCCGTCGTCGAACGTCACCAGCGCGAGAGCCGTGTCCACATCCCCGACCGCACCGATGGCGGGATCGCCGTTGTTGGAGCCCCGGGCATAGACCTCCACGATTTCGCGTCCCGTCAGCCAGCGCAGGATGTCGAAATCGTGGACCGAGCAGTCCCGGAACAGCCCTCCGGAGCTGGCCAGGAATTCCACCGGCGGCGGGGTCATGTCGCAGGTCAACGCCCGCAGGGAGTGGATCCAGCCCAGGTCCCCGGCTTCGTAGGCGCGTTTGGCCGCCAGGTATCCGGCGTCGAAGCGCCGCTGGTGGCCGATCTGGACCGTGCCGCCGTTGGCCCGGATGTAGTCCAGCACGGGCTCGGAGTCAGCGACATTCATCGCGACCGGCTTCTCGCAGAACACCGGGATACCGGCATCGACGCCGGCCTTGATCAGCTCCGGATGGGTGCCGGTGCCGGTGGCGATGACCAGGCCGTTGATGCCGGAGCCGATCAGTGCCTCCACCGACGGCAGAAACCCGGCACCGAGACCGGCAGCAACGGTCCGGGCATGGTCCGCAGCAACGTCGGTGAGCCGGAGGCTGACATTGACGCCCCGCGGGTTCAGAACCTCATTGAGGGCGCTGATGTTGTTGGCGTGCATGACGCCGATGCGCCCCACGCCGACGAGTCCAAGGGCGACGTTTTTCATGAAGTTCTCCTGCTGTCCGCTGGTTGGGATGTGCCTGTGGGGGCTGCGGGCGTTTTTCCTTCGCCGGGGAAAACAATCCCCAGCTGGTTCCGGATGGCGTCGGCAACCGCGATGGTCCGGATGGATTCCGACAGCGGCCGCTGTGTGGCTTCGCTGTCCCCGTTGGCAATGGCGCGGGCCACGGCGGCGGCTTCGAAGTGGAGGCCCTCGAAATGTGCCCCGGCGGGCTCCTCGTAAAGCAGCCGGTCACCGTCCGGGTAACGCACGGTGAATCCGCCCGGCATATTAAAGGGTCCGTCGATCGTGAGGGTCGCTTCGGTGCCGACGATCGTCGCCGACGTCGGCGTGAAGTTGTGAAGCTGGGTGTTCATCATTGCCTGGCGGCCACCGGCAAAGGACATCACCGCCGAGAGCTGGCCATTAACGCCTGAATCATGCGGTTGCCCAAGCGCCAGGACCCGTTGGGGTGCCCCCAGGATGGACGTGATGAGCGACAGCGGATAGGTCCCCAAATCCAGCAGCGGCCCGCCGGCGAGGCCCGGGTCAAAGATCCGGTGCTCCGGGTCGAAATGCTCCCCGTATTCGGCCAGCACCGTCGTGATTTCCCCAAGCATGCCCGCCTCCAGCACCTGCCGGATCACGTCAAACTTGGGCAAGAAGAACGTCCACATGGCCTCTGCGGCGAACAGGCCCGCCTCTGCCGCCCGGCGCGCGATCAATTCCGCCTGGCCCCGGTTGATGCCGATCGGCTTCTCGATGAGCACGTGCTTACCGGCGTCGAGGGCCAGCAGCGCCCCCTGACAGTGAAAGTTGTGCGGCGTTGCCACATAGATGACATCGACGTCGGCCGCCGCCAGTTCCTCGTAGCTCCCGAAGGCCTCGGCAATACCGTGCCGGTCGGCGAAGGCCACGGACCGTTCCATCGAGCGCGATCCGACGGCGGCAATGACCTGGGTCGAGTGCGCCTGCACGGATTCGGTGAAGCGGTCGGCTATCCAGCCCGGTCCCATGATCCCCCAGCGGAGTGCGGGGGCATCACGGGAATCCGAAACGCGGGATGCGGGGAGTGCACGGTCGTCCGTCATGATGCGGTCACCTTTGTCTGGGGAGTTGGTTCTAGGCGGCGAACGCGGCCCGGAAGGCGTTCAGGGCCGCCACGCTGTCGCCGGCGGCCCAGGCTTCCATGCCAACGGTGCCGTCGTAGCCGGCCTCGCGGAGTGCCGTGGCGATGGCCGCGTAGTTGATCTCGCCGGTGCCGGGTTCGCAGCGTCCGGGGACGTCCGCGACCTGGATTGCGCCGATGTGCGGCAGGGCGGTCCGAACGAGTCCGATGAGGTTCCCCTCGCCCATCTGGGCGTGGTAGAGATCCAGCATCATCTTCACGTTCGGCTGGCCCGCGGCCTCCACCAGCGCCAGTGTGTCCTTGGCCCGGGCGAGCGGGATGCCGGGGTGGTCCAGGATCGTGTTGAGGTTCTCGAGGCAGAACGTCACTCCGTGTTTTTCACCGAGCCTGCCGAGCCGTTCCAGGGTCCGGGCCCCGGTGCTCCACATGGAGCCGGTGGCACGGTAGACCGGGCGGGCGGCGTGCCCGTCGATGAGCTCGGCAGAGTGCACCACCATCCGGCTGACGCCGAGTTCCAGGGCTGTCGGGATCAGCGACTCGGCCGTGCTCACCACGTCATCGGCGGTGTCAGTGTCCACGACGCTGCCGGAGGTGTAGCCCGTCATGGAGGAAAACACTGCCCCGGTGGCCTTGAGCGCACGGATGTCCTTGGTCCGCGCATCCCAGATCTCGACGTCGAACCCGGCGTCGTGGATGCGCGCCACCCGTTCTGTGAACGGAAGGTCGGTAAAGACCATCTCCGCGCAGACGGCCAGGCGCATCAGTGGCCGGCCTTCGCGGTTGCGGCCGGAACCGCCACCGGGGCACCGTGTTTGACCGATTCGATGCAGGCCAGTGCCATGGCCAGTGCGCGCCGGGCATCTGCCGCACCCGGAGTAAGGGTGAAAGCGGCTTCCGACGGCGGTGTGCCGTCACGCCGCGCGCGCACGGCATCCGCGAAGTCAACGAGTTCGTCGGTGTAGGCCTCCCTGAAGAGTTCGACGTTGAGCCGCGGCGTGTCAGCGGACAGCCCGTCGGCTGTGTAGCGGCGTGCTGCGGTTTCCGTGGCCCGCCCGGCTTGGATCATGCCTTTGGAGCCGAAGACCTCACCGCGGATGTCGTAGCCGTAGAGGGCACTGAAGTTCGCTTCGGCGACGGCAATGGCGCCGTTGCTGTACCGGATGGTCACAACGGAAGTGTCGAGGAAGCCCTGGTCCCGCAACTCCGGCTCCACGAGTGCGTCGGCGACCGCGTAGACCTCTACCGGTTCGGCCCCTTCGTTGAACCAATTCAGGGTGTCAAAGTCGTGGATCAGGGTTTCCATGAAGATTGTCCAGGCCGGAACCCTGCCAGCGTTGGGGATGCTGCCGGTGCCGGGATCACGCGTCAGCGACCGTAGGAGTTGCGGGGTCCCTGCAACGCCCGCAACGATATCTTTTTTGGCGGCCAGGAAGTCCGCCGCGTACCGGCGGTTGAAGCCGACTTGGAAGTGCACCCCGGCAGCCTCCACTGCGGCCACGGCGGCGTCGAGCTCGTCGAGGCCGAGGCCTGCCGGCTTCTCGCAGAACACGTGCTTTCCAGCGGATGCTGTCTGGGCAATGAGCGGGGCGTGGAACCGCGCCGGGCTGGCGATAATAACGGCGTCAATCTCCGGATCGGCCAGGACGTCGCTGGCCTCGGCGGTGACCTTCACGGCGCCGAGGGAAGAGGCCAGCGCCGTCGCGACCTCGAGGTTCGGGTCGGCGATGGCCACCAGGACTGCGCCAGGGACGCGGCGGGCGATGCTCTCGGCGTGGAAGGCGCCCATCCAGCCGGCGCCAATGAGCCCGATCCGTACCGGTGAGGCAACTGCGTTGGTGTTCTGCGGGAGATAAACCACGGGTCGTCCTTCGTCGATAGTAATACGCAAAATTTTTGAGGATGCTGGCGCATCGCGCTGCAGAGGCGGGCGGGGCCGTTCCGGCCCCGCCCGCGGTCTTGCCCGGGGTGCTGCTAGGCGTGTTTGCCGCCAGCTTTGGAGACGTCGGCGACTTCGCCTTGGACGTCGTGGAGGGTGTCTTCGTGGCCGCCCATTTGTTCGAGTTCGTGGGCGAGTTCGGTGAGTTCGGCGCCGCCGGCCATTTGGGCGGTGAGTTCGTCGATGGTGATGTCTTTCTTGTCGTAGTAGCCGATGGATTTGCCGCGTTTGAGGAGCAGGAAGCGGTCGCCGACGGGGAAGGCGTGGTGGGGGTTGTGGGTGATGAAGATGACGCCCAGGCCCCGGTCGCGGGCCTGGAGGATGTAGCGGAGGACGACGCCGGACTGTTTCACGCCCAGGGCCGCGGTGGGTTCGTCGAGGATGAGGACTTTCGCGCCGAAGTACACGGCGCGGGCGATCGCGACGCATTGGCGTTCGCCGCCGGAGAGCTGGCCGATGGGTTGTTCAACATCGCGCAGGTCGATGCCCATTTCGGCGAGTTCGTGTTTGGTGATGTCCTTCATTTTCTGGACGTCCATGCTTTTGAACGGCCCGAACCCGGACGTCAGTTCCGAGCCGAGGAAGAAGTTCCGCCAGACCGGCATGAGCGGGACCACGGCGAGGTCCTGGTAGACGGTCGCGATCCCGGCGTCCAGGGCCTCCCGGGGGGAGGTGAACGTCCGGTTCTGGCCCATGATGGTCAGGGTGCCTTCGGTGTGCTGGTGGAGGCCGGCGATGATTTTGATCAGGGTGGATTTGCCGGCGCCGTTGTCTCCCAGGACGCAGGTGACGCGGCCGTTGTCCACGGCCATGGTCACGTCCGTCAGGGCCACGATGTTTCCGTAGTGCTTCCCGACGCCCTCAAGGGAGAGCAGGTGCACGGGGGTGTGGGTGAGCGGGTCGGTTTCGCCGGCCAGGAGCGTGTCCTGGTTGATTTCTTTGGCATTCATGGTCTCGGGGTTCCTTTTATTTCAGTTCCGCGCGGCGTTTGACGATGAGGTTCACGATGGTGGCCAGCAGCAGCATCAGGCCCAGGAAGAACTTGAACCAGTCCGGGTTCCATTGGGCGTAGACGATGCCTTTGTTGGCCATCCCGAAGATGAACGCCCCGATCGCGCCGCCGATCGCGGAGCCGTAGCCGCCGGTCAGGAGGCAGCCGCCGATGACCGCGGCGATGATGTAGAGGAATTCGTTGCCGATTCCTTCCCCGGACTGGACGGAGTCGAACGCGAAGAGGTTGTGCATGCCCAGGATCCAGCCGCAGAACCCGACGCCCATGAAGAGCCCGATTTTGGTTTTATCGACCGGGACGCCGACGGCGCGGGCGGCGTTCGCGTCCCCGCCGACGGCGAAGATCCAGTTCCCGACCCGGGTCCGGAGCAGGATCCAGGACGCGACCGCGACCAGGGCTATCCAGATGAACACGGTGATTTTTACGTCCACGTCCCCGATCGGGACGGAGGAGGCGAAGACCGCCTTGGCGGAGGCGAAGCCGTCCATGGTCGAGATCGACGGGGAGGAGACCGAGCCGCCGATCAGCCGGGTCAGGCCCAGGTTCAGGCCGGTCAGCATCAAGAACGAGGCCAGCGTCACGATGAAGGACGGGAGCTTGGTTTTGATCAGGATCAGGCCGTTGATCAGCCCGATCGCCAGGGACGCGGCCAGAGCCAGGGCCACCCCGACCCAGACGTTGGTGGTGAAGTACCAGCTGAACAGCGACGCTGTCAGGGCCGAGCTGATCACCGCGACGCCGGTGGAGAGATCGAATTCCCCGCCGATCATCAACAGCGAGACCCCCACGGCCATGATCCCGATCGTGGAGCTGCCGTAGAGCACGGTCGCGAACGCGTTGGGCTGGATAAACGTCTGGGACACCGAGGCGAAGAACACGAACAGCACGATCGCCCCGACGAGGGCGCCGACTTCCGGGCGGCCAAGGAGCTTCTGTAACGGGTTGCGTTTGCCGACACGCTCATCAGCGACCGCGGAAGGAATCTTCGGCGGCGGGGACTTGGAAATAGTCTGGGTCATGGTGCGTCTCCTACATCGGGCCGGGTTCCGGGGCCCGCGGGCCCCGGAACCCGGCGCAAAGCATCCTTAGCGGATGCCTTCCTTGGCGAATTTGAGTGCCTCAGCCGCTGCAGACTTGTCGACGATGGACGGGCCGGTCAACACCGGCTGTCCACCACCGATCTCGAAGCCGCCGCGCACGTTCTGCCAGATCGCATCAATCGCGCCGTATCCCTGCAGCCACGGCTGCTGATCCACGGTGAAGATGATCTCGCCGTCGGCGATCTTCTGCGCGAGTTCGGCGTTCATATCGAAGGAGGCCACCTTGGCCTGGCTGCCGGCCGAGGTGACGGCTTTCAGGATCGTGAGGGTGAAGGGAGCGCCCAGGCCGATAATCGAGTCGGCGGCCGCGGTGGCCTGCAGCTTCGCGGTCACGGTCGAGGACACCTGGGTCATGTCGGTACCGGCAACGTAGAGGATTTCGGTGGCGGGCAGTTTTTCCTTGACACCTGCGCAGCGGGCCTCGAGGCCAACATGGCCCTGTTCCTGGATCACGCAGATGGGGTGGGAAAGGCCTTCACTCTGGAGCTTGTCGCCGACTGCTGCACCGGCCAGCTTCTCGTTTGAACCGAAGTGGGTGAAGGCCCCGAGCTGGGCCGAGACGTTCTCACCGGCGTTGAGGCTGACCACCGGAATGCCGGCGTCGGTGGCCTTCTGCAGGGCGCCCTTGAGTGCATCGGGTTTGGCCAGGGTCACGGCGATGCCGTCCACCTTCTGGTTGATGGCCTGCTCAATCAACTGGGCCTGGCGCCCGCCTTCCGGATCCGAGGTGTAAAGCAGCTCCACGTTGTCCTTTGCCGAGGCCTCCTCGGCTCCCTTGCGGACGATGTCCCAGAAGGTGTCCCCCGGGGCGGCGTGGGTGATCAGGGCAATCTTAAGCTTCGGTGTGCTGACAACCTGGCCCCCACCGGCGCCACCGGCCGCATCGGGAGCCTTGCCGCCGGTGCTCGAACATGCACTCAGGGCCAGCATGGGGACGACAGAGGCAACGAGGGCCGCCTTACGCCACGAAAACTTCGTCATGATCTATCTCCTTCGATCCGGGCCACTCCGCGCGCTTCGCTGCGCCAGTCAGTCGGCCTTCTAACAACGATCATGGTGATTCATTTCACATAAGTCAATAGTTTGTCCTGACATTAGGATGTTTTGACGTCACATAGTTATTTGGAGACCTTGAGCCCACGATCCGACCAGCTCTCCGACGTCGACACGGAAACCGGCGCCGACACCGGCATCGGCATCGGCATCGGCATCGGCATCGGCCATGGAGCCCTGACGAGCCTACTGCTACTATCAGAAAAGGCAGTATGTCCTATCAAGAGAACATATGCTCACGGAACACGTACGCTACATCGTATGGGGACGCTCGGGATAACCACCGAGAAGCACTAGGGAGCATTCAGTGGCGAATCAACTCAACCTCAGCATCGACCGCTCGTCGCCCGTGCCGCTCTACCACCAGGTAGTGCAGGGCATCGAAGCCGCCATTCACTCCGGCCTGCTGCCACCGGGCAGCCGGCTGGACAATGAGATCGACCTTGCCGCCCAGCTTAATCTGTCCCGCCCGACAATGCGGAAGGCCATGGATGACCTGGTCCGCTCCGGCCTCCTCGTCCGTAAACGGGGGGTCGGCACGCAGGTGGTGTCCAGCCAGGTCCGACGTCCGCTTGAGCTCTCCAGCCTCTACGATGACCTCAGTAACAACGGCAGCAAACCCACCACCGAGGTGCTGAGTTTCTCCCACCTTGAAGCCAACGAAGCGACCCTCAAGGCCCTCCAGCTGCCCGCGGGCGCCAAGGTTTACCATTTCACGAGGCTGCGCAAGGTCGGCGGTAAGCCGCTCGCACTGATGGAGAACTGGGTCCGCGACGACATCACCTCCCTCGACGAGGCCATGCTGGGCGCCAGCGGACTCTACGGGATCCTGCGCGACGCCGGGGTGAACTTTCGCCTGGCCACCCAGCGGATCGGCGCGATGATCGCCAACGACTATCAGGCCCCGCTGCTGGACACCACACCTGGCTCAGCCCTGGTGACCATGGAGCGCACAGCCGTGGACGACACAGGACGCATGGTGGAAACCGGCCACCACGTCTACCGCGCCGATTCCTACAGCTTTGAAATGACTCTCGTTCAGCGCTGATCGCTCCTGCACCGGACACTCGCCTTGAACGCCGGACACCTCGACCGAAAGACTGCATCCATGACTAACTGGGTCTATCCGCTGGGTTCCGCCGCCGACGGCCACTGGGACATTTCGCTGGGCACGTCCGATTCCGCCGTTGAGGTCGCGGGCTGGGCGCACACCGGGCTGAAGGTGGCGACACTGGATGCCGGCGCCGTCGTCGAACTGCCGGCCGCCGCCGAAGAGCGGATCGTGATCCCGCTCAGCGGGTCCTTCTCCGCCGGCGTTGACGGCTACGACTACCAGCTGGCCGGCCGCGCGAGTGTCTTCAGCGGTCCCAGCGACGTCCTGTACACCGGCACGGACACGGCAGTGAGCATTGGATCGACCAACGGCGGCAGGGTGGCCATCGCTACGGCCCCGACCGGGACCTCCTACCCGGCCCGGCTGGTCACCGCCGCGGAGATCCCGGTGGAGTTGCGCGGCGCCGGCAACTGCTCACGGCAGGTGCACAACTTCGGCACCCCGGCCGCTCTGGAAACGGACCGGTTTATCGTCTGTGAAGTCATCACGCCCGCCGGCAACTGGTCCTCCTACCCGCCGCA
Source organism: Arthrobacter sp. PAMC25284 (assembly GCF_019443425.1). Lineage (NCBI taxonomy): Bacteria > Bacillati > Actinomycetota > Actinomycetes > Micrococcales > Micrococcaceae > Arthrobacter > Arthrobacter sp. PAMC25284. The sequence goes on from NZ_CP080382.1 coordinate 1,815,930, forward strand.
CAAGCACGACGAGGAAAAAGACGGCGAGACCAGCCTCGAGGAGATTTACTACTTCGAAACCCGGGTTGCGCCGGGCGCTCCGGAGCGGGGTGCCGCCGATGCCATCGGCTACCAGCGCGTGTATGCCTCGGACGAGCGGCCCATCGATGTTGCCGCCGAGGTACGCACCGGCGACGTGGTGCTGGTGCCCTACGGCTGGCACGGGCCCGCGATGGCCGCTCCCGGCTACGACCTGTACTACCTGAACGTGATGGCAGGCCCAGGTCCGGTCCGCGACTGGCTCATCAGCGACGACCCGCATCACGGCTGGATCCGCCAGACCTGGGAGGGCCAGGACGTGGATCCGCGCCTGCCGTTCACAGCGGAGTCCTAGGAATCCGTCAGACGGGCTGCAGCTCGAGGTCCTGCCGACTGCCAGCGTTCCCGCCGCCGGCAGCACCGCCGTCGTTCCTTTTCGCTTGATGGGCGGCAAACACCGCAACCCCCAGGCCGAGTATGGTGATGGCTGCCGCGGCCCAGACCGGGGAGGTGTAACCGAGTCCGGCCATAATGGTCACCCCGCCGAGCCACGAGCCCAGCGCGTTGCCCACATTGAAGGCGCCGATGTTGGCGCCGGAGGCCAGCGTGGGCGCGCCGGTGGCGTACTTCATCACGCGCATCTGCATTCCCGGGACGGTCGCAAAGCCGACGCCGCCCAGCAGCACAATGGAAGCGATCGTCATCGGCTGGTTGCCGGCGGTCAGCGCGAAGACAACAAGCACGGCCACCAGGACGGCCAGCACCGTCACAAGTGTGCGGTCCACGTTCTTGTCCGCGGCCCGGCCGCCAAGGGTATTGCCCAGAAACAAGCCCCCGCCGAAGAGAACCAGCAGCCACGGCACGGCGGACGCGGCGAAGCCCGAAACCTCCGTCAGCGTGTAGGCGATGTAGGTGAAGGCGCCGAAGACTCCGCCGTAGCCGAGGATGGTGATGAGGATCGAGAGCCAGACCTGGCCGGAGCGGAAGGCCCGGAGCTCGCCGCGCAGGCTCGTCGGGACGGCTTTTCCGGAGTCCGCCCCGACTGCGGCCTTGGGTACCAGGGCCAGGATGCCGGCCAGCGCTAGGACGCCAATGACCGTGATGGCGACGAAGGTGGCGCGCCACCCCGCGGCCTGTCCCAAGAGCGTGCCCAGCGGAACACCCAGGACATTCGCCGCGGTCAGGCCGGTGAACATAATGGCAATGGCGCCGGCTTTTTTGTCGGGCGCCACCAGGCTGGCCGCGACCACGGCGCCGATACCGAAGAAAGCGCCGTGCGCCAGGGCTGCGATGATGCGGCCGATCATCATCACCTGATAGTCGGCCGCCACCTCGGGCAGCAGGCCCATGATGACGAATTCGGCGAGTCCGATCCCGAACCCGCCGAGGGCGAGGGCAAGAAGGCCAAGTGGCATGGAGGTGTTCCTTCGCAACTGTACGGAGAAGTGGTTTCGGCGTAGGCTATTAGTTGCAGGCGCGGCATTTATTGTTGCACAAGCAAGTATGCCGCGCGAGCAACTATATTGCGAACGACTCGCTCCAGGGCGGGACGGATTGAGCTGAAGGGGAGAAGAAGATGGGCATCAAAGACGACGCCGTCGAGGTCCGGGCACAGGGCTGGCGGACACTGGCCGCCCTGCACGGGCTGATCGAGACGGAGCTGGAACGCTCCCTGCAGGCCAAGGCCAAGCTGTCCGTCGTCGAATTCACGGTGCTGGATGCGTTGAGCCGCCAGGACGGCTGGCACATGCGTATGCAGCAGCTGGCACGGGCCTCCGCCCTGAGCGCGAGCGCGACCACGCGCCTGGTCAACCGGCTCGAGGACCGCGGCCTGCTGACCCGAATTCTGTGTGCGGAGGACCGCCGCGGCATTTACACCGAGCTCACACCGAGCGGGATTGCGCTGCTGGAGCGGACCCGGCCCGTTCACGACGCCACGCTGGAGCAGGCACTCGCCGAGGCGCAGCAGGTTCCGGAACTGGCACCGCTCGTGGACGCCCTCCCCCGGCTCCACACCGTCTCCTGACACGTCCGGCCCGGCGCCGGGCTGACCCGCGAAAGACCGCCGCGGGAGTACAGAAAAGGGGCGGACATTGTCCGCCCCTTTTCTAATTCCGGCCTTCCCGGGGCTATTGCTGCCGGAGCCGGTGCCAGCGGGTTGCCGGGTGTTGTTTAGTTGTAGATGGCAGGTTTGGGATTGAGTTTCACGGGGACTTTCTGGCCGTTTTTCTGCGCTTCGACGCCGGCCTCGCAGCACGCGGCGGTCGCGTAGCCGTCCCAGGCGCTCGGGCCGCCGATCCCGTTCCGGAACGCAGCGTTGACCCAGGCCTGGATTTCGACGTCGTACGCGGCGGCGAAGCGTTCCTCGAACCCGGGGGTGACGGTCCCGCCCCAGCGGCCGTTGGCCCGCGTGTAGGGCCCGTGGTCCGCGCCGATGTTCACGATCCCGTCCTCGAAGGAGGCCTGGGTGGCGACCTCGTAGCCGAACCTGGCGTTGACGTAGATCTCCACGTCGGCCAGGACCCCGGACTCGGTCTCGATCAGGACATGCTGGGGGTCGTGCTGGCCGGCCGGGGCATTCCGCGTGGCCTTACCGAGCCGGACCTGGACGGAGGTGATTTCCTCCCCGGTGAAGAACCGGACCGCGTCGAACTCGTGCACCACCGAATCGTTGATCAGCATCTCGTTGGTGAACCCCGGCGGGGTGGTCGGGTTCCGGTGCTGGTGGTGGAGCATCAACAGTTCCCCGAGTTCGTTGGAGCGGATCATCGCCCCCAGGGCGGCGTATTCGGCGTCGAACCGGCGCATAAACCCGACCTGGATTCGCTGGTGCCCCAGCTCTTTCTCGGCCTCCACGATTTTCCAGGCCGACGCTGCATCCGGAGTCAACGGCTTCTCGCACAGGATCGGGAAGTCTTTGGCGAGGGCCTTGAGCAGGATCTCCTCGTGCAGGAACCCCGGGGTCGCGATCAGGACCGCGTTCACGTCCCCGTTATTCAGCGCCTCCTCGGCGTCGGCCAGGGCTACGGCGCCCGGGATCCCCTCGATGGCGGCCTGGGCGCGGGCGAGGTCAACGTCGACAACGGCGGCAACCTCTGCCCCCTGTATCCGGGCGTGGATCCGCTGGATGTGGTCCACACCCATACGGCCCGCACCGATCACGGCGACACGAAGAATATCAGTCATGGTTCTTTCCTTTGGTTCAGTGAGCGCTAGTTGACGGCCGTGCGGGAGCCGCACGAAAGCAGGTAGTTCCGGGTGCGTTTGGCGATGGGCATCGGCACATCGAAGGCCACCGGGTACATGTCCTGTTCCACAATGCCGAAGATGGGCCGGTTCAGCGCCTCAACGGCCTCGATCACGGCGCGCAGGTCCGGCAGCCCGTTCGGTGGCTCGGTCATCACACCGGCCAGGTTCGCGGCGGCCCAGGTCATGTTTTCCTCGTTGACCTTTTTCAGGATCTCCGGGTTGATCTGCTTCAGGTGCAGGTAGCCGATCCGGTCCGGATAGTTCTTGATCAAATCCAGGCTGGAGGCCCCGCAGTATTCCGCGTGACCGGTATCCAGGCACAGGTTCAGGTACGTCGGGTCGGTGGCAGCGAGGAGGGTCTCGATGTCCTGTTGCGCGCCGACGTGCGAATCTGCGTGGGAGTGGAACTGCTGCTTCAGGCCAAAGTCCTCCAACAGGGTCTTGCCCAGCCGGTTGTGCCCGGCAAAGAGATCTGCCCAGGGCCCTGTTCGGTCAGCTCGCCGCTTTCCACCGCCTCGCCGGTAACGTCGTCGCGCCACATCGCGGGGATGACCACGATGTTCTCGCCGCCCATGGCGGCAGTGAGTTCGGCGACCTTGCGTGCGGGGTCCCAGGCGGTCTCCCACTGGTCAAGGCCGCGGTGGAAGGCGGTGAACACGGTGCCGGCAGTGACTTTGAGGTCGCGCTGCTTGAGCTCCTCGGCCAGCCGTGCGGGATCGGACGGGAGGTAGCCGTAGGGGCCGAGTTCGATCCACTTGTAGCCGGACTCGGCGACCTCGTCGAGGAACCGTTCCCAGGGGGTCTGCTGCGGATCGTCCGGAAACCAGACACCCCAGGAATCCGGCGCGGTGCCGATGATCAGCTTGTTCTCCACTTCAGTCATAACGGCGTCGTCTTTCTCGTTTGCCGGGCAGCAGCGGGTTAGCTGGAGGGGAAGTTGTAGGAGGCGCCCGAATCGTGGGTCGGCTCCGGCCACCGTGAGGTAACAACCTTGCCGCGGGTGTAGAAGGACACGCCTTCCGGACCGTAGATGTGCTTGTCGCCGAAGAGCGAAGCCTTCCAGCCGCCAAAGGAGTGGTAGGCCACCGGGACGGGGAGCGGGACGTTGATACCGATCATGCCTACCGTGACGGAGCGCTGGAACTTGCGGGCGTTAGCGCCGGAGGAGGTGAAGATGGCGGTGCCGTTGCCATAGGGGTTGGCGTTGATCAGGGCGATACCGGCGTCGAGGTCCTCCACGCGGACCACTACGAGGACCGGGCCGAAGATCTCCTCGGTGTATGCGGTCATTTCGGTCTTGACATGGTCGATGACGGTGGGGCCGACCCAGAAGCCGTCCTCATGGCCGGGGACAACAAGATCGCGCCCGTCGACCACCATGGCGGCGCCGGCGGATTGTGCCTCGGTAACGATCTTCACGATGCGCTCCTTGGATGCCGGGGTGATGACCGGGCCCATTTCGGCGCCTGCCACAGTGCCGTTGTCGACCTTGATGGCCAGCGCCCGCTCTTCGACCTTCTTGACCAGCAGGTCTGCGGCCTCACCGACGGCGACGGCGACGGAGATGGCCATGCAGCGTTCGCCGGCGGAACCGAAGGCGGCGGCGGCGAGGTGGTCAGCGGCGTTGTCCAGGTCGGCGTCGGGCATCACGATGGCGTGGTTCTTCGCCCCGCCCAGGGCCTGGACGCGCTTGCCGTGCGCCGTGGCCGTTTCGTGGACGTACTTGGCGATCGGGGTGGAGCCGACGAAGGAGATGCCGTCGACGTCCGGGTGGGTCAGGAGTCCTTCAACGGTTTCCTTGTCTCCGTGCAGGACCTGGAACACGCCGTCGGGCAGGCCTGCCTGCTTCCACAGCTTGGCCAGGAGCATCGAGGGCGAGGGGTCACGCTCGGAGGGCTTGAGGATAAAGGCGTTGCCGGCGGCAATCGCCATCGGCGCCATCCACAGCGGCACCATCACCGGGAAGTTGAACGGGGTGATGCCGGCGACCACACCAAGCGGTTCGCGGAAGGAGAAGACGTCGATCCCGGTGGAGACCTGGTCCGAGTAGTCACCCTTGAGCAGTTGCGGGATGCCGCAGGCGAATTCGATGACCTCGAGGCCTCGGCCGATCTCGCCCTTGGCATCGGAAAGGACCTTGCCGTGCTCGGCGGTGATCAGTTCGGCGAGGTCATCGACGTGGGCAGCGACGAGTTCGCGGAACTTGAACAGGACGTTGGTGCGCTTGGCGAGGGAGAAGTCGCCCCAGGAGTCGGCGGCGGCGCGGGCGGCGGCCACGGTGGCGTCCAGGTCCGCCCGGTTGGCCAGCCGCAGTTCCGCGGAAATGGCACCGGTGGCCGGGTTGTAGACGGGCTGCGTACGGTCTCCTTCACCAACGGTTTCGGCGCCGTTGATGAAGTGCTTGATGGTGGTGCGGGTAGTCGTCGTCGACATGATGGTGAACGTCCTTGGTCTGCGGGGTGGAATCTGCGGTGGGAACTGAGGGTCAGCCGAGCAGCTTGCGCTGCCGATTCTTGTGGTCTGTGTACGTTGTGTAGGCCTGCCGGGTGGAGTCAAGGTCGGAGACCTGGGAGACCGGAACATCCCACCAGGACTCGGACGCGGGGGCGTCCAGTAGCGGATCGGATTCGACGTGGATGACGATCGGGCCGCCCCGCTCCGGTGCGGCCTTGGCATCGCGGACGGCCTGTTCGAGCTCGGCGATGACCTTCTCCCCCGGTTCGATCCGGATGACCTTTACGCCGAGGCTTTCGGCGTTGAGGGCCAGGTCCACGGGGAGCCGTTCGCCCGCGTCGAAGCTGTGGGTTTCCTCGTCCAGCTCCCGGTACTGGGTGCCGAAGCGCTGCGAACCCAGGGATTCGGAGAGCGAGCCAATCGAGGCGTAGCCGTGGTTCTGGATCAGGACCACGATCAGCTTGATCCGCTCGGCGACGGCGGTGACCAGTTCGGTGTGCATCATCAGGTAGGAGCCGTCCCCTACCATCACGACGACGTCGCGCTGGGCTCCGCCGGCGGCGGCTTCGGCGAGGGCCGCGCGCTTGACGCCCAGGCCGCCAGGGATTTCGTAGCCCATGCAGGAGTAAGCGTATTCGACGTGGTAGCCGAAGGGGTCGCGGACCCGCCACATCTTGTGCAGGTCCCCGGGCAGGGAACCGGCGGCGCAGATGACAACATCCTGGGCGTCCATGGCCCGGCTCGTGGCGCCGATGATCTCGTTCTGCGCCGGCAGCGGCGTGAACCGGGTGCCAAAGGCCTCGTCGACGGTGGCGTTCCAGCGCTTCTTTTCGGCCGCGATGCGCTGTTCGAGGTCGGCCCCGACGCGGTAGCCGCCGAGGGCCTGGTTGAGCTTGATCAGTGCCTTGCGGGCGTCGGCGACGATCGGCAGGGCAGTGCCGTGCTTGTAAGCATCGATCGGCGCGACGTTGATGTTGATGAACTGCACCTCCGGGTTTTGGAACGCGGTCCGGGACGCGGTGGTGAAGTCCTCGTACCGGGTGCCGATCCCGATGATAAGGTCCGCGTCGGCGGCGAGGGCGTTCGCCGCCGTCGTGCCGGTGGAGCCGATGGCTCCGACGGAGAACGGGTGGTCCCAGGGCAGGACGCCGACGCCGGCCTGGGTGTTGCCCACCGGGATGCCGGTCAGTTCCACGAGCCGGGCCAGTTCGTCGTTGGCGTAGGCGTACAGGACTCCGCCGCCGGCAATGATGAGCGGGTTCCTCGCGGCGCGGATGGCCGCTGCGGCGCGGCGGATGTCCTCGTCGTCGGCGTCCGGGCGGCGGATGCGCCACTCGCGTTCGGCCAAAAATTCCTCGGGTACGTCGGAGGCTTCGGCCTGGACATCCTGCGGGAGAGAAATGGTGACGGCGCCGGTCTCGGCCGGGTCCGTCAGGACCCGCAGCCCGTGATGGAAGGCCGAGAACAGCTGCTCCGGACGGGAGACCCGGTCGAAGAACTTCGAGAGCGGCCGGAACGCGTCGTTGACGGTGATGTCATAGGCATCCGGGCGTTCGAGTTGCTGCAGGACCGGGTCCGCAACGCGGGTGGCAAAGGTGTCCGAGGGCAACAGCAGCACGGGCAGCCGGTTGGTGGTGGCCAGCGCGGCGCCGGTGAGCAGGTTGGACGACCCCGGGCCGATCGAGGTGCTGATCGCGAAGGTCTGGCGGCGCCGGGTGTGGCGGGCGTAACCGACGGCCTGATGCACTTGCGCTTGCTCGTTGCGGCCCTGGTAGTAGGGCATGATCGTGGGATCCGCGGCCTGGTACTGCTTGAGGGCCTGGCCGACGCCGGCGACGTTGCCGTGGCCGAAGATGCCGAAGGTGCCCGGGATCAGGCGCTCACGGTACTCCTGGCCGCCGATCGTATCGACGGTGTACTGCCTGGACAGGTATTCCACGACGGCCTGGGCGACGGTCATTCTGCGGGTTGCTGATCCTGTTCCCATAGGGGGCTACTCCGATACTTCTGCGGTGCGGTTGAGGAGGGTGGCGGCGGTGGCAACGGCGCCGGCGACGTCGCCGTCCTGCGGGTAGAGCAGCGTCCGGCCCACGGTGAGTCCCTGCACGCCTGGGAGGGCGAGGGCTGCCTCCCAGCTGGCGAACACGTCGTCCTGGCTGCTGTCCGGGTCTCCGCCGAGCAGCACGGTGGGCATCGTGGTGGCCGCCATGACGCGCTCCATCTCGGGCACCACCGGGAGCTTCATCCAGGTGTAAGCACTCGTGGAGCCGAGCCCTTCGGCGATCCCGATGGACTTGATGACGGCGTCCGTGGAGAGGTCGTTGCGAACCTTGCCGTTCTCGCGGACGGACAGGAACGGCTCCACCATGGCGATCAGCTTCCGGGCGGCGAGCGAGTCGATCGCCTTGGCCGTGGCTTCGAGCAGGGACACCGTGTCCGGGTCGCCGAGACAAATCCGCGTGAGCATCTTGCCTCCGTCGGCGCCGAGTGCTTCCAGGGCCTCCGCGGTGTGGCCGGTGAAGCGGTCATCGAATTCGTTGATCAGGCCGATGAGTCCGCCGCGGTTCATCGAGCCGAAGACGAGCTTGCCCTCAAGGGCGCCGAGCAGCAGCAGGTCGTCCATGATGTCCGGTGAGGCCAGCACGCCGTCGACGTGCGGGTTGGCCAGAGCAATCTGGAGCCGGTCCAGCAGCTGGCGGCGGTCCGCCATCGCGATCGGGTTTGCGCCGACACTCAGGGCGCCGCGGGCCGGATGGTCGGCGGCCACGATGAAGTTCTGCTGGCCGACTTTGACGCCGGGGTGGCGGCGGCGGGCTTTCGCGGCCCGTGCGATCGCGGCAGGGTCCTCGAGCCGGATGGCGCTGAGGTGCGCGTAACGGCGGGGATCGTCGTCGACGGCGGTGCGTGGCGTCGTCGGCGTCGTGGATTGAACGCTCACAGCGCTGCTCCTTCCGGGGCGTAAGTGGCGGGAACAAACTGGCCGGGGGCCATGCGGCCGCGTTCGGCCAGCAGCGAAGTAACCTCGTCCGGCGTCGGCATCGCATCGGCACAGGACAGGCGGGAGGCGACAAGGGCTCCGGCGGCGTTGGCGTAGTCCAGGACTTCGGCCAGCGGCCAGCCGGACAGCAGTCCATGGCAGAACGCTCCGCCAAACGCATCGCCGGCGCCGAGGCCGTTGACGGTCTCGACCCGGACGGGGGCGGAGATCACGCGCTCGGTGCGGGTCTTGGCCATCACACCTTCGGGGCCAAGCTTGACGACGGCGATTTCCACGCCGGCCGCCAACAGCCGGTCGGCCTGCTCGTCGGGGGTGCCTTCGCCCACAGCGACGGCGCATTCCTTGTCATTGCCGATGGCGACCGTGACGTACGGCAGGATCCTGACGACCTGGGCCCGGGCCTCCTTTTCGGTGGCCCAAAACATCGGCCGGTAGTCGAGGTCGAGGATGGTGTACTGGCCATCTCTCAGTCCGGACTGGGGCCGGGCCTCGTGGGCCGCGGTGTGCGCCGACCGGCTGGGCTCCTGGCACAGTCCCGTGACGGTGGACCAGAAGATGCCGGCATCCCTGATGGCGTCCAGGTCCAGTTCTTCGGCCTTGATCTGAAGGTCGGGGGCCGTGGGGAACCGGCCGTAGAAGTAGAGCGGGAAGTCTTCCGGCGGCTTGATTGCGCAGAAGGTGACCGCAGTGGGGTACTCCTTCACCGGTGAAACGAACGTGTCGTCCACATTGAACTTGCGCAGTTCGCGGTGCAGGTAGTTGCCGAACGCGTCGTCACCGGTGCGGGTGATCACGCCGGTGCGGCGGCCATGCCTCGCGGCTGCCACCGCCACGTTGGACGGGGATCCGCCCAGGTACTTTCCGAAGGACGTGACATCCTCCAGATCCACCCCGATGTCATTCGGGTAGATATCAACGCTGATGCGCCCGATCGTGAGCAGTTCGTGGGTCACGTTAATCGTGGACCTTTCTGGTTTGGACTCTGCACCTTCTCGACGGCAGGAGCTCCTGGGCCTGGCGGGTCCGACGTGAGCGGGACCACATCAACTACTTTGCCTTAGAACTTATGTCCTGTCAAAGGTTTGTACTGACATGTTTACAACATGGATTTTTGTGGGGTTTTCAGCTCTCCGGTGACGTACTGGGCGCGGCCGAAGCCGAATGACCAGTCCTCCGCAGTGTTCTCGACGTAGCCGATAAAGACGTTTTCGCCGGACACCCCCGCTTCGGCCAGTCGCTCCGCGATGGCGGAAAACAGCGACTGCTTGGCCGCCTGGCTCCGGCCGCCTTGAGTGAAGATCTGGATCATGACCACGTCCGGGGTGCGCTCGAAGCCCAGCCCGGCGTCCTGCGCAACAATCTGGCCGGCGGGATGCTCAGTCATGATGTGGAAGTAGTCCTGCTCGGGAATGCCGTACTCCGCAAGGATGGCGTCGTGGATCCCCTGGCTGATCCGGCGCAAATCCTCTGCACTGCGGCCGGTATTGATGTCTATCCGCACAAGAGGCATGCCGTCTCCTAGTAGTAGTTTGTCCTGACATACTAACAAATCAATCAGCAGGATCGCAAGATGGTGCACCGGGTCATTACCCCCCAACGCAAAAAGCAACGCGGGGTCACTTTTCGCCGGTCCCACAGGGTGGGATGGGCGAAAAGTGACCCCGCGTTGCTCTGGGGTGGTGCTGTGGTGCTGCTTCCCTGAAGGCCTGGGCCTAGAGGGTTGCGAAGACCTCGCGCAGGAGCTTGGCGGTCTCGGACGGCGTCTTGCCGACCTTGACTCCGGCAGCCTCAAGGGCTTCCTTCTTGGCCTGGGCGGTGCCTGCGGAGCCGGAGACGATGGCGCCGGCGTGGCCCATGGTCTTGCCTTCCGGGGCGGTGAAGCCGGCAACGTAGCCGACGACCGGCTTCGTGACGTGGGCCTTGATGTAATCGGCTGCACGCTCTTCGGCGTCGCCGCCGATTTCGCCGATCATCACAATCGCCTTCGTCTCGGGGTCAGCTTCGAAGGCTTCGAGGGCGTCGATGTGGGTGGTGCCGATGACCGGGTCGCCGCCAATGCCGATGGCAGTGGAGAAGCCCAGATCGCGCAGTTCGTACATCATCTGGTAGGTCAGGGTGCCGGACTTGGAGACCAGGCCGATCGGGCCCTTGCCGGTGATGTTCGCCGGGGTGATGCCGACGAGGGCCTCACCCGGCGTGATGATGCCGGGGCAGTTCGGCCCGATGATGCGGGTGACCTGCTTGCCGTTGGTGTCGACCTTGGACTGGGCCAGCGCCCAGAACTCGGCGGAGTCCTGGACCGGCACACCTTCGGTGATAACAACGACCAGGCCGATGCCTGCCTCGATGGCTTCGACGACGGCGTCCTTGGTGAACGCCGGGGGCACGAAGACGATGGAAACGTCGGCGCCGGTCTCGGCCATGGCTTCCTTGACGGTGCCGAAGACGGTGATCTCGTTATCGCCGTGCAGGACCGTGGTGCCGGCCTTGCGGGCGTTGACGCCGCCAACGACGTTTGTGCCGGCCTTCAGCATGAGGGCGGTGTGCTTGGTGCCTTCGCCGCCGGTGATGCCCTGGACGATGACCTTGGAGTCTTTGTTCAGATAAATAGACATGTTTGAGTCGCCTTACTTCCCGGTGCTTACTTCGAGTTGGCGAGCTCGGCAGCCTTGTCGGCGCCCTCGTCCATGGTGGCGGCCAAGGTTACCAGCGGGTGGTTGGCCTCGGCCAGGATGCGGCGGCCTTCCTCGACGTTGTTGCCGTCGAGGCGGACGACCAGCGGCTTGTTGGCGGAGGAGCCGAGCTCGGCCAGTGCGCCGACGATGCCCTTGGCCACCGCGTCACAGGCGGTGATGCCGCCGAAGACGTTGACGAAAACGGACTTGACCTGCTCGTCGCCCAGGATGACGTCGAGACCGGCAGCCATGACCTCGGCGGACGCTCCACCGCCGATGTCCAGGAAGTTGGCGGGCTTGACGTTGCCGTGGTTTTCACCGGCGTAGGCAACGACGTCCAGGGTGGACATCACCAGGCCGGCGCCGTTGCCGATGATGCCGACTTCGCCGTCGAGCTTGACGTAGTTGAGGTCCTGGGCTTTGGCCTTCGCCTCAAGCGGGTCGGCCTCGTCCTTGTCTTCCAGCTTGGCGTGGTGCGGGTGGCGGAAGCCGGCGTTCTCGTCCAGGGAGACCTTGCCATCGAGGGCAACGACGTCACCGGCGCCGGTCAGGACCAGCGGGTTGACCTCGACGAGGGTGGCGTCTTCCTTTTTGAAAACGTCCCAGAGCTTGAGGATGACGGCGGCGACCTTGCCGCGCAGTTCCTCGGAGAAGCCTGCGGCGGCAACGATTTCGTCGGCCTTGGCCTGGTCGATGCCAACGGCCGGGTCGATCGCGATCTTGGCCAATGCGTCGGGGCGTTCAACAGCGAGCTGTTCGATTTCCATGCCGCCTTCTACCGAGCACATGGCCAGGTAGTTGCGGTTGGCCCGGTCCAGCAGGACGGAGAAGTAGTATTCCTCGGCAATGTCGGCGCCCTGGGCAATCATCACCTTGTGAACGGTGTGGCCCTTGATGTCCATACCGAGGATGTTGGTGGAGTGCTCGAGAGCCTCAGCGGCGGTCTTGGCAACCTTGACACCGCCGGCCCTTGCCGCGGCCTCCGGCCTTGACCTGTGCCTTGACGACAGTTACGCCGCCGATCTTCTCGGCAGCTGCTTTTGCTTCTTCAGGGGTGTGCGCCACGATGCCGGCAAGCACGGGTACACCGTGCGCCTCGAACATATCGCGCGCCTGATATTCAAACAGGTCCACGGGTAAGTGTCCTCTACGTCGAAGTAGTTTCTGTACAGCCGGACCCCGCGTTATCGCAGTTACCGGGCTGCGGAATAAACGCGCCCTGCGGCAGGCTTGGGAACAAGCCACGCGGCGCAATACTCCTTGGGGAACTCTAGTCCTTTCTGCGGACCAGCCCGTCCAAGACTACCTCTTCTGTGACGAAGGACACTATTCTATGGAGCGTAGAAAAACCCCTAGATCACGCGGTTTTCGGGGCCTCTAATCCCGCACGGGAGCCGTTTCGGGGCTGCCGGACGTCCCGCGTCACGGTGAGGGACACGGCGACGTCGGTCCGCCGGCCCCGGCCGGGGATCAGGCGTCGAGCTTGGTCAGCGGCGCGTAGCGGAGCAGGAGCCGCTTCTCTCCGATACCGAACTTCACCTTGGCCACGGTCTTGTCTCCGGCGCCTTCGACGGCGAGGACGGTCCCGTTGCCGAAACTCGTGTGGTTGACCTGGTCTCCTACGCTGACGGCGACGATTTCCTTCTGCGGCTGCACCCGGTTCTTCGCGACGGCGGCCGGAACGTCGGCGTTAAACCCGGCAGACGGGCTGGCCGCGGCGCCCCGGGCCGTGCCGGCTCCCCAGAACGATCCGCCATAGCGGCTCGAGCCGATGGCTGCCCCGCTCCCCCATCCGCCGGACTGGCGGATGGAGCCTTCGCGCTTCCATTCGACGAGCTCGGCCGGGATCTCCTCGATGAACTGGCTCGCCGGGTTGTACTGACTCTGGCCCCACATGCTGCGCACTTCGGACCGGGTCAGGTAAAGCCGCTTCCGGGCACGGGTCAGGCCCACGTAGGCCAGCCGGCGTTCCTCGGCGAGTTCCTTGGGGTCCGTCGCGGACCGCTGGTGCGGGAAGAGCCCGTGTTCCATGCCGGTGAGGAACACCACGGGGAACTCCAGTCCCTTCGCCGTATGCAGGGTCATCAGCGTAACGACACCCAAACGCTTGGCCTCGGCCACGGCCGCGTCAATGTCCGCGCCCGGGGCGTCCGGGATCTGGTCGGCGTCAGCGACGAGCGAGACCTTTTCCAGGAACTCGCCGAGCGAACCTTCCGGATTGTCGCGTTCGTATTCCCGCACGACGGCGACGAGTTCCGCAAGGTTCTCTACCCGCGACTCATCCTGCGGGTCGGTGCTGGACCGCAGCCCGGCGAGGTAGCCGGTCTGTTCCAGGACTGCTTCGACGGCGGCAGCGGCACCGGAGCCGGCGGCGACTTCGGCGAGGTCGTCGAGCATTTTCACGAAGCCCAGCACGGCGTTGACCGACCGTGTCGCCATGCCGGGAGCTTCTTCGGCCCGCCGGGCGGCGGCCATGAAGGAGGTGCGCCCGCGCTCGGCCAGGGACGCCACGGCGCCTTCGGCCCGGTCGCCGATGCCGCGCTTGGGTTCGTTCAGGATCCGGCGGAGGTTGACGTCGTCGTCGGGGTTCACCAGAACCCGCAGGTAGGCGAGGGCGTCCTTGATTTCCTTGCGCTCGTAGAAGCGGGTGCCGCCGACTACTTTGTAGGGAAGTCCGACGCGGACCAGGACATCCTCGATGGAGCGGGACTGGGCGTTGGTGCGGTAGAAGATCGCGACGTCGCCGGGGCGGAGGTCGCCTTCGTCCTGCAGCCGGTCGATTTCCTTGGCGATGAACTGCGCCTCGTCGTGCTCGTTCTCCCCGACGTAGCCGACGATCTTCTCGCCGTCGCCCTCGGCCGTCCAGAGCCGTTTCTCCGGCCGGTTGGGGTTGCGGGAAATCACCGAGTTTGCGGCGCTGAGGATGGTTTGGGTGGAGCGGTAGTTCTGCTCCAGCTTGATGGTGCGGGCGTCCGGGTAGTCCTTTTCAAACTCCACAATGTTGCGGATGTCGGCGCCGCGGAAGGCATAGATGGACTGGTCCGAATCGCCGACGACTGTCAGCTCGGCCGCGCCGGGGCCCTCGCCGACGATCTCGCGGACCAGTGCGTACTGGGCGTGGTTGGTGTCCTGGTATTCGTCCACCAGGACATGCCGGAAGCGGCGCCGGTAAGAGTCAGCGAGCGCCGGGAAGGCCCGGAACATGTACACCACCTGCGCGATCAGGTCATCGAAGTCCATCGCGTTGGCCTGCCGCAGCCGCTGGGTATAGCCCTTGAAGACCTCCGCGACGGCCTGTTCGAAGGGGTCGTTGTAGTTGGCGCTGGAGGCGTAGGAATCGTCGTCGATCAGCTCGTTTTTGAGCGCCGAGATTTTGTGCTGGATGGCCTTGGGGGCGAACCGTTTGGGGTCCAGGTCCAGGTTCTTGGCCACGAGCGTGATCAGGCGCAGCGAATCGGCGGAATCGTAGATGGAGAAGTTCGAATTCAGGCCGACGTTCTTGGCCTCGCGGCGCAGGATCCGGACGCAGGAGGAGTGGAAGGTCGAGATCCACATGGTCTTGGCCCGGCCGCCGACCAGGGCTTCAATGCGCTCCCGCATTTCTGCGGCGGCTTTGTTGGTGAAGGTGATGGCCAGAATCTCGCCGTGGTGCGACCGGCCCGTGGCGATCAGGTAGGCGATCCGGTTACTGAGCACGCGGGTCTTGCCCGAACCTGCACCGGCGACGATCAGCAGCGCCCCGCCGGCGTGTTTGACGGCTTCTTCCTGCTCCGGGTTCAGCCCGTCGAGGAGTTCGGCTGCCGACGGGAGCTGCGGGCGGTCCCAATCGCCGCCTGACGGTCCGGGTGCGGCGGCCGCGGCGTCGCCGCCGAAGGGTGCCACTTCGCCTCCCGCCTGCGCACTGACGCGGGTTGCGGCACTCGAATTCGCGGGTGATGCAGCCTTTGTGGCAGCTTGGAAGGGTCCGTCGGCGTAAGGGTCAAACAACATATCCATGGTGGTATCAAGTCTAGGCGCTGCCACCGACGGCGGTTCCCGCCCCACGGGACATGCCCTCGCCTGCCCGCAGCCAGTGGACATAAAGCCACTCTGCCCACCCCTCGCCGCGAAGAATGAGCATGTCCCCCGCAGCTCGCCGCGACATAGAGCGCGAAGAATGAGCATGTCCCCCGGAGATCTACCCGACCGACCCCGACTCGAGGGCGGCACGCAACTGCTGTACCGCCGTCGTGCCTCCTGCGATGAACCACTCCAGACCATTCACGCGGACGACGTCGGCGGCGCCGCCGGCGGCCAGGACGATCGCTTTGCCGGGCAGCCAGTCCCATTCGGGGCAGCTGTGCTGGAACCAGCAGCCCACCCCGCCGTCGGCGACCCTGCCGAGGTCGCAGGAGCCGGACCCGAACATGCGCAGCGTCGCCGCCGACGTCGCGGCCGCGTGCCACGGCATGGCGCACATTGGGTCCGCGAGCCAGCCCGGGTGGATGTAGGTGGCGGCACTGAGCTCGGCAACCGGGGTCTCCGAACGGCTCTCGCCACCGGTGCCGCCCGGCCGGAAGCTGGTCAGCCGTTCGCCGTTAAGCGTCGCGGCCCGCGAGGTACCGCCGAGCCAGAGCTTGTCTTCTTCGGGCTGGAAGATCGCGCCAAGGACCACCTCGCCGGCAGCCTTAAGGGCCAGGGCGGAGCACCAGTAGGTGGATCCATGCAGGAAGTTATAGGTGCCGTCGACCGGATCAATTACCCAGGTCCGGCCACTGCTGCCGGCTACGGACGCACCTTCCTCACCGAGGATTCCATCCTCGGGACGGCAACGCCGGAGCTGGTCCAGGACGTAGGCCTCCGCCGCGTGGTCGGCGGCGGTCACAACATCCGAAATGGACGTTTTCTGCCGGCCTTCCAGTCCGGCCTGCCGCATCAGCAGCGCCAGGGTTCCGGCCTCCCGGACAAGCGCTTCAGCCAACTGGAAGTCATCCAGCCCGGGGTCAAGTTCGGCGGCGCTGTGCCGGCCGAGCCGGTATCCGCCCAGTTCGTTCCTGCCCCTGCCGGTGCCTGCTGCTTCGTCTCTGTCCGGTTCGCTCACGCGTTCCAGACTAGCGGCGGCCCGCGGCGGTGAACAGTCAGCCTCACGCGGCAGCCACGCTCCGGCACCCTGGTGGCGACAGGTACCGCCCATGGCCGAAACTGGTTAACTAGAGCCGTGCGACGTCGGCGGGGACCGCCAAGCCGGCTCCGCCCAAGAGGACCCCGCCTATGAGATGGAGACACGATGAGCATCGCCACGGAGCCGGACCCGCAGTCGTCTGGTCTGCACGCAGCCGACAGCCACGACTTGATCCGCGTCCAGGGCGCACGCGTGAACAACCTCAAGGATGTCAGCATCGAGATTCCGAAGCGCCGGCTGACGGTGTTCACGGGCGTCTCCGGCTCCGGGAAGAGTTCCCTGGTCTTCGGCACGATTGCCGCCGAGTCGCAGCGGCTGATCAACGAGACCTACAGCGCCTTTGTCCAGGGCTTTATGCCCACGCTGGCACGGCCCGAGGTCGATGTACTCGACGGGCTGACGACGGCGATCCTCGTCGACCAGGAACGGATGGGCTCCAACCCCCGCTCCACCGTAGGCACCGCCACCGATGCCAATGCGATGCTGCGCATCCTCTTCAGCCGGCTCGGCTCCCCGCACGTCGGGCCCCCGACGGCGTTCTCCTTCAATGTCCCGACGCGGAAGGCAAGCGGGGTCATGAGCACCGAGAAGGGCGGGCGGGTCGAGAAAAACGTAGTGCACGACGCGGTGTACCTTGGCGGCATGTGTCCGCGCTGCGAGGGCATGGGCTCGGTCACCGACTTCGACCTGACCGCACTTTACGACGACAGCAAGTCGCTCAACGAAGGAGCGCTTACGGTTCCCGGCTACAGCATGGATGGCTGGTTCGGCCGCATCTTCGGCGGCTCCGGCTTCTTCGACATGGACAGGCCAATCTCCAGGTTCACAAAAAAACAGCTGGACGACCTGCTCTACCGGGAACCGACCAAGATCAAGGTCGAAGGGATCAACCTGACGTACGAGGGTCTGATTCCGAAAATCCAGAAATCAATGCTGTCCAAGGACGTCGACGCCCTGCAGCCGCATATCCGGGCATTCGTGGACCGGGCGATCACCTTCACCATCTGTCCCGACTGCGCGGGCACCCGGCTCAGCAAAGAGGCCCGGTCCTCCAAAATCAAGGGACTGAACATCGCCGACGTCTCCGCGATGCAGATCAGCGATCTGGCCCACTGGGTCCGGGACCTCACAGAACCGTCGGTCGCTCCGCTGCTCGCCGGGTTGCAGCACCTCCTCGACGCATTCGCGGAGATCGGATTGGGCTATCTCTCGCTCGACCGGCCGTCGGGCACCCTCTCAGGTGGGGAGGCACAGCGGACCAAGATGATCCGGCACCTCGGCTCATCCCTCACCGACGTCACCTACGTTTTTGACGAGCCCACGATCGGCCTGCACCCCCACGACATCGAGCGGATGAACCAACTGCTCCTGCAGTTGCGGGATAAGGGCAACACCGTGCTCGTTGTGGAGCACAAGCCTGAGACCATCGCGATCGCCGACCACGTTGTTGACCTCGGCCCGGGCGCCGGCACCGGGGGCGGCACCGTCTGCTTCGAGGGGACCGTCGAGGGGCTGCGGGGCAGCGACACCACCACCGGGCGCCACCTCGATGACCGGGCGGCCCTCAAGGTTTCGGTGCGTCCGTCCGCCGGCGCGCTGGAGGTCCGCGGCGGGTCGGCCCACAATCTGCAGGACGTGGACGTGGACATCCCGCTCGGGGTCCTCTGCGTGATCACGGGTGTAGCCGGCTCCGGCAAGAGCTCGTTGATCCACGGCTCGGTCGCGGGCCGCGATGGTGTGGTGGTGGTGGACCAGGGTGCGATCCGCGGGTCGCGACGGAGCAACCCGGCCACGTACACCGGCTTGCTGGAGCCGATCCGCAAGGCGTTCGCGAAGGTCAACGGCGTGAAGCCGGCCTTGTTCAGCTCCAACTCCGAGGGCGCCTGCCCTACGTGCAACGGCGCCGGCGTCATCTACACCGAGCTCGGCGTTATGGCCACGGTCGAGTCCACCTGCGAGGAGTGCGAAGGGAAGCGGTTCCAGGCCTCGGTCCTGGAATACACGCTCGGCGGCCGGAACATCGCGGAGGTGCTGGCGATGCCGGTGACCGAAGCCGGGGACTTCTTCGGCGACGGCGACGCGCGCACGCCCGCCGCACACAGGATTCTTGGCCGGCTTACCGACGTAGGTCTCGGCTACCTCACCCTCGGCCAGCCGCTCACGACGCTCTCCGGCGGCGAACGGCAGCGCCTTAAGCTCGCCACCCAGATGGCCGAGAAGGGCGAGGTCTACATCCTTGACGAGCCGACCACCGGTCTGCATCTTGCCGACGTCGCGCAGCTGCTCGGCCTGCTCGACCGGCTCGTCGAGTCAGGCAAATCGGTGATCGTCATCGAGCACCACCAGGCGGTCATGGCACACGCCGACTGGATCATCGACCTTGGCCCCGGCGCCGGACACGACGGCGGCCGCATCGTCTTCCAGGGCACCCCCGCCGACATCGTCGCCGCCCGCTCCACCCTCACGGGCGAACACCTCGCGGCCTACGTGGGCAGTTGACCGACGCGCCAGCGGACATCCCGAATGAAACTGTCGACGATAATGGTTTTATGGCCAAGACACCCGCACAACGGATCAAGAAGCACGGCAACAAAGCAGTTGTTCCCCAGCACCAGCTGCCTTCGGTGATCAATCCCAGCACCAGCCGGTCGCCCGAAAAAGCGAAGAGCAACAGCAATTTGATTGTGGTGGCCGGCGCCGTGGCCAGCCTGTTCCTGTTCTGGTACCTGCACCTGCTCACCCTGGAGCAGCTCACCCAGCTTTCCGGCGGCCTGGCCATGCCGGATTCACTGATCGGCGGCTTTGACAGGGACTTCGTCGGGCAGTTGCGTGCCGCCATGAACCCGGATGCCCTCGGCCAGCTCAGCTACGTCCACAAGACGGCAGGCACGCTCTTCCCGCTGATCTTCGGTTTCAGCTGGCTGCTGCTGATCGGAATCAATGTTGCCCGCAAACCGCTGCGCTGGGCGTTGTGGGCGCTGCCGTTGCTGTTCGCCGCCGTGCGGCTGTGGGGAAACGCCGCGATTGACACCATGATGTCTGCCAACGTGCTCGATCCGACCCAGGTTGCCCTGGCCTCCGGGCTCACCGTGGCCGGCTGGGTGCTGCTGGTGCTGAGCCTGCTGGCCGGCGGTGCGGCTGTGTTCATCGGCCGGAAGTCCGGTGCTGCCCGCCGGGCACGGGGACATGCCCCCTCCTAAACCTCCGCAGTGGACATAAGCCCCGGCCCAAGGTCCTTGCCGCGGGACATGCCCCACCCGTGACGCGGCCGATGGACATATGCCCACTATGTCCATTCCTGAGCAGCAGAAAGGGGCATGTCCAACGGCGGGCGGCGGGTCTCAGCCTAGGGCTGCAAGGAACACGTTGGCCTGATCGGCGCGCTGCGGTGCTCCGGCTGCTTCGAAATGGTCTACAGCCTGCAGCAGGTACTCCCGGGCCGATGAGCCGTTGCCCACCGCGTCGTGGGCCCGCCCCAGCAACAGGCAGACCTCGCCCAGGATCTGCGGCGTGGCCTTGTCCTGGTTCGGCAGGATTTCGCCGAGAACCTCAATGGCCGCCGCCGGATCCCCGGCCAGGAAGTTCCAGTGGCCCCGGTTGAGCTTGAGCAGCGTACGGTCCTCATCCGATCCGCCAATCACATCGATGGCGAGCTCGGCCCGATCAATGCAGCGCAGCGTATCGGCATCGGCGATGTCGGCGGCCAGCCTCATCGCGGCCGAAGCCGTATTGAATCTCGCCCAGATGCCGAGGTTGCGGGCCGGAGAAAAAGTGGATGCGGCGAGTTCGTGGTAATCCAGGCCGTCGGCTACCCGGTTGCAGAGGAACGCCACGTTTCCAATGACCCAGTAGGCCTTGCCGACAAGCTGGTCATCGACTTCGGCCGATATCGCGTCGGCCAGAACGAGGCTTTCGGCCCAGGCCTGCTCGACCTGGCCGCTGTCCGCAAGGGCACCGATCAACGCCTGGCGCGCCATCACGTTGATCTCGACGTCGTCTTCGTCTTTGGCGAGCTCAGCCGCTGCCCGGGCCTCGTCTGCCGACTCGTCAAGCAGCCCCGACCCTTGCAGCGCCTTGGCCATCAGAATGTGTGCCTGCGCGCGCAGTTGCGGTGCCAGGATGCCGTCCCCGCCAAGGAGATCGCGGACGACGGCGGCGCACCCCTCGAAATCGCCCGCTGCCAGCAGGCTTTCGGCCTGGAGGATCGTCATGCTACGCCATGAGTCGCAATCCTCATCCTGCCGTGCGATGTCCGCCGCAGCCCGGGGCCTTGTTCGCAGCCTCGCCGAATTCGTGATTGGACCAGCGCCGGCGCGCTTCCAATTCAGCGGCGACGTAGAGCGGCGAAACTGCCATTTGCTGCATACCTCAAATATCCGGTGTTTTATTAGTGAACTTTAACCGGATGTTCAAGAAAGATCCGGTCAGGGTTCGGCGAAGGTTCCCGCAGTCGCCGCAATTATCCCATGCTCAGGACAATTCCCCCTAAAGGCATCTGATCTGCACATATACTAATTTTGCACATGTGTCACATCAGCCCCCCGATTATCAGGAGTCACCCATGAAGAAGACCCTCGCAACCCTCCTCGTCGCCGGCGCCCTTGCGGCTGCCGGACTCTCGGCTTCCGCTGCCATCTCCGCAAGCAGCGACAACTCAGGCCAGAGCTCCGTGGCCGTCGGCTGGTGGCCGAACGACACGAAGAAGAAGTAACTTCCTCGGAAGCAACGCGGCGGGCACCGGTCTTCGGTGCCCGCCGTCGCGGTTTCCGGAGGACATTCCGTCGAACGTCGGGACGAACGTCCCGGCGGAGACCGGGCCGTCGCGCCGCTGACACACCGGAGGACCGTACGCCAGGCGCCCGGCCCTCCTGCTACCGGCCTCTCGGTTTCCAGTTGCCAACCATGGCTGCAATCGCGTCCGGCGGCGAAGGCCGGCCGAAATAGTAGCCCTGGCCGCTGGTACAGCCCATCCGGGTCAGGATCTCCGCCTGCTCCGCAGTCTCGATCCCTTCGGCCAGGGCTTTGAGGCCGCACGCATGGATCAGGTGCAGCACAGCTTCGACAAAGTTGGTGTCTTTTTCATCGCCGCCAAGGTCGCTGATCAGGCTCCGGTCAATCTTCACCACATTGACGGGCAGCGTGCGCAAATAGCTGATCGAGGAGTAGCCGGTGCCGAAATCGTCGATCTCGAGCTGGATACCGAGTCGCCGCAGACCGGTCATCGAATACTGGTCAAGGTCTCCGCCGTTTACCGCCATCGACTCTGTCAGCTCAATGATCAGGTTGGCGGCATCCACGCCTGTCTCCCTCAGGATGTCCCGGACGTGTTCGATGAGCTCGAGGTTCTGGAGTTCCGTCGATGAGATGTTGACGCGGACGTTGAAGGAGTCGTCGACCTGCGATGCAAGCTGCCAGTTCCTCAGCTGGCGCACTGCATGACGCAGCACCCAGTGGCCTAAATCGACAATCATGCCGGTTTCTTCGGCCAGCTGGATGAACTGGTCCGGGTAAAGGAGACCGCGTTCGGGATGGTTCCAGCGCACCAGCGCCTCCACGCCCTCGATCCTGCCGTTGGTCAGTTCGATGATGGGCTGGTAGTGCAGGACCAGCTGGTCCTGCCGGATGGCTTCGCGCAGTTCCGTTACGAGGACGCTCTGCAGCCTGCGTGCATACAAAAGCGCCGGTTCGAACACCTTGATGCTGCCATGCGGCTGGGCCTTGGCTGCATACATGGCGGTATCGGCTTCCATCACGAGGTCCTCAACGGACTGCCCGGCATCCGCGATCCGCAGGCCGATGCTGGCGCCGCAGGTGATCCGCAGATCTCCGACTTCCAGGCTCTCGGTGAGCGCCTTGAGGATCCGGTTGGCAACCCGGCGGGCGCGGACGAGGTTGGTCTTCGGCAGCAAGACCGCGAACTCGTCGCCGCCCAGGCGCGCCACGGTATCGTTCTCGCGGACTGCCTCCTGCAATCGCTGGGCGATCAGCCGCAGCACGTCATCACCGGCGCTGTGCCCTAGGGAGTCGTTGATGCCCTTAAAGGAGTCCAGATCGAGGAGCAGGAGGGCCGGCGGCATCTCGCCACGGGCCGACTCATCGAGCTCATGGCCCAGGACCGCGTTCAGCGCGGTCCGGTTCGCCAACTGGGTCAGCGGGTCCGTCAGGGCCGTCCGTTCGAGCTCAACCTGCGCTGCGCGCAGCATGGCCGTGCGGCTCTCAACCCGTTCCTCGAGTTCCTGGTAGATCGTCTGCAGGTCATCGGCCATCAAGTTGATGCCCGCGATGACCGCCGCGACGTCGTCGCGGTCCATCGAGGGCGGAATCCTGGTCGACAGGTCTCCCCCGGCGATCCGGACGATGCCCTCTACGAGGGCGTGAAGCCGGGGGTCCTGGGGTTCAGTCGTCATTGGCGCACTGCCCCAACCACTCAGCGGCTTCGGACCAGGCGGTGAAGAACCGAGCGGGCACCATCCCGGTTTTCGGCCGCAGCACGTAGTGGGCGATTACCCGGTCGACCGGGCTTTCGCCGACGACGGCGAACGCCGATGCCACTGCCGTAACCGAGCCCGTCAGGATCTGGCGTGCCTCGCCGCTGAGGCTGGGCACCCCGCGGATGACCAGCAGCACGGGAAGGCGCCGCCCGCCGGCCAATGTAAGGGCCGTGGCACCTGCCGTCCGGGCTTCGTCGCCGTCAATTTCCCGGTTGGGCGGCAACTGGATCTCAAGAATGCCGTTGCTGTTCAGGCGCACGTCAATGGGGCGTTGACGTCCCGCAGCGGGAGCGCCCGCACCGGGCAAGTCGCCACTGGGCAAGTCGTCGCAGGCCAAGACCACGGCTTCGGTGCTCACCGGACGGCGACCCGGCGTCGGCGGTCGGTTGATCCGCGGAGGTCGCGGTTCAACCGGCGGTCGCCATGATAGAGTATCGTCTCCCAGTCGACCTCGTCGACTGTTTTCTCCACCACAGGGCTTTCCTTCACGGCCTTTGACCGGGGAGCCACGTAAAGCCAGCTGAGCATCCCAAGGAACATGTCGACTGCGGAGTTGATTACCCCGATGTAGGCCCTGATCGCGCCGGCGGCCAGGATCGCATTGACCGAGGCGAACGCCACGTTCCCCCAGTTCCCCAGCTGGGCATCACGCCAGACGGTCACGAGTGAGAAGACCACGATTGCGTAGGGCGTCAGCACGTAGATGGCCGGGGCCGCCGTGCGGTCCTTCACCTTGGGGGTCCGGGCGAAGGGGATCTTATCCCCCGTCAGGGCCTGCTGGAGCGATTTCAGCACACCGGCCAGGTTGACCGGCAACAGCACAAGGTTGAAGCCGTAGATCCGCAGGATATCGCTGAAGCGGTGTCCGCAGTCCCGCAGGTCGCTGCCCATGGCCAGAAAGTACGGCAAGGCGGCCAGAAACACAATGGGACTCAGCAGCCGGCTGTCGTACGGGTAGGCGAGCAGAAAAAGGAGCCCGAAACTGGCCCAGGCGATGGAGGCCATGTAGTTCACCCGGAGCAGTACTTCGCGGAACAGGATCGCCCGCCGGTCGGCACGGCGCCGACGGAGCTGGACCCACAGCTTGGGCAGGATCAGCAGTCCGCCGTTGGCCCAGCGGCGGCGCTGGACCACGAGCGAGCCGAAGTCCGGCGGCGTGGCGCTGTAGCTAAGGCGCTCCGGATAGTTGACCAGGGTCCAGCCATGCTGGCCGAGGTCGATGCTGGATTCGGTGTCTTCGATAACGGTGCGGTCCTGGATGTAGGTCCGGATCTCAAAGCCGCCGCTATTTTCGACTTCCACAATGTCCTCAAGGGCACGTTTGCGGATCACCGCGTTGGCGCCGACCCAGAACGTCGCCCCGTAGTACGTCATGCCCTGGTGCAGGATGTGCTGAATGTCCGTCGTGGCCCCGGCCACGCGTTCGATCCGGGTGGGGGCGCCGCGGAAGGAGGAATAGGGTGTCTGGGTGACGGCGACACGCTCGTTGCCGGCGGACTCGAGGAAATACACGAGCCGGAGGCAGTAATCGCGCAGCAGCAGCGAATCGGCGTCGAGGGTCAGCAAGTATTCGGTGTCGCGAACGGACAGCACGGCGTCCGGTTCACCGGCAGGCTCCGGGACGTCAGTCGCATCCACGACGCCGGGCCCGCCCCCGTCGCTTACCTTCCGCAGGATCACGCCGTCGGCGGTGGTCTCCTTGCGCCAGGAGTGCCCCATCAGGCCGATGTAGGCGTTGAGGTTCATCGCCTTGTTGGCCTCGTGGGAAAGGCTCGCGTATTTCTTCCGCTCAAAGGTTTCCGTAGATGCATTGAAAATCCAGGTCAGACGAAGATACAGCTCTTCGATCCGGTCCAGCGGCGGGGACGCGTGCTGCGCCGCTGCTGCGTCGAGTCCGAGCAAAACCAGCCGCAGTTCGCGGGCCAGGCCCATCAGGACCAGGTCAACAAAGAACTCATCCACATGGTCATCGACTTGTTCACCGGCGGCCATCGTCTCGAGCCAGCGGGCGGCAGCCTCATACTCGGCAATCAGGGTGGACAGCTCGTCTTTACTGCCGGAGCCGGTGCGTTTGCCGCGGCGGAACCGTTCCAGTGCGGCATTAAACCGCGCCGCGGGCACACTGAGTGCGGCGGCGATTTCGGAGGTCAGTGCCCGGGTGGCGTCCAGCCTGGCACGGTCCGCGGGGTCCGCGGGATGGGGCGGGTCGTCCAGCAACAACACGACCTTCAGGTCCGGAAACTCCTGCAGAGCCGCGGACCACAGCGTGGCGCGCACCACCTGCGGCTCCTCGGCGTAGGACGGCACCAGGACCGTGATTCCCTCGGAGTGCCCGGCGAAGTGACGGTCCAGTTCGCCCCGGGGCACCCGGGAGTGGTCGCGGAAACGGTAGAGCGCGCCTTGCCGGGCCAGCAGGTACATCAGCGCCGAAAACGTCAGAAATGTTACGACGACAAGGTACGAGATCGTCTCGATCTGGAAGCGGAACCCTGCATTCGGGTTATTCGCCAGCTCGCGCAGGATGGTCGAAATGACGTAACTCGTCCACGCCGCCACCGTGACAAGAATGGCCACCCGGCCAAGAATGATCTTCCGCCTCGACGGCCTCGGATGGACGATCGAAAGGGGTTCGGAACGTTTCTCGGCGCCCCATTGCCGGCGTCGCACCGCGCCCTTCTGGTCACCGGAGACGTCGCCGGAGACACTGTCCGCATCCGAACGTGGCAAGACAAGCTGATCAGACATGAGTCCCTAGGGCTGCGGGCGGCGTTTCGGCATGCGCTAATGTCGGATTTGCGCACGATGCACCGGAACGATTTGGTGAGTGCCCTTATGATAATCCAAGCTCAGGCTATTTCCGGACACCAAACACCCCGGATGTCACTTGCGCTGATTCCAACGGCTGACGTATGAACGGCAGTCCCATTCAATGACCCAAAGGGGGCCCCTGTGTCCGCAAGATTCCCAGGCCGCAAGTTATCGCTGGTTCGACTGGGCCTGCTCACCGGCGTCGTCGTGGCCATCAGCGCCGGTGGCGTGGCCGCATGGGGGAACTTCCAGGACGTCCGGACCGCCGGGGCCATCCCTTCGATCTTCTCCGGGTACGTCGACGTTACCGCGACGCCCCGGCACGCCTTCGAGGCCCCGGTGTCCAAGGAAGCGGCAAACGTCGCACTGTCCTTCATTGTCGCGGACCCGCAGGAGCCCTGCACTCCGTCATGGGGCGCCGCCTACGGGTTGTCCGAGGCGTCCTCGGACCTGGACCTGGACCGGCGCGTGGCGCGGCTCCAGCAGCTTGGCGGCACCGTGTCGGTCTCCTTCGGCGGGCAAGCCAACAAGGAACTCGCCACCACCTGCCTGGATCAGGAGAAGCTGACCGCTGCCTACCGGACGGTCATCGACCGCTACAACGTGGACAGCATCGATCTGGACATCGAGGGTGACGCCCTCTCCGACGTCGCCGCTCTGGACCGGCGCTCCGTCGCCATCGCCGCGATTCAGCAGGACCGCCAGAAAGAGGGCAAGTCCCTGAGTACCTGGCTGACGCTGCCGGTTGACCCGAACGGACTTACTGCGGTGGGTACTGAGGCGGTGCGCCGGACGGTCGCGGCCGGAACCGACCTTGCGGGGGTGAACATCATGACGATGGACTACGGCGGGAGCAGGCTGACGGACCTTTCCATGGCGCAAAACGCCGTGTCCGCAGCCGAAGCCACGCACCGTCAACTCTCTGAGATCTACCGCGCCGCCGGGAACGAGCTCGGCACCGAAACGGTGTGGCGGAAGATCGGGCTGACCCCGATGATCGGCCAGAACGACATCATCGGAGAAATTTTCACACTCAAGGACGCACAGGAACTCAGTACCTACGCCCGGGAGAAGGGAATTGGCCGCGTCTCCATGTGGTCCCTCAACCGGGACCGGACGTGCAGCCCGAACTACCCGGATGTCAAGCAGGTTTCGGACAGTTGCAGCGGCGTCGACCAGGCCGGATCGAGCTTCGCCGCGATCCTCGCTGCCGGTGTCGCCGGCAGCCCCGTCCCGGACGCAACCGCCCCGGCCCAACGCGACGGGAATGCCGCAGGCGGCCAGCAGAGCCCTGCTCCGGCCGTGACCGATGATCCGGCCACGAGCCCTTACCCGGTGTGGTCCGAAGGCTCCGCCTATGCGGCTAATGACCGGGTCGTCTGGCACGCGAATGTGTACGAAGCTAAATGGTGGACCCGCGGCGAGACCCCGGACAACCCGATCCTGCAGGGCTCCGCCACGCCGTGGCGCATCCTCGGACCGGTGCTCCCGGGCGACCGGCCCGCCCCTCAGCTCACGGCACCGGCAGGCACGGCACCGGCCTGGGATCCGGCCACGACTTACCGGAAGGGAGACCGGGTGCTCTTTGACGGCAGGGTCTTCGAAGCCAAGTGGTGGACGCAGACGGACAGCCCGGAGGCCCGGTTGCAGGGCGCTCCGGATTCCCCGTGGACGAAGTTGAGCGACGCGCAACTGCTGGAGCTGATGCCGGCTGTCCCGGCAACGCCGGCAACGACGGCGGCGCCCTAGAACGAATTCCCTGACGGTCCGCGCCGCTTCGGAGCGCCTAGGCTTTTGCCGCGGCACCCCGGGCCCGGGCAAGCTTCCGGGCCGTCCGTTCCTGCCGGACCCGCTGGGCCAGCACGAGTCCGGCGGCGGCAAAGCCGATCGTGATGGGGTAGCCCATCAGCCGTTCGAGCGTGCCGGGCTCGGGCACCTCCATCCCGGTCACACCCCCGGCGACAAGGGCCGTCAGGGACACCGCTCCGCCGAGCAGAATGAACGCGCCCAGCGGTGACTGCCGGAGCCAGAGCCCGCCCAGCAGCACCAACGACGCCCCACCGGCTGCGAAGTACAGCACCGCACCCGCGAGGTGCAGGCCCGATCCGGCGTCCTCCGGCACCAGCCCGACGATGACCGTGCCGGAACCGGCCGCGAAGGCCAGCAACCGCGACGTGTCGGCGACGGCCCGGGGCAGCCGGCGTCCAGGCGACCGGACCAGCAGCGCCCCCGGCCGCGCCGCCGTGCCCAGCAGCGCCGTACTCAAGAGCAACGCGCCAACCATCATCCCCAGTCCCTGCACCACAAACGAGGCGTTCATCAGCAGCCGGGCGGGCGAACACACGTCCCGGCCGTTGAAGACCCCGCAATACAGCGCCCCGAGATCGCTGATGTACCCGGTGCGGCGGCTGTAGGGCTCAGGCCCGGCCCAGGCGCCAATCACGGCCGACTCGGCGATGAAATACTGCAGGACGCTCAGCAGCGCGAGGGCCCCGAGATAGAACCTGGTGGAAGCCACGTCCGGCAGATAGACGAGCCTGTCCGTGTCGTTCATTGCAGATGCGGTCATGCCAAGAGCGTAGTACGCGCCCTGACCTTGTATGCTTGTATCCGTGTCCGGACGGACGGACCGGCCTTCGCGCCGGCCGCGGCCCGGACGCCCGCCCTCGTAGCTCAGTGGATAGAGCACGGCTCTCCTAAAGCCGGTGTCGTTGGTTCGATTCCAATCGAGGGCACTTGAATCCCGCAGCCCCGGGCGCCGGCCCGCTCACCGATCTCCGTGCCTTCCTGCTGGGGTCCTGGAGCGTGCACCGGACCATGCTGGACCGCAGCACCGGCAGCCTCGGACACTTCACCGGCGTCGCCCTCTACACCGGAACCAGCGACACCGGAACCAACGACGGCGGCCTCCACTACCGCGAACACGGCACCGTATCCTGGGCTACCGCCGGCGCCCGGCCCTTCACCGGCTCCGCGAGCCGGGAGTACGTGCTCCGGCCTGCGGCCGAGCCAGCGGACGAACCGGGGATGATGGACATGTTCTTCCCCGACGGCCGCCCCTTCCACCGGATGGGCTTCGCCGACCTCAGCCACCAGGACAGGCACTGGTGCGACCCGGATACCTACCGGGTGGACTACACGCTGATTGGGCCGGACGAGTTCCGCTACAGCTGGGATGTCACCGGACCGGCCAAAAACTTGTTGCTCGAATCTGTGGTCCGCCGCTTTCCGGTATCTTCCGAAGGACTGCCTGCTTGAACCCGCGCATTGTGGTCTCCGCTGTCTGCGTCTTCGACGCTGCCGGACGGCTGCTGACTGTCCGGAAGCGCGGCACAGACAAATTCATGCACCCCGGAGGAAAGCCCGAGGCCGGCGAATCCGCGGCGGAGACCGCGGCCCGCGAGCTCGAGGAAGAGGTTGGGATCGTTGTGGCACCGGGCCGGCTCGAACTGCTGGGCGTCTGGCTCGCTGCAGCCGCCAACGAGACCGCGACCCAGATTGAGGCCACGGTCTTCACTGCCCCCGGGGTGTGGAGCGCGCGGCCGGCGGCCGAAATCGCCGAGATCCGGTGGCTGGATCTGTCCGAAGCGCTGCCAGGCGACCTGGCCCCGCTGCTCACGGACCATGTCCTGCCGGCCCTGGCCAACGCGCCCCGCGCTCTATGCGGCAGAGTCGACAGCCAGACTGAGGCGGTCGACCCCATGCATGGCGTCGGCGGCCCTGACCAGGGTCAAGTGTGAGAATGCTTGGGGAAAGTTGCCGGCCATCCGTCGTTCGTCCGTTGCGTACTCTTCGCTAAGCAGACCGAGCTCGTTGCTAAGCCCAACGAGTTTGTCCATCAGGACCCTTGCCTCGGCCAGTCGACCTGTCCGCGCATATTGCTCCACGAGCCAGAATGAGCATGCGAGGAAGGGGTGTTCACCCGGCGCCAGGCCGTCAACGCCGCTCTCTGTTCGATAGCGCAGCAATAGGCCGTCGTCGGTGAGGAGCTCTTCTTCCAGCCGGGCGACTGTGCCGAGCATGTGCTCGTCGTCGTAGGCGAGAAAACCGACCTGTGGCATGACCAGTAACGCTGCGTCTGTTTGACCTCCGCCATAGGTCTGCGTAAAGGAGTCAATCTTCCGGTCGAATCCCTCGCGCATTATCTCTTCACGCAACCGCTCTCGGAGATGCTCCCACTTCTTGGTGTCTCCGGGTAATCCGTGGATCCGTACCGCCCGGATCCCGCTGTTGAAGGCGGCCCACATCATCACTCGGGAATGGGTGAAGTACTGCGCCTCGCCGCGCATCTCCCAAAGGCCGAAGTCCCTGTCATCGAAGTGTTTTTCGACGAATCCCAAGAGCGCCCGCTGAAGGGCCCAGGAGAAATGGTCTTCCTTGCCTCCGGCCATACGCAGTCTTTCCAATGCCACCATCACTTCGCCGACGACATCCGCCTGGAACTGCGAAACGGCCGCATTTCCAATGCGCACAGGCTTGGAGTCCGCATAACCAGCGAGGTGGTTGAGCTCGCGTTCAGGGAGTTCCCGTTCTCCCCCAACGCCGTACATGATCTGCATTTGCTCAGGATCGCCGGCCAGCGCCCGAAGGAGCCAGTTGCGCCATTGAAGTGCCTCTGTTTCATAGCCGTGGGTCAGCATCGACTCCAGTGTCAGGGCTGCATCGCGCAGCCAGCAGTATCGGTAGTCCCAGTTCCGGGGTCCGCCGAAATCCTCAGGGAGGGAAGTCGTGGGCGCTGCGACAATGCCGCCCGTTTCAAAATGCGTGAGGGCCCGCAGTACTAACAATGAACGCTTTACCGCGCCTCCATAGGCGCCGTCCTGCCGGCAGTGGCTTCCCCAGCGGCTCCAATACTCAGTGGCTTGTTCAAGGGCGACTTCGACGTCAACCGCTGGTGGCAAGGGGCGGTGCGAGGGGAACCAGTTTAGCTCAAAATCCACCTTCTCGCCCTTTGAAATGAGGAATTTTCCCTCGTGCCCGTGTGCATGGGCTTGTGGAAGATGAGGTCCTCGCAGTGCGAGAGCATCCGGACCGGCCATGGCCAACAGGACCGGTGCCGCCGTCGGCGCATTGTCGCGGATACGACGCATCCAAGGCAAGACTGTTGAATATCCTGGGCGGATCCGAAGTTCCTGGCGCATTTCGACGCTGCCGTCCAACCCGGTAACGCGGCGGACGAGGGACGAACCGTTATCGCCCACCGGCATGAAATCGGTAACCAGGACGTTTCCGCCACTGGTCTTCCAGATGGTTTGGAGCACGAATGTCGAGTCAATATAGTGTCGATCGACAACGACAGCGCCTGGGTCGCTGGGAGCTAACAACCAGCGGCCGTTCTCTTCGGTGCCTACGATTCGGCTAAACACGGACGGTGAGTCAAAGCGCGGGAAACAGAGCCAGTCCACGCTGCCGTCCCGGGATATGAGCGGCCCGGTCTGGAGATCCGATAACAACGCATAGTCCTCTATGGGTGCATCCATGCTCCACTAAATCACACCTTTTTCACATTAGGTTAGCCCCGCAGTATGTCCCGGTCGGCGCAGAACCGCCAGGCGTTACATGCTTCATCCGCGTTCCGGTTGAGCCCGGAAGCGGAGAAGGAACTACCTCCGGGCGGCCAGGCCGGGTGAGTATTTCATCGTCGGGAGGGCGCTCTGCAGCATTCTTACCGACTCTTCCGCCAAGATGCCTTCTGGTGAATCATCCAGCGACAGCCACTGCAGCATGAGACCGTCCAAGATGCCAATGAGCAGGCGGGAAAGGGTCTCAATATCAAAATCAAACTCCTCTCCTGTCCTGACTTCGCGAAGGAGCTGCGTGCAACCATCCAGGTACCGGCGGTAGACGCGCCTGGCCAGGTGTTGGGAGTCTGAACTTCGCATAGACCACAGCATGAGCTCGTAGGTGGCGAGCTGCATTTCGCGACTGCTCTCAAACCACTTCGCGAAGGATCGCGTGATGTCGGCGAGGCCCTGATGGAGTCCCACTCCCTGCCTTACCCCGACACTGACCTCCGCCAGGCCTGTCGCCGTAATGGCCTCGTAGACGGCATGGAAGAGATCCTCCTTCGTCGCGAAGCAATAGTGAAGACTCGCGGTGGGCAGCTGAGCCATTTCGGCGATTCTGCGGGTAGTCGCTCTAGCCACACCTTCCCGGCTGATCACGGCAATTGCCGCGTCCACGAATTGTGTCCGGCGATAACTGACGGGCTGATGATCCTGCGACACACTGCCTCCTCGCCGTTGGCTTCGTCGTGAAGGCCAGCGTCCCGGGTACGTCCTTTGATTCTTCAACCTTACTTGGCCACCTGGCTATTTGGGCGGGCAACCAAGTACGAACCGAAAACTGGATCTGTCCATGTCACCCGCATGCTGCCCAACCCAGCTGCTCGTAGCGTCGTTTCAGACTCTTGACCACTTGGCCAAGTTGTCCGTAGACTTGGCCATGTGATCAACTTCACTACGTAGCCAGAAAGGCAGGTCGACATGACACGGGAAGAAGCCTACGCAGGATGCCCCTCGGATTCGTACGTGGAATTTTATGGCGGCCAATGGCTCGTAGTCCCATTTGCGCCCGTCGAGCAGCCTGCCTTTTTTACGTGTCTGCCCGGCAACCGCCGGGTCGCCGGGCATTGATCGCTTAGTCGACGAACCGCGATCCCGCCGTCACCTGATGAGCCCCCTGGGCCATCCGGCCAGGGTTTCGCTCGCTCCGGTACTGCGGATCGCTTCCATCAGGGTCCGTCTGCGGGCTCCCGTTATCCGGGTCTGCGTGTCGCCCTGACCGGCCTCAACCTTCGGACAGCTTTCCGCCTTCCCGGCGGTGTTTCCCGAAGCCACCTCGCAGGCGGGAGTGCCCGGATGGGCGGTTGTGGTGCCCACAACCGCCCCAATTCGCCCGGCTTAGCCTCAACTGCGCGCCTACAACTCCGGCACGGCTTCCTCAGCCACGGCACTGGCCTCGGCGAACTGGGTCCGGTACAGCTCGGCATAGCGTCCGTCGGCGGCCAGGAGTTCGTTGTGCGTGCCGCGTTCGACAATCGCTCCGTCCTCCACCACCAGGATGGCGTCGGCTGCACGGATCGTGGAGAGCCGGTGGGCGATCACGACGGCGGTGCGGCCCTCGAGCGCGGCGCCAAGGGCCTCCTGCACTGCCGCTTCATTGGTGGAGTCCAGGGCCGCCGTCGCCTCATCGAGGATCACGACGCGCGGTCCGGCGATGAGCAGCCTGGCGATGGTGAGCCGCTGGCGTTCGCCGCCGGAGAGCCGGTAGCCGCGCTCCCCCACGACTGTGTCCAGTCCGTCCGGCAGGGACCGGATCATCTCTTCGAGCCGGGCCTGCCGCAGCACGTCCCACATCTGCTCCGCAGTGGCACCGGGGCGGGCCAGACGCAGGTTGGAGGCGATGCTCTCGTGGAACAGGTGCCCGTCCTGGGTCACCATCCCAAGGGTTTCCCGCATCGAATCGAACGTGAGGTCACGGACGTCAACGCCGGTGCCCGGCCCGGTTCCACCGAACCGGACGGCACCTGAATCGACGTCGTACAGCCGCGAAATCAACTGGGCAATTGTGGACTTGCCGGCGCCGGATGAGCCCACGAGGGCCACCGTCTGGCCGGGCTCGACCCGGAAGCTGAGGCCGTGGAGAACTTCTTCACCGCCACGGGTGTCGAGGGTGGAGACGTCCTCCAGCGAGGCGAGCGAGACCTTGTCCGCTGCCGGGTAGGCGAAGCGGACATCGTCGAACTCCACCGCGAGCGGGCCGGCCGGGGAAGTGACGGCGTCGGGCTTCTGGGCAATGAGAGGTTTGAGGTCGAGGATTTCAAAGACCCGTTCGAAGCTGACGAGCGCGCTCATAATCTCGACGCGGGCGTTGGAGAGCGCCGTAAGCGGTGCATAGAGACGGGTGAGCAGCAGCGCCAGGACAACGACGTCGCCCGCCGCGAGCTGCCCGGAGAGAGCCAGCACCCCGCCGAGGCCGTAGACCAGGGCGAGGGCCAGTGCGGAGACGAGCGTCAGAGCCGTGACGAAAGTGAACTGCAGCATCGCGGTGCGCACGCCGATGTCCCGGACCCTGCCGGCCCGCACAGCGAACTCCCGGGACTCCTCGTCCGGGCGGCCGAAAAGTTTCACCAGGGTGGCGCCGGGGGCGGAGAAACGCTCGGTCATCTGGGTGCCCATAGCGGCGTTGTGTTCGGCGGCTTCGCGGCGCAGATCGGCGAGTTTCGAGCCCATCCGGCGGGCTGGAATCAGGAAGATCGGCAGCAGGACCATGGAGAGCACGGTGACGAGCCAGGACTTGTCGAGCATCACCACGAGGGTCAGCGCCAGCGCCACGACGTTGCTGACCACCCCGGAGAGCGTTCCCGCGAACGCCGACTGGGCGCCGATGACGTCGTTGTTCAGCCGGCTGACCAGCGCACCGGTCCGGGTGCGGGTAAAGAAGGCGATCGGCATTTTCTGGACATGGTCGAAGACCTTGGTGCGCAGGTCAACGATCACGCCTTCGCCGATGGTGGAGGACATCCACCGGGTGACGAGGCCGATCCCGGCTTCGGCGACGGCCACGATGGCAATCAGCACGGCCAGCCAGATCACGACGCTCGGGGCGGAACTGGCGATGATCTCATCGACTACCTGGCCGGCGAGAACCGGGGTCGCCACGGCCAGGACGGCCATCACGATCGAGAGCAGCACAAAGGCGATCAGCCGGGTGCGGTACGGCCGGGCGAAGCCAAACACCCGCTTGAGGGTCTCCTTCGAGAACGGTTTGGAACCGCTGGAGGCGCGGGTGATGTTGTACAGGGAGCTCCAGGCGACCCGGTCCATGCTCATTTTTTGTTGCCTTTCGTGGCGTGTCCGCCGGCTGATGACGCACCGGCGCCGCCGGCGAGTTCGGTCACGATGCCGTTCTCCACGTTCCAGCGCACGTCCAGCCGCACATTTTCCAGGAGACGGCGGTCGTGGGTAACGAGCAGCAGCGCGCCGTCGTAGCCCTCGAGGGCTTCCTCCAGCTGTTCGATCGCGGGCAGGTCCAGGTGGTTGGTGGGTTCGTCGAGCACCAGCAGGTTAACCCCGCGGGCCTGCAACAGGGCCAGGGCGGCCCGGGTCCGCTCTCCGGGGGAGAGGGAGTCCACCGAGCGGCCCGTGTGGTCTGCTTTGAGGCCGAATTTGGCCAGCAGGGTCCGCACTTCGGCCGGTGTCTGCTCCGTCAGCACGGCTTCGACGGCGTCCCCGAGCATCAGGTGCCCGGCCAGCAGTCCGCGGGCCTGGTCGATTTCCCCGACTGCCACCGAAGCGCCCATGGAGGCGTCCCCCGCGTCGGGCGCCTGCACACCGAGCAGGAGCCGCAGCAGGGTCGATTTGCCGGCACCGTTGGGGCCGGTGATGCCAATCCGCTCACCCGCGTTGAGCTGGAGGTTTACCGGCCCGAGGGTGAAATCGCCTTGGCGGACGACGGCGTCGCGGAGGGTGGCGACGACGGCGCTGGAGCGCGGCGCCGTGCCGATGCTGAATTGGAGTTGCCATTCCTTGCGGGGTTCCTCGACGACGTCCAGGCGCGCGATCCGGGATTCCATCTGGCGGACCTTTTGGGCTTGTTTTTCCGAAGACTCGGTGCTCGCGGCCCGGCGGATCTTGTCATTGTCCGGGCTCTTCTTCATAGCGTTCCGCACCCCCTGGGAACTCCATTCGCGCTGGGTGCGGGCGCGCGAGACAAGGTCCGCCTTGGTGGACGCGAAGTCTTCGTACCGCTCGCGGGCGTGGCGCCGGGCGACGGCGCGTTCCTCGAGGAAGGCCTCGTAGCCGCCGTCGTACACGGCCACGGAGTTCTGTGCGAGGTCGAGCTCCACAATGGTGGTCACGCAGCGGGCCAGGAACTCCCGGTCATGCGAGACCAGGACCACGCCGCCGCGCAGGCCCTGAACGAACGCCTCGAGCCGGGCGAGCCCGTTCAGGTCCAGATCGTTCGTTGGCTCGTCCAGCAGGACGATGTCGAAGCGGCTCAGCAGCAGCGCCGCGAGCGCGGCACGGGCCGCCTGCCCACCGGAAAGCCCCGTCATGTGCGCGTCCGGACCGATTTCCAGGCCGAGGTCGGCCAGAACCGGCGGAATCCGCTCTTCAAGGTCCGCGGCGCCGGAGGCCATCCAGCGGTCGAACGCCAAGGAGTAGGCATCGTCGGAGCCGGCGGCACCGGATCCCAGCGCCTCGGCCGTGGCTTCCATCTCCGCGGTGGCCTGGGCGCAGCCGGTCCGGCGGGCGATGTAGCCGGCGACGCTCTCGCCGTGGACCCGATCGTGTTCCTGCGGCAGCCAGCCGACGAAGGCGTCTGACGGGGCGAGGCTGACGGTGCCCTCCTGCGGGGCGTCGACGCCGGCCAGGAGTCGCAGCAGGGTGGATTTTCCGGCGCCGTTGGCACCCACCACTCCCACGACGTCGCCGGGGGCGACGGTCAGGGAGAGCTTGGAGAAGAGTGTGCGGTGGTCGTGGCCACCGGAAAGATCTTTGGCAACAAGGGTTGCAGTCATTGGTTAATCCTCTCACCATGGCCCAAACCCGCGGCCCGCGGGGCCTGCGGCGGCAACCGGAATCTGCCGGGCGCAAGAGAACCCGCCGGTCCGGACTTGGGGGGTGTACGGACCAACGGGTTCAAGGATCTAGCATAGTCTGAGTCAGACTTAGTCGTGAAATCGCCGCCAGGCCAAACACCGCGGCTCCCCGCCCCAATCGACGCTCCAGGAAGCCCTCGATGCCGTTACCCGCCAAGGCGTTCCAGCACTGGCTCAACCGCGCCGCGCCGGGATTCAGCACGGCCGAGATCTGCCGGGTCTCCGGGATCAAGCGAAGCACGTTGGCACAGCAGCTGGTCCGGGGAAAAGTCGCCGCAGCAACCGTGGTGGGCATCAGCCGCGGCCTCGGCCGGAGCCCGCTGGACGATCTGGCCTCGTTCGAGAAGTATGCCGACCTCAAAGGGAAGCGCCCCCCGACCCCGGCGGAGCTGGTCAGCCAGGTCGCCACCATGGATCTGCTGCGCGCGGTCGTGGCGCGGTCCGGCCCGGCGCACCGCAGCAGCCGCGCCGTTGACGCGCCCGAGGCACCGGATGTGTTCAGTCCGGCCCCGCATCCCACGTCGGTCCGGAACTGGGTGGACGCGGTCGACGACGGCGAACTGCGGCACCGCGTCGCCGCTGCCACCGGGATCGCACCGCAGAATTTTTCCGCGCAACTCACGGCCAACAGGTTGTCACCGGAGCTCACCCTCGCAACCGCGCGCGCCGCCGGCGTGGGCTTCACCGGCGGCCTCGTCGCCACCGGACTTATTACTGAGGCCGAGGCCGGCTGGGATCCGGCGGCGAAACAGTCCGCGGTGGCTTCGCTGTCCGACGGGGAGCTGGTGACGCTGGCCGGCGAACGGCTGCAAACCC
Organism: Arthrobacter sp. PAMC25284; assembly: GCF_019443425.1. Taxonomy (NCBI): domain Bacteria; kingdom Bacillati; phylum Actinomycetota; class Actinomycetes; order Micrococcales; family Micrococcaceae; genus Arthrobacter; species Arthrobacter sp. PAMC25284. Next base: position 1,853,206 of record NZ_CP080382.1, read on the forward strand.
TGGGCAAGGCGCTCCATCGGCAGGAGCAGGAACTCGCGCAAACACAGAAGATATGGGAAAACCTGGGATGATCGCGATTCTGCAATGGACCACCCTGGCGGTGGGCGGCGGCCTGGCCCTTGCCCGCATTCCCAGCGTGCTGCGGGGCGAGAACAGGTCGCTGTTCTCCCTCTACGCGCTGATGACCCTGGCAGTCCTGCTCAGCATCGATGGCCCATACCTGGCCATCGACCAGGCCCTGGGCGGCCTGAACATCGCCAATCTGATACTCCGCTTCCTGATCTTCGGCACCGTCTTCTTCCTTGGTATCAGGATCGCCCGGGGCTTCGGCGCCGGGGATGCCCTGCGGCGCATCACGGGACCGGTCGGGATCGCGGTGGCGGCAGCCGCGTCACTGGCCGTGATAGTGCTCTTCGCCATGATGGATACCGCCGGCTCGTCGGCGGGACTCGTCGCCGTCTTCGCCAAGGACCCCGGCCATGCAGCCCTTGTCGAGTACTACGGGGCGGCCGGACGCCTGTACCCCGCCTACGTCATGCTGGCCCTGCTGCCCGCCATGTTGCAGACCCTCCCCAGCCGGCTGCCCATCCTGGTGCGCTCGAGCGCGGCGCTTCTTGCCGCCGCTTCCGTGGCAATCACCCTGAGCCTGCTGTCCCCCGTCATTCCGCAGTCGCTGGAATTCCTGAGGTATCTCCTCAATTACTCCGCCATCTTGTGCCTCCTGACCGGGCTTGCCCTGATCTGGCTCTCGAAGTCCCTGGCGAAGCGGCTCAAGCAGACTGAACCCGCCGAGCTACCAGCATGAACGCGGCGGAGCACACTCCCGGCGGAGAAGCCCGGCGATGATCATCATGCTGCAGTGGGCTGTTTTGGCCGTGTGCGGGCGGTCGTCCTGCTGCGTGTTCCGGACGTTCTTAGGGGCCGCAACCGGATGACCTTCGGGATACTGGTCCTGGCCGCGCTGTGCATTCTGCTCACCATTCAGGGTCCTTATGTAGGCATTGACCGCCTCCTCGGGGGCTGGAATGTCACGAATTTGATCCTGCGCTACCTGATCACTGCCACTGTCCTGCTGGTCGGGATCCGGACCGCCAAGGGTCTGGGCAGCGCCCGGACGTATGCGCTGATCACCGGCCGGACGGGGCGCTGGGTACTCCTGGCCACCTGTGTGGCACAGACAGTGATCTTCGGGTTGCTGGACACCAGGGGGTCATCGGCGGGGCTGATGACCCTCGCAGACCAGGGCGGACGCAACGCCGCGCTGGGCCCGTTCTACGCCGCGGCCGGGCGGGTCTACCCTGCCTTCGTCTCGATATGCCTCATGCCTGCGCTCCTGAAGACCGCGCGCAGCCGGCTGCCCCGGCTCGTTCGGGCCGGGGCAGCGCTTGTGCTCATCGGTGCGCTCGGCGCCGCGGTGAGCGTCCCGTTTTCCTTCCTGCCCGCCGATGACTCACCGGGCAGATATCTGGTCATCTACACGGCCGTGCTCGGGTTCGTTTTGGGCCTGATGTTCTTCTGGCTGTCAGGAATGAGGGCAAAGGGTCCACGTAATGTTTCGCATCAATAAAACTAAACAATGGACAAATGTTCACAAAATCATTAGACCGTGCGATAATCATGATTGTGTGAAAACGGCCGCCGCACTGCGACGGGGAATCAATTCTTAGCCGTCGAAGCGCCATTGGGGGGATGAGTGGTAACGGTTGCTGGGACCGTTCCCACTCATCTGATTTAAGGCCGGGCCCGTACATCGGGCTCTTCGGCCAGTGGCCGCAATCACGATGGCCAAGGCTTTCGTTACTTGGCGAAATATTTGCTCGTCAGTTTGGCGTTGTGCAGAGTAACGTCACGGGGTACTTCGCGCCGCAGGCGTGACCTGCCCACCGCCATCTGACAAAGGAATGCCCCCATGTACCGCAGCCCCCTCCGCCGCTCAGTCCTCGCCGCCGCCGTCGCGGCAGCCGCTTTGGCCTTGTCAGCCTGCGGTACTTCCCCCTCCGCATCGCCGTCCGGTTCCGCGGCGGACACGTCGCTCAGCAAGGTTGTGAGCAAGGGCGAACTGATCATTGCCACGGAGGGCACCTACAAGCCCTTCAGCTTCCACGAGGACGGAACGGGCGCGCTCACGGGATTCGACGTTGAGATCGCGGACGCAGTGGCGAAGAAACTCGGAGTGAAGGCCAACTTCCAGGAAACCCAGTGGGATGGCATCTTCGCCGGACTCGAGGCCGGGCGCTTCGATGCCATCGCCAACCAGGTTTCCATTAATCCCGAGCGCCAGGCGAAATACGATTTCTCGGCTCCGTACACTGTCTCCCAAGGTGTCATTGTCACCAAGTCGGACAACAACGACATCACCAGCTTCGAAAGCCTCAAGGGCAAGACCGCGGCGCAGTCCCTCACCAGCAACTGGTACAAGCTGGCAACCGAGAGTGGCGCCAATGTGGAAGCAGTGGAGGGCTGGGCCCAGGGAGTCGCCCTCGTCCGTCAGGGGCGGGTGGACGCGATTGTCAATGACAAGCTGACCTATCTCGACTACGCAAAGTCCACCCCTGACGCCGGGCTGAAGATTGCTGCCGAAACGACGGAGGACTCCCAGAGCGCCTTTGCCTTCCGCAAGGGCTCGACGGAACTGAGCACCGCGGTCGACAAGGCCCTGGCCGAACTGCGCGCCGACGGAACGCTGGCCGGCATCTCCGACAAGTACTTCGGCGCAGACGTCACCAAGTAGATGCCGTTCAACTGGGACCTGGTCTGGAGCTCCCTGGGGCCCCTGCTGGTCGGTGCCGTCGCCGGCACCATTCCGCTGGCGCTGTCCTCCTTTGTGCTCGGACTGGCCCTGGCGCTGCTGGTCGCGCTGATGCGGCTGGGCAAGAACCGGCTGGTCTCGGGGGTGGCCCGGTTCTATGTCTCGGTTATCCGGGGCACTCCCCTGTTGGTCCAGCTGTTTGTGATCTTCTATGGTCTTCCCAGCCTGGGCATCAGGCTGGACCCGTGGCCCAGTGCCATCATCGCGTTCTCCCTCAACGTGGGCGGCTACGCGGCCGAGGTGATCCGGGCCGCGATCCTCTCCGTGCCGAAGGGCCAGTGGGAGGCCGGACACACCATCGGCATGTCCCGGGGGCAGGCGCTCGTGCGGATCATCCTGCCCCAGGCCGCCCGGGTCTCCGTGCCTCCGCTGTCCAACACCTTCATTTCACTGGTCAAGGACACATCACTGGCCTCGCTGATCCTGGTCACTGAGTTGTTCCGCAACGCCCAGCAAATCGCGGCTTTCAGCCAGGAATTTATGACCCTCTATCTGGAGGCGGCCCTCGTCTACTGGCTCATTTGCCTGGTGCTGTCGTCCGGTCAGTCCTCACTGGAAAAGAAGTTGGACCGCTATGTCGCCCACTAATGTCCCGGCCGCCAGCTCCGTGCTCTCGGTCCGAAACCTTGCCAAAGCGTTTGGCGACACGGTCGTCCTGCGCGATATTGACCTCGATGTCCGGCGCGGCAACGTTGTGGCCCTGATTGGCCCGTCCGGGTCCGGGAAGACCACGGTTCTGCGCTCACTCAACGGTCTGGAAACACCCGATGCCGGCACCGTCCGCTTTGGTGCTCCGGCCGGCGGCACCGCAACCCTGAGCCTTGATTTCTCGGCCAAGGTCGGCAAGAAGGACGTCGCGGCAATGCGGGACCGCAGCGCCATGGTGTTCCAGCACTACAACCTGTTCCCGCACATGACCGTCTTGCAAAACGTCATCGAGGGCCCGGTCCAGGTCCACAAACAAAAAAAGAGCGACGCGATCGCCGAGGCCAGGCGCCTCCTGGCCCAGGTCGGGCTGGCGGACAAAGCCGACGCCTACCCGTTCGAGCTTTCGGGTGGGCAGCAGCAACGGGTCGGAATCGTCCGGGCACTGGCGTTGAAGCCGCAACTGCTGCTCTTCGACGAGCCGACGTCGGCCCTCGACCCGGAGCTCGTGGGCGATGTGCTGGCCGTCATCAAGGAACTCGCCGACGATGGCTGGACCATGATCATCGTCACGCACGAACTCGCCTTTGCGCGCCAGGTGGCCGATGAGGTCATCTTTATGGACGAGGGCGTGGTGGTGGAGCGCGGCCCGGCCGCCGAAGTCCTCCGGGCGCCGCGGCATGAACGGACCCGGCAGTTCGTCAGACGCCTGCTGCACGAGCCCTAGGTGTAATGCCCCCACACCGGCAGACCTGGGCCTGGCCAGGCCCGCAGCCCGGGCCGGGGCGCAGCCGCCAACGGCCCCGCCCCGGCCCGTTATCAGCGGGTGAACCTGAGTGTCACGAGCTGGAACGGCCGGAGCACGAGCCCGGCGGTGTCACGGCCGGCTGTGACTCCCGGAGCGTCCACCGGCCGCTCCAAAAGATCCACGGCGTAGACACTGCCTGCCTCGAAGTTGGCACTGACCCGCCCCGCGGACCGCTCCCCGAGGGATTCGTACAGGCGCACCACAACGTCGCCGGAGCCGTCCTCGGCCAGCTTGACCGCCTCGATGACCAGTGCCGGGTTGGAGACGGCCACGAGCGGATCCGCGCCGTGGGCGCCCTTGACCAGCCGGGGTGCGAGATTGGTCCGATAGCCTTCCGCGACGGCGTCCGCAATGCTGGCACCGGGCCGGATGGTGACCGTGAGCTCATGGGTTCCGCGGTCGGCGCCGGGGTCCGGGAACTTGGGCGCGCGCAGCAGCGAGATCCGCACCGTGGTGGTGGTCCCGCCGTCGTCCGCACGGACATCCCGGGTGACGTCATGACCGTAACTGGAGGCGTTGCTGACCGCCACGCCGTAGCCCGGCTCCGCAATATGGATCCAGCGGTGCGCGCAAATTTCGAATTTGGCCGCTTCCCAGGAGGTATTCAGGTGGGTGGGGCGGAAGACGTGACCGAACTGCGTCTCGGCAGCGGAGCGGTCCGCCTTGACATCGAGCGGGAAGCCGAGCTTGAGCAGCTTCTCGCGTTCCTGCCAGTCGACCACCGTCGAGATGGACAGGGAATCCGCCCCGGCGGCCAGCGAGATCCGTTGGGTCACCGGCGATGATCCGGCCAGCCGCTCCACGACAACGACGGCGGCGTCCGGGCCGCCGTACTCCAGCGCCACCGAGCGGGCCTCGGTCAGGCGGACCACGTTGCGGCGGTAGAAAGCGTCGATGTCCCAGGCGTCCCATTCATTGGGTGTGTCACGGTGCAGCTCCAGCAGGTTTCCGTGCTGGCCGGGCGCGATCGCCTCGCGCCCACTGGCGTAGTCGGTCAAGGATGCCAACAGTCCGTCGGCGTCCAGCACGGCCCGGATGATGCCGTTGTCCAGGATGTAGCCGCCGTCGGTGGCGCTGATGGTGACCTCCGGCCCGATGCGGACCGGTGCGGCGATGGCCAGGGACGGCACGCCGAGTCGCTGGTGCGGGGCTGCGTTGAGCAGGAATTCCGTCTCGCCCGTGCCGAGCACCGCTGCCGCGGCGTCCGCGATGAGTGCCTCGAGCCCGCGGGCGACGGCCGCGTAGTTGCGTTCGGCGTCCTGGTGGACCCAGGCGATGGAGCTTCCCGGCAGGATGTCGTGGAACTGCTGGAGCAGGACCAGGCGCCAGAGGCGTTTGAGCTCGGCCGCCGGGTAGGGCTGCCCGGCACGGACGGCGGCTGTCGCGCACCACAGCTCGGCCTCCCGAAGCAGGTGCTCGCTGCGCCGGTTCCCCCGTTTGGTTTTGGCCTGGCTGGTATAGGTTCCGCGATGGAGTTCCAGATACATTTCGCCCACCCAGACCGGCAGCGGCCCGGCGTCCGCCTGCGCCCGGGCAAAGAAGCCGGCCGAGGAGCCGAGCTGCACCTTCGTTGAGCCCTCAAGATCCGCGGCGCGGCGGGCGGCCGCGAGCATCTCCCGGGTGGGGCCGCCGCCGCCGTCGCCGTACCCGAAGGGAACCAGCGACGTCGTTCCGTTGCCGTGATCGCGATAGTTCCGCTCGGCGTGGGCCAGGTCTCTGGCGCTGAGGTCTGAATTGTAGGTATCCACCGGCGGGAAGTGGGTGAAGATCCGGGTTCCGTCGATCCCTTCCCAGTCGAAGGTGTGGTGGGGCATCCGATTGATCTGGTTCCAGGAGATCTTTTGGGTCAGGAAGTACTGGCTGCCGGCGGCCTTGACGATCTGCGGGAGCGCCGCGGAATAACCGAAAGAGTCCGGGAGCCACGCCTCCTGGCAGTCCACGCCGAACTCGTCCAGGAAAAAGCTCTTGCCCTCCAGGAACTGCCGGGCCATGGCCTCCCCGCCGGGCATGTTGGTGTCAGACTCCACCCACATGCCGCCGACCGGAATGAACTGGCCCGTCCGGACTTTTTCGCGGATGCGACCGAACAGCTCCGGGTACGCTTCCTTGATCCAGGCGAGCTGCTGGGCCGAGGAGCAGGAAAACACAAATTCCGGGTCTTCATCCATGAGAGCCACGACGTTGGAGAACGTCCGGGCGCACTTGCGGACGGTTTCCCGGACGGGCCACAACCAGGCGGAATCGATGTGGGCGTGTCCGGTGGCCACGAGCTGGTGCGCCGAGGCGTACGCCGGCTGGGCCAAAGCCTCTGCCAGTGCCGCGCGGCCTGCGGACGCGGTGCCGGGGACGTCGTCGGGGTCCAGGATGTCCAGCGTCCGTTCCAGCGCGCGCAGGATATTGTGGCGTCGCGGCAGCTCCATCGGGAGTTCGTGCATCAGCCCGTTGAGGGTGTCGATGTCCTGCTGCAGCTCCCACACGGTCTGGTTGCGCTCCGCGATAACGATGCTGCCGAGCCGGTACTTCGGTTCGTTGCCCGACGTCGCTTTGTCCCCGTAGGGGGTGGCCGCGAAGGTCCAGCCTTGGGCAACGTCGGGGTTGGCGGCAGCCTCGACGTAGAAGTCGACCGCCATGCCGCTGCCCAGGAGTTTCAGCGGAATGTACTGGTTCCGGGGTGAGATGGCCTTGATGATGGTGCCGTCCGGGCGCCAGGCGATGCCCTCGCACTGAAACCCCGGGATCTCGGCGGTAAAGCCCAGATCCACTACGACTTCCACCGAGGTGTCAGCCGAGGTACCCCAGGAGTCCGGGACATCGCCCTGGAGCCTGAGCCACAGTGTGCTCCACGGCCGCCCCCAGGCAGCGCCGTGCTCCTGCGGTGCGAAGTCCTGCCGCAGGGCCTCCATAGCCGGCACCGGCTCGTCCGGGACCACCCAGCTGCTCAGTGCGAGCGGGATCGTGCGGGGGTAAATCGCGGGGGTGATACGTTCCCGCAGAAAACGCTCAAGCCGGACTTCCGTGAGACGGCGGTCGTCGTGCAATGTGATCCTCTTTTGGCTGATGTTCGACGCCGGGTTGCATCCAATCGCTGGACAAAAACCTACTGTGATCCGGCGGCTTTGGCCAACGCAGCCCACCCGGCCAAGTGGCAGCTAGCCGGTGGCCGGCCCCACCGGCGCCGGCACGGAGACGCGTTCGTGGCCGGCGTAGACGTTCAGGGAGGTACCGCGGCTGAACCCGGCCAGAGTCATTCCGCTGGATTCGGCCAGCTCGACGGCCAGGCTGGAGGGGGCGCTCACGGCGGCCAGCACAGGAATACCGGCCAACGCCGCCTTCTGGACGAGCTCGAAGGACGCCCGCCCGGAAACCTGAAGCACCGTTCCGGACAGCGGCAACAGTCCCTCCCGCAGCGCCCAGCCAATGACTTTGTCGACGGCGTTGTGCCGGCCCACGTCTTCACGCAGGCACAGCAGTTCCGGGGTGCCGTCCGGTCCAACCCGGAAGAGTCCGGCTGCGTGCACCCCGCCGGTGACGTCGAAGACCGCCTGGGCCTCGCGCAGCCGGTCCGGCAGGGACGCCAGCGTCTGCACCGGGACCGTGAGCGGGTCGGCGGCGGGGCTGTAGTGCGAGGACTTGTGCACGGCGTCGATGGAGTCCGTGCCGCAGATTCCACAGGAACTGGAGGTGAAGACATTCCGCCCGGTGGCGGGACGGACAACGTCGGGCCGGAGCTGGGCTTCCACCACGTTAAAGGTCTGCACTCCGTCTTCGTCCTCGCCGGAGCAGAAGCGCAGGGAGACGAGTTGTGCGGCGTCCCAGATAACACCCTCGGAAACCAGGAAACCGGCCACCAGGTCGAAGTCGCTGCCGGGGGTCCGCATCGTCACAGAGAAGGACAGCCCGTCGATCCGGATTTCCAGTGGCTCCTCAACGGCCAGCACGTCTTCCCGGTGCCGGACCGGAAACTCCAGGGCCTGGGGTGATCCGTCGAGCACAATTTTATGCACCTTGCGGCGCTGCGTCACGCGACCCATACGGTACTCCTTAACTTTTTCGTCTCCGCACCGAAGTCTCAATAGCCTCGTGCGGCTCCCGCTCTGATTCCATCATGGCAACGAGCACGCCGCGAAACCAGCACGGGCTGGACGCACGGCGCCACGGGAGGGGACGTGCCGGGATGCCGTCCACGGGGCAGCCGTGGAAGTCTCAGTCGAGGAGCGCGCTCCAGTCCACCGGCCCGCTGTCCGCCGGCGGTTTTCGGGCCGGCTTCTTCGGGGTTGCCTGGGCCTTGGCCGCGGCTGCGCCGGCATCCGGGATTGGTGCGCCCCAGGGCAGGGCGATAGCGGGGACCAGCGACCCCAGTTGCACGCCGTGCGGCGGGACCACCAGGACGCCGTCGGCCGCGGCCAGTCCACGCATCATGCCCGGGCCTGTGTGCCGGGCGGGCGATGCCATCCCGTACAGCAGCCGGAAGGGCATCAGCCGGGTTCGCCCGGGTTCGGCTTCGAGCGTCGCTCCACACGGCACCTCAACGACGGGCGGCCGTGCGGAGTGTCCCAGGGCCGCCAGAAGCGGCGCCCCGATCGTGGACAGTGCCATCATGGCCGCCAGGGGGTTCCCGGGCAGGCCAACGATGAATCGGCCGTCCGGCAGTTCCGCGAGGACGGCAGGGTGGCCCGGGCGCATGGCAATGCCGTCGATCAGCAACCGCCCGCCGAGCTCGGCGACGGCACGCCGCAGGTGGTCGGTTCCGGACACCCCTGTCCCACCCGTGGTGATGACGACGTCGGCGGGCAGGTTGTCGACGTCTTCCGCGGAGCCGCCGTCCGGGCCCGCCGGGTGGCCGCCGGCTCCGCCCGGTTCCGTGTCTTCGAGTGCGGCGAGCCATTCGGCATAGCTGTCACCGATCTTTACTTCTTCTGTGCAGATCCCGCCGAGCAGGCGCACGACGGCGGCCAACTGGGGTCCGAAGGTGTCGCGAACCTCGCCCGGTCCCGGCAGGCCCGAGGCCACCACTTCGGAGCCGGTGAGCACCAGGCGCACCACAGCCTTGCCCAGCACCGGGACGGTGTCGTGGCCGGCGAGGGCGGCGAGGGCCAGATGAGCGGGGTTGAGCACGGTACCGGCGGAGATCAGCGGCTCTCCGGCTGTGGCTTCCTGTGCGGCTTTGCGGATGTGGTCACCGTTGCGCGGTTCGCCGGGCTTGGCGCTGCCGCCGGTCCTGAGGATCGGCAGCCCGTCCTCGTCTGCGGCGATCGTTCCGCTCTCGCTCCGGAGCACGGCTTTCGCCCCGGCCGGGATCAGCCCGCCGGTGGCGATTGGGCTGGCTTGGTGCGGGGCGAGCCGTTGATGGGCTTCGGCCAGGATCCAGGGCCCGCCACCATTAACGGCCCAGCCGTCCATGGCGGAGGAGGCATAATGCGGGATGTCCTGAAGAGCCGTGACGTCCGCCGCCAGGGTCCGGCCGAGGGCCCGCCGGAGAGACGCCGGCGTGGCCGGGATGGGAGAGGCGCAGTCAAAGGCTAGCTGCCGGGCCTCCTGCCAGGTATGGTCCAGATGGTGGTGGGCGTCCGGACCGGCGTCGGCTTCGACCGCAGTCACCGGGCCGGAGGCGTCGTCGTCCGCGGCATCGGTGCCGCTGCCGCGCGCCGGCGCTGCCGTCATGCGTCGGAGGTTTCAGTGGCCGCGTAGTCCTTCGCGAGCCGGCGAGCCACACCCATCGCCGCGCGCATGGATTCATCCTCGGTAGCCTGGCCCGAGCCGGCGGCAAGCCCGGCCGCGTACCCGGCAATAAAGGTGGTCAGCGGCGCGGCGGGGCGCACCACGGAGTGCGCGGCGACCCCGGCGAGGGAGAGGATCTCGGTTACATCGATCTCAACGCCCTCCAGCTCCAGCGCCTGGAGCAGCGCACGGCACCAGTCTTCCAGCGTTTCATCCTGGCTCTTCACCGTTAGCCTCCAAAATCGTGGTCAGGAGCGGACGCCTGACCGGTTGTTTCGGGCGCGGCCGGACCCCGGGTGGAAACGCCGAGGGCGGACGCGTCGTCCCACGTATCCACATCGTCGGTGGAACCGGCCGGGACACGGACTTCCCGCACTTCAAGACTAGCAAGAAGTGCGAAGACGGAAGCGTTTTCCAGAGCGCCCCGCCGGGCGGCATCGGCGACGGATCGTTGTAGCGCAGCCGTGTCATAAAGGGCCACGAGCGGCTGCCGGCGGCCATCGGCGGAGACCGCCATAACGCTCCCGGCTTCGGCCCGGCTCCCGCCGGCCGGCGCCGCGGAACCGGCCACGCCCTCCCCCGCCGCCGCGGCGAGGAGGACCCCGACGGCGGCGGCCGCGCGCGGCATGTCACAGGCGAGGACGAGGGTCAGGGGTGCGGGCCCCCGTCCGGCGTCGTCAGGGTCGGCGGCAGGACCGCCGGCCGCGGACTCATCGTCCCGCGCAGGGTCGGCGGCATTTTCCGCCAGTTTGGCAAGCCCGGCAGCGATGGCTGCAGCGGGGCCCCTGCGAAGGGAGGCTCTTCCCGGCAGTTCAGGACGGAGTCGGGCAGGGTGCCGGGGTCCGGGCCAACGACGACGACCCTCCGGGCGCCGCGGGCTGCGCGCAGTGCGAGAGCCAGCAGGGTGCTGCCGTCCACGAGAAGACCGGCTTTGGGCACCCCGGAAAGCCGGGCGGACCTGCCCCCGGCCAGAATCACTGCATCGAACTCCACCCGATCAGCCTAGCGCGGTGCCGGCCGGGAGAGGCGACGCCGCGGCGGCCGGCAATCCCGGCTCCGGAGCGGGAAAAGATCAGGCCGCGGATTCGGGCAACAGGAACGGGTCCCAGTCCGGCGCGGGTTTTTCGAGCTCTTTAATCTGCCAGATTGCACCCCTCGGCGGTGCGGGGACAAAACCGAGTTTCCAGCCCATTTCCGCCGGCGTGTGGTCACCCTTGACGTTGTTGCAGCGCAGGCACGCGGCCACCAGATTTTCCCAGGATGAGGCTCCGCCGCGGGACTTGGGCTGGACGTGGTCGATGGTGTGCGCCGCCTTGCCGCAGTAGGCGCAGTGGTGGCCGTCCCGGCGGAGGACGCCACGCCGGCTGACGGCCGTGATGGTGTTGTATCGGGGCCTGATGTAGCGGTGCAGGAGGATAACAGTCGGGCGCCCGAGGACATCCTGGGGCCCGACGACGGGATCCTCACCTTCGGCCACGACGCTGGCTTTTCCGGTGAGCACGAGGACAAGAGCCCGGCGGAAGGTCACTACCGCGAGCGGTTCATATCCTGCATTCAGAACGAGAGTGCGCATCCGCATACCTCTTCACGGCCGCACCCGCCAGCGGCACGAGGGCCGGCTGCCCTCTGCATGGTCGGGCTATGGATCGACACCATAAGAGTAAACACTCAAGTGCCCGATCACCGAATTCTTCTGCGGACGTTCAATCCATATCCGGCGTGGCTGCCGCGCGGGAAAACCAAAGAACCCCTGCCCGGGAAGGGCAGGGGTTCTTTGAGAAACCGGTACTTGCAGCCTAGCCGCCGACGCGGATGAAGACCGGGCCGGAGCCGACGTTGACGCTGAACAGCGCGGTGGTTCCGCCGTTCCAGCCGCCGTGGACAGCCATGCCGTTGCCGACGTAGACAGCGATGTGAGCGAGGCCCATACCGCCATTGGCGTAGTAGGCGAGGTCGCCCGGCTTGGCCTCAGCAGCGCTGACGGTGCGGCCCAGGGACAGGTAGCCTGCCGGCCAGCCGCGGTAGTTGATGCCGGCTGCCGCAAGTGCGTTGGACGCGAGGGCCGTGCAGTCCTGCGACACGCCAATCTGTGCGTAGGCAGCAGCGGCAATGCTTGCGCCGTTGCCGCTGCCGATACCTGCAGGCACGCTGGCGGAGGCGGATCCTGCAGTGGCAGATCCTGCGGTGGCAGTCTGCGCGCCGCCGGTGTTGGAGTTCTGCACCTTGACAACAGGCTTGGCCACAACGGGGGCCGCCGTCGTGGACACGGCCGGCTTTTCATAGGAAATCGCAATGGTTGAAGCAGCCGAGATCGTTGCCGGGGCAACAGAGGACTGGACTTCGAGTGTCGAAGCAGACGTGGATTCACGCTGAACGTTGGTCTCAGCAGCGTTGGCTGCGATACCGCTGGTCAGGACCATGCCGGATGCTGCAGCGATGACTGCGGCCTGGCGGCCCATGCCGCCGGCGTTGTCGCCGACAGCTTTGGCAATGACGGCGAGCGAGTTGGTCTTGGTGACCTCGGCGCGGTGACGTGCGGTTGCACGAGTAGTCATTCAGTTCTCTCTTTCGTGATCCTTGGGCCGCGCGCATTTGGGCGCAGGCTGAGGACGCTCCGGCATCTTGGGGGTACGCCGGATCGCCCCGAATGGGTTAGTTAGCGAAGGGTGTACTGCGAAGACGCGCCAAAAGCGGAAACTGCATTGAGGAAACTGTTCCGGGCGCCGGTAAGGGCAACAGCGGAACTTGGTTTCAGCGGGCTCCGAAGAGCCGCGCCAGCGCGATAGCGCGCAGTTTTGTGGCGTGTAGACACGAAAGTAGCCTCTCCCAATGCCTGCGAGGTGAGCTGTCGGATTCGGATGGGAGTCACCCGGCCGCGCAGCTTCCTGGGAAGCTTTTGCGACTTAACCCCAAGGCCTTCTTTCGAAAGCCAAAATTGGTTCCCCCGCCCCTGCCAGACGATGTCATGCGAACGGACCTTGAGCGGTGGCAGAGCTAGGCAATCCACTCAAGAGCGCCAACTTCGGAGAACTTGGCGCATGCCCGACTTTACAGGAGTGCGGATTCAATGTCACATTCAGATCACGGCGTGTCAGATGAATGCGAGAGCGACCGATCAGCTTGGCCTAGAGCCAGCCGAGCGGATCCACAACATCGCCGTTGACCATGACCTCAAAGTGGAGGTGGCACCCGGTGGAGGCGCCGGTGGTCCCGGTCAAGGCGATCAGCTCGCCTCGGGAAACTTTCTGGCCGACCTGGACCGAGGAGGACGACAGGTGGTTGTACGTCGTCTCGAGGCCGTTGCCGTGATCTACCACAACCCGGTTCCCGCCCCCGAAGGGGTGCCAGGCCGCGAAGGTTACCGTGCCGCTGGCCGCAGCGCGAACGGCTGCTCCGCACTGGATCGTGTAGTCCTGCCCGCGATGGAATTCCCCCGGGCCGCCCGTGATCGGGCTGACGCGGAAGCCAAACGGGGACGTGGCCGTCAGGAGATCCAGGGGCGCGCCAAGGCTACCGGCCGATGCCGCGGCCGTGATGCTGCCGACAGACTGGGCACTCAACAGCTGCTTCAGCTTCGAGTCCGGGTCGCCCTTAGTGGTGACGGCGGTGCGGCTGAAATCGATCTTTGCGGCGGCCTCAGCCGTAACGGCCTGGGATTCCGAAGCGGTAACGGCGGCCCCGGGGCTGGCCACCACGGGACTGGTCACCGGCACGGTCACCGTAAGAATCAGGCCGGTAGCGGCCAGGGCGATGCCGGCCTTCTGCCCAACCCCACTGGCGGCGGCAAACTCTGTTACCTGCCGGAACGGACTGCGCCGGCCCCGGCGCTCATCACGATGGGCATCACGCGGGCGGATGTCCGAAACGGCGACAGCCTGACGCGGAGCCGGGGCGGGGCCAGTCGCACGGCGGCGGCCCCTGGCGGTCTGGATGGTCAAGAAGGGTTCCTCTCTGGATGGCCTGCGGAGTTAGCTGTCGGATTCGGGTCAGAGATCAAAGACCCGGTCCGCCGTGGCACGCTTCCGGCGACCGGGAATCCGTGGATTCCGCGGTTCGGGGAGCTTGCTGCTGGCGGACTTCACCCCAAGGCCGCAAAAAGCAGCCAATAAGTGGGTCCCCCGCCCCTGCCAGAGGGAGATTCTGCGACTGATCCGCTGGCAGGGTTCGGCTTCGGATCAGGTAACGCTTTGGTATCGGTAGTAGCCACCAACTATAGGCGATTAAGCGGTTTGGTAATAAATCCGTGATATCGGCCACAAACTCAGTAGCGGGGCCGGAAGGTTCGGCAAGCGGACAGGATTAGCCGATGGCCACGAAGACATGGGCAGCCACCTCGGGCGGAAGCTCCAACGCTCCGGTGATGCCGGGAACCCGGACGGAAATGTACTCCCCGACGCGTTCCAGCGAAACAAGGGCGCCGGGACGAATCCCCCCCTCATCAAGCTGGAGCAGCAGCTCGGGTTCCACTTGAATCGGTTCGGCAAGGCGGCTGATGGTCACCCGGGAGTCCGACTGGTAACCGGCCATGGCGTCCAGCAGGTTCACGACGCCGTCGGCGCCGTCCTGCTGCGGCAGCCCGCCGAGCTCTACCAGCCCAGGGATCGGATTTCCGTAAGGCGAAACGGTCGGGTGGCTGAGCATCTCGAAGATCCGGCGCTCAACGCGCTCGCTCATCACGTGCTCCCAGCGGCAGGCTTCCTCATGGACATAGGGCCCAGTCGAGTCCGATCACATCCGCGAGCAGCCGTTCGGCGAGGCGGTGCTTGCGCATAACGCTGATGGCGCGTTTGCGGCCGGTTTCGGTCAGTTCAAGGTGACGGTCGCGTGAAACAACAACCAACCCGTCCCGCTCCATCCGGCCGATGGTCTGGGATACAGTCGGGCCCGAATGACGCAGCCGCTCGGCGATGCGGGCGCGGAGAGCCACGATGTTTTCTTCTTCGAGTTCCAAAATGGTCCGAAGATACATCTCCGTCGTATCGATCAGATCCGTCATCCTGCTCAGCTCCTCGAGCGCCGTCTTTGCATCCTACCCACCGTATCGCGGGCAGGCCGCTCCCGGCGGAATCCGCCGTACATCCGCAGCACATCCTAGTCTATTTTGAATTAGTCCGGATAATCATGTTCCCGTGGTTGCCCCGTCCGCCGCACTCCTGGCACCTGTTGGCCTCAATGACCGGACTGTGACGAACCCTTTCCGTGCTGGCTGCGGCGGTCAGGCAGAATATAGGGAGCCTTCGTTGCAGCTACGCCTGCCGAGCCACGTCCCAAGCCACGCTATGCATCAGCCGAAAATTGGAGCCACTGTGAGCGATACCAGCATCACGATTCCCGCGAACCTCCTGCCGAAGGATGGACGGTTCGGCGCCGGACCGTCCAAGGTCCGTCCGGAACAGATGGATGCCCTGGCCGCGGCATCCTCGACGCTCTTGGGCACTTCGCACCGCCAGGCCCCCGTCAAGAACTTGGTTGGTTCTGTCCGGACAGGTCTCAGCGAGTTCTTCCGCGCCCCGGACGGTTACGAAGTCGTCCTCGGCGTCGGCGGTTCCACGGCGTTCTGGGATATTGCCAGCTTCGGTCTGGTGGAGAACAAGGCACAGCACCTGTCCTTCGGCGAATTCGGTTCGAAGTTCGCCGCAGCCACCGACAAGGCTCCGTTCCTGGCGGCTTCGTCGATCATCACGTCCGAGCCCGGCACCCGTCCGTCTGCGCAGGCCGAGGCCGGCGTGGACGTCTATGCATGGCCGCAGAACGAGACGTCCACCGGCGTTGCGGCCCCGGTCCAGCGCGTTTCCGGTGCTGACGCAGGATCGCTCATGCTGGTCGATGCGACGTCGGCGGCCGGTGGCCTCGCCGTTGATGTCGCCGAAACCGATGTGTACTACTTCGCTCCGCAAAAGAACTTCGCGTCCGACGGCGGCTTGTGGCTCGGCCTGTTCTCCCCCGCCGCTCTGGAGCGGGCCGCCCGGATCAAGGCGAGCGACCGCTGGATTCCCGACTTCCTGGACCTCCAGACGGCCATTGACAACTCGCGGCTGAACCAGACCTACAACACGCCGTCGCTGGCCACCCTGGTCACCCTGGATGCCCAGGTGCAGTGGCTCAACGCCAACGGCGGTCTGGACTTCGCCGCGGCCCGGACGGCCGACTCCGCCGGGCGGATCTACCGCTGGGCCGAAGCATCCGGCTACGCGACGCCGTTCGTGGCTGCTGCCGAAGAGCGCTCCAACGTCATTGCGACCATCGACTTCGATGAATCGGTGGATGCCTCGGCCATCGCCAAGGTGCTCCGCGCCAATGGCATCGTGGACACCGAGCCCTACCGCAAACTGGGACGCAACCAGCTCCGTATCGCCACCTTCGTGGCGATCGACCCCAACGATGTGTCGGCGCTGCTGGACTGCATCGACTTCGTCGTGGGTGAGCTCAGGAAGTAGCATCCGCCGGACGCTGAAGCGTCACTGTTCGACGGCGTCGTCCGGGCCTTCTGCCCGGGCGGCGCCGTCGGGATTCTGGCCGGCACCTGTGCTGCGGCCCGATTCGACGCGGAAGCGGCGGCGCCCGCGGGCGCGGGCGTCGAACCGGATGCGCAGTCGCTTGGCCCTGATGATCCACAGCAGACCGATCAGGGCCGCGATCAGGCCTGACGCCGCCGCGACGGTCATGGACCAGCGCGCACCGGACACGTTAGCCACCCAGCCCACGAACGGCGCCCCGATCGGCGTACCACCCATAAAAATGGCCATGTAGAGGGCCATCACCCGGCCGCGCATCACGGGATCCGTCGTCGTTTGGACATACCCGTTGGCGCTGGTCATCATGGTGATCGCAAAGAACCCCACCGGAACCAGCGCCACACCGAACCAGAAGTAATTCGTCGCCAGGGCTGCGATGCCCGAAGCCACGCCGAAGGCTCCTGCGGCGCCAAAAATGAACCGCAGGCGCGGCCTCTTGCGGCCGGCGGACAGCAGCGCACCGGCGAGCGAGCCGATGGCCATAATCGAATTCATCAGCCCGAAAGCTTTTGCGTCGAGACCGAACTCCGAACCGACCATGGCCGCAATGAACAGCACGAAGTTCAGACCCAGGGTTCCCACAATGAAAACCGCGACGAGCACCACAACGATGTCCGGCCGGAACCGCACATAGCGCAGCCCTTCCCGGATCCGGCCCTTGCCGGGCGCCGCCCGGGGCAACTGGCGCAGCGTAGTGGCCGGAATCCGCCACAGACTCAGCAGCAGCGCCACGAAAGTCAGCGTGTTGATCAGGAAAACCCCGCCGGGGCCTACTGCGACTGTCAGGACGCCGGCCACTGCCGGGCCAATCATCCGGGCCACATTAAAGGAGGCGCTGTTGAGCGCCACCGCGTTGGGCACATAGTCGTCGGAGACCAGGTCGGAGACGAAGGCCTGGCGGACCGGGGCATCGAGAGCAGAGACCAGGCCGAGCAGCAGGGCGAAGCCGTAAACATGCCAGAGCTGCGCTGCCCCGGAGAGCACCAGGATGCCGAGGCCGGCGCTCAGCAGGGCCATCGCGGACTGGGTCAGGACGAGCAGGTGTCTGCGGTTGAAGCGGTCGGCCACCAGCCCGGCCACTGGGGCGAGGAACAGCTGGGGTCCGAGTTGCAGGGCCATCGTGATACCCATGGCCCCGGCGTCGTGCTCCGTCAAGTGGTCAAAAACGAACCAGTCCTGGGCGGTGCGCTGCATCCATGTTCCGATGTTGGAGATCAGCGCCCCAATGAACCACAGCCGATAGTTCAGGATTTGCAGGGACCTGAAGGTGGACATCATGTCCGGTCCTCAGGCTTCAGCACCCCGCGCGGCGTCAACGTTAGTCAGCCTTGGGCGCGGCTTCACGCTCGTCAACGGGTTCGTCGTCTGAGTTGCTGTCAACATCGTCGGTATCGTGCCCGGCGGCACCGCCGCCGCCTGCGGCGTTCGCCGTCAGCTCCCCCTCGGGTTCGTCGCGGGGTTCACCAGCGGTGACG
This sequence comes from Arthrobacter sp. PAMC25284, assembly GCF_019443425.1. Lineage (NCBI taxonomy): Bacteria > Bacillati > Actinomycetota > Actinomycetes > Micrococcales > Micrococcaceae > Arthrobacter > Arthrobacter sp. PAMC25284. The sequence continues at coordinate 1,871,176 of NZ_CP080382.1, forward strand.
GCCCCGGTGTCCGCTTCGGCGGGCTCTTCGTCCTGGGCGTCTTCCGGGCGTACGCGTTCGGCCCAGGGGATCCAGGCCGGAGCCAGAATGGAGTCCTCCGAGGGCAGCAGGCCGAGCTCGTCGACAGTCATCACCTTGGACCGCGAGTTGCGGTTCAGCACGGCATACCACTGCCACCCCAGGTAGCCGGGCAGCGTGCACTCAAAAAGATGCGTCACGAGGCGGTCGCCTTCGCTGCGGGCGGCCAGATGCCGGCCGACCCGCCCGTCCGGGGCAATGCCTTCCACGGCGTTGCGGGCAACGTCGACGGCGGCCGCCAGGACGGCGTCGGGCTTTCCTGTGCGCCACACCGGCACACCGGCCTTCGGCCGGGCTCCTGCGGCGCCGGATCCGGCGGTATCCGTGGTCCGTGGCGGCAACTGCTCAGATTCCGAAGTCATAGGAGCCCTTAGACGTCCAGCTCGTCGGCAACTTTGCGGAGCGCAGCGGCGATGGCCTTGCCCTTGTTGCCTTCCGGGTACTTGCCCGCGGACAGCGTCCCGGACAGGTTGTCCAGCACCGAGACCAGGTCCTGTACCAGCGGTGCAAGGTCCCTCGCGCTGGGCCGTTTGGCCTTGGCGATGGACGGTGTCTTGTCCAGCACGCGCAGGCCAAGGGCCTGGGCGCCCTTGCGGCCATCGGCCACCCCGAATTCAACACGGGTTCCGGCCTTCAACTCCGTAATGCCCTCAGGCAGCGAGGACTTGGGCAGAAACACTTCCTGGCCGTCTTCTCCGGCGAGGAATCCGAAGCCTTTTTCCTTGTCATACCACTTGACCTTGCCGGTGGGCACGTAATCAACCTTCTTCGTTCTGCTGGGTACACGGCGGGCTTTCACCGCATCCGCATGGATATGCGGGTTAAGGAGGTGACTGCCCCGTCCGTGTGGGTCTGTACCCCAAGGTTATCCTGCCTTGCCTACTTTGCCGCCCTGAGGCGCGGGCGACCACGTGCTGTTAGCGTTGCCCCTATGACAGCTCATCGTTTTCGGCGGCCTCTACTGATCATCGCTGCCTCGATTGCCGTCTTTTCCCTGACATCGGTCGGCACCGTTATGGCCATGGCCGCCCACGATGCCGTCGCGCCAGGCTGGATCACGTCCACCGCCTTGTACGGGTTACCCCTGGCTTTCCTCCTGATGCTTTTCCTCGTCATTATGGACGTCGTGGCCCGCCGTCGCCCGCCCGAGCCACAGGAAAGGTAACGTAGGCACTGATGTCACTTATCCGTGCGCTCAGCAAGGAACTGCAGGCACGCAACGACGAATCGTTGCGTGCACTGTTCTCCGCGCGGCCGGACCTCATAACCCCCGGAGTGCCGGACTTCCCGGCGCTGGCCGCCCGGGCCAGCGGCCGCGTCAGCGTGCAGCGGGCACTGGAACGGCTTAACCGTCCGGAAATGCAGGTCTTGGAGACACTGCACCTGTGCACCAACGCAGACACCGGACACAGCGCCTCGGCCGCAATGCTGAAACGCCTGATCAAGGGCTCCACCCTCACAGCCCTGGAACGTTTGCTGCACTCGTTACAGGAACTGGCCCTCGTCCACCGGGCTGATCCGCCGCACGGCGTGAGCGTTCCGGCCGGGACAAAACAACGCTACTTCCTTCCCGCCGGCAGCCTCAAGGACGTCATCGGCGTCTATCCTGCCGGCCTGGGCCGCAGCTATACCGAACTTGTGCGGCTCCAGCCGGGCTTCGCCCAGCGGGTTGTGCAACTCGTGGCCGAACTCCACCACAGCGGCGCCGCCATCTCCCCCGCAACGACGCCGATGGACGCCGCGCTGGCACTCCAGCACTGGACGGCCACGCCGGAGGCGCTGGACCAAATCCTTGCTGCGGCCCCGCCCCGCACGGCGGCGCTGCTGGCCAGATTCGGCAGTTGGGCCATGGGAGCTGTCCCGCAGGCACAGCGGCGGGCGTCGGTGCTGCACGAGAGTCACGACGCCGGCCCGGTGGACTGGCTGCTGGCGCGGGGACTGCTGGTTCCGCTGGATGCCGCCCACGTTGAACTGCCGCACAGCGTGGGGTTATCGCTTCGTGGCGGTCACGTCATCGAGAATTTCACGCTCTCCCCGCCGGTTCCCCGGCTGGGCCAGACCAACGCGTCGCTGCGCCGCAACGCGGCCCTGGGCGCAATCGCCGAAACCCTGAGGCTTGTGGGCGAATTGCTCAACGCTGTGCGGGAACAACCCCTCAGCACGCTGCGCAGCGGCGGCGTCGGGGTCCGTGAACTGAAGCGCCTGGCCGATTCGCTGAGGATCGGGCTGCCCGAGGCGGGACTGTATGCGGAACTGTGCGCCCTGGCCGGGCTGATCAGGCTCGAGGTGGACAGTTCATCATGGGTCCAGCCCCCGCAGCTGGAGTGGTTGACGCTGCCCCGGCAGGAACAATGGCTTTGGCTGGTCAACGCATGGCTCGCCAGCGAGCGGGTCCCTTCCCTGGTGGGTCAGCCGGTCAGCGGGGTGGCCTCCGGGCCGGCAGCAACCCGAGGCACTGCGGGCAGCACCATCAATGCGCTCTCGGCCGAAGCGCAGCGGCCCGACGCCCCGGTGGTCCGCAAGAGAATCCTGGAAATCCTGCGGGAACTAAGCGTCGAAGCCGCGACCGTCGACGGCCAGGCACCTGTGCTGGACGCCGCTGCGGTCCTCGAACGCGCGGACTGGGCACAGCCCCGGATGGCCCGGCGTTTCAGCTCGCTGATCCGCGGCGTCCTGGCCGAAGCCGGGATGCTGGGCCTCATTGGCTCCGGGGCGCTGAGTCAGCTCGGTGCCGCCATCGCAGACGAACGCCCCGATGATGCCTTGGGCATCCTCGGCGAGCACCTGCCTGCACCACTGAACCACGTCCTGCTGCAGGCCGACCTGACGGCCGTCGCACCCGGTTACCTGCAGCCGGAACTCGCCGAGAAGCTCCTCACCATGTCCACGGCCGAAGGCCAGGGGCCGGCCACCATCTACCGCTTCTCCGAATCCTCGATCCGGCGCGCCCTCGACGCCGGCCAGGATGCCCCGGCCATGCTGGCCTTCCTGTGCGAGCACTCGGCCACCGCCGTCCCGCAGCCACTGCAGTACCTCATCGAGGACACCTCGGCGCGCCACTCCCGGCTCCGGGTGGGCACCGCCGCGAGTTTCATCCAGAGCGAGGATGAAGATGCGCTGATGGAGTTGCTGCACGCTCCCGCCGCATCACCTTTGGGACTCGTGCGCATCGCTCCGACCGTGCTGGTCTCACCGTCCCCGGCACGGGAGACCGCCCAACTCCTCCGCGGATTGGGCTTGTCCCCGGTCGTGCAGGAGCCGGAGTCCGCCATCGTGCGGCTGCGCCGCCACACCGCGGTCTCGGGCAACGGGCGGCCGGTCTACACCGCACCCCGCACGGCTCCTTCGGACGCCGACGTCGACGCCCAGCTCGCGGTGCTCCGCAGTAACGGCACCCATGCGGCCGCTGGAGCCGACAGCCGGCCTGCGCCGGCTCCCGGCAGCGAGGAAGCCACCCAGCTTGGGCTGGAGACACTGCAGAAGGCGATCAGGCTACGGCAGCGGGTCGTGATGAACGTGGTGGACAGCCAGGGCAATGCCAGCCGTGAGTCAGTGGTGCCAGTTGCGGTAAGCGGCGGCCGGGTCCGGGTTTTCGATCCGGAGAAGGAGACGGAACGGGTCCTGTCCATTCACCGGATTATTGATGTGGAAGCTGTGGAGGAACTGTTCCAGTGACTGACGGACCCCTCATCGTCCAAAGCGATAAAACGATCCTCCTGGAAGTGGACCATGAACTCGCCACGGAGGCCCGGCATGCCATCGCCGCGTTCGCCGAACTGGAGCGGGCCCCCGAGCACGTGCACAGCTACCGGCTGACGCCGCTGGGCCTCTGGAACGCCCGGGCCGCCGGGCTGGATGCCGAACAAGTACTGGACACTCTGCTGAAGTACTCCCGTTTCCCGGTTCCGCATTCGCTGCTCATCGACGTCGAAGAGACCATGTCCCGGTACGGCCGGCTGCGGCTGGAGAAAGATCCCCAGCACGGCCTCGTGATGCGCACGAGCGACTACCCCGTGCTGGAGGAAGTCAGCCGCGCCAAGAAGATCCAGCCGCTGCTGGGCCCGCGGATCGACGGCGAAACGGTCGTGGTTCATTCCTCCCAGCGCGGGCAACTGAAGCAGCTCCTGCTCAAGATCGGCTGGCCGGCTGAGGACCTCGCCGGCTACGTGGACGGTGCGCCGCACCCCATCATGCTGAACGAGACAGGGTGGACACTTCGGCCATACCAGCGGCTGGCCACGGAGAACTTCTGGGCCGGCGGCAGCGGCGTCGTCGTCCTCCCTTGCGGCGCGGGCAAGACCCTCGTGGGGGCCGCCGCGATGGCCATGAGTTCCACCACCACCCTGATCCTGGTGACCAACACGGTGTCCGCGCGGCAGTGGAAAGACGAACTCCTCAAACGGACGTCCCTCACGGCGGAGGAGATTGGCGAATATTCGGGCTCCGTCAAGGAGGTCCGTCCCGTCACGATTGCCACTTACCAGGTCCTCACCACCAAGCGGGGCGGTCTCTACCCGCACCTGGAACTGGTGGACGGAAACGACTGGGGACTCATCATTTACGACGAGGTGCATTTGCTGCCTGCGCCGATCTTCCGCATGACCGCCGACCTACAGGCCCGGCGCCGGCTCGGACTCACCGCCACCCTGGTCCGGGAGGACGGGCGGGAGGGCGAGGTGTTCAGCCTGATCGGCCCCAAGCGCTACGACGCACCGTGGAAGGACATCGAGACCCAGGGGTACATTGCCCCGGCCGACTGTGTGGAGGTCCGCGTGGATCTGCCCCGCGACGAGCGGATGGCGTACGCGATGGCCGAGGACGCCGACAAGTACCGGCTGTGTGCCACCTCCGAAACGAAAACGCGCGTCGTCGAGCAGCTCGTGGCCGAGCATGCCGGCGAACAGTTGTTGGTGATCGGCCAGTACATCGACCAGCTGGACGAGATCGGCGAGCGCCTGAACGCCCCGGTGATCAAGGGCGAGACGTCGGTGAAAGAACGCCAGCGGCTTTTTGCCGCCTTCCGCGCCGGGGAAGTTCAAACGCTCGTCGTCTCCAAGGTCGCCAACTTTTCCATTGACCTTCCGGAGGCCTCGGTCGCGATCCAAGTCTCCGGTTCCTTCGGTTCCCGCCAGGAGGAGGCCCAACGTCTGGGACGGCTGCTGCGCCCGAAGAAGGATGGCCGCGCGGCGCGTTTCTACTCCCTCGTGGCACGGGACACCCTGGATCAGGAATTCGCCGCGAAACGGCAGCGGTTCCTGGCCGAGCAAGGCTATGCCTACCGCATCATGGACGCCAAGGACGCCGGAACCGCCAGCTAAGCCCCGCTGCCGGTCCCGCCCGCCCATCAGGACGCGGACCGGCGACGGGGAGCTAGCTGACCCCGGTGGAACCATCCCGCTCGATGGCTCCGGTCCGGGGATCAATCTGGGGCCGCTGATAGGCGAATTCGCCACCGCTCCGTCCCCCGAACGGCCGGCCGTGGTCCGCGAACTCCTCGCGGAAGTAGGCCAACCGCCACGGTCCCATCTGGAGCCTCGCTCCCGTGCGGAGCACCGCACTGCCGGACGGTCCGAAACTCCCGGTCACCTCGCCATGCCGGACGAGGACGTATTCATCCGCCTCGTTATGCAGGATTTCAGCGTGGAGTTCGTCGAGCCCGGACAGCTTCAGGTCGCAGGACGCCCCGCTGCCGATCGTTACCCGCTCGGCGGCCAGATTGAACTCGCGGGGTACCTGACCGTTCCAGGACGACGAATCCTGAACGAAGATCAGCCGGGGCCGGCCGCTGCCGCGGGTGTGATGAGTTGTCGTGATTCGTCGCACAATTCTGCGCTGTACCGTCGGCATCGGCGGCCACGGAGTTTCCGGTGGCAACAACGACTGCCCGCGGGAGCGGCTTCTCCTGGCGGATTTCAGCAGCGGCGCGAGCACGCCGAGCTTGCCCAGTCGGATGTGCCGCGAGCCGGTCAGCAACCGTTGCGCGCGGGCCGGAGCCACGGCTCCCAGGCTGATGATCGGACCATCCGGCCCCTCCAGGACAAGAGTCAGGCCCTGCTCTGCGATGGACTTGGCCAGCGGCCGCACCTGTTCGAGTCCCGGCAGCTGCTGGGTGGCCACCGAGTCAAGACTGTCCACCCGGATCCGTACTTCTGTACCGTCGGCAGTCAGCGTCCCGGTGGTTTCCCCGCCTGCTGGCTCCGTCAGCGAAAAGGCCAGGTCAGCGTGGACCCGCACCTGAACTGTCACCGGTCAGCTTCTGTTCTCGTCTGACCCCGCCGCGTCCTTATCGCTCGTCGTTACCCGGAGGCTGCCGTTGAGCTTCCACGTCGCGCGGGGAGCATCCGGGCCGATGTCGCGGGGAACTTCGATGGTCATGTCGATGAAGTTGTAATTAATCGCGGCTCCCTTGCCGGTGAGGTAGGACCACATTTCCTCGGCAAGGTCTGCCCAGTCGCGGATGGGGTGGTCTGCCGCCGTGGAGCCAGCTGCGGGCGTAGTCATATCAGTCATCGTGGGTCTTACCTCCGTGTGAGGGAAATCATGCCGGGCTGAGAGTAACGATGGGCCAACTGTAGTGCGAACCATGCACGAGCGGAATCCCTTCTTCGCCCCCCCGTCCAAAGAGCGCACACGCCGCACACAACTTTCCTCCAGACAACTCCCAGAGTCTGGGAGCATCATGGGAACTATGAAAAAGAACGGTCCCGAAGCCAAGCTCCTCGTCGTCGATGATGAACCGAATATCCGCGAGCTGCTTTCCACCTCGCTCCGCTTCGCCGGCTTTGAAGTTGTCTCCGCCGGCAACGGACGGGATGCCCTGGCTGCCGCGGAACTTCACGCCCCGGATCTGGCCGTGCTGGACGTGATGCTGCCGGATATGGACGGCTTCACGGTCACCCGCCGCCTTCGCGCCGCCGGAAAGCACTTCCCCGTCCTGTTCCTTACCGCCAAGGACGACACCGAGGACAAGGTCACCGGGCTGACGGTTGGCGGAGACGACTACGTCACCAAGCCCTTCAGCCTTGACGAAGTGGTCGCCCGCATCCGTGCGGTTCTCCGCCGCACCCAGCCCCAAACCGATGATGACGCTGTCATCCGGGTCGATGACCTGCAGCTCGACGACGACGCCCACGAGGTTCGCCGCGGCGGAACCGTCATTGAGCTCTCGCCCACCGAATTCAAACTGTTGCGATACCTGATGCTCAACCCGAACCGGGTCCTGTCCAAAGCCCAGATCCTGGACCATGTGTGGGAATACGACTTCAACGGCGACGCGTCGATCGTGGAGTCCTACATCTCCTATCTGCGCCGCAAAGTTGATATCGATCCCGATGCCCCGGCGCTGATCCAGACCAAGCGGGGCGTAGGCTACGTGCTCCGGACAGCCGAGAAGCGCTGACCTTGCTGCACCGCTGGAATTCGGCTTCGCTTCGATCGCAGCTCGTCGCGATCATGATGGCGCTGATGTTGCTTGCCCTCATCGCTACCGGCGCCGGCACCCTGACCCTGCTGCACAGCTTCCTGCAGGGTCAGGTGGACGACAAACTCAAGGCCGCGGTCGCATCCGTCAATCAGCAACAGTCGTTTCGCCAGTTGCAGGCTGCCAGCCCCAACGTTCCTACCGACTATTCCCTGATGGTATTCAGCCCGGGACTGAAACCGGCCCTCTTCGGCGACGAGAACTCCCATCCGGCCATCAGCGACATCTCCGCAGCCGAGGCTGAGAGTCTGGACGGGGCTCCTTTCCAGGTTCGCGGCAGCGCGGGCGACCACTGGCGGGTGGTGGCCCTCACCGGGGTGGACTCCAACCAGCGCATCGCCGTGGTGATCATCGGCCTCCCGCTGGGCCCGGTCGACTCCGTGATGGAGCATGCCACGCTGGTCGTCGTCGGCGTCGGGTTCCTCACGATCGTGCTCGCGCTCTTTATCGCTACCTGGACCGTCTCCCGGTCGTTCCGTCCCCTGGCGAGGGTGGAGAAGACCGCCGCGGCGATCGCAGCCGGCGACCTGTCCCGGCGTGTGGAAGTGGAGAACCCGGGCACGGAGGTCGGCAGGCTGGGCAGCTCCCTGAACGCCATGCTGGCGCACATCGAATCGGCGTTTTCAGCCCGGATGGCATCCGAGGCCCGGATGCGCCGCTTCGCCGCCGACGCGTCCCATGAGCTACGCACCCCGCTTGTCACGATTCGTGGTTTCTCGGAACTGTACCGGCACGGCGCGCTTTCCACGCCCGAGGACGTGGCGACGGCGATGGGCCGGATCGAGAGTGAAGCGAAGCGGATGGGGGCCATGGTCGAGGACCTGCTGTTGCTTGCCCGGATCGATGAGCAACGCCCGCTCCAGCAGAAACCAGCGGATCTGCTGCTGTTGGCCAATGATGCAGTTGTCGACACCCAAGCCAGCGACCGCAGCCGAAGCATCACTCTGACGGGGCTCGACGGCGCCGCACCCGCCCCTGCACCGGTGCTGGGCGACGAGGCCAAGCTGCGTCAGGTGCTGGGAAATCTCGTCGGCAATGCCCTGCGCTACACACCGGAAGACAGCCCGATCGAACTGGCCGTGGGAGTCCGGCCCGCCCCGGACGGCGCCCGGCAGTCTGTTATTGAGGTCCAGGACCATGGGCCCGGCGTCACCGACGAGGAGGCCGAGAGGATTTTCGAGCGGTTCTACCGGGCTGACACGTCACGGACCCGGGAATCCGGCGGCAGCGGGCTCGGGCTCGCCATCGTCTCCGCGATCGTAGGAGCACACGGCGGATCAGTCAGTGTCCGAACGACAGACGGCGGCGGCGCTACCCTTGTGGTCAGTCTGCCGTTCCTTGATGAAGGGCCATCGGATTTCGGCCCGTCGGATTCCGAAGGACAGGCCGGCTCTGACGGACTGGCGGAGGACGAGCCGGACGCTCCGCCTGCCGGGACGACGTCGTGACGGGCTGATCCTGTACCCCGTGTCCGCCGGGGCGATATCCACATAGACACAGATCTGTCGGCCAATGCGACGACCCCCTGCCTATTCTCGAGGTGTCCGGAAAACCCGGACACGGCGGACGCTCCGCCAGTGCCGCCACAGGCCCCGCCTGCCGCCGCAGGCCGCTGTCGAGAGGATATCCACATGAGCATCATCTCCGTCGATACCGAGCTGCTCCAGCTCAAGTCCGCGAACGTCAAAGCCACAGTCGACCGCATCAGCGCCGATGTCCAGTCGATGAAACGCGGCCTCGACGAACTTCAGGCCAGCTGGCGAGGCTCGGCAGCCACCAATTTCCACGGCATCGTGGCCGAGTGGAGCGTCACCCAGGGCCGGGTTGAGGCCTCACTGGCCGCCATCAACCTCGCACTGAGCTCGGCTGCCGCCAGCTATGACCAGACGGAGCTCCACAATGCCCAGCGCTTCGGCTAAACCCCGCTGTAACGGCCTCAGACCTCGGCCGTGCCCTGGTGGAACCGAAGGCGCCACTGTGGGCCGTCGAGGACCCACAGGGAGCTGCGCAGGACAGTACCGGTGCGGGTGTGGCTGCGATACGTCAGGAGAATCGTGTCGCCGCCCAGCCGGTCCGCTCCCAGGAGTTCCAGTTCCGCCGTCCCGCCCGGGCTCTCCTCGAGCGCCATCATCATGGCGTCGCGGGTCCAGATCCGGCCGCTGCTGCCGATCTCCGTGAAGTCCGGGTGCAGCAGCACGGCCGCGCGTCCCAGGTCCGCCCGGGTTTCAGGCTGCAGCAACTCGCGTTCAAGTGACTCGACGACCTTTTCCGGGCTCACCCCGTCCGAGGGCGCAGTCGCTGGCGCCGCCTCGTCGAGTTCGCTGAAAAGGTCGGGCTGGCCGAACCGTCCGGCTTCGCCGAACAACTGCTCCGGCCGGGTCCGCGCAGGCCCAGCCCCGGCGGGCGACGGCGTCGCGGGCCGCGCGGAGGCGCCCTGGACGGCTTCGCGGCCTCCCAGGGCTGCGGCACCGCGGGCGTCTGGGGCTGCGGTTGACGTCCCTGCCATCCCTGCATCCCCTGCCGTCGGGCCGAATCCGGGGCCTTGCCGGACGGCGACGCCCTGCTGGTAGGACGTGGCCGCGCCGCGCGCGCGTTCGTCCGCCGCTTCGTTGAGGTCGTGCCCGGCGTGGCCGCGTACCCATTCAAAGGTATATTTGCGGCCCACCAGCGCCTGGTCGATGTCCTTGAGCAGGTCGACGTTCAGGACCGGCTTACCGTCAGCCTTGCGCCAGCCCTTGCGCTTCCAGCCCGGCATCCATTTGGTCACGGCATTGATGACGTACTGGCTGTCGCAGAGGATGTGCAAATCTTCGCCCGGCAGGTGTGCGGTGGCCCGGAACAGGTCCAGAACCGCCATCAACTCACCCTGGTTGTTCGTGCCGTGGGGCCATCCTCCGGCCCGCCAGCAATTATCGTCAACGTACCATGCCCATCCGGCCGGTCCGGGATTTCCTAGTGCTGAGCCGTCGGCCGCTGCTGTAATTGTCACCCCACTATCCTGCCAGACCCTTGGGGCAGCCCGGGCCCCACCTTGGCCTGCCGACGCGTAGAATCCCTGGCGCTGCGCAAAATCCCCGGCGCTGCCGGAAGTCGGCAGCGCCAGTAATTTTCCGGGTCGCGGACGGTTGTGCGCACCGCCAGCGGCCGAAGTTGCCAGCACCGGCCCTTAACGCCGACGGCGGGCCCCACCCATGGGTGGAACCGCCGTCGTACTACAGCGTGTGCAGTGGCAGGAAAGCAGGGGGCTAGAAGCCGCCCATACCGCCCATGCCGCCCATGTCGTCGCCGCCACCCATAGCCGGAGCGTGCTTCTCCGGCTTGTCAGCCACAACGGCTTCGGTGGTGAGGAACAGGCCGGCGATGGAGGCCGCGTTCTGCAGGGCAGAGCGGGTGACCTTGACCGGATCGTTGATGCCGGCAGCCAGCAGGTCGACGTACTCGCCGGTTGCAGCGTTCAGGCCGTGGCCTGCGGGCAGGCCGCGGACCTTGTCAACCACAACGCCGGGCTCGAGGCCGGCGTTGAAGGCGATCTGCTTCAGCGGGGCGTCGATGGCAACGCGGACGATGTTCGCGCCCGTTGCCTCGTCGCCGGAGAGCTGAAGGTTTGCGAAGGCCTTGGCGCCGGCCTGGATCAGGGCAACGCCACCGCCGGCAACGATGCCCTCTTCAACAGCAGCCTTGGCGTTGCGGACGGCGTCCTCAATGCGGTGCTTGCGTTCCTTGAGTTCAACTTCGGTTGCGGCACCGGCCTTGATGACTGCAACGCCGCCGGCCAGCTTGGCCAGGCGCTCCTGCAGCTTCTCACGGTCGTAGTCCGAATCGGAGTTCTCGATTTCGGCGCGGATCTGGGACACGCGGCCGGCGATCTGGTCGGCGTCGCCGGCACCTTCGACGATGGTGGTCTCGTCCTTGGTGACGACAACCTTGCGGGCCTTGCCAAGCAGTTCGAGGCCTGCGGTCTCAAGCTTGAGTCCGACTTCCTCGGAGATGACCTGGCCACCGGTGAGGATGGCGATGTCGGCGAGCTGCGCCTTGCGGCGGTCGCCGAAGCCCGGAGCCTTGACGGCAACAGACTTGAAGGTGCCGCGGATCTTGTTGACGATCAGGGTGGCCAGGGCCTCGCCCTCGATGTCTTCGGCAATGATCAGCAGCGGCTTGGAAGACTGCATGACCTTTTCGAGGACAGCAACCAGTTCCTTGACGTTGGAGATCTTGGAGTTGACGATCAGGATGTACGGGTCCTCAAGGACCGTTTCCTGGCGCTCGGCGTCGGTGACGAAGTAAGCGGAGATGTAGCCCTTGTCGAAGCGCATGCCTTCGGTGAGCTCCAGCTCGAGGCCGAAGGTGTTCGACTCCTCAACGGTGATGACGCCTTCCTTGCCGACCTTGTCCAGGGCTTCGGCAATCAGGGCGCCAATCTCGTTGTCGCCGGCAGAGATCGAGGCGGTGGCGGCGATCTCTTCCTTGGTCTCGATTTCCTTGGCGGAGGCCAGGAGTTCGCGGGTCACGGCCTCAACGGCCTTCTCGATGCCGCGCTTGAGGGACAGCGGGTCAGCGCCGGCCGCGACGTTGCGCAGGCCTTCCTTGACGAGGGCCTGGGCAAGGACGGTGGCGGTGGTGGTTCCGTCGCCAGCGACGTCGTCGGTCTTCTTGGCAACTTCCTTGACCAGCTCGGCGCCGATCTTCTCGTAGGGATCGTCCAGCTCGATCTCCTTGGCGATGGAAACACCATCGTTGGTGATCGTGGGGGCGCCCCACTTCTTTTCGAGGACGACGTTGCGTCCACGCGGGCCGAGGGTGACCTTGACGGCGTCGGCGAGGATGTTCAGTCCCCGCTCAAGGCCGCGGCGTGCCTCTTCATCAAATGCAATGATCTTGGCCATAACGGCAGTAGTCCTTTCGGGACAGTCGTTAAGAATGAACCTTGCTGCGGTGCCCGCGACGGACGATCGTTCTCCAGCGGCCTCTGTACGCCACCGAATCCGGATCTCACCCCAGCCAGATATTTCTTTCGCTCCTGCTCCGGCTGCCGCGTCTGCTGACCGGCCGAACCGGGCGCAGAGTTAGCAGTCAATACGCAGGAGTGCTAGATCAATAATTAGCACTCCCCCGGGGAGAGTGCAAGCAGTGAACGGCTCGTGCCCGGCCCTGCGGCGGTGCAATTCGCTACGAGCGATCAGCCGCCGGTTCCGCGCGGGCCTACTGGAGCGGACGGACGTTTTCCGCCTGCGGACCCTTTTCGCCTTCGCCGATTTCCAGTTCCACGCGCTGTCCCTCGTTCAGCGCACGGTCCCCCGGCCCCTCGATCGCGGACCAGTGCACGAAGACGTCGTTATCGGCGCCCTCCACCGTAATAAAGCCGTAGCCCTTGCCGACGTTAAACCATTTGACGGTGCCTACTGCCATGGGGTCCACCACTTTCTAGCCGGCGCGGCGCACCTCGTTGTGTGCCGCTGCTGTGAAACGGAGTCTGCGGCAACTCTACCGACGGCAACGGGCGCCGGCTCAGCCGCCCCGTGGGCGGATAAGTGAGTTATTCAGCCGTGACCGGGCCCCGTCACCGTCACCGTGCAAAGTTACTGGAAACCGGGACCCAGGACGACAACGAGCGGTACGTTGAAGTCGGCTGACTCCAGGGTTTCGGGGATGCCGAGGAGGTCGCTCAAGGCCTCGGCATTATCCTTCTGGTCCGGTCCGTTGTAGAAGATGACGGAAGTCGACTGTGGCACGCCGGGCCAGTTCCCGAGCGTACCGAGTGTCCAGCCGCCACCGGCCACCGTGGCGCCGGCCCTGCTGGCTAGTCCGGCGGTGGTGGTCCCGTTGTAGATGGTCACCGGCTGGGTCTTGTCCACGGCCGGGGCATTCGACTCGGCGCCCGGGACCGATGCCGACGGCGTCGGATCGGACGGTGCGGCGGGCGGGACCGCGCCCGGCGTCTCGGTTGCACTTGCGGTTGGTGCCTGCGAGGCAGAAGCGCTGGCGCCGGACTGGGCTGCTGCCACAGCGGCGTCCCCGGCCGGGGCGAATCCGAGCTTCGGCAGGAACACGAAAGCCAGGATCCCAATCACCAGCGCGATGCCGCCGAGGCTCAGGATGGGCACGAGGCTGCGCCTGCGCGCTTCAGTGACGGCCCGGTGGACACCCTGGCGCGTGGAGGTCTCCGGTACCCGATCGAATTCATCCCGAGCATATTTGGTCATGATAGAAACGTTGTCCTTGCTGATTTCTTGCGGGGTGTCCGTGGTGGGCAGAATTTCGTCCGCACGGCCGTGCTTCTCGCGGATTTACGCGCCCGGACCCAAGCGGCGGGCGGTGCGGGCACGTTGACGTGACGTACGTAGTCTACGCAGTCTCTTCACCAGCATAGGATCCTGGGCCAGCGCAGCCTCGGTGTCAATGAGGGCGTTAAGCATTTGGTAGTAATGCGTGGCGGACACATCGAACTGCTCCCGGATGGCCTGTTCCTTGGCCCCGGCATACTTCCACCACTGCCGTTCCAAGGCCAGCATCTGCCGGTCGCGGGCGTTCAATTCAGACTCCCGCGCCGCCTCCGACGGGGCCTCGATTGCCGTGGCTGCGTCTTCCGACGAAAAGTGGTCTTCCGACGAAAAGTGGTCTTCCGACGAAAGGTGGTCTTCCAACGGAAGGTGCTTCTGCGCTGCTTCGGCCACGTCACGCTCCCTGGTTCGGCCCGATAAAAGTCCCCCTCCATGGTACGGGCGCAGCATCGGCTTGTCATTTGCGCGCCTGCGAGAATGGGTCCTGTGTTTGATCCCGATGCATTGTTTGAGCTGGAGCCTCCGCAGGGCGACGCTGTCGGCTTCGCCGAAATGTCCCGGCTGCCCTTGGCCGACCTTGTGGCGCCGGATTGGGTGGAGGCCTTGGCGCCGGTCGAGGGGCCGTTGCGCGCCGTTCTGGCGTTCCTGGCCGGCGAAGTCGCCGCCGGGCACGAGGTCCTGCCGTCGCCGTCGAACATGCTCCGGGTGTTCCGGCAGCCGCTGGCGGGCGTCCGGGTCCTGGTGGTGGGTCAGGACCCCTACCCGACGCCCGGACACGCGGTCGGGCTCTCGTTCGCCGTCAGCGGCACCACCCGTCCTGTTCCGCGCAGCCTCGCCAATATCTATAAGGAACTTGAGGCCGACCTTGGGCTGACGCCGCGCACCCACGGGAACCTCAGCCGGTGGTCGGAGCAGGGCGTGCTGCTGCTGAACAGGGTTTTGAGCGTCCGGGCCGGCGCAGCCGGTTCGCACCGCAACAAGGGCTGGGAGGCCATCACGGCCGCCGCCATCAGCGCAGTGGCGCACCGCCGCACCCCGGCAGGCGGCGACGTGCCCCTTGTCGCTATTTTGTGGGGCAAGGACGCGGAATCAGTCCAGCCTTTGCTCGGCTCGGCAGCAGTGATCAGCAGCGCGCACCCGAGTCCGCTCTCGGCATCCCGGGGGTTCTTCGGGTCTCGGCCGTTCAGCCGGACCAACACGCTGCTCCAGGAACTGGGCGACGGCACCGTCAACTGGGAACTCCCGCCCCTCCCCTGACCTGGCAGTTGGCTAGGCTTGGCCGTATGAACTCAGTCCCCGCAGCCACCACAGCCACCCGGAAATCGCGCCCGCAGACGAACCTTACGGTCCTGCGGCGTGAGCAGCTCTCACCCCACATGGTGCGGATCGTTGCCGGCGGCCCGGGGTTTGCCGGTTACCTCAATAACGACTTTGTGGACCGCTACGTCAAAATCGTGTTCCCCCAGCCCGGCGTCGACTACCCGGAGCCACTGGACCTCTGGCAGGTCCGCGAGTCCATGCCGCGCGACCTGTGGCCGCACACGAGGACCTACACGGTGCGTTGGGTCGACCAGGCCGCCAGTGAACTCGCCATCGACTTCGTCCTCCACGGCGACGAAGGCCTCGCCGGCCCGTGGGCCGCCGCCGCGAGGCCCGGGGACAGCCTGATTTTCACCGGCCCCGGTGGCGGCTACAACCCTGACCCGGATGCCGACTGGCATCTTTTCGCCGGCGATGAATCCGCCCTGCCTGCGATCAGCGCAGCCATCGAGTCGCTACCCCGGAATGCCCGTGGGCTCGCCTTCCTGGAAGTGGACAGCGACGCGGAGATCCAGGCCATTGATGCCCCGGCCGGCATCGAACTGCGCTGGCTCCCCCGCGGCGGCGTTTCGGCCGGAGCCGGCACGCTGCTTGTTGCGGCCGTGGGCGGCGCCGTCTGGCCCGAGGGCCGGGTGCAGGTCTTTGCCCACGGCGAGCGAGGCTACATGAAGAGCCTTCGGGAGGTGTTCTACGTCCAGCGCGGGCTGGAGCGTGCCCAGGTGTCACTCTCCGGTTACTGGGCCAAGGGCAGGGTGGAGGACGATTTCCAGGCGGAGAAGAAGCTTCCGATCGGGAAGGTCTAGCCGCACCCGCGGCCGGGCGCCGGCGGTTCCGATTAGCGCCGGCGCGCCCTCTTTCGTTCGTTGCTGGCCAGGTTCCTGGTCAGCGGCCGCGCCAGAACGTCGCCGAGCACGATGCCTGCGGCAACTCCGAGCACGATGGCCCCGGCGCTCAGCATCCCGCCGAACCCCAGAATGATTTCCGACTCCTCCAGCGTCAACACATACATGGACCGGAATATAGTGAGGCCAGGCAAGAGGATCAGCGCTGCCGGGACGGCCACCACCAGCTGCGGGGCCCCCATCCGCAGCGCCACGACCCGGGCGAGCAGGCCGATCACGACGGCGGCCAGGGCCGGGGCGAATCTCGGCCCGACGCCCACTGCCGTTGCCCCAATCAGGACAAGGTGCCCCACGACGCCGACTGCGGCCGTGGGAAGCAACAGCGGCCAGGCCGTCTGCTCGGCGATGGCGATGGCCACTACGGCGACTGCCACCATGAGAACCAACAACCACAAGTCGTACCTCGGAGGGAATGTTTCGGTGACGTCGATTGTCTCCATCCCGGTCATGGCGCCCACCACGAAGGCAATCGCGATGCCCGCCACGAGGGCGCCAAAGGTCAGCATGGTGGACAGGAACCGCCCGGCCGCGGTGACGGGGAAGCCGTTAATCGCATCCTGGACCGAGGACACGAGGCGTCCGGTCGGCAGCAACAGCAGGATGCCGCCGACTACGACGATGGCAGGGGCGATCTGGAATCCTACGGGAGTTCCATACCGCCACAGCAGCAGTGCCACGAGCGTGACAACGAAGGAGCAGGCGGCTGTCACGAAGAAGTCCGGGGTGCGCCACTTGCCGAGCTGACGGGCAAGCATGCTGATGAGCAGGCTGGACGCAAAGGCGACGGCGGATGCCCGGATACCCCCGCCCAGGACACCGACGAAGGCCGCGGAGAAGATTCCTGACGCTGCGGTGACCATCCAGCGGGGAAACGGCTTGGGGCTGTGGGTGATGTCATCCAGCCGGCGCACGGCCTCCTCGCGGCCGACGCCGCCGGTCACAATGTCCGTAACCAACTGGTGCACCTGGGCCAGACCGGCGTAGTTGTTGGTCCAGGACCGCACCACGCGCAGCAGCGTGATGGGAGTCTGGTCCCTGGGCGCGTAGTTGATTGCGACCGACTGGTTGGTGATGTCCACCTCGATGTGCTTCAGCCCGAGAGCCGCCGTGATGGCGATGATACTGGTCTCTACCTCGAGGGCGCCGGCACCGTACCGGAACATGGACTCGGCGAGGTGCAGCGCGAAATCGATGGTCTTGCGGGCAGAAGTGTCCACCCCGCCCACCTGGATCATGGGGTTGGCGTAGGGGCTGCCGGCCAGCCGGTCCACAATGCTCATCGGGGCTGTGGGCGGGTGCTCACCCTGGACGAGCCGGCGGAGCATGCGTTTACCGGCGGCCTGCTGGCCCATCTGCAGTGGGGACATGGGTTCGGTCCGCGGCAGGCCCGCGCTGGGCGGCCTGCGGCGGCCGTCGGATGGTTCAGTCATAACGGCTACCTCGATCTTCGTTGCCGCAGGCTCAGTAGAACTGCTGGCCGGTACGCCGGGTGTAGAGCTGTCGCGCGATACGCTCGCCGGCCGCCATCCAGGCGCGGTATTTCAGCGGGGAAAGCACCTGGTCGTAGCAGCCTACGAAGTCGGTGACGGTCTTGCTGAAGCTGGTTTTGAACAGGCCCAGCCCGTGGAAGGGGTTGGCCGTGTCCTTGAGCTGGTTGCTCGGGGGCGTGCCGCAGAAGTCGTACTCTGTGCAGCCGTGCTTTTTGAGCTGGTTGATGGCGGTCCATTGAACGAGGTGGGAATCGCCGTACTGGCTGCGCTTTTGCAGCGAGCCGCCGTCCTTGTAGGTTGCCTTGCGGCCGTAATTGATCACAAAGGCACCGACCGAGGGCACGCCGTTCTCGTACACGAACAGCAGCCGGCCTTGGCCGCGGGCCAGGAAGTTGTTCCAGAACTGCCGGTAGTACCCGTACTCGCGGACCCGGACCTGGGATTTGGCCTCCACAGTGGTCGTCATGAGCGAATACATCGCCCGGAAGTTCTCTTCCGTGGGCTCGACGTTGCGGACCTCTACGCCCTCACGGATGGCGCGGCGCACCGCGTTGCGGCCGCGGGAGTGCAGGTTGCGCAGCAGCTGGTTTTCGTCCGGCGAGATGTCCAGCAGCGCGGTCGAGTCATTGGGCTGCAGGTTGTGGGTCTTGACGAGCCCGGCCCCCTCGAGGACCTCCCTGGCATCGTCGGAAAGCACAATGTCGGGTTCGATCTTGATCGCGAACACGCCGAGCTTCGCCCGCTTCACGAACTCCGCGTTGGCCCGGACAATACCGGGAATGTCCTCGATGCCGGCAACATCCGGGCCCTTGATCAGGTACCAGAGTTTGCCCAGCACCGGAAAGGACTTTTCGAGGACCAGGTTATAACTCGAATAGTCCGCGGTTTCGTACACCAAGTGCAAGGGTTTCCAGCCGAAGTGCTGCTTGACTTCGGCAAACGCCTCAGACTGCAGGAGGTTGCCGCCGTTGGGATTCGCGGTGACGTGGGAATCCCATTTGGTGATCTCGTCGGTCGTGGCAAAGCGGGCAGTGAACTCACGCAAGTGTGCGGTATCCAATCATTGCGGGTGGAGCCTGGGCGGCATGCGGGCATGCATCCCAAGTCTAACGGCCCCGTGCCTTCGGGCCCTGCCGCGGTTCAGCCGAAAAGGCTAGGCTGGATTGATGGAAGCGCATTCAGAATCCTTCAGCCGGACCGGCGCGTCCGGGTCCTCCAAGCGCGGCACCCCGGGGACCGGCGCCCAGATTCTCGGTCTCCTCGTCCTCTTGGGCGCCTCTTTCGCAGTTGCCGCGATCGGCGGGCTGTCATCGGCCTCGAACGTCGACGGCTGGTATGTCACGGCGGACAAAGCGCCGTGGTCGCCGCCGAACTGGCTGTTCGGACCGGCCTGGACTTTCCTGTACACCGCGATGGCGGTGGCCGCATGGCTTGTGTGGCGGACCCGGGACCGGCGGGCGCCCAAAGCCTTGAAGGTTTACGCCGTCCAACTGACGCTGAACTTCCTTTGGACGCCGGTGTTTTTCGGGCTCTACCCGTTCCTGGGCAGCGCGGCCCTGTGGATTGCGCTGCTCATCATCGTGTCGATGATCGGGGCGATCATCTGGACCATTGCGCTGTTCCGCCCGATCAGCGGCTGGGCAGGGATCCTGCTGGTGCCCTATCTGGCCTGGGTCCTGTTCGCCACCACGCTCAACGCCTGGATGGCGTTCAACAACTGATGGCGTTCAACAACTAACGCCGCACGCCGGCACCCGGCCCCGCTAGCCGCGGGGCTAGCACTCCACGACGTTCACGGCGAGGCCGCCCATGGCGGTTTCCTTGTACTTCGAACTCATGTCCCGGCCGGTTTCCCGCATGGTCACAATGACCTCATCGAGGGACACCCGGTGGGTGCCGTCGCCCCACAGCGCCATTTTGGCCGCGTTGATGGCTTTGGCCGCCGCGATCGCGTTGCGTTCGATGCACGGGATCTGGACGAGCCCGCCAATTGGATCACAGGTCAGCCCCAGGTTGTGCTCCATCGCAATCTCCGCCGCATTTTCCACCTGCGCCGGGGTGCCGCCCATGACCTCCGCGAGACCCGCAGCCGCCATCGACGACGCCGATCCCACTTCGCCCTGGCAGCCGACCTCGGCCCCGGAGATGGAGGCCTGCTCCTTGTACAGAACCCCGACGGCCGCTGCCGTCAGCAGGAATTTCACAACAACGTCGTCGCGGTCTTTCTGGGTGGCTTTGTCCATGCCGGGGGCGAAATGCAGCGCGTAGTACAGCACGGCGGGGATGATCCCGGCGGCGCCATTGGTGGGGGCGGTGACCACCCGGCCGCCCGAGGCGTTTTCCTCGTTGACGGCGAGCGCGATCAGGTTGACCCATTCCTGCCAGTACTTCGGGTCCCGGTCCTTGTCCTCCTTCATCAGCCGTTCGTGCCAGTCGGGGGCACGGCGGCGGACCTTCAGCCCGCCGGGCAGCAGCCCCTCACGCTTCAGGCTGACCTCGACGCAGCCCTCCATTACCGAGTAGATATGCAGGAGCCCGTCCCGGATCTCCTGTTCGGTCCTGGACTCGCGCTCGTTGACGAACATCACCTCGCCCATGGACAGGCCCTTGGACTGGCAGCGGCCCAGCAGCTCCGCGGCGGTGCGGAACGGGAGGGGAAGTTCCTTCTTGGACTCGGCAAGTTCCTCCAACGCTGCGTCTTCTTCGCCCTCGCGGACAATGAAGCCGCCGCCGACCGAGAAGAACGTCGCTTGATGCAGGACCTCGCCGTCGGCGTCGAATACCGTGAACGTCATGCCGTTGGTATGCCGGGGCAGGATGGTCAGGGGGCGCAGGACCATGTCCTGAACTCCGTACGGCAGCGGCACGCCTTGGCCCTGTCCGGCGCCGGCCAGCTGCAGGGTGCCGGTTCCGGCAATCGCGGCAAGCCGCTCCTCGACTTCCTCGGGAAGGATCTGGTCCGGGTGGAAGCCTTCGAGTCCGAGCAGAATCGCGGTCATAGTGCCGTGGCCGTGGCCCGTGGCGGCGAGGGAACCGTAAAGGTCAACGCGCAGCGACGCCACCCGGTCCAGGACGGCTTCGGTCCGGAGCTCTTCGGCGAACACGGCGGCGGCCCGCATGGGCCCCACAGTGTGCGAACTCGACGGTCCTATTCCGATGGAAAAGAGGTCAAAAACTCCAACGGCCATGATGCGGTTCCTTACTAGGTCTTGCGGTTGCCCGGCAGGGGCTCCTGCCGGAGGCGGTGCGGCCGCCGGTTGGCGGCTGCAACGCCGGATGCTCGACGCCGGGCGGCGGCTGGTGGCCGCGGCCCGCCCGGCGTCGTGCTTTCTTTCAGTGGGACGGGCTTTAGCCGAGGTTTTCCACTGAGGGGTAGAGCGGGTGGGCGGCGGCGAGTGCCGCAACCCGGGAGCGCAGACCGGAGAGGTCAGTGCCGGCATCGGCGATCAGGGCCTCGGCGATGATATCGGCGACTTCGCCGAAAGCATCCTTGCCGAAGCCGCGCGTGGCCAGGGCCGGGGTGCCGATCCGAAGTCCGGAGGTGACCATCGGCGGGCGGGGGTCGAACGGGACGGCGTTGCGGTTGACGGTGATGTCGATTTCCGCGAGCCGGTCTTCGGCTTCCTGGCCATTGAGTTCGCAATGGCGCAGGTCCACCAGGACCAGGTGCACGTCGGTGCCGCCGGAGATCACCGAGATGCCCTTGGCGGTGACGTCGGGCTGCATCAGCCGGTCGGCCAGGATCCCGGCGCCGGCGAGGACCCGTTCCTGGCGCTCCTTGAACTCGGGCGACGCGGCGATCTTGAAGGCCACTGCCTTGCCGGCGATCACGTGTTCCAGCGGGCCGCCCTGCTGGCCGGGGAACACGGCCGAGTTGATCTTCTTGGCGATGTCGGCGTCGTTGGTCAGGATGATGCCGCCGCGCGGACCGGCGAGGGTCTTGTGCGTGGTGGAGGTGGTGACGTGGGCATGCGGGACCGGCGAGGGGTGCAGGCCGGCGGCCACCAGCCCGGCGAAGTGCGCCATGTCCACCATGAGGTAGGCGCCCACGGAGTCGGCGATCCGCCGGAATTCGGCGAAGTCCAGCTGCCGTGCGTAAGCGGACCAGCCGGCCACAATGAGCTTCGGCTGGTGCTCGTGTGCGAGGCGCTCCACCTCGGCCATGTCGATCCTGTGGTCGTCCTCACGGACCTGGTACGGGATGACCTTGTACAGCCGGCCGGAGAAGTTGATCTTCATGCCGTGCGTCAGGTGTCCGCCGTGGGCCAGGTTCAGGCCCATGATGGTGTCACCCGGACGGATCAGGGCGTGCATCACGGAGGCGTTGGCCTGGGCCCCGGAGTGCGGCTGGACGTTGGCGAACTCGGCGCCGAACAGGGCCTTCACCCGGTCGATGGCGAGCTGTTCGACAACGTCCACGTGCTCGCAGCCACCGTAGTAGCGCTTGCCCGGGTAACCCTCGGCGTATTTGTTCGTCAGCACGGAGCCCTGGGCCTGCATCACGGCACGCGCGGTGTGGTTTTCCGAGGCGATCATTTCCAGGCCGTCGCGCTGGCGGGTCAGCTCGTCGTCGATCTTCGCGGCGATCTCCGGATCCAGGGCGGACAGGTCCGCGTCCAGGCTGGCCGAGACTACCTGCTCGTACGATGTTGTCTGGGCCTCGCTCACAGTTCGCCGCCGTTCTTGGAGGCGTACTCCTGCGCCGACAGCAGCGGTCCGTGGGACTCGGCCGCGACCTTGAACAGCCAGCCGGCACCGTACGGATCGTTATTGATCAGGGCCGGGTCATCAACGACGGCCGGGTTCACTTCGGTGACCTCGCCTGTGACGGGGGCGTACAGGTCGGAGACGGACTTGGTGGACTCCACCTCGCCGCAGGTCTCCCCCGCGGTGACCGCTGCCCCGACCTCGGGCAGATCAACGTAGACAATGTCGCCCAAGGCATCCGTGGCGACGGCGGAAATGCCGATGGACACGACGTTCCCGGCCTCCTTCGCAACCCATTCGTGCTCTTCGGAGTACTGCAGTTCGGGGGCTACTTTTGCCATTTGTTTTTCCTAAGTCTCGGTTGGTCGTTGTGCTGAGTCTGTGGTGGTGGGGCTGGCTGGCCGCGGTTTTCGAAAGCGTGCGTCTAAGCGAGGAACGAGCGAGCACGCGTGAAAACTGGGACCTGCCGGCTTACTTTTGGCGCTTGTAGAACGGCAGTGCGACGACTTCGAACGGCTCTGCCTTGCCGCGCAGGTCGATGTCCAGTGCCGTGCCGGGCTCGGTGTGCTCGACGTCGACGTAGGCCATCGCCACCGGGTAGCCCAGGCTGGGACTGGGCTGGCCGGACGTGACCTCGCCGACGGTGACGCCGTCCTTGAGGACCGGGTAGTGGCCGCGGCCTGCGCGGCGGCCCAGTCCTTTGAGCCCGACGAGCTTGCGTCCGGCGGTGATGCCAGCCCCGGTGGCCTTCGTGGCGGCGAGGGCTTCCTTGCCGACGAAGTCGCCTTCCTTGGACAGGGCGACGATGGCTCCCAGTCCGGCGGAGAACGGGTCTCCGTCGAGGGAAAGCTCATTGCCGTAGAGCGGCATGCCCGCCTCGAGCCGGAGCGAATCGCGGGACGCGAGACCGGCAGGCGTCAGCTCGCCGTCGTCGGCAATGGCGACGA
Source organism: Arthrobacter sp. PAMC25284 (assembly GCF_019443425.1). Classification (NCBI taxonomy): domain Bacteria; kingdom Bacillati; phylum Actinomycetota; class Actinomycetes; order Micrococcales; family Micrococcaceae; genus Arthrobacter; species Arthrobacter sp. PAMC25284. Next base: position 1,894,378 of record NZ_CP080382.1, read on the forward strand.
GCGCCTGCCAAAGTGCGGCGGCGGCGTCGTTGGCGACGAAGATCTCGAAGCCGTCCTCACCGGTGTAGCCGGTGCGGGCGAGCAGCAGCTCCTGGCTGGCGCCGCCGACGAGGAAGGGGACCTCCACGGCGGCGTAGTACTTGAGCCCGGTAACGAGTTCGTGCTGCGCGGCCGGGACGAGACGGAGCAGGATTTCCTCCGCTTTCGGACCCTGCACGGCGATCAGCGAGGTCTCGGCCGAGGCGTCCTCGACGACGACGTCGAAGCCTCCCGCCTTGCCGGAAACGGCCCGTTCGGCGAGGGCCGCGGCGACCACCTTGGCGTTGCCGGCATTGGGAACAACGAGGAACGTGTCGGCCCCCTCCGCCTCCGACGGGCGCCGGTAGGTGATGAGGTCATCGATGATGCCGCCGGCATTGTTGCAAATCAGCGAGTATTTGGCCTTGCCGACCGACATCGCGGAGATCTTACCGACGAGCGCGTAGTCCAGGAACGCGGCGGCTTCCGGGCCGGTGACCCAGACTTCGCCCATGTGGGAGAGGTCGAACAGGCCGGCGGACTTCCGCACAGCGTGGTGTTCTGCCAGTTCGGAGCTGTACTTGAGCGGCATCTGCCAGCCGCCGAAGTCCGTGAAGGAGGCGCCGAGCTTCTTGTGCTCTTCGTAAAGGGCCGTGTAGTTCTCAGTCATTCGGGCTGTCCTTAGTTCGCGGAATCGGCGGAGTGGTCCTCGAAAGCTTCGAGGGGAGGGCACGAGCAGATCAGGTTGCGGTCCCCGGCGGCGCCGTCGACCCGTCCGACCGGCGGGAAGTACTTGTCCTGTTTCGGCGTGTGGCCCGGGAAAACCGCCTGTTCCCGCGGGTATTCGCGGGTCCATTCGCTGCTGACAACGGCGGCGGCGGTGTGCGGGGCGTTGCGCAGCGGGCTGTGCTCGACGCTGAAGTCGCCGCCGGCGACCTGGTCGATTTCGGCGCGGATGGCGATCATTGCCTCGACGAAGCGGTCGATCTCGCCGAGATCCTCGGACTCGGTGGGTTCGACCATCAGGGTCCCGGCGACCGGGAACGAGAGGGTGGGTGCGTGGAAGCCGTAGTCGATCAGGCGCTTCGCAACGTCTTCCGCGGTCACCCCGGTCTTGGCGGTGAGCTCGCGCAGGTCCAGGATGCATTCGTGGGCCACGAGGCCGCCCTCGCCTGTGTACAGCACCGGGAAGTAGTCATTCAGCCGTGCTGCGACGTAGTTTGCCGCCAGCAGCGCCGACCGGGTCGCTTCCGTCAGCCCGTTGCCGCCCATGAGCTTCACGTAGGCCCAGGAGATCGGCAGGACGCCGGCGGAGCCGTAGCGTGAGGCGGAGATCGGGGTGCCGCCGGCGCCGTTGGCCGGGTCCGCGGCGTTGCCTGGCATGAACGGGGCCAGGTGCGCCCGGGCGGCAACCGGGCCGACGCCGGGGCCGCCGCCGCCGTGCGGGATGCAGAAGGTCTTGTGCAGGTTCAGGTGCGAGACGTCGCCGCCGAACTGGCCGGGCTGGGCGAGGCCGACGAGGGCATTGAGGTTGGCCCCGTCAATGTAGACCTGGCCGCCCGCCGCGTGCACGGCGTCGCAGACCTCACGGACGTCGGCGTCGAAGACGCCGTGCGTGGACGGGTAGGTGATCATGATGGCCGAGAGGGTGTCCTTGTTGGCCTCGATCTTGGCGGTCAGGTCGGCGTGATCGATCGTGCCGTCGGATGCGGTGGCAACAACCACGACCTTCATGCCGGCGAGCACGGCCGAGGCGGCGTTGGTGCCGTGGGCAGAGGACGGGATGAGGCAGACGGTGCGCTGGTCATCGCCGCGGGACAGGTGGTAGCCGCGGATCGCCAGCAGGCCGGCGAGCTCGCCCTGGGACCCGGCGTTCGGCTGGATGGAGACCTGGTCGTAGCCGGTGATCTCGGTCAGCTGGGCTTCGAGGTCCTCGATGAGTTCGCGCCAGCCGGCGGTCTGGGAGTCGGGAGCGAAGGGGTGGATGGACGCGAATTCCGGCCAGGAGATGGCTTCCATCTCGGCCGTGGCGTTGAGCTTCATGGTGCAGGAGCCCAGCGGGATCATGGTGCGGTCCAGCGCGAGGTCGCGGTCCGAGAGCCGGCGGATGTAGCGCAGCAGCTGGGTCTCGGAGCGGTGGGTGTTGAAGACGGGGTGCTGGAGGTACTCCGAGGTGCGTCCGACGGCGTGGTCGAGGCCGAAGTGGCCGGTTCCGTCGGCGGCGCCGGCGCCGAAGGCTGCGATGACGTCGGCGACGACGGCCGCCGTCGTCGCCTCATCGGCGGAAATCCCGAGGGTGTCCGCGTCGATGGACCGAAGGTTGATGCCCTTGGCCTCGGCGGCGGCGATGATCGCGGCCGCCTTGCCGGGGACGGAGACGGTGACGGTGTCGAAGAAGGACGTGTGCTGGACGTCGAAGCCGGCGGCGCTGAGCGAGGCGGCGATGGTCCGGGCATGTCCGTGGACGGTTTCGGCGATGGCCTTCAGCCCGTCCGGGCCGTGGTAGACGGCGTAAAAGGAGGACACGATCGCGAGCAGCGCCTGGGCGGTGCAGATGTTGGACGTGGCTTTTTCGCGGCGGATGTGCTGCTCACGGGTCTGCAGGGCCAGGCGGTAGGCCGGGATTCCGGCGGAGTCTTTGGAGACGCCGACGAGGCGGCCGGGCATGGACCGCTCAAGGCCCTTTTGCACGGCCATGTAGGCGGCGTGCGGACCGCCGAAGAACAGCGGGACGCCAAAGCGCTGCGCGGAGCCGACGGCGATGTCGGCACCCTGCTCCCCCGGGGGTGTGATGAGCGTCAGTGCCAGCAGGTCGGCCGCGACAGTGACGAGGGCACCGCGTTCCTTGGCGTCGGCGATCACGGCGGAGTGGTCAAACACCCGGCCGGAGACACCGGGCTGCTGGAGCACCACACCGTTGATGACGCCGTCGGGCAGTCCCTTGGAGAGGTCCGCGACCTCGACCTCGAAGCCGAGCGCTTCGGCGCGGCCCTTCACGACGGCGATGGTCTGCGGCAGGCAATCGGCGTCGAGGACAGTCTTGCCCTCGTGCGCGGACTTGTTCTTGTTCGCGCGGCGCATCATCAGTACGGCCTCCGCGACGGCCGTGGCTTCATCCAGCAGGGAGGCGTTGGCGATCGGCAGCCCGACCAGGTCCTGGACCATGGTCTGGAAGTTCAGCAGCGCCTCGAGCCGGCCCTGGGAGATTTCCGGCTGGTAGGGGGTGTAGGCGGTGTACCAGGCGGGAGATTCGAGGATGTTCCGGCGGATGACGGGCGGCGTTACGGTGTCGTAGTACCCCTGGCCGATCATCTGGACAGCGGTCTTGTTTTTGCCGGCCAGCGCGCGCAGCTCGGCGAGGACTTCCACTTCGCTGAGGGCTTCGGTGAGCTTGAGCGGCACATCCTGGCGGATGACTTTGGGAACGGCGGTGTCCACCAGCGCGTCGAGGGTGTCGTATCCGACAGCCTGCAGCATAACGTCGACGTCGGCCTGGCGCCTGGCGCCGATATGCCGGTCTACAAAGGACGTGGGCGCTGGGGTAACAGTCACAAGGAACTCCATAAATCAGGCGGCGCAGGGTACGCCACAGGGATTGGGTTCCTCCCCGCTCTGTATTGGACCTGAGAGTTTCCGCACAGCCCTGCGTTTACAGGACTCCGCTTGCACCGTCGGTGAGCACAGCATGTCCGAGGACAGCCTGCTGCTTTCCAGAGGCGCCTTGCCGCGGCGGTACGTGGGCCTGAGAGATTCCTGGGGAGGATTTGCTCCTACGGCGCCTGCTTGTACCTTACTGGCAGAACTCTCCCGCCGCAGATCGAAGGCATATTTAATTAGCCGTGACCACAGTCACAGCCTCCATTGTCCTACGTGCGGGCCGCGTCCGCAAGCCGTGACGGCTGCGCCGGCGGAGCTAGCCGCGCAGCCGGGCGACGGCGACCAGCAGGCCCTCGAGGTCCGCGCCGAACCCGGGCCCCGGCCCGCCCGGTCCCCGGGCGAGCATGGCATTGAAATACAGCCCGTCCCCCATGTAGAGGACAGCTTTGGCCATCGCGGGACCGACGTCAGCAGCAAGCAGTTCCAGCCAGCGCGCCTGGGCGGCAGAAAAACGGCGCCGGGATTCCTCGTGCGCCACCTCCGCCAGCCGGGTGGCGGCAACAAAGGACCGGTCCATCGGGGTGTCGGCCCAGAGCGAGGACCTGATGAAGTAGGCCGCTGCACCTTCCGGGGCCGCCGCCATGGCCTCGAGATCCTGGGCCAGATGCTCATCCAGCCGCTCCAGCAGCGCCGCGATCATCGCCTCCTTGTTGGGAAAGTGATACAGCAGCCCGCCTTTGGAAACGCCGGCCCGCCTCGCGACAGCCTCCAGCGTCGCGGCACGTTCACCTTCTTCAATAAGCAGCGAAATGAAGCCATCGAGGACGGCTTCCCGGGCGACTGGTTTTCTGGGCATGGCTTCCATCTTGCCCGCAATGACCCGAATTTCTTAAATACACCGTCCAGACGGTACAGTTTCAATTCATGAGCAACCTCTTCGCGGCCCGGCACACCGGCACCATGCCCGAAACACGGCAGCAGCCGTGGCGGGACTGGCTGGCGCTGGCCCTGCTGATGTTTCCGGTCCTGCTGGTGGCGGTGGACAACACTGCCCTGACGTTCGCCCTTCCGGCCATCGCGCGCAGCCTGGACGCTACGGGGATCCAGTTGCTCTGGATTGTGGACGCCTATCCCCTCGTCCTTGCCGGGCTTCTCGTCGCGATGGGCAGCCTGGGCGATCGGATTGGCCGGCGCAGGCTCCTCCTGGTCGGCAGTGCAGGGTTCGCCGCAGTGTCAGCGGCGACCGCCTTCGCCGCCAGCGCCGAATGGCTGATTGCCGGGCGCGCCGGGCTGGGTTTCTTCGGCGCGATGCTGATGCCCTCCACCCTGTCCCTGATCCGCAACATCTTCCCGGAACCCAACCGTCGCCGGCTGGCGGTAGCCATCTGGGCTGCCGGTTTCTCCGGCGGCGCGGCGCTGGGCCCGATCGCCGGCGGCTGGCTGGTGGAGCACTTCTGGTGGGGCGCCGTACTGCTCGTGGCGGTGCCGACCATCCTGCCGCTGCTGGTGCTTGGCCCGGTCCTGCTCCCGGAATCCCGCGATCCGCACCCGGGCCGGGTGGATCTGCCCAGCATTGCGTTTTCCCTGCTGGCCATGGTGCCGACCGTATACGGCATCAAGGAACTTGCGACCCACGGCCCGGGACTGGTGGCCTTCACCGGCATCGGCTGTGGACTGCTGATGGGCTATGTCTTCATCCGCAGGCAGCGGATGCTGGGACGCGGCGGCCTGACCGCTCCGCTGCTGGATGTCAGCCTGTTTGGCAACCGCGTCTTCAGCACCGCCATCATCGCCAATGTACTGGCGTTGTTCTCCTACAACGGCTTCATCCTGTTCCTCGCCCAGCACCTGCAGTTGATTGAGGGGCAGTCGCCGTCGGCGTCGGGTGTCACGATGGTTCCGGCCCTTATTGCGATGATTGTCGCCGGCCTGCTTGTAGTACCGCTCGTGAAGCGGGTGCGGCCGGGCTTTGTGGTCGCCGGCGGGCTCCTGCTCAGCACCGTTGCATACTCCCTCGTGGCCTTCGGCGACCACAGCACGGGCCCGGCCGTGTTGTTGGCGGCCCTCCTGGTTCTGTGCCTGGGGGTTGGTGCCGCCGAGACGATCTCCAACGATCTGATCCTCGGAGCGGCACCGGCCGAGAAGTCCGGGGCGGCCTCGGCCATTTCGGAGACCGGCTACGAGGTGGGCTCCCTGCTCGGCACGGCGATCCTGGGCTCCATCCTGACCGCGTCCTACCAGCGCAACCTCCGGCTGCCGGAGGCGGTGTCCGGTCTGGCCCCTGGCGCTGCCGTCAACCAGGCCGGGGAGACCCTCGCCGGCGCCGCGGAACTCGCGCAGGGACTTCCCGGCCCGCTGGCCGGGACTGTGATGGCCGCTGCGCGCACCGCCTTCGACTCAGGGGTGCACATCACAGCCGCGATCGCCCTCGTGCTGATGGCGGGGGCAGCGGTCCTGGCCGCCGTCGTGCTCCGAAAAGTCCCGACCGCGAACTAGGCACCGCCATGGCAGCACCGACAGGAAGGCGCCGGGCGCCGGGATGATCCCGGCGCCCGGCGCCTTCTCTCGTGCTACTTCTTCGAAGGCGTGGCGACCTTGGCCGTGGGCTTCATCGTCTCTGCATTAACGAGCCATGCGAACTGCTCCAACCGGGCGATGAACTCGTGCAGCAGGTCAGCCGAGGTGGGATCTTCTTCGTCAACCTCGTCGTGGACCTTGCGCATGGTGCCAACCGCGGCCTCCAGCGCTGCCACAACACGCTCAATCGCGTCGTGGGTATCAATGAGCCCGGCAGGGAATTCGGCCAGCGACGTGGACTTGGCGACCGTGGATGTGCGGCCGTCCGGGAGCGCGTGGAGCGCCCGCATGCGTTCCGCGGTATCGTCCGCGAATTGTCGGGCGGCATCGATAATCTCGTCCAACTGGAGGTGGAGATCCCGGAAGTTCGTCCCCACAATGTTCCAGTGCGCCTGCTTGCCCTGGACATGGAGTTCGATCAGGTCTACCAGCACTGTCTGCAGGTTGCCCGTCAAGGTCGGTGAAGCTTTCATGCGTCCTCCTCAGTAGGTCAGGTCATTCCGACGCTACCTCAGAGTCCTGCGGCCCGCGAGAGTCTCCCAGCAATTTCGCAGTTGGCTTACTAATTGTCCCTGGGGGGCGGCGGGCGGGGCGGACTGCCTGGCTCAGACGGCCCTGTTCAGGGCCGGATCCAGGCGAAAGACGGACCGGGTGATGCCACCGGACGTGGCCTCGGACAACTGCGCCAAATAGTCGTTGCGGCGCCGCGGCGTGATGCGGGACTGGACTTCGACGTGCTGGTCCGGATCGTCCGCGTAGTGCGTGGACAGCCCGTCGCGCATCAGCCGGATGGCTTCGGAACGCTGTTGGGATACCGCGGCATGCGTGGAACCGAGTTCGGCCGCTAGTTCCTTGACGGTCCGGTCGCCGAAGTAGATCTCCTCGACGATGTAGCGCATGCGCTCCGGGAGGCTCTTCACGGCGGCCCGGAGATAGTCGAGGCGTTCGTCCGCGAGGATGGAGTGTTCCGGAGTAAGAGTCTCCGCGGCCAGGGTGTCGATCACGGCTTCATCGAGGGGCGTCAGCGTCCGCGAGGCGTCCGCGAGGGCGGCCTCCACAACGCTTTGCTGGACTCCCAGGGCGGAGGCGATTTCTTCGACCGACGGTGCCCGTCCCAGTGCTGCAGCCAGGGTTTCCTGGACAGACATGGTTTCCTTGATCCTGCGCCGCGCCGAGCGGGTGGCCCAATCGCTGGCACGCATCTCATCGGCGAAGGCGCCCAGGATACGGCGGCGCGCAAACGCACCAAATGGCACGCCCAGGTCCGGGTCAAAGGAGTCGGCCGACGTGATCAGCGCAATGGCACCGGCCGAAGCGAGGTCATCGCGGGAAAGGTGCGAGGCTTTTGAGCACAGGTCAGAGACCAGGTAACCCACCAGCGGGAGATGCTGGATCACCATCTCATTGCGTTCCATGCGGTTCAAGAGCGTGCTTCCCCCCAGGAGACCAAACTACGGACAAAAAACAACAAAATCAGCACCTTGGAAGACCTTCCGGCCCCCGCCGGAGATGGCATTCCAATGAGGTGATGCTGACCGTCACCCTGAAACTTACCACCGGAGTGGTGGCGTGCTTATACTCACTGTCAAAGCTTGACTGAAAATGCGGTAACGGTGTGACGCCGTTGCGGTTTGAGCAGGCATGGAACGGGGCCTATGGGTGCAGGTGATCTGTCGGCGGCACTGTGGCAGGAGCGCCGACAGCTGGAGGTGCTCCTTTTCCGGCTCGAAACGCAGCAGCTGCACGTCGAGGCCGGAAATCTCCGCTGGCTGGGCTTTACCGCCGCCGAGGTGGCGGATGTCCTGGACAGGCTTCGCTTTGAAGCCCTGGCCCGCAGCGTCGAGTCGGCCGGCGTTGCCGTCGAATGGGGGCTGCCGCCCGAGACGCCCCTGCCCGGGCTGATCGGGGTGGCCCCGCCGGGTCCGTGGGCCGAAATCCTCAGTGAACACCGCACCGGCCTCCAGGATTTGCTCGGGCGGCTGGGGAACGCGGTCCGCGCCGGCCGCAACAGCCTGGAGGCCGTACGGCTGACTGTGGCGGCCGGGGCGCCGCCAGCCGGGACTTTCAGCGAACTGGATCAGCTGACCTTGACCGGAACCGTCGAACACGCCCTTGCGGTGATCGGACAAACGGGTCAGCCGCACCTCGCCGAGTATCTCGGCAATAGCCCCGGCTGACTCAGGCGTTTTGCCTCAGGCGACCTGACTCAGGCGTCGCGGACGGGGGCTTGCGGCATCAGGCCGCGGAGTGCATCCTCCGTGCCGGGTCCGGCGTTCGCCGCGGCAAGGTTGGCTGCGGCAATGGCCTCAATGACTTCCCGGCGCTGGATCGATACCCCGCGCGGGGCTTCAATGCCTATCCGAACACCGTCCCCGCGGCCTTCCAGAACCGTGATGACGATCCCATCGCCAATCATGATCTGTTCGCCCGGCTTGCGTGTAAGTACCAGCATGCTCTAAATCTACCCTTCGTTGCCGGCAATGCAGGACCGGGCCTGCACGCCCCGCCGTGTCACAGTTGTCCGGCGCGGGCGCGACGGTTATCAATCCAGCCCAACGGAATACCGAGCCCGTTGACGCTTTCCGGCGTCCCGGTTTCGGCCGCGCCGACAACGGCGATGGCCGTGACCGTGAGTTGCGCGGCCAACTCGTTGACCCACCGCGCCGTATCGTCGTGCTTCCTTCCGGCGTCGACCACCAGCCAGATCTGATCGGCCGCGAGCGCCGCCAGCGCCTGAGGTATCGCCGCCGCCTCCCGGGCCCGGTTCAGCCCGTAGGCGACCAGGACGGTCCGGTCTGTCATCACGGCATGTGCCCGGGCCGCCGTCGCGCCCTGGCGTCCGTCCACGTGCAGGTGGCCGTAGGCGGACAGCGCTCCCCCGGTCCGGACGTCCGCGCCGCCTGCAGCCGTCGACATGGCAAGGGCCGTATCCAGGGCGTCCTCCCCGAGTCCGACGAGGAGCACCAGGTCCCCGATGCCCGTGAGGGGAGCCGGTGCCGGGACACCGGGCGGGGCCGCGGCGGTTCGGGGATCGGCCCCGGCCCCCGGGTCCACCGGGGCCATCGGGGCCACCGGATCCGCGCCGGCTTTCGTTCCGGCGGGGGTGTCGCCGGTGACGGGCGTGGCAGCGGGTTCGGGTGCTGGTTTCAGCCCGGCGCCGAGCTGTTCCAGGAGTTCAGCGAAATCCGGAGACTCGGTGGAAACACCCGAGGGACCCTGATCGTGCAGGCCGCGTTCAGCGGCGTCGGCTTCTTCCAAAAGCGCAGCGATCGCCGCGCCCTGCAACTGGTGCGATCGCGCCGCGGGAACTTCGGGGGTATCCCGCACAGCACTGGCTGACGCTGTGCGGGCGCCGGCCAGGTCCAGCGGATGCTTTTGTGCGGAGGCTGGCCGGGCCGGCTTCTTCCCTGCCGGCGCCGTCCGGACCGGCACCGGCTGCGCCGGACCCGCCGTCCGTATGCTCTCCCGGGCGGCACGCGAAAAGCGGGCGGGCGGGCGGAACGACCTCACGGGGCCGTCGATGGTGCCGGCCTGCCCGGCGTCGGCCAGCAGCCCGGAGTCGGGGACGACTTCTCCCGTGATCGTTTCGTCGGGCGGCCCCACCGCGACCATCGCTTCGTAGTGGTCGCCGGCAAACAGCCCGGCGATTCCCGGGCTAATGACCCGTTCCGCAGAGACGATCCGGGCCGACGGGCCGTACTGCAGCTCCGCCTTCTGCCGGATCTCCTCCAGCGTTGACCCCTTAAGCCGATAACGGTTCGGCATGGCGTACGACTCCTACGGTTTCGATTTGGACGTTGGAGGAAGTCACTTCCCGGTAGGACAGCACCGGCAGTGACCCGGGCTGGACCCCGATGAGCCGGCGCACCGCGGGCCGGAGGGCTGGAGCGCAGACCAGGACGGCCTGCCGGTTCGCGGCCGCGGCGGCGTCGGCGGCGGATCGGACCGAGCGCAGGACGCTGTCGAGCTTGTCCTGGCCCATCATGATCTGGCTGCCGCCTTCGGCCGGGCGCATATCTTCGAGCATGGATTGTTCCAGGACAGGGTCGATCATAATGACGTTCAGGACGGGCCCGTCCATGAATTTCGCCGTCAACGCCGGGCCGAGCGCCTGCCGTGCCGATTCCACCAGCGATTCAGGGTCCGTGGAGATCTTGGCCCGGAGGGTAAGGGCCTCGTAGATGCGGGCCAGATCGTTGATGGGGACCTGTTCGTCCAGGAGGCCCTGCAGGACGCGCTGGACCTCCGCGAGGGACAGCAGCGCGGGTGTGAGTTCGTCGACGGCGGCCGGGCTCTGCTTGCGCACGCCTTCGGTGAGCACGCGGACGTCCTCGCGGGAGAGCAGGCGGGCCGCATTGGCGCTGACGATCGAGGACAGGTGTGTCACGAGGACGGACACTCGGTCGATCACGGTCGACCCCGTCATTTCGGCGTTGTGGCGCATCTCCGCCGGAATCCACTTCCCGGCCAGGCCGAAGACCGGCTCGATCATCGCGGTGCCGGGGAGCGAGTCGAGGCTGTCGCCGAGGGCCAGCATCTGGCCGCCCGGCGCAGTGCCGCGGCCGGCCTCCACCCCGGCGATCCGGATCGAGTAGGTGGCGGGCGGAAGGTCCACGCTGTCCCGGGTGCGGACCGGCGGGATGACCAGTCCCAGTTCCATGGCGATCTTGTGCCGCAGGGACCGGACCCGGGCGAGCAGGTCATCGGACGCCCCGGAGACCATGTCCACGAGGTCCGGGGCCAGGAGAATCTCGACCGGATGGATACGCATGTCCTCGAGCAGTTTTTCGTTCGGATCCATCTCGGGGAAGTTCAGCGCCGTCTCTTCGTCCTCGAGGACCTTTTCGTCGGCCTTCTGCTGCGCGGTAATCCGCCGGGAGGCCAACAGCATCCCGGCACCGACCAGCACGAACGGTATCGGGGGCATACCGGGGATCAGCGCCATGGCGATTGCCGCGACTCCGGCGATCGCAAGGGCGTTGGGGGACTGCATGAGCTGGGAGGACGCCGTCCGCCCCATGTCCGATTCGGCATTCGAGCGGGTGACGATCATACCGGTGGCAACTGCCATCAGCAGGGCCGGAATCTGCGAGACGAGACCGTCGCCCATGGTGAGCAGGCCGTAGGTGTTCAGCGCATCGCCGATCGGCATACCGCCCTGCAGCATGCCGATGGCGATGCCGCCGATGAAGTTGATGATGATGATGATGATGCCGGCAATCGCGTCGCCCTTGACGAACTTGGACGCACCATCCATGGCGCCGTAGAAGTCGGCTTCGGCCGACACTTCGGCGCGCCGGTCCCGGGCCTGGGTATCCGTGAGAAGGCCCGCGTTCAGGTCCGCATCGATGGCCATCTGCTTGCCGGGCATGGCATCGAGGGTGAACCTCGCGCCGACCTCGGCCACCCGCTCCGCGCCTTTGGTGACCACCACGAACTGGATGACCACGAGGATCAGGAACACGACGGCGCCGATGACGATGGAACCGCCCACTGTCACCTGGCCGAAGGCCTCGATGACCTGGCCGGCGTAGCCCTCCCCCAGCACCAGCCGGGTGGACGCGACGTTGAGGCCGAGCCGGAACAAGGTGATCACGAGCAGCAGCGAGGGAAAGACCGAGAAGTCCAGTGGTTTTTTCACGAACATGCTGGTCAGCAGCACCAACAGCGCCAGCAGGATGTTGCAGACGATGAGGAAGTCCATCAGCGGCGCCGGGACGGGCACCACCAACAGCAGCACGATGCCGACGATGCCGATCGGCACTGCCAGGCGGGCGAGCCTGTTGTTCATGATTCGGTCCTTTCACAGACGCTGTTTCCCGGAGTCAGGGTGGTGCCGCTCCCCCGGCGTTGCCGGGATTCCCTGCTCATCATGCGTGGGCCGCGGCCATACGGTGCGTCCCAGCGGCGGCGCCGCGGGCCTTGAGCGACATCACAAAAGCGAGGACTCCAGCCACGGCCCGGTAAAAGTCCACCGGGATCTCCTGGCCCAGCTCGCAGGCGGAATGGAGCGCCCGGGCCAGGGGAATGTCCTGGACCATAGGGACGTTTTTCGCCTCCGCCTCCGCCCTGATTCTGGCAGCCACATGCCCCGAACCCTTGGCCACCACGCGGGGCGCCGCTTTGCCTGGCTCATATTTCAGCGCCACAGCCACGTGCGTCGGGTTGACCAGTACGACGTCGGCGTCCCCGATCGCAGCGATCATGCGGTTCCGGCTCATTGCCATCTGGCGTGCCCGGCGCTGCGAGCGGATCAGCGGATCACCCTCGGCGTTCTTGTTCTCGTCCTTGACTTCCTTCTTCGACATCCGCGTCTTTTTCCGGTTGCGGCGCATCACCACAAAGAAGTCAGCCGCGGCGAGGACAATTCCGGCGGCGACCGCGAACTGGATGAGCAGCGCGATCCCGTCGGCCCCGGCAGACACGACGCCGGCGACCGGCAGCCCGCCGGCAGTGAGCAGCACGGGGACGAGGCCCTGGACCACGCTGTAGAGCACCAGCCCGACGACGCCGACCTTAAGCAGCGCCTTCGCGCCGCCCCAGAGCGCCTGGGTGCCAAACATCCTTTTGAGGCCGGGAAGCGGTTTGAAGTGCTCGAAGTCTGCCTTGAATTTCTTGAAGTGCACGCCGCCTTGCAGGGCGGCGCCGGCCAGAACCACCACGAAGACGACCACCAGCATCGGCGTTATGACTCCGGCGATGGATGCCAGCCCGTGTTCAAGGGCCTGGAGCGCCATAGCGGGATCAGGCGCCGCAATGATGCCGCGGACGTTGAAGAGCTGGTCCGTGGCGGCGCTCGCAGCCCGCTCCACCGTGGACGGCATCATGATCGCCGCCGCTCCGATCCCCACCCACGCGGTGAGGTCCTGGGAGCGCGAAAGCTGGCCCTTGGAACGGACTTCCTTCATCCGTTTGTCGGTGGCTTGCTCTGTCTTTTCACCGGAATCTGACATCAGTTCACCCCCAGCACTGTCTTGGCCGCCTGGTTGGCGAGGCTGGAGACGATCCGCGGCAGGGCCAGGAACATAAACCCGGCCAGGGTCAGGGTCAGCAGGATCTTCAGCGGGAAACCGAGCGCGAACGCGTTCAGCGCGGGCGCCACCCTGGTCAGGAGGCCAAGTCCCACGTCGGCAAGAAACAGCACCACAATGAGCGGTCCGGCAATCTGCACGGCGGCGAGGAACATACCGGTGGCGGCAGCGACGATGGCCTGGACCGGCTGTGCCAGGTCGATGCCGCCCGCCAGGGGCAGCGCCGTGAAGCTGCCGGTGAGGCCGGTGATGACCAGCTGGTAGCCGTCTGAGGAGAACAGCAGCGCGATCGCGGCCATCTGCATCAGGCGGGTGAACTGGGCCCCGTTGATGTTCATCTGCGGGTCAAAGCCCTGGGCGAGCTGGAAACCGCCGGCCAGATCGATCAGGCTGCCGGCGGACTGGACCGCGGCGAAGATCACCAGCACGATGAACCCCAGGACCAGGCCCCGTGGCGAGTTCCAGGACCACCCCGGTGACGAAGCCCGCCGTGTCCCGTGCCGCATAGTCGACGGAGACCCGCTGCGACACGGCCAGCCCGAGCCCCAGCCCGAGCGTCGCCTTGACCCGCGCGGGAAAAGCGCGGAAAGAAAACGGCGGCGCCACGATCAGGAAGGCCGTCATCCGGACCGTGGCCAGCAGCAAGGCTTCCAGCCAGGTCGGGTCGATCGGGACGGACACCTCACACGCCTCCGAGCAGGCCCGGGATCCGGGCGAACAGTTCGTGCGTGAAGGAGACCATTTCCGTAATCATCCAGTGCCCGCAGACAACGAGGGCAATGGCGACGGCCACGGCCTTCGGCACGAACGAGAGCGTCGCTTCCTGCAGTTGGGTGATGGACTGCACGAGGGACACGGCGAGGCCTACCACCAGTGCCGTCACCAGGACCGGTGCCGAGAGTTTGGCGCCGACGATCAGCGCCTGAAGGCAGATGTCGAGGACGGCATTGGCGTTCATCCGGTGCCTGCGTAACTCTGGATCAGGGCGGTGATGATCAATCCCCAGCCGTCCACGAGGACAAACAGCAGGATCTTGAACGGCAGCGAAATCATGACCGGCGGCAGCATCATCATGCCCATGGACATCAGCGCCGCCGAGACCACGAGGTCGATCACGAGGAACGGAATAAAGATCACGAACCCGATGATGAACGCCGCACGCAGCTCGGAAATCATAAACGCCGGGATGAGGGTCGGCATGGGCACGGTTTCGGGGGTTTCGGGGTTTTCCATTCCCGCTGCCCGCGTCATCAGCGCGATGTCCTCGTCACGGGTGTGGGCCAGCATAAACTGCTGCAGCGGACCCGAGGCGGCGCCGACGGCACCGTTAAAGTCCAGTGTTCCGTTCAGGTACGGCTGCACCCCGATGGTGTTCATCTCGTTGACGACGGGCCACATCACGAAGATCGAGAGGAACAGGGCCAGGCCGGCCAGCACCTGGTTCGGCGGGATGGACGGCAGCGACAGTGCGTTGCGGGTCATGGCCAGGACCACGAAGATTTTGGTGAACGAGGTCATCATCAGCAGCAGGGCGGGAGCCACCGAGAGCAGCGTGATCCCGATAAGGGTCAGGACTGCGGTCGAGGGAGCGCCGTCGACACCGTTGATCTGGATGTTGACGCCTCCGCCCGGGGCGGTCGGATCCGTCGGAGGAACCGGCGGGGTGGGGTCGATCGGGGCGGCGTGCCCCGGGGCGGCGTTCAGCCACAGCAGCAGGACCGCAAACAACAGCGCGGCAAGCCCGAGCGTAAGGACCCTGCGATTACCGGCACGGACGGTGTGGTCGGCGGAAACCCGGCTCAATTGCGGCGTCCGGTCCTGAGCGCGGCGGCGGCCTGCTTCCAGGTCGAGCCGGCCAGGATTGAGCCGTGCAACGGCGGATGCCCGGCGCCCATTCCGGCGGTGCTGCGGGCGTGGGAGCTCCGTTGGGCCGAACTGCGCCGCGAAACCAGTGCGTCCGCCGGGATGTTCCCGGCTTCGTCGACACCCCTGCCCGGGACGCGGGCGTCCTCGGCGTCCTCGTTTGGGGAGTAACTCTCCTTGGCAAAACTATTCAGGACATGGCTGTTCCGTGCGGCGCGGCTGCTCTGTGCGGCGCGGGGGGTGGCCTCGGCGAGCATCCGGGCGAAGTCCCCCAGGGACCGGTTGGCCGCCGGTTCCCGGGCCTCTTCCGGTTCGGGCGGGATATCTCCGGTGTGCAGGACGTTAACGGCGTGGTCGGTCACGCCCAGCAGGAACCGTTGCCCGGCGGCGTCCACAACGACGACGGAGGCCCGCTGCCCGAGGCTCTGCCGGCTGATAACGGTCAGTGCGCGGTCAGCCCGGCGCCGTCCGGTGCCTTTGCCAAGCCGGCGCTGCAGAAACCACATGAGGCCAAGCACCGCGCCCAGGGCCACGACTACCCGCAGCCCGAGGATCAGTGAGTCCATTCAGCTGAGCCCGTCCGCAACATCGAGGATCCGGGTGATCCGGATCGCGTAGTCCTGGTCCAGCACCACAACCTCGCCGTGCGCGATCAGCCGCCCGTTGAGCAGCACATCCGCGGGGGCACCGGCGGACCGGTCCAGTTCGATGATTTTCCCGGGTTCGAGCGAGAGCACATCACGGACGGACATCCGGGTGCGGCCGATTTCCACGGTGAGTGCCATCTCGATGTTGTTGATGCGGCCCAGCCGGCCGGCCACCGCACTCTTGCCGGAAGCGTCGCCGCGGTCCGGGGCGGAACTGTTGTCCCGCAGCCGGACGGCGAACCATGCGGCCGCATTGTTCCCGTCGGAGAGTTCGTAGACGGCGGTGTCCGGATCAGTCAGCAGTCCCGAGGCATCAGATTCGCGCAGGTCCGAGAGCACGCCGGGACCGAAGACAGAGCTGGCGGCTTCCATGGCGGGGCGCAGCACATCGGTGACGGCGACCA
This sequence comes from Arthrobacter sp. PAMC25284, assembly GCF_019443425.1. Lineage (NCBI taxonomy): Bacteria > Bacillati > Actinomycetota > Actinomycetes > Micrococcales > Micrococcaceae > Arthrobacter > Arthrobacter sp. PAMC25284. The sequence continues at coordinate 1,910,515 of NZ_CP080382.1, forward strand.
TTCCCGGCTGGAATCCGGCCATACCGCCGGCTGCCTCGTCCAGGAAGGTCCGGTCGATCAACAGGAGCGCCAGGTCCGCCGTGACGGAGCCGACGAAGGTGGCCGTGACGGCCTGGCGCGCGTACGCGGCAGCGGCCCTGCCCGGGACAAGGGCGAGGACCTTCAGGGCGACCGGGCTCGGCAGCTCCTCGACGAGGCGTTCCGCCGAAGACTCGTGCTTTGTCAGGGTGGTGCTCATCGGTGACTCTCCTCGATTGTGACAATGACAGCGGCCGCGCGGGACCCGTTCCGGGCCGGGGCCGCGGTGGCCAGCCGGGTTCCGTCCAGCGTGACGTCAAACGGCCTGTTCTCCAGGTGGGGCAGGGGCAGAACATCGCCGACGGAAAGCCCGAGCACCTGGCTCGGGGTCACGAACGACGTCGACAGCCGCACGGACAGCTCGACCGGCACCTGCTCAAGTTGCTCCCCGATCCGCGCCGGAGCGTCCCCGCGGCTTTCTGTCTGGTTGACCTTCTTCAGGCGTGCCAGGAGGATGCTGGCCGGCACCGCCAGGGTGGCAGGGGCACTGACGTCGCCGACGGTCATGGTGAAGACGGCGACGATCATCAGGTCGCCGGGGGCCGCGGCCTGGGCGAACTGGGAGTTGTATTGGATGGTGTCGACCCGGACGGCTTCGCTGAGCAGCGGCCCCAACGAGTAGCTGAGGTCCTCCAGTGCTTCGTCCATGAGGCCCCGGACAAGCGCCTGTTCGATCTGGGTGAATTTGCGGTCCGGCATGGGCGAATCGCTAGTGGCGCCGAGCATGCGGTTGACCCACCCGAGGGCCGAGGGACTGGGAAACTGCACCACGAGTTTGGCGTCGCTGCCCTCGACGGCGCACAGGACCATTGTCGTCACCGCGGGCAGGGATGCGGCGTATTCGTCGTAGCTCTGCATAAAGACGTCGTCGAGACGCACGACGGATTTTACCCGGACCTTGGCGGTGAGCTGTGTTCCCCACTGGCGGGCGTACGTTTCAAACGCCAGCTCCAGGACGCGGCTGTGCTCGCGCGCCAGCGTCGCGGGACGTCGGAAATCGTAGACGCTCACACTCCGCTCGCGCACCACTGGCTGCTCATCGATAACACTCACGATGGCCACTATCGGCAAGGGAACCGGCGGGGTAAGCGACCCGGCGGTTATTTCTCCGCGAGTGCCAGCGCTTCCGGAATCAGCGCCCGCACGACGTCGGCCTGGTCGGACAGGACAGCGATGTCCACCCGCCGGTTCAGCTCCATCAGCTCGGGGGTGGAGTCGTCGTTGACTTGCCGGGCGGAGCCGAAGGCGACAGCGCCTATGGTCCCTTGTGGAATGGCCCCTTGCTCGACCATATGGCGCAGCACATTGACCGCCCGCGCGGAGGAAAGCTCCCATGTCGACGGGTAGGCCGTGACCCCGTTTGCCGCATGCCCTTCCACCATGATCTCCATGCCGGCGGGAGCCAGCACCGGCGAGACGATCTTCAGTACCTGGACGGCCCGCGCGGTCAGTTCGGGCCGGTCGGGAGCGAAGAACGTCTGCGATCCGACGAGCTTCACGGTCAGGCCGCGCGAGTCGATCTGGAATTCGACGTTGCTGATGATGCCTTCAGCGGCCAGCCCTGCCTTCATTTGGGCTTCAAGGGCGCGGAGCTGGTCGACTTCCTTTTTGGCCAGCTCCAGCGGAGATGGATCCGGTTTCTGTTCCGGCGGCTCTGCCTGCTGGTCCGTCTGCGAGACCGGGGTCGCCGGGTCCTGTTCCTTCTGCTGCGCGAACGCCTCCAGATCCTTGTCCACGAGTTCCGGTGGCACTATCGTGCCGGAGGCGGTGTCCACGGTCTCGGAGGCCACCGCGCCGAAGCCGGTGGCGAGGGAGTCCCGCAGCTTTGCGAACTTGTTCGCATCCACGGTAGACATCGCGTAAAGGACGATGAACAAACACATCAGGACGGTGACCATGTCGGCGTAGGAAACCAGCCAGCGTTCGTCAACGTGGTGCTCTTCGCTATGGCCCTTCTTGGATTTGCGCCTGGCGCTCATGCAGCGTCGTCCAGGGCTTTATCGCCCTTGGGTGCCTTGCCCGAGCCGTCCTTGGGTGTCTTAGCGGCGCCGCTCTTGAGCTTGTAGGCGGGAACCATGGCGTTGAGCTTTTCCCGCAGCAGGATCGGCTGGGCACCGGACTGCAGGGCAAGTACGCCCTCCATGATGAGAGTCATCCGATCAACCTCCAGCTCGGAGATCTTCGTCATGCGGTCCCCGATCGGCAGCCAGATGAAGTTGGCCGAGAGGACTCCCCACAGCGTGGCAACAAAGGCTGCGGCGATCATGTGCCCGAGTTCGTCGGGCTGGGACAGGTTTTCCAGGACGTGGGTCAGGGACACGACGGTGCCGATGATGCCAATAGTGGGGGCATAGCCGCCGAGCATCTTGAAGAACTTTGCGGCCGTATTGTCGGCCTTCATTTTGGAGCTGATTCCGTCTTCAAGCATGTCCCGGAGGTCTTCACCATCGGTTCCGTCAGCAATGTTTTGCAGCGCATTTTTCAGGAAAGGATCTTTGGTGGCCGCCGCTTCGCCTTCGAGGGCCAGGAGGCCCTCCGTGCGGGCCTTTTCTGCGAAAACGACGATCTCGTCGATGCTCTGCTGCGGGGGCACGGTCTTGCCCTTGAACGCGTTCGGCAGTGCCTTGAATGCGTGCAGGACGTCCTTGAAGGTAGACCCTGCGAGGCCTACGGCGAGGGTCGCCCCGAAAACCAGGATCATTGGGGCCGGAAGCAAAAGGCTCGTGACGTTGGCACCCTCAAGGGCGACCATGGCATAGATAGCGCCGAACGCTAGAACCAGTCCGATTATTGTTGCGGGATCCATGATTGTCTTTCTGGGTGGCACCGTGACCGCGTTGGGGGCGTTCTCAGGGTTTGCAGGTGTGGTCTTCCGGCTCCGGGACGATGCTGAGCGTCCGGCTACCGTAAGTGGTGGAGATGGTGGGGAGGTCCCGTGCCGCGGCAAGAACGCGCGCCCGGTAGGCAGTGATCATATCGATGACATCGTTCATCCGCTCCACAACGACGTGGGTGGAACCGTCCAGCATCACGAGCGTGGTGTCGGGGCTTTCGTGCATCCGCTCAATCATGTCCGGGTTGACCGCCCAGCGCTTCTTGTTGAGCCCAGTAACTACGATCATCGACACGTCCTAGGTTGATATAGCACTGAACGTGCCCTCAAGCCCTACTGTCGGCTGCTAAGGCCACTTCGTTAGCCGGACGCGGGATCTCGGCATGGCGTCCTGGATATTTCCGCTGTGGAACGACCTGAGGCGGGTGCGGTGGCTTGTAATATGCCACGGCACCCGCCTCAGGCGGTACGAGGTTTTCCGGCTGACTAGCGCTTGAGCTGCGTGAGTTCCTGCAGGATTTCATCGGAGGTGGTGATGATGCGGGCGTTCGCCTGGAAGCCGCGCTGCGCGACGATCAGGTTGGTGAATTCCTGGGAGAGGTCCACGTTGGACATTTCCAGGTTGCCGCCGGACAGGGACCCCATACCGGGGTCTCCGGCCGAGCCCAACTGCACGCCACCGGAGTTTCCGGTGGCCACGTAGGAGGATCCACCGGCCTTTTCCAGGCCGGCGGGGTTGGTGAACTTGGCCATGGCGATCTTGGCCAGGACCTGCTTGGCACCGTTGCTGAAAGCGCCGAGCACGGATCCGTCGCTGCCGATCGTGTAGGACTCGAGGCTGCCGGCGGCGTAACCGTCCTGGCCGGTGACGGTCAAAGACTCTGCCTTCGCGTAGCCGGATACCGCGCTCAGATCGACGCTGATCCCACCGACTGTCACGGTGCCTGCGCTCCCGGCGGTCTGCTGACCACCGGCAAACGTCAGCGTTCCTGTGCCCGTTGCGCCGTTTTCGTCGGTCGCATCAACTTGCCAATTTTGGGAGTTCGCGATTTTGGTGAATGTCAGCGAAACCATGCGGTCCGCGCCGGTCGCGTCGTAGACCTTGACAACGCGGTCGACTGTTCCGTCGGCTGTTCCTTCGACTGCGTCGCTGGGGAGGTTGCCGTCAAGGGTCACCTTCTCTGTGATTTTAGCGATCAGGTCGTTCGACTTCAGCGTGATGTCGCCAACGGTGCCGCTGGTGTTGACCGCCCCGCTCACTGCTGTCCAGCCCTGGAGGACTGCCCCGTCCGGGCTGACCAGGTGGTTGGCCGCATCAAACGTAAACGAGCCGGCACGGGAGAACAGTTGCTGTCCGGACTTGCTGGTGACAAAGAATCCTTCGCCGGAGATCATCATGTCAGTGGCACGGCCGGTGCTCTGCGAGGATCCCTGGCTGAAGTTGGTGGTGATGCTGGCGATCTTGACGCCGAGACCGACCTGGGCGGGGTTGCTGCCGCCGGTCTGCGTCTGCGGAGCGGAAGCGCCCTGGGTCATCTGGGACAGGGTGTCCTGGAACTGGACGGTGGAGGATTTGAATCCCGCCGTATTGACGTTGGCGATGTTCGCGCCGGTGACGTCCAGCATGGTCTGGTGGGCACGGAGGCCGGAGATTCCGGAGTACAGCGAGCGGAGCATGGGAACTGCCTTTCTACGGTGGGAAAACTGGTTAGGACGCTGAGGGTGTGGTGAGGCCGGTGACGGAATCCAACGGAACGGCTAGTCCGCCGACCGTCACAGTCGGAACCGGACCATTGAAGGAGACCGCGCTGGCAATGCCGGTGCCTTCCGTGCCGTCAGGCAGGGTGTAGCCGACGGACTGGCCGATCAGCTGAGCCGCCGCCGAACGCATTTGAAGTGAAAACCCTTCTTTGCTGCTGGTGGCGAGTTCCGTCATTTTCTCCATCATGGACAACTGGACGGTCTGGGCCATCATCTCGTTGGTATCCATGGGGGCGCTGGGGTTCTGGTTCTTGAGCTGGGTCACCAGGAGCTGCATAAAGACATTGGAGTCCATGGTCTGCACGGGCGTCCGGACGGCAGCGCCGGCGGCGGACGCGGTCGAGGCGGCAATGGCATCGGCACTCATGGACTGGGAGGCAATCGGCTGGATCGTCATGGTTTGCGTTCCTTAGGGTCAGGCAAGAATGTCGAGGGTGGTCTGGTGTCCGTTGAGGATTCTGGCGGCACGCAGGGCGGTTGCATCGGCCAGGTCATCCCACCGGTGTCCTGCCCGATTGGTGCCGGAGCCGTTACGGCCGCCGGGATCGGAGCCGTCCCGCGCCGGGTCCTTGCCCGTGCCGTTCTGGCGTGCAGCGCCGGCGTCGTTGGCGTCCTGGCGTGAGCTGCCGGGCCCGTCGCGGTCGGAGAGCTGAAGGCTCGCCCCGAAACCGGCGTCGGTGAGCTCCTTTCGGAGTTCGGGCAGGATGCTGCGGACTGCTTCCCGTCCGGCATCGCCCGGGGAGAATAACTCAATCCGGACGCCCGCGGCATCGATATGTGCCCGCACCGTGACAGGCCCGAGATCCTCCGGGCTGACGGTAAGGGTCATCGTGTGCTCGCCGTCGGGTGCATTAACCAGGGTGAAGAGGGGCGCGGCGAGTTGCGGCCGCAGGGCTGCGGCAGTCCCGGGGGCGGGCGGGGCCGCTGGCTGCGGCACGGTTGTGGAGCCCGCAGTGGTCGGTACCTGGCTGACTGGCGCGGCGGCTTGCGTTGCCCCGGCGGGGACGTCCACAGGGGATGAAGCAGCAGCGACGGCGGTATGGACTTTGGCCGGTGCGGCATCTCCCCGGAGCTGCTCGGCGGGGGCCGCGCCGGCACCGGCGAAGGCGGCGGCCTGCGTCGCGGGCCCGGGCGAAGCCTGCGTTTTTGCAGAGGCCAGGGGGCGGGGAGCCTGCGGACCTGCCGGAGCAGCTACGGGCGCACTCGTGCCTGAGGAGGACGCCGGCAACGCCGGAGCAGCACCCGGTGTGGCGACGCCTGCCGGCAAGGGGCTTGCAGTGGCCGCAGGTTCGCGGACGGCACGATCATTGCCTGCCGCGGTCGGTACCCGGGCAGCGACCGGCGCGGAGGCGGCTGCAGCCGCGATGGTTGCCGGCACGGCCGCGACGCCAGCGGCTGGGGCAGGAGTCGCCGGGGCGACGGCCTGCGTATGAGCACTGCTACGAATGGGACCCGCCGTCGCGGACGACGTCGATGCCTGGGCTGCCGTGCGGACCTCGCCCGCCGGTGCTGCCGCCGCAGCCATGGCGACCGGGGAGGCCGCGCTGACCTGGGTGGCCGCGCTGACCGGGGCTGCCGTGTGGACCTCGCCCGCCGGAGCTGCCGCCACAGCCATGGCGACCGGGGAGGCCGCGCTGACCAGGGTGGCCGCGCTGACCGGGGCTGCCGTGTGGACCTCGCCCGCCGGAGCTGCCGCCGCAGCCATGGCGACCGGGGAGGCCATGCTCACGTGGACCGGCCCATCGATGGCCGGAGTCACTGTCATTGGAGTCCGCTCCCCCGACGCCGCGAGGACGGCCGCCGGCACTGCGTTCGTCGGAGCCGAAGCCACCGCCGAAGCCGGTGCCGGTGCCGGTGCCGAAAAACCGGACGGAACCGCCGGGGCCGCCTGGACCGCAGTGTCATCACTCTTCGTCCCGTTGTCACCGGAGTCCAGTCCTGCATCCGGCTCCGCAACGGGCGTTGCCGCCTGCGGCCACGCCAGCAGCGGCTCCGCTGTCGACGAAGTCACGGCACCCGGCGGTGCGGCCAAAGGTGATGCCGTCGGCGCGGCCCCAGGAACCGAAGCCGTCGCCGTCGCCGTCGCCGTCGCCGTGAAAAAAGCACCGTACGTTCCGCCGAAGGCCCAGGCCGATTCGGCAGCATTCGCTGTCGTGGGCTGTCCCCCGGTTAGGGTCGGGCGCGGGGTGGCGTCGTCAGCGGTGAAGCCGGGGCCGTGCCAGCCAGAGGCCGCGGTACCGGCCACGTCGGACGTTTGCGGTGTGGACTCGGCGTCACTCTGACCGTCGGCTGCGGACGGGTCTGCTGCGGACGGGTCTGCTGCGGACGGGTCTGCTCCGGCGGCGCCGGAGTCTGATGAGTCGCGCCGTGCCGTGTCCGGCAGGCTCTGGAGGTCATGGAACAGTGCGGCGAAGGAGTCGGCGCCGGAGAGTGCTCCTTGCGCACGCGAAGCGTCGCGGGCACCGCCGGCCGGGGCCGGACCGGCCAGGACCGCGCCCAGGTCCAGGGAAGCCGCCGTCATGCGCCGGCTCCTGCCGGGACGATGCGACGGATCGAGGTCAGGTTGGACTGTTGCTCCCACGCATCGCGGATTTGAATGGTCTTGCCGGGCACGGGGGCATCGATCGCTTTGCCGTTGCCGAGGTAGATGGAGATGTGGTTGCCGCCGAAGCTCACCAGCAGATCCCCCGGCTTGGCCTCAGCCAGGGATGCGACCGGGGTGCCCTTTTGCATCTGGTCGCTGACGACGCGCGGGATGTCGATGCCCAGGTCTTTGAAGACGCGCTGGGTGAAGCCGGAGCAGTCCATCCCGGTGGCCGGGTTGGTGCCGCCCCAAACGTAGGGCACGCCGATGTATTTCTTCGACACTGAAACGACGTCGTTTCCGGTCGGCGCACCGGGGGTCACCGCGGTCACAGCGGACGTTCGGCCGGCGCCGGTTGATCCGGTAATCCCCGCCACTCCGCCGAGTCCCAGGCTGTTTGTGAAGGAGTTGGGATCCGTTCCGGCGGCAGTCCCGCCCAGCGCAGCGTTGAGCGCCTGCGTGAAGCTTTCTGCGGTGCCGTTCCCCGTGGCGGTCGCGAGGGAGGACGCGGCGGCCTTCACGGAGCTGGTCGGGTCGGCCGCCGGACGGCTCAGTTCCGTAATCATGGACTGGATGCTCTGCATCCGGCCGATTGCCTCAGTCATGCTCATGTGGTCACCTGCTGTTCGTCACGGTGCCAGACGGTCGACGCGATTTCGTCGAGCGCGGCCTGTTCAGCCCGCAGATCGGCGCTGAGGACCTCAGCGTCGTGGCGGGTCTGGAGCTTTTCAAGTCCCACGGACCGTGTCCGGGCCGCGGTGAACTCCTCGCGGGCGGCGTCTTCCGCGCTCTGGGCGTCAGCCGTCAGGCTCTGGAGGTCCGAGAGCATACGGAAGGACGAGAACCGTGCCGCGGCAATGGCATGCAGTGCCTGGGAGGTGTCGACGTCGCCGCTGGCGTCTGAGAGATCGCGGCGGGCCGAGACCTCCCGGGCACGCACCGAGTCGGAGTGTGAACGGGCCCGGGCCAGCCCGGTCGCGGCTTGGTCCTGCTGCATCTGGCGAAGGCGCAGGAGCCCTGCCAGCGAGAATTGACGGTTCATGCCGCTGCTCCCAGGATCGAGGTGAGGTGTCCCAGCCGCTGCCAGGACTCGGTGTGGCCGGTCGATTCCTCCATCTGCTGCTGCAGGAAGGCATTCACGTCCGGTTCGTGGTTCAGTGCGGCGTCAACGAGCGGGTTGGTACCCGCCTGGTAGGCGCCGACGTCGATCAGGTCCTGGGCGGCTTTCCGCGCGGCGAGGACCTTGCGCAGCGATGCTGCGGCATTGAGGTGTTCGCGCGTGTTGACCTTGGAAGCGACCCGAGAGATGGACCCCAGCACGTCGACGGAGGGGAAGTGTCCCGTGACGGCGAGCTTCCGGTCCAGGACCACATGCCCGTCCAGGATGGAGCGGGCAGCGTCGGCGATCGGCTCGTTGTGGTCGTCACCGTCGACGAGCACAGTGTAGATCCCGGTGACCGAGCCGGTCTCGGCGGTGCCGGCGCGTTCCAGCAGCCGGGCCAGGATGGAAAAGGTCGACGGCGGGTAGCCCCGAGTGGCGGGCGGCTCGCCGGCGGACAGGCCGATCTCCCGCTGTGCCATCGCCACGCGGGTGAGTGAGTCCATCATCAGGACCACGTTCTGGCCGGCGTCGCGGAAGGACTCGGCAATCCGGGTGGCCGCGAAGGCTGCGCGCATCCGCATGAGCGCCGGTTCGTCCGAGGTGGCCACCACCACCACCGAGCGGGCCAGGCCGGCGGCGCCGAGGTCATCTTCGAGGAATTCGCGGACTTCACGGCCGCGTTCCCCGACCAGGGCGATCACGGAGATTTCGGCGTCGGTTCCGCGGGCAATCATGGACAGGAGGGAGGATTTCCCGACGCCGGAGCCGGCGAAGAGTCCCATACGCTGGCCTTTTCCGAGCGTGGTCATGGTGTCGAGCACCCGGACGCCTGTCTGCAGGGGGGTGTCGATGCGGGCCCGTTTCATGGCGAGCGGGGCTTCATTGTCGATGGGCACGCGCGGGCCGCTCAGCAGCGGCCCCTTGCCGTCGATCGGGCGGCCGAGGCCGTCAATCACCCGGCCGAAGAGTCCGGGGCCGGTGGGGACCAGCATGGCGTTGCCCTTGGCCCGGACCGGATCCCCGGCTGCCACGCCGGCGAGGCGGCCCAGCGGCATGCAGCGGACGGTGCCGCCCATCGCGGCAACTACTTCAGCGTCCAGGCCGGGGTTCTGGCCGACCGTCACCAGATCACCCAGTGCGCAGTCCAGTCCGGATACTTCCAGTCCGAGTCCCATCACGGAGGTCACGATCCCCACCCGTTGGGGGGCCGCGGCTTTGAGGGCCGCAGTGTAGTACTCCGCCTTCGGGCGCCACTGCGTGATCATGGCTGCATCCCGGCGGCGGTGCCGTCCGGTTCCTGGTCCGCCAGCAGCACGGCGCGGGCGCGGGCCAACGCGGTGCCAAGGCTGGCATCGAGCCAGCCTTGCTGGTATTCGGCTTTCGCGTCGCCGCGGCTGATGCCCGGATCGGCGAGCAGTGGCAGCCCCGCGGTCAGGTCCCCGTCTTCGAGTGCCAGGGTGTTGATGTCCGCGGGGTTCAGCCGGATCGCGACGATGGAGTCGGCGTCGCCGCCGGTGAGGGCGCGTTCGACGGCGGCGCGGGCTGTCCGTGTGCCGTCGGCGAGTTCGTAGCCCAGGATCGCTTCGGCCAATTCCAGGGCGGTGCGGGCCAGGACTGCTTCCGCGTCCCGCAGTTCCTGCACATTGCTGTGCGCGAAGTCAGCGCGGGCGGCGGCCAGCGCCCGCACGGCGCGGTCCAGGTCCTGCTGCCCGGAGGCCAGGGCGGCAGCCTGCTCCGCTGCCATCCGGTCCCGCCAGCGGCGCTGTTCCTTGGCGGCGGCGCGCACGCCGGCGGCGTACCCGGCCGCGTGGCCTTCGGTGTAGCCGGACTGGTCCGAGGCCGGACCGGCCGTGCGCAGCGAGGGGTACACCACCCGGGCGGGGATGCTCTCAGTAGACAATGTCTTCCTCGTCCCCGCGCTGGAGGGTGATCGAGCCCTCGGCCTCGAGATCGCGGATGGACCGGACGACGGCGGCCCGGGCCTCCTCGATTTGCGAGGCACGCAGCGGCCCGAGCGCGGCGATCTCCGATTGCAGGATTTCCTGGTTACGGCCGGACACGTTGGCAGTGATGGCCTCCAGGACCCCTTCCGAGGCACCCTTCATGGCCACGGCCAGCAGCGAAGTGTCCAGACCGCGCAGCACCAGTTGGATGTCCTTGCGCTCGAGCTTGAGGATGTCCTCGAAGGTGACCATCTGAGCCCTGATCTCGGTCGCGAGGTCCGGGTCCAGCACGTCCAGTCCGTCCAGCACGGAGCGTTCCGTGCTGGCGTCGGTGCGGTTAATGATCTCCAGCAGCGGCTGGATTCCGCCAACGACCTTGGACGCCTGCTGGGAGACGGCGGCGCCGCCCCTCAGCTTGAGCGTCTCGGCCACAATGCCGATCGCTTCCGGCGCGCCGGAGCCCATTGTGGCGATGCTGAGGGCGACGTCGGCGCGGAGCGCTCCGGGCAGCCCGGACATCACAGCGGATGCCTTGCGCGGGCTGAGGTGGGCGAGCACAAGGGCGATGGTCTGCGGCAGTTCACCGTCGATCAGGGCCAGGATCTGCACCGCTTCAATATCTTCAAGGAATTCGAACGATTTTCCTGCCATGTTGACGGAAAGCCGGCTGATCAGGCCGGCGGCCTTCTCGGCCCCGAAGGATGCTTCCAGGAGGCCTTCAGCGAGTTCCCGGCCGCCGCGGGTCTGCCTGGGACCGGTGAGCGCCTTTTCATGAAAATCCTTCATGATTTGCTCGGTGGCATCCGGGTCCACTTTGCGTAACCGGACAATCTCCGCGGCGATCTCCTCGGCTTCGGAGTCGGTGAGGTGGGCCATGACCTTGGCGGCGTTGGTGGAGCTCATCTGCATGAGGACGACGGCGGCCCGCTGGGTTCCGGTCAGAGGTGCATCTGCGGTTTTCATACGGGCTGCCGGTCATCCATGAGCGAGCGCAGGTAGTCCGCAGCCTTCTCCGGGTTGGAGGCGACCATGCTGTCGATTTCCATTTGGCGTCGTTCGGCCGCGATTTGGGCGGGCGCCTGTGGCAGCGGCGGCAGGGAGGTGAGCTCAATGGCCGTCGTGGGCGGCGCCGCGCCGAGTGCGGCGACCGCGGGCGCCGCCGGCAGTGCGGTGATGTCCAGGCGTTCGCCAAGGTCCACGGGCTCGCGCTTCTGCCGGCGCCGCAGGACGACCATCAAGACCAGTCCAATAACCAGAAGGCCCAACAGCGTGCTGCCGGCCGTGATGAGCGTTCCAATAAACGCGGCCTGCTGTTCGGCTTCGGCGTTGGCCTGGGCCTCCGCCAGTGACTTCGCGGCGTCGTCGGCGGCGGCGGTGCTGAAGGGCACCACTTCCACCGTGACAACATCGCCGCGTTGCTGGTCGATACCTGCCGCGGCATTGACGAGGGCAGTCAGCGAGGCGATGTTCAGCCCGCCCGCTGCGGCCTGGTTCACTGCCACGGAGATCGTCTGGCGCTTGATCGCTCCCGGCGGGATCACGCGGTCCTCGGTGACCTTGTTCACGGCATTGTTTTTGGTGGAGGTCGAGGAATCGAAGCTGCCATCGCCGCTGGTGCCACCTGGAACGGCGATGTTGTCCGGACCCAGCACGCCCGCGGCCCCGCCCCCGGTTCCCGTGTACTTCTCGGTTTTTGTGGACTCGCTGAGCGGCAGCGCGTCGGCCGCATTGGTGAACGTTTCGCTCCGCTGCTGGGCAGATTCGGCGGTCACGTCCGCGGCGACGGCCACGGTGGAGTTGCCCGGTCCCACGACGCGGTCCATCACGGCCCGGACGGCGTCGGAGGTGCGCTGCTGGTAGTCGTTGGCCTGCTTGGAGGACGAGCCCACGGCCCCGCCACCGACGGCGGAGAGTACGTTGCCTTGGGAATCGACGACGGCAACATTAATCGGTTTGAGGTTTTCGATCGCGGCAGACGTGAGGTGGACGATGGCCTGGACTTTGTCGCCGGAGAGAGTGACGCCCGGCTTCGTTTCCACGAAGACCGAGGCGGTGGTGTCCGGTGTGGTGGACACGAAAACAGTCCGCTCGGGAATCGCAAGCCGCACGGCGGCGGTCTGGACTCCTTCCATGGCGGAGATTGTGCTGGCGAGTTCGCCTTCGAGGGCCCGCTTATACGTGACGGACTGCTGGAACTCCGAGGAAGTGACGCCCATCTTGTCCAACAGGGAGTACCCGGTGGCTGCTGCGCTGGGCAGGCCAGCGGCTGCCGCCTTGAGCCGTTCGTCGTAAACCTTGTCCTGCGGTACGAGGATAGTGGACCCGCCGTCGCTGAGTTCGTACGGCACGTTGTCCTTGCGGAGCAGCTCGACGATCCCGCTGGCATCGCTGCTCTTCAGCCCGGAGAACAACGGGGTGAGTGCCGGTTTGGTCAGCCACGCCGAGAGGGCGATGACACTGACTATCAGGAGCGCGGCGCCAATCGCGGCGATGGTGCGCTGTCCCGCGGTGAACCCTTTCAGGCCCGATCCGAAGCGTTGGACGAATCCGCTGATCTGCGGGGGCATCAGGCCTGCATCCTCATGATTTCATTGAACGCGTCAACGCCCTTGTTCCGGACGGCGGCGACCAGTTCAAGGGTGACCTGGGCCCGGGTGGCGGCAATCGTGGCGTTGTGGATGTCGTCCAGGTTCCCGGTGACAGCCGAGACCGCGAGCTGGTTCGACGTCGACTGCAGCTGTTGGATGTTGTCCACAGCACCCGTGAGGGACGCCGCGAACGCGGATCCGTCCGTTCCGGGTACGGCCGCGGCACCTGCGAGGTAGTTCGTCGGCATAACGCCCTGAACGGGGGCGATCGGGGAAATGGGCATCAGGAACGTCCAATCTCAAGGGCAGCCATATAGGTCTCCCGGGCACGGTCGACGACCTGGGCGTTCGCCTGGTAGCCGCGCTGGGCAATGATGAGGGCGCCCATCTGCTCGGCCATGTCGATATCGGGGTACTTCACATAGCCGCCGTCGTCCGCCAACGGGTGATCAGGCTGGTACACCATCCGGCCGTCGCCGCTGCCCAGCTGGGTGCTCTTGACGTACACGCCGGTGTTCTCGGCGCCCTCGGCGGCTTCGATGTAGCGGGCCTGGAACGCCGGTCCGTTGGTGCGGGAGGCGTTGTTCATGTTGGCGAGGTTGTCGGAGACGGCGTCGAGCCATTTGCGGTGCACGGTCAAAGCAGAGCCGGCGATCCCGATTGCGTCGAAGGTCATTAGTTCGTCCTCATCGCGGATCGGATGGCGGTGAACTCGTGGCCGAGGGCACGGCTGGCGAACTGGAAGCGCAGCACGGTGTCAATGTTGGACAGGGTTTCGGTGTCCAGGTTGACGTTGTTGCCGTTGAGCTCGGTGGGTTCCAAGGAAGCCGCGGTGGTGGCCTGGGCGCGACCGTCCCCGGCGCGCACCGAGGCCGCGAGGGCGTCCTCGAAGGCGACGCGCTTGGCCTGGTAGTTCGGTGTGTTCACATTGGCGATGTTGTTCGCGATGGTGCGCTGGCGCAGCGCAAGACCATCCATGGCGCTGGCCAAGGCTGCGGACGTCACTGATTCGAGCACGGGATCCCACCTGCTGCTGTTGTGCGGTGGCCGATCCGTGGCCGATAAACGAGCTATCCGTGCTCTAAGTGTGGCTATCGGCACACTTCAGCCGCCGGTTAGCAGGAATGAAAAGAAATCTTGCTGTGAATCTACACTCAGCTCCTTAGCCGTTCAGGTCGAGGTAGACCGCGCCGGGCCGTTCCCCGACTCCCGGCACTGATTTCACCGCACTCAGCTGGCGTATGACATCCCGGCGTGCCGCCTCGAGCCGCTCGGATACCCGTTCCTGTGCTGCTGCGAGAGCCACAGCCCGGCGGCTCGCCGCGGCCGGCAGCGGGCCTGATAGCGACGGCGCCGACCAGCGTGCCGCGGCTACCCCGTGGGCGGATGCCAGCGGACCGAGCGGATCGTTGAGGGCACGCTCGGCGGCCTCGACGGCCGCTTCCAGGACATCCAGGACAGCCATCCAGGCCACCAGGGACGAATCGGGGGCTTGCACGGCTGCGGCAGATGCCGTTGCGGGGCTAGCCGAAGCCAAGGCTTCCACCGCCACTGCCGGTGTGGGCGTTCCAGGCTCCTGCCGTGGCGAAGGGCCGGGCCGGTGCTCCGGCGAAGGCCGGAGCTGCGGTTGGTGCTGTGGGCGCAGCCGGTGCAGCCGCGGTTTCCGAGGCCTGGTGCCAGGCCTGGCGGAGCGGTTCGAGCAAGTCGATTCCTTCCCGGATCAGGGCCGGGTCGCGCTGGATGTTGGCGTTGACCAGGGCGGTCGAGACGTAGTTGTAGAGTCCCAGCAGGCCGTCCGCGCCGTCCCAAATGTCAGTCTTGAGCGACGAGGACAGTTCGGCGATGATGGCCTGGGCGTGTAACAGGTTCTCTGAAGCGACTGGCCAGTTGGAAGTTTGCTGGGCAGTTTCGGCCCGGCCCAGGTCCAGGAGCAGGCGGTCATAGAGCATGGTCAGCAGGCGGGCGGGCGACGCGGAGAGCACGGAATCGTTGAGGTACTGGGCGCGCTGGGCGGCGCCGAACGTTACGGTCATGATTGGCTACTTCCTGAGAGGCCGGCCAGTTGGGCGGACAGCCATGCGGATTGTGCTTTCATTCCGCTGAGCGCAACTTCAAGGCCGGAGTAGGTGCGCTGCAGGGTGGTGCGCCGAAGTGCCAGGCGGTCGTCCCAGCTTTCGATCTGGGCAGTGAAGTCCTTGGCCGTGCTTTGCTGGCCGATAATCTTGGAGCTGATCAGGCCGGTCGCCGGGTCGGAGGCCTGTTTGGCGGCGTCGGCGACCCTGCCCGCGATGGTGGTGACGGCGGCCATTGTGGCTGTCGGGTCCTTGGCCAGCGCCTCGCCGAACTTGGTGGCATCGAATTCAAAGGTGCCGGTCTTGGTGATCTTGATCCCGAATTCGGCCGGCGACTTGCCATCGATCGGTTGGGACACGGCCGAGATAATCGAGGCGTTGACGCCGCGGACAGTGCTGTCCCCGGTAAAGATGCCACCAGAGGTCACTGCTGCCCCCGAGGCATTGGTGCTGGCGACCACTGTGCTCTTCGTGGAAATCTGGGCCAGGACGCCGCTGACGGAACTCATCAGGTCCGAGGCGGCCTTGGTGATCTGGGCGTTGTCCTTCGCGACCGTGACCCGAACCGGCGTCTCGGAGACCTCGGACACCGTCAGCGAAACGCCAGTGAGCAAGCCTTCGAACTTGTTGGTTGCAGACGTGATGTTCTGCTCCGCGGCGGTGCCGGCCCAGAGCTTCACTTCGGCGTCCTGCGCGACGGTGATGTCGGCGAGCCCCACGGTGCCATCCGGGTCATCAATGGTGAAGGCGGCAGCCGCACCCGTCGCAGTAGAGGTGAACTGGAGGCGGAATTCCCCGCCGCCCACAGCAACTTTGCTGGCTGTGACGCCGGCACCCGCGGCGTTGAGTGCGGTGACGACGTCGTCCATTGAGCTCGTTGCGGGGGTAACGGTGACGGGTTCGCCGCCACCGCTCGTGATGGTCACCGTGGTGTAGGGCCAGGTCAGCATCTTTTGGGTGACGGAGACCTGGGGTTTCGCCAGTTTGGAAACCGTGAAATCAAGGGACCCCGCGCTGGCGCCGGCGCCCACCGAGGTGGTGACCTTGGCGGAGCTACTGGTGGCGGAGTAGAGGTCCAGCGCTTTGGGCTGGGTAAGTTTTGTGGCCTTGGTGGCAAGGTCCGCGAGGGCGGAATTGAGTCCCTGCAGGGCAGAGATGCGCGACTGGACGGCAGCCGCCCTGCTCTTCAGCAGAGTCTGGGGTGCCGCTTCGATGGTCATCAGCGAGTTAATCAGGGACGTCGTGTCCAAACCGCTGGAGAGGCCGTCGATTGAAAGACCCACGGGGGACAACTCCTTCGAACAGTGTTCCGGCTACAGGAGGCGGAGCGTAGTGGTGGGCGTGGCGTCCGGGGAGATGAATTTCCCTCCGGACGCCACGCGCATTCCCTAGCTATCAGGGGGGCTAGCTGAGCCTAGCCGTCCGGCTTCTGATTTAGCGCAGGAGCTGCAGGACACCCTGGTTGGACTGGTTGGCCTGCGCGAGCATGGCGGTTCCGGCCTGGGACAGGATGTTGTTGCGGGTGTACTTGACCATTTCCTCGGCCATATCCGTGTCGCGGATACGGGAGTTGGAAGCCGTCAGGTTTTCCTTGGCAACGTTGATCGTCTGCACAGCCGACTCGAGACGGTTCTGGGAAGCACCCAGTTCAGCGCGCGCGGTGGACACCTTGGTGATCTGAGTATCCAGCAGGGCGATTGACTTCTGAGCTGCATCAGCGGTTGAGAAGTCGAGCCCCGTCGTTGTGCCGACGACACCGATCTTGTCGGTGTCGGTCTGGGTGTCAAGACCCGCATTGGTGGACGTAGCGTCCACAACTCCGCCGTCCTTGGCCGTCACGACGATACCCGTGCCTGCGCCGTTGGCGTCTCGGACAGTCGACGCCGTGAAGTGTGCAGAGAAGTTCGCATCCTTGTTCAGGGCGCCGACGAATTCATCAACACTCTGGAAGTCGTCTGCATCTTGACCGGTGGGACCCTTGATGTTGTCATCGAGCTTCCCGGTTTCGATTTTGGTGGTGACGCCGTCCTTCACGGATGTGAACGTGTACTTGCCGGTGGTAGCTGCAGCCGACAGATCTGCAAGACCTGTCGATGCTGTCAGATCGAACTGTGTGCCCGAAGAGGCCAGCGACCCATCCTTTAGCGCGGAAGTGATCGTAGAAACATCGGCGTTACCGAGTTCCACAGTAATCCGGCTGGCAGCGTCGCTGTTGGCGCCGACCTGAAAGGCCAGCGACTTCGAGCCGTTCAACAGCTGGGTGCCGTTGAAGTTCGTCGAACCGGCGATGCGGTCGAGTTCCTTAACCAGGCTATCCGATTCGGTCTTGATGGCGCCGCGGGATTCGGCGTTGTTCGTGTCGTTGGCTGCCTGGACACCCAGGTCACGCAGGCGCTGCAGGATGGACTGGGCCTGGTTCAAGCCGCCTTCAGCGGTCTGAACAGCGCCGATGCCGTCCTGGGCGTTGCGAGCGGCAACCGAGAGGCCGCCGATCTGGGACTTCAGGCCCTCGGACAGCGCCAGGCCGGCCGCGTCGTCACCGGCGCGGTTGATCCGCATGCCGCTGGAAAGCTTCTCCAGTGACTTGGACAGGTCGGTCTGGGTGTTGGCCAGGCTGCGGTAGGCGTTGTTCGCAGCCATGTTGGTGTTGATCTGCATTCCCATGATGTTTCCTCCATGATTGGGACGAAGTGCGAGGGCCCATCCTTGGGCCTTCAGGAGTAGTTATCGCCACTTCCCCGTCGCACGTAAGCCAACTCACGGAAAAACTTTTTTTGACCGGCGTGCTAAAAATCCTCCAGGCTCAGGCGCGTCCCCTAAGGATGAGGTGCCAGTACACCCGCGGCAGGATGTTCCGTTCCAGGACCCACGTGCTGCGGTGTTCCTTCACGATCCCCAGCCACGGCACGGACGGCGTCGGCCGACGAAGGTGGTCGAACTCGGCGAACACCACGGTGGACCGGGAGACCGTGAACGGGGTGGTCGAGTAATGGTTGCACTTCTGGCACGGCTCCTTGCCTTGATAGAGGGACCTGAGATTCTTCGCCAGCACCATCGTCTGCTTCCGCAGCGCGGCACCGGACTTGAAGTTCTTCGTCCCCGCGGCGTCTCCCAAGGACCAAATCTCGGGATAGCGGCAGTGCCGCAAAGTCTCGGGGTCCACGTCCACGAAGCCGCCCGCGTCGCCGGCCCGGGTCAGGCCGGTTGCCTGAAGCCAGTCGGGGGCCACCTGCGGCGGGACGGCGTGCAGGAGGTCATAGTGGAGCAGCTCGCCGTCGGCGGTTCCAGCGCCGGCCCCTTCACCGACCGCGACAATCCGCACGGTCTGCGCCGCGCCATCCACCGCGGTGACCTCGGAGCTGGTCCGCAGCTCCACCCCATACTCGGCGATCTTCCGGTTGAGCTCATCGTCCACCACCGCAACGCCGTAGACCGTGGGGGTAGGCACCACCATCACAACGCGGATGTCATCCAGCACGCCCAGTTGCCGCCAGTAGTCGCAGGCGAGATACATGATCTTCTGCGTGGCGGCACGGCCGCATCCCAGATCCAGCGGACACCCTTGGGCATCACGTCTGACTGACGGCGGATAGCCTCCTCGGCCCGGGCGGTGCCGCCCCCGATGTGCGAAAACAACGGCTGGTAGAGGTGCCGTCGCTGGGCTCCACGACGACGATGTCCCGGATTCCGTAGCGCCGCAGCCGGGCCGCGAGCGAAATCCCGGCGTTGCCGCCGCCGATGATCACGACGTCGTGGTGCCTTGTCTGCATGGCGTCCGGACTGGCGGGCTATGACGGGACTGCTGCGGACAAAAGGACCAGGACCTCCCGGAAATGCCTGCAATGTAACTAACCGATCACAATGCAGTGCCGATAGTCCTTGTGAACCCAACTAATGGCGGCGATTTTGGTGGCAGGAATCCCGCTTGCCATTACCGTCTCTACAGTCATCCAAGGGAGTCTTCCGGACCATGGCCATCCACGAACTGTCAGCCCTGCTGTGGCGGGAGCGAGAACTCCTGGACGTTCTCACCTTCAAGCTGGAGGAGGAGCAACTGCTGCTCACCTCTGGTAAATCCCGCTGGCTGCCGCACGGCACTCGCGAAGTCGAACAGGTCCTGGGCCACCTCGCCAAGGCCAGCCTGGCGCGCACCATCGAAGCGGGCGTCGTCGCCGAGGCCTGGGGCCTTCCCACCGACGCGTCCCTGGCCCAGTTGGCCGCCGCCGCCCCCGAAGGTGCGTGGGCCGAGGTCCTGTCCGCCCATCTGGCTGCCCTCATCCGCCAGACGTCGCTGATTAAGGAACTCCGCGACTCCAACGAGCAATACTTGCGCACGGCAGTCCGTTCCACCCAGGAATCCCTGGCCGACCTGCGGCCCGCCGCCGCCGGCACCTACAACTCGCACGGCAAGACCGGGGAATCCGCCGGATCACGCATCTTCGACCGGCAATTCTAAGGAAACAACCGTGAGTACCTTTGGCGCACTGAACACCGCCTACCGTGGCCTGACCGCGGCCCAGCAGGGCATGAACGTGGCCGGCCAGAACATCGCCAACGCCGCCACTGAGGGCTACACCCGGCAGCGCGTCGTGCAGTCCTCCATCGCCGCCCCGGCCCAGGGCCTGAACGGCTCCGGCCGGCCCCTTGTCGGCCAGGGTGTGTCTGTTGATGCGATCGCCCGCCTCGGCAGCGGACTCCTCGACTCCGGCGTTCGCTCGGCCGGCGCACAGGCGGGGTTCGCCAGCGCCCGGTCCTCCGCGCTGCAGGGCATTGAAGGCATCCTGAACGAGCCCGGCGACAACGGTATTTCGGCGGCTCTCCAGCAGTTCTGGGCAGGCTGGCAGGGCGTCGCCAACCAGCCGGGCGAAACCGCACCCTCGGGGCAGTTGCTCTCCGCTGCGAATTCTCTCGCCGCCAAAATCTCGACCGCCCACTCCTCGCTCGAAACGCAATGGCAGAACACCCGCAGCCAGGCCGAAGACGCCGTTAGTTCCGTCAACGCCGCAGCCACGCAGGTCGCTGCCTACAACAAGAGCATCCGCTCCACCCTCGCGGCGGGCGGATCCGCCAATGAATTGATCGATGCACGGGCGAAACTGACAGAGTCCATCGCCCGCCTCGCGGGCGGCACCGTCCGTGAACAGGCCGACGGCACCGTGGACGTCCACGTCGGCGGCAACGCGCTGGTCATGGGAGATTCAGTCCGGACGTTGAAGCTGTCCGGAAGCCAGTCGGGTGATTCGCTCGGGTCCAGTGTTCAGCTGGAGTGGACAGACCGCCCGGGCGCTGTCCCTGCCGGCGGACAAATCGCGGGCGCGCTGTCCGTCCTGGCACCGGCAGACAAAGGCGGCGTGATTGCCGCGGCCGCCGCTTCCTATGACACCTTCGCTACCGACCTCGCCAAGGCCGTGAATGCCGTGCACAGCGCCGGCCAGGCCCCCAACGGGGCCTCTGGGCAGCCGTTCTTCGAGACACCTGGAAGCTCCGCGGCGAAGAGCCTGCGGGTCATCCCGCAGACTGCGGGCGACATCGCCGTCGGGGACCCGGCGTCCGGTCCGAAGGACGGCAGCATCGCGGACAGGATTGCCCAACTTGGTGTCGGCACCAAGTCCCCCGACGCGGCCTGGCAGCGGGTGGTCACTCAGATCGGCGTGGAGTCCCGCGGCGCGCAGCAGCACGAAAGCCTGTCCTCGGCAGCGGAGATCTCCGCATTGAGCGGCCGCGCGTCCCAGGCATCGGTGAGCCTGGACGAGGAGAACCTCAGTCTGCTCACCAACCAGCACGCCTACCAGGCCGCGGCCCGCGTGATGTCCGCTATCGACGAGGCCCTGGACGTCCTCATCAACCGCACCGGAATCGTAGGACGATAACCATGCTGAACCGGGTAACCAACCTGACCATGACCGCGAATGCCCAGCGCACCCTGCAGACCCAGCAGTCCAGACTGGCCGAGCTGCAGGACAAAGCCGTCACGCTGGACAAGATCAAGCGCCCCTCGGACGACCCTGCAGCTACCGGGCAGGCCCTGCAGACCCGCGCCCAGCTGGCGGCCACCGCGCAGTACGGCCGCAATATCGACGACGGCAGCGGCTGGCTCATGGCGGCGGACTCCGCCCTCGGCCAGGCCACCAATGTTCTGAACCGGATCCGGGATCTGACCGTGCAGGCAGGCAACGGCACCCTCAACCAGACAGCCAAGGACGCCATCGCGATCGAATTCGACGGCCTGAACCAGGACCTGATGTCCATCGCGAACACCAAGCACCTGGGCCGGAGCATCTTCGCGGGCAGCTCCGACAAGGCCCAGGCGTTCACGGCCGCCATTCCGCCCAACCCCCTGGTCCCGGGAGACACCGGCACCCCGCCGGTTTTCAACGGTTTTTCCGGGAGCAGCGTCGAACGGCGGGTCAGCGATAACCAGACTGTCCGGGTCGACGCCGACGGCGCCAAGATCTTCGGCAACGGTGCCACCAGCATCTTTTCTGTCGTCAGCGACATGGCGGCGGCCCTGCGCGCCGGCACCGATATCACGCCGCGGCTCACCGATCTGGACACGTCGTTGACGTCAGTGATCGGCGGACGTGCTGAAATAGGAGTACAACAAGTGCGGCTGGAGCGTGCCGGCACCGTGAACACCGAATTGGAGGCCACCTTGGATGCGCAGAAGATGAGCATTGAAAAGGCCGATCTTGGCAGCGTCATTATGGACCTGAAACTTCAGGAGAACACCTACCAGGTGGCCCTGGCCGCCACGGCGCGGGTCCTGCAGCCGACCCTGATGGACTTCCTGCGGTGAGCACCGCCGTGATGAACACACCCGTCACCTTCGCCGTCCCGATGCCGGGCCTCGAGGCCGCGCATGACTTCACGCTGCGCAGCGTCGACGGCGCCGCCGGACTGTTCGCCCTGGAAAGCATGTCGCCGGTCCCTGTCCGGCTGTTCCTCGCCGACGCGGCCGTCTTCGTTCCGGACTATGCACCGGCCGTCCCCGCCCGGGTGCGCGAGGACCTGGAACTCGACCAGGGCGAAACACCGCAACTGCTCGTGGTGGTCAACCACTCCCCCGAAGCGACAACCGTCA
This sequence comes from Arthrobacter sp. PAMC25284, assembly GCF_019443425.1. NCBI lineage: Bacteria > Bacillati > Actinomycetota > Actinomycetes > Micrococcales > Micrococcaceae > Arthrobacter > Arthrobacter sp. PAMC25284. The sequence goes on from NZ_CP080382.1 coordinate 1,932,557, forward strand.
ACCTGATGGCGCCGGTCCTGCTCAACCCCGGCACCGGACGCTGCGTGCAGTTGGTCCTGGACGGTCGCGATTATCCGCTGCGTGCCGAGCTGAAGTCAGCCTAAACCTGACGGTTAGGCTGTGGCCGGTCAGGACCGGACCGCATCGGCCGCCAGACGCCGGATCCCGCCGCAGTCTTCACCAGAAGTGCGCGACGTCGATCACGAGCCGGGAACCCGTGCCGGGGCCTTCCAAGGTGAATACCCGGAACGGCAGTCGTCCCCGCACGCCCAGCCCCACCGTGGTGTAGCCTTCGTAACTGCCGGCGTCGACCAGTTGCCGGAAGGTCTGGTAGCCGGTGACGTTGGTCAGTTCCTTCTTGTCCGCTGGGTTGTAGGTGGACTGCCCGGCGTCGTCATAGGCGGGAGCGTTGACGGTGACCTGGAGGAACGCCTGGCCGCGCAGCGGGACCGTGAAGCCGGAGCCGTCCTGGACCACCTTATCCACATAGCGCACCGTGTATCCTGCCACGGATCCGCTGTGGTCAATCACCATCCGGTCGAAGCAGTAATGCTGGCCCGTGCGGACGTTGATGACTCTCGGATAGGTCGCCACGGTCCCGGTCGAGTCGTTCGTCTTCATGAGGGATCCCCACACCAGCCCGCAATAGGGCTCGGGCGCCGCAGCCGACGCGGGACCAGGTGCCAGCAACCCCGCCCCTGCCGCCAGCAGGACCGCCATCAACAGCGCTCGGAATTTCTTCATGTGGGCCGCCCCCTCAATGGATGAGATACCTCCAGATTAGGAGTGTTCCCGGGCGGAATCGAGGGCCGAGGCCGGACCGGCGCCTAACCGTTAGGCTGCGCCGTCTCCGGTCACAGGACGGTAATCGACCGGGCTGGATCCTAGCCTTCGCAGTCGCGGCAGAACTTCATGCCGTTCTTTTCCTTGGCCACCTGGGACCGGTGCCGGACCAGGAAGCAGGAAGAACACGTGAACTCGTCGGACTGCTCCGGAACAACAATGACGGTCAGCTCTTCGCCGGACAGATCGGCGCCGGGAAGGTCGATGCCTTCGGCGGTGTCATTTTCGTCGACGTCGATAACGGCCGCCTGGGCTCCGCCGCCGCGGGACGTTTGAAGGGCCTCCAACGATCCTGCGGAAGAGTCGTCTTCTGTCTTGCGGGGGGCGTCGTAATCGGTAGCCATGTGGGGTTCGCTTTCGTTGCTGCATAGCGCCATTTCAGGCACCTCAGTGATGCAGTTTAGGACATTGTGAGCGCAGATCAAGAAAAGTGTGGTGAACCCTACAAATTACGTCGCCGGGGACCGTGAAATGGTGACGACGGGCGCCCTCGGCGCTACCTGACCGCCCGCTTCAGGCGGTCGGCCGGACCACGCGGGTCTGCCATTTGGCGGGGTCCGGTTCGTTCTCCGGATCGGTGAGGTAGAACTCCCACATTGCCTCACCCGTCGTAAGCTGGCCCGATGACCCGCACTCAGCCACCGCCGCTCGTCAGGCTGTTGCTGTGGGCCGCTGTGGCCGCCTCATCGATGGTTCTGACGGTCCTCGGACTGTATCGGACTTCCTTCTTCATCATCGCGCCGGAACCGCCCGAGGCCGGTGCCGGGCGTGCCATGGTCCTTTTCGGTTCCGTGTTGGCCGTCGCGGCCGCCGCCTGGGCGCACCAGCTCCGGCGCCCGGTGTGGGTGAGGCTCTGCGTCGCCGCCCCCGTACTGATCGGCTGGACATCAATGGCGGCACCGGAGAGCCTACTGCCGCAACTGTTGGCCCTGGTCGCGTTGCCTGCCGCGTTTGCCGGGTTCCTCGGCGGAATCTTCGACCGGTCAGGTCTGCCCCGGTAGCATGCCATCGCCCAACTTCTTGTAAGCGTGTAGTGCCCTGTTTTCGCGCACAAAAAACCCCTCCATCCCGGGCAAAATCGCCGGAACAGAGGGGTTCATTGGGCCCCCTGTCGGATTCGAACCGACGACCCCCGCTTTACAAGAGCGGTGCTCTGGCCAACTGAGCTAAGGAGGCATTCCTGCGCTGCAGGCATCCGGCCGCAAAACAGCCGGCGCCTGGGCGCTAGATAAGGTTAGCCCACGGACGCCCGGTGGTAAAAACGCGCGGCGCAGGAAACCTGAAAGCCCGGCCCCGGACGAATTTCCCGGGGCCGGGCTTTCCGCGGCTGGCCGCGGGGTGCGTACGCCTACTGCTTGGCGTCGATCGCGGTCTGCAGGAACTGCTCAAACGGGGTCTGGGCGCTGTCGCCCTTGCCCCACTGCTGACCTTCAACAAATACGCTCGGCGTACCGGTGACGCCGACGGCTGCGGCTTCGAGGGTTGTGTGCTTCACGTAGGGGCGGTAGGTCTTCTCGTCCACGCACGTGTCGATGCTCTTGGCCCCGACGTCCGTGGCCATCTTCTTCAACTCGGTGTCCGGCAGCCCGGCAGTACCCTCAGCCGGCTGCTTCTCGAACAATACGTCGATGAAATCTTTGTACTTCTCCGGGGATTCGTTCACCACGCAGGCAGCGGCGTTGGCCGCACGCGAGGAGTAGTTCGTGGTGGAACGGCTGTCCAGGAAGCCAAGCGGACGGTATTCAACGGTAATTTTGCCGTCATTTCGCTGCTGGGTGAGCAGGTCGTTGTACTGCGCCTCGAAGGATTTACAGACGGGGCAGATGAAGTCGATGTAGATGACCACCTTGACCGGCTTGCCCGCTTCGGCTTCGGCGCCGGGCGCGTTGACCGTGGCCGGCGGTGCAGCCGGGGCGGCGGGGAGATCCGCGATGTTTACCGTCGCCGGGTCGGACTTCACAACCTCGGTATTGGCCAGCAAGGTGACGCCGCCATGGACGTTGCCGTTGGCCGGGGTGGGGCCCTCGTCGGCGATCGGGGCGTTGTTCCTGACGTTCGAGGTCACAACCAGGGCCACAATGGCGAGGATGGCGACAACCGCGACCACAATGCCCCAGCCGATCAGCAGTTTGGAGCGTTTGTCTTTCTTCATCTGGGCTTCGCGGATCTCGCGGGCTTTCTCGCGGGCCGCGGAAGTGCGCTCCGCCTTGGACGGTCGGGGTTCGTTTGCGGGGCTCATCAATTCCTCGTGTCGATCGGCCGTGGATTGTCCACTGGATGGCAACCTCATCATTTTAGGGGAGAAACCGGGGCGTTTGCGCCTTCAAGTTTTATTCCTCCCTGTCAGCGGATGGATAGCAGGGATGATTCCGTCCGGCTAGGGTGGTTCCAGAGCCACGAGCACCCCAGGGGGCACCAATGGAAGCATCCGCACGCGCCGGTCACGCCGGTTCGGAACCGGCGCAGACCGCCGAACTATACGACTTCATGGTGGTCTCCAACCGCCTGCCGGTTGACCGCTGTTCACCGGACGAAAGCGGCTGCGAGGACGGCTGGCGCCGATCCCCGGGAGGACTCGTCACGGCGCTGGCGCCAATGATGACCAAGACCGACGGCGCCTGGGTTGGCTGGCATGGCGCACCGGACGAGACGCTGGCGCCATTCAGCCACGGCGGGATCGACCTCGTGCCGGTACAGCTGAGCACGCAGGACATTGAGTTGTTTTACGAGGGCTTTTCCAACGCGACCATCTGGCCGCTCTATCACGACGTGATTGCCGCACCAGAATTTCACCGGACCTGGTGGGACTCCTACCGGAAGGTCAACAAGCGGTTCGCCGACGCCGTCGCACGCCATGCGGCCCCCCGCGCCACGGTGTGGGTACAGGACTACCAGCTCCAGCTGGTCCCTAAAATGCTCCGCGAGTTGCGCCCCGACCTGAAGATCGGCTTTTTCAACCACATCCCGTTCCCGCCGCCGGAGATTTTCGCGCAGCTCCCTTGGCGTCAGGCGATCATCGACGGGCTGCTGGGCGCCGACCTCGTGGGCTTCCAGCGCAGCAGCGATGCGGGCAACTTCATGCGCTCCGCCCGTCGTTTCCTCGGCGCCAGCGTCAAGCAGCAGCAAATCCACGTCAAAGGCTCGGACGGTCAGACGACCCATATTGCCCGCGCCCAGGCATTCCCGATTTCCATCGACGTCAAGCAAATCAGCGAACTCGCCCAGCAGCCCGAGATCATCGAGCGTGCCCGCCAGATCCGCCAGGACCTCGGCAACCCGAAGACCGTCCTGCTCGGCGTGGACCGCCTCGACTACACGAAGGGCATCCGCCACCGGCTTAAGGCCTACGCGGAACTGCTCGCCGACGGCAAAGTCACAGTCGAAGACGCCGCCCTGATCCAGGTTGCCAGCCCCAGCCGCGAAAGGGTGGAGCAGTACCGCATCCTGCGGGAGGAAGTCGAGGGGACTGTCGGCCACATCAACGGCACCTACGACACGATCCAAAACACGGCCCTCCGCTATCTGCACCACAGCTACCCCGTGCAGGAGATGGTCGCCCTCTACCTGGCCGCCGACGTTATGCTGGTCACCGCTCTGCGCGACGGCATGAACCTCGTCGCCAAGGAATACGTCACCGCCCGCACCAACAACGACGGCGCGCTGGTCCTCAGCGAATTCGCCGGCGCCGCGGACCAGCTCAAGCAGGCCCTGCTGATCAACCCGCACGATATCGATGGCCTCAAGGCCGCCATCATGAAGGCCGTCCACATGCAGCCCGCTGAGGCCGGACGCCGAATGCGGTCGATGCGCAAGCAGATCCTGCACCACGACGTGGACCTCTGGTCCGCTGACTTCCTGGCCGCCCTCGAGGAAAAGGTGATCCGCGATGATTCCTGAGCAAGCGGGTGCCGGCGGCCCCGACAGCAATGATTCAAGCGCCAACGATTCAAGCGCCAACGATTCAAGCGCCAACGATTCAAGCGCCAACGATTCAAGCAGTAGCGACCCGGGCGCCGCACCGCTTTCGCTCTCCCCCGCGCTGCTGGAGGCCGTGCGCCGCGTCGCCGCGACTGACCACCTCCTCGTGGCGATGGATTTCGACGGCACCATGGCGCCCCTCGTGGACCATGCGGCCGATTCCCGTGCCCTCCCCCACTCGGCCGAGGCGTTCGCCGGCCTGGCGGACCTCCCCCGGACGACGACGGCGCTGATCTCGGGACGGGCGCTGGACAGTCTGCGGGCAGTCGCTTTTCCGCCCGAGAACACCCTGCTCATCGGAAGTCACGGCGCCGAAGTCTGGATGGGCCCCCGGCTCCTCCGAATTGATGCTCGACGACGCCCAGCGGGATCTGCTGGCGGCTATCCGCACGGAACTGGAGGGCATTGTGGACCTCGCCCCGGGGACGCTGCTGGAGGACAAGCCTGCCGGCGTCGTCCTGCACACCCGGCTCGCCGACGATGATGTCGCGGAGGACGCAGTGGCCGCCGCCCGCGCGGTACTGCAGGACCGTGCGGGAGTGTTCCTGAAGACCGGCCACCGGGTGCTGGAAACCTCGGTCGTCAACGCCACCAAGGGCGAAGGCCTCGACTTCCTCCGCCAGGCCACCGCCGCCACCGCGGTGGTCTTTGCCGGGGACGACACCACCGATGAGGACGCCCTGGGCCGGCTGCTTCCGGGCGACCTGGGCGTGAAGGTGGGCCTGGACTTCACCCAGGCCGAATTCCGGGTCGAGTCCCCGGTCCACATCGGCGAATTCCTGGCCGCGCTGTTGCGGGAGCGGAATGGGACCGTCGGGCGCTGATCATGCCACGGCACCGCACCGACTGTAAGCAGCCCCACGTGTGATGTCTCTAACATTTTTCACTTTTCTCCAATCATCTGACATACTCTTCTTGTGATGCGGCGCACACATACCGTGCGGCACCACTGGATAGTCCTCGGCTTCGGCCGAGGACTATGCGCATGAGAAAACTGAATACCAAGAACCATTCACAACGGATCGTCCGGCACGTACCTGCCGGTGAAGGGATTGATAACTGTGGCTACAGTTACTTTTGATAACGCAACACGTCTGTACCCGGGCACTGACAAGCCCGCCGTCGATAAGCTCAACATCGACATCGCTGATGGCGAATTCCTCGTTCTCGTCGGCCCCTCCGGCTGCGGCAAGTCGACCTCCCTGCGTATGCTCGCAGGTCTTGAGGACGTAAACTCCGGCCGTATCCTCATCGGCGACCGTGACGTCACGGACGTTCCGCCGAAGGACCGCGACATCGCCATGGTCTTCCAGAACTACGCCCTGTACCCGCACATGACCGTCGCGGACAACATGGGCTTCGCCCTCAAGATCGCAGGCATCGGCAAGGAAGAGCGTGCCGAACGGGTCCGCGAAGCCGCCAAGCTGCTTGACCTCGAGCCGTACCTGGACCGCAAGCCCAAGGCCCTCTCCGGCGGCCAGCGCCAGCGTGTTGCCATGGGCCGTGCCATCGTCCGTAACCCGCAGGTCTTCCTCATGGACGAGCCGTTGTCGAACCTTGACGCCAAGCTCCGAGTCCAGACCCGCACCCAGATCGCATCCCTGACCCGCCGTCTCGGCGTCACCACGGTCTACGTGACCCACGACCAGGTCGAGGCCATGACCATGGGCGACCGCGTTGCGGTCCTCAAGGACGGCCTGCTGATGCAGGTGGACACCCCGCGCAACCTCTACGACAAGCCGAAGAACGTCTTTGTTGCCGGCTTCATCGGCTCCCCCGCCATGAACCTGCTCGAACTGCCGGTCGTCGACGGCGGCGTGCAGTTCGGCGGCACGGTGTTCCCGGTCCCGCAGGACGTCCTCAAGTCCGCACACGGCAAGACCGTGACCCTTGGTTCGCGTCCGGAAGACCTCGAAACCGCGCCCGAGGGCGAAGGTATCCAGGTTGAGGTCGACGTCGTCGAAGAGCTCGGCGCCGACGCCTACGTCTATGGCCACACGGTACTGGACGGCCAGAGCCACGACATGGTGGCACGCGTCGACGGCCGCCGCCCCCCGATGAAGGGCGACACCATCTTCGTCCGTCCGCAGTCCGGCCACGTGCACCTGTTCGACACCCAGACCGGTCTGCGCCTGGGCGACTGAGCCCCCATAACACGCGTCCAACGGCGGTCCTCCCATAGCGGAAGGGCCGCCGTCGGCCGTTAAAGCCGACACTCAGATTTCAAGCCGGGGCCCCGTTCGTTAGGGCCGCCGCCCCTCATACGGAAGAATTGGTTTATGACCGAGGAAAACAACGCCCAGTGGCACGACGAGCCGACCGACTACGGTCAGATCGGCAAGCTGCCGAGGTTTGAAGCCGCCAGCGCCAACGATGACAAGGCCGTCGCTTCAAGTTCGCTGAGCATCACTGCCGCCGCGACGGAACCGGAATTGCTGGACCTGCCGTGGCACATCGCCCTCGAGGACTGGCCGGCGCAGCACCTCGCCGCACTCCCCCGCGGCATCTCCCGGCACATCGTGCGCTTCGCCCACCTGGGCGGGTCTGTGATCGCGATCAAGGAAACCTCGGAGCACGTGGCCCGCCACGAGTACCACATGCTCCGCAAGCTGGCCCGGCTGGACGTCCCCTGCGTGGAGCCAGTCGCCGTTATTACCGGGCGCACGACCCCGGAGGGGCGCCCGCTGAATCCGGTTCTGGTCACCAGGCATCTGAAATTTTCGATGCCGTACCGCGCCCTGTTTTCGCAGATGCTGCGCAAGGACACCCTCACCCGCCTGATCGATGCCCAGGCCCTTCTATTGGTCCGCCTGCACCTGATCGGGTTCTACTGGGGCGACGTGTCACTGTCCAATACCCTGTTCCGCCGCGACGCCGGTGCGTTCGCCGCCTACTTAGTCGATGCCGAGACCGGCGAGCTCTACCCCGATCTCTCGACCGGCCAGCGCGAGTACGATCTGGAAATTGCGCGGGTCAACATCGCCGGTGAACTGATGGATCTCCTGGAGGGCGGCCTGATCGAGGAGAAGGTGGACCCCGTGGCCACGAGTGAGCTGATCATGGACAGCTACCGCCGGCTCTGGACGGAACTCACGGAAAAGGAATCCTTTGAGATCGGTGAGCGCTGGCGCGTGGCCGCCCGGATCCGCAAACTCAACGATCTGGGGTTCGACGTCGAAGAGTATGCGATCAAGACCACCAAGAACGGTTCCACCATCCAGCTCCAGCCCAAGGTGGTGGATGCGGGGCACCACCAGCGCCGGCTCCTGCGCCTGACCGGCCTGGACGCGCAGGAAAACCAGGCCCGCCGCCTTCTCAATGACATGGACTCTTTCCGGGCGGACAACAATCCCGGCATGGACGAGGAATACAGCGCCCATCTCTGGGTCAGCCAGATCTTCGAACCAATCGTTCGCTCCATTCCCCGGGACCTCTCCGGCAAGCTCGAGCCGGCCGAGGCAGTGCACGAAATCCTGGAGCACCGCTGGTACATCTCCGAGCGGGAGAACCGCCATATCCCGCTCGCCGAGGCCGTTCAGTCCTACATTGATTCCGAGCTGCGCCACCGCCGCGACGAGGCCGCGATCATGCTCAACCCGGACACCGGACTGCTCAAGATCCTCGAGGTGGAAACCGAGGAATCACGCTACGGCTCCGAGGAAGACATCGACGAGTACCCGGACTCCGACGACTAAGGCTTCGTCCCGGCCGGTTTTTATGGCACGGACGGGCTTCTTCGTTGCTGCGGGCTAAATCGCTTTCCCCGGGTTGAGGATGCCGGCCGGGTCGAACAGTTCCTTGATCCGGCGCTGCAGTTCGCGTACGGGTTCCTTCTGTTCCAGCCCGAGCCAGCGCAGCTTGTACTGGCCGATGCCATGTTCACCGGTAATGGTGCCACCCATCGCCAAAGCCGCGGTGATGGACTCGTCCAGGACCTTGCCCAGGCGCTCCATGGCGTCGGGGTCCACAGTGTTGTCCACCCTGTCCACCCAGAACGTGGGATGAAGGTTGCCGTCGCCCGCATGCGCGACGATCTTGAGTCGGACGTGGCGCGCCGCGGCCATGGTTTCCAGCGCAGCCACGTAGTCCACCAGCTTCGAACGCGGGACGGCGACGTCCTCACCCACCCGGTACTCATCGTCCACTTCGTCACCGCGGCTGTGGCGCCGCATCTCCACCAGATGCTCGGCCTCCGCGCTGGCCTCCGTGGTCACCACCGCCCCGCCCGCCGCAAGCACCGTGCGGATGGCCGCGGCTTCCGCCGCGGCGCCGAAGCCGTCGGTCTGGATCAGCAGCAGGGAGGCACCCCGCACGGACAGGTTCGAGCCGTGGAGGTCATCGAGCTGGGCGAGCGTTCCGCCGTCGAGCAGTTCCATGATGGCGGGCTGCACGCGCGCCTTACCGACCGCCAGGACTCCCGCGGCGGCACTGCGGAAGTCCGGGTAGAACGCGGCGATCGTGTGGACCTCGCGCGGTAAGTACTTAAGCCGGACCGTCACCGCGACCACGATCCCCAGCGTGCCCTCCGAGCCTACGAAAAGGCCGGTCAGGTCATAGCCGGCGACACCTTTGAAAGTCTGGTGCCCGGTGTGGATCAGCGAGCCGTCCGCGAGGACGACGTCGAGTGCCAGGACTGAGTCCCGCGTCACACCGTATTTGGCGCAGCGCAGCCCGCCCGCGTTGGTGGCCACGTTCCCGCCCACGGTGGAGATCCGGAAGCTGGCCGGATCCGGGGCGAACATGAGCCCGTGCACCGCCGCGGCGGCGTTGAGGTCCCCGTTGATGACGCCGGGTTCGACGACGGCGGTCTCGTCGTCCGGGCTGAGCGCCAGGATGCGGTTCATCCGTTCCAGGCTGAGAACGACGCAGCCTTCGGTGGCGTGCGCTCCGCCGGAAACCCCGGTCCCGGCGCCCCGGGCCACCAGTGCGACCCCGTGGGCGGCGCAGGCCCTGACGGTGGCCTGCACATCCGCCACGGACTCGGCCCGGACGACGGCCTGCGGCAGCCTGAACTCGAGAACCGGCGCCTGGTCCACGGCGTACGTTGCCATCGTGGTCTCATCCACGGCTACCTTGGCTTGGCCAAGGGCGGCCGTGAGCTCGTCAATGATGCTCAAGGTCTCTCACAATCGTTAGATTTCGGCCTTCAGTCTATGTGGCTGGCCCGTGTGGCAGGCCCCGCCTGCAGCGGGTTCACCAGACCCGGAGTGCAAACGTTTCCAGCATCTTTAGAGGGCGGGCAATTTGCTGGTGGACGCCAGCGGAACAACGGCATTCGCCAGCCGCAAAAGAGCCCTTCGCAAGTCCAATCGTTGGCCAAATCAAATGTGACACACGCCACTGGAAGCGCTTTCATTCCCAGAGTTTCGGGCATACCATTACCGGCATGTCCGTTGACTCAGTACTCACCGCCCACGCTGCGCAGGCCAGCGCCCAGACCGGACCATTGACGCCGGTTCACCCCGCAGACAGCACTCCCGGGTGGTGGCGGTCGGCAGTTATCTACCAGATCTACCCGCGCTCTTTCCGGGACCTGAACGGCGACGGCATCGGCGATCTCGCCGGCATCACTGCAGAACTGTCGCAGCTGGCCGAACTGGACGTCGACGCCGTCTGGCTGTCCCCCTTCTACCGGTCCCCGCAGCGCGACGCCGGTTACGACGTCAGCGATTATTGCGACGTCGACCCGCTTTTCGGGACGCTGGCCGATTTCGATGCCATGATCGCCGAAGCAACCCGGTTGGGCCTGCGCATGATCGTAGACCTCGTCCCCAACCACTGCTCAGACCAGCACCAGGCTTTCCAGGCGGCCCTGGCCGCCCCTGCCGGCAGTCCCGAACGGGACCTCTTCATCTTCCGTGACGGTCGCGGGGAGTTCGGCCAGGAAGCGCCGAACAACTGGCAGTCGCACTTCGGCGGTTCGGCCTGGACCCGGATCACTGAGCCCGATGGGGCCCCCGGCCAGTGGTACCTGCACCTGTTTGATTCCTCGCAGCCCGATTTCAACTGGGACAACGACGCCGTCCACGCCGAGTTTGCCCGTGTGCTCCGCTTCTGGCTGGACCGTGGAGTCAGCGGCTTCCGTGTGGATGTTGCCCACGCTCTGGTCAAGGCCAAGGGCCTGCCGGAATGGGGCGGCCGCGCCGACGGGGCCAGCTCCTGGGGCTTCCCCGGCCACGAGGCCCCCGATGTTTGGGCAGCCGGCCGTGCATGAGATCTACCGCGAGTGGCGGAAGATCCTCGCCGAATACGGCCCCGACACGATCCTCTGCGCCGAGGCCAACGTGGAGCCGCTGTCCCGCCTGTCGGACTGGGTCCGCCCTGACGAAATGCACCAGGCGTTCAACTTTCCCTACCTGCACGCCGGCCTGGACCTTGGCCGCCTGCGCTACGTCGTCACCGAATCCTTGACAGCGCTGGATTCGGTTGGTGCACCCACCACCTGGGTCCTGTCCAACCACGACGTCGTCCGGCACGCCACCCGATTCGGGTACCACGGACAGGCGCCGCGCGACGGGGACGGAATCGGCGCCTTTGATCCGCAGCCCAATGAGGAACTCGGACGGACCCGGGCAGCAGCCGCCTCCTTATTTATGCTGGGGCTGCCGGGCGGCGCGTACCTCTACCAGGGCGAGGAGCTCGGGCTGCCGGACGGCATCGACATTCCCGACAGCCGTCGCCAGGACCCCACCTTTGCCCGCACAGGCGGCGAGCGGCTGGGCCGCGACGGGTGCCGTGTGCCTTTGCCGTGGCGTACCGGTGAACTTCATGCGGGCTTCGGCGGCGGCCAGGATCCCTGGCTGCCGCAGCCTGCCAGCTTTGACGCCCTGTCCCGTGATGCGCAGGACGTGTCACCGTCGTCGCACCTGAACCTGTATCGGCGGACGCTGGCCCTGCGGCGTGAGCTCCGGCTCGGCCAGGGTTCCCTGTCCTGGATGGAGGCCTGGTGCACGGACACGTCTCTGGCCTTCCTCAATGGCACCACCGCGATCCTGATAAATACGGGCCACGACGCCATGGAACTGCCTGCAGGACGCGTACTCCTGCGCAGTACCCCGTACGCTGTCTACGGCGATTTCACGGCCGGCGAAAGCGGCGCGGACCGTCACATACGCTCAGGGGAAACTGTTTGGCTGGAAATCAACATTGAGGACACGGAGAACCAGTAATGACCGGCATCAAGGACGTCGCGGAACGGTCCGGCCTCTCCATTGCCACCGTTTCGCGTGCCTTGAGCGGCAAGAATAACGTCTCTGCCCGCAGCCGGGAGTTGGCCCGGCACGCCGCCGCGGAGCTCGGTTTTGTCCTCTCGTACCACGCCTCCAGCCTCGCCTCCGGCCGGACGCACAATATCGGGATTGTCGTTCCCTCGGTCCACCGCTGGTATTTCTCGGCGGTGGTCGAGGGAGCCTCGGCAGCCCTGCTGGACGCCGGATATGACCTGACGCTCTACAACGTCAGTGAAGGCCATAAGCGCCGCCGCAGCGTGCTGAACGACTTCCTTCTGCGCAAACGCGTAGACGCCGTCATCGCAGTATCTTTGGTGCTCAAAGAGTCCGAAATCCAGCAGCTCATGGCTATCCACCGGCCGATCGTGGGCATCGGCGGACCGCTTCCCGGGGCATCGACGATCCGCATCGACGATTCCGGAATTGCCGGGGCTGCGACCCGGCACTTGATCCAACTCGGTCACACCAAGGTTGCACATATGACTGGCTCCTCAGACTATGAGAAGGATTTCGGGCTTCCCGGCATCCGACAGGGCGGCTTCACCAAGGCCATGAAAGAGACAGGAACCGCCGTTCGTCCCGAGTGGCAGGTCTCCGCCGACTTCACCATCCAGGGGGCGTACGCCAGCGCCCGGCAGTTGCTGGGCGGCGCCGCTGAGCGCCCGACAGCCGTGTTTGCGGCCTCTGACGAGATGGCCATCGGCACTATCCTCGCAGCGCGGGACTTCGGCCTCCGCGTCCCGGAAGATCTATCGGTCATCGGGATCGACGGTCACGAGCTCGGCGGAGTATTTGGGCTGACAACCATCGACCAGGACGCCCGCGGTCAGGGTGAGCTGGCAGTGCAGCGGCTCCTGGCCGGCCTCGACCGCGGGACAGCTCCGGAGGCCACGGACACCGAGTACCCGACCCGGTTCGTGATCCGTTCCAGCACCGCGGTGCCCCCAGCCGATGTTGCGCGGCTGCGTTGAGCGCCTGCTCCTACCGGCAGGTACGGGTCAGTCCCCGGCACCGCCCATGAAGCGTACAAACCTCTCCAGCACCACCGGCCAGCCGGCGGCGTGATCCGCCCGCGTGGCAGCAGGATCCTCCGCGCCTTCCCACCCCGAATGAACGAGACGCAACTCGGTGCCGGACTCCACTGCACGGAAGGCCACGCGAAGTTCGGTGGACCACAGCGCAGTGGTTCCGGGGTGCCAGCTGGCGTGGAACGAGAGTGGAGGCTGCCAGTCATCGATGGATCCCCAGATGGCCGTCCTGCCGTCATCAGCCGTTTCCAGGACCAGGTTCTCCTCGAACTCCACGTAGGAACCCACGCCGTAGACGCTGTGGGCCTCCAGCGGCCACCACAAGTGCGTGTGTTCCGTGAACCCCATAAAGGTCCGGGCCACGGCACCTGGCACCACGACGGTGACGACGACGGGCTCCAGTCCGCCGGCCGTCTTCGGTTCCGGGGTCTCGGCGGGTGCATGGCTGAAGAGGTTGTCCATGGGCACCAACTCTACCCGGGGGACGCCACCGTAAGACCTGCAGCACCTGGACCTACGCTCCTGCAGCACGGAACGAGAGGTGCGGGAGGGCTTGGATTAAACCTGCGGGATCTGCGGGACGGTGTATTCCGCGGTGTGGGTTAAAGTACTCCGCGGCGATGGTTAAAGAGGGAGAGCCTCCAACCTGGTGGTTGGAGGCTCTCGACCTGTTAATGGTTGTCCGGCGGCGTCCTACTCTCCCACACCCTCCCGGGTGCAGTACCATCGGCGCTGTGGGTCTTAGCTTCCGGGTTCGGGATGGGACCGGGCGTTTCCCCCACGCTGTGACCGCCGTAACCCTGTATCCGCTCCCCGTCCGCCTGGGCGTTCGAGGGGGAAATCTATAGTTACAACATTTGTGTGGCTCGACCCCCGACAATCGTTGTCGGGGGTCGAGCACTAAATAGTGTCCGGCGGCGTCCTACTCTCCCACACCCTCCCGGGTGCAGTACCATCGGCGCTGTGGGTCTTAGCTTCCGGGTTCGGGATGGGACCGGGCGTTTCCCCCACGCTGTGACCGCCGTAACCTTATGTCCCGCATCCTGGCATGGCCGGGGTGGGGAAAGTTGTGGTTACAACCTGTCCACGTCCGCCCCCGTTGTGTGTGGGGGTGGTGTGGTGTTGTTATTTTGTTGTTGGTTCACCAGGCAACGAAACCCGTGGCGGGTTTGTTGGTTGGGAACCACATAGTGGACGCAAGCGTATCTTGTTTCTTTACTCTTCCCGTGGTGTGAACGTCTTTTGAATCCGTTCACGGGGAGGAGTGTGTGGTGTAAGTTATCGGCCTATTAGTACCGGTCAGCTTCACGAGTCGTTAGTCCTCGCTTCCACATCCGGCCTATCAACCCAGTGGTCTGGCTGGGGGCCTCTCACACACAAGGTGTATGGAAATCTCATCTCGAAGCGAGCTTCCCGCTTAGATGCTTTCAGCGGTTATCCCATCCGAACGTAGCTAATCAGCGGTGCACTTGGCAGTACAACTGACACACCAGAGGTTCGTCCGTCCCGGTCCTCTCGTACTAAGGACAGCCCTTCTCAAATTTCCTGCGCGCGCAGCGGATAGGGACCGAACTGTCTCACGACGTTCTAAACCCAGCTCGCGTACCGCTTTAATGGGCGAACAGCCCAACCCTTGGGACCTACTCCAGCCCCAGGATGCGACGAGCCGACATCGAGGTGCCAAACCATGCCGTCGATATGGACTCTTGGGCAAGATCAGCCTGTTATCCCCGAGGTACCTTTTATCCGTTGAGCGACGGCCATTCCACAATGTACCGCCGGATCACTAGTCCCGACTTTCGTCCCTGCTTGAGATGTCTCTCTCACAGTCAAGCTCCCTTGTGCACTTACACTCGACACCTGATTGCCAACCAGGCTGAGGGAACCTTTGGGCGCCTCCGTTACTTTTTAGGAGGCAACCGCCCCAGTTAAACTACCCATCAGGCACTGTCCCTGACCCGGATTACGGGCCGAAGTTAGATGTCCAAAGTGACCAGAGTGGTATTTCAACGATGACTCCACCCGAACTGGCGTCCGGGTTTCAACGTCTCCCACCTATCCTACACAAGCCACTCCGAACACCAATACCAAACTATAGTAAAGGTCTCGGGGTCTTTCCGTCCTGCTGCGCGTAACGAGCATCTTTACTCGTACTGCAATTTCGCCGAGTTTATGGTTGAGACAGCGGGGAAGTCGTTACTCCATTCGTGCAGGTCGGAACTTACCCGACAAGGAATTTCGCTACCTTAGGATGGTTATAGTTACCACCGCCGTTTACTGGGGCTTAAATTCTCAGCTTCGCCTTGCGGCTAACCGGTCCTCTTAACCTTCCAGCACCGGGCAGGAGTCAGTCCGTATACATCGTCTTGCGACTTCGCACGGACCTGTGTTTTTAGTAAACAGTCGCTTCCCCCTGGTCTCTGCGGCCCCTGCACGCTCCGGACAGCTAGTGTCCATCACGATGGGGGCCCCCCCTTCTCCCGAAGTTACGGGGGCATTTTGCCGAGTTCCTTAACCATAATTCTCTCGATCGCCTTAGTATTCTCTACCTGATCACCTGTGTCGGTTTGGGGTACGGGCGGCTAAAACCTCGCGTCGATGCTTTTCTTGGCAGCATAGGATCACCGAATCCCCCCTTACGGGAGTCCCATCAGATCTCAGGCATCATGAACGGCGGATTTGCCTACCGTTCGCCCTACATCCTTAGACCGGGACAACCATCGCCCGGCTCGGCTACCTTCCTGCGTCACACCTGTTAATACGCTTGCCTCCCAGGATCAGGTCCCGCGCTCCACCAAAACCCTCACACCACAAGGGCGATCGGGCAGGTTTCGGGCGGTTAGTATCCCCTGTTCAGCATGGGCGGTTTTTCGCCGGTACGGGAATATCAACCCGTTGTCCATCGACTACGCCTGTCGGCCTCGCCTTAGGTCCCGACTTACCCAGGGCAGATTAGCTTGACCCTGGAACCCTTGATCATTCGGCGGACGGGTTTCTCACCCGTCTTTCGCTACTCATGCCTGCATTCTCACTCGTGTAGGCTCCACCGCTGGTTTACACCGCGACTTCACTGCCCACACGACGCTCCCCTACCACTCCAGACGCCTGAACCAACCCCACAAGGGAGCGGCTTGGCTATTATCTGAAATCCACAACTTCGGCGGTGTACTTGAGCCCCGCTACATTGTCGGCGCGGAATCACTTGACCAGTGAGCTATTACGCACTCTTTTAAGGATGGCTGCTTCTAAGCCAACCTCCTGGTTGTCTTCGCAACTCCACATCCTTTCCCACTTAGCACACGCTTAGGGGCCTTAGTTGGTGGTCTGGGCTGTTTCCCTCTCGACTATGAAGCTTATCCCCCACAGTCTCACTGCTGCGCTCTCACTTACCGGCATTCGGAGTTTGGCTGACGTCAGTAACCTTGTAGGGCCCATTAGCCATCCAGTAGCTCTACCTCCGGTAAGAAACACGCAACGCTGCACCTAAATGCATTTCGGGGAGAACCAGCTATCACGAAGTTTGATTGGCCTTTCACCCCTACCCACAGCTCATCCCCTCCATTTTCAACTGAAGTGGGTTCGGTCCTCCACGACGTCTTACCGTCGCTTCAACCTGGCCATGGGTAGATCACTTCGCTTCGGGTCTAGATCACGCCACTGCAACGCCCTATTCAGACTCGCTTTCGCTACGGCTTCCCCACACGGGTTAACCTCGCGACGTAACACTAACTCGCAGGCTCATTCTTCAAAAGGCACGCCGTCACAGTAACTAAGACTGCTCCGACGGATTGTAAGCACACGGTTTCAGGTACTGTTTCACTCCCCTCCCGGGGTACTTTTCACCTTTCCCTCACGGTACTGGTCCGCTATCGGTCATTAGGGAGTATTTAGGCTTATCAGGTGGTCCTGACAGATTCACACGGGATTTCTCGGGCCCCGTGCTACTTGGGATACTCTCCAGGCGGTGCACAACATTTCGGTTACGGGGCTCACACCCTCTACGGCCGGCCTTTCAAGACCGTTCACCTATGTCCACACTCTCACCTTCCCAGCCCGGCAGAGCTGGAACGGAAAGTCCCACAACCCCGACCATGCAACGCCCGCCGGCTATCACACATGGAACGGTTTAGCCTGATCCGCGTTCGCTCGCCACTACTGACGGAATCACTATTGTTTTCTCTTCCTGCGGGTACTGAGATGTTTCACTTCCCCGCGTTCCCTCCACGCACCCTATGTGTTCAGATGCGGGTCACCAGATCACTCGCGCGTCTGGCGGGGTTTCCCCATTCGGACACCCTGGGATCACAGTCCGGTTATCGACTCCCCCAGGCTTATCGCAGATTCCTACGTCCTTCTTCGGCTCCTAATGCCAAGGCATCCACCGTGTGCTCTTAAAAACTTGACCACAAAAGATCAATAAAACGCTATTTTCGAGAGAACCACGAAAACCACCCCAAACACCCCGAAAGGCGCCCGGGACAGATCCAGGTTCATATTCTTGGAAATTGCTTCTTATAAAAGATGCTCGCGTCCACTATGTAGTTCTCAAACAACAACCCCGTACCACACACCCCACACACACAAACGTGCATCATCGGTGCAGCCAGGAAACCAGAAACAGAAGTCCCGGACCCCGCAGCCGGCCCGCCCCTCCCCCGAAGGAAAAGAACACACCCGCCACAACATCCGGTCCTGTTGTCTCAGGACCCAACAGTGTGCCAAACACGAAACCACCCATCCATGAGCCGCACCGTTCCAGGCCGGACCCTCCCCAAAGGAAGAGACCCGCCGTACTGGGTGCCGCAGACAAACACGCGGCCGCTACTTGTTGATATTCCACCCGTGAGCACCCGCCGCAGAACTAGCGTCTGCGCAACGGGCATATACTCCTGACAACCCCGCCACACCCACATACATGAGGCACGGTGATTGTAGGTGCTCCTTAGAAAGGAGGTGATCCAGCCGCACCTTCCG
Source organism: Arthrobacter sp. PAMC25284 (assembly GCF_019443425.1). NCBI lineage: Bacteria > Bacillati > Actinomycetota > Actinomycetes > Micrococcales > Micrococcaceae > Arthrobacter > Arthrobacter sp. PAMC25284. Next base: position 1,950,609 of record NZ_CP080382.1, read on the forward strand.
GTACGGCTACCTTGTTACGACTTAGTCCCAATCGCCAGTCCCACCTTCGACAGCTCCCTCCCACAAGGGGTTAGGCCACCGGCTTCGGGTGTTACCAACTTTCGTGACTTGACGGGCGGTGTGTACAAGGCCCGGGAACGTATTCACCGCAGCGTTGCTGATCTGCGATTACTAGCGACTCCGACTTCATGGGGTCGAGTTGCAGACCCCAATCCGAACTGAGACCGGCTTTTTGGGATTAGCTCCACCTCACAGTATCGCAACCCTTTGTACCGGCCATTGTAGCATGCGTGAAGCCCAAGACATAAGGGGCATGATGATTTGACGTCGTCCCCACCTTCCTCCGAGTTGACCCCGGCAGTCTCCCATGAGTCCCCGCCATTACGCGCTGGCAACATGGAACGAGGGTTGCGCTCGTTGCGGGACTTAACCCAACATCTCACGACACGAGCTGACGACAACCATGCACCACCTGTGAACCGGCCCCAAAGGGGAAGGACTGTTTCCAGCCCGGTCCGGTCCATGTCAAGCCTTGGTAAGGTTCTTCGCGTTGCATCGAATTAATCCGCATGCTCCGCCGCTTGTGCGGGCCCCCGTCAATTCCTTTGAGTTTTAGCCTTGCGGCCGTACTCCCCAGGCGGGGCACTTAATGCGTTAGCTACGGCGCGGAAAACGTGGAATGTCCCCCACACCTAGTGCCCAACGTTTACGGCATGGACTACCAGGGTATCTAATCCTGTTCGCTCCCCATGCTTTCGCTCCTCAGCGTCAGTTAATGCCCAGAGACCTGCCTTCGCCATCGGTGTTCCTCCTGATATCTGCGCATTTCACCGCTACACCAGGAATTCCAGTCTCCCCTACATCACTCTAGTCTGCCCGTACCCACCGCAGATCCGGAGTTGAGCCCCGGACTTTCACGGCAGACGCGACAAACCGCCTACGAGCTCTTTACGCCCAATAATTCCGGATAACGCTTGCGCCCTACGTATTACCGCGGCTGCTGGCACGTAGTTAGCCGGCGCTTCTTCTGCAGGTACCGTCACTTTCGCTTCTTCCCTACTGAAAGAGGTTTACAACCCGAAGGCCGTCATCCCTCACGCGGCGTCGCTGCATCAGGCTTGCGCCCATTGTGCAATATTCCCCACTGCTGCCTCCCGTAGGAGTCTGGGCCGTGTCTCAGTCCCAGTGTGGCCGGTCACCCTCTCAGGCCGGCTACCCGTCGTCGCCTTGGTGAGCCATTACCTCACCAACAAGCTGATAGGCCGCGAGTCCATCCAAAACCACAATAAAGCTTTCCACCCCCCACCATGCGATGAGGAGTCATATCCGGTATTAGACCCAGTTTCCCAGGCTTATCCCAGAGTTAAGGGCAGGTTACTCACGTGTTACTCACCCGTTCGCCACTAATCCCCCCAGCAAGCTGGAGATCATCGTTCGACTTGCATGTGTTAAGCACGCCGCCAGCGTTCATCCTGAGCCAGGATCAAACTCTCCGTTGAAGTAAAACAAAAACAGACACAACCACACGCCCCCGGGAAAACGGGAACGCCGGCTGCACAAAATTTGAAACCAGCCAAAAACACCAGACCACACCACGGGGTGGCGGATCCAGCACATTCAACCAATTCAATACAATAAATTGGTATCAACAAACTTGGCACACTATTGAGTTCTCAAACAACAGACACACCCGGCACCACCACAACCTCAACCGTGGATCGCTCCGGAGCAACCTGACAAACTTACCCGGCCGCTTCACCCTTGTCAAATCGGCGATCTCCACTCAGTCCGCCGTGAGGCTTCTGTGTGGTTTTTGCCGTCCAACTCCGGGGAGCAGCGCGGAAATAAACTATACCAGCACTTTGCGGTACTGGCAACGCGCCCCCGGTAGCAAGCCCGGAGGGCCCGGAATCACGCGGATTCCGGGCCCTCCGTCCCACCCCGGCCGTAGCCTGGCGTCAGGCTGACCGTCCGGATTACTCCGCGGGCTTCTTCGTGGATTTCTTGGCGGTCTTCGGCGCAGCTTTCGCAGCAACCTTCGCGGCCGTCTTCGGCGCAACCTTCGCGGCAACCTTGGCGGCAACCTTAGGCGCGGCCTTCAATGCGGCCTTCGGAGCTGACTTCATTGCGGATTCCGTCCGCGGCATGAAGAATACCGCGCCCAGTGGGGGCAGCGTGACAGTCAGCGCAGCCGGCTGTCCGTCCAGGCCGTCGTCGGTCGCCGTCAGCGTTCCGGAGTTCACGACACCGGAACCGCCATAGCTGGCTGCGTCGGTGTTCAGGACTTCCGTCCACGCTCCGGCGGACGGCACACCGAGGACGTAGCCCTCGTGGGGACCGCCGGAGAAGTTCATGGCGCAGACAATAGGGTTCCCGGCAGCATCGCGTCGAATGAAGGTCAGTACGTTCCGGTCCGTGTCACCGCCGTTGATCCACTGGAAGCCATCCGGGGTGTTGTCCAGCTCGTACAGCGCCGGCGTGGCGGCGTAGAGCTCGTTGAGGTCCTTGGTCAGAAGCTGCATCCCCTTGTGCGCCGGGATATCGGCGAGCCACCAGTCGAGGCCGTGCTGCTCAGACCATTCCGCTTCCTGGCCGAACTCGGTGCCCATAAAGATCAGCTGCTTACCCGGGTGGGCCCACTGGTAGGCGAAGAAGGACCGCAGGTTGGCGAGCTGCTGCCAGCGGTCACCGGGCATCTTGCGCAGCATTGAGCCCTTGCCGTGCACAACTTCGTCGTGGCTGATCGGCAGGAGGAAGTTCTCCGAGAAGGCGTACACCATTGAGAACGTGATGGTCCCATGGTGCCACTTGCGGTTGTAGGGGTCCTCCGCCATGTACTGCAGCGAGTCGTGCATCCAGCCCATGTTCCATTTCAGGCCAAAGCCCAGGCCGCCGCCGCTGGTCGGGCCGGTAACGCCCGGGAACGCCGTGGATTCCTCGGCGATCATCACGGCGCCGGGGTGGGTCTTATAGACGGTGGCGTTGACTTCCTGGAGGAACGAGATGGCTTCCAGATTTTCGCGTCCGCCGTAACGGTTCGGCGACCACTGGCCTTCCTCGCGCGAATAGTCAAGGTAGAGCATGGAGGCGACGGCGTCGACCCGCAGCCCGTCGATGTGGAATTCCTCGAGCCAATACAGCGCGTTGGCGACGAGGAAGTTGCGCACCTCGGTGCGTCCGTAGTCGAAGATCAGCGTTCCCCAGTCGGGGTGTTCGCCGAGGTTGGGATCGGCGTGCTCGTACAACGGTTCGCCGTCGAACCGGGCAAGTGCCCATTCGTCCTTGGGGAAGTGCGCGGGAACCCAGTCCAGCAGAACGCCGATCCCCGCCTGGTGGAGTTCATCAACCAGGTGCCGGAATTCGTCCGGGTGCCCGAACCGTGACGTCGGGGCGAAGTAGGACGTCACCTGGTAGCCCCACGATCCGCCGAAGGGGTGCTCCGCGACAGGCATGAACTCCACATGCGTGAATCCGAGCCACTTGACGTACTCCACCAGCTCCTTGGCGAGTTCCTTGTAGCCGAGTCCCAACCGCCAGGACCCGAGGTGGACTTCGTAGACGCTCATCGGGGAGTTGTGCGGATCCCGGGCGGCACGGGCTTCCATCCACGCTGCATCCTTGAAAGCGTAGGACGGCTCCACGACCTTCGACGCCGTCAGCGGCGGGACTTCTGTGCCGAAGGCCATCGGATCTGCCTTTTCCACCCAGTAGCCATGCTTGGTCCTGATTTCGAACTTGTAGCATGCGCCGGCCGGAACGCCGGGGATGAACAGTTCCCAGACTCCGCTGGAACCCAGCGACCGCATCGAGAATTCCCGGCCGTCCCAGCCGTTAAAATCGCCCTTGACGCGGACAGCCTGGGCATTCGGGGCCCACACGGCGAACGAGACGCCGTCGATGTCGCCGAGCGCGGACTTGTAGTGCTGGACGTGGGCACCGAGGACGTCCCAAAGGCGCTCGTGCCGGCCCTCGCCGATCAGATGCAGGTCAATTTCGCCGATGGTCGGCATAAAACGGTAGGGATCGTCCGCCGGCTGCGGCAGGAGGCCCTCATAGGTCACCTCGAGCCGGTAGTCCGGCACATGGCCGTGCTCCTGCGGCTCCAGCACCGCGGCCCATACGCCGTGTGCCTCGTGCTCCATCGGAACCGTGCCGCCGGCGGTAACAACCGAGACGGCTTCCGCGAGGTGCTTCAGCGTCCGGATGGTGACATGGCCGTGGTCGTCGAGGTGTGCACCGAGAACCGAGTGCGGCGCGTGGTGTTCACCGGCCGCTACCCTCGCGAGGGTCTCTGCGTCCACGGGGAGTGGGGCGCCGGGCCGTTCGATACGTGCTGAGCCTGTCATTTTTCTATACCTTCCGCTTCGGCTTCGGCAGAGACGCCAAAACCTGTACTACTGAGGAGACGACGTGATGCATCCGCCGGAATGGAGAGCCAGTCCGGCCTGTTTCTTAGTTCATAGATAACTTCATAGAGGGCCTTATCCAGCCACAGGGCCACAAACAGGGGCGAGTTCCGGTCCACGCTGCCCGGTATCACCTCTGAGTAGCCAGCCAGGAATGCCGCGGCACAATCCTCCACCCACGTCGCGGGGACCGCCGCGCCGGGCGACTCCCGAACGGCCGCGCCGGCCGCGTAGTCGAAGGAACGCAACATTCCCACGACATCGCGGAGCGGCACATCCGGAAAGTTTCGTTCAGAGATTGGCCGGAGCGGCTCCCCCTCGAAATCCAGGATCGCCCACCGCGGCGGATGCCCGCCTCGCCCCGGTACCTGCAGGATCTGGCCAAGGTGGAGGTCGCCGTGGATGCGCTGCAGGGTCCCGGCGCCACTTCCGCCCAGTTGCCGCAACAGCGCTTCCAGTTCGTCGTCGTACGGTCCGACGGCGGTGCCGGCCTGGGCCCATGACTCGCGTACCCGCTGGGCGACTCCGGGCGCGATGTCCCGGCCCGGAGCGGATTCCGCCGCGGTGCCGAGTGCCTCGGCGAGCCGCCGGTGCACCGTGGCTGTCGCCGCGCCAAGTGTGTGGGCTTCCGCGGCGAAGCCGGCTCCGGCCTTGGCGGCGTCCACGGCCAGCCGCCAAGCGTCCAGGCCGCCGGCGAGGAACTCGTGGGCGACGGCGAGTTCACCGTGCGCCAGCCGCATATCACCGGCCGGCGTCCCCGTCTCCGGAGCTGCCCATTCGCCCGTGACCCAACCGATGGTTGCCGGCACTTCGGTGGTGCGGCCCGCGGTCAGCGCGGCACCAATTTCGACTTCCGGGTTGTGCCCTTCGGACAGCACCCGAAAGAACTTTACGATGGCGGCGGAACCGCCGTCGTCGACGATCACGGAACTATTGGACTGCTCCCCCGTGAGGACCTTTACCCTGCCGGTCGCGAACGGCAGGCGATAGCCGGAGTCCACACTGTGCCCGGCGGCGTTTCCCGTCGTTGAGCTCCCGCCGGCACGGATCAGGTCCAGCCAGGCGGCGACAAAGGCCGGGTCATGGACGCCGTCGTACACCCAGCGCCGGCCCTCCCCGCCATCCCCGGGGAGTTCGCCGATCAGCGCGGACTCCGCTCCGGCCAGCGGCGCCCCGCGGAGGCTGAGCGGAACCTGGACGACGTCGGTCCTGTTGCCGTCAGCGGTGGGATACGTCACCGCGGCGAGGAGCACCTCGAGCCCTGCCGCGCCGTCGGTTCCGGGATCGGGCAGACGCAGGCCCCCGGCCGGCTCAAGCGTGAACTCTGCGCTCTTCACCGGGAACCAGCGCTGGCGCGGGAGCCAGGCAACGAGCAGTTCGGCGAGAGCGGCGGAAAGTAGGGGGCCGGTCATCTCAACCCTCGATGGACAGGATCGGCATCGCCTGGGTGTGCGGGGACGCCGGGTTTGACGACGCCGAGCGGATCCGCAGCCAGAAAAAGTCGTGGCTGCCCAGGGTCAGGGTCAATGTCCCGTCATCACCGATCCCGGGGAACATCTGGCCGCCAAACACGTCCCGGAGGCCCCTCCCGGCGTACTTCGGCACCCGGAGGGTGGTTGCTACCGGATGCTGGGAGAGGTTGAAGGCGCACAGGATGGTTTCGCCGTCCTCCCCCGCGGAGTTCCCGTCGGGAAGTTCGCGCAGGTAGGCGAGAACGACGTCGTGGTCGGCTTCGACATGTTTGAACGTTCCCAGGCCGAAGGCGGGGTGGTTCTTGCGGATGCTCAGGATCTGGCGCATCCAGCGCAGCAGCGAGCCCGAGTGGGCCGCCTCGGCCTCGACGTTGGCCATGCTGTAGTTGTAGACCAGCGACTGGATCACCGGGAGGTAGAGCTTTCCGGGGTCCGCGCTGGAGAATCCGGCGTTGCGGTCCGGGTTCCACTGCATCGGGGTGCGCACGGCGTCGCGGTCCTCGAGCCAGATGTTATCCCCCATGCCGATCTCGTCCCCGTAGTACAGGAACGGACTGCCCGGCAGGGACAGCAATAGCGCATTGATGAGCTCAATCTCGGACCGGGAGTTATCCAGCAGGGGCGCCAGGCGTCGCCGGATCCCGATGTTGGCGCGCATCCGCGGATCCGGGGCGTACCAGCCGAGCATGGCGGCACGTTCGTCCGAGGTGACCATTTCCAGGGTCAGTTCGTCGTGGTTGCGCAGGAAGGTGCCCCACTGGGCGCCTTCGGGAATGTCCGGGGTGTCCCTCATCGCCTCGATGATGGGCGCTGCTTTCTGGTCGCGCAGCGCGTAATACAGCCGGGGCATGATCGGGAAGTGGAAGGCCATGTGGCATTCCGGTTCCTCTTCGGTGCCGAAGTACTCGACCACTTCCGCAGGCGGCTGGTTGGCTTCGGCGATGATCACCCGGCCCGGGTAATTATCATCGACCATTGTGCGCAGCTTGCGCAGGAATTCGTGCGTCTGAGGCAGGTTCTCGCAGTTCGTGCCTTCTTCTTCGAACAGGTAGGGGATGGCGTCGGCACGGAAACCGTCGATCCCCTGGTCCAGCCAGAACCGCACGACGTCGAAGAGCGCGTCGATGACCTTCGGGTTCTCGAAATTCAGGTCAGGCTGGTGGCTGAAGAAGCGGTGCCAGAAGAATTGCCGCCGGATGGGGTCGAAGGTCCAGTTTGATTCCTCCGTGTCCACGAAGATGATGCGGGCGTCCTCGTACTTCTCGTCCGTGTCGCTCCACACATAGAAATCGCCGAACGGCCCTTCCGGATCCTTGCGTGATTCCTGGAACCAGGGATGCTGGTCCGAGGTGTGGTTCAGCGGAAGGTCGATGATGACCCGGACACCGCGGGCATGCGCCTCCGCCACGAGCCGTTTGAAGTCACTGATAGTGCCGAATTCGTCGAGCACGGAATTGTAGTCCGAGATATCGTAGCCGCCGTCGCGCAGCGGAGACTGGAAGAACGGCGGCAGCCAGAGGCAGTCGACCCCGAGCCACTGCAGATAGTCCAGCTTCTCGATCAGCCCGTGGAAATCCCCGGACCCGTCGCCGTTCCCGTCCGCGAACGCCCGGACCAGCACTTCATAAAACACTGCTTTTCGGTACCAGATTGGATCATGCTGCAGGCCTGGGGCGTTCAGGTCGAAGCTGGAGCTGCCGTAGTGCTGGCTGGGATTTTGCGGACTAAAACTCATTGGCACTACCTCCGGATATTCAGGATGTGGGCGGGTTCGACGTGCGGGTCAAGGCGAACGTAATTCGACTCGCCCCATTCCCAGCTCTCACCGGACAGCAGATCATCGACCATAAATCCGCCGTTGCGGGTCAGGTTCTCCGGGTCCAGTTCCAGTGCAGCCAGGTCCAGGGTGACGGTGCCTTCCCGGGTGCTGTGCGAATCCACGTTGACGACGATGATCAAGGTGTCCTTGGTGCCGTCCGGCAGCGTCTTGTGCTTGGAGTAGACCACGGTGGAACTGTCCGTGCTCTGGTGCACCGTGAGGTTCTGCAGGTCGCCGAGGGCCGGATGCGCACGCCGGATCTCGTTGAGCCTGGTCAGGTACGGCGCCAGTGTACGTCCGGAAGCGGCGGCCGCATCCCAGTTACGGGACTTGTACTCGAACTTTTCGTTGTCGATGTTCTCTTCCGCGCCCGGCCGGGCGACGTGTTCGTAGAGTTCGAAGCCGGCGTAGACGCCCCAGGTCGGGCTTGCCGTGGCGGCCAGCGTGGCCCGGATCCGGAATGCTGCCGGACCGCCGAACTGCAGGTATTCGGTGAGGATGTCCGGGGTGTTCACGAAGAAGTTTGGCCGGAAGTACGCCGGGGAGACGTGGCTGACCTCCTGGAAGTACTCCTCCAGTTCTTCCTTGGTGTTCCGCCAAGTGAAGTAGGTGTAGGACTGCTGGAAGCCGGCCCGGCCCAGGGCGTGCATCATTGCCGGGCGCGTGAATGCCTCGGCAAGGAAGACGACCTCGGGGTGCTGTTCGTTGACCTTGCCGATCAGCCATTCCCAGAACCACACGGGTTTGGTGTGCGGGTTGTCCACCCGGAAGATTTTGACCCCGTGGCCGACCCAGTGCAGCACGATGCGAAGGATCTCGTTGGACAGACCCTCCGGATCGTTGTCGAAGTTGATCGGGAAAATGTCCTGGTATTTCTTCGGCGGATTCTCGGCGTAGGCGATCGTGCCGTCCACACGGGTGGTGAACCACTCCGGGTGGCTCTGCACCCAGGGGTGGTCCGGGGAGGCCTGCAGCGCCAGGTCCAGCGCAACCTCAAGGCCAAGCTCGCCTGCACGCCACACAAACGCGGCGAAATCATCGATGGTGCCAAGATCCGGGTGAATCGCGTCGTGGCCGCCTTCCTTGCCACCGATGGCCCAGGGCGAACCGGGGTCCTGCGGGCCGGCAATCAGGGTGTTGTTGGGGCCTTTGCGGTGCTGGGTGCCGATCGGGTGGATCGGGGGCATGTAAATGATGTCAAATCCCATGGCCGCGACGGCGTCGAGGCGCTTTGCGGCGGTCCGGAACGTCCCGGAGGTCCACTCGCCGGTCGCGGCGTCGTGCACCGCGCCCTCGGAGCGGGGGAAAAATTCATACCACGAGCCCCGGCCGGCCAGAGCCCGCTCGACCAGCAGCGGGTATGGCTCGGAGACCGTGACGAGTTCGCGGATGGGCTGGCGGTCGATAACGGCGGTCACCGCGGGGCTGAACCCGGCGGCCAGGCGTCGTTCCACGGGCAGCGACTCATCAGATAGTCCTGCCACCGCGGCCCGCAGTGTCTCCTGGTCATCCCACGCCCGGGTGGAGTCATCTGCCGCTTCGGAGAGCAGTGCGGCGCCTTCGGCAAGCATCAGGTCGACGTCGACGCCGGCCCCGATCTTCACTTCGGCGTTGTGATGCCATGTCCCGTAGCGGTCATGCCAGGCCTCGATGACGAAAGTCCAGTTGCCCGTGTCAGCCGGCGTCAGCAGGCCTTCCCAACGATCCGTGCCCTGGCCGCGGCTGCCGCGCGGCGGGGCGAGGCGGACGCGCTGCCGCTCAGATCCGCTGGGGTCGAACAGTACGGCGCTGACGCCGAGCTGGTCGTGTCCTTCCCTGAACGACGTCGCCCCTACCACCAGGGTCTCGCCCACCACTGCCTTGGCGGGGAACTTACCGCCCTCCACGACGGGCTGCACGGCAGTGATCGGAAAACGGCCGAATCTAAGGCCCTCCGTAATCAGGGCCTTCGGCTCTTGCTTGGACACGGCGCTGGTTCGCGAGTTATTCGTCACAGGCTCGACGTTATCTAGAAAACGGCCAGAATGCTAAGGCAGCGCGGCATTTGCTGGATTAAGTAAAGGCCCACAGTCATTTACCGGAAAGAAACCCAATCCTGTTCCCGGGTACTGGGTTGTGGGTTAGTGTTTCGCAGGTGAAGGCAATCCGCAGAATTACCGTCCGAACCGTTCTTCCCGAGTCCATCCGGCCGCTGGCCAGGCTGGCCACCAATCTTCGGTGGTCCTGGCACCGGCCCACCCGGGAGCTATTCGAGTGGCTTAATGCCGACATCTGGGCGGAGAGCGACTCGGATCCCGTGACGTTCCTGAGCCTGGTCAGCCGCGAGGAACTTCAGCGGCTCGCGGCGGACCAGGACGTCGTCAAACGCGTCCACGCCGCCGCTGCGGATCTGGACCAGTACCTTGAGCAGCCCCGCTGGTATCAGTCGCTGGGCGACGGCGCACCGTCCTGTATCGCCTACTTCTCACCCGAGTTCGGCATCACTGAGGTGCTGCCGCAATACTCCGGCGGCCTCGGCATCCTTGCCGGCGACCATCTGAAGGCCGCCTCGGATCTTGGCGTACCCCTGATTGGCGTCGGACTCCTCTACCAGGCCGGCTACTTCAAGCAGTCGCTGTCCCGCGACGCCTGGCAGCAGGAGACCTATCCGGTCCTCGACCCGGACGGGCTGCCCCTGACCCTGCTCCGGGAGCCCTCGCCGGACGGCAACGGCACACCCCTCCAGATTGCACTGCCTCTCCCCGACGGACGCCGCCTGCTCGCGCACGTGTGGCGGGCCGACGTCGGACGCGTCCCCCTGCTCCTGCTGGACTCCGATGTCCCGGGCAACGACGACGCCGCCCGCAGCATTACCGACCGGCTCTACGGCGGCGGCGGGGACCACCGCCTGCAGCAGGAACTCCTCCTGGGCATGGGCGGCGTCAAGGCCCTGCGCGCGTTCCAGAAGCTCACCGGCGGGCCGGCGCCCGAGGTGTTCCACACCAACGAGGGCCATGCCGGTTTCCTGGGCGTCGAACGGATCCAGGAAATGATGTCCGCGGCCAATCCCCTGACGTGGGAAGAAGCCCTCGCGGCCGGCCGGGCCCTCGACTGTCTTCACCACCCACACTCCCGTGCCTGCCGGCATTGACCGCTTCGAGACCTCGCAGATCCAGCACTTCTTTGAGGCCGGGCTCGCGCCCGATGTGCCGGTCGCGAAGATCCTGGACCTGGGCCGGGAAGACTTCGTGGACGGCAATCCGTTCGTATTCAACATGGCGGTCATGGGCCTGCGGCTTGCCCAGCGGGCCAACGGCGTCGCCAAGCTGCACGGCGTTGTCTCCCGCGGCATGTTTTCCGCGTTGTGGCCGGGCTTCGACCACTCAGAGGTGCCGATCACCTCGGTCACCAACGGCGTGCACGTCCCCACCTGGGTGGACCCGCGCATCGCCCAGCTGTCCCCGGACCTGTTCGGTGCCGGCGCGGAGGCGAAGGAGGACTGGGACTTCGCCTACAGAATCTCGGATGAAGACCTCTGGGCGCTGCGCCGCGAAATGCGGATGTCCCTCGTGGAGGACGTCCGGCGCCGTCTGCGTTCAGCCTGGAAGAAGCGCGGCGCAGCAGATGCCGAGCTGGCCTGGACTGACTCGGTCCTGGACCCGGACGTCCTGACCATCGGCTTTGCCCGCCGCGTGCCGACCTACAAGCGTCTTACTCTGATGCTGCGTGACCCGGCCCGGCTCAAGGCCCTGCTGCTGCACAAGACCCACCCGATCCAGCTGGTCATCGCGGGCAAGTCGCACCCGGCCGATGACGCGGGCAAGAAAATGATCCAGGACCTGGTCCGCTTCACGGACGACCCCGAGGTGCGTCACCGGATCGCGTTCCTGCCCAATTACGACATCGCCATGGCCCGGACGCTGTTCCCCGGCACCGACGTGTGGCTGAACAACCCGCTGCGCCCGCTGGAGGCCTGCGGCACATCCGGCATGAAAGCTGCCCTGAACGGTTCGCTGAACCTTTCCGTGATGGACGGCTGGTGGGACGAAATGTACGACGGCGAGAACGGCTGGGCGATCCCGACCGCCAACAACGACGCCTCCCCGGAGGAACGCGACGACATCGAGGCGGCGGCGCTCTACGAACTGCTGGAGACCCAGGTGGCACCGAAGTTCTACGGCCTGACTGTCTCCCACGGCGCCGGCGCGGCCGGTCCTTCCCAGCCCGGCGCGCAGAAGGTCCCTACGCACTGGGTCTCGATGATCAAGCACACCATGTCCCACCTGGGCCCGGCCGTCTCGGCGGACCGGATGCTCAAGGACTACGTCAACGTGCTCTACCGGCCCGCCGCCATCGCCGGGCGACAGGCCAATGCCGACAACTACGCCCAGGCCAAGACCCTGGCGGCGTGGACTTCCCGGATCCGGGCCGCGTGGCCGCAGATCCAGGTCGAGAACGTGGACTCGGTCGGCGTTTCCGAGGACCCGCAAATCGGAGACCTGCTCCAGGTCAACGCCTACGTCGCCCTGAACGACCTGACCCCGGAAGATGTCTGCGTCGAGGTTGCCTACGGCCGGGCGGAGGACAATGACGAGCTCGTTGATGTCACAGTCGCCGAGCTCAAAGCCGCGGAGGACCTCGGGAAAGGCCGCCACCTGTTCAGCGGGACCCTGGTGATCGACCGTTCGGGCTCCTTCGGCTACACCGTGCGGATCCTTCCCAAGCACACGGCACTGGCGTCCATGGCCGAACTCGGGCTGATCGTCAACGCCTAGGGACCGGCTTCTTACACAACACAGCAGCCCGGCACCTTAGTGCCGGGCTGCTGTGTTGTCCGTGGCCGGCCTGCGGCCAGGGTTCGCCTCCTGCGCGGATTCGTACGGCCGGATTTCTAGAGGAAGACGGCGACGACGTCCAGGCTCCCGGCGGCATAGCTTTCGGCATCCTGGAGGGTCTCGCAGAAAACGCCGAAGGACCGGTCCGCGCGGAAGCCGGCAGGTACCTGCCAGATGAAGGTGACGGGGGCCTGGTCTTGGTCCGCTACCGCGTCGGCAACATCGTGAAGGGAGTCATGCAGGATGTCCAGATCCACTCCGGAATCCTCCTGCACGTCCAGGATCTCGCTGAACGTCTCCAGGAGCGCCCGCTGGGAGTCCGCGGCCGGGATCACCAGCGCACGGCGGCCGGCGTCGTCAATCTGGTCCTTCAGCTCTTCGATGGTCCAGGTGTCTGCCGAGTAAATCTTCATGGGGCCCTTCGTTGTTGGATCATTGGGGAAACTAGGTGCGGTAGACGTTGATCGAGTTGGCCTGGACCATGTCGAGATCTCCGGAGGACACCCGGGTGCCCTGCCGCCGGTCGTGGAGCTCGGAGGTGGTCAGCCGCAGCTCAAAGGGCCGGTGACCCGGGGCCCGTCTCGCTGGCCAGGGCCGGAAGCGTGACCTCGACGTCCTCGGCGCCGCCGTTGACCACCACGAGGCCGTCCACCTGGCCGTCATCCGAGCCCAGCAGGAGCTGGACTACCCGGTGGCGGGGATCCTGCCAGCTGTCGCCGGACATTGGTTCACCGCTGGCGTCGAACCAATGGAAGTAGGCCTGTTTGTCCCGCGCCGGATAATCATGCGGCTGCAGGGCCAGGAACTCCTTGCGCAGCCGGATGACGCGTTTGGTGTTCCGCAGCATGTCGTGGGATTCCGTGGTGGCGGACCAGTCGATCCAGTTGATCGCGTTGTCCTGGCAGTAAGCGTTGTTGTTGCCCTGCTGGGTCCGGCCGAGCTCGTCTCCGGCCGTGATCATTGGCACGCCGAGGGAGATCATGAGCGAGGCCATCAGGTTGCGGCTGGTCTGCGCGCGCCGGGCCAGGATGGCCCCGTCTTCGGTCCGGCCTTCAAATCCGTGGTTGTAGCTGCGGTTGTCGCCGTGGCCGTCGCGGTTCTGCTCGCCGTTGGCTTCGTTGTGCTTGCGGTCATAGGAGACCAGGTCAGCCAGGGTGAAACCGTCGTGGGCGGTGATGAAATTGACTGAGGCGAGCCGGGAGCGGCCCGATGCCTCGAACAGCCCGGCCGAACCGGAGAGGGCATCTGCCAGGCGTCCCACGGAACCGCCGGTCCCGCCGGCGTCGATCGCGGCGCGGTCGGCGAGCCAGAAAGTCCGGACGGCGTCGCGGAAGTGATCGTTCCAATCCACCCAGCCGGCCGGGAACCGGCCGGTTTGCCAGCCTCCGTAACCGATATCCCATGGTTCAGCGATCAGCTTGGTGGCGGACAGGACCGGGTCGGCCGCGATTGCGACCAGAAAAGGGTGCCGGGGGTCGAACTCATTGGCGGAGTTCCGGCACAGTGTGACCGCGAGGTCGAAGCGGAACCCGTCAATGTGAAACTCGTTGACCCAATAGCGCAGCGAGTCCAGGACCAGTTGGACGACGCGGGGTTCCCCGAAGTTCAGGCTGTTTCCGCAACCGGTGGTGTCCACGTACGTTCCGTGGCCGTCGGTGCGGTAATACGTCGTCTCCCCCAGTCCGCGGAAGCTCAAGGTCCGGCCATCGGCGCCGCCCTCGGCTGTGTGGTTGTACACAACATCGAGGATTACCTCGAGGCCCGCGGCGTGCAGGGACTTGACCATGTCCTTGAATTCGCGCTCAACGGCCTCGGCCCCTGCGGCCTGTGCAGCTTCCGTGGCGTAACCGGGGTGCAGGGCGAAGAACGCCGCGGTGTTGTAGCCCCAGTAGTTCGGCATTCCGAGGTTCTGCAGGTGCGGCTCGTCCAGATGGAAGTGAACCGGCAGGAGTTGGACGGAGGTGATGCCGAGCGCGATCAGGTGCTCGATCATTGCCGGGTGCCCCATCCCCGCGTAGGTTCCCTGCAGTTCTTCCGGGATGTCCGGGTGGAGCCGGGTCTGGCCGCGGACGTGCGCTTCATAGATGATGGTGTTGCGCCACGGCACGCCGGGGCTGCGATCATGGCCCCAGTCAAAGTTGCCGGCAGTGCGGACGCTCGTGATGAACTCGCCGCGTTCGTCCACGGCCCGGCCGTAAGGGTCCAGCAGCAGGGGCTGACCGCCGACAGCGTCGAAGTCCGTGGCCGGCATGGACAGCGGCAGCGCCTCGTGGTCCGGGGACGACCGGAAGCCATAGCGCGTCCCGGGCGGCATTCCCTCGACAATTCCGTGGTGGACGCCGTCGGTGAAATTCGGCAGGGTCTGCACCTGCCATGGGCTGCCCGGTGCCTGATAGGCGATGTCCAGCGTTGCTACGGTGGGCGCGAAGACAGCCACGTTCACGGCCGAATCGATGTGCGCGGCTGGGCCGCGGGAATCGCCTGTGGCGGGCTTTCCGGCACGCGGAGTACTGAGGCCCAGCGGAAACGCCCGCGAGGCGTCTACGGTTGAAGCTGTATCTACTAAAGGCATGCCCATTGGCACAAGTTTAGCGGTGCCGAACCGATGAGAAGTCATTCCGGCGTTCGCGAAGGCAGAGTGTACGCCGATAATGCACTACTCGATAGGGCATTACATACTGAAACGAATCGCCAATCTGGAGGTAACTGTGCGAGTGGCACTGGCTCAAATCATCACCGGCCGCGACCTGGCGGACAATCTGGCGCTCGTCGAGGAGTACGCCCGCGAGGCCAAGGACGGCGGCGCGGCCCTGGTGGTGTTTCCCGAAGCCACGATGCGCGCGTTCGGACATTCGCTGCTGGACATTGCTGAGCCGCTGGACGGTCCGTGGGCCTCCCGGGTGCGCGCCATCGCCGCGGAACTGGATGTCGTCATTGTGGCGGGGATGTTCACGCCGGGGTCCGAGCCGGGCGCCGGCACCGGACCCCGGAAGGTCCGCAACACCCTGCTGGCCACCGGCCCGGGGGTCGATGCAAGCTATGACAAGATCCATCTTTTTGATGCCTACGGTTTCGCGGAGTCAGACACTGTCGACGCCGGCACGGGCCCCGTCACCTTTGAGGCGGCCGGCATCACCTTCGGCTTGGCCACCTGCTATGACATCCGCTTCCCTGACCTGTTCACCGAAAACGCCGACCGCGGCGCCCAGGTGAACATCGTGTGCGCGTCGTGGGGAAGCGGCCCCGGAAAGGTCGAACAGTGGCAGCTTCTGGCCCGTGCGCGCGCCATTGATTCCACCACGGTGGTCCTCGCCTGCGGCCAGGGCAACGCCGCCGGCGAGAGCGGCCCGGCGAAGGGCTCCGCTCCGACCGGAGTTGGGCACTCCGCCGTCGTGTCACCGTTCGGCGAGGTAATCGACGAGCTCGACGGCGGTCCGGGGCTGCTGTTTGCGGAACTGGACCCCGACGTCGTTACGAACGCCCGGGCTGTGCTTCCGGTCCTGGCCAACCGCCACAGGTTTTAGCATCCCGGGCTTAAACCTAAACGCTTCCCCACGTCCTGCGGCCTAAACCCCAACGCTTCCGCACGTCCCGCAACTTAAACCCCAACGCTTCCCCACGTCCCGCGGCTTAACGCCGAACGCTCCCGCAGCACTGTGCGGGAGCGTTCGGCGTTAAACTGCAGAATCTGCGGAAGGGTCTGCGGTACGACTGCGGACCCTGGGGAAGGGTCTGCCGTACAGCTGCGAAAGCTGAGGGAGGATCGGGCTGTTATTTCACGGCGCGCTGGCGGGAGATCTCGTAGAGGGAGATGCCCACCGCCATCGAGGCGTTGAGGGACTCCATCGCGGAATCGATCGGGATGGAAACGATCTGGTCGCAGTTCTCCCGGACCAGACGACTCAGGCCCTTGCCCTCGGATCCGACAACGATGCACACCGGCTCGGTGGCGAGGGCCAGGTCGGGCAGCGAAACGTCGCCGTCGCCATCGAGTCCCAGCACGTAGATGCCCATGTTCTTGAACGCCTTGAGTGCGTTGTTCAGGTTGGCGGCGCGGGCCACGGGGACCCGGACGGCCGCGCCGGCGCTGGTCTTCCAGGCGGAGGCGGTGACGCCGACGGAGCGGCGCTCCGGGACGATAACGCCGTGGCCACTGAACGCGGACACCGAGCGGATAATGGCGCCAAGGTTGCGCGGATCGGTGATGCCGTCGAGGGCGACGAAGAGCGGGGCGTTGGCGACGTGGCCCTTCTTCCAGCTTTCGAGTGTCTCCTCGGCGAGTTCAAACGCGTCCTGGTACTCGTACGGCGGGATCTGCAGCACGAGGCCCTGGTGGATGGCGTCGTCGGTCATCCGGTCCAGCTCAGGCTTGCCGGTTTCCAGCAGCGGGATGCCGCGTTCTGCGGCGAGCTTGAGGGATTCCTTGACCCGGTCATCCATCTCAATACGGATGGCGACGTGCAGGGCCTTGGCGGGGATGCCGGCGCGGAGCGCCTCAACCACGGAGTTGCGTCCGGTGACGACTTCCTCGGTGGCGCGGCCCTTGGGGCCGGAGCGTGCGCCGGGGTTGCGGCCGGTACCGGGACCGGACCGCTTGGCCGCAGAGCGATCGGCAAGCTGTTTGTTCTTGTGTGCCTTGTGGTACGGGCGATCCTCCGCCTTGGGAGTGGGGCCCTTGCCCTCGAGAGCCTTACGGCCGTGACCGCCGGTTCCGACAGTGGGGCCCTTCTTCATTTTGACCGAGCGGCGACCGTTATTGGCCATGAGTTTCACCCTTTAAATACGCGATTCGTTGACAAGTCTGAACTCCAGTCTACTGACTCGAGTTAAATCCTCGACCGCCAGGGACCGCGGAGGCAAGTGCTCCCGCCCGGCCAGGTGAACCGCAGACCGGGTGTCAGTCGCGCTTAAGGCTCCAGTTGGCGCCGTCGGGGCCGTCCTCGACGACGACGCCAGCGGCAGCAAGAGTGTCCCGGATGGCGTCGGAGGCCGCCCAGTCCTTGTTGGCCCGGGCCTGGGCGCGGGCGGCGAGCTGGGCTTCGATGAGAACGCCGAGGGCCGTGTCGGCCTGCTGGTTCGCCGCGGGTGCCGCGGTGGCGCTGAGACCAAGGACACGGAGCATGTCCGTCACGGACCTGAGCGCCTGCCGGGCGTCGTCGAGTTCCCCAGCGGTAAGGGCTGTGTTCCCGGCCCGGACGGTTTCGTGCAGGACCGCAAGGGCCTGCGGCACGTTGAGGTCGTCATCCATGGCCGCGGCGAAAGCATCCGGGACGGCGCCGTAGCTGAAGACGCCGACAGCGCCGTCATCAGTCATGGTGCTTCGAAGTGCCCGGCTGATGAATCCGTCAATCCGTTCGACGGCGGCTGCAGCTTCCTGCAGGGAGGTGGGCTGGTAGTCCAGGACCGAGCGGTACTGCGCCTGCCCCAGGTAGTACCGGACCACGCGCGGCGACGCGAGCTCGAGCATCTGCTCCGGGCTGACCGTGTTGCCGATGGATTTGGACATTTTTTCGCCGGCATAGGTGACCATGCCGTTGTGCATCCAGAAGTTGGCGAAGCCGTGGCCCGCCGCCTGGGACTGCGCCATCTCGTTTTCGTGGTGCGGAAACCGCAGGTCCAGGCCGCCGCCGTGGATGTCGAACTCGGTGCCCAAGTACTTGGTGACCATGGCGGAGCACTCGAGGTGCCAGCCCGGGCGGCCGGTGCCCCAGGGCGAGGCCCAGCTTGCCGTCGCCGGCTCCCCCTCCTTGTGGCCCTTCCACAGCGCGAAGTCCCGCGGATCTTTCTTGCCGCGCGGTCCCGCGTCCGGGGCACCCTGCATGTCATCAATGTTTTGCCGCGTCAGGGAGCCGTACCGGCCCCAGGAACGCACGTCGAAGTACACGTCCCCGGAGTCGTCGAGGGCCGGGTAGGCGTGGCCGCGGTCGATCAGCTGCCGGATCAGGGCATGCATTTCCGGGATATGGCCGGTGGCGCGGGGCTCGTAGGTGGGTCGGGAGACGCCGAGGGTGTCGTAGGCCTTGAGGAACTCCTGCTCGTACCGGTAGGCCAGGGCCCACCACTCCTCGTTCCGGACCGAGCCGGGCTCGTCCTCAAAGTCCGGCCCGAAGGAGGCCTCGGATTTGGCCAGTATTTTGTCGTCGATGTCGGTGACGTTCCGGACGGCAGTGACGCGGAAACCACGGTATTCGAGCCAGCGGGTCAGCTGATCAAAGGCGATGGCTGAGCGGATATGCCCCACATGCGGCATCCCCTGCACGGTGGCGCCGCAGTAGTACAGGCTCACCTGGCCCGGTATCAGGGGGACGAAGTCACGGACTTCGGCGGATGCTGTGTCGTAGAAGCGCAGGGTCACCGCTCCAGATTAGCCGATGGCGCTCCGCGAACCAGCCGCCCGCCCCGGCGCCCTCCCCCGGAGGCAGTGGCGGGCGGCAGCAGCCGGGCACCGGACCCCTTACTTGCAGTACTCCCCGATCTTGTTGAGCTGCTCCGTGAGCCCCGCTGTCTGGTCTGCCGTCTTGGCTCCGGTGGGAGATTCCGCCACCTGTTTCATGATGTCGGCCATCTTCCCGATCGGGGCGCTGATCTCGGGGGCGACTTTGTCCGCGACCTCCTGGTAGTGCTGGCTGATCTGGCCGGCCTGCTCCTGCGGGGATCCGGTAGGCACAAACGTGTCGCCATTGAGGAACGTGCAGCTTTCCTCAACGCTCAGCCTGGTCGTGGTGCCCCCGGCGCAGCCGGTCAACAGCATTCCTGCGGCAAGGACGACGGCGGGTACAAGCTTCTTCATGGGAGGTCTCCTGGTCACTGAAAGAACGTTTGCGGGACGGAGGACGGATTAGCCGGAGGCTTGCGGTGCGGCCGGGACGGCCGGGTAAACCAGCGCGGTGGCCACGGCAGAGATACCCTCGCCCCGGCCGGTGAACCCGAGCCGGTCGCTCGTCGTGGCCGAGACGCTCACCGGCGCCCCTGCTGCCGAACTGAGGACGCGCTGGGATTCCTCCCGCCGCGGTCCGAACTTGGGCCTGTTGGCCACGAACTGCACGGCGATGTTTCCGATCTCAAAACCTCCGGCACGGACAATCCGGGCCGCTTCGGCCAGGAGCGTCACCCCGGAGGCGCCAGCGTATTCCGGCCGGTCCGTGCCGAAGTGCGTGCCAAGGTCCCCGATTCCGCAGGCTGAGAACAGCGCATCGGCAGCGGCGTGCGCCACCGGATCGCCGTCGGAATGCCCGGCCAGCCCCGGCTCACCGTCCCAAAACAGGCCGCCCAGCCACAACGGCTGGGGAGCGTCCCGGGGGGCGTAAGCGTGGACATCAATCCCGATCCCGGTCCGCGGAATAACGGACGCGAAGGTGGCGGTCGGCGCCTTGCCGGCGGTCACGTGAGTGTCGTGCCTCTGGTCCGTCATGGTCAGCCTTCCACCCAGCGGGCGCCCAGCGGGCCTTCCAGAAGGCCCTCGGCGATGATCAGGTCCAGTGGCGTCGTGATCTTCAGCGACTGGCTGGCGCCGCGGACGGCATGGACGGGGACACCCAGGAGTTCAACGAGCATCGCATCGTCTGTCACAGCGGCGGCCTGGGCCGCGTCGAATGCGGCGGCAGCTGTATGGGCACGCTGCAGAGTGGCGAGCGCGAAGCCTTGCGGCGTCTGGACAGCCCGGAGCGTCTCCCGCGGCGCCGTTCCGGTCACCAGTTCGGGGGCAACGGTCGCGCTTTCGCCGGTGGTCGGCTCCACGGTCTTGACGGTGTCAACGACCGGCATCACCGGAATGACGGCTTCGGCTCCGGCGGCGATGGCCGCGACAACGCGGTGGAACACCGATTCAGGGGTGAGGGCGCGGGCGGCGTCATGCACAAGGACTGCCTCAGTGCCGGGCAGCAACGCCGCCAGCGCGGCCCGGACGGAGTCGGCGCGGCTGGTCCCGCCGTCGACGACGGTCACAACCGGCACCTGCCCTCCCCCGCCGGACGCGGCGTGCGGTCCGGAACCGAGGTCACGGGCGAAGGACTCGCAGATCAACTCCAGCTCCTCGTCGCCGGCAGGCACAGCGACGCAGATCTGCCGTGCGATTCCGGCCGCCGCCACGCCCCTCAGGGCGTGCGTCAAAATGCTCTCGCCGCCCAGCGGCACCTTTGCTTTCGGCATGCCGTAGCCCAGGCGCTGGCCCGAGCCGGCAGCCACCACAATAACAGCGGTGGCGGCGGGTCCTGCTGCAGTGTTCATGCGCCTAACACTACGGCGCGGCCGCGGATCCTCCCAGCTGACCGCTGCCGGTATTTGGGCAAAAAGAAGCCCCGGTGGCCGTTGGGCCACCGAGGTTCAAGTCTTGTCTAGGAAGCCAGAACTTCGTCGAGAACGCTTGCGGCCTTCTCTTCGTCGGTCTTTTCAGCAAGTGCCAGTTCTGAAATCAGAATCTGGCGGGCCTTGGCCAGCATGCGCTTCTCCCCTGCGGAGAGACCCCGGTCGTGATCGCGGCGCCACAGGTCGCGGACGACCTCTGCCACTTTGATAACGTCACCGGAAGCAAGCTTTTCCAGGTTTGCCTTGTACCGACGCGACCAGTTGGTGGGTTCTTCAGTGAACTCGGCACGGAGCACTTCAAATACGTGCTCCAGGCCTTCCTTGCCCACTACGTCCCGGACCCCAACAAGGTCAACGTTTTCTGCTGGAACTTCAATGGTCAGATCACCCTGAGCCACCTTGAGCTTGAGATACATCTTCTCTTCGCCCTTGACAGTGCGCATCTTGATTTCTTCAATTTTTGCTGCACCGTGGTGAGGGTAAACTACTGTCTCGCCGACCTCAAAAACCATGTGGACATTCCCCTTTCCCGCTGATCAGTTTATCACGGTTAAGGCATACAACTGGCACGGAACGACCCCGAAAACCGCATGAAACCGCGGAAAATGACCCAAATCCGCCCCCGCCGGACCCTTGACGAATGCGGATAATAGTGCATCAAGGGCCCGCTGCCAAGAGGTTTTAGCCCGCCCGGCCGGACCCGGTTGGCGTCCGGCCGGCCGTCACGGTACGCGTCCGGAGTCCGCGAATGGCACGGATTGCCGCTAGGCTATGGCTGAATAATGTTCCAAGACTCTCGAGGAGTGCGTGACGTGCGTTTCACTGCGATGAACCGGGGCCAGCGCGGCAAGCTGGCAATGGCAACGGCTGCACTTGGCATCGGCCTGCTGTCCGTAACCGGCTGCGCCTACATCAACCCCCAGCAGACCTCGGAGCAGTATTCCGCGTCGGACGGAACGAACACCGATCTCGGCCCGCTGCAGCTGCGCAACATGATGATCATTGCCGGCGCGGAGGACGAGCCCGGCCGGATTATCGGCGCCGTCTACAACACCTCGGCGAGCAATGTCACGCTCACCATCGCCGGAGCCGACGGATCACAGGCCAAGGTCCCGGTGTCGAAGAATTCCTATGTCCTTCTCAACGACCCCGCCGAAGCGCCGGTCCTCTCCAGTGCCGGTGGCCAGCCGGGCTCGCTGGTCGAACTGCAGATCAGCGAAAACGGAACCGGCCTGACGGCTCCGTTCAAGGTTCCGATCCTGGACGGCACGATCGTCGATTACAAGGACTACCTGCCCGTTGAGCAGACCACCTCTTCGCCTTCCGTTACCCCGACGCCCGCCGGCGGGAGCAACGGCCACTAATATTTCCGGTCGAAACCTGATTTCAGACAACAAAGGAGGGGCACCGCCGGCGCCCCTCCTTTGTTGTCTCCTGCGTTACGACTCGAACTTATAGCCCAGTCCGCGGACAGTGATCAGGTACCGCGGCGCCGAGGGATCGGGCTCGATCTTGCTCCGCAGGCGCTTGACGTGAACATCGAGGGTCTTGGTGTCCCCCACGTAGTCCGAACCCCAGACCCGGTCAATCAGCTGCCCCCGGGTCAGGACCCGGCCGGAGTTCCGCAGCAGCATTTCCAGCAGTTCAAATTCCTTGAGCGGCATCGCAACCGGCTGGCCGCCGACGCTGACCACGTGGCGTTCGATGTCCATCCGGACAGGCCCTCCGTGCACGGTGCTGGCAACCAGCTCCTCAGGCTCCGCCTGGCGCCGCAACACCGCCCGGACCCGGGCCACCAACTCGCGGGAGGAGTAGGGCTTGGTGACGTAATCGTCAGCGCCAAGCTCCAGCCCCACCACCTTGTCGATTTCCGAGTCCTTGGCCGTCAGCATGATCACGGGAACACTTGAGCGCTGGCGCAGCTGCCGGCAGACTTCGGTGCCGGATTGTCCCGGCAACTGCAGGTCCAGAAGCACCAGATCGGCACCGTTGCGGTCGAACTCGGTGATGGCGTCCAGACCGTTGTCGACGACCTCCACCTCGAATCCTTCCTTGCCCAGCAAGTAAGACAACGGGTCGCTGAAGGACTCTTCGTCCTCCACAATCAGAATCCTGCTCAAGCGCTAGCTCCTTGTTCCTGGACGCCTGCGGCGTCATTTCGTGATGTTTCGGGAGTCTGCGCCGCGGGCTTGCGTGCTTCGGAGGTGTCGCCGTCGTTCTGGCCTTCCATCTCCGGAAGCCGGATGGTGAAGGTGGAGCCCTGGCCCGGCTTCGACCAGAGCGTCACTTCGCCGCCATGGTTCGAAATGACATGTTTGACGATACTCAGGCCCAGCCCCGTGCCGCCGGTGTGGCGGGAGCGGGCGGCATCCACACGGTAGAAGCGTTCGAAGACGCGTTCCTGGTCCTCGGGGCTGAGCCCCTCGCCCTGATCCGTCACCGATACCGCCACCAGCCCGTCCTTGGACCGGACGCCGATACCGACCCTGGTGTTTTCCGGCGAGTAGCGGATCGCGTTGTCGATCAGGTTGCGCAACGCCGTGACGAGGAGGTCCTGGTCGCCGTAGACCATTGCGCCGCTATGGCCCCCGACGACGAGATCAATGTTTTTACTCTCGGCCGGCAGCTGGGAACGGTCCACTGATTCGGACACTACCGTGTTGATATCCACCGGCCGTCCCTGTTTGGCAACGTTGGCGCCCTGCAGCCGGGAGAGCTCGATGATGTCCTGAACCAGGGCCGCGAGGCGGGCCGATTCCTTATGCATGCGTTTGGCGAAGCGGCGGACGGCTTGTTCGTCGTCGGCCGAGGACTCCAGCGCTTCGGCCAGCAGGGAGATCGCCCCGACGGGGGTCTTGAGCTCGTGCGAGACATTGGCGACGAAGTCGTTCCGGACCTCCTCGGTCCGGGTGAATTCGGTGCGGTCGTCTGCGAGCAGGAGGATATATTCCTCGGCGACCATGGCTGCGCGCACCTGGACGATGATGGTGCCCTGTCCCAGCGGGCCGCGCGGCAGCTCAAGCTGCTTTTCCAGGATGACGCCGTCCCGCCGGACTTCGGCCGTCATCTCCAGCAGTTGCTGGTGCACCACCGTGTGACCGCGGACCAGCCCGTAGGCGTAGGCGGCGGGGCTGGCGCGGACCACCCCGTCGATGGCGTCGACAACGACGAAGGGCCCGGCCGACGACGGCGAGCACCTCCGCGGCACCGTCGGGCAGCGAGGGGTCCTCAATAGCGACGTCGACGAGTTTGCGCTGCTGTTCGCTCAGCCGAAAAGCGATTGCGCCGAAGATGCCGAGCGAGAGGCCGATCAGGCCGGCGATCACGCCGATGAGCATTGGATCCACGGCTCCAGCTTATGCTCTGGGACAGGGCCGGAACCGTAATCTCCCCCAATTCCGGCTTCGGTTCAGCTAACGTTCACCTATTGGGGCGTAACAGTTCACCGGAGAGTGCAAGAGTCAGTAGCTGAAGCGCCGGCAGGCGAACCGAAATAGGCAGTCCCCTGCTGGACAGCAGTATTTCCAAGGAAAGGACGCACGCGTGCGTAAGGTTTTTCAGGAAGAGCTCGCCCGTGTGGGCGACGAGCTCATTGAGATCTCGAAGCTGGTCACGGAGGCCATTGAGAAGGCTACGACGGCGTTCGAGGGCGCGGATATCGATCTGGCCGAGGAAGTTATTGCCGCGGACGCCAAGATCGATTTCCTTCAGAACAGCCTCGACGAGAACGCCATCGATATTCTGGCGCTTCAGGGACCGGTGGCGAGCGACCTGCGGATGGTCGTGGGTTCGCTCCGGATGAGCGCCTCGTTGGAGCGGATGGGCGACCTCGCCCGCCACATCGCGCAGCTGACCCGGCTCCGCTACCCGGCTACCGTCATCCCCGCCCCGCTGCGGGAGACGTTCAAAAGCTTCGCCGAGCACGATCTCCTGATCGCGCAGAAGCTCACGGTGCTGCTGGAAACCCGGGACCTCGAGGTTGCCCGGGAAATCATGAAGGCGAACTCCGCCGTGAACGATCTCCACCTGAGTGTCTTCAAGGCGATCGCCCACAGTGATTGGCAGGAATCCGCGGCCAGCACTGTGGACGTCGCACTGGCGAGCCGCTACTTCGAGCGTTTCTCCGACCACGGCGTCTCAGTAGCCCAGAAGGTCACTTATCTGGTCACTGGAGCCTGGCAGCCGAGCATCATCGAGCACGGCTGACCATTGGCCTGAATAACGACGCCGGCCGGTCACCCTGTGGTGACCGGCCGGCATTGTTATTTAAGGCGTTGTTGAACGGGATTGGTCCCGGTGCTGCCTGCTACTTCTTGCCCTGGGCAGCGACGGCCTTGATCGCCTCGGCGGCGGCCGCGGGATCGAGGTAGGTGCCGCCCGGGTTGACCGGCTTGAAGTCCTCGTCCAGTTCGTACACCAACGGGATACCCGTGGGGATGTTCAGGCCGGCAATGTCCTCGTCGCTGATGCCGTCGAGGTGCTTGACCAGGGCGCGCAGGGAGTTGCCGTGGGCCGTGACCAGGACAGTCTTGCCGGCTTTGAGGTCTTCCTTAATGTCCGATTCCCAGTACGGCAGCAGGCGGATCAGGACATCCTTGAGGCACTCGGTGCGGGGCAAATCGTCGCCGAGGTCCGCATAGCGCGGGTCCCCGGCCTGGGAGAACTCGGAATCGTCAGCGAGGGGCGGCGGCGGGGTGTCGTACGAGCGGCGCCATTCCATGAACTGCTGCTCGCCATACTCGGCCAGGGTCTGCGCCTTGTCCTTGCCCTGCAGGGCGCCGTAGTGGCGTTCGTTCAGGCGCCAGTCGCGCTTGACGTCGATCCAGCCACGGTCGGCCTTCTCCAGGGTCAGGTTCGCCGTGTTGATGGCCCGCTTCAGCCGCGAGGTGTAAAGGACATCCGGGAGGATGTTGTTCTCCACGAGCAGCTCGCCGCCGCGAATCGCCTCTTCACGGCCCTGGTCGTTGAGGTCAACGTCCACCCAGCCGGTGAACAGGTTCTTGGCGTTCCATTCGCTGTGGCCGTGGCGCAGCAGAATCAGCTTGTAAGTCATGATTTGTATCCTAGCGGAGCGGGTGCGGCCCATGCCCAGCGTTACAAAGCAACGCGGAGTCACATCCCGCCCACTAGAAACCGCCCGGCGCGCCACGGGCCGGTAGTGACCCGGCGTTCGAGGATAGGCTTGGAACCGTGGTGCAGAGAGCGGAACAGGTCAGGGACCCCGGACGGCGGAATGGCCGTCCGGTCGGCAACGTAACCCGCGGGACCACCAATCCCAACCGGATGCGGCGCCTGGATCGCTGGCTGACCGGACCGCAGGCGTGGCGGCTGCTGGCCGCGTCCGATCCGTTGGTCGTCGACCTGGGCTACGGCGCGTCCCCTGCCACCGCCGTCGAACTTTACGAGCGGCTGGCCGTGATCCGTCCCGACGTCCGGGTCACCGGCATCGAAATCGAACCCGAACGCGTCCGGCAGGCCCGGGCCCTGGAACGGCTGGGACTGAGCTTTCAGCTGGGCGGTTTCGAGCTTCCGGTCACCGGCCGGCCCGTGCTGGTGCGCGCCTTCAATGTCCTGCGGCAATACGAGGAAGCCGACGTCGGCGGCATCTGGAAGCTCGTGCAGGGCCGGCTCGCCCCGGGCGGGCTGTTCATCGACGGTACGTGCGATGAAATCGGTCGGCGCGTCACGTGGGTGGCACTTGACGCCGAACGGCCGCTCAGCCTCAGCGTGTCCGTCCGTTTCGGTGCCTTCACGCTGCCCTCGGACGTCGCCGAGCGACTCCCGAAGGCGCTCATCCACCGCAACATCCCGGGCGAGAAGATCCATTCCTATCTCCAGGCCATGGACCAGGCGTGGCTGGCGGCGGCTCCGCTTGCGGCGTTCGGCAACCGGCAGCGCTGGGCCGCCATGTGCCGGACACTGCTCGACGGCGGGTGGCCGGTCCAGGACGGGCCGGCACGCTGGCGCCTCGGCGAAGTTACGGTCGCTTGGGACGCGGTGTCGCCGCAGAGCTAAGAGCGCGGAAGGACGGACCGCGCGGTCACCAGGATCCGTAGGGTCCGGTGTTGCGGTTCCCGCCGCGCCCGGCGTCCGTGACTGCGGGGCGGACGTCTGCGAGATACACGGAGGCAGCGGTGACCGCGGCGATGCCGAAGATGCCTACTGCGCCGAGCGGGCTGCCGCCCCGGTAGCTTATGAGTGTCAGAACACCAATCAACAGGGCACCGCCGGTCAGCAGCATCCAGAACAGCTTGGTCCGCTTGGATACCGCCTCAAAAACACTGGCCTTGTGGCGCAGGCAATCGCCGAAGGCCCAGATCTCAAGGCCAAGCGCTACAAGCAAAATAATTATGCTGGCCCCGAAGTCCACCAAGGCAACGAGAAATGTTCCGTCCATCCACCCAGCCTAACTGTCCAAAGCCTTCAACGCCTGCTCCAAATCGGCCCACAGGTCCTCGACATTCTCGATTCCGACGCTCAGCCGGACGAGGTTCTCCGGCACACTGTCCGGCTCGGCAGTGTGCCGACGACGCCGCTCGATAAGCGATTCGACGCCGCCCAGGGACGTCGCCGGCAGCCACAGGTCGAGGCCCTGCACGAGGCGGTCGGCCGCGTCCGCTCCGCTCAGTCCCGCGGCCGGGGCCACCTCAATGCACAGCACCGAGCCGAAACCCTTCATCTGCGACGCGGCCCGCGCGTGGCCCGGGTCCGTGACCAGCCCGGGGAACCGGACGCCGGAGATGTGCCGATGGCCGCTGAGCCGTTCCGCCAGCACGGCCGCCGACGCTTGCGAGCGCTCGATCCGCAGGGCCAGGGTGCGCAGCCCGCGCAGCGCCAGCCAGGCCTCGAACGGTCCGGCGATCCCGCCATGGATGGTGCGGTGGTGCAGCAGCGCGGCGCGGAGCCCGGCGTCGGACGTCACGAGGGCGCCGAGCACAACGTCGGAGTGGCCGGAGAGGTATTTGGTCACCGAGTGCAGGACGACGTCGGAGCCGAGGGCCAACGGTTGCTGCACGAGCGGGGTGGAGAAGGTGTTATCGGTGACGACGATAGCTCCGGCTTCATGCGCGGCCGCTGTCAGCGTCCGGAAATCCGCGATGCCAAGCATCGGGTTGGTGGGGCTTTCGAGCCACAGCATGTTGGCCGGGGTTCCGCCGGCCGGGGCGAGCTGCTCCAGGACCGCCCCGGTGTCTGCGATGTCCACGGTGCGCAGTTCGAGGAAACCCTTTTCGGCCATTTCGGTGGCCATAACCAGGGAACCGGCGTAACTGTGGGACGGCATCACGAGCACGCCCCGGGCCGGTACCAGCGACAGCGCCGAGCTCACGGCGGCGAGGCCTGAGGCATAGAGCAGACCCGGCAGCTCCGCTCCTTCGAGCTGGCCCAGAGCCTCCTCGAAGGGGTCCCATGTTGGGTTTGAATACCGGCCGTAGCCACGGTCGCCGTCACCTAGCGGCCCGGTACCGTAATACGTGGAGGACAGGACCAGCGGCGGGTTGACGGGTGCATCGCGGTCACGCGGCGGGCGGCCGGCCGCCACCACCACTGTTTCCGCGGATAGCGAGGCTGCCTGTGCATCGGTAAGACTCATGGTGACAGGCTACGTCCCCGCCCCGACGAACCGCCAAGCCGTGACGCCCGGACGTCGGAGCGTCAGTGATCGCCGGTAGTCTAGGAGCGTGACTACCCAGGACCCAGCGCCGCAGGACCCGGCACCGCACCCCGGACTGTTTATTGCCTTCGAAGGCGGCGACGGCGCCGGAAAGTCGACGCAGGCAGCGGAGCTGGCCACCGCGCTCGAATCCCGCGGCCTGAGGGTGCTCCGGACCCGCGAACCCGGCGGCACCCTCATCGGCGAGAAGCTCCGCACGCTGGTGCTCGACCACGGCCACGGCCACATCGATTCCCGCACGGAAGCGCTGATCTACGCGGCCTCCCGGGCCGCGCACGCCGAACAGGTCCTCCGGCCGGCGCTCGAACGCGGCGACGTGGTTCTCACGGACCGGTATATTGACTCGTCCGTCGCCTATCAGGGCGCGGGCCGCAGGCTCGGGGCGGATGCCGTCCGGAATCTCAACGACTGGGCCACAGCCGGGCTGCAGCCTGACCTGACCGTGCTGCTCGACGTCGACCCTGCTGTCGGCCGCCGCCGTCGCACAGCCGGCGACGCCGCTGAGGACCGGATCGAATCCGAAGCCGATGACTTCCACGCCAGAGTCCGGACAGCTTTCCTGGAGCTCGCGGAGGCCCGGCCGGAGCTGTACCTCGTCCTGCCGGCCCGTCTGCCCGTCGCTGAACTCGCCGCCCGGATCCTGGACCGGGTCGGAGCATTACTGGCCCCGGTTGCCGGCGGTACCGCATGACCGTCTGGGACGACCTCCGGGGCCAACCCGCCGTCGTTGCCCAGCTGCGCCAGGCAGCCCAGGGCGAAGGTCTCACGCATGCGTGGCTCTTCACCGGCCCGCCCGGGTCCGGCCGCTCGAACGCGGCGAAGGCCTTCGCCGCGGCCCTGAACTGCGATCAGGAGGACGTGTCCCGTCGCGGCTGCGGCGCATGCCCGGCTTGCCGGACCATCCTCGGCGAAACCCACTCGGACGTCACCTTCGTGCGGACCGAAAAAGTCACGATCACCATCGATGAGGCCCGCGAACTTGTCTCCACCGCGGGCAACCGCCCGTCGTCGGGCCGCTGGCGCATCATTGTGGTCGAAGACGCAGACAGGATGGCCGAGCGCACCACCAATGTTCTGCTCAAGGCCATCGAAGAACCCACCCCGCGCACCGTCTGGATGCTCTGCGCTCCGTCTCCGGCCGATGTGCTGGTGACCATACGGTCCCGCTGCCGGCCGGTTGCCCTGCGGCTCCCGCCGGCGGCTGACGTCGCGGCCCTCCTGGTGGAGCGCGACGGCGTCGATCCGGCGGTTGCTGAACGTGCCGCCCGGGCGGCCCAGAGCCATGTGGGCATCGCCCGCCGCCTGGCCCGGGACCCCGAAGCCCGGGAACGGCGGCTTGAGACTGTCCGCTTCCCCCTGACGCTTCGCGGCGTCACGGCCGCTGTCCTGATGGCTGAAAAGCTGGTCAAGATCGCCACCGAGGAGGCCAACAGCTCCAACGACGAACGCGACGCGGCGGAGAAGGTCGCACTTCTAGCCACCCTGGGTGCACCCGAAAGCGGGACGCTGCCGCCGGCCATGCGGGGCCAGGTCAAGCAGCTCGAGGACGACCAGAAGCGCCGGGCCAAGCGCTCCATCACTGATTCACTTGACCGCACACTGACCGACCTGCTGTCCTTTTATAGGGACGTCCTCATCGTCCAGATGGGAAACGCGGTTGAACTCGTCAACGTTGACCTACGGAATGAGCTCGAAGAGTTCGCCTCCCGCTCCGCCCCGGACATCACGCTTGCCCGGATGGACGCGGTCAACAAGGCACGGAAACGGATTACCACCACCAACGTTGCCCCGCTGCTGGCCATCGAGTCCATGGCTGCCAGCCTCATTTAGGCCGTCGGGCGCCACCCGTCCGCTCTGTTTCGATCCTCCGAGGAGAACCGCATGAAGCCAGCTCCACCCCGGCCCGCACCTTTCCGACCCCTGGCGGTTGGTGCCCGGGCTGTCGGTGCCCTGGCCCTGGCCCTGACCCTGGCCTCGTGCGGCATCTTCGGCACCGGCGACAAGGGCGATAACGGATCGACAGCGGAAAAATCCGGCGGGGCCGATCCCGCGATCGCCGCAGCAGCACCGGCCGAGTTGCGCAGCTACTACACCCAGCAGGTCAATTGGACCTCGTGTGAAACCGGCTTCCAGTGCGCCAAGGTGAAGGTACCTCTGGATTACGCCAAGCCGGACGGCGAAAGAATCGAGATCGCGGCCCTTAAGCTGCCCGCCAAGGGCGACAAGAAGGGCAGCCTGCTCATCAACCCCGGCGGCCCCGGCGGTTCCGGCTATGATTTCGTGCGCGACGCGGGCACCACCAACATCTCCGACAAGGTCCAGGCGAATTACGACCTCGTCGGCTTCGATCCGCGCGGAGTCATGCGCTCCGCTCCGGTGACCTGCCTCACCGACGCCGAACGCGATGCGTCCCGTGCCAAGGTTTTTGAGCTCGACACCGACGCCGGGCTGGAGGCGGCCCTCAAGGAGAACAAGGCCATCGCGGACCAGTGCGTGGAGAAGACCGGGCCGGTCCTGGCCCACATCGACACTATCAGCGCTGCAAAAGACCTCGACATCCTGCGCGGGGTGCTCAACGACACCAAGTTGAACTACCTCGGCTATTCGTACGGAACGTTCCTGGGGGCCACTTACGCATCGCTGTACCCGGACAACGTCGGCCGGATGGTCCTGGACGGCGCCCTCGATCCGTCGATCAGCTACGAGGAACTCACCCTCGGACAGGCCAAGGCGTTCGAGAAGGCCATCAGCTCCTACGTTGCCTCCTGCCAGCTGGAACAGGGATGCCCGCTCACGGGCAGCACTGAGAACGGCGTACAGCAGATCCGCGACGCCATCAGGTCAGCAGAGGAAAATCCGCTGCCATCCAAGGACGGCAGGAAGGTCACGGGCTCGCTCTTTGTCAGCGCCCTGATCATTCCGCTCTACAACAACAGCAACTGGCCGGTCCTCACCCGGGCGCTCTCGCAGGCCATGGCCGGAGACGGCACCGCGATGATGGCGCTGGCGGACTTCGGTGCCGACCGCGAACCGAGCGGCAACTACACCTCCAACAGCGGCTTCGCATTCAGCGCCATCAACTGCCTGGACTACCCGATGGCGACGGACGCTGCGTCGCTGCGGGCCGAGGAAAAGGACCTGCGGGAGGCGTCACCAACGCTCGGATACTACTTCGCGTACGGCGGGGCCAACTGCAAGGACTGGCCGTATGAGAATGTCCGCACGCCGGCTCCCGTGGAGTACAACGGCTCGGCGCCGATCGTGGTCATCGGCACCACCGGCGACCCGGCCACCCCCGTGCAGTGGGCCTCCGCGCTGCGCAAGCAGCTCGGAAACGCGTCCCTGCTGACATGGGAGGGCGAGGGCCACACGGCTTATGGCCGTTCCAACAGCTGCATCGGCAATGCGGTCAACGACTACCTGGTCGACGGGAAAGTCCCCGCGGACAACACCGTCTGCTAGCTCATTTTGACCCGGGCGCAGGGACTCCATTACAGTTATCTCTTGCATGAACCGCCCGGTTCACCGGGTTTCATGCGGTTGCTTCCTTAGCTCAGTTGGTAGAGCGTCTCACTCGTAATGAGAAGGTCGCCAGTTCGATTCTGGCAGGAAGCTCGAGAGGAACCCCGTATTTCCACTGTTTCAGCGGGGATGCGGGGTTCTTTATTGGCTGCCGGTTGACCGGTGTGTAGGGCCGGGGCACACCTATGGCACACTTTGGCGTTGGGGCTCGTCCCGGTCATGGACTGATTCTAGAACTCCGAGCATGCGACGCAACTGCTACGTGGCTGACACCGCCCGCTCGCCGACTCACCGGCAATGATCTTCGCCAACTCCCCAGAATCTCTCGGGAGGGTACGCAGCAGCAGAACCGCGCATGTTGGCCGGCCTAGATTCTGCCGTGGGTCCCACCGAGGCTTTCAGAAGCGACGTGCAATATCGTCCCTCTCCGACTGCTTTCTCCCTTGGAGCCTCTGTATAACCGTGTCAGCCGCGCCACCCGTGGGGCTGCCACCAACGACAGGTTGGGTGGCGCCCCCATAGGGAAGGCTGCAGACCCGGACGCGAAAAAGCCGACCGACGCCGGAAAGGCGTACCAGGGTTCCCGACTACCGGCACAGGGCTTTCGGAGACCTAACATCTCAAAGTCCCCAGCCCGACGTCTGCAATCCCGCCCTACGTGGACCGCTGCCCCAACCGATAAGACCTCTTGCGGGTCTTGACAGGCCGACTTGGCGCAGCCGGCCGCTTTGCCGGGGCCGGCGCAAACCGAGGAAGAGCGGCAGGCAAATCCCAGAAGACCCAGGGCCCGCCTAATGGAGCAGCACACTGGCCTGCGGCGTGGTCCGTGTGCACCACGACGCTAGCGTGGCAGAACTAGTTACGCAGGCATCTGACATCGGTCAGGCTGATAGCGTCGGCCTGGCCGGTGGTGTCTGTGAGTTTCACAATGGCGTCTTTCGCTCGCGGCAGTGCCGCGGTGACGTCGTTGGTCCGGCCGATATTCATGGTCCCTTTGTCGACGGTCGCTTCCACATAGAGGCCGCCCGGGCAGCCGTTCTCCGCCAAGGTGGTCACGTGAACCATCGTGCAGCGGAAGTACCCGCACGTGAACTCGGATGTGTCGGCGTACTGGTAGTAGATGTCCCCCGAAAAATGTGTCCAGCCCTGGTCTGCCATCTGCGCCTTGATGTCATCCTGCACGGCGGTTTGTGCCTTGCGGGCCTTGATTTGGGCTTCGGCGTCGGCCAGTAACGCGTCGAGCTCCGCGGCCTCCGCCTTCTTCTTCGCAACCTTGGCCGCCTCCACGGCGTCACGGGCTTCCTGTGCTTGCCGGGCCTCCTGGGCCGGCAGCGCACTGCCGAACCACCAGGTCGCACCTCCGGCGGCGCTCACGGCAAGGACGACGCCGATGACGACGGCGAGAGCCGCGCGACTGGGACGGCGACGTGCAGATGCTTGTTCCGGCGAGCGTTCCGGTGATTGCTCAGACATGATTCCCCCATCAAGCCGGCGCGACGAGGCCGGAGCTTGAACTCGACTATAAGCGATCCGTGACATACCGCCGGCTATGAGCTTGACCCCGGTCGTAACGTTCAAGGATGGCGTCCCGGAGCCGGACACGGGCATTGGCGACCGAGAAGACCGGGGAGTGCCTCATCCATGAGGCGAGGTCGTCCGGGCCGACGACCGGTTCGTAGCACGACTCGCAGCAGGTGATGGCCAGGTTCCCGTCGGAATCCTTGAACGTCGGCCCACTACATCCCTTACTCCCAGACGGACTGGATCACCTCGAAGCTGTAACCGGACTATAAATCCCGCCGGGCCTGCTTTTCGGAGCACCGACGGGCTTCTCTGTGCCCACTTCCCCGGTTCAGGCTGCGATCGGTTTAGTGACCGTGGACACCGAGCGCTCACGGGTGAGGATGTTGACGGCGGCCACCAACCGATATGGCCGCTCCCCGAGGCGTGCCTGCACGCGGTCCATGATCCGGAGGTAGATGGTGTGGGAGCCGGCCAGGGCCAGCGCCAGGGCGAAGGAGGTCACGGCGGCCCTGACAGCGTGGTGCCGGGCGTCTCGTAGCGCCATCCCACCCGGAAAGCAGAACAGCCATACTGAGCGCACGTCAGCGGACACCCTGCTCCAAGCGCTGGTCACGCCGGATCCACTTACTATGGCCATCGACTTCCTGAAACGCGAGATCCCACAAGGCTATGCGGCGCCCATAAAAATTGATGAAGGCTCCGCGCATCGCGGCGCCGTGCTCATCGAGAAACTAAATGAGCTCGCATCCCTTCACGGCCAAGGGGAGCTGAGCGATGAAGAATTCGCCGCAGCGAAGGCAGCAGTCATAGTCTCACTATGAGTCGTGACCACGCCGGTACGGCGGTGACCTGCATTGCTGCCGTGCGCCATAACTCCGACGACGGAATGTCCGTGATTATCCAGAACCAGTGTGCTTGCCGGCCCTGATGGCGCCAGCTGCTCACGCAGCTAGCCCTAGTCCGGATGACCACCTTCTTCATCCCGCAGGTCCGCGAGCCAGAGAACGCTCGGTTCAAACCAAGCTCCAGAAATGGGTTCCCTATCGAGGTTGAACAGGGGGTCCACGGCGACTTGCTCGCCTCGAAGAGCGCGACTGGCGACGAGCGAATCGACCTGGTCGTCGTTGGCAAGGATAGCCGTTCCCAGATCTGGTACTTCGATGCCCGCTGCCTTCCAATTTGCGATCATGTCAGGAAGCCTGAGCGGGTCGGTCAGGACAAAGATGGTGCCTTGGACCATGAACAGCTGGTTGGTGCTCAGCTCCACCAACGCTAAGAGCGGCGCGTAATAGTTGTGGACCCGCCGCTGGTCGAAGAGAGCTGCCCGCGACAATTCTCGCGGCAGCGCTCGAACGATCTCGACCGGTGTCCCTTCGGCGCCGGCCATCTTGACTATGGCCGAGTATGTGCCGAACCTCTGAGTCATCGCGCTGACGCAGTACGGGTCCTTCTTCTCCTTCGCGGCGCGGATACCCTCGTTCATTGTGGAAGCGTCAGCCTGAGCCTGCAACTCAGACAAAGTCTCGACGCCACCCCGCTTGGAGATAAAGTGCTCATTCCCGTCCGCGTGCTCTAGTACGACGCCCCAGGTTCCAGCTGAGAGATGGGCTCGGCCCGGCTCCCACGCTATCGGCGCCAGCCTGCCCTGCAACTTGGGACCCAGACCTTTGAAGACTCCCCGTCCGCCGAGGGCTTCCTTCAGCCATGAGCGGTAATCGAAGTCGCCAAGCATGTCGTGGTGTGCCAACCCCTCAACCGAGACGACGCCGAGAACGCGGTGTAGCGGTCGCAGACAGCGGTGATGAACAAGACCGACTTCCGGAGTTTCGTTGACTTCATCCACCTCAACGAACGGCGCCTGGTTCTCGGACACAGGCCGTGCGCACCGCAAGCAAGAAATTATGTCAGGGTTGTCAGCAAGTAGCTGCCGCGCAACCGCCCGATGTTCCTTCACCCCGGGATCATCCTCACCGGGAGGATCGCCGGGTTGAACGATGAGGATTTCGTCGCCGGCAAGATCGGGAGCAGCCGACAACATGCGCTCCATCCCCATCATGCTGGCGGCCCGCCGGATTACCTCCTGCTCCTCACCGTTCGGCAGGGTGACGCGGCCATTCTTGAACTGCAAATACATAGCGCCGTTCTCTTTGAACCTATGCTGCTCCACAAGCACCGTACGTGCGGCGTCCTTGTAGAGGATGACTTCAAGGCCCGTCGGCATGTAGCCATCGAGAGCACTACGGACAGCGGCCGCCGCGCCGGCTCCTGGGCCAGTGTCGCTTGAAACGGTGAGCACCGGTCCCAGCCTGTTCATCAGTCCAGGGCCTATCGATGCTGAGGCGGTGTTTGGCAAGTGTTAACGCGAGCGTGATGAGCTGCTCCCAAGCGGCCGACGCAGACGGCACCCCCCGCGCAGCAAGGACGCTCAGGACCGCTCGCTCTAGAGGTGCCCCGGCCTCAAGGTCGAGGACCTGGACATGAAGCTTGGCAAGGATCTCGGTTCGCTCGTTTTCGGTGATTTCTTTCTTAGTAAGCGCTTTGAAGTGCCGGTCGATGTGTGTGTAGGTGGTGTCCCGGACGTTCGCCTCAGTCTTGGTGGAAGGATTTGCTGCGTGGCCACGATTGAGCCGCGCGGCGTCGAAGAGTCGCTTCAGCTCGCCAGTGATGCGTGATGAAGCGCCGCTGGTAGTCGCGAGAACGTAAGCGTCGGGGCCAGGATCGTTAACATGCTGGCCAACGACTTGGCCGATGACTGATGAGAACTCCGACTCTGCTTCCGCCGAGAGGTTGATGGTGCGCTTGGCCTGGACGAACGAGCGGCTGTTCCCGGCGGACAGCCTCAGGTCGTCGACGTCATCGCCGGTCTCGAAATGAACTCGTTCGACCGGCAACGGTTCCGGGAGACCGAGAGCGGTAAGTTCGTTGATCTCGGCGAACATCGAGACCATTGCGAGGGCACCGGTCCTTGCCTGGAAGTCGATACCTGAGTTCGTCGCTGCACCACCCATAGAGCCATCCTAGGGACAGGTCGCGGAAAAATTCGCCATAGGGCCACTTGCCCGACGCGCAAGTCGCTTCAACCATGGCCCCAGCCAAATCCACCCTGCCCTTTAGACTTCATATCGCATCATGCAGCAGGTCTGTTGCATGACAGCGCAATAGCCAACGACCTCGTGGGTGTCTATTCGGATGGCAACTCCTTGTTGGACCTGCCAGAGCTTGCCACGGAGTCGGTGGCGCCGCTCGTTCAGCACGTCCTGAGGCCGTTGCTTTACCGTTCAATTGGATTATCGGTCCGCGGCTCAGCCTCTGTCGCTCATTTCCTAGTCGACCCATTCCGAATTCTTGCCGCCCGTCTGAGGCTTAAGTCCACTGGCTTTGCACCACTGACTCAGCCAATCTGTCACCTAGGGGATCAATCAGTCCGTGCCAGGGCCATTAAGAAATGAGTCTCGCCAGTGAGCGGACCGCGTTTGTGAACTGCTCGAAACTCAACCGAATGTGCCCGTTTTGCAGGCCACGGGTGGTACGGATGAGCTCGTTTGCTTTGAGCCCAAGCAATTCATCTGGGACAAAGCGTGGCTTGGTGCGGCTCACCCATGGCCAGCGATCCGCCTCATGACCTCGCTCTTCGACGTAATCCTCGGGCAGCTCTTCCGGCTCTGAGGTCACTTCTACGACGGCGTAGCAATCCCTGTTTTGAGCGCAAATCAGGACCAGGTCCCTAGGCTTAATGCTTGGACGCCCCTTGCCTTTTCCTTTTTGGGGGCTGCCGAAAAACCACTCGCTGCGCCACTGCTCCAATGCCGGGGCGCCGTACTCGGCCTTCAACCAAAGGGTACGTTCACCATCACGAGCGTCCAACAAAAGTTGCTCCACAAGGGCCAGCCCGGAAACAGTGTCCGTACCAGCTGCGGAAGGTCTTGCTGCCCGCGTCAGCTGCTGTGCCTGTGCGTGAAGCTCAGTGAGGTCGTCCGCGGTGATTTCGCGACTCGGCCAACTCTCCATGGCAACCTTGGCGGATTCGACCTGGGGCCGCCCCCAACTCGACACCCAGCTCCACGTTCGGCGCTGCTGAGCTACCCAGTCCGGCGCCGGTCAGGTTTGCTGATCCTAGGAAGCCCCGCCCACCGACAACAAACGTCTTGGCATGCAATCTGTCTACATGACTAAGGTGGACACCACCATGCATGAGTGCCGTCAAGCCATCTGTCCGCAAAAACCCGTTAGCCACGGCGCTGGGGTCTAGGCACGTAAAGAGCTGCCACTTGTACTCCGATCGGCAGGCGACCTGCGCCAACTTCCTGCAGACATCGTAGGACAGGTAGGGACTAGCCAGTAGGACATCTCCGTCGACACGTTCGATGGCTTCATATAGCCAATCAGCAGCTTTCGTGTGAACTGCATCATTAATCACGATGATGACCATACTTTGACGCATCTTTAGGGCAGCCATCGCCACGCCACGCCCTGCACCACATTATCCGCCGCGCTACCGCCCGTAATCGGAAACCGACCGCGCTTGGTCGTGGGCTTGCTCCGCTCGGCACTTGCCCGTTCTCCAAAACCAAGGTCGGATGGCATCCGCGGCAGGACCAAAAACTAAACACGTAAAAAAGTTGCCTCACAGCAAATGATGCAACCATGAGTTCGTGAACAACTCCGCAAATCTGAACTTGGAAGCCTCGTCTTCGGCGTTCCCACCAAATTGGTCGACGATGATTCCGGATCTCATAGTGGCGCTAGTCACTGGTGTTGCAGTAGGTGTAGCGATTCTGATCGTTGAACGGATGTCAGCATCAAAGGCGGAAGAGCGAAAACTCGAGCAACTAGGTACGAGACTTGTGCATCCTCTACTTCTGGTACTCCAGAGACCTGTGTACTTTCCCAGATATGACCGCATCGGTGACCTTCAGAAAAAGCAACGTGAAGCCTTGAAGATTCTTGAAGACCCGGACCTGGACGATTGGCACGAGACGAGTCCTACTCCCCTCACCAAGGCCCTTGTGAAGTATCGCAATGCTCTCAGGGATCAGCGGCATGATCGAGAGGACTTGGCTCAAAGCATTAGAGACTGGGAGCGCATTCACGGCAAGGAACCTAATATTGTGGACTACTCAGAGGCTTGTCTGCTCGACGCGCATGAACAAGCACTTCGGGACCTTTTCCCCGACAAAGCCGAACGTCAGCGTCTTGCGATTGAGTTTCAGAAAGTTCGAGAACACGGCCATGTGAAGTTACATGCGAGGGCCTTCCGGGGTGCCCTCGCTCGCTCAGAGAGAGCGCAGCGGGACGCGCATAACGAATTAGTTGCACGGATAAAAGAAACCGCTTCCACTGCACCGCGGCGTGGCCGATAATCAAACCCCTGAACCTCCCCCTTCACGCGCGAACATAGCGTGCCGTTGTAAGAGATGACAGACAACGTGCCGGCCCGGGGTGCGCCCTCCCGTGTCGCAGCCGTTGGGGAGCAGCCAGCGGCTGACCCGGTATCTCAAACCCGGCACGGTTCACAGCGCTTGCGGTGTAGGAGAACATAGCCAGAGCCTACGCTCCCGGCTCGGACAACGCGCGAAATGAGACACCGGCTAAACCTTCGCAGAACGTGCGCGGAATTACAGTGGGTAGGGTCCTGGCAAGTCTGAGAGCCTCTCGGTGAGAGCCCAAAACTCAGACCATGTCGGGCAACCAATCTCTGGGTCAGGTCAACGAGTCAACAAAACCGGGGCAGTTCCCTGCGGCGCCCTGTATGTTCAGTCCGGAGTTTCCTTGAGGACATAGCGGACGACAATAGGAAACAGACTTAGGGGACACTTTGACCCCCTCCGCCGTGTGAGCGTATCTGTCAGTAAGTGACTGTGTCCTGACCTAGAGTTTGCGAGACTCTACGACACGGGTGGAGATGATGGCTCGGGAACCCGGCGGATGCGCCCTTACCTAGCGCGCGATGGCGGTTCTGGCTGCGGACCTGCAGCAACTCGGGTCCGCGTGACGTACGCGCGGTACTTGACGTACGTGGAATAATTGTGGATATGAACACTCCGACTCGCGACCGCCACTCAATTGGTTTCACCGCGGCCCGCAACCAGCTGAAGTCCATTCTGGATACCAGCGACAAGGGCGGGCTCACCCTCGTGTGCCGCGGCTCCGGGTCGGCTGCCGTAGTGAACAGTGAAATGTTCCGCACCTTCCTCATCTCAACGGTGCGCCCCGAGGTCCGGGTCGTGCATGAGGACGGGGCGTGGGCAGCATTCATGCCAGGTCTGCCGTTCGCGGCCGAGGGCACCACCCTTGACGAAGCCGTGACGGACCTCATCGATGCCCTGCGGGACTACGCGGACGACTGGCAGGACCACCTGCATACGGCATCGAACCACATCGGGAACTGGCCGCTGGTGCAGCTCATTGCCGCCTCCTCGGATGAGCAGCTCACCGACTGGCTCACCGGCGCGGCCACATGAGTGCCGGATCCCCCCGAGGCACCAGGGACGACCATGAGAGGTTCTGTACCCACGAAGACTGGAAGGTAGTGAAGAACGCCCGCGGCAAAGCGGTCACGCACCACGCCACCTACGAACTGGTGCTCCACGACGGGCGGACTCTACGCACACGCATCTCCCGGCCCGTGGACCGGACCACCTACGGTCCGTCCATCTGGGGTGCGATCCTAAAAGATCAGCTGGAAGTGACCGGCGACCAGTTCTGGGCGTGTGTGAACCACAATCAGCTTCCCGACCGGGGGGCACCGGAGATGCCGGATGAGGCGCTGCCGTTGCAACTGGTCCACCAACTAATCCACACGGTCGGGATTCCGGAAGCTCGCGTTGGTGCGATGTCCAAGGAAGAAGCAATCGAATCACTGACAACTTACTGGTCGACCTGGCGGCCGAAAGGCTGAACCGGCAACTCATTCTGCATTTGACAGGAGCCAGCGCCTTCCGGCGTGGGAGTGGTCTAGGACCACGTGTCGACTAGGACGATTTGTGCCAGATGTGGCTCAATTTCCCATTGTGGATCTATGTGCCAGATATGACGCATGGCCCGCGCCGATGGCACGTCCCTGAAATCACCAGCATCTAGAGCCCTGTCTGGCTGACCCCGTACTGGGCCTGCTCCGGGGTGTAGCCCTCATAGATGAGCTGATCGATCAGCCCGGCCCGCGAGAAGCCCATCATGTCGAGGTAGTTCTTGGCGGCCTTGGCAGCCTGCGCGTTCCAGTCGACCGTTACCCGGTCCACCGCCCAGGTCGCGTCCACGGTCGAGTATTTCTCGTACTCCAGCTGCTGGATCAGCCCGGGCCGGGAGAAGGGCATGACGTTGAGGTAGTTTCGTGCGGAGCGGAGGGCGCTCTGCTGGCTGACCGTCCCCGCGGCCGCCTTGGCAGCAGCCTCGGCCTCGGCCTTAGCTTTCGCAGCTGCCTCCGCCTCGGCGGCAGCTTGTGCCGCTGCGGCTGCATCTGCTTCGGCTTTAGCTTTCGCTGCGGCTTCCGCGTCAGCCTTTGCCTTGGCGGAAGCTTCGGCGTCGGCACTGGCTTTCGCGGCGGCTGATGCGGAGGCGCTGGCCCTTGTCGCGGCATCGGCTGCGGAGGAGCGGGGGGACGCGGACGCAGTGGATGATGACGTCCCGGCCGCGGTCGCCGTTTCCGTTGCGGGGGACGAGCAGCCCGCGAGCAGCAGCATCGTGCAGGTCATCAGGGCAATCTTCTTCATCAACAATCCCCCAGCTAGTTGTCAGCAGACACCGGCACGGTTCCGTGGCGCCCGGTCACACGCAGCGCCAAACCCCGCGCGAGTGTGAACACTTTACGCGCCACGAATTCTTCGTCATAGGGCCGCGCCGACGAAACAACGGAAGATTTTGCACCGTAGCCTGGTGTGCTCGACTCTAATGGCCCCTAGACTCGCGCCATGGACACCAGCACTCCGGATTTTGCCGAACTCCGAGAGGCCATCACCCGGCTCCTGAGCGCGTACGACCTGTCCGGCGTCATGGAGCACGGTGCGCCGGCCGACGAATACGACCCCGAGATGGAAGACCTTGCCCGGTTCATGGCTGCCGGCGGGACCGTCACCCCGGACGTCGTCGCCACGGTCTGGCACAAATGGTTCGGCAACCCCGCCGAGGCCCGCCCGGAGCCCACCCCCGCGATGGCAGCCCTGGCCGCGGACCTGCAGGGCATTGAACGAAGCACGGATTGGCCGGCGCCAGGAAATGGGCCGAAGGTCGTCTAGTAGTGGTGGCGTGCGGCGATAATGACGAGCTGGTCCGGTTCGGCGGCATAGACGAGACGGTGCTCATCGTTGATTCGCCGTGACCAGTATCCGGAAAGCTGATGCTTGAGCGCCTCCGGCTTACCGATGCCATCGAAGGGGTCGCGCTGACGGTTCAATAAACGCTGTCCTGCCACGCCTTGTCGGTGAAGAGGATGTTCATTCAGCCAGTTCTCGCACCGTGGCGGTCCCCGCGCGGTGCTGGGCGATGCTTTCGAGCAGGTGGGCTGCATTCGCGGGAGTCCGCAAAAGGTAGGCCGTTTCCTCCAGCGCTTCGTAATCGGCCAGCGACATCAGAACGGCGCTGCCCTTCTTGGACACAATTTCGATGGCTGTGTGGTCGGCATTGACCTGCTCAATGAGCGGGAACAGTTCGGCCCTGGCTTTTGAGGCGGTGATCGCCACGATAACTCCTCGGTTGGTACAACATATCGTACTGCTCTATTTTGGACGTTCATCAGGCCCGGCACCGGCGAGGTTCACGGGCGTCATCTGCGCTGAGCTGCGCGGGGACAGCAGCTCGGCCAGCATGGCGCTCAGCGCTGCGGGAATCAGGAAGAGTCCGGCCAGGTGGGCGTAGAGCCCGTCCGGCATCCCCAGGGACAGGCCTCCCACCACGACGGCGGGCAGGACGGTCAGGACCGACACCCGGAGCCGGCACCCTGTCGGGCGTTGAGTTTCTCGGTGAGCCAGCCCAGCTGCTGCCCGATGCCGAGGCCTTCCATCGGCACCTCGGAAGGCCATGGGCTGCCGTGCAGCACAGTCCGGTACTGCTCCCCCGCCAGGGCAATGAGGGTGACCTCCCCGGCGCCGGCGAGCTCGAGTGCGAGCTGTTCCCGGACCCGGGCTGCCCAGGCGTGGATTGGCGGGGACGAGGCGTGGTTCGTTCCGAGCCGCATGTCGTAGGGCTCAATGACGGTGTCAGGGTGGATGAGCCCGTGCCTGGCGGAAAGCACGTACCAGCGGTCGCACGTGGCCTCGGCGTACGCGGAGGCTTTCTTGAACAGCTGGGAGACGTATAGCTCCCGGGCCGGGGCCGGGCGGGTCAGCTTCTGCGAGGCGCAGCCGACCAGGCCGACGGTAAGGATTGTGCCGCTCACGGGTGCCTCGTGTCCGGAACGGCGGCGCCGGTGACAAGCAGGTCCCCGACCTGGCAGTACAGGGCCTCGGCCACTGGCCAGCTAACCGCAGGTTATTGTCAGCGAACTCCCTGCCTCGGTACACTGGCGCGCGCTGGGGCATACACAGAACCAAGTCCACCAGCCTACGGGCTTTGCCAGTCGAGGAAGCGAACCATGTCGTTGACCGTGTTGTTCCGCCCTGCCACCGAACCGTCACCGGAAGCTGACCGCCCGCCGCTGCGACCCTCCGGCGCCCTGCCCGGAAACCCCCTTGCCCGGATCCTCGCCGTCCTGTCCGTGGCCTGCGGGCTGCTCCTGGGCGGCGTGACCGCAGCCAACGCCGCCGTCTGCCTCACCTGCGACAACACTCCTCCGCCAACCTGCCCCGTCTGCAATCCGGAACCGCCCGGCTCCGGGCCGGTGAAGGACAAGGACAAAGACGACCGGGACCACAAGAAAGCCAACAAGAAATACGATCGGGACGACGACCGGGACCACAAGAAGACCAGCA
Source organism: Arthrobacter sp. PAMC25284 (assembly GCF_019443425.1). NCBI lineage: Bacteria > Bacillati > Actinomycetota > Actinomycetes > Micrococcales > Micrococcaceae > Arthrobacter > Arthrobacter sp. PAMC25284. The sequence goes on from NZ_CP080382.1 coordinate 1,994,044, forward strand.
AGAAATACGATCGGGACGACGACCGGGACCACAAGAAAGCCAACAAGAAATACGATCGGGATGACGATTAGAAGGACCGGAACAGGCCAAGTGCGGCCACCCAGCCACCAACTAACGGGCCTCGTTCGGCTGAGTGGTGCCTGGTCTCGCTGACGGGACCCGAGGCCTGTCAGCTTGTCGTTCCGCGGAACTGGCGCCGGGCGGCCGCCACTCCTTCCGCGCCGTGCAGCTGATCCCAGGGAATTTTGGGGGCGGACTCTTTGACCGGAACGGCCGGCGGTTCGACCCTCACGGTCGGCACGATCATCAGCGCTGGTGGCTGTTTCCCCGTTTTGGGGCGGCGGGCCGGCAAGCTGGCCGGGTCGGGGGCGCTGATGAGCGACCACTTCTCCGGGACGATCCTCGAGATGAAAAACTGGCCGATGACTTCCCTGCATCCCGGGCACACGAAGGTGCTGGATTCTTCGGCACGGGATTTGATCATCCGCCTCTCGATCCGGGCCTTGCCGATACCGGCGCCGGAGGCGGCCAGCCACCGGTCAACGCCTTTGTGGACTTCGGGATGGTTCTCGAACCGCTTAGGACCTACCTTGTCCCTGATCTCAAGCTCCGGGACCGGATCGCCACTGCGCCGGGTCTGCGCGGTCCAGAGCAGCATCGGGGCCGGGCATTTCCAGCAGCCGGTCGCGGTCGCCCACACGTACGGGCCATCCCCGGACTGGACCAGATGGTCTCCGAAAGCCTGGGCGGGCGGCCTGCTGCGGGCGTTGAATTCCTTGATCGCCTTCTCCAGCTTCGCGAGCCGTTCCAGCCGGGTCCGCTCTTCGGTCTCGTACCTGGCCTGGTTACGGGCCTCCGCTGCGGCGCGGGCGTCGCGCTGCATCTGCGGGGACCCAAGCGTCCACCCCGGCCCGGACGTCAGCAGCGTCAGTAGGAACTGTGCCAGCGTCCCGCCGCCGGTGCGGAAATTCTTGGCAACCTCCCGTTCCAGTAGGTCCTCCGGGGTCTCCGGCAGGTCGGAGCTCTTCCCGAAGCCGGTGACGACCGCGGGCACCGTCGGCTGCGCCGGCCAGCCGTAATCGATCAGCCGGGGTACGAGCCAGACCGGGAACAGGCCGCTATCGAAATACCGCTGGCTCCGTTCGGCATACCGCTCCGGCGTCTGGGACGAGAGCTGTACCTCGAACGCCACCCCGCGCCGGCCGTCATCGGTGGCGGCCAGGACGTCGATGATCCACTCCCGCTCCGGGTGCGGGTACTCGATCACGGCATGCCAGCCGGGGACCGCGTTGATCCCGGCCGCCAGGGCCGTCTTCATGGCCAGATGCTGGGGCGACTCCCCGCCGTGGTCGGCTGAACAGCCAGACCCCGGGTAGTGGGCGAAAAACCGGGTCTCGGCACGGCTCTTCGCTACGGCCCTGATCCCGCACAACGGCATAACCAGCCGTACACGGTCCGGGGACGCTTTCAACGCCGTCCACGAGTCGGCAGTGTGGGCTGGAGCTTCAACCCGATTCCCGTCCAGCAACGCCACGAGCGGCATCCGTATCCCCCAATACGTCGATCTCGGCAGGTCATAAGTGCCGCCTGAAGAGATTCAACCACACCGCATCGGGCGCTCAGTAGCCCCGCCCAAGCCGCAGACGGCACCTTCTGGCGCTGGGAGGCCATCCACTGACCGATCTGCAGCTCTTGGCGTCGGCACAGCCGACAAGATGCAGGGCGGACAGTGGCGCGCGGTGGTCGCCATGGTCCCGTTCATCGGCTACACCTCGGCAGGCGCCCACCACCTCTCCGCTGGACGCCTGTGCGTCATGGCGAGCCGAGGGCTCCGCGGCAAGACGAGATTGACCGCCAGGAACTACCCGGCCGTCCTCGCTGCTGCGCTGGCGTGGCTGGCCGACGATCGCGGTCGACGCGTGGGAGCTCGGGGCTGAAGCCGGGTTATTGTCGTTCCTTCGCATGGTCAGCGGTCGTCGTGCAGGCGAGTGCCGTGCAACAGTCTGTGTGGCTGCCTTCACGGTAGTTGCTGCCCCATTCTTCTGCCGTGAGGATAAGGTAGCCACGGAAAAAATTGTGCAAGAGCAAGGTCACGGACTCCTGACGAGCAGACGCGTCGCCGCGGGAAACCTCGAATTTCTGGTGGGCTCCCAACGTGTGACGCGTGCCAACTGTGGCCGAAGCAGCACCCGTCAGGACCTGGTTGAGGCGGATGTCCTCCACGTGACCGGGTCGCTCGTCTTCGACGGTCTGTTTCCAAGCTTCGTAGGAGATGAAGGTAGGCAGTCCCAAGCCTGCTTGCTCGGCCATATTGAAGTCTGCGAGGCAAACGATGGCGTGCACTCGGCGGCAGTTGTTGTTCATGGTTGGTCCAATCAGTAGGCACTATTTTCGTGGTGTTGAGCGTTCCCTACCTATGTGTGCGGAGGCCGGAAAACCTCTCACCAAAATCCGCAAATGTAATCGGTCCCTGCCTATGGATTTGTTCTCGGTCCCGGAATCTGACTGCCTGCCTTGTGAGTGCCCATCTCCCCTTCGTGCAAGATGGGACGATGAGGGAAGAAATAATCTGCGGCGATTCCCGGGAAGTACTCCGCCGATTGGCGGACGAAGGTGTCCTAGGATCGGCGCGCCTGATCTATGCGGACCCACCCTTCAATACACGGCGCACCGACCGTGGACCATTTCGGGACCATAGATCAGATACGGATTGGGCCGATCTTCTGACAGATGTCGCGTCGGGTGCACAGCGTCTTCTGCAGGAGGACGGCAGTTTTTGGCTCCATACCAACGACCGGCAGTCGGGCCTGGCGCGCACGGTCTGCGATCAGGTGTTCGGGTCCCAGTCCTATCTGGGGTCGGTGGTGTGGGAGCGGACTCGTCGTCCGAGCTTCAGGGGCGGCCATCTCGCTTCGACTACAGACCAGATTCTGATCTACGCGAGGGACAGGAAGGCCTGCCGGCCATTCACCGCGGGAGTCTCGCAAGCGGGAAAGAGGATTCCCCTGGCACACCGTGGAAATCCGACCGTCACTATTGAATTTCCGGCAAACTCTGTCCAGTTCGGTTGCGCCGACGGCGCGTATGCCGCCGGGGAACATTCGTCGCCGGGAATCGTCGCCGCACTGCTGCAGGAGGTGACGATCGCGGGCGGACGAAATCTCACCCCGTTCCGATTCAGCCTTCCGAGCCGATATAGCCCGGCAAAGGTGGAGCAGCTTATCGACCAGGGTGTCGAGTGGATTGTGCCGAAGGTGCCCTTCAGGCCGTCCCATATTTCACCGGGCGGACGGCCGAAATTGGTGAACGGACTGTGGTCATGGCAGTTGGATGCTGAAATGCCGACGAATGAGGACGCTTACAAAGAGCAGCTTCGATTTGGGACACCCTTTCCGTTCGCCAAACCCGTCGGACTCATCGCGAGGATCATCGAGATCGCCACGGACCCAGGCGACCTGGTTGTCGACCCATTCGGCGGATCAGGGACTACGGCCGTGGCCGCCATTCAAAAATCGCGAAGCTTTATCGTCGTCGAAGAAGACCGGAACCTGATCGCCGGGTATATAGAGCCCCGTGTCAAGAGGGCGCGCGCGGCTTCTCGGTCCTGAGGAAGGCTCCGCCTGTTGGGTCGGCTGCCCCGGACCTTACCGCAGAAGCGACTCATTCGGGTCTCGATGCCCAGTCCACAGCGGAGTTGAAGCAGCCGCCAGCGCGCAAGTCCTTGCCGCCTGAGCTTCAGCCCGGCCCCGGTGCTGACATCCACCGCACCCGAAGGAAACTATGCTGACCTGCTTTCGTGAACGCACCGAAGTCCGGCACGCCACGCGCGGACGCCGCGTCTACGCATTCATCTCGGCCGCCGTTGTCCTGGGGTTCGCCGCCTGGGTCTTCAACGGCGGGGCGCAGCTCTGGGCCTTCTTTGCTGCCTTCGCCGTCGTGGCCGTCGCCGATGAGCTCCTGATCCGGAGCTGGATCCATGCCGATGCCCCCGCTGCGTCCCGGGCCGGGACCGCCGACGCCTGATCCTTTCCGCGCCGACGTCTGGTGGTGCGGTGTGATGGTCCGGCGGTAGCCGCAGCCCCGGAACCGAACCGAAAGCTGGCCGGACTGGAAATGGTTTGGCGGGTCAGCCGGAGGGGCATAGTTAAGAGGGCCTCGGGGCTGCGCCCCTCGCCCGAGAGGGGCATCGAGTTGTCCCTCGCCCCGTTTACCTTCTTGTTCTTCTCGATGTGTTTCTTCGTTGTGTTGCCCGCCTCGCGCGCTGCGCGCGCTCACCTTCCCGTTCTTCTTCTCGCCACCATGCCCGGCCTTCTTCTTGTTTCCCGTGCTTCACTGCGTTCCGCGTCCGCGCTGCGCGCGTCCTCCTCTTTGTCTCCTTCCCGCTCCCCGGCTTGTCGTTCTTCCTGGTTCCCTGCTTCCACTTCGCGGCAGCACCGTCTTGGCTTTCCGCGCTGCGCGCTCCCCCGCTCTTTGTCCTGCCACCCACGTCGTGGTGTTCTTCCCGGTTCCCGTCGTGGGCCGGATCTCTCTTCTGCTGTCTTTGGCCTCCGGCTTTGTCGGGGCTCCGCCCCTCCCCCTCGATGACCTCCGGCCGGTTGCTGGCCTCCGACGCTGCGCCTGCGGCGGGCGGTTTCCGTCTGGCTGGTCTTCTCGTATGGCTGATCGTTTCTCGCTGTGGTGTTCCTGTCGGGGCTGCGCCCCTTCTGTGTCTGTCTGGCTGGTCTTCGCGCTCAGCTGTCTATTTCTCTGGGGCTGCGCCCCGGTCCGTCTGGCCACCGGCTGTTCGTGTGTCTCGGACGTCTGCGCCTGCGGCGGGCGGTTTCCGTCCTGGTGTCCGTTTCGTGGAGCGGAGTGTTTCCCTTCGTGGTGTTCCTGTCGGGGCTGCGCCCCTTCGTCGTCTTGCTGTCCTTCTCGCTGGGCTGTGTGTTCCTCGAGGGCTGCGCCCCGGTCCGTGGTGGCTTCCGGCTGCTCTTTGTCTCCGACGCATGCGCCTGCGGCGGGCGGTTCCCGGACCGGTGTCCTCTGCGTGGTGCGTGATGATCCTCGTGGGGCTCCGCTCCCGTCACGGGACACGTCCTGTTCTCCCGGACGGGTGAACGTCACGGTTCACGGAACAACCGCCCTCGCTGCTGCGGCGCAGGACCACCCACCGGCCCGTGGCCACACGGGGAAACGATCCGTCCCACGCCGCGGTCAGCGGCCCGGAACAACGTTACGAAAAGACACCCAACCCTGCGTCGCAGACATCACCAGGCTTGAAGCCACCATCACGGCCGGACCACGACGGGCTGCCCGCCGCAGGCGCCCCTGCAGCGCAGCGGAAGGAACGGGAACGGGAGCACCGACAAACGCCATGGACGCAGTCCAGGAAGAGAAGGCCGGGCGGAGCCCCGGACACCCAGCCACAAAGACACCGGCACCAACACTGCAAGCCGGGTGGCACCTGCCGCCCGCCGCAGGCGCGTTGAAGATCCGCATCCGTAGCAGATGGAAGCCACCGGCCAAACGAGAGTAACGATGTCGAAGACACCCTCCAGGAGAAGCCGAGACGGTTGCCCGAACCGCAGCGGCGCCGCGCACCCTGAGGCAGAAGAGCTATCCCGCCAGAACAATCGCGACGATAACCGCAGGCCACGCAGTGTGACCCGAACAAGCCCGGAGCGATACATCAGATCATTGGAGGGAAAGCCGCCGCGGAAATAGGAAACGGCCTTCCCGCGATTCGGGGATTTGTACCGACAATCTCAAGGCCACATAGCCCCTAAATCCGGCACCCCGGGCCCACACGGCCATGAACTGTATCTCTACGCATGTTTCCGGATATGGAACAGTATCCTTCTCGCCGCGCACAGGCTGCCGGCATCGAAATCACCCCGACAACATCCACCCAACAGACCCAAACAACCGCCTCCCCACCGCCCACCAAGCGGACCAGCCGGACCATGGGAAGCCGTCGCCCGAGCCCGAAGCGACGAGCCGTCAGAGACGCCATCCACACCTCGCTGCTCGGGTCCGCCTGCCCGGACGAGTCCCTTGCCACGTACTCGCGCGCCGACCCGTACTGGGATGAGATGTGGGCGCCGGGCTCCCAGTCGCTGTGGTCCACCGGTCACTCCGCACGCCAGCGCCAGCTCAACGGTGCCGGCCGCAAACGCACCCGCCGGATCATGGACCGGGACGAGGCACTGCGCGTCCTGACCGGCAACCGCGGCCGCATCGACCGGCACACCAGCTGGGGCGTCCTGCAGTCATGGCGGACCGTAACGGCCGAACAGCTCGCGGCGTTCACCGGCTCCCGCTACGTCCTGGATCCGGACTACTCCCAGATCGCCGCGTCCTTTGCCCTGGACGTCATCGACATCGGCCGGCTCGCCAACTACATCGACGGAACGCCGGGACTGGGACGCCAGACCCTGTACCGTCCCACCGCCTCGGAGAGCTTCAAGCGCCTCATCGAACCGACCCTGACCAACCCCGAGCACCTCACCATCACCGCCGGCCAGCCCTGGAGCGCCGGCGGCCAGTACGACCGGCACAACGTCCTCGCCGCCGAACTCGCACTCCGCGCCGCCGAATACCTGCCCGTCGGCGCCGTCCTCGGTGAACAGCTCTCCTCCGTGGACCTGCTCGCCGGCGTCGGCCTGGGCAAGAAACTCCCGCGCCCGGACAACCGCCGTGCCGACGGAACCCTGGTCCGCGCTGACGGGATGCGCATCGTCTATGAACTGACCGCCACCACTTCCCAGGCGTTCGAGAACAAGGTCCGCCGCTGGGCAGAGGTGATCGCCGCCCGCCCGCTGGAGACCTCCGGGTTGACCGTCGTGTTCATTGCCGCCCCGCACCCGGACCGGGCCAACCACATCAACGCCAGTGATCCGCGGACGGCGATCTACAAAACCATCGCCCGGGTCCTCAAGGATTTCCCCGGCCGCGGCAAGGACTCCCCCGCCGCGCGGATCGGTGTCGCCCACTGGGAGCAATGGTTCCCGGACCGACACATGGTCAGCGAAGACTTCCTCTCCCTGCGCGCCGACTTCGCCATCAACGACGCCACCGGCCCGGACCGGTGGGCACCCCGGGACCTGCTCGGGGACTACGCGTTCACCCCGTGGCACACGTTCGCCGCGACCGCCGTCAACGAGAACATCAAGCTCATCGCCGCCACCCCGCACTGGATGCGGCGCGGGGACCACACGCACATGATCGGCTCCCCAATGGACCGGGCCGGGGTCGAGGTCCCGCACCCGGCACCGGCCAAACCGCACCTGGTCAAAGGCCGGGCCCTCGGCGCCGGCGTCGGCAACGGCGGTGACGCGAAACTCCCGCCCCGGCTCCGCATCGAATGGGACTGAGCGGTCTCTGAGGCGTCACCCGAGCCCCGGTTGCTTACGTTTGGAGCGACTGGAAGTCAGTTACCCCGTCCTTGCCGCTTGCTTGGCATCGATTGGCTTCGAGGATGCGCGCCGAGGTCTACCGGGACAGGAATTTGTCGACCTTGCGGATCTCCCGATCGGATAGTCCGACTAAGCCGTCCGGTTCGACGAGGAGCAGGTCCGTGATGCCGGGGTGGGCGGCCAGCATGTCCTTCCGGGTCTCACCGCCGCGGTAGTAGAAGAGTTCATCGTCGACCCAGGCGAGCCGGACGGTCTCGGTCTGAGCCGCCAGATAGTCCTCGAGGGCGGGGCGTTTCCACGGCCGCTGGCTTCGACCCCAGAAGAAGACTTCCGCGGGGTCGGGGTCGTAGAAGCCCGGGAGCCGCGGCAGTCCGACCTGGTCGAGCCATTTCGTCCGCCATCCCCACGAGGACAGCCACTGAACATCGGCCGCGGAGTCTGCCCACCGGTCGACCGCCTCGATCACAGCCGGCCGGATCCTTACCCGGAGGGGGGGCCGCGGCGGAATGACTATCCAGTGTTCGACCTCGTCGCCGGCAGGGGTGACGTGAGAGCTCCTCATCGGGGATACGACGCCGTCCACGTCGAGCAGGAGCAGCGTGCGAGTCATGGGCGCCTTTCGGGCGCATCAGCTGGCGGGGCGTGGTTGCCCTCGTCAGAAGGCTGGGTCACGAATTCGGAGCGGCTGAGGAATCCCAAGCCGGGGTGGCGAAGCAGCGCCCTGATCCCCGGGACGGTTCCGACGATGAAGAGGGCGACCGGGTACCCCTTCTGCACCATCAGCTGGAAGAGGGCGGGCACGAGCGAGGCGCCGTGCGGCAACGGCACGTCGACGTCCCGCAGAATCAGGAAGCCCTGCGTGGGCAACTCATACAGGTATTTCGACACGAGTGGGGCGGAGATTTCGTGGATGTGCCACCCCGCGGCGTCGGCGATGCCCCTGGCGGTTTCGAGGATCTTGTCCCGCCCCGCAGTGTCCCGGTAGCGCGCCAGGGTGATCACGGCCAGCCCGTGCCCGTCGTTCGCCAGCGTCTCGGCGAGGTTCTCGGTCCAGTCCTCGTAATCCCGATCCATGGCGGCCTCCTTGACGGCTTATGCCCAGCATAGGCCGCGGGTATGACGGCCGGCGCTGACCGGAAAGCTATCAGGTCTGACCCCGCCGCTACGATGCTGTTCATGAACCCCGACACTGCCGGCACAAGACGCCCCGTTGTGGTGGCCGGAGATCTGCATGGCGACCTGCAATGGGCCCGGCACCTCATCCGGTCAGCCCGTGCGGCGGGCGCCCGGACGATCCTTCAGGTCGGAGACCTGGGCGTCCTCTGGCCGGGGCGGGCCAAAGGACGCTTCGATGCGCGGTTAGACGCTTACCTCGAGGCCTTCGACATGAACCTTGGGTTCGTCGACGGGAACCACGACAACCATACGGAGCTCCGTCTGCTCGACGTTGAGGCTGACGGGCTGGCCCGGGTGCGGCCGCGGATCCTGTACCTCCCCCGCGGCGGGCGGACCGTCGTGGAAGGACTCACCGTCGGCGGCCTCGGCGGTGCCTTTTCCGTGGACTACGAGTGGAGGACCCCGGATAAAAGCTGGTGGCCCGGGATCGAGGAAGTCGAAGCCGGGGACATTGAAAAGCTGATCGCCGGCGGACCGGTCGACGTCCTGCTCACCCATGACGTGCCGGCCTCGGTGCCTATGCGCGGCGAACTCGACCTGCCGGCCGAGATCCAGACCAGGGCCCAGGTCAGCCGCGACCTCCTGCAAAACGCCGTCGAGGCCCTGAAGCCGCCCCTCTTGTTCTCCGGCCACTGGCACACCCGGCTAAAACACACCATTCACCACCCGGACGGCACCGCAACACAGGTGGAAGTCCTGAACATGAACGGCTCCAAAGCCGGCAATGCCGTGCTCATCCACCCGGGCCCGCCGGTACAGATCGAGCCGCTCATCGTTGGCACCGCCGGCTGATCAGGTGGCAGTCGCCCACCTGAGCACCAGCCGCCGAAGAAGAGAATAGGCTGCAGCCATGGACCCAGAACGCCCGCGCCCGGTGTGGCAGTCTGCTCTGGTCGCCACAGCCCGGGCCATCGGGTTCGGTTCCCTCAAGGTGCTGGAGGCTCCGGACGGGACAGTTTTCTACGACGGCACCCCGGGATTGCTGACGGCCTTCGGACCACACTCTTTTGAGGTGCTTGAACGCGAAGCCCGCCTACCGGCGCCCCTGCGCTTGGAACACCGGCCCGGGCTGCAAGGTGAAGAGCTGTTCCGTGAGGACCCGCAGGGCGGGATGATTGCGGCCGACGGGTTGCTCTAGCTGCGGCCGAGACGCGTCACACCGTCCTGAACGGCACACTTCCGTAGCTACCGATGTGTGATGGCAGCGGCGTCGGTCCCGCGATCAGTTGCCGGCGGTCGGTTCCTGCGCTGCGGGAATGCGCGCCAGGAGCGCATCGTAAGCGGACTGGAGGGCTGCTCCGTGGGCCTGGGCGGCGGTCAACAGCGAAGCGGTCTCAGCTGATGCTGCCTGGACAGTGCGTTCCGCGGTCCGGGCCTCCTCCAGATCCGTAGCCAGAGCCGCCACATGCTCCTGCAAAGCGGCAATCTCTGCGGCTGCTTTCTCGCCCGCGGCCTTCTGCTCGCCGGCGGCCCGGTCCAGGTCGTCCACCAGTTCAGCGAATTCGGTGTCCTTGTCGAGGCGTTCCTGCGTCCAGGACGCCTCCACGGCGGCGTGCCGTTCAGCGGCCAAGATGGCGGCTTCGGCCCAGGCGGTGCCGGCCAGCCGGGCTGCTGCCTCAAGCAGGGGCGCCGGTGTTGCGGTAATCTGTCCGGCCGCGGCGCGCTTCTCTTCCGACCATTCCCTCAGGTACCGGGTGGCGTCGGCGTTGCTGACCCCGGCTGCGGCGCGGACGGTGGAGACGGTCGGTCGCCGCTTGGCGCTGATCTGCTCGGCTGCGGCATACACGCGGTCTCTGGTGCTCTGTTTCATGGGCATCCAATCCGGTAGGAGTAGGAGTAATACTCCTACTGGGTCACGACATTCACCTCCGTGTGCGGCAGCGGATACGCCCAGCCCGGCGACTCCCGGCGGATCACTTATGCGCTGGCAGTGGTTCGATGCGGACGACGGGCGACGTCGTTCGCAGCGTCGGGATGTGATCGTCTCGAATCTGCAGCCAAAAACGGGCCGGCTGCCCGACCGCGCAGTGCTCCAGCATGATCAGCTCCAGCGGCTCGTCATCGCGGCGCAACCGGGCAACTCCAACATCCAGAAAAGATGTCAGCGGCACCGTGGCTGCCATCTTCCGGCTAACCGCACGCGCGTCCATATCGAGAACGTATTGGCTGCCTGTGGCTGTCGTGATCAGGAAGCGTCCCGTGCTGTCGTTGGAGATCTCTGGTGGCATGCGGCGAGCATAACGTGGCCAACTGACATCCAACGAAGCTGGGATCAAGCACCTGCCCGCCGGGATTCCTCTCCGTGTCTCGCGCAGATATTGAGTGACCATGAAAGTGATCGGCGGGGCCCGGCAAGCCGTGGCCCGTTGACAGCGAGGTCATCCGCAAGTCCGCACCAGGCTACTCTGCGGCAGAGACGGCGCGCAGAGTCATCGACGCCGTTGGTGCCAGCACAACAGCTTCGCTACTCGGCCTGGGCAAGAACAGCCCCGAACGCTGGGCACCAAGGGAAGAATCGCCTGCTGCCGCTGAGCGTGCCGCCCTAACGGAACTGGACGGCCTGATCAGCCACCTTATTGGAGCATTCACGCCCGGCCAGGCAACACTTTGGCTCGCAGGGCACGATCCCCACCTAGGTGCCCGGCCAATTGACGTGTACCGGGCCGAAGGTGCAGTCCCCGTCATCGCCGCCGGTAGTCATGGGCGGCGGAGAGAGCAGACGCGGACCGCCAAGGGTGCGAGCGAGGCCCCGATCAAAGCGGTCGAGACAGCTTGCGGTCGCGGCCGTCCAATTGTCTGAAGCAGCGCACCAAACCGCATTTCGACGTAATCCTGGTCACAAAAGAAGCTTTATTTGTCCATATTGGAGGCTCGTCGGGGAGCGAAAATCGCCCTGCCGCACTCATTAGAAGTAACGATTCTGGAACCACCGGAATCTCCACGAAAGGCAGCTCAATGAACACCTCTACGAATACCAGCGCCAGTGACCTCTACCGGTTTCACTTTCATCTCCTCACCGACTATGCACTGCCCGCCCCGGGAAGCGGCTGCGCCCACTGCTGGACCGACGTCGTCCTCCTGATGAGTGAGATGGCCACCCCGGCTGAGATCCTTGCCTCGAAGCACGAGTGCAGCTCCGAGCACGCCTATCCGACTATCCTGGCCGAGACGCTCATCGAGCACCCGGAACGCTGGTAGGCGGCTCGACAGGTCACCGAGCCAACAAAAGCCGGGCAGTCCCCTCGAAGCGACTGAACGTATAGTTGGAGAACTGCTGGGCCAGGCCGGCGAACAGCTCTCGACCCAGCGGTGGCCGAAGGCATCAAGTCAGGCGCCCCAGAACGCTTCGGGCTCGATACGTGCCCGAAGTGCCTGCTGGGAACCGCCGTCGCTTTTGGGGTTTCTGGGCCCTGTTAGGCGAGCCCCGGCTCGTGGAGGATGGTCACGCTTTATGCTAATCAAGCTAACCGCGAACCACGCGGTCGGAACCAGATGGCGCGAGTCTCCGTCAGGCCAAGGGCACTTAATTTAGGGGTTGGGGAACCGCATGTCCGGCGACATTAAGTACGAGTACAAATCTGTTCAGGCCGTGCGCGGTATGGAGAACCGCTCGATCACCAAGGCGCAGGAAGAAGGCGGTTGGGAACTCGTCGACCAAGCCCAAGGTATGCTGCGGACGACGCTGAACTTCCGGCGCGCTAGGCCCGAGACATCCTGGTCGAAGACGTGGAAGGCGTTTCGGGGACTTGCGCCCGCAAAGCAGCGAGCTCTAGCGGTAGCAGTGGCCGTTATGCTGCCCATCGCTGCTGTCGGGATCGGATTAGCTGCCGCACAGGACAAGGGCAACACCAACGCCACCCAGTCGACCGAGTCTGCGATTGAGCCGGCGACCGTGAACAAGACGCCCGTCCCGTTGCCTACTCCGACCTCGCCTGAAAAAACAGATCAAGTGATCACCGTCGAGAACAACAATGACTTTGCAGCAATCTTGGTGTCCACTGACTACTGTGCCCCCTCGATGGAGGAATTCGCGACCAAGTACAAGGGCCAGAAAGTCCAGTTCGACGGCTCGATCACGAACATGCAGAACCATGAGAATTACAGGACCCGATACGGCATCCTTATAGGCCCCCGGGGACGCAGGGCCAAAGACGACCGCGGGCCCCGCGTTCAAGTACGAGAACGTGAACATGTCCGACCTCAAATTAGCCGGCAATGATGTTCCGTCCTACGTGGGCGAGGGCGATAAGTTCCGGTTCACTGCCGAAGTCGGCGAGTACAACGCTAAACGTGGCTGCCTGTTTTTCCTCACCCCGGTCTCGACGACAGTTCGATAGACCACGGTCCTCACCGGGAGAGAAGTTGGGACTGCCCGGGTTTGCTTGGCGCCTTGGCCTGCCCCGGGGACTGGTTACCTGCAAGGGATTGAGGTTCGGGCTCGCACTGAAAGGCCGTGCAATATGCCACGACCTTATCCTCCGGTCTTTGATGACCGTGGTTGGGTCCCCCGATAGGAGTCCAGTGTTTGTGTGAGTTTTGTGTCCGAGAATGGACACAGGAGGAAATTCACGAATCATGGCACGCAGACACACCCCCGAGCAGGTCATCGCTAAGGTCCGGCAGGGCCAGAAAATGCTCAACGACGGATGCCCAATGGTCGAGGTCATCAAGGAACTTCAGGTCACTGAGGCGACCTGGTACTGCTGGCTGAACCAGTACGGGTCCGAGAAGAACGCCGAGGCGTCCAAGCGGACCAAGGAGCTGGAGAAGGAGAATGCCCGGCTCAAGCGGCTGCTGGCGGAGAAGGAACTGGCCATCGACATCCTTAACGAGGTCGCGCGGGGAAAATTCTGAGCCCCGAACCCCGCCGCCGTGCCGTGCGCATGGCGGTGGAGAAGTTCGGGGCATCAGAACGCTTCGCCTGCGCGCTTCTTGGCCAGAACCGGTCCGCTTTTCGGAAGAAGAAACCCGACATGGGTTTCGAGGAGGCGCAGCTGCGGACGGAGCTGCGCGCTGTCGCCGGCAAGCACCCTGCGTGGGGCTGGCGGAAGGCCCGCTGGCACCTGCTGGCCCAGCCGGCCTGGGAAGGCGTGGCGCTGAACAGGAAGCGGGTCCGCCGGCTCTGGCGCGACAAAGGGCTCACCTGCAAACCCAAGGCGCGGAAGAAGCGCCGCACTGGGCCCGGCGCCGGGGAACAGAAGCGGCTCACCGCCGAGTACCCGATGCACGTGGTCAGCTTCGACTTCCAGTCCGACGTGACCTCCTGCGGGCGGCACATCCGGTTCTTCAACGTCATCGACGAATACACCCGCGCCGCGCTGGCCGTCATCCCGCGCCGGTCGTTCAAGGCCGCCGACATGGTCGCGGTGCTGGAGAACATCATCGCCGAAACCGGCACCGCCCCGGCCTACGTCCGGTGCGATAACGGGCCCGAATTCACCGCCGAAGCACTGATCGACTGGTGCAACACCGCCGGCGTGGATACCGCGTTCATCGACCCGGGATCACCCTGGCAGAACGGCTTCATCGAATCATTCAACGCCCAGTTCAGAAGGGAACAACTCTCCGGAGAAATCATGGACACCATGGCCGAAGCCAAGTATTTGGCCGAGGAATGGAAAGCTATCTACAATCATGAACGGCCCCACGGATCCCTGGACGGCATGACGCCGAAACGCTACTGGGAAAACTGGACGCAAGAAAACCAATTAGCTATCGCATAGACGCTGGACTGCTAACGGGGGGCCCAACCAACCGGACAGTCGCCCTGGTGCGCACCGGCAAACCCATCAGCCCTGCGGCGGCCGAACTGGGCATCAGAGGGGGCGGCCCCCACGACTGGGTCCGGCAGGACCAGATGGACCGTGGAGAACGCCCCGGTGTGACGACGCCGGGGGCGCCGACGCACGCTGGCCCTGCGGCCTCTAATTTTCCCGGATGTAGGTGACGCCGAACGCTTTGACTTGTCGGTATTCTTGGAGCCTAGTCGCGAGGTCGAAAGCGTCTCCGTTGACGAATTGGAAGACGTCCAGTCCACGGCCGAGCAGGATTCGCCAGCCGGTGTCGGTAACGATCGACCGGTCATGGATGCTGCTTTGGAAGGTGACGTCGAGATTGATGCCGGCGACACCTGCCCCCTGCTTGATCTTCAGCAGGAGTTCCAGTTGCTTGCGCAGCTTGTCGTCGCCCTCTGAGCTCTCGGAGGTGATGAGCTGGATATGGACTTCTTCTGCAGCGTCTTTAACCGCGGCGATGCCTTCAATGAGTTCCATGAGGTTGCGTGCCTGGTGGAACTGCCGGATGTACGGATCCGTGATGGTGATCTGGGTGGCGCCGCGCAGATACGGGACGAGCATCGTGGTGTACGAGACGCCCCGCTGGTTCTCTTGGAAGTCCCGGTGCCCCTCAAACAGCGGCACCCCAGCAGCCGGCAGTGGAATACCCTCCGGAATGGGTTGTGGAGCATCTACGGTGCCGCCCGCTGCCGACGACCCGGAGCCGCCCTCCGCAATGGGGCCCCCGCGGCGCTCACGGCGGTAGTACGCGCCGAACTCGTCTTCTTCGAGAGTAGTAACGGGGTGCCACACCTCGGATTTGTCGCGGTAGCCGAATTTGACGTCGGCCATCGTCGAATCGATGCGCAGAATCTGGTCTTTGACCCGTTTGCGTCCCTCGATCGCGAACCGCAGTATCTCCTCAATCTCGACAGGGGACGCCTCCCCGTGCGGGTACAGGATCTTCATTAAGCCGGAGAAAGTCTTATGGATGCCGTCCCGGTCGCGGGTCGAGATGTCCGGCGACAAGGTGAAGTGCTGTTGGTAGCGGTCTGAGTAGTCCGTCGAGCGCATCGACTTGAGCACCTCGGCGATGTAGTCGACGACGAACCCGTATCCGTCAGAGAACATCTCCCCGCGGATAGTGTCCACCTCCCACCCCGGGATGTAGTGGTGCAGCCGGTCGAGGAACGCCGAGTCGTGGTAACTCTCCGGTAGCTCGTCGAACAGATCGGAGTGTTTGAGCATGTATGGGACGGTGTGTGAGGTGTTGCCGACGAACACCATTGACGCCTCAGCGCCGAGCGTCTCAACGCCGCGGGAGAAGGACTTATTCGCCATGTAGTTTTTCATGATGTCAACGAGCGCCCTGTCGGTGCGCTTTTTCTTTCCGGCGAACTCATCGAAGGCGACGACATCCCAATAGCCGACCAAGCCGAGGCGCCCGTTGGCGTTGTTGACGAACAATTTGGGTACGGTGACTTCGCCGCCGGAGATGAGCATTCCGTGTGGCGAGAACTCCGAGAAGATGTGTGACTTTCCGGTGCCCTTGGGGCCAAGCTCCACGAGGTTGTAGTTGCGCTCCACGAACGGGATGAGCCGAACGAGCTGGATGAGTTTGGCCCGCCGACCGAACAACGTCGGGCTGAATCCAATTGATTGGACCAGCAGGTCGGTCCACTCCTCGGTGCTGAACTCGCGCCGTGCCGTGAGGTACCCATCGAAGTCGAAATTAGACAGTTGGATGGGCTTGATCGACCCAAGAATCCACGGGACAACACGCGCGTCGTCGCTATAGAAGTATTCGATGTCGCAGATGCACCACACACCGCCCACGAGCAATTTGGGGTGGGCTTTGATCGTCGCCGGTTCGACGAGCACGCCTTTGATCCCGAGGTTGGCGAACTCGGCGTGGTAGACATCATCCTTCTCGTTGAGCGTGGCGGTCACCTTGTCGATGATTCTGTGCCGGCCACGCTCACGGATGGTGGACTTTACAAGCTCAGACTCGTTTCGGTGCACGTAGTGGTCGGCCAGAATCTTGCGCACTGTGTCGATGCCAGCCTGGATCGTCGCTTCGTCGTCAGAGGCAGCGTACTGACCGAGCAGGTACTCCAGCACGTAAGAGGGCACAATGGCGTTGCCCTTGACGGCCTTTACCAGGTCTTTGCGCACCACCGCGCCGGGGAAGAACCGGTTGATCTTTCGATCCAGCTCGCTCGGCGCGCCGCCCTCGGAGGTTTCGGTGCCAAAGGTGTCCTCGATGGGCGCTACCTGGGTCAGGTCGATGTTCTCGCTCAAGAGTGCTCCTTAGAAGTCGAAGTCCGTGGTGAAGGAGCGCTTGAGCATGTAGGGCGCGCTCTTGTACTTCTTCCACTCGCCGGTTTCACCGATCGGCTCGGAGAGCCGGAACTCCACGCTCTGGTTGTTGGCCACCTCGGCGTCCCTGCTCAGCAGCAGACGGACACTCTGGAACCGATCACGCCCTTCGGCGCTTTCGGCGTCAAAGAGCAACTCGGACTCGTTGGAGACCAGCTGATCACCGAAGTAGAGACCTGCGCGTAGCTTCCTCGCGGTGCGCTGATCGGTGACCGCGCTCTGCTGGAAGAGCTTGACCACGATCTGGCCTGTGGTGATCTTGTCGGACTCCGGGTGGATGTCGACGTTCACAGGCTCGACGGTGTCGGAGCGTCCCTTGTTGATCGAGATGACCGGCACCACGATCTCCTGCAGCGACGCACCCCCGTGGACAAACTGGAACCCGGCACCCGGCTTGACGATCCGGCAGATCGAGTTTGGGATCTGCACTTCCAGATCGCTCGATAGTCCTAGCTGCTCGGGCAGGAACCGGCGGAATGCATCGTCTTCCTTCAACCCGCGGCCGAGAACATATCGGCGATTCTCGACCACGACCTTATCGCCCTGCGGCTTCACGGTCAGGTTGAACTGCGGCGCGAGCTTCGACTCCTGATACAAAAAGCCGTGGTCCGCGGTGACGAAGATATTCGTCGCGTTCGCACTCGCCAGCTTCTTAACAACGTCGACGAGTTCATCGATCGCATCAGCCGCAGCCTTGAACGTGCGGTGCTCCGACACCGCCTTGTCACCGGTCGCGTCGATGGTGTCGTGATAGACGTACAGCACCTGATGCCCCGCGTAGAGATCACGTCGCTCGGCAGGCTTCATCTTCAGGAACTCGGTGGCTTGGATTGCCGTGCCGCCGACGGAGCTAAGGATTTTGGAGCGGTTCGCCGTGCCGTTGGAGGGTCGGCCGTCGACGAGCACGGGGTCGCCGTTTTCGGAATGCGCGAGTGTCTCGTGCGGGAGCAGCGACGCCATCCCTAGCTGGGTGTAACTGGGCAATACCCCGAGCATCGCCTCGATCTTAGCGTCGTACTTGTTCTCACCGCGGATCCTGGAAGCCAGTTCGTCGGCGACCTCGTAGCGCAGCGCGTCAGAGATGACGACGACGGCCTTCTTGCGTCCACCCCGCACCAGAGGGGCGATGTAGTGGTGGTAGAAAGAACTCTGCGAGGTAATCGCGAGCGACGTCCACGTCTCGACCTGGTCGACCTGTTGTTGCCAGCTGATCCCGAGCTTGGAGAGGAAATCGGTGACGTAGGCGTTCTCCACCTGCTCGTTCAGCGCCTCCAACGGCTGCGTGAACTCGGAGGTCTGCGACGCGAGCGTGTACTGCCGGTAGAGCTGGTCGATGCGGAAGAGATCATCGCGGTAACGGCTGAAGCCATCATCGAAACTCGACACGTCCATCCGTGCAGAACGGATCGCCGGGATCAGCTCGGCCGCCGCGCCGAGCGCCGCATAAAGCGTCGCGTAGTCGTCAAACCAAATGCTGTCACGGCGACGGGTGCGGATCATGTCGGCAATGTCACTCGGTTGGATCGTCTGGGCGGCAATGCCGTCGATCAAGCGGCGGATGATCTCTCTCTCACCCCCGTCGAAAATATCAGTGGCCACGAGTTCAGCAAGCGACGCGTCCTTAGCATGCTCGACGTAGTCCAAATCAATTTCAGTCTGAAGCGCGAGCTTCTTTAGAGCGGCCAGGCTCTGACGGTCATTCCGGAAGCTACGAAAGTCGATCTCAATGTTGCGCGCGGCGTTCGAGGTCGTGACCGCGAACCCGCCCCGGGCTTGCTTGAACATCCATAGCACGAAACCGGCCATGCTCGGCGTCTCAGAGTGGTAACCGTAAATGCTCGCGGCCCCTGCCCAATGAAAGTCGGCAAGCCCTTGTTTCACGAGCGCCTCGTAGCCGGCGCTGTAGCCCGCGGCATGCTGTATCAGCAACGTACGAATCAGCTCGGAGAAGGTGTGTTCCTTCTGGTCGAGGACGACCGCACACATCTTCGCCTGGACCTTGGCGAGATCATCGTTGGTGCTCAGCAATGGCCTAAGCTTCGCAACCAGCTTCGCGTCGGCAAAAAACGTCCCGTGCTCAGCAATAAGTCCTTCGGATCCGGGCGTCGTGAGGCCGAGGTCTGCCCGTATGAGCGCACGATGATCTGCAGTGAACACACCGTACGCGAGTTCCAGATCGAGCAGCCAGTTGCCCGGCCCTTCAGCCACAGGACCGCTGCGATATATCAGAAATTTTGTGCTGGGCTCGTCACGTAGCACGCGATGTTTGATTGAGAACTCGTCGTTCTGGACGAGTAGCACAACCACGCCGTTCGGCGCGTAAGCGTTAACGTCGGTTACGTAACTGCCTTCGGGATCGTGCCACACCACCAGGCGGTGCTGCTCGAAGCGTGCAGCAAGGTGGTTTGAGATCGAAGACGCCATGTTCACTCCGCCGCCTCTAGCCTGGCAATCTTCTTTAGCGCAGGGTAGAACTTGGGGTAGTTCACCTTCACACCTTCGTCAAGGTCTATCGTGAGTTGCTGGGTGGCCAACGGGTAGAGCACGTCGTGTTCGTAGTCACGAAGCTCCGCGAGGACCTTCCGCAGCCGATCGGCTTCCTTCTGGTCCTTCGGGGAGCCGGCGGCAGCAGCCTGCTCGGCGTTGGTGAGCGCGACCTCCAGCTTGGCCCGGTACTCCCGCAGGTACTCGTTCAGCACCGTCGAGACTGTCGACGGGTTGTAACGGTGCATGTAGATCAGCGCGTTGAACGATCCCCTTGGGCTGGAGAACATCCAGTAGATCGGGCGCTTCTTGTACCGCTGCACATGGTCGTCATAAAACTTCGACTTGCCTGCCCTCGTGATGAAGTAATCGCGGAGCGACTTCACTCCAAGCGACTCCTCAACGAAGCGCAAGTTCTCCTCAAAGTACTCGGTACCGAACGCTGCCCGCAGGAACTGACGGAACCGCTCGACAATGTCGTCCTCAAACCAGCCATCATCGACGAATGGGACCACGTTGTCGGTATCGGGACGGAATGTCGGCGACGGAATCCTCGCCAGGTAGTCCTGCAGCGTTGCTCCTTGGTCGGCGAGGATCAGGCCAGCCTCGTCGAGGCTGTAACGGCCGAACATGCAACCAACGGCATAGGAGATGAGTTCCGCGGCGCTGTCGGCACGGTCCAACAACTCATACTCTGCAGAAGTCTTCCCAGGCCCGTAACGGAACTCAACATTTCGTGTCAGCGATACACGATGAATTGGGACGTCTGTCGGAACCTCGCCCGCCAATTCATATCCATCCGCCACGACTCGGTTGTTTTCAGCTTCAATCATCTGTTGGTCGACTGAACGCGCTTTCCAATCAGCCGCCCACTCTTTATAGCGAGTGACCAAGCTCGGTTGAGCCACTCTCATTAGCGATGGCGATTCGAAGTCCCATGAAGTTTCGAAGTCATCCCAGTCCGTGCGCGCTGACTGCACGAGAGCCTCAACGCGCCCCTGAGCAGATTCGTGAAGTTCATTTGAAACCACCAAGGGGACAGCGCCGATGTTTATCGGCTGAAAGTTTAGAGTGGGTGCAATTGCAGCCAAGATTGCATCAGCAGTCGTGGAGTTTAGGACGAGAGCTGCACTGGATAGGTCCTCGTCCGAGAAAAGAGTGCAACCTCCATTATCAAAAGCGGCCCCTTGCGGCGTATACCGCATAGACAAGCCGCCGGATGTGACAGTCCCCCATGTCCATCCGTCCCTGCCGAAGTATCGGCCACCACTCCTGGTTCGCATTTCGGAGCCCTCGCGCCGCCAATCAACGAGATACTCACGGTATCCGTACCAGCGTCGAAAACCACCTCCCTTGTTGTACGGCAACCAGAATCCCGGCTTGAAGTCGTCCAGCGAAGTTGCGCGGCGTGACACTTCCCACCAGCAGCGCAAATAACGAGCGTTGTCGCCGGTATCCATCCCTTTTCGGGGCTCTGCCACCTCCCGCAGAGGTCGACCCCTGCTGAATGCCGACCGCATCTTCTCTGACAGCCAGTACGCAATCGGCGAACCAGGCACTTTGGCCAAGTCGTTGGAAGACGCTGTGAATCGCCACTCACAATCGAGGTCGCTGATCGCCTTTATAAGTCGAAGACGCTTCTCTTGTTCGTTCAGCGGCGTCAAACGAATGAAAGGTGCATGCCGCCCCGGAGAATTGGTCATCGAAAGGACGAAAGCGGCGTTTGCTCCGAAGATGTCTGGGTGATTGGAGACGTCGCGCAAATGAACAAAACTGTTAAAAGAGTGGCCATCGAGAATGCGGGTTCGCAGCTCCTGGAAACTAAAGATCGACATCCATGTATCGCCAATAATCTTGGCAACGAAGCCACCTTCGAGGACGAAGCTCATTGCACGCAAGACGAAACATCCATAGAGGTCTTGCTTTCCCTCCGGGTATGCGTCTTTAAGAAAGTCAGCGAGACGGGCGTCTAGGTTCTTACTGCCCATGTAGGGTGGGTTAGCCGCAGCCACGGCGTACTGACGGCTCAAGGTTTTCGCCTGTGCCACAGTTTTGTGAGCCAGTTCGAGTGTCCGCTCATGGATGATGTCGTTGCCACTATCAATTGCTGCCAGCACGCTTTCCGCATGCTTAGTCCGCTCAGGATCTGACTGAACGAGCGCCCCCAGAGCGTCGGCATAGCAGAACTGGTTCCAGAACGCCTCCTCCGCGTAGCGGTCCCCGTCCTTGGTGACGAGAAATTCAAGTTCGTCCGGTCCGAACCAGATCGGTTCGATCACGCAGACGTTCGGCTCGACCTGCTTGTTGAAGAAGGTCCGCTGCTTGGCCCGCGCTTTCATCGTCAGCGCGAAGGCAGCTAGTGCCCCTGCTCGAGGGTCGATCTCGGTGCCATAGAGGTTGCGAGTGAGGATGAGACCGGGGATGTCCGCTGGCGCGTAGCCCTCTTCTTCGTAGATTGCGTAGAGCAGGTCGAAAGCGTACGTAAGTATGTGCCCTGACCCACATGCCGGGTCGATCACACTCAGCTCTTCGGGGCCAGCGATCTTCAGGAAGTCGTTCTCTTCATCGGCCGGGGCGATGTAGTAGTCCATCTGCTCGACAAGGCGTGAGGTAGGCCGGTTGAGCATCCACAAGCGCCCTAAGGAGTTTTCGACGAGGTAGCGAACGATCCAGTGGGGCGTGAAGAGCTGGGTCGCTGCGGGGATCTCGGCAGCCCCCCGCTTGGCCTTGCTATCGAATATTTCTTGTTTTCTCTCCGAGATGTAGAACTGGTAGAGCCAGCCGATCACTTCAACGTCGTCGCAGACATCATCTGTGAGCACCTCGCGTGCCCGGGACAGGATCGCACCGTCCGCGAGTAACCCGGTGGGTACAAGCAGCTCAGTGTAGTCACCCGCACGTTCGAACATGTAGGGCATCGACTTATACCAGTAGCGGCAGTATTCGGTCAACAGCAGCGCGTAGGCTTCGCCTTCGGCATTGGTGCTGCGGCGTGTGCCGTCAAGCAGCCCGATGATCGCTTCTGCCGTGTTCTTGTTGCTTACAACGTCGGTATTGAGGCTGCCGCGTTTGGCGTCCGCGAGGATCTCTGGCTGGCCGTGCGCCTGGCCCTGCGTGGGCGAGACGACACCGGCGTCGTTGTAGCCGCGGGCGTCCATGAAGCGCAGCGCGATGATGCGGTTGAACCAGGTGTATGCGACCTTGTCGATCACGTGGGTGCGGCCATGTGCGACGATCTCGGCTTCGAGCTTCTTCACCACTTCGCCGCGCTCGGTGCGGGTAACGGATCCTGGGGCGAGCAAGGCTGTGGCCTGCGCGTCGACGGCTGCTAGGAGTTCGCGGCGTGCCTGCGTGGCGAAGCGCTCCAGAGGTTTAGTGTCCATATCGTTGCCGTCCTAGAGCGTGATGCGCTTGTTGTCACTGATGGTCGCGAGCAGCGTTGTGCGGAGCTGATTGAGGTAGCCGTCGACGTCGGCCTCTGTTTCGAGCACCTGCCCTGCGCCGGGCAGCACAAGTTTCGTGATCGAGACGCTTTGCTTGACCGGGGCGGCCACCGGTGTCAGCTCAGAACTCGCGTCGGATCCGGGAACCGGCTCCGACACCGGGAAAACTCGTGCCGCGTCCAGCTCATCGAGTATCTGCGGGTAGATCGAGTCTGCGAACTGAGAGGCGAGATTCTTGATCGCGGGGATCTGAGTTTCGTGCTGGACTCGGTCGAGCACGTCCCGGGCCGTGCGTGTCACCGCATGCTGTGCGGCCTCCGTCGCGTCCCTGTATGCCTGGCTGGCGGGCACCTGATCCCAGCGTGCCTTGATGTCCGCCGTGGCGGCAGCGCGCTGCTCTTCAATCAGGTCGCCGAGCTGGTCCTGCAAGGCCTTGACCGCAACGCCCAACTGGGTAGTCTTGCTGCCCCGGAAGACCTGCGGGTCGTCTAGAGCGAACGTAATCGCGTCCGTGGTGCTGGCAGGCAGGTAGGCGATGTTGGACTGATTCGCTTGCATGAACGCCGCGGCGGTGTCGTAGATGCCGCGCTGGGCACCGTGCAGGAACGCCTTGATCGGGTCGATCACATTGTCTTTCGCCTCGAGAAGAGCGTCGGCGCCGGCAAAGTCGGTGACGAACCACTCGGCCTTGTTGCTGCACAGTTCGGCGAGCATCCGGAGCGCCTCGTCGAGCTGGTCGATGAACGGGTACCGGGATCCGGTGCGGAGAGCTTCCAGTTCGGCAAGTTTCGCGTCGAGATGCTCCTTGCCGGCGCGTGCAAGCTCCAGCGGATCCTTGGTGATCGCGCCGTCGTCGGTGAACTCGATGACGAATTTCCGGAATGCATTTACCACCTTCGCGTCGAATACCCGCTGGAGGGCGATGACCATGTTCGGGTAGCTCTGAGTGTTGCGCAGCGCCGGAGTTATCTCGGTGCGCGCGAGCACCTTGCCGTTGAGCTGGATCTCGATCTTTGATCCACCGGCGAGGTAGCCCACCACAGCCGCAACCGACCACTGGTCCCAGCCGTACGGTTTGGCCGTGTACTTTTCGATGAGATGCTTCATCGTCACCTGCACGTGGCGCTTACCGCTCATCTCCAGATGCGCGAGGACATCATCACCGGGCACTGCCAGGATGCTGGCGGTCTCCCCGAACAGGCCACCCTCGGGCGGGTTTACGAACGTGGACAGCTGCTGCTCATTGAAGCTCATGCCGCCCAGCAGGGTGAGATTCGTGTAGGTCGCCGCGATGACCTTCTGGAAGCCGTCGTTTATGCGAGTCACCGCGTCAGTCGAAGTGACATCAAGGATGCCTGCGTTGTGAATCAGGGTCGAGCGGCCGACCGCGGTGCGGAGGCGTTCGACTATCTCCTTTTCTCTCTCCGCGTTCTGTGTGCCCTTGGTTTGCAGGATTGTCTGCTCGATCGGGGTACGGCTGGCTCCTTGGGCGCGCTTGACGTACTTCTCGGTTTTAAGCAGGAGCCGCAGGTCGGCGAGGATCCGGTCAGTCTCTGACGGCAGCACAACGCACAGCTCATCGCGGCCGGCGCTGTGGGCTTTGATCTGCTCCAGGCTGAATTCGGTCTCGGGGCTGGTGAAGTGCAGGGCGAGCTCATGCTGCTTGCTCATCGCCTGCCCGTCGAGTTTGAACCCGACTGGGAAGTTCTGGCCGTTCTTGCCGTAGACGACCTTGGTCGCCTTGATGACCGAGCCGGTGAGCAGGTCGGAGAGCTTCTTGGAGACCTCGGAACTGTCGATGTCGACGTTCTTGATCTCCTGCTCGATCTTCTGCTCTTCGTTTGTGAGGTAGTCGTAGATGTCGCCATTGCGCTGGATATAGGTCTGCGCTTCCAGCGCGGCGAGGGCCTCGTTGACGTCCTTGCCGAGCTGCGTCAGGTCGGTGCCGAAACGGTCGTAGACCAGCACGGTGAGGTTGCGCGGCGTCGCCTTAAAGGTATCCACGTACTTGACCAGGAAGAGGGCTTTGAGGAGGCGAATCGCGAGCGGCGGCAGCGACGGGCTGCGTTCCGCGTCGTTGATTGCGCGCTGGTTCGCGGATTTCAGCGAGGCCCGGATGCCTTCAAACATCTGGTCGAACGAGGCGAGCTGGCCGAGAGGTTTGTCGGTCAGCGTGCGGGCAACTTCCTGGACGACACCGAGCATGGAACGCTCACCGACCGAGCTGTTGCGCCCCTCAAAGATGTTGTGGTCGCTGATGCCCTCGATCGCGGACTGGAACAGGGGGAACTGGTAGCTCACGAAGGGGTACGCGCCGACGAAATGGGCTTCGTCACGGTAGTTCGGGTAGTGGCGGCCCTCGACGAAGTCGAAGAGGGTCTTGAAGTTCGCGTGCTCAGTCGCGTAGATGGCCGCTACATCGGTTTTCGCAGCCTTTGTTTTGTCGAGCAGACGTTTGCGAATGACCTCTTCAACGTCCTGGCTGGTGAGTTTGAGCCGGTTCTTGAAACGGGCCTGAATCTTGGAAAAGTCGTTGGCCTGCGACTTCGTGCGGTCACCGCCGACCTTCTCCATGTCTTCCTGGGAGGTGACGAAGATCCACGCCCTCCCCTTGCACTTGGTGGCCAGGGATTCGGCGATGGTTTGGAGGTTCAGCATCAGATGGGTGTTCGTGCCGATGAACTGGCCGACCTCATCGACGAAAAAGTTCAGGCGGAACCCGTCGGGTTGCTGGTCCAGCCAGGCCGCGACGTCGCCGGCGAAGTCCTCGATCGAGACCGAATAGCTGGTGCTGTATTGGCGGATGATGCCGGGACTCTCGGTGCCGTTGACTTCAGCGAAGGCCATGTCGATGTGCCCGGCTTCGAGCGCAGCCTGCTCGCGTCCCTGGGTCCAGAGGATGCCGGCGATCCGTTCGAACGCAGCCTTGAAATCGTCGAACTGTCCGCGGGTGTCGAGGTCGCGTTCAAACCGGGCTATGTGGCCCTGGTTGCCGTAGTAACCGCGGGACTCATCGAAGATTTTCACGAACACCTTGAGGAGAGCGTCGTTCTGATCCTTCGAGATCAGCGTGGCTTTCTGGTCGATGTTGAACAGCAGGCTCTTCGCGGCAATGCGGTCAGCCTTTTCGATCAGCGCAGGCAAGAACGCGTCGTCGGCCTTGCCACGGAATTGCTCAGAGACCTTCGCACGAGGGTAGTCGTGGCTGTCGACGTCGCCGAGCAGATGCGCGAGCATCTTCAGCAGGTGTGACTTACCGGAGCCGAAGAAGCCGGAGATCCAGACACCGTTGGCGTTCGTGTAGTTTGTGTAGGCCTCCAGTACGTGTTCGAGGCCCTTGGCGGCCTCGTTCGTGAGGACGTACTCCTCGACCTCGGTGGCGAGGTGTGAGGTGTCATCAGCCTTGATGACCCCCTCGATGGCCCGGTTGATCGGCTTGGTGAAGATTTCGTTGATCGTGGTCACGGTTACGCTTCCTGTTCCAGAATGTCCTTGGCCCGGTAGTAGCTGTCGCGGGCGTTGAGGTTCAGCGCGCTCAGCTGGTGACCACCGGCCTGAGTGAATTCGTACGTCCCCGGGAACCATGCCAGCATGGGACGACCCGTCACGATGCTCTGCAGGTTCTCCAACATCGTGTGAGTGCGGATGAAGGGGAACACCTCGCCGATGCCTGCGAGGAAGACCATGTCGCTCGGCTCTGCGTCGAGCCGGGTGCGGATCGCGGGTGCGAGGTGATCGTGAGGGTCGAGCATGCCCTGCAACGTTTCGCGGAACTCGGCCTTGTCCATGTCCGGCTCCAATGCCAAGACGCGATCCCACACCCCGCGTTCCGTGAGCAGCTGGACGGCAAGGTCATAGAGGTTGATCTCCACGACGCTCAATCCGTCGTCGCTACGGAGTTTCGTGATGACACGGTCGCGGAAGTCGTCAACTTCACGCCCCCACGCGGGCGGGTAATGGTAGATGAAGAACGGTACCTCTTTGGAGAGGCCCTCCATCTTCAAAAACCGCGCACTGCGCAGCACCTCGTAGACATGCTTTTCATCGCTCGTGAGGCTTCGATTGGTGGTGCTCATCGCATCGGCTCCAGGGGCAGAGAGGTGGGGAAGAATCGGATGTCGCTCGGACCGCGTGCAGCAAGGGCTTTGTGGACTCGTTCTGAGAGCATGGCCGGAATGATGACGCCTTGTTCGCTGCGGAGGGCCCGCCTCATGCAGCATCCGGAAGACGCTCTGCCGGAGCTTGGCGCGCGTTGAGGGCTTCAGTTCGTCAAGCTCGGGGTGCCACAAGCTCTTGCCGGTAATAAACCGCTCAAAGTCCTCGGTGCTGAGCGTCGGCTTCATCAGGAGGAACCGTTCGCGAATGACCTCTTCCGCAAAGTCACCAATCAGCTCGTAGCGGCGGCATGCAGCGGCCCACATCAAGTGACAGCGCTCGGTGAGACTCGACTCTGCCAGGAGTTCAAGTTCCGAGTCATTGAAAACGCCCAGCCGTTGGATCGTCTCCCGCGTCACGCGAACACTCGACGAAGTCGTACGCGCCTGCAAGAGGTTCTGCTCAGTAACCGCTTGCCGCACCGCAACCCAGTCGCGCGAGCGTGGGTACTCAGCGACGATCACGTCTGCCTCGCGCACCAGGAGCCCCCCGCTGGTGAACGACAGCGCATAGCGATCGTGTGGGTGGATGCTTGTGGTCAAAGGGGTCTCCTTTCGGGAATGGGGCGGTGGGTCAGGCGACGTTGACATCGAGGCAGTTCGAAGGGGACACCCAATCAGCCGGGACCGAGTTCCGGTCCTGACGCATCGGCGCCGCCACCGCGGACCCAGTCGTCCACTTCGCTGGTCTGGAACTTCCAGAGGCGCCCGACCTTGTGGGCTGGCATCCCCTTCTCGGAGATCCACGCATAGATGGTGTCTTTCGCCACGCCGAGGTGGGTGGCGATGTCGTCGGCGGACAGCCATGACTCAGCCATATTGCACCTCCAGGAGGCAGTTAGCGGGGGCACACCGGAATTCCTTACCCTACCGGACGAAGGCGATCCGAACCGTGTTATTCAGTGTTTAGCCGGATCGGTCAGGATGTAAGCCCAACCCTTCCTTGAGCCGGCCCGGCAAGCGAAGAACTGCAGGGCGGCTCTCCCGGCGCCAAATGCGACACAAGCGGTTCAGGACCCCACGGCCCTGAACCGCTCGTTTGTGCCGCCCGGTATGGATCCGCGCTGACCGTTGAGGAGGCTGCCCTCTCAGGCGGCGGCTTTCCTGTTGAGATCCGAGCATTCCGGGCACAGCTGGACGTCAGTGAACGAGGCGAACATGTGCTCGTCACAGGAGTCGGACGCGATGTCCGTGACCGCGGGCACCTCTGCCAGTTTGACCCGGCCAGTCCGTGCGGGTTCTTCCTGCCAGAAGTCCTCCTGCCAGAAGTCCTCCGGGGAGAAATCTTCCGGGGAGCAGTCCTGCGGTGCCGGGTCGGACCACTCGTCCGGAAAATAACCGGAAATCTCAGTAGTCTCGGAAGGAAAGTAAATATCGCTGTCCGACACGTCGTATTCGTACGCAGTCCCCTGTCCCCCTTCTGACATCTCCGGGTATTTTTCCACGGGAATAGCGTCAGCTTTGACGACATCGGGGTCGATGCCCTCGGCCAGCGTGTACTGCCAGCGGCCGCCATCCGCCCCGTCATAGCGGGATCCCTGGCTCTTTCGCAGCAGACCCTGGAGCGCCAGTTCCTGAAGCATCCGATCGATGGTTGAGCGCGGAATCTGGGTGGCCTCCACTACGTCCACGGTGCTGCTGAACCGCTTGGCTTGAACCGCTTCCAGAACTTGGCGGCGCACCGGGGGGATGCTGTCGTGCGCGACTCGGAGACCGAGCAACAATGCGTTCCGCCGATCCATCCCGATAGCGATCCCGCCGAGGACCACCTGCTGCAACATCTTCACGAAACGCGTGGGCGATTCAGGATCGTTGGCCTCGATCGGGTCGCCCTTGAAGTCCCGCTCGGCGGGAGTTCTGGCCTGGGTGACGTAGTTCGCGGCTTCGAAGAGAACGCCGAGTTCATCGTCATTCAGCGGGCCCGGGGATTTGTTCATACCTGCGATGACCCCCGCGACGGCCTGTCCAAGCTCTTCTCGCATTTGCTTCTCGTGCCCCGTATTCTTCAGCGCCTGGAGGCCTTTGAGCTTGCGGTGGACACGGGAATCCATCCGGATCAGCGCGAAGCGGTCTCCCATGGAGGCGATGACAGCGTGATGTCGGTCATAGGTGGTCGTAGTAGCACCGACAAGAGTGACCCGCCCTGCCCAGTTGAGGTTCTTGCCGCCGTCCGTGCCAACGAGCCGGGTCCACGACCCGTCGTAGATCTCCCTCAGCGCTGCCAGCACGGCACCTCTGGGGTCGCTGCTCATGGACAAGATGGTGGTGAAGTCTTTCAGGATCAGTATTCCTTGGGCGCCGATCTGACGGAGCAAGCCACCAGACGCATCTTTGGTTTTTTCGGAATTGCTGGTGCCGGACAGCAGGGCCCCGGGCGAGGCGATCTCGGAGACCGTGAAGGAGTTGGGCGTGGCGGCCAGAGACTGGATCGCCTCGGTCTTGCCGCTAGCCGATCCGGCGACAACCAGGATCCAGACCGGTTCACCGTCCAGGTCGTGAGCGGCCCTGGCGGCCAGGGCGACATGCACGACGGACAGGTCGAATTCATCACTCATCCACCTGCGGTAGGTTTTGTCGCACTCAGCGAGAGTCACGACGGGCTGGGCCGGCGGTGTCCATTCGGGGTCTGCGCGCCGGCAGAACTCGTCGGTGACATCAATGAGGTCATCCCATCCGAGTCGTGCGTCGAAGTGGTCCGTCAGGTCGGCGCCTTTGTGTTCGAGCGGGGTTCGGACAACCCGGAAAGGAACACGAGCCTCTTTGGCGAGGGCCATCCAGTTCAGTGCGTGCCCGTAGCCCGGATCGTCCATGTCCGGGACGATGGTGAGAAGGTTCAGGCCGCTGATCTGCTTGGCGTACTCTTCGGGCAGGCGCTGTCCCGCCCCCGCGTGACCGCAGATCATCGTCCGCCCGTTTTTCTTCGCCGTATCGCTGTCCTTTTCGCCCTCGCCGGCGTATGCCCCTTCTCCGGCAGCAATGCACCGTTTGAGGTCCGTCAGGTTGTACACAGGAACCGTTCCCCTGGATGTCAGCGCCTTGAGTGCGGCCTGGTCTTTGGCGCTGTAGTAAAAGGACTTGTGCCCGGGTTTGGGCGAGTCCGGGAAATGATTCCTTACCTTGGTGAAGCCGACAGACCCGTCCTCCAGGAAGAAGGTGTAGCGGGCCTGTTCCACCGGCCTGCCGTGGTCGATCTTCGGCTTCTTTCCGGCGGTGCTTTTTCCATTCAGGGAAGACTGCTTGTCAGCGGCTTGCCTTCTCGTGGCAGCAGCGGGAGCGTCTTCATCGTTCAAAGCGGCCTCCAGGGCCTCCTTGATGTCCTCCCATCTGCATCCCGCAAAGCACTTGACAACAACTCTGGTGCTGGAGTTGTCCGAGGGCACGATGTGGCAGCTAGGAGTGGCGTCGTCGTGCGCGGGGCACTGGCAGAGGATTCCGTCGCCGTATGCCTTATAGGAAAGTCCGAGGGCGTCCAGGGGCCTCCTCGGCGATCTCGATGTTTGATACGTATCTGCGCTTCAAGCTGATACTTTCCTTTCGGGATGGGGGCTCGATCCTCGGTGAGGAACGCGCCCCGTGCTATTGGGCTTGCGACGTGACGTTGCAATTGAATGACCGGAGAAGCAGGCGACGGCATGTTGTCGGCGGCCCCCGGTAACCTCTCCTATGCAGTGAGATCGCCGACGGGCAATCGAGCGGCAACGGCACACCGCTACCTGCCCTCCAGAAGCCCCTATGCCGGCTGAAAGCCGACGGGCGCCAACGGTGCAACATCACAGCACCGCCTGCCCTCCAGAAGCCCCTATGCCGGCTGAAAGCCGACGGGCGCCAACGGTGCAACATCACAGCACCGCCTGCCCTCCAGAAGCCCCTATGCCGGCTGAAAGCCGACGGGCGCCAACGGTGCAACATCACAGCACCGCCTGCCCTCCAGAAGCCCCTATGCCGGCTGAAAGCCGACGGGCGCCAACGGTGCAACATCACAGCACCGCCTGCCCTCCAGAAGCCCCTATGCCGGCTGAAAGCCGACGGGCGCCAACGGTGCAACATCACAGCACCGCCTGCCCTCCAGAAGCCCCTATGCCGGCTGAAAGCCGACGGGCGCCAACGGTGCAACATCACAGCACCGCCTGCCCTCCAGAAGCCCCTATGCCGGCTGAAAGCCGACGGGCGCCAACGGTGCAACATCAAGGTGCGTGGTGGAGTCATGCCCTGTGAACAGTTGCGTTACAGCTGCAAAGTTAGCCGTTCTCCACGGTCTATTTGGCGAGCAATGAACGTCGACGGTCGCGGGCGTCCGGCCCCGCGTGACGGAGGGAAGAGGTGTCGGATCTAGGCGTCGGATTGAGTCCTTCGCGACGCCCTGGCCCGGGCAAACCTGCGCTCAATGCCCTGCCTCGTGGTACCAAGGAGGCTGGCGAGCTGCACACGCCCCGAGGTGAGGCCGCCCTCATGGACGGCGTCCTCGGCGTCCAGCACCAATTCCTCCGTAAGGCTCCGGAGAGCCCGGGTTTCGATGACATCCGCGATCGCCGCAGCCGCGAGCAGCTTTGAGACGCCCAATTCTTGGCCTACGTCCTCGGCTACCGATCGGATTGCCGCAAGCAGCGGTCCCTCGACGATGCCGCGGGCCGCGTCCAACAATCGCGGGTCCGGTTCGGATTTTCGAAGAGTTGCCATGAGGGAATCCTAGCCGGAGCAACATCATGTTGACACGCAACATCATGTTGCTTAGACTGTGTTTATGCAAAATGTCACCTCAATCAGCCACCCGCTGGCACCGCTTATTGAAAGCTTGCACGAGGCCACGATGACGACCGCGGAGGCTGCAGACTTTCTGGGCAAACCGGAATCGACCGTGCGCTCCTATCGATGGCGTGGCAGCGGACACGGAAGACTCAGGTCTATCCGTTTGGACCGAGCCGTCCGGATTTACCGTTCTGACGTGGAGCAGTACAAGCAAGATTTGGACGGGCAGACAGCCCGGCGAAACACCAGCACCGCATCCCCTACGATGATCATTCCGACACCAAACGAAAGGACACACGCATGAGCCGCTGGTCCCCGTATGTCACCATCAGCGAAGTTCCAGACGCATCCCGCGAAAGAATCCTTGAGGCTGCGGAGTTTCCGTTGACGATCATGGGGCTGGCGGAGCGCTTTGCCGTCCACTACGGCGACCGTGTCGCCTTCGTCGATGGCGACTGGCGGCTGGCCCTCCACGGAGAGTGGTATCCAAACGCGCGTTCTACTTGTGCCTTGCACGTGTTGGCAGTCGTTCGTTCACTGTCGGTGTCAGAAATCGAGAGCAGAAAGCGTGCCGAAAGCGAATACGTTGATGCGGCCCCAGCGGTTCGAGAACAACCCCGATGTCGTCGAGCAAGTCCTCAATATTGCCCAGTACTTGGTTTGCCAGGAAGAATTCACATCCATAGCTGACGAGTGATGGTGATCGTCTGAGTCAGCGATCACGCCAGAGGCTGGGCGACCCTGGCGTTAGGTTCGGCACACCGCAAAAGGACTTCTCGGCGATCGTGTTCTGGCGCGCCTCCGCGGCTTCAGTGGTTCGCGGTCAGGCAGATGTCGGGTGTCGTACCGGGCGGCTAGCCTGCTCCCATGATTGACAACGTGTCCGAAACGCATCAGGGTGCCTTCCGAATTCGGACGGCAACCGGGCCCTGTAACACGGGGATTTGCTGGCGAGGCGGCTCATACGTTTTGCGGCGGCGGTCGAACCGTGCGCGGACCATTTGGAGGCTGGCTCGGGCGTCCTGCGGAATGACGGGTAATCCCTCAAGGTGTAGGAGATTATCCGGCTCGCCGTGGGGCTTCCCGCGATATTCCGGATGCAGGTCAGGATCGACGATCCGACGGTGATGACATATCGATCGACGAGCAGAGTTATTGAAATTAGTGCCTTGGCTGACCATGACATGGAAGGACCATTTACTCGATGACAACCGCGGAAGAGTTTTACCTCCACTACATCCGGACCGGAACTCCGGGCTGGTATGACCGCCTGGGGATATTGCGGCAGGCCATTATCAAATGCGATGGACCCGCAGTTCTGGACATCCTCCGGTCCCGCTGTGTGATCGATCAGGAAGATCCTGGCGGATGCTGGATGTGGGTTGGCGCCAAGCGGTCGGGATACGGCTTCATCGGCCGCGGTCCTACGAACCGTCTGGCCCACAGGGTCTCGTGGGAAGCGGCACGTTCATTCACACAAGAGCTCGGCGCACTAAGCGTGCACCACAAATGCGGGCGGAGGCTCTGCGTCAACCCGCAGCACCTGGCGGCCGTCACCCACCTTGAGAACAATGCCGAAATGATGCGCCGACAGTTCTACGAAGGCAGGATCGCGGCGCTGGAAGATGCCCTGAGAATGTTTGATCCCAACCATGAACTTTTGACAAGGTTGCCTAAGCCGCTCGAACCGGAGGAATGAATTCAGCCTCCTGTATTCAGCCCCGTAAAAGCCCGCCAGGCAATCTGGCAGGCTTGCGCGGCAGCACACGCTGAGTGACATGTCCGGGCCGCTCAGAACCTTGCTGAGCCTAGGGGAAGCGGGTCTGGCAGTTCGAATCCTAGTCTTGGCCACCGTTCCACATGCCGCTGGTTGCACTGCATTCTCCAGCCGGATCCAGACCGCCCGCCGGCTAAAGATTCCGCTTCTGACATGGAGGCGGCGACTGGCCAGGAAGATGACGTAGGCCGGAAATATTGGGGAATGGCTTCCCGGATGCCTGCCGGGGACTGAGACTGTCCTCATGAAGAGGCCGTTGGGGGTAGCCCTGTCAGTTGTTGCGCTCATGTGCTCACTGGCCGTAGTCCTGGTCATGACCGGAGTGTGGTCGCCTCCCTGGGCCGCCAGTGCCGTGCCGGATGCCAGCGGATCCATGCCCGTATCCCAGGGAAAGGACGTCGTGTTTCCTGGCACCGACGGCGCGCCGGAGGTTTTCATTCCGGGGTCGTCCCTTGGCGGGAGCGGTCTGCTTAGCGTGCGACCGGTCGATCTTCCCGAAGACCTGCACGGGTGGGCTATCGAGCTCACCGGCGCCACCCTGACCGGGCCGGCAACACTGATCTTCCGGAATGCTGTCACCGAGGGTACGCCAGCGCCATTGGTCGGTTTCACCGAAAACCCGGATGATGAGCCGCAATATGTTCTGGACACGGAAGTCTCGGGGCGGGACCTGGTCGTGCGCACCACGCATTTTTCGAACTGGTTCACCCTCGGCTGGGACTGGCTCCTCAACTCATCCCGAGGCGCGATGGACCGGATCTATAAGGCCGCCGGTCACGGGGAGCAGCCGAAGTGTGACCGGGAAACAGAAGCCCGGGCCGGCGACGTGGTGGTTAACAGCGACAGCGGCGGCCGCGTTCAATGGTGCCTCGGTAAAAGCCCTGACGGTTCAAGCGTCCTGAAAGTCAACAATGGCCGCGGTTACGCCGTCGCGGCCGAACGCTCCCCCGGACTCAGTATCGCCACACGTGACACCGATTTCAGCCAGTTGCTCCCCCGTCTCACGAAATACATCACCGCCCCGTCGCAGAAGTCCAACACGATCGACATCATCGGTCCCGGGGAGACCATCGAATACAGGGTAGACCCGGCCGGGACAGTGGGCACCGTCGGAGTCAACCTACAGCCGAACTCAGCCGCGTACCTGGCCACCGCCCTTCTGTTCGGCGCCGATACGGTCGCCATGGTGTACAAGAAAGTCCTAGGAGAAGTGGCCTTGGGAGCCATCAACACGGCAATGGACGCGGCCAACTGCGCCGCCGGATTCCAGTCCATGGCCACCGCTCAGGTGAAGGAACAGAGCCAGGCGGCCAAATACCTCAACGACGCCATGGCCACAGTCATGTCATGCACGGGGGAGGTGTTCATGAAACTCGCCAAGGGAAGCCTGGACGACGTCTTCGCTGTCACCGTCGCGCAGACGTTCTCCTGGCTGTGGGGCGGAATCCAGACGTTCGCCAGCGGCCTGGGCGCGACTGTGGATGCCGTCTTGAACTTCAACGGCTACACCGTGACCATCTGGTACCGCGGGATGTTCACTCAACCAGCACCGGCGCCGGCTGTCGAACCTCTCACCACGCATTCGGGCACGATGGCCGGTGCGGCTTTCAGCTTTCAGCACCCGGCCGACTGGAAGGTCGTCCCGGACCAATGGGGCCGAGTTACAGTTACCAAAGCCGGGAAAAAGATGGCTCTCCTTGAGATTTACGACGTGTGGGATAAGGTCGGACCGATGGTGCCCCGGCCCGCGACGACCCTGGCCCCGACCCAGGGGGTGTCGCCGCTGTCCAAGACCGGACCTTTCGTTGTCCGCAACGTGGTGATGGACCTAAGCCCGTATCCGGAGGATCTGGAAGGTATCGGGTGGAACAAACCCGTAGCACTGTCGATGTCGCTGACCGATCCCGCTCCGCCGGCGCCAACGCTCGTGCCATACATGCTCCAAGGCATGGCCTTCGTAGAGGTCGAGAAGCCCGAGTACGACTGGGACGACATGGACCGTCTGGTGCTTTTCAGTTCGGAGCTGTACTTCGACACAGTGGAGAAGGTACGGGAGTATGAGAAGACCAAGGAGTACCGGCAGATCCAGTCGATGATCGCCTCCTACAAGGGGTAAATCACCGGGAAAAGCAGTCCGCAGCGGTGGCACTCCCCCGGAGCCACCCCACGATTCGCTCATTGCGTCATGAGCAACTGCCGCACCCGGAAAATCTTGGCCCGGCACTGCTAGTTTGCCTCCGGAGTCGACAATCCATGTCCAATCCTGTGTTCACCATCTTCCGATAGCACCACACAGCCCCTAACGTATTGTCAGGATGCACTGATCTCTGAACCGGCAGCGAGGCCACCCTTCGGTCCGGTGGCAACCTTATAGTCGAATCTGGCGCGGCCGGTTCCACCCGTCCTATTTCCACTGCACCTCAACTTTCATTTCCTTGGGTTGTCCAGAATCCACGTTGGGCCCGGCTGTGGTCGACCACCCCAATGCGAACATAGCGATCTGTGGCTCCGGCAGTACCTGCACAAGGGCCCTAAGAAAACGTGGCATGCTGGCTGATTGGACAACAGAGCCGTATCCACAGCACACGGGAACGTCAGCGCATGGCAGGATGGGGTCCATTATGGACAGGCGACTACGCCGCGCACCGGACGCGGAATGGGTGCTGATGTATCGGCGTGGACTGACCAGGGCCCGCATCGCTTCCTTGGTACGCGTCCCGGCGGCCGCCGTCGGATACCATCTTGCCATCGCCCGTCGTCTGGATCCTGGACTCGAAGTCGAGCACCAGACCGCCGCCGGTATCGCGCCGGCACCGCGCCCCTCCCCCATGGATCTCGCCCGCATGGACGAGGTCATTGTCTGGGTTTCCGCCCGGGGACAGTGGCCGAAAAGCAAAGCCCCCGCGCGAGATGAACGCGCTCTGGCTCAGTGGCTGTTCCGCCGGAGGCGCGAGGCCGCTGCAGGCATCCTGCACTCGATCTACTGCGACGGGCTTGCCCAGATTCCCGGGTGGGCCGACAATCGACGGGCGGCTGCGGACGAAGCGCGCTGGCTACATCGTCTCACTCAGCTTGCAGCCTTTCGCGACGACGGCCATGACTGGCCACGCCACGACGACTTCGACTCGGAACAAGAACACATTCTCGGGGTGTGGATCCACACCCAGCGGTACACGCACCGCCGCGGCGAACTCGACCCCGTGAAACTCAAGCTCCTGGACGATACCGCACCCGGGTGGCAGACCGGGAGAAAACGGGGACGCCCGCGCCGACTGTGACCGAAAGGGCCGTTCTCACTCAGGACGAGCCGAGCCTGTCCTTTCTGGCAGCACCAATCGGGAGATGCTCTTCGGGCCGGGTGAGGCTTCATAGGCGACGTCCACCACGGCCGGCCCGGTGCCGACCCGCACAAGATCTCGGTCCTGATCGACGCGGAGCATCTGGACCGCAACCGGAACCGGTAAATCCGCCCCGAGCCGGGCCCTATCGATCGCAGGCTGGCGCTGGTGAAGGTCGGCCAACACGTCGTGGCGCCGGGCTCAAGGATCCGCTCCGACGGACCGCGGCAGCTGGGCGCTTCGCGGACCTGGGTTACCAGCGCACGAGTACTTCACCCAGCATGGTTCTGAAATCCCGGCGATCCCCCTGGCGGCGTCTCAGCTCAAGCGCCGGATCGAGGGCACCATGCGCCAGGCATCTCCTGGAACCAGCGCGCCTGCTACCTCGACGAGTTCACTTTCCGCTTCAACCGCCGCGCTTCCGTCAGCCGCGACCTGCTCGGCTCCTCCGGCCGGCCGCAAAGACCGACCCCGAGCCGCTGAAGAACCTCGTCATCCCACACAGTGGGTGGGATGACCCAAACGCTGGGAGCTTGCCGCCCCGTGGTCCGCAGGCGGAGTCTGGCTTGGTGGGGGGATTCGTTCCTTGATGATCCCCGAGACAAGCGAAAGCGCCTGCTCCGTCACTGTGGGCTATTCCCCCGGAGCTGAATAACCTGGCGCGGTGATGGTTCAGGGGGAGCGCACGCTGATTCTCCAGCACGAGTTCAAGGTGCTTGAACGGTCCGTCAGGCAAGTTGATCATCGACCGCATACCGTCGGCCCTATCGACTCGCACGATATGAGACGGCCCCATGGCACTGAACGTCGCGCCGGCCGCCGCTGAAGCCGCTTTTCCGAGCTGCCCGGGAAGGACAGCTCCGGCTACTGCTCTACTTACGGCGCCCACCGGGTTGCCCTGCCCGTGGGTGATAACTTCGTCCCATTCGGAAACGCTTTCAGGGGTCAATTTTCGGAACTTGAGCCCGGTCTGCACAACGAGCGTGCTACCCACTGGGGTCGACACATTCGCACCCTGTAATCTCCGCCGACGACACGCCCTAACCGACCATGGCCACAGTCTAACCGGAGATAGATCATGACAGAGTCCGGCAGTGCGTCAGTAACAGCGTCGGTTACTCCGGCACCCTGGTGGTACCAAAGTCCGTTACTGACAGAGCCCGGCAGTCCGGCAGTGAGTGTCTTTCACCTCGTTGCCCATCGCGCCCTGCCCTTGCCGTAGTAGACAGTCTCGAGGGACAGGGTTACCTACTCGTCGGGGTATTCGACGCCGAGGTGGGCCCGGAGCTGGCTGTCGAATTCCGGGGAAGGGGACATGGCCCGGACGGTGCTCTCGCTGCCGTCCTCATGTTCAGTTTCGGAGACGACCTGCCCGTACGTCACACTCGAACCCGGAAGGATGACGGTCGGCGCGGCAGCAAGGTAAACACCCGGCTCGGCATAGGTGGTGGGGGCGAACTGGCCGCCGATGGGGATGCCCGCAGGCTGGTGCTTGGTCATACCCGGTGAGTGTGCGGCGAAGTCAGAATCGCACGAGGGACAGCGGAGAAGCCGGATTGCGGTGCTTCCCTCTACCAAGAAAGCCGCCGGCTCAAGATCAGGCCGGCGGCTTTCTGTCGCTATGCACGCCGCCTCCGAAAAGGTGAGGGCTTGCCAGATCGCCTAGCTGGCGAGGAAGAACCCTGCCCCCAGGACTAGGGCGAGCCACCCGTATCCGAGGATCAGTCCGGTCAAAGCCAGCCCGGACCCAGCCTGCCCTGTCTGTTTGATCTGGGCCCTTGCGATGTGACCGAAGATGATGCCCAGCAACCCAATCAGGAGCCCGAAGATCAGCGCAAGGATGGCAAAGGTGTTTGTTCCAGCCGGATGCTGCTGGTGGATCGGTTCGCCGCTCGGCGCGTAGCCGATTGACCCGGCATTCACCTTGGACCCCGCTGCGGACTGTGACCTCTTTACGGCCAGGACAATCGTAAAAGCTGCTACCAGCAACACGATGATAATGACGTGCCACGCCTCTAACCGCATATCAGAATCTCCCCCATTATTGGCCGCCGGCTCGTTCGCCAGCGATCCCAGGCCGACAGGCGCCCAAGGACTGGGCGTTGAGCCAAACCCTACCGTCCGGGGGCGTTGGGCACAGCAATGTTTCGGAGAGGATACTGTCCTGCAGGCTCCGGCATGTCGTGGTCGTTAAGGGGATTTGTCTTCGGGCAGCAGGAAGCCAGCTGTCTGTCATGCAAGGAATTCGCCTTGGCGCGCAGCGTGAGCATTCAGCTGCAGATACGCCCGGGGAGTGGCTACCCCACGCCTGAAGGCCCGAGAGCCAAACAACAGGACTCATCAGATGACCTGGTGGTGACGCGATAATCATCGAGGCACTCAAGGACAACGTGGCGGAACTTCTGAGCAACCGTAGATGCAGCGCTCGGTCGTCCTCGGCGACCGGGCGGGCGGCGGATATGATGCGGTTTGATCTGTTCGTTTATTCCAGGGGGAACCACATGTCCAAAACCGCCGCCGTCCCGTCCCGCTCCAAAGGCTGGATCTGGCTTGTCGTTCTCGGCGCCATTGCCTCGCTCATCGGGATCATCATGGGGTTCCAGAAGGCCGGCGGGCTGTGCGGCAGCGTCTTTCGCCCCGACTCAATGGCCGCCGAGCTTGCCGACACCCTGCGGGGTTCATTCGGGGGATACGGTGCGTCCTGCGACAAGAGCATCGCCTCGATGGCCGTCCCGACCTGGATTCTTATCGTCGTCGGCATTGCCCTGATCCTCACCGGCATCATCGTGCGCGCCATCGGCAGCAGCCGGCCGGCTGTCATGGCGGCCCCGGCGGTTTCGGCCGTGGAATCCGAGATGGACATACTGTCCCGAATCCACGCGAAAGGCCTGCTCAGCGACGAGGAATACGAGGCCAAACGCGCGGAGCTGGTCAACAGGCTCTAAGAGGCCCGGGACCTCGCATGAAAGGGCCCCGGACTTGCCCGGGGCCCTTTGCTGTTCCCTCTACAAGCGGCCGGCCGCCCCCAGCAGGGTGAGCTCGGGGTCAGCCCGCAGATCCCAGTAGCCGTCGTCAGCGCCCGAAAGCACCAGGCCGGCGGCCAGGTGGCCGCGGTGCCAGTCCTCGTTCGGGGTCCGTTTGAGCAGCTTGCGCCAGTGTTCCCGGTCCTCGTAGGAGGCCCGCTTCTTTCCTGAGACTTGCAGGGCATGGTCGGCGACGTAGACGGGGGTGCCGTTGTGCTTGAACCGGTCCAGTCCCGGCTCGTAGTGGCCCATCCGGCGCTCGTACAACGACGCGACCCCGGGCCGCAGCCCCATCGCGAACTCCATGCAGGCCGGGTCCCTGGTTTCCAGATGCCGGGCCAGGGCGAACTCGTGCCAGGCGTTGAAAGCATCCCGGCGGGCGGCGTTCACGACCCCGCGGGAAAGCGGGCCGTCCATGACGGTGCCGACTCCAGCATCGATCGAATCGTCCTGCCCGAACACCCATTCGGCCGGCCGCGGCTCCGGGCACCGGGCGTGCCGGCTCAGGAACCCGTCCTCAGCCAGGATCAGCCGCGATCTGGGCGCGGCGTCGTCCAAGCCGGCTCGGCGTGCAGGCCGGGAGCAAAAAGGCCCCCGGCAGGAATGCCCTTAGGCTGGCGGACCGACTCAGTCATCGGTGTCCTCCTCGTAGACACTGGACTGGTCTGTCTCCAGAATGGCGACGACCCGATTGAAGTGAATGAAATCCTGGCGGCCGTCTAGGTACAGGAAGTCCATGCTGGCGTCATGGCCGGAGAAGACGTTGCGGATCTTCCCGAACACAGGCGCAGGGTCGGAGTATTCGCCGCGGTCCAGATACACGGCGGCCACGCCCTGCAGCAACGGCCGCTCCCCGTCGACAGCGCGCATGAAGCGCAGCGCCATCGCCTCGGGGTTCCGGTCTTTCCTGTCCAGAGCCTGCATCAGGGCGCCCATGTACTCGCAGACAGCTTCCTGGCCGCCACACTTGACGGTGATCTCAGTGGAGGTCTCCCTGGTTCAGCCGGTCCCGTACTCGCTGTAATCCTGGATGATCTCCACGGTCGCATCGTCGGGGGCTTCGAACATGCGCCGCACGGCCGCTTCGAACTTCGCATCCCCGGTCACCTTCGTCGTGGTGTTTTCGGTCTTTGTGTCCCGGTCGTAGTCGCGGGTGAGCTGCTCGCGGGTCAGGTGGTGATGGGACGGCAGGACCAGGATGACACCGCGCGGTGCCGGCAGCGGCTTCGGCTTGGTGCGCGCAGCAGAACCAGTCCAACCCGCGATTGCGGACCAACCGTGGTGAATCGAACAAGCATTCCCATCCTCGGACGGAAACTCCAATTCCGCTGAGTTGCCCTGCTCGGGCTGCAACAGATCAATCCGTTCAACGTCGGCCTGCTCATCCGCTCCCGTTCCCTGGAACCGTTCCGGTCTAGCGTATTGAATACCTGGGCCGCTACTCGATGGATCGAAACCGGTCCCCTGACGCATTGCCGTATCCGGGCTTCTCTCAATCACGCTCGGCCGGAGCCATGTGGGTCAACCCTGATGAGTAGTCGGGTACGAGAGTTGCGCGCTCAATGTAATACTTCCGTGTGGTCTCAGGGGAGGAATGGCCCAACTGCAATGACGACGCCTTTTCAGTGAAGTGATCGGAGATCCCGGTGGCCACTGTCCGCCTGAACGCGTGGGGTGTGATCTTCTCGGTAATACCTGCAGCGCCGAGCGCCCTTCTAAGATCATCGCGAAAATTGGAGGGCCTCACAAACGTCCCGTTTCGCGTGGCAAAGACGGCGTTCGTAGATGTTTCCTGCTGGTTTGCATGGCGACGAAGAACCATCTCGCAGATCCAATCGTCGGTCAGCTGAAAAGTTCGCTTACCTCTTGCGCTCTTCGCGAACCCTTGCCGAAAAAAGGCCCCCGCCTTCTCTACGAGAGTTCCACTGACCGTGACCGTGATGGGTGTCGAGGTGACATCTACGTCCTCCCATCTAATCGCCAGAGCCTCTCCGATACGCATACCGGTAGCAGCGAGGAGGATTACGATGTCCGCCAACCTGCTGCTCGGCTTTGGCCCGCCCACTCCGGGTTCCAACTGACGCGGCCTCACCGCGTCGTGAACCGCCTTGACGGTGCACGTCGACATCGACTTCGGGGTTGCGCGCGGCTGAGGCACTCGGGAGACGGATCGAACCGGGTTGTCGGGCCTGTGGCCCTGACGAACCGCATAGTCCATAACTTGCTGGAGGACCTGCCTTGCCATGGCGGCAGTCCGGTATCCGGTCCCGGTCTCTTTGTCATACAGACTGAGAATCGCCCTTTCACAGGCCGGAGTAGTAAGGCCGGCCACCTGCAGGTCTCCCAGGACCGGCAGCACGTGGCGGCGCAAGTTTTTCGCGTAAGATTCCCAGGTCTGGACCCGCAATCCCTCTGTGGGAGTTGTCCCGGCCTGCGTCGCAGCGTCGTACTTGAGCGGCGCCGGCCGCCGGGATTCCAACCAGGTTTCAGCGAGTCCGCGAACGGTCAAGGCCGGGGCCTCGACAGGCTCCTGCTCCTTTTTGGACAGTTGGTCGGCTTCTTGTTCAAACCGTCTAATGGCCGTCTTGACTGAAAGTGTCGCGCCTCCCGCAGTCCGACCGGATCGTTTGATGTCGTGCCTGTGGGACTGGCCATCGTAGTACCGGCTTCGGGCCGTCCAGACACCTGTCGTCTCATCCCTCGTGCATGAGATCTTAAGCGGCTGCCATGGCGGAGTCTGTGAGCGCGCCATCAGACGGCAGGCCTTGTCTGGAGGGCCATCCAGCTTTCGATGTCTGCCATCTGGTACAGCACTCGGCCTCGGCCAATACGTGTGAACGCGGGCCCGTAGTCGAGACTCGCCCAGTTGGCGAGGGTAGCGGGGCTCAGGCGCATGTGCAGCGCGGCCTCTTTGCGGGTCATCCAGGTCGTGGGTTCGGAGTTCGGTGTCATCACAAACACTTCTTTGCCGGCACATCGCCCACGGGTGTCACTTCGGTGATGGCACACATTGGGGCACACTTTCAAAAGTGACCTGCGTGAATGCCCGGGGACCTTACCGAGAGAAAAAACCCCTAGAACATGAGGGTTTAGGGGGAACAGGGAACCCTTGGGAAGGCCCGGGAACCTCTCACTCGTAATGAGAAGGTCGCCAGTTCGATTCTGGCAGGAAGCTCTAGATTCAAGGTTTCTCCTAGCTCGGTGTCGAACCCGGCACGTTTACGGCACACTTTGACCGGCGTGAAGCCTCCACCGGCCCGTTGATCGGCCGTGGTGGAGTTCACCTAGCGGCGAGTCTACGAGAAGTCCTGGCCAGAGATGAAGAGCTCTCGACCTCCTATCAAGTGGTTGCGGAATTGAGCCACGGAGGCGCGCCAGCAAAAGCCCCGTCTTTACTAACCTCGGGGCTGGCAGATGTTCTTTTTTGTAAGAAGGACGCCTAAGTGTCACTTTGGTTTGGGGACCACCTCGGTACATCCGCTTGCGGGCCAAAACGACCGGCCGAGTAGAGCCTCGGTCTCCGGGCAATATACGGATTCCCTCAGGCATCGATCCCAGACCTGGCACCAGCACCGGCGCGCATATCATGGCGTTCGATTCTACAGTGGCGTTCCTATGGCTACCGGGGCCACCCGGAAGGCATGCTCGAGGACATCGAGGACGAAGAGAACCGTATCCGCCGGCTCAAAGCAGAAGCCAACGCCTAAGGATCGACCAGGAGCCGTTAACTGCCGGTCATGAGTTGAGGAGGCTCCGTTCACGGATGAAGACATTTAGGTCCGTGAGTTCAGCCGGGGTCTGCTCCGCGGTCAGGGTCTTCATCAGGGCTGTCACCGGGCGGTAGGCCTCGTTCGGGAACCAGGGGTGCGGCAGGCGGCCTCGATTAAGCGGCTAAAAGTCGGCCACTACCTTTGGCTTCGCAAATCGTGGCCGGCCTAATGGCTGTGTTCTGGGTCCGTGCCGGGCTCATGGCCCAACCCGCACTTGTCGTGGTTGTATTTCGCAACCACTTCGAACGCTTCTCGTTCTTCGCCTTCGAGATCCATGACCTGTGCTGAAGCAGCGGCAAATATGTACTCCACATCAGCGAAGGATTGCTGTTGGGCCCGCCAACGCTCTTTCAACAGTTTCAGCTCAGCGGCAATCTCATCTGGAGCGGCATCGCTGGTAGCAGCCGTTTCTGCTACCGCTGTGCCCAGAAGTTTCTCCAGTCTTGCCGGCGTCACTTTTTCGGGATCGAAATCAATAAGCTCGGCACTGATCCTGGAGTCGGCGCGCTCAGCCACTTCGCAATACGAGCGTACTGACGTGCCGTCAACATTCGAACCACACGCGGTGGTTGCCGCTATAGCAACCACCGCGAAACCTAGTAGAAGTGTGGAATTGTGCAACATCAGCTTCTCCTCAAAAGGAGGTGTCAGCAGTTGGCTTCGAACATAGTGGTGCCGTGCGTGACGTTGTTGAACCGGACGTGCTTGTGAGTGTGATTTGAGGCGCTCCACCAGTGCCAATGGTTGCTGTATTCGTAGCGGTAAAAGTTGTGGGAGTCGTAGTGGAAGGCAATGGTATGCCAGTCGCGGTGGTTGGCTCCGTCACAGCGAGCGTGTGCGCTTGCGGGCGCGGCAACGCCCACGAGGCCTGTGAGCGACAAGATCGCGACCAGCGCCGCAGTCATTAGACGCCCGCCTCGACGACGGGCGTTGGTGGGAGGATGTAGGGCCGTATTTTCCATGATTTTCTCCATTGGTCAGTTGAAACGATACGAGACCTA
This sequence comes from Arthrobacter sp. PAMC25284, assembly GCF_019443425.1. Taxonomy (NCBI): domain Bacteria; kingdom Bacillati; phylum Actinomycetota; class Actinomycetes; order Micrococcales; family Micrococcaceae; genus Arthrobacter; species Arthrobacter sp. PAMC25284. The sequence goes on from NZ_CP080382.1 coordinate 2,038,503, forward strand.
CATCCGTTGAGATGTGTGGGGAAACATATCAGACCGCTTCCGGCCGATCAATAGGACCATCTTGGCGGTGTATTCCCTGCTCCAGTCCCTTCGTTGTGGCGGCACAGCCGCTAGAGGGCCTTGGTGAAGCGGCGGTCGGCGCTGAGTGCGGTCCGGGTCCGGGTCCGGGTGGCACCGAAGGAGGAGACGAACGTTGCGGTGAACGTGCCGTCCCCGGTGCGCTCAATGGCGGCGACGGTGAAGGTTTCGCGGCCCGGCATGTGGGACCGCCAGGAGGCGTCCGCGAATTCGAGGACGTCACCGACGGCGAGCTCATCGGCGCGGACCGTGTTGACGACCGGGAGCTTCGCGGCGCGGACCGTGTTGACGACCGGGAGCTTCGCGGCGCGGGCGGCCAGAGTTTCGTCGAAGATGCGGCCGACGAGTTCCATCTTCTGCTTCTCGTGGCGTTCCACTCCGGCGCAGAAGAACACACGGTCCAGGTCCGGGACGGCCGCGGCGTATTCGGCCCAGGAGTTCAAGCGCTCGGGAGCGTACATCCCGAAGACCAATTCCACTTCATCGGTGATGCGCTTTGCGGCGACCCTCCGTAGCGAACATGCGGTTGTAGATGAACTGTCCCTCGCGAACTTGGTACAGCGACGTCGCCTTCATGTCAGCGTCCGGCTGCAGTTCTCGGGCGAAGACTCCCTCGGCGTACCACTTCACGCCCAGGTTCACGTAGGTCTCCTCAGAATTGACCTTGAATTTGTCGTCTATTGATGAGTGAGCTCTCCGAGCTTCGCCCGCTTCCAGCCCTCACGCATCGAAGCCCGCCGCCTTCAGCTCGGTAGCCAGCGTTCCCTGTGCTTCGAGGAGACGATCCTGGGCAGCGAACATGGCCGTCAGGGCGCCTTCGACGTCGGCTTCCGCGGCTGCGGCGCCCTTGATGTACCGGCCGATGTTCAGGTCGAAGCCGTTCTCGGCGATTTCGTCGTGGTGGACGAGCCGAAGGCTCAGACCGCCGTCACCGTCAATGTCGAGGCCCTGTTTGTAAGCGGCGTCGATGCCCTCGATGTCCTCATCAGATAGGGTGTTCTGGTTCTTGACGGCCTGGTAGCGGGCTGTCGCGTCGATGAACAGGACGCGGTTTCGGCGTTCCTCGGGCCCCGGCAGCGCCGAGACGGATGATCACGTTTTTCAATTGTTCCCCCAGTAATGAACCAGCCGGTGTGCTTCGGCCCATCTCAGGGCAACTATAACTGGCCGACCGACACCCGAGCCCGCGAACCCCGGGGCGCACCCGCTACCGCACGGTAAGCACCGGATTGACGGGAGGTTTCAGCGAGTCGACCTGCAGGCCCACGGTTGCCTTTTGGCCAGCCGCCAACTTCGTAACCCAGTCGGAGCCGCTGCACGTGACCGACACCTTCGGCACCACCGTGCACTTGAGACCCCAGGAGTTCACGACGCGCGTCACGTTAGGGTCTTTCCAGCTCACGCTCCAGCCTGAAACCGCACGGAGCCCCGTGACGCTGATGTTGGCCACGTAGCCGCCCGTCCAGGAGCTGGACAGTTTCCAGACCGCACTGATCGCCGGGCCCGACGTCGGGATGGGCGCGGCAGTCGCTGTCGGCGAGGCGGTGGGCGTCGGGGTGGGCGTGGCAGTCGCTGTCGGAGCAGGCGCGGCAGTCACTGTCGGCGTGGCGGTCGGCGTCGCTGTCGGAGCGGGTCTTGGCGTCGTGCCGCCCAGGAGCGGGGCGAGAGCAGCCAGTTTGGCCGCCTCGGGGGTGCGCCAGTCCGCCTGGACCAGTCCGCCGGTGTCCCCGCTATTGGGGTTGTAGGACCAGTACGCGAAGCTCATCGAGTTGCTGCCGAGGTAGGAGACGATCTTCTCCATCCACTGCTTGTCCGACGTCGTCTGCAGCATCGTCCCGAATTCGCCGAGCAGGACCGGCGCGATGCCCTGCTTCTGGAGGTAGCCCCAGTTCTTGTCCCAGATGCCCGGGAGGTTGTTGGGGTAGTTCGCGTCGCTGAACCACTTCTGGTTGTAGACAGAAGCCGGGTAGTCGTGCGGGGAATAAACGACGCGGTTCGGCGTCACGAGTGTTACCGGTTTGGCGCCTGCATCGGCGAGTCCGCCGCCCCACCATGTGGATGTGCCGTTCCCCTGGTTTTCAATGCCTTCGACGAGGATCAGCAGGTTCGGGTTGGCCGCCAGGACAGCGTTGCCTGCCCGGGTGGCCGCTGCGTGCCAGTCGGTGGCAGCTGCGCCGCCCCAGGTGGCTGCGCCTGCCGGTTCGTTATGGAGGTCGGCTCCGATCACGGTGGAATCATTCTTGTACCGGGCGGCGAGCATCTTCCAGTCCGAGATCCACCTCGACTCAGGATAGGCGGAGGTATACCAGAGCGCGGACTGGCTGGCGGAGGACGGACGATGCCGGTCCAGGATGATGCTCAGTCCATTGGCTTTGGCGCGGGCGATCACCGTGTCCATCAGGACCAGCGGCGTCTTGCCCTCCAGCCCGTACGCCCGGTTGGCCCAGTAGTTCATGTTGCCCTTGATGGATGTTGCCGCCAGGCACTCGTTCGAAAACGGCAGGCGGACCGTATTGAACCCCATCGCCTTAATGGCAGACAAGGCATCATCAATGGTCAGGGTTCCCCACAGTCCGTGCGGCATGCAGTCTGTCGTCTCCATGCCGAACCAGGAGACGGCTTTGATCGTGAACAGCTCATTGTTGGAGTCCAGAATGCTGCTTCCGGCCGTGTGCAGCCACCCGGTGGGCGGGGTCGAGGATCCGGCGGACACGGCAGCGCCGCGCGGTCCCACGGCATGTGCCACTGCTGCGAACAAGGGCAGGGCGAGTCCTGCGGCGAGCGCGGAGCTGACGAGTCCGGCAGCGATGGCCCGGCGTCGTCGACCGGCATGGCGTGGTGTGTTCGAAAAGAGCTTCACAGTTCCTCCGCGTGGCATTGGTAAAAGGGCCGGGAGGTTGACAGGCCTCCGGGCCTTTAGCATTCGGGTCCCCCCGGCCCGCACAGCGCGGAGCGGCGTACAAAAAGTACCAAACGGGCTGAGGAAAAGATGCACTTTGGCGAATATTTCCTTTTCGGCCCTGTCGTGGCGCCTCACCTCACCGCCGCGAGGTGCTGTTGGGCCGGCCGGTGCATTGCCATTTGCTCCCGGCGTCGGTAAGCCTTGGTGGGTGGAATGGCCACGCCGTAGGATTCCTGCCGGAGAACGGGCGCCCCGGACGGGGGCTCCCGGCAGAACGCCTCGTGCCCTGCGGCGGTTGGCATGGGGTCCGGTCGTCGGTTTTGGAATGGTCAGCCTTGCCGCCGATGTCGTGTCCGATGGCGCGCGGCCGCTTGCGGGCCCGCTTCTGGCCCAGCTCGGCGCGTCCGCGCTCATGGTGGGGCTCGTGACCGGCGGTGCCGAAGCCGCGGCCCAGGGCCTCCGGCTGGTGTTCGGTCCCTGGGCGGACCGGACGAGAAAATACTGGACCTTCACGCTGGCCGGCTATGCGCTGACGGCTGTCTGTGTCCCGCTGCTCGCGGCGGCTCCCGCGGCAGGGGCCGCCGGGCTGGTCCTTGCCGCGGTCCTCATCATCGGAGACCGGGTCGGCAAGGCGGTACGCAGCCCGGCAAAGACCGTCCTGCTGGCCGCCGCCACAAAGCCCGTCGGACGCGGCCGCGGCTTCGCAGTCCACAAGGGACTGGATCTTGCCGGAGCACTGATTGGGCCGCTGATCGTCTCCGCGGTGCTGGCCGCTACCGGCTCCCTGTCGTGGGCCCTTGCCGTGCTGGCTGCCCCCGCGATGGTCGCAATTGTGCTGTTGGTGCGGCTGCGGCGCCGGGTCCCAGGGCCGGACGCGGTCCAGGGCCAGGGCCCGGATCCTTCCGCCCACTCCGATGACGGGTCCGGAATGGCGTCCGCCGGCGAGACAGCGATCCCCCGCCCCGGGACGCCGCCCTTCTTCTCCCGCACTTTCGTCCTGTTCGCCGGCGCCGGATTCTTCTGGAACGCCGGACTGGTGGCCTTCGGCGTCATCTCGTTCCATCTCACCACCGAGGTTGCGGTTGCTGTCTCCGTGATTCCGCTGCTGTATGCGGGGGCGATGGGCGCTGCGGCGCTGGGCGCTTTGATGACCGGCCTCCTCTATGACCGCGCCGGAGCGGCCGTGCTGTTGACTCTGCCCGTGCTGATCGCCGCCATCCCTGTCCTGGCCCTGGCACCGGACGCCGGACTGGTGCTCGCCGGCGTCCTGATCTGGGGAACTGCCACGGGGATCCAGGATTCCACGGTGAAGGCGCTCATCGCCGACCTGGTGCCGTCGCAGCGGCAGGGCACCGCTTACGGCGTCTTCGCGGGACTTGCAGGTGCAGGCGCCTTGGCGGGAGGGGCTCTTTACGGGGTGCTTTTCGACGCCCGGCCCGCTCTCATCGCCGCCGTGGCCACCTTGCAGGCCACGGCCCTGACGCTGCTGATCGTAGCCCCGAGGACAAGCCGGAAAACCGGAATTCCGGGGCGCGGCGGCCCTGCCTGACCGGCCCCGGGCATGGACTCCTGGACAGGCCAGGCAGGGCGGCGAGTCTGCACACCGCCGGTTAGGTCCGTTTACCCACCGGCAGCCGATTCCTTCCGGCACGTACGGACTCCTATGCTTTCTGTATGGGAGAACCGGATCTGCCGGCAGTTGCCGGCCCCCTCTATGCCCTGCCGTTGACCGAATTTGTGGCGGCCAGAGCGGCCGCCGCCAAGGGCGTGCTGGCCGCGGGCCCGGCCACCGATGAGCTGCGCTCCCTTGCGGCGGCAGTGCGTTCCCTCGCCAAGCCCTCCCTGGCGGCGTGGGCCGTCAACATGCTTGCGGCCCACCATCCCGCCATTCTCCAGGAACTGGCATCGCTTGGGGCGTCCATGCGCGCCGCGCAGTCTGCAATGGACGCCGCAGGACTCCGCAGCCTGGGCCAGCAGCGCAGGCGCCTCCTGGCGTCCGCGCTGGAAACGGTCCGCACGGTGACCGAACAGCAGGGCCGCAGGATCAGCGGCCCTGCTGCCGCAGAGGTCGAGCAGACGCTGCGCGCCTTAACTGCCGACCAAGGAGCAGCGGACGCAGTGAGGAGCGGCCTGCTGCTCCGGTCACTGACCGCGGACGGACTCGACGCCGTCGACCTCTTGGGTGCGCTCGCGGTGCCAGGCAGCCCGGCCGCCGGCAGGGAATCGGGCAGACCTGCCGGACAACCGCTGCTGCGGGCCGTACAGCCCGCACCGCGGGCCCATGCACCGGCGGCGCGGGAACGGGCCGCCGCCGGGCTGAAGGCGGCCGAGCAAGCAGCCCGGGCAGCCGCTCAAACGGCCGACCATCGCGGGCAGGACCATGCCGACGCTGCAGCCCGCGTCACCCGTCTGGCCGACGAGGTCCGCACGCTCCAGGAGGCGCTCACGCGGACCGCGGATGAACTGAAGCAGGCCCGGAAGGAGCACGCGCTGGCCGAAGCCGAGGCGGCGCGGTCGATGCGTGCCGCCGGGCTGGCACGGCGCCAGGAGGTCCTGGCCACGGAGCGGGTACTGCGCCTTGGCAACACGCCGGAGCAATGACGCATCACTGTCGGGGGTCGGCCGCAGACTGGATTTATGGAGAACAACCAGGATTTCCAGAGCAACGAAAATTCAGGCACCGCCCGGACAGCGGGAAACCGCACCGCGGGACGTCCGGCTGACGCATGTTTTGAAGTGACGTACCTGGACACCCGCTGCGGACTGATCCGCAGTGAGCTCTTTGACGACGCCGCCGCGGCGGACCGGTTCGCCAGCCGGTGTGTCGCGGACGAGGACGGCTGGGCCGTCGTCGATGCAGTGCACCCCGGGGAGGGCCGCGCCGCCGCCTGACCGGGCCGCGGATCGCAACGCGTACAGCGGCGGCAACGCTTCGGGGACGCGCCGGACCGCAGGAAGGGCCCCACCCGTGACGGGTGGCGGCCCTGCTGCGGTCCCTGGTTCAGCCGCCGGGATTTATCCTGACGGCCGGGCCGTGGGCTTAGGCGAAATCTGAAACCGCCGGGTCGGCTCCGATCCGTCCGGCACCTTCAGCGGAGCGGTCCAGTCCGTCGATGGCCTGGAGGTCGGTCTCGTCGAGGCTGACGTCCAGGGCCGCATAGTTCTCGCGAATCCGGGATTCCGTCACGGACTTCGGGATAACCACGTTGCCGATTGCCAGGTGCCAGGCGATGACCACCTGCGCGGGGGTGGCGTTGTGCTTGGCTGCGATCTGGCCGATGACCGCGCTCTCAAGCAGTTCCCCGCCTTGGCCCAGCGGGGACCAGGGCCTGGGTAAGGATGCCGTGGGCGGCGTCAAATTCGCGCAGCGCGGACTGGTTGAAGAACGGGTGCAGCTCAATCTGGTTGATGGCCGGGACCACGCCGGTCTCATCGATCAGGCGCTGCAGTGCCTCCTTGGTGAAGTTGCAGACACCGATCGTCTTGACCCGGCCCTGCTTCTGCAGCTCAATCAGGGCCTTCCAGGTCTCCACGTACTTGTCCTGCTTCGGCTGCTCCCAGTGGATCAGGTACATGTCGAGCGTTTCAAGGCCCAAGCGTTGCATCGAGGCGTCGAATGCGGCCAGCGTGGAGTCGTAGCCCTGATCCGAGTTCCACACCTTGGTGGTGATGAACAATTCTTCCGGCTTGAGTCCAGACGCCTGGATGGCTCGGCCGACGCCGGCCTCATTTCCGTAAATCCTGGCGGTGTCGATGTGCCTGTACCCTGCCTCGAACGCCTGGATGACGACCTTTTCCGCCACGTCGTCTTCAACCTGCCACACCCCGTAGCCAAGCTGGGGGATGGTGTTTCCGTCATTGAAAGTCAGTTCAGGTGATGAAGTCATACTTGTATCGTGCCGATTCAGGCGTCATTCGGCCAGCGCGTGAGCTGATCTAAGCTAGGCGCGTAACCCCGAATTGCTGCGGCATTACGGGAATAAATACAGGTGTTGCCAGACCCGGACGTCGCTCAGCCGGAGACCCTGTCGTCCCCGGCTGTCTCCGCCAGCCGCCGCTCGGCGTCGCTGACCTGTTCGAGCACCGATTCGGCACGCCGCCGTACGGACGACGCTCCGTTCGGCACCGGACCAACCGCGAGCCGGAGCATCGCTGCGGCCTCTGCTGTTGTCGCCAGCGAGTTGCCCGCCGTGGACAGGCAGCGGTGGACGCCGGCGAGTGCCCCAGGTACATTCATCCCGTCGCTCGGCGCACGCCGTTGGGCTTCAACACAGATCCGCCGTACACGCACGGAGGCCGCGGACAGTTCGTTGGCGACGTCGACGAGCTCGGCGTACAAGGCCTCGTCCTCCACGCCTTCGAGGACCTGGTGATAGCGGTCCAGTCCACGGGTGAAGCGGTCGTGGGCCCTCCGCCAGAGGCCTTTGCCGAGTTCTGCGTCGTCTTTGCGTCCCTGCCGGACGGTACTGAAGAATCCCAAGGCTGCCTTAGAGATACTGTCCGGGGCCGCGGTCAGGATCGGCGCTGTCGGGGTTCGACGACGGCTCCGGACCCGGTCTGGGCGCTGCTGCGCGCTGTGGTTCGCCGTTCTCGCCGATGATGACGCCCGGCGCGATCATGGTCCCGGGCGGCAATTGGCGCAGCTGCAGTTGCGCGGCCGCGTGCTCACGGGCGGCGTGTTGCGCTGCGATGGCGGTCTGGATCCCGTGGAAGAGCCCTTCGAGCCAGCCGACCAGCTGGGCCTGGGCGATACGGAGTTCAGCGTCCGACGGGGTGGCCTCATCGGCAAATGGCAAGTGGATGCGCTCAAGCTCCGCGACCAGCTCCGGAGCTAGCCCGTCTTCGAGTTCCCGGATGGAACGCTGGTGGATCTCAGCCAGACGTGCGCGGGCTGCGTTGTCCAGCGGCGCCGACTTCACCTCATCCAGCAGCTGCTTAAGCATTGTGCCGATCCGCATGACCTTGGCGGGCTCATCGACGAGGTCCTGAAGCTGGCTTCCCTTGGCCCGGCCGGCCGGCGCGGCCGATCCCATTGCCTGGGGATCAGCTGCCACGAATGGGGTGCCCTCCACGGGAGTCCCCTCCACCGGCAGATCTTCAGCTGACTGGGTGTCGTCCTGATCGCGCATGGCTTCATACTCTCATGTAGCAGCGGATGGGGAACGGACGGCGCGGGGGTCCCGCCCGGCCGGCGGTGGCGATACAACGCATCGGAGGTGCCGCCGTCGCGCTTTAACGGGGAACCGCCGGTCACTCTCGTAACCGGCGGCCCCCCAAAAATATGCGCGAAGCCCGGAGGTCAGCAGCAGCGACCCTGCGGGTTGCTGTCCTGACGATCGGTGCGGTCGCGCCAGAACTCGCGTTCAGTCATTGGAGCGTCCGCATGGCCGGTGGCCGTGTGGTGCTCCAAATACTTTGTGTAGGCGTCGGCGCCCATGATCCCCTTGAAGTACGTGGCGAACCCGCGGAAACCACCAGCAACCGCACCCATCAGTGGTGTCCCGCCTTTTCCAGCCGCTGATCGGCCGGCAGTTCATCCCATTCCGCCATCAGCTCCCGTTCCGCCGGCGTCGGGATGAGCCCTGACGGGGCGAAGACGCGGGAGGCCCGCGGCCGGTCCTCGTTGTCCACCATCGGCATACCTGCCGAGTGGTCACGGAAGGCCTTGATGGTGGCCAGGATCGCGGCGATGATCACGATGATGCTCAGCACCACAAAGACGATCGAAAGGATGCCCTGAATCATCGTGTTGCGGACCACTGCTTCCATGGCCGCCTGGGTCTTGGCGGAGCCGAAGGCGGTCTTGCCGTCGGCGAGGGCCTTGCTGAACGCGGCATTGTTGGCGAAGTAGCCCACCGCGGGCGTGGTGGAGAAGATCTTCTGGAAGCTGGCCGTAATGGTCACGACCGCAGCGAACGACAGCGGAACGACGATGATCCACAAGTACTTGAACGAACCCCGCTTGGCCGCGATGGCCATGCACACCGACAGCGCGATGGCGGCGAGCAGCTGGTTCGAAATGCCGAACAGCGGCAGGAGCGTGTTGATGCCGCCGAGGGGATCGGTGACGCCCATCATCAGCACGGCGCCCCACGCAGCCACCATCACGGCAGTTGTGACCCAGGCGCCCAGCCGCCAGGAGTGCTCCTTGAACTTCGGGACGAAGTTGCCAATCGAGTCCTGCAGCATAAACCGCGCGACGCGGGTGCCGGCGTCGACGGCGGTCAGGATGAAGAGCGCTTCGAACATGATGGCGAAGTGGTACCAGAAGGCCATCATGGCCGGACCGCCGATGAACTGCTGCATGATGTGAGCCAGGCCGACGGCGAGGGTCGGGGCGCCGCCGGAGCGGGAGATGATGCTTTGCTCGCCAACGTCCTTCGCGGTCTGCGCCAGCATGTCCGGGGTGAGGTTCACGCCGGACAGCCCCAGCGAGTTGACCCAAACGGCTGCCGTTTCCACGGTGCCGCCGGTCAGTGCTGCGGGGGCGTTCATGGCGAAGTAGATGCCGCGGTCGATAGAGAGGGCCGCAACGAGGGCCATGATGGCGACGAAGGACTCCATCAGCATGCCGCCATAGCCGATGAACCGGGTCTGGCGTTCCTTCTCGATGAGCTTGGGCGTGGTGCCGGAGGCGATCAGGGCGTGGAAGCCGGACAGGGCGCCGCAGGCGATGGTGACGAACAGGAACGGGAAGATCGAACCGGAGAACACCGGGCCGTTGTCCCGGCTGGCGAATTCGCTGAAGGCCGGGACGTTGATTTCCGGGCGGACCACGATGATGGCAACGGCGAGCATGCCGATGACGCCGATCTTCATGAAGGTGGAGAGGTAGTCGCGCGGGGCCAGCAGCAGCCATACGGGCAGGATCGCGGCGATGAAGCCATAGATGATCAGGCCCCAGGCGATGGTGACCTTGTCCAGGTGGAACATGGCGGCGCCCCATTCGGTGCCCGCGACGGCGCCGCCGCCAATGATGGCGGCCATCAGCAGTACGAAGCCGATAATGGAGATTTCCATGACCTTGCCGGGACGCAGGTAGCGCAGGTAGACACCCATAAAGAGGGCAATCGGAATGGTCATGCCGACGGAGAAGACACCCCACGGGCTTTCGCCCAGCGCGTTGACTACAACGAGGGCCAGGATCGCGACGATGATGACCATGATGAGCAGCGTGGCAATCAGGGCCGCGGTGCCGCCGATAACGCCGAGTTCCTCGCGGGCCATCTGCCCCAGGGAACGGCCGCCGCGGCGCATGGAGAAGAACATCACCAGGTAGTCCTGCACGGCGCCGGCGAAGACGACGCCGAGGATGATCCACATGGTGCCCGGCAGGTAGCCCATCTGGGCCGCGATGACCGGGCCGACGAGCGGGCCGGCGCCTGCGATGGCGGCGAAGTGGTGGCCGAAGAGGACGTTGCGGTCGGTGCGGACGTAGTCCTTGCCGTCAGCTTTGTACTCGGCGGGGGTGGCGCGGCGGTCGTTGGGCCGCAGCAGGTGCTTCTCAATGAACTTGGAGTAGAAGCGGTAAGCGATCAGGTAGGTACAGACGGAGGCGAACACAAACCAGATGGCGTTCACGGTCTCGCCGCGGATGATGGCGAGCATAAACCAGGCCACGCCGCCCAGCAGCGCAATGGCGGCCCACAGTGCGATCTTGCCCGGAGTCCAGCGGCGTTCTTCGCCGTCCCGGACGGCATCGTCAACGGCTGTGGCCGGAAGGGACGGATCCGGCGTGATGCCGTCGTCGAGTTGTGCGGTACTTGGCCCGCCGGTGGGTGTCACACCCATGTCTCCTCCTTGAGAAACCCTGCAAAAAGGGCCGACTGTGCAGCGCCGACCCTAAGGGACCTTATCAACATGTTGCAGGTCACATGACCCTGCTGCGACGAGCGGCTGAGTTGGCGCGGTGAGCGGTCGGGCGCACGCCTTGGAGCGGGGTGTGAAGGCGGTTTTTCCTAGCCGGAGAGGCCGGCGAGTTGCACCAGACGCGCTTCACAGAGGTCCAGCCAGCGGATCTCCGCCTCGGTCTGGAAGATGAGCGAGTCGAGGATCAGCATCTTTGCGGTATCGGCTGGCCGCTGGAGGGCGGTGGTGTCGCGCCGGGACTTCGAATACTCCTGCAAAGCGCGGAGGGAGACTGCCCGTTGGGCCTGAATGATGGCGCCGGCGTCGGGCCCGGGGATGGTGAGCGCAAGTGCGAGCTTGATGGCCAGTTCGTTCCGTGGCGGATTCGGGCGGGCCACGGACGAGGTGAACCAGCCTCTGACTTCGATTCGTCCGGCGGGAGTGATGCTGTACATCACGTGGCCGCCGTCGTCTTCGCCGTCTCTGCAGACGAGGCCGTCCCGTTCCAGCCGGTCCAGGGTGGTGTACACCTGGCCGACGTTCAGCGGCCACGACGCACCGGTGCGGTCCTCGAACTCGGTACGGAGTTGGTAGCCGTAGCGTGGACGGTCCTGCAGCAGCGCCAAAAGACTGTGGCGGATGGACATTGGGCTCCCGGATGTCGAGGAACCACACAGCATACACGCGCCCCAAGACGCGTGTATACCGCGTATGAGGTCACCATATCGCTTTTCGGCGGCCGCCATCAAACCGCAGTTGCCTACATGACCAGCAGTACTTTTCCTACGTGATCGCCCGAGTCGAAGTACGTGTGGGCGGCACCGGCCTGGGCCAGGGGGAATGTTTTGGCAACCAGGGGCCGGATCCGCCCGTCGGCGATCAGCGGCCAGACGGCGTCGCGGACGGCGTCCATGATCACGGTCTTTTCTTCCACCGGCCGCGGCCGCAGCGCCGTTGCGATGATTGCGGCCCGTTTCCGCAAGAGCTCGCCCAGATCCAGTTCGGCTTTGATCCCGCCCTGCAGGCCGATCACCACAAGCCGCCCGTAAGCGGCCAGGGCCTCGACGTTCCGGCCAAGATATTTGGCCCCGACGACGTCGAGGATCACGTCCGCGCCTTTGCCTCCGTTCTGCGCCCGGAGGCTCTCCGGGAAGTCCTCCTCGGCGTAGTTAATCGCAATATCCGCTCCGAGGAAGGCCGTCGCCGTGGCGACCTTCTCCGCCGTGCCCGCCGTCGTCGCCACGTGGGCGCCAAGAGCCTTCGCGAGCTGGATGGCCATGGTGCCGATGCCGCCCGTCGCGCCGTGGATCAGCACGGTTTCACCCGGCTGCAGCTGCGCCGTCATGATGAGGTTGGAGTAGACCGTGGCCGCAACCTCGGGCAACGACGCCGCGGTGACCAAATCAACGCCGTCAGGAATACGCAGGACCTGCCCGGCCGGAACCGCCACCTGCTCGGCGTAGCCGCCTCCCGAAAGCAGCGCTACCACCTTGTCCCCCACAGAGAACGGCTTGCTGACGCCGGTGCCGAAGCCTGCGATTCGACCGGAAACCTCCAGTCCCGGGATCTCTGAGGCGCCCGGCGGCGGCGGGTAGTAGCCTTTGCGCTGCTGGACATCCGCACGGTTCAGCCCCGCGGCGACAACGTCGATCAGCACCTCGCCGGGACCGGCGACCGGCGCCGCGACCTCACGAACCTCCAGAACCTCGGGTCCGCCTGGCTCTGAGATGAAGACAGCCTTCATGGGAAACTCCGATTCTTCACTGGCTTAATGCACTCGGTGCCGCGCACGCAGGCACGGCACTACCTCCCCCCAGAATAGGGGGCGGTGCCGCACGAGTCCGCTCTGGACCGCTCTGGACCACGGCGTTTTTGTGGCAGCCGACTGCCTATGAAAGACTACTCGTTAGGGAAGGTTGTCCGAGCGGCCGATGGAGCTGGTCTTGAAAACCAGTGTGCGGTGACCCCGTACCAAGAGTTCGAATCTCTTACCTTCCGCGAATAATGCCCCCGGTGGCTGCGATTGACGCAGAAACCGGGGGTATTTTGCGCCGGTCGCAGGTCCGGGCGGTGGGTTCGGGCGGTGGGTGCCGAGTGGGCAGGTTACGGCGGTTGCGAAGCCTGCATCGGCCCTGATCTGCCCACCCGGTTCCCGCTCGGTGCCTACCGGCGGGTCACCCGGACCAGCCCTGCGCCCGGAGGGCCTGCCGAACACGGACGAGCACCCAGTCCTCGCCATTGCGGACGTCAAAGACGTTGAGGACAAGTTGCCGCCAGCCAGCGTCCGCGGTGCGCTCGTTCCGCACCGCATCTGCATGCTGCTGGGCTGGCGTGAGGTGGTGCCCGCCGTCGTACTCAACTGCCAGCCGATACTCCGGGCACGCCAGATCGACCCATAGTGGTCTGCCCTGGAGATCCAGCACGGCGTGGTTCGGTTCAAAGGCTGGTAGGCCTGAGCGGCCGAACAGCAGCCGAAGACGTGTTTCCGGCGGCGAATCGACACCGTTTCGGGCGAGGTCGAGCGCCTTGCGCAACAACACCAGCCCGGCGACGGGTCGTTTTTGCTGGACAAAACGGACGAGATCCTCGAGCGGAAGGCGGGCGGTCCTGGGATGCATGTAACGGGAATGCTGGCAGATCAGATCATCGGCAATCACAACGATGTCTTCCAGCCTCAGGGTTCCCGTCCCGGCGAGATCCAGCATGGTCCGGGGTATCGAAGTCACAGGGACCCCTTGCAGCACCACGACCTCCGAGGTGTCCAACCGGGCACGGTGGCCGACGACGCCCCTACGACGTGGGGCTGCGGATCCAGTCCTCGTCAGATGCAGCAGACGGGTTGACTCCGGTGCCCGGGGGCCTGCCACAGCGGCGGGAAGTTTGAACGCGTGGATCTCGGCAGCGGAGAAGTGACTCACCGTGTCCGCTGTCCCGAGCCGCGTGTAGGGCCGGGCCCGGGCCAGCAGTGACTGCTCCACACCGGAGGGCACCCTGATGCCGCGGCTGGGCACGTGAAGGTCCTTGGCCCGGGTCCGTCCTTGGGAGAGGCCCAGCAAGCGCCCTTCGTCGATGGTGAACGAGCCCGCCGCAAGCGGTCCGGGCAGGGGCTTTGCTGTCGCCATCCGACCATTAGGCCACATCGCTGCCGGCCGCGCGCAGGGTTATCCACAGGCGGGGTCCCCGCGGTATGGCGGGCCGGCCGGGCCTCTGCGAGACTGAGCAGGCTCCGGGCAGATCAGAGCGGATTCGCACTGAAAATCGGCCCCGATCTGCCTACGCGGCCGCACGTCACCCCATTTCTGGGCCTGTGGTGATGAGTCCGAACCCAATTCTTCCAATCCATTGAAACCGTCGGTGCCTGCGCATAGTGTCGCTTTCGTCTCCATCACACACACGAATGCGGCCGGGGCCCTACCTGTCCCGGCCGCAGAAGAGAGCAGGAGCCCTCAATGCCAACGCCCGCACATCTCAACGGCGCACCATGCTGGATCGACCTGATGACCTCAGACGCCGAAAAAGCCAAATCCTTCTACGGCGAGCTCTTCGGCTGGACATTCGTGGCCGGTGACCAGGAAAAATACGGCGGCTACATTACCGCTTCCAAGAACGGCAAGAGCGTGGCCGGCCTCATGCAGAAGCAGGAAAACCAAGCCGGCATGCCGGACATCTGGTCGACCTACCTGCGTACTGACGACGCCGCGGCCTCCGCGCAGGCAGCAGCCTTACACGGCGGCCAGGTCTACATGGAACCAATGGACGTCCCGGAGCAGGGCCACATGGCCATGTTCGGTGATGCCACCGGCGCCGCCGTCGGCATCTGGCAGCCGCGCGAGATGACTGGCTTCGAACTCACCGCCGAGCCGGGAACCGCGGTATGGCACGAGCTGCTCGCCAAGGAATACGACAAGGCGGTGAAGTTCTACCAGGACGTCTTCGCGTGGGACACGCACGTCCTGAGCGACTCCCCCGAGTTCCGCTACACCACCCTCGGCGAAGAAAACAACGCCAGAGCCGGCATCATGGACGCCGCCGGGATTCTCCCCGAAGGTGCCCCCTCCATCTGGGTCGTCTACTTTGGTGTGGACGATACCGACAACGCCGTGGAACGTGCGGTCTCGATGGGAGCCTCGGTGGTGCATCCGGCCGAAGACAGCCCGCATGGCCGGAACGCAACCCTGACGGACCCGACCGGCGCGCTGTTCAAGATCATCGCCTAGTCCGGGTCGCGTCGACGCAGGATTTCCGCAGGAATGCGGTGTGGTTTCCGCGCGCTCCTACTGGCCGGTAACCTGTGACCTGGAACACTCCTTCCGGCGCCGGTGCTGCACCGCTGCAGGCCTGGCGTCGGCTGCGAGGCGTTCCGCTGGGGCGGTCCCGCCGAGTGCACATGCAATCCATCCTGTGTTCATTCACCCCTGCTTTGCTATGCCGGAAACTGCTCGACCACAGGCAGTGACCGGTCCGCGTGCACCACCCCAGGCACCTCCCACTCCGCCCCTACCGGGGCCACCTAATGAAAGTTAGAGCGGATGAAATACATAAGTTGGAAGACAGCGCTGGGCACAGCGCTGTCGGCAGCGCTCGTAGCAACGCCACTGGCGGCCGCGCCGGCGTTTGCTGTTGACGCCCCACCCGCCGGTTCGTCTCCGGTCGTTATCAGTGAGGCCTACCTGAGCGGCGGCAGTTCCGGGGCCGCCTTCAAGAACAAATTCGTGGAGCTGTACAACTCCTCGGACGCAGCCGTCTCGCTGGAGGGCTGGTCCCTGCAGTACCGCACGGGCACAGGCACCGGAACCCCGACCAGCGTCACGGCGCTCAAGGGCAGCATTCCGGCCAAGGGCTACTACCTGGTCAAGGGCGGGACGAACAGTAATGCTTCCTCTCCCTCCACCGCCCCCGAACTTCCAGCCGCCGATGTCGAGGCCACCGGCTTCAACCCCGCCGGCACCATCGGCACGATCGTTCTCGCCAAGCAGTCCGGGGCGCTCAATCCGCTGGCCAGCGGCTCCGTGATCGAGCCCGCCAACGTCGCGGACCTCCTCGGCTACGGCACCTCCAATACGTTCGAGGCTCAGGCGGCAACGGCGCCGTCGAGCAACACCGACGTTAAGAGCCTGAACCGCAGCAACGGCACCGACAGCAACAACAACAAGACCGACTTCACGCTCAGCGCCAGCGTCACTCCGACGGCGGCCGGCACCCCGGCGCCCGCCCCTGAACCGGACCCCGCTCCGGCTACTCCGCCGGCTGTCAAGGCCATCAACGAAATTCAGGGCAACGGCGCTGCCAGCCCACTCGTCGGCAACTCCGTCACGACGCGCGGCAAGGTCACGGCCGCCTACCCCACCGGCGGCTTCGCCGGTTACTACCTGCAGACCCCCGGCACCGGCGGCGACCTGGCCGGGCACACGGCGTCGGACGGGATCTTCGTCCACTCTCCCGCGACCGTCGGCTCGGTCCAGATCGGCGACTACGTCGAAGTCACCGGCACCGTCAGCGAGTTCTTCGGCCAGACGCAGCTCAGCGTCACCGACGCCGCCGGTATGGCCAAGCTGACCGAGGCCGCCCCCGAGGTCAAGCCCACCACCTTCACGCTGCCCGCCGACGAGACCGTCCGCGAAAGCCTCGAGGGTATGCTCCTGGCACCGCAGGGACCGGCCACCGTCTCGGATAACTACGCCCTCAACCAGTACGGCGAAATCGGTTTGGCCGGCGGCACCACGCCGCTGGAGCAGCCCACCGCCGTCGCGGAATACGGCTCCGCCACCTACACGGCGACTGTGGCGGCCAACGCCGCGCGTGGCATCAAGATCGACGACGGCGCCACGACCAACTTCTTCAGCGCGGCCAACAAGGCTCTGGCCCTGCCGTACCTGACCACCACGGAACACGTCCGCGTGGGCTCGCCGGTGACGTTCAGCACGAACGTGGTCCTGGGCTATGCCAACAACGCCTGGAAGCTGCAGCCGCTCACGGCCCTGACTCCGGATAACGCCGGCAGTGTTCAGCCGGTCAGCTTCGGATCCACGCGCACCGAGGCGCCTGCCGCCGTCGGCGGGAACCTGAAGCTCGCGTCCTTCAACGTGCTCAACTACTTCCCCACCACCGGCGACCAGCTCACCGGTTGCACGTTCAACACTGACCGCGCCGGAAACCCCATCACGGTCAAGGGCGGCTGCAACGTCCGCGGCGCCGCCAACGCGGAAAACTTCGAACGCCAGCAGGCCAAGATCGTCGCCGCCATCTCCGGCTCCGGCGCGGACGTCGTGACGCTCATGGAGGTCGAAAACTCGGCCCAGTTCGGCAAGTACCGCGACGAAGCGCTCGCCAAGCTGGTCGATTCCCTCAACATCGCGACGCCCGGCATTTGGGACTACGTCCGGACTCCCGCCAACGCTCCCCCGCTGGCCGACGAGGACATGATCCGCACCGCGTTCATCTACAAGAAGGCCGCCGCCGAACCGGTGGGCGAGTCGATCATCCACAATGACACCACCGCTTTCGCCTCCGCCCGCAAGCCGCTGGCCCAGGTCTTCAAGCCCGTTGGTGCCGGGGATGACAAGAAATTCATCGCTATCGCCAACCACTTCAAATCCAAGGGCTCCGCCGCCACCCCGAATGACACCGATAAGGGCCAGGGCAACTCGAACCTGGCCCGCACCGCGCAGGCCAAGTCCCTGCTGGCGTTCTCAAATGACCTGCAGGCGTCCAAAGGCACCGACAAGGTCTTCCTGATCGGCGATTTCAACGCCTACGCCAAGGAAGACCCGATCAATGTCTTCACGGCCGCCGGCTACGTCAACCAGGACGAGAAAGCCAAGAACGCCGATGGCTCCGCAAAGCATTCCTACCTCTTCGGCGGCTTGGTAGGCTCGCTGGACCACATCCTGGCCTCCCCCGCCGCCAACGCGGTGGTGACCGGTGCGGATATCTGGAACATCAACTCCGTGGAGTCCGTGGCCCTTGAGTACAGCCGCTTCAACAACAACATCACCAACTACTATGCCGCGGACCCGTTCCGGGCCAGTGACCACGACCCGGTGGTGGTCGGCCTGAACCTGCCCGCCACAGTTGAGCTGAACCTCCTTGGAATCAACGACTTCCACGGCCGGATCGACTCCAACACCGTCTTCTTCGCGGGAACCATCGAGAAGCTGCGGGCCGCTGCCGCACCGGGCGCCACGGCCTTCCTGTCCTCCGGAGACAACATCGGAGCTTCCCTGTTCGCCTCGGCCGTCGCCAACGACCAGCCCTCAATCGACGTGCTGAACGCCCTGGACCTGCGCGCCTCGGCGGTTGGCAATCATGAGTTCGACGGTGGCTTCGCTGACTTGCGGGATCGTGTCATCGCCGGCGGGTCGAACGCCAAATTCCCCTACCTGGGTGCCAACGTCTACAACAAGGGCACCTCGGAACCGGCGCTGCCGGAATACACGGTGTTGGACCTGAACGGCATCAAGGTCGCCGTGATCGGGACCGTCACCCAAGAGGCGCCCTCGCTGGTCACCCCGGCCGGAATCGCGGAGCTTGAGTTCGGCGATCCCGTCGACGCCATCAACCGCGTCGCAGCGAAAATTAAGGCCGGCAGGCTCGCGGACGTGATCATCGCGACCAACCACGACGGCGCCGGTTCCGGTGTGCCCGAGGGATCCACCATTGAGCAGGAAGTCGCCGCCGGTGGCCCGTTCGCCAAAATGGTCACCCAGGTCAGCCCGGATGTCGCTGCGATCTTCAACGGCCACACCCACAAGCAGTACGCGTGGGATGCCCCGGTCCCAGGCGCGCCGGGCAAGACCCGCCCGATCGTGCAGACCGGCAACTACGGCGAATACATTGGCCAGATTCAGCTCACCGTCGACACGGAAACCAAAACCGTGACCGGGTACAAGGTCGGGAACGTCAAGCGCACCACGACGGCGGAACAGCCGGCCGCCGATCTGGTGGCACAGTTTCCGCGGGTAGCGGCAGTCAAGACCATTGTTGACAAGGCCTTGGCCGAAGCGGCCGCCGTCGGCAACCAGCCGGTCGGCAAGGTGACCGCGGACATCACCACCGCCTTCGCGGGTTCCCCGGCCGTGCGCGACGACCGCGCCAGCGAATCCACGCTGGGCAACCTCGTCGCGGATGTGCTCGTCGACACGCTAAAGACACCCGAACTCGGGGGCGCCGAAATCGGCGTCGTCAACCCGGGCGGGCTGCGCAACGAGCTGTACTACGCCCCGGACGGCACCATCACGTACGCCGAGGCCAACGCCGTGCTGCCGTTCGTGAACAACCTCTGGACCACCTCGCTCAATGGCGCCCAGGTCAAGACACTGCTCGAGCAGCAGTGGCAAACCAACCCGGACGGCACGGTCCCCAGCCGCTCCTACCAGCAGCTTGGGCTGTCCAAGAACGTCAACTACACGTACGACGCCGCCCGGGCCGCCGGGGACCGGATCACCTCGATCCGGGTCAACGGCGCACTGATTGACCCGGCGAAGTCCTACCGGATCGGAACGTTCAACTTCCTGGTTTCGGGCGGCGACAACTTCCGGGTCTTCAAAGAAAGCGCCAACGCCAAGGACTCCGGGCTCGTGGACCGGGAGGCCTGGATCGGCTATCTGCAGGGGCATGATCCGGTGGCGCCGGACTTCGCCCGCCGCAGCGTCGCCGTCGTGAACACCACGGCGGCCGAGGTCAAGGGCGGGGACGCCATCACGCTGACCGTCTCCAAGCTCGACCTGACCTCGCTCGGCAGCCCGGCCAACACCGCGCTGCGCGCGTCGTTCACCGATGCCAGGGGCGTTGTCACCGACCTGGGTTCAGTGGCGGTTTCCGGCGGCGCGGCGACGGTTGATCTGAAGGTGCCCGCTGGAGCAGCGGCCGGAGCCGGTGTCCTGGTGCTGACCGGAGTCGAGTCCGGGACCGTGGTCAAGGCCGCCGTCACCGTCGCAGCAAGCGAGCCGGTCCCGCCGACGTGCCAGGCCCCGGTGAAGCCGCAGCGGCCTTCCGATAACGCGGGCCAGGAGAATTACGGCACCGCGATGGCGGCCTACCGCAAATGCCTCAAGGACTCCAAGGACTAGCTACCCCGCCCTCCGCCACTGAGCATGCCCTCCCCTTGGCCGCAGCAATGGACATACTGGCAATTTGTCCATTGCTCAGCCCGGGCGGAGGGCATGCTCATTTCTGGAGGCGCCGGGGAGGGATTCAGCGGCCGAGGATGTGGCGGGCGATCTCGTCGGCGTCGTGCAGTGTGCGCTGGCCGCTGCGGTAGACCGGACCGGACTTCTGTCGGGATTCGGCGGCGATGGCCGTCCCCCATTGCGTGGAGGAAAGCTGGAGTCCGAGCACATAGAGGCCCTCCGTGACCGAACCGTTGGCTGCGAGCGGCCGGTACGGGTGTAGGGCCACATCAAGCCCGGATGTCTCCACCGGAGCACCCTCTACCGTCATCATGAGGCGCGGACGCACCCAGCCCTCGGCGAGCAACTGTGCAAGCAAGGGTGAGGCGTTGACGGCGACCCTGTTCGACGGCGCCAGCGCCTCGATCATGCACGCGGCCGCCAGGACCTCGCCCGCCACGGCGCTGCCCTGGGTTCCATCGCCTGGTCCGCTGCCCACCCAGGGCGACGCGGCCGTGAACATCCCGGCAGCCCGGTCCACGGTGAATTTGGGGTCCGGGCCGACGAAGCGGACGACCCCCGCGCGGACCAAAGCCGCCAGCTGTTCGGCGCGCAGGGCCGGCGGGCCGCTGGCCAGGCCTTCCACGAACGATTCGAACCAGCCGCGCAGTCCGGCAACCCAGGATTCGTCGGTGATCCCGCGGTCCGCCACGGCGGTCTTCAGCACCGCCCGGCCGTGGTGCAAGGCACCAATCGCCATCTTCACCGGGTCGTCCTCGCCGAGCGCCGAGCGCCGGGCGTCATCGACAAGGTAGGCCGCGACCGCGGCGTCCAGCTCGTCACGGGACCCGAACGATCGGCCGGCCAGAGGCGCGGCGAGGCCCAGGAGGTCCAGCCGGAAGCCCGGCCGGACATGTACATCAAGCACCGGATCGGCGGTGTCCTCCCAGCGGACCGTCGAGTGGGCATGCGGGTGCATGGCGTCATCCAACGCCTGAAGGAACTCTTCGGGTCCGGTCACGATGGCTTCCGGCTGCGAGCGCGCGAGCGTTGAGTAGTACGCCCACACGGCGTCGCGGTGCAGGAGCGGCCAGAGATCATGGTCGAAGGACGGCCGGATGCCGATCTCAGCGAACTTCGCGATGGCACGCTCGGTCAGATACCGCAACGAGACCGCGGCGGGATAGTACCCGGAGAGGGTTGCCTTGGTCCGGTACGGAGTGCCGCGGCGCGAGGCGGCCAGGATGAGAGGCTCCCGGCCGGAGGGCAGGTAGCTCAGCCCGCCGTCGTCGCCGGCTACGAACCTGCCGCCGCGCCCCTCCGTCAACTGCCCCATGACGTCAAAGAAGTTCAGGCCCATCCCGCGCACCAGCACCGGTTTGCCGGCCGGAATCCGGGTCCAGTCCACGTCCGCCGGTGCGGCCGGGGGCAGGTATATCAGTCCGAGCTCCGCCGCCGCGGCCTGCAACTTGTGCTGTTCGGCGCTGAGCCGCGCTTCGAGGTGGCCCAGCGCCAGCACCACCGAGTCAACGGTGAGCTGGGTTCCATCGTCGAGCCCGACGTCGAATCCCGCCTTCACTCCGGTTCCGGCCCCGGCCCCGGCCCCGGAGGCGATGGCACCGGATCCCGCAGTGGGAAGGTCCCCGGCGACGCCCGCCCCGCCGGGGATCGCCGGGGCGGTGGTGGGCCGGACGCTCGTCGCCGCCGCCGGGTGGAAGTCCACCGTCACACCGGCTGGAAGGCGGCTGAGCAGCTGCTCCAGCGTGGACCGGAGGTAGCGGCCGTACAGTGCCCGGCTGGGGAAGTCCGCGGCGCTGAGCCGGGCCAGCTCGTCCCGTTCCTCCGCCGTCAGTGCAGCGTCCGGGTGGCGGCGCTGGATTTCACGCCACTGGTCGAAGGTGTATCCGGCGACGGGCCTGGCGAGTTCCTTGTCCTGCGGGACGATCGTGGGATAGAAGGACTGCGTGTTCATCAGGTACAGCCGCGACTGGCCGGGCTGCCACACGTGCCCGGGTCCCGCCGGGTACGGGTCGATCACGTCGATGTGAAGGGTTTGGTCGGAACCGGCCGGTGCCCAGTTGGCCAGCAGCCGCTCCAGCACACTCGTGCCCCGGGGACCGGCGCCGATCACTGCCGTCCGGATGCTTTGCGTTGTGCCCACGGGATCCAGAGTATCGGCAACCTGCCGGACCGCTTGACCGGCCCTGTGACTTGCTAGCGCGGCGTCATGTTGCTTACATGGGCCAATGACGACCACTGATGCTTATCTCCCGCCGGCTTCCGGCCCCGCCGGAACCGGCCCGGGCGCAGCCACCGCTCCCGAGCCCGTCGACGAGAACATCTGGCTCGAAGACATCTACGGCGCGGAACAACTCGCCTGGGTCCGCGGACAGAACGCCCGCACCGAGGAGCTGTTGGAGGGTGCGGAGTACGCGGCACTGGAAAGCAGCATCCTGGAGGTTCTCGACTCCACGGACCGGATCGCAATGGTCGGCAAACACGGCGACTGGTACTACAACTTCTGGAAGGACGGGACGAACCCCCGGGGACTATGGCGGCGGACCCGCTGGGAGAGCTACCGGGCAGGGTCACCCGAGTGGGACGTCCTGCTGGACGTGGACGCGCTGGCCGCCGACGAAGGCCAGGAATGGGTGTTCCACGGCGCCAGCTTCCTCAGGCCGCCCGCTGGAGAACCGCACCGGCGGGCCCTGCTGGCGTTTTCCCCCGATGGCGGCGACGCGAACCGTCACCGCGAGTTCGACGTCGAGTCCCGCGGCTTCGTCGACCCGGCCACGGGCGGCTTCGACCTGCCCGTGGGCAAGGGCAACGCCTCCTGGCTGGACGCTGACACCCTGTTGGTCGCCACCACGGCCGATGGGCTGCCACGCACCACCTCGTCCTATGCCCGGACCGGTGTGAAGCTTCGCCGCGGCGGATCCCTCGCGCAGGCCGAGGTCCTGTTCGACATCCCGCAGGAGCACATGATGGCCATCGTGGCACATGACTCCACCCCGGGCTTCGAGCGGACGTTCGCCGTGGACTGGATCAGCTTTTTCGAGAAGAACACCTCGGTCTTTCTGGACGGGCAGTGGATGCAGTTTGACGTTCCGGCAGAGGTGAACCTGAGCGCGCATCGTGAGTGGCTGCTGTTCCGGCCGCAGAAGGACTGGACTGTCGACGGTGCCACGTACCCTGCCGGTTCCCTGCTGACGGCAGGTTTCGAGGAATTCCTCGCCGGCCGCCGGGAGCTGTCCGTACTGTTCACCCCGGATGCGCACACCTCGCTGCAGTCGTGGTCCTGGACCCGCGATTTCCTGCTGTTGAACCTGCTGCGGGACGTCTCGTCAGAGATCCGGGTCCTGGATCCGCAGCGCGCCGGAACGGACGTCGCCTGGGCCTCCACCACGCTGGACGCCTGCCCGCCGCTGCATGATGTCAATGCATTCGCCGTCGATGACGAGGACGACGCAGGCGACGCGGACGAGGACGGGACGGCCGGCGACGGCCAGGTCGCCGAGGAAGCCGCCCCGGGGGCGGGGAACGACTTCTGGCTCGTAGCCACCGGGTTCACGACGCCGACCACCCTCACGCGGGGCACGTTGCGCCGCGCCCCGACCGACGGAGCCGGCGGTGGCGGTGTGGCCGGCGCCGGCGGTGTGGCCAGCACCCACGAGGTGATCCGTTCCTCGCCGTCGTTCTTCAACGAAGCAGACTACGAGGTCCAGCAACACTTCGCTGAGTCCAAGGACGGCACCCGGGTCCCCTACTTCCAGGTGGCGGCAAAAGACCTCGTACTGGACGGCGAGAACCCCACGCAGCTCTCCGGCTACGGCGGATTCGAGATCTCCCGGACCCCGGCCTACAGCGGTGCGGTCGGCCGGGGCCTGGCTGGAGCGGCGAACGGCGGAGTCCGCCGGTGTCGGCGGAGATGCCGCGCACTCCCGCGGCGGCGTCTACGTGGTGGCCAATATCCGCGGCGGTGGCGAGTACGGGCCGGACTGGCACCGCGCCGCCCTCCAGGAAAACCGGCACCGCGCATACGAGGACTTTGCCGCCGTCGCACAGGACCTGATTTCCCGCGGCGTCACATCACGCCAGCGCCTCGGCTGCGTGGGCGGGTCAAACGGCGGCCTGCTGGTCGGGAACATGCTCACGCAGTACCCGGAACTTTTCGGCGCCGTGTCCTGCGGAGTTCCGCTCCTGGACATGCGCCGCTACACCAAGCTCTCCGCCGGGCACTCCTGGATCGGCGAATATGGCGACCCCGACGCACCCGAGCAGTGGGACTTCATCCGGACATTCTCCCCGTACCACTTGCTGAAGGACGGGGTGGAATACCCGGAGACGTTTATCTGGACCGCTACCTCGGATGACCGCGTCGGACCCGTGCAGGCCCGGAAGATGGCGGCGCGGATGCAGGCGATGGGCATCCCGAACGTCTGGTTCCATGAGGCGTTGGAAGGCGGCCACGCGGGAGCCTCGGACAACCGGCAGGCGGCTGCGCTGCAGAGCCGCAGCCAGCACTTCCTGTGGCGTTCACTGGCGGGCCCCGCAGCCTGAACCTCCCCCTGATGAACCGCGGGGTCACTTTTCGCCCGTCCTGCGGGGCGTGGGACGGGCGAAAAGTGACCCCGCGGTGGCCGTTTTGCGCTGGGTGCCTCCTTCTGCGTATCCTTGGTTGGCTAGTTGCTAGCAATTGGAGACGTGCCAGAGCGGCCGAATGGGCTTCACTGCTAATGAAGTGTGGGGCACAACTCCACCGGGGGTTCAAATCCCCCCGTCTCCGCGTTTGGCCCCGGTCCTGGACCGGGGCCTTTTGCGTATCCCCGGATAGGTGCGGACCCGGACAACCCGGCGGGCCCGTTCGCCGGCTTCAATTACCGCCCCGGCCCTGACCGTTCACGGAACTACCGCGGCTACCGTGCCGACGTCGGCCTGGACCCGGCGATTCCCGGCCCCCGGCCCCCGGACCGTCCGGCTGTCGGACCTCCGGTGCCTGACACTATGTCCTGATGACAGGATGGCTCTATGGATGACACCGCCGCGGGTCACGCGATCGTTGGAGACGGCCGGCTTTTGCCTGCAGGCACCACAGCGTGAGCACAGCTGCAAACTGCGGCGGCCCGGCGCGTGCCGGCTGGAGTCCGCGGCTGGCCCTGCTGGTGGCCGCGACCTTTTTCATGGAGTTTCTGGACGGAACCGTCCTAACCACCGCAATCCCCAGTATCGCTGCGGATTTTTCAGTGGCTTCCGCCGATGTCAACATCACCATGACCGCTTACCTCATGACCGTCGCGATGGGGATTCCGCTCAGCGGCTGGCTGGCCGAGCGGTTCGGGGCACGCCGTGTCTTCTGCCTGGCCATTGCGGTGTTCACGGTCGCCTCGCTGCTGTGCGCTGTCAGCCAGGACCTCACCACGCTGACCATGAGCCGGGTGCTGCAAGGGGCCGGCGGCGCCATGATGGTCCCGGTGGGCACCCTGGTAGTGCTGCGCGGGACGCAGAAAAAGGACCTGCTGCGGGCCACCGCGTTCCTCGTCTGGCCGGGGTTGCTGGCTCCCGTGCTGGCGCCGCTTGTGGGCGGGGCCCTGACGCAGTACCTGTCCTGGCACTGGATCTTTCTGGTGAACCTTCCCTTGGGACTGGCGGCGTTCCTGGCCGCGCTGAGGATGGTCCCGGCCGGCGCCGCGGACAGTACACGCCGTCTGGACTGGCCCGGTCTGGGGCTGACCACCCTTGGAGTCGGATCTCTGGTGATTGGGCTGGAGCTCGCCGGCGGGCCGACGGCCGGGACGCTGGCGGCCCTGGGCCTTGCGGCAGGGCTGCTATTCCTCGCCGCCGCGGTCGCCTGGATGCGGCGGGCCCGCTCCCCGCTGTTCAACCTTTCCGTCTTCCACGCCCGGACGTTCCGTGCCACGGCAGGCGGCGGCTTCATCTACCGCCTGACTATCAGCGCCGTGCCGTTCCTGCTGCCGCTGATGTTCCAGAATGGCTTTGGCTGGGACCCGCTGCACGCCGGAGCGATGGTGGCAGCGGTCTTCATCGGGAACATCGGCATCAAGCCTGCCACGACACCGCTGATCCGGCGCTTCGGCTTCAAAGCGGTCCTCGTCTTCGCTTCGCTGGCCTCGGCGGCCACCTTTGGACTTTGCGCCCTGCTCGACGCCGGAACCCCGGAACCCCTCATCTTCGCGCTGCTCGTGGCCAGCGGGGCCTTCCGGTCCATTGGGTTCTCGGCCTATGCCACCGTCCAGTACGCCGACGTCGAGAGCACCAAGCTGCCGTCCGCCAATGCCGTGTCCGCCACCCTCGTGCAGCTCGCGACCGGCGCGGGGATCGCCGTCGCCGCGCTGCTGCTCCGGCTCTTCGATCCGGCCGGCGGCATTGAGGGAGCCATCGCAGGCACCGGGGGCCGCGGTCGATCCGCTGGCGGCGTACCGCGCAGCGTTCCTGTCCATCGCCGCGCTAATGCTCCTGAGCACTCTGGACAGCTTGTTTCTGCCCCGCCATGCAGGAGCCGAAGTCAGCCGGCCTGGCCCAACACCAGCGGCAGCACCGCCCCTGCACCCGCGAGCCTGAGGGCCCGCCCGGCGACCGTCACGGTCCAGCGGCTGTCGGTCAGATCGTCAATCAGCATCACGCTCTGGCCCTCGATGCCGGCAAGGGCTGCTCCCAGCTCCGGGCCAACGACCAACCGGTCCCAGACACCGGCCAGGCGGTAAGCGCTGTTGCCGCCGCGGCCGCCAGTGGGCCCGCCGTGCTCAAGCTGCAGCTGACCCAGATACGGTATGCGCCCGATCCCGGAAATGCCCCGGGCGAGGGAGTCCACCAGATCCGGCTTGCTCCGCGAGGGGACGCTGACGATCGCGGCGGGACGACCGGCCCCGCTCCAGCCGGGGCTGCGGCCATCCGCGGCGCCCCACTCACGCAGGACCTGGACGCATGCCTGCAGCATGCCCGGGTCCACGGTCCGGTCCGGCGCACCGGCGGCGAAGGCTTCGCGCAGGGATCCGCCCCAGCCCAGATCCGTCAGGCGGGCCAGTACGCGGCCGCTGGCGACACTTTCCTCCGGCTTGATTTTGCCTTTCACGCCCACACCCAGCCGGTCCATACCGCTGGGCCACTGCAGCCGGGGTTCCAGGACCACGCCGGCGCGGCGCAGCGTCTGACCGGCTGCGTCGGCGGCCGTTGCCGCAATGTCAGCCGGGAACCAGCGGCCGGCGCAGTTGTCGCAGCGGCCGCAGGCATGTGCCGTTTCGTCGTCCAGGACCGAGGTGATGTATTCCATCCTGCAGCCCGCGGTGTCCTGGTAGATCACCATGGAATCCTGCTCATCCACCCGGGCTTCGGCGATACGGCCATACCGTTCTGCGTCGTAGTGCCAGGGCCTGCCGGTGGACCGCCAGCCGCCGCCGACGCGTTCGACCGCCCCGTCCACTGCCAGGACCTTGAGCAGCAGCTCGAGCGGGGTCCTGCGCAGGTCCACCCGGGCTTCAAGCGCCACGGTGGACACTGCCCCGCCTGCCTCGGCGAGGGCCGTCAATACAGCGGCGGCCTTTTCCTCGGACGGCATGGATGCGGTGGCGAAGTACTGCCAGATGTCGCGGTCCTCGGAGCCGGGAAGCAGCAGGACGTCGGCGTTCGCGGCGCCACGGCCTGCGCGGCCGACCTGCTGGTAGTACGCCACCGGGGATGAGGGCGCACCGAGGTGCACCACGAAGCCAAGATCCGGTTTGTCGAAGCCCATGCCGAGGGCGGATGTGGCGACGAGTGCCTTGACCTGGTTGTCTTTGAGAAGCTGTTCGGCGCGTTCCCGGTCCGCGGGGTCGGTCCGGCCGGTGTAGGCGAGCACCTCGTGCCCGGCTTCCGCCAGGAGCCGGGCAGTATCTTCGGCCGCGGAAACCGTGAGCGTGTAAATGATGCCGCTGCCGGGAAGGTCCGCCAGGTGCGTTAGGAGCCAGCCCAGGCGTTCGCGCGAATCCGGCAGGTTCAGGACTCCCAGCCGCAGGGATTCCCGGCCAAGTGCGCCCCGGATAGTCAGCACGCCCTTGCCGAGCTGTTCCTCAATATCGTGCACCACCCGGGAGTTTGCCGTAGCGGTCGTGGCGAGCACCGGCACGGTGTCCGGCAGCTGGGTGATCAGGTCCGCGATGCGCCGGTAGTCGGGCCGGAAGTCGTGGCCCCAGTCGGAGATGCAGTGGGCCTCGTCGATGACGAGGAGTCCGGTACGGCGGATGAGCTCGGGAAGCTGGTTTTCGCGGAAGGCTGGATTCGTCAGCCGTTCCGGGGATACGAGGAGGACGTCAACCTCGTCGGCTGCGAGCTGCTCGCGGACCGTGTTCCAGTCCAGTTGGTTGGCGGAATTGATCGCGACGGCGCGTACCCCGGCGCGTGCAGCCGCCGCCACCTGGTCGCGCATCAGGGCCAGGAGCGGAGACACGATCAGCGTGGGTCCGGCCCCGCGGCGGCGCAGCAGCAGTGAGGCGACAAAGTACACGGCAGATTTTCCCCACCCGGTGCGCTGCACGACCAAGGCCCTGCGGCCCCCGTCGACGAGAGCTTCGATTGCCTCAAACTGGCCATCATGGAACTCCGCTTCCGGGTGTCCGACCAGCTCGCGCAGTACATCCTGGGCCTGCTCCCTGGTCCCTGTCCCGGCGGGACCTGCGGCGCCGTCGGCAGTGGCATGGGCGGTGGCTGCGGCAGTGGCGGCTGGGGTGGAAGCGGAAAGGACGTCGGCGTTCTGGTGAGGGACCATTACTTCAGTATCCCAGCAGCCCCTGACACCCACCCAGCCGGACCCTGCTATGTGGATAGGTCCGGGCTCCGGCCCGCACAATTCTGACCGCGCAAGTCCCTTCCGGTGTCGGGGCCGCACCGTAAGATAAGTCCCGTGACTACGGATCAGACAAAGACCTTTGACCTCTCGGCTTCCTTCAAGGCCTACGACGTGCGCGGGATTGTGGGCAGCACGATCACCGCGGAGATCGTCGAAGCCGTCGGTGCGGCCTTCGTCGACGTGATGGAACTGGCCGGACAGACCGTCCTGGTTGGCGGCGACATGCGCCCCTCCTCGCCGGAGTTCGCCAAGGCCTTCGCCAACGGCGCCGCAACCCGGGGCGCCAATGTCCAGCTGCTGGATCTGATCTCCACCGACGAGCTGTACTACGCATCTGGCGCCCTGGACGCGGCCGGCGCGGTGTTCACCGCCAGCCACAACCCGGCCGAATACAACGGCATCAAGATGGCCAAGGCCGGCGCCGTCCCAATCTCCTCAGAGACCGGGCTCCTGGACATCCAGGCCCGTGCCGAGGAGTACTTGAATACCGGGTCCATCCCCGCCGCCGGAACCCGTGGCCTCATCGGCGTGCAGGACGTCCTCAAGGGCTACGCAAAGTATCTGCGCAGCCTCGTGGATCTCCGTGGTTCGCGGCCGCTGAAAGTAGTTGTTGATGCCGGCAACGGCATGTCCGGCCTCACTACGCCCGCGGTGCTCGGCGATGCCATACTCCCCAAGTTGCCGCTCGACATTGTTCCGCTGTACTTCGAGCTTGACGGCTCCTTCCCGAACCACCCGGCCAACCCGCTGGAGCCGGAGAACCTGCGCGACCTGCAGGCCGCCGTCGTCGAACACGGGGCGGACATCGGCCTGGCGTTTGACGGCGACGCGGACCGTTGCTTCGTCATCGACGAACACGGCGATCCGGTCTCCCCATCGGCCATCACCGCCATGGTGGCGCGGCGCGAAATCACCCGCGCCCGGGCCCTCGGCGAGGAAACCCCCACGATCATCCACAACCTGCTGACTTCACGGGCCGTCCCCGAACTGATCGAGCGTGACGGCGGCCGTGCCGTCCGCACCCGGGTGGGCCACTCGTTCATCAAGGCCCAGATGGCAGAAGAGGGGGCCGTCTTCGGCGGCGAGCACTCCGCCCACTTCTACTTCCGTGACTTCTGGAACGCGGATACCGGCATGCTGGCCGCCATGCATGTCCTGGCCGCGCTCGGCGAGCAGGACGGTCCGCTGTCCGAGTTGGGCCGCGAGTACGAGCCCTACCGGTCTTCCGGCGAGATCAACTCCGAAATCGAAGACAAGGCCGCTGCCGTGGACCGGGTCCGGGCCGACTTCGACGGTGAGGACGTGCACGTGGACCATCTCGACGGCAGCACCTTCACCGCAGCGGACGGAAGCTACTGGTTCAACTTGCGCCCCTCCAACACGGAGCCGTTCCTCCGCCTCAACGTGGAGGCCACCGACGCCACCACGATGGAGCGCGTCCGCGACCGTGTCCTCGCGCTGGTCCGGGGCTAGCGCCGTGGAGGACACCGCCGAACAGCAGGACTCGTGGCGCGCATCCGTGCCGGACGCGAGTGCTACTGATCTGGAGAACCTGCTCGG
Source organism: Arthrobacter sp. PAMC25284 (assembly GCF_019443425.1). Lineage (NCBI taxonomy): Bacteria > Bacillati > Actinomycetota > Actinomycetes > Micrococcales > Micrococcaceae > Arthrobacter > Arthrobacter sp. PAMC25284. The sequence goes on from NZ_CP080382.1 coordinate 2,068,837, forward strand.
CACCGGCGTCGGAGCCGCGCAGGAGCAACTGGAACGCAACGGCGGGTTTCTGCCGTTCGCGCTGGTTGTAGAAAACGACGGCGAAGTCCGGCTGGTTGCCGTGACGCCCGCCGATGCGGCAGACGGCACGGAAGGTGACTTCGATGCCGACGCCATGATCAGCGACCTCAACGAGCTGCTCCGGCAGCACCGGGACGAGTTCCGGGCCGCCGCCGTCGTGTGCGACATCACGCTGTTGGAAGAGGACTCGGACGCCATTCATGTGGCCGCCGAGCACCAGGACGGGACACTCTTTGCCGCCGTCCTTCCGTATGCACCCAGTACCGCCACGCGGGTGCTGGAATTCGGCCAGCTCGCCGCCGATACCAACGAGGCCACTGTCTGGGTGGACTAGACCGGCTTAAGCTGAAGTTATGAAGATCAATGCCTTCGCGGACGTCAGCCTGCGCGCCATGATGGTGCTCGCGGCGGCGCCCGCTGGCGGACTTCTGACCACCAGTGCCATCGCCGACGCGATTCGCACGCCGTACAACCACGTCAGCAAGGCCATGGCCAAACTGCGTGAGCTGGGCATGATCGACGTCGAGCGCGGCCGCAACGGCGGTGCCAGGCTGAGCAATGCCGGCAGGTCTGCCACCGTCGGCCAACTCCTGCGGCAACTGGATCCGCGGCAGGATCTGGCCGACTGCGTCGCCGCCGACGGCCCCTGCCCGCTCATCAATGAATGCCAACTGCGGGCCGCACTGTCCCGGGCCCGCGAAGCCTTCTACCGCGAGCTGGATGGCATCGTCGTCGCCTCGCTGCCCACCACCGGGCAAATGACCCCTGTCTTTGCGGCAATCGGGCTGCGCCCCGGGCTTTGATCCCGCCCGGTCCCCGCCTGGATGCCACCATCCGGCGCGCCCGGGAATCCCCCCGATTTGTGGCTGCTTTCTACGCCCTGTAGAACTGAAGTATAAATACTTGCATTTCATATACATGTATTTTCGCCACGGCCCGGCTGAAGACGCCGGACCACTACTTCAGGAGTCAGCATGCTCTCGGACAAGTCCTTCCCCGTCATCGAGGCCACCCTCCCGCTGGTCGGTTCCCGGATTGGTGAGATCACCCCCAAGTTCTACGCCCGGCTCTTCGACGCCCACCCGGAACTGATGGATGGACTGTTCAGCCGCTCGAACCAGCGCTCCGGCAACCAGCAACAGGCCTTGGCAGGAAGCATCGCCGCCTTCGCCAGCCACCTGGTGAGCAACCCCGGCACCCTGCCGGAGACCGTATTGTCCCGCATCGCACACCGACACGCCTCCCTGGGCATCACCGAACCGCAGTACAAGGTGGTCTACGAACACCTCTTCGCTGCGATCGCCGACGACTTGGCAGGCGTCATCACCCCGGAAATCGCCGAGGCCTGGACCGAGGTCTACTGGCTCATGGCGGACGCCCTGATCAAGCTCGAGAAAGGGCTGTATGCCGCGCAGGCAAACGGCAGGATGTGGGCTCCGTGGAGGATCGCCGCCGCGGCCCCAGCGGGTACCGGCTCCATGACCTTTACCCTGGAACCGGCGGATGACACTCCCGTCACGCCCGCCCTCCCCGGCCAGTACGTCAGCGTCAAAGTCCAGGTCCCGGACGGCCTGCACCAGGTCCGGCAGTACTCACTGTCCGGCACCGCGGGCATCCAACGCAGCTTCACAACCAAGCTCGACGACGGCGGCGAAGTCTCCCCGGTACTGCACAACAGCGTTGAGGTCGGCGACGTCATCGAAATTTCGAACCCCTACGGCGAGATCACGCTCAAGGACGGTGACGGACCTGTCGTCCTGGCCTCGGCAGGCATTGGCTGCACCCCCACGGCGTCCATCCTTCGCTCCCTCGCCGAGGCCGGCTCGGACCGCCAGGTCCTGGTTCTGCACGCCGAAGGCAGCCTGGACAGCTGGGCGCTGCGCGGGCAGATGACGGACGACGTCGAACGCCTTCCGGGTGCCGGTCTCCAGCTCTGGCTTGAGCAGCCGGAGGCCGGCGCGAAGGAAGGCTTCATGTCCCTGCGCGAGGTTGACCTGCCGGCGAATGCCTCCCTGTACCTCTGCGGTCCGTTGCCGTTTATGAAGAACATCCGCAACGAAGCCATCAACGCCGGCATCCCGGCCACGAAGATCCACTACGAGGTCTTCGGCCCGGACATCTGGCTCGCCAGCTAGTCTCCCCACCCCGGCAACGGGCAGATCAGGGCGGGTGCGCGGTCTCTATTCGCCCTGATCTGCCCGCTGGGCGCCCCACCCGGGCGACAGCGCATACGACGGCGGCCCCGCACCTTGAGATAAGGTGCGGGGCCGCCGTCGTACTAAAGGGGCCTCCGCCGCAGGGAGTTCCCTGGCTGAGCGGACCGAAGCGAGGGAGGCCGTGAGACCTAGCCGAGGCGCGCCTTCAGGCCTTCGAGCTCGGAGCGCAGGGCATCCGGCAGCGAATCGCCAAAGCGGGCGTACCATTCCTCGATGGAAGCGAGTTCCGTAGCCCACTCGGCGGGGTCGACATGGACAGCTGCCTCCACATCGGCCGGGGTCAGGTCCAGGCCGCTCAGATCCATCGAATCGCCGGTCGGCACGTAGCCGATCGGGGTATCGATGGCGGCGGCCTTGCCTTCGAGGCGCTCGATGGCCCATTTGAGGACGCGTGCATTGTCGCCGAAGCCGGGCCAGGCGAAGCCGCCGTCTGCCGTGCGGCGGAACCAGTTGACCAGGAAGATCTTGGGCAGGCGCGCCGGGTTGGCCTTGGCGGACAGGTTTACCCAGTGGTTCAGGTAGTCACCGGCGTCGTAGCCGATGAACGGCAGCATCGCCATGGGGTCGCGCCGGACCACACCCACCTGGCCTGCAGCCGCCGCCGTCGTTTCGGAGGACAGCGTGGAGCCCATGAAGATGCCGTTGGACCAGCTGCGGGACTCGGTCACCAGCGGGATGGTCGTCTTGCGGCGGCCGCCGAACAGGATCGCGGAGACCTCGACACCGTCGGGGTTGAAGTATTCCTCGGCGAGCATATCGATCTGGGAGATCGGGGTGCAGAAGCGGGAGTTCGGGTGCGCGGCCGGCTTATCCGATTCAGGGGTCCAGGAGTTTCCCTGCCAGTCGGTCAGGTGCGCGGGAATCTCATCGGTCATGCCTTCCCACCACACACCGCCGTCGTCGGTCAGTGCCACGTTAGTGAAGATGCTGTGGCCCTTTTCGATGGCGCGCATCGCGTTGGGGTTGGTGCTCCAGCCGGTCCCGGGAGCGACGCCGAACAGGCCCGCCTCGGGGTTGGTGGCACGGATTTCGCCCTCCTTGCCGATCCGCATCCAGGTGATGTCATCGCCGAGGGTTTCGACTTTCCACCCCTCGATGGTCGGGTCGAGCAGAGCGAGGTTGGTCTTGCCGCAGGCCGAGGGGAAGGCTGCGGCGATGTAGTAGTTCTTCTGTTCCGGGGAGGTCAGCTTGAGGATGAGCATGTGCTCGGCGAGCCAGCCCTCGTCGCGGGCCATCACGGAGGCGATCCGCAGCGCGTAGCACTTCTTGCCCAGGAGGGCGTTGCCGCCATAACCGGAGCCGAAGGACCAAATGGAGCGCTCTTCGGGGAAGTGCACAATCCATTTGTCCGGGTTGCACGGCCAGGCGACGTCGGCCTGGCCGGGGGTCAGCGGGGCACCCAGGGAGTGCAGGGCCGGGACATAGAAGGCGTCCGTGGCGGTAATGCGGTCCAGCACTTCGGTACCGATCGTGGCCATGATGCGCATCGACGCGACAACGTAGGCGCTGTCGGTGATCTCGACGCCGAACTTGGGATCCTCGGCGTCGAGGTGGCCCATCACGAACGGGATGACGTACATGGTGCGGCCGCGCATCGAGCCGGCAAAGAGACCGCGCAGCTTTTCTTTCATGGCCGCCGGGTCCATCCAGTTGTTCGTGAAGCCCGCGTCGCGTTCCTTCTCGGAGCATATAAAGGTTTGCTCCTCGACCCGGGCCACATCCGCGGGATCCGAGAACGCCGCGAATGATCCGGGGAAGGTGTCCTCGTTGAGCCGGGTCAGCGTTCCCGCCTCTACGAGCTCGTCCGTAAGCCTGGTGTTCTCTTCTTGGGAGCCGTCCACCCAGTAGATCCGGTCCGGCTGGGTCAGTTCGGCGACCTCTGTAACCCAGGCCAGCAGACCGGTATGGGTGGTGGGTGCAGTCTCAAGCAGCGGCGGTCGTGTCAGATCTCCCATTACGCTTCCCTTCGTCGGGTTAGGTGGTGTGAGCTAAATGCTAGGTGTCGCAGATGAGCCGGTTTCGGGCCCGGACGTGGGTCTATTCGGTTTCCGAGCGACAAAAACCCCGTCTTTACAAGGAATCGGGCGCCCCGCATAAAGCACATCTGTGACTAAGGTCACGTAGACCGGTCTAGTCACCTACATTACACCTGTTTCGATTTGTAACTCAGGCGGTCCTCGCGTAAAGTAATTCGAGGTTCGGGGAACGAGAAGTTCCCCTAGAGCCGAGAATGCGCCCATAGCTCAGCTGGATAGAGCGTCTGTCTACGGAACAGAAGGTCAGGGGTTCGAATCCCTTTGGGCGCACAGAAAAGAAATCCGCACCGGATGCCCGGTGCGGATTTTTTGTTTTAAGCGAACCTCCCCTCCGCACACTCTGTCCCAGAATCCGGAATTGCCGCTGGACCCCGGGAGTACTGTAAATGCCATGACGGAAACACTTGAACGCGAATTTGATGTCATTGTGATCGGTGCAGGCGCCGTCGGCGAGAACGTGGCGGACCGCGCAGTCCAGGGCGGGCTGACGGCAGTACTGATTGAGGCGGAACTAGTCGGCGGCGAATGCTCCTACTGGGCCTGCATGCCGTCCAAGGCGCTGCTGCGGCCGGGCACCGCCCTGCACGGCGCCCAATCCGTGCCGGGGGCCGAACAAGCCGTCACCCGCACCCTGGATGTCGCGGCCGTCCTGAAGCGCCGGGACTCCTTCACCTCGAACTGGCAGGACGACGGCCAGGTCAAGTGGGTGGAGAACACCGGGATCGAGCTGATTCGCGGCCACGGCTGGATCACGGCCCCGCGCCAGGTGGAGGTTGCCGGTCTCGACGGCAACAGTTACCGGCTGTCCGCGCGGCACGCCGTCGTCATCGCCACCGGGTCCAGCCCCACTATCCCGCCGATCGACGGGCTCGCGGACGTGGACTATTGGACCACCCGGGAAGCAACATCCACCCAGGAGATCCCGGCCCGGCTTGCCGTGCTCGGCGCCGGCGTCGCCGGCGTCGAACTCGCGCAGGCGCATGCTCGGCTCGGTGCCAACGTCACCCTCGTGGCCCGCGGCGGCATCCTGGGGGCCTTCCCAACGGAGGCATCTGACCTCGTGGCGGCCGGACTGCGCGCCGACGGCGTCGAACTGCTCCTGCACACGGCCACCAAGAGCGTGCACCAGAACGACGACGGGTCCATCACCCTGACGATGGACGGCGGCACCTCCGTCACGGCAGACAAGCTCCTGGTGTCCACGGGCCGGCATCCGGCCCTGGAAGGGCTCGGTCTGGAGAGCGTGGGGATTACCGCGGACGACGGCGGGCGGCTCAAGCTCACCACGGATTCCACCGGCCTCGTCAGGGGTGCGGACGGCAACGACGCAGCCGGGGCCACGGCGGACGGCAACGGCGGCGCGGACGGCACCAGCGCAGCCGGGGCCACCGCGGACGGCGGCGCATGGCTGTACGCCACCGGCGACGCGGCCGGACGCGCCATGCTGACCCACCAGGGCAAGTACCAGGCCCGGATCACCGGCGATGTCATTGCCGCCCGGGCCAAGGGTGAAGCCAACGGCACTGCGGCGCCGTGGAGCCGGTTTGCCCAGACGGCCGATGAACACGCTGTTCCCAGCGTCGTGTTCAGCGATCCGGAGCTGACCAGCGTCGGCCGGACCGTGGCAAGGGCCAAGGAGGACGGCTACACCGTTTCCTCGGTCGAGCTGCCCATCCAGGTCGCCGGGTCCGCCCTGCATGCCGACAACTACGAAGGCTGGGCCCAGCTGGTCATCGACGAAGACCGGAAGGTCATCCTCGGCGCCACCTTCGCCGGTCCGGATGTTGCCGAGCTGCTGCACGCGGCCACCATTGCCATTGTTGGGGAGGTCCCGCTGGACCGGCTCTGGCACGCGGTACCCTCCTACCCGACCATCAGCGAGGTGTGGCTGCGGCTCCTGGAGAAGTACGGACTGTAATTTCCGCGGGTTCATGGGCCCCGGACCGGCAGGCTGCCGGTCCGGGGCCCGTCCGTTTACTCACACTCCCTCCACTTTATTTGAACTGACCGGTCAGTCTAGTTAGCATGGATGCAGACATTGTTTCTGTGAAAGGCGCATCGTGCTCTCCGTGCAACAGCTCTCCGTCAAAGGCCGGCGGGAAGCCCTGCTTCCGCCCACGTCCCTCACCGTCTCCCGCGGCGAGCTGCTGCTCGTTACCGGCTCACGCCAGGACCAGCGAACCACCATGGCCCTGGCCTTGAGTGGACGGATGCAGGCCTCCGCCGGCACCATATCGTGGGACGCCAAGGCGGGAATCAAACGGCTGCGCAAAGCCAGTGCGATCGTCGACGCCCCGGGCATTAACGACCCCGAACAGCACCTGAGCGTCCGCGACGCCGTTACGGAAGACCTCGCCCTGGTCCCCCGCCGCTACCGCGGCGCACTACTGAGCGGCCCGTGGCTCAAGGTCAACCGCTTCGAAGACATAGCCGGTCTCTGGATGGAGCAACTGCAGCCCGACCGGCGGCTGGAGCTGCTCACGGCCCTCGCGCTCGCGCATCCTGGCACGGACCTTCTGGTGGTCGACTCACCCGACCGGCACAGCGGCGATTGGGCGGACTGGCTGCCCATGCTCGACGCCCTGGCGCACGACGCCGGCCGGCCACTGGCCGTTGTCGCCACCGTGACCAGCCTCCCGCCGGGCTGGACGGGCCCGGCCGCCGTCATCGGAAACGCCACTACCAAAGCCGACGCCGACGCGGCCGCCGAAACCGACGCCGGGCTGCCGGCCGTCAGCGGGGCCGTCCAGTGAGCGCGTTGCGCCTGGCCGGGTCCGAACTCAAACGCATGACCGGCGGGCTGATGCCCAAACTCACCATCCTCGCCCTGGCCATGGTTCCGCTGCTGTACGGGGCCGTCTACCTCTACGCGAACTGGGATCCGTACGGCAACCTGGACCAGATCGACGCGGCCCTCGTGGTGGAGGACACCGGCGCCGTGTCCGCGGACGGCACCAGGCTGGACGCGGGGCACAAAGTTGCCAACAACCTCGTGGACAGCCACTCGTTCAACTGGAAATACGTCGCCGGCACCGCCGAGGCGGACCAGGGCGTCAGCAACGGCACTTACGCCTTCGCCCTGAAGATTCCCAGCGATTTCTCCGCCAATCTGGTCTCGCCCGGCAGTTTCGACGCCGCCAACCAGGCCATGCTGAACGTCACCACCAATGACGCCAATAACTACCTCCTCGGCACCATCGTCGACCGGCTCACGACCGCCGTGCACGCCACCGTGGCCAAGGAAGTAGGCGCCGAAACGGCCAACGCACTGCTGACCGGTTTTGGCACTATTCACTCACAAATTGTTAAAGCCTCGGACGGCGCGGGCAAGCTCGCCGACGGCGTCGCTGGTCTCCACGACGGCGCAGTGACGCTGCACCACGGAACCGGCGAACTCCGCAACGGCACCGCCGAAATCTACAGCGGCCAGGTAAAACTCCGCGACGGCGCGACTTCGCTCGAGGCCGGCGCAGGCCAGCTCACGGACGGCCTCAGCCGGCTCCACGAGAAGACGGCCACCCTCCCGGCGGACAGCCAGCGGCTGGCCGAGGGCGCCACGGAAGTGGCCGCAGGGACTGCAGCCCTGAATTCGGCGGTGCAGGGCATCCCGGGACAGCTTGCCGCCGCGGCCCACGGCCAGCGGACCAGGCTTGTGGCCTCCAACACCCGGCTCGTGCAGGACGGTGTCATCAGCCAGGCGCAGGCGGACGAGGTCCTGGCAGGCTTCGACGCGGTTCCCGCACCGCAGGGCGCCGCAGACGCCGCCGCACGGTTTGAAGCCGACGCGGACCGGGTCCAGCACCTGGCCGCCGGCGCTGCGGCCGTCAGCGGCGGGGCCACCAAACTGGCGGCGGCGGCACCCGCACTCACCGACGCCGTCGCGCAGGCTTCGACCGGCGCGGCCCAGCTCAAGGCCGGCGCCGCCGCGATTGCCGCCGGCGAGCAGGAAGCCGTCGCCGGTGCCGGAAGACTGTCGGAGGGCGCGCAGAAACTCGACGACGGCGCGGCCCGGCTGCAGGACGGATCAGCGACGGCGGCCGAGGGTGCCGGCACCCTGGCCGGCGAACTCAACACCGGCGCGGGCGAGATCCCCAACCCGGACGATACCCAGAAGGACAGCCTGTCCCGGGTGATGGCCGATCCGGTGGCGGTCAACAACGTCTCCCAGGCCAAAGCCGGTTCCTACGGCGCCGGCCTGGCACCGTTCTTCCTCACCCTGGCCCTGTGGATCGGCATTTTTATGCTCGTCCAGGCGATGCGTCCGTTCACCCTCCGGGCCCTGGCGTCCAACGCCCCGGCGTGGAAGATCGCCGTCGGAGGCTGGCTCCCGTTCCTTGCTGTCGCGGCCGTCCAGGCAAGCCTGCTCACCCTCGTTGTGAACATCGGGCTGGGGCTGGATCCCGTCCACCCCATATTGATGTGGATCCTGATGCTGGCCGCGGCTATGGCTTTCAGCGCGCTCATCCAGGGCGTGGTGGCACTGTTGGGCTCCCCCGGCAAACTCGTGGTGCTCATCCTTCTAGTGCTGCAGCTGGTCTCCTCCGGCGGAACGTTCCCGTGGCAGACCACCCCCGAGCCCCTGCATGTGGTCCACCAGCTCCTGCCCATGGGGCATGTGGTGAGCGGGATGCGGCACCTGATTTACGGTGCCGAACTGTCCACGATCGCCCCCATCCTGACGGGCCTTGTTGGTTACACTGTGCTGGGGCTGGCCATGGCCACCGTTGCCGCCCACAGGAGCAAGTCCTGGACCCCCAAGTCGCTGAAACCGGAGATCGCCATATGACCACCAGCAACAGCGCAAACCTTCCCGCCGCAGCCGATGCCGACGGAACTCCCGGCAAGAAGCTCCGTCCTGGACGCACCAATGCCACGCGGCAGAAGCTCTTTGACGCGTCCATGGAGCTGATCGGCGAACGCGGTGCAGCGGGCGTGACCGTGGACGAGATTGCCGCCGCGGCCGGAGTGTCAAAAGGCACCGTGTACTACAACTTCGGCAGCAAGTCGGATCTGATCGCACAACTGCTGCGCCACGGCGTGGACATTCTCGAGGCACGGCTGCTGAGCGCCCGGAATGATGACCAGGACCCGCTTACCACCATGGAAGAGATGATCGGCCGGGCCATGGACTTCATGGACGAATACCCGTCCTTCGCGCGGCTGTGGGTCAGCGAAAACTGGCGCACGCCAAGCGAATGGCAAGAGACTTTCACCGAACTCCGCGGCCGGCTGCTCGCGGTGGTCGGTGCCACCATCGACGCCGTGGCCGTGGTGTACCCGGTGGACCCTGCCGTTTCCCGCGGCAGCCTCGAAACCGCCATTTTCGGAGCCTGCTTCGTGGTCGGGCTGGACCGCCAGACCTACAACCCGGAACGGACCCGGGAGCAAAGTGTCGCCGCAATCATGACGTCCATGCGCGGCTACGTGGTGAACCAGCACCCGTCTCGGGCATGATAGTTCACATGCGGCACATGGGTAACAGCGGCAAGACTGCCATCGGAGCAATTCTGGCTGCCTTGGCATTGCTGGTGCTGACCGGTATCACCCTGAACGGGACCGTGTTGCTCTGGTTCATCGCCGCCTCCGCCGTCGCGTACGTCACGTGCGTCGCGGTGATCGTGCATCGCGGCCGGAACCGGACGCTGGCCGCCAGCGGGGTTGGCAGCATCCTCTTCATCGCCTTCGGGATAGCGTTCCTGCGGCAGTGGGGCCTCGCCTTCACGTCCGACCCCGAGGCCCTGTCCACTCCCGTGGACTCCGCACACCCGGACTTGTACTTCTATCTCGCGGCCGTCTCCGGCGCGCTCACGCTGCTCCTGCTGTTCGCCGGGGCCGTCCTGCCGGGCAGGACCCGGGGATCCCGCTCCCCCGGTACCGCCCCGCGCCGCCGTCCGGCCACTGCCGCAAGGGGTGCCGCCCGGGGACTGGCGCGCGGTTCGTCGGCGCGGGCCGCGGGAAGACCAGCCGCTCCGCGATCATCTTCGCGCACCTCCGCGGGGCTTGGCGCCGCCAATGCCCCGTCCGCCCGCAGCGCCGGGTCAAGGTCGATTTCCGCGACGCCGGCGAAGCGCCCGGCCACCGCCAAAGGCACCTCTGCGGCGAAACCAGCGGCCAAACCGGCGACCCGCCAGCCAGCCAGGACCGCCCCCCGCCGCTGACGCCGCGGTTTATACCGGTTTGGGCTGCCGGTCGTGCGTGCCGGCTTTCGCCCGCGCGTATGCCCGCGCGGCGTGGAAAGGTATCGCTCAGAGATTCCGGGGCCGGTCCTCTTCGGTTCGGGGGCCGCTCAAATTACCCGGATCGGACGGGACGCCGGCAGCATGCCCGCGCCCAGCGTCCGTCTGGCGCCGCGGCTCCTCTCCGGAACCGGCCGCGGACTCCCGCTCCTGCGTCTGCTGGGCAACGGCGTCGTCCCGTTCCCCGGCGACAAAATCCGGATCGACCTCATCGGCTTTCCGCAGCTGTTCCTGCGCGCCGGCACGGACGCTGTCGGCTTCCTCCTGGCGTCCCCGGGCTTCCCGGCGCAGCCGCTCCGCCTCCACCTCCGCCTGCTGTGCATCTGCCTCCGCCCGTGCGGCTTTGGCCTCGCGCTCACGGGCGGAGAATTCGTCCGCCTCCGCTTTTTCCCGCATTTCTGCTGCCTTGGTCCGGTCGGCGGCGACCCTGCGTTTCCGGCTGAGGAGGACTGCTACTGCGGCAATCGCCAGTACGACGACGACGCCGACGATTAAACCAATGACCTGGGCTGCATCCACGATGAACCACCTCTGATGAGAGTCGAATACCTGAAGGGCCGGAACGATCCGGGGCAAATCCCGCACGTCAACGGCACCAGTAAACCGCAGAAACCACGGCAGAAACAGAGTGCGCAGCGACTAGTATTTCGACGGCGGCCGCAGGGCCTGGCAAAGGTCTACTAGCTGGCTCTGGGGACCTTGAACTTCGTCAGCCGGGCATCCTGACCGTCCAGCTCCGCCCACGGCTTCTCCGTCTCCAGGATGGTTAGGGCACTGGTGGGGTATCTGGTGGCCGCGTCCATGTAGGCATCGTGGTTGGAATCGCGGGAAGCCAGGTGCATGGCGAGATCCTGGACTCCCGGCATGTGTGAAATCAGCATAAGAGTAGTGACGGTGTCCGGGACCTGGTTGACCACGGACAGCATCCGCAATCCCGAGGCGCCATAGAGCCCGCCCTCAAGCTTCGGCGTCGGGGCCTTGTCCCCCAGCTCGTAGCAGACCCAGGTGCAGGTCTGCCTGGTGCGCAACGCGCTGGAGCAAAGAATGAAATCCGGGGCCAGACCGTGCTTGAGCAGCCAGCGGCCGGCAAACGGTGCGTCACGGTGGCCGCGCTCTTCAAGTGGCCGGTCATGGTCTGCGACCCCGCCGGGCCAGTCGGCCTTGGCGTGCCGCATGATCACCAGGCGTTTGATGTGATGCGCACTCATGGATCCATCCTAGTGCGGTGCCGCCGGCCGGGGCGGCAAACGCGAAAGCGTCCGCCCCGAGACGGGGCCGGACGCTTTCGGGCGCGCCGTGCGTCACGGCAGGCGGCTCAGGTTAGATCGAGTATTCCGGAGCGGCCCAAACGACGACCTCGGGGTGCTCGTAGAAGCGGTAGCCCTGGCCGCGGACGGTGCGGACTGTGTTGGCGAGGCGGCCGAGCTTGGAGCGCAGGCGGCGGATGTGCACGTCGATGGTGCGCTCGTTGGGGACCTCTTCGGCGTTGCGCCACAGGCCTTCGAGCAGTTCGTCGCGGCCAACGGTGCGCGTGCCGTTCTCGACGAGGTAGTTCAGTAGTTCGAACTCCTTAAACGTCAGGTTCAGCGATTCGCCGTCGAGGTGGACTTCGCGGCGGGCAAGGTCGATCAGCACGCCCGAGGGGCGCGGTTCCTGCGGCTGCTGGAGTCGGGCGGTTTCTGCCCGCTGCCGGGCCGCGGCGGTCGGATCGCCGAAAGTGGACCGGACGACGTCGAGAGCGGATCCGGGGGCGTCGGCCGGCGCGACGGCAACAGCCGCATAGCTCTCCGCACCGGCGACCAGGGACTGGGCGTAGGCCCGGATTTCCTGGGCCAGTTTCGCAATGGAGGTACCCGCGGCTGCAGCGGTTTCCTCGTCAATGCCCATGTACAGGACGAAGCCGCGGGCGACGTTGTCGGCCGCCACCGGACGGACAGGCCCGCCGGTGCCCGGAGTTACCACGGGGGTGGGCGCAGTGAAGGGCGCAGGCGGTACGGCGCGCAGCTGGCCGTAGGAGTCCGGATTGTAGCCCTGAGCCGCGGCACCCGGGGCGGGGAACCCGGCCGGTGCGAAGGCCGAGCCGTTGCCGAATCCCTGGCGGATCGCGGAAGACTGACCGGTCTTACCGGCGTTACGGACGGAGATGTGGACGTATCCGGATGCAACTGACATGGATTGCTTACCTCAATGTGAATGGCCGTCATCGCGGCTCGAATGCTTAATTTCCCCGCAATGAATTGGGGTGGGCGCCCGACGCTGGGCTGGGGCTAATGCCTGGGAACTCTTTGGGTGTAAGAGTCAGGCGTACATTCGACAACAGCGCATTCCGGAAGCAGCGGGTGCGCTGGACCGGTAAGCTGCGGCTGCAGAAGCTGTTGAGTTCTTGTTCACAATTGAAGTGTGCAACGTAACAATGCGAACTAGCAAGTAACAAAGGCCCCACTGTTCCAGATAGTGAGACGGTCGTCCGAAATATAGCCCGGGTCACGCTTCGGCCATTCCGGGAAGCCCGTGGAAATATTTCACAACCTGCGACCTTTTACCGCCTTGACGGAATATTATTCGCTCGATCCAGTGAATCTTGGGGAATAATTCTCGGGAACTTTCTTGCAAAATTATCGTTCCCACGGTCTCGCCACGGACGGCCGTCCCACCTGGTGGTCACCCGGCAGCCATACCTATCCAGCCGACTCGACGGGAACTCACAGCATGCCCCCAGCACGGGCCAAGATTCAGCTGGGATCCGCCTTGGACGGCAACGGGGCCACATCCGGATCCAGGCAGTTCAGGCCCGGTTCCCTGCCCGCCAGGTCCGGCTGCGCCTTGCCCGTCAGGTGACGATCCCGGGTGACCCATTCCTCAGTTGGCTTGACCGGCTGTCGCCATGGGCGCCGTGACAGACACTGCCGTATAGTCCGCACCATCGGCCACCGCCACTATGCGCACTGTGCTCCCGGCCTCGATGTCCGCAATGCTCAACTGGCTGTCGGCAGTGCTCCCGGCCTGCTGGCGGGTCATTTGCTGGCTGCCCACCACCACGTCGGTGCCCAGCGTGTAGCTTCGGGTGAAACCGTCGCTGCTCTCAACGGTCACCGCCGTCGAGCTGATGTCCGTGACGGTACCCAGCTGCTCGTACTGGGTGCGGTAGGTGCCACCTTCCAAGATCACGTACTCGGCGTGCACCGCGGCAAGAAGCCCGCTTGTCCCACCGGGCGAGAATCCGTCCGTGCCGCCCCGTCCCTGCACGCCGCCCCCGGAGGCGCCGCCCGGACCAACACCCTGGCCGCCTGGGCCCGCGAGCCCGTCCGCCACGGTGGTCCCATCGGCAGCTGCCGGGTTTGATGTGAGCGCAAGGGCACCCGCACCGGCGCCAACGGCCAGCACCACAGCGCCAACAGCAATGGCCAGACCACGCTTGCGGTTCCTGGATCCCGCCGCGGGCGTCGTGGCGGCGGAAGTTCCCGACGCACCCCAGCCCGGGGTCCTGGCATCCTGCTGCTGTCCCCAGCCGGATGCCGTCGGGGCCACTTCGCCGCCGAACACCGATCCCGCCGACGCCGGACCGGCACCGGACGGGGTGGCGGCAGACGGGGTGGCGGCAGACGGGGTGGCGGCAGACGGGGTGGCGGCAGACTGAGATGCGGTCTCGGGGCGGGTTTCATCGTTGGCGGGTTCCTGGCCGTAGCCGGGCTGCTGGTCATTCATTCAAACTCTCCTTGATCGCTACGGAAGCTATGTCCGTCCCAGAGTGACGACCGATCCTGTGCCGGGGCTGTGCCGCTCACTACCTCCGGCTGTGACCCGTTCGTCCTACACGAGCACCCCGCCGGAATCGGGGACCACTGACTCTCAGGCACAGGGACGCACATTTCCGTCCGGTCGCTAGGCTGGGATTCACAGGTTCCGCACAGGATCCCCAAAGCCGCTCCAAACCGGCGGTACGGAAAGTTGTCACATGGCCACCTCGCATTCCATGACAAACAACCTGCCCCAACTGACGCATCCGGATGGCTCACCCATCCGCGCACTGGTGGTTGACGACGAACCGAGCCTCTCAGAGCTCATGAGCATGGGCCTGCGGATGGCCGGCTGGTCCGTTGCGGTAGCCGCCGACGGGCCCGCAGCCGTCAAGCTGGCCAAGGACTTTCGTCCCGATGTACTGGTGCTGGACGTGATGTTGCCGGGGTTCGACGGCGTCGAACTCCTGGGCCGGATCCGCGCCTTCGCGCCGGAGGTGCCCGCCCTGTTCCTGACAGCCAAGGACAACGTCCAGGACCGGATCACCGGACTCGCAGCCGGCGGCGACGACTATGTCACGAAGCCCTTCAGTATGGAGGAAGTGCTGCTGCGGCTGCACCGGCTGGTTCAACGTTCCGGCGTGGCCGCCATGGATACGGCGGAACTCGTCGTCGGTGATCTGGTGCTGAACGTCGATACGCGCGACGTCACCCGCGCCGGAGAGGAAGTCAACCTCACGGCCACGCAGTTCGAACTGTTGCGCTATCTGATGGAAAACCCGAAGCGTGTGATCAGCAAGGCCCAGATCCTCGACCGGGTCTGGGACTACGACTTCGGCGGTCAGGCCAACATCGTGGAACTCTATATTTCCTACCTCCGCAAGAAAATCGATCTCACCCACCCGCCGATGATTCATACTGTGCGCGGCGCCGGCTATGTCATCAAACCGGCGGAGTAGTCGGTGTCCACGCTTTCCGGACAGCTCCGCAGCACGGGTCACGACTGGCGCAACCCGTCCACTTGGCACCTGCGTACCCGCCTGGTCCTTGTTGCCATGGCACTGCTCGTGGCCATTTGCGGCGCCATAGGACTTTTCAGCTACGCGTCCATGGATTCTTTCCTGACCCGCCAGCTGGATGAACGCCTCGCCCAGGCGTCCCGGATATCCAGTGCCGCCGGCCGCCCCCAAAGCGGCAACCCGGCGGGCCGGCCTGATCCGCTGGAAGGCCGCGGCCAGGGCATCGGCACACTCATCGCACGGGTCAGCGACGGAGCCGTCAGCAGCGCAGGATTCCTCGACGACGACGCCTCGCGGGGGTCGCTGTCGTCCGCGGACGATCAGATCCTGCTGGATCTCGTGCCCAACTCAGCCCCGGTTGACCGCACCTTGTCCACAGGTACCTACCGGCTCATCGCGGTCACGGCACCCTACGGGGACACCATTGTCACCGGCCTCCCGCTGGCCGCCAAGCAGAACACACTCGCCTCGCTGGTCTGGACCATGGTGGTGGTGTCCACCGGCGGGCTGGTCGTCATCGGCCTCGCCGGGACAGCAATGATCCGCCGGACTATGAAGCCGCTGGAGCAACTCTCTGAGGTCGCCACGAAGGTTTCGCGGCTCCCGCTCGACGCCGGCGAAGTGGCCCTGGCGGTGCGCGTTCCGCCGTCGGCAGCCCACCCCGGCACCGAAGTCGGCAGCGTGGGCTACGCCCTGAATAAGATGCTGGACAACGTCTCCAATGCGCTCGAGGCCAGGCAGGAGAGCGAGATGAAGGTACGCCAGTTTGTGGCCGACGCTTCGCACGAACTGCGGACGCCCCTCACCGCGATCCGCGGCTACACGGAGCTGATGCGGATGACTGAGCATTTCACGCCGGACGGCGCGAAATCGCTGGCCCGCGTCCAAAGCCAGTCCGAACGCATGACCACACTCGTGGAGGACCTCCTGATGCTGGCCCGATTGGACGAGGGCCAGCCCGTCAAAGTCAGCGACGTCGACCTCACCCAACTCATCATCGAAACGGTCAGCGATGCCAAAGTGATGGCCCCCGACCATATCTGGCAGCTTGAGTTACCGAAGGAACCGGTGGTGGTCCGGGGCGATGCCACGCAACTTCACCAGGTGCTGGCCAATCTGTTGTCAAACGCCCGGAAACATACGCCGCCGGGGACAACGGTGGCCACCGGAATGATGAGATCAGCCGACGGCAGCGCCGTGTTGACCGTTACGGACGACGGCGGCGGCATCGCACCCGACTTCATTGACCGGGTTTTTGCCCGCTTCGCGCGTGCGGATGCCTCCCGAAAGAACCCCGTGACCATTCCCGCCGCTGCCCCGACAGCGCCGACCGCCGAAGGGACCAGCGGGCTGGGATTGTCTATTGTGCAGTCGATCGTGGCGGCCCACGGCGGGTCCGTCAGCGTGACGTCCCGGCCGGGCCGGACGGAATTCGCCGTTCGCCTGCCTGCGGCGCCCTAAGCCTGGCCGTAGCACGGGCTGTAGCAATGGCTCCCGGGCGCCGTTTCGATGGTTCCCTGCCCACACGACGAATCGCCCCTGTGTGTCAGGCTGTTGTGTGACAGGTTCTCTGTCGGCTCGGCCTGATCACGGGGGCGGGGAAAGGTCCGTCATGGATTTTGTTGTCCCTGTCCGTCGCTCCGGGAGGAGCCACTTCACTCTCGAGCAAAAGCACGCGATTCTGGATGAGTACGAGAAGTGCCTGGAGCGTGGGTCCCGGATCGCGTTCTGCCGGGCTGTGGGTATCGGCGATAACACCGTCCGGCTCTGGGTCCAGCAACGCGAGGCCGGGGAGCTGAGGTCCAGCATCAAGCAAGGGAACGAGGACCAGCGGTTGAACGCAGGCGACAAACAGCAGCTTAAGCGGGTGTTGAAGGAGAACGAGATCCTCAAGGCCAAGCTGGCCCGGGCCGAGGCGGCGGTGGACATTCTGGGAAAAGCTTCCGCGCTCTTGGACGCCATGGCCAAGAGCGCGGCGGCGACCGATCCGGTGCTGGAAGAACCGGAGCCGGGCCGGCCGGAGTGGTTGGTGCCAAAGTCTGGAAAGACATCGCCCTGACCTTCGCCGGCAATCTGATCACGGCGGGCTGGTCAGCGGTGAAGACCTGCGCCCTGCTGGGCCTCCACCGCACCACCTGGTACCGGCATCTGAGTCCTCCTGTCCCGGCAGGGGTCACCGTGCCGCGCCGTGACCGGGCTTACCCGAACCGGATCACCACGGCCGAGGCTGAGGAGTTCATGGAGCTGCTCAACTCCGAGGACTACGGGAATCTCTCGGTCACCCAGGCCTATTATCGGATGCTCGACGCCGGGTACTGCTCCTTCTCGATTGCGGCAGCCCACCGGATCGTCGCCGCGCACGGGCAGAACGGGGACCGCCGCGCACTACGCGGCGGCACGGGCCCGGGACGGGTCAAGCCGGTCCTGGTCGCGACGGCCCCGAACCAGCTCTGGAGCTGGGACATCACCATGCTCCACGGCTCCGGCAAACACACGTACAAGCTCTACACAATCATCGACGTCTACTCCCGCAAGGTCGTTGGGCACCGGGTCGAACACGGAGAAACAGCGGCCCTGGCGGCCGCTCTCATCAGGGACGCGGTCGCGGGAAACCGGCAGCGCCCCGCGGTGCTGCATGCCGATAACGGGGGCCCGATGCGCGCCGGCACGACCTTGGACCTCGCCCGGTCTCTGGGCATCGAACTCTCCTACTCCCGCCCGCGGGTTTCCAACGACAACCCCTACTCGGAATCCCTGTTCAAGACGGTCAAATATGACCTCGACTTCCCCCCACGGTTCCAGGATCTCCAGCACGCCCGGGCCCACATGGCCGCGTTCCTGGCGGACTACAACGCCAACCACCGCCACAGCGGCCTGAACTACTACACGCCGGACACCGTCCACCACGGGCTCGTCGAACAGGCCCGCAGGCAACGGCAGGCAACACTGGACGCCTGCCACGCACGCAACCCCCACAGGTACCGCCGCAAACCGACAGCGCCCGGCGCCCCCGGCCACGCCGGCATCAACTACAAAGAAACCAACCAGCTGTCACAAACAGCTTGATAGATACCGTCGCGACGTCGAGCGTGAACTGAACCGTCGAAGTGGACGCCGACGGACCAGCCGGCGGGCAAGGCGACGCACCGCCGTCGTGCGCTTCGTTATCAAAATGTGACTTAATCCCGAGTGTGCTGTACCGTTTTTAGGGTGCGGCCGCCCCCCTGGAGCCGCATATCCGGATGGACGCCAAGCTCTGCCGCTTCCCGGATTCCGCTGGACCAGGCAGAGGCGGGGAACCCAAAGTTCCCGGGCACAGCGCACCCACGCCCTGGGGTGAAGCCGACACGTGAGTTTCCGTGCGGCCGGATGACCTCATCCGAACCCGACAGCTAACTCCGCCGGTGTTGAGAGGCCAAAATGACGAGATCCACGGCAAAACCGCGCCCCGAAAGCGACCCGACAGAAACCCTTTCCGAGGCCCCGCGGCACCGTACCGACCAGGCCACTCCGGCTTCGGCGCGGTCGCGGTTGGCAGCTGGACTAGGAACGGCCGGCCGACGCGCGGCCGTCGCCGCAGCAGCCTGCGCAGTACTGGTTGGTGTCGGCGCTGCAGGACAGGCAACCGGCACAGGCGGCATGCCAACCGTCAGCGACACGAGCCTGCAGGCATCCGCCCTGAGCGCCAATCCGCTGCCGAAGCTGGACTTCGAGACAGTGCAGGACACTGAGCCCGTCGACGCCGGCCCGGAAGAAATTCCGGCAACGGACACCCCCGGCGGCGCAGACGCCAGCCCGGCCGCGACTGAGGAGTCCGAGACGCCGCCGACGGAGGCAGATGAGGTGGCAGCCGCTCCAGCCCCAGCACCAGCACCCGCTTCAGCACCGGCACCCGCCCCCGCCCCGGCACCCATGGCCGTGGCCGTCGATGACCCTGCCGGGGCACAGGCCTACGCCGCCGCCAATCTGGGCGGCTACGGCTGGGACGCCGGCCAAATGCCCTGCCTGCAGAAGCTTTGGACCAAGGAATCCGACTGGAGGACAACGGCCAAGAACCCGAGCAGCGGCGCCTACGGCATAGTCCAGTCCCTGCCCGCCGAGAAGATGGCGAGCGCAGGCACGGACTACCTGACCAATTACCGGACCCAAATCAACTGGGGCCTGAACTACATCAAGCAGCGCTACGGTTCCCCGTGCGGTGCGTTGAACTTCCACTACGCCAACAACTGGTACTGAGCCGGCACCACGAAGCCCGCCCGGAAGGCCCCGAACCGTCCGGTTCGGGGTCTTCCCTTCTTGCACAGCGGGCACACAGGTTGGCCCTAAGACGGTTATAGGTCCCGGCAGCACTGTTGGGGTATGACATTCACGGACCAGGCCACAGGAACACTGCCCCAGCCCGCAGCGACGCCCGCCGGGCCGGCTTCGGAATTCGCCGCAACAGCTACCGCTTTTGATACGGTCCCCGGCAACCGCCGCTCCCCCATTGACACCCGCACGACGGTGCCGGTCCTCGACGTGACAATTCCTGTCTACAACGAAGAGCGGGACCTGGAGGCCTGCCTGCGCCGGCTGCACGCTTACCTGCGGAGCACCTTCCCCCACTCTTTCCGGATTACGGTGGCCGATAACGCCAGCACGGACGGCACCCTCGAGGCCGCTGAACGCGTGGCCCGGGAACTTCGGGAGGTCGCCGTAGTCCATCTGGCCGAAAAAGGCCGCGGAAACGCGTTGCGCAAGGTATGGCTCGTCTCACCCTCTCCCGTCCTGGCCTACATGGACGTGGATCTCTCCACCGATCTTGCAGCCTTGTGCCCCTTGCTGGCCCCCCTCATTTCCGGACACTCGGACCTCGCCATTGGAACCCGCCTCACCCGCAACTCCCGGGTAGTCCGGGGCCCCAAGCGGGAGTTCATTTCCCGCAGCTACAATTTCCTGCTCCAGTCCCTCATGGGGGCGCACTTCAGCGACGCCCAGTGCGGCTTCAAAGCCATCCGGGCAGACGTCGCCCGCCAACTGCTCCCGCACACGCTGGACAACGCCTGGTTCTTCGATACCGAACTGCTGGTCCTGGCCGAAAAATGCGGGCTGCGCGTCCACGAGGTTCCGGTGGACTGGACCGATGATCCCGATTCCAGCGTCGACATCGTCCAGACGGCCGTGGCCGACCTGCGCGGTATGGCCAGGCTGAGCCGGGACCTTGTCTCCGGACGTATCCCTGTCGACGAACTCCGTGCCGCCCTCGCCCGAGGTCCGCTCCCGGCGGCCTCCCGACCACAGGAACAAAGCCCCGGCGGCAGCCTGTTCGGGCAATTGATCCGCTTTGGCAGCATCGGAATCGCCTCCACGGTGGCGTACCTCGGAATTTTTCTCATCTGCCGTGGCCTCATGGACCCGCAACTGGCCAACTTCCTGGCCCTGCTCATCACCGCTGTCGCCAATACCGCTGCCAACCGGCGCTTCACTTTCGGCATCGAGGGCCGCTCGGAAGCGGCACGCCACCACTTCGAAGGCTTGCTCGTGTTCGGCATCGGGCTGGCTCTGACCTCCGGAGCCCTCGCCGTGCTGCATGGGTTCCCTGCGGCGCCGGCCCCCTGGGTGGAGATCGCCACCGTCACCGCGGCCAATCTGGCCGCTACCGCCATCAAATTCCTGCTGTTCCGGCACGTGGTCTTCGTCCGCCGGGGCCGCCTCCCCGCCACAGTCGCCGCCCCGGCCCCAGCCACCGCTGGCCTGACCCCAGGCGCCGTTGACACTTCCAACCTTCAGACAGAAACGGCCAAGTAAATGACCGCGACCATCAACCCCACTGCCGGCAGCCCGTCCGGGGCCCCGGCCACCGCCCCGGAGCCGCGCTCCACCGCACGTCACGCCGTACCGGCAAGCCGCCGGGACCGTCTGCTTTTCGGACACCAGCCGCGCTGGGTCCGGCCCTCGGCTGCCCTGATGCTGGCCCTCACCGCGGTTCTTTACCTGTGGAATTTGGAAGCCACCGGCTACGGCAACTCGTTCTACGCGGCAGCCGTCCAGGCCGGAACCAAGGACTGGACCGCGTTGCTCTTCGGTTCCCTGGATCCGGGCAACGCCATTACCGTGGACAAGCCGCCTGCCTCGCTGTGGATTCCCGCCCTCGCCGGCCGGATCTTCGGCTTTTCGCCCTTGAGCCTGCTCATTCCGCAGGCGCTGATGGGAGTCGCCGCCGTCGGTTTGCTGTACCTGACGGTCAAGCGGGTTTCCGGCCCGGCTGCGGGACTGCTGGCCGGAGGCGCGCTCGCACTGACTCCCGTGGCTGCGCTGATGTTCCGGTTCAACAACCCGGACGCCATGCTGACACTGTGCCTGGTTCTGGCGGCGTACCTGACGACCCGAGCCATCGAGAAGGCGGGCTGGAAGTGGCTGGCCGCAGCCGGCGCCGTCATCGGCCTGGCTTTCCTGACCAAAATGCTCCAGGGCTTCCTGATTGTGCCGGCACTGGGCCTGGCCTACCTGTGGGCAGCACCCACCACTCTGGGCCGCCGTCTGCTGCATCTGCTGGGTGCCGCCGCGGGCATCGTTGTGGTGGCTGGCAGCTACATCGCACTCTTTCAGCTGACCCCGGTCTCGGACCGGCCCTACATGGCCGGCTCCGAGACCAACAGCTTTCTCGAACTGACGTTGGGCTACAACGGTCTTGGCCGGATCACCGGCTCGAGTGGCGGCGGCGGTGGCGGCGGTCCGGCCGACGGCGGCAGGGGCGGCACGGGCGGCAACGTCGCCTTTGGCGGCGCCACCGGGATCACCCGGATGTTCGGAACCAGTTTCGGCGGCGAAGTGTCCTGGCTGCTTCCGGCGGCCCTCCTTCTGCTCGGCGCCGGTCTGTGGTTCACCCGGCGCGAGGCACGGACCTCGACGACGCGGGCTGCTCTTATGCTGTGGGGCGGGTGGCTGGTCATTACGGGCGGCATCCTGAGCTTCATGGGCGGCACCGTGCACCCGTACTATGCGGTGGCCCTGGCTCCGGCGATCGCGGCCATTGTTGGCATCGGAGCGGTGGAACTGTGGCGCGGCAGAGCGTACATGCCGGCACGGATTCTGCTCGCCGTGACGGTCCTGACCAGCTCGGTCTGGTCGGCTGTGCTGCTGGGCCGGGACCCGGCCTGGCTGCCCGGGCTGCGGGTGATCGCTGTGGCGCTGGGTGTCCTGGCCGCCACCGCACTGATTCTGCGGGTTGACAGCCTGCCGGGCCTGTCCTGGCGCCTCCGCACGGCCGCGGCGACCGGCGTCGTGATCCTGTCCCTGCTGGCCGGAGGTCTGGGCACTGCATCCTGGACCCTGGCGACGGCGGCGCAGCCGCATTCCGGTTCCATCCCGACGTCGGGCCCGACCGCCTCGGCGATCGGCACCGGCGGCCCCGGTGCGGAAAGTGCTTCCACCGAGCTGACCGCGCTCCTGCAGGCCACCAGCACTAAGTGGGCCGGGATCGTGTCCGGCGCCAGCGAGGCCGCCAGCCTGGAACTCGCCTCTGACACCAGCGTGATCGCCCTCGGCGGCTGGAACGGCGGCGACCCCTATCCGACCCTCGACGAGTTCAAGGCCATGGTGGACAACGGCGACATCGGCTATTTCATCTCCAGCGGCTCAGCACAGGGCCAGGGTGGCGGCGGGGGCGGACGCGGCGGCAACTCCGAGGTGGCCGCCTGGGTTGCGGCCAACTACGAGGCCCAGACCGTCGGGACCTCCACGGTCTACAACCTGGGCGCCTGATCAGTCATGGCTGACGGCACCCGCCCCGCATTTGCCCGACGGACTCCTCTCACCCTGGCCACCGGCCGGGGCGAGGGGACCGGCCACGGCGCTGGCGACCGGCCAGTTTCACTCCGGCAGACGCGGGTGACGCAGCTGACGCGGCCGCGCCTGGAGCTGACCCTGCTGCTGTTGGCCACCGGCGCCCTGTACCTGTGGAACCTGGGCGCCTCCGGCTGGGCCAACGCGTTCTACTCCGCCGCGGCGCAGGCCGGGTCCCAGGACTGGACCGCGTCGTTCTTCGGCTCGTCGGACGCCGCCAACGCCATTACGGTGGACAAGCCTCCCGCCTCGCTCTGGGTGATGGGCCTGTCCGTCCGGCTCTTCGGACTCAGCTCCTGGAGCATTCTCGTGCCGCAGGCGCTGATGGGGGTAGCGACCGTCTGGCTGGTCTACCTGGCCGTCCGCCGGGCCGCCGCCCCCGCCACCGCCGACGCCGGACTGGCCCACCGCGCAGGTCTGCTGGCCGGCACGGTCATGGCCCTGACACCAGCGGCCGTGCTGATGTTCCGCTTCAACAACCCCGACGCTTTGCTGGTACTGCTCATGACGGCCGCCGCCTACGCCGTGATCCGCTCGATCCAGGATGCACGCCCGGGCTGGCTCCTGCTGGCCGGTGTGTTCCTGGGCTTCGGGTTCCTGACCAAGCAGCTGCAGGTCCTGCTGGTGGTCCCCGGGTTCGCCGTGGCTTATCTGCTCACCGCACCCGCCAGGGCCGGCAAACGCCTGCTCCACCTGCTCGGCGCCGGCGCGGCAATGGCCGTTTCGGCGGGCTGGTGGCTGGCCGCGGTCGAGCTCATTCCCGCCGACGCCCGCCCCTACATCGGAGGTTCGCAAAACAACTCCATCATCGAACTCACCCTCGGTTATAACGGCCTGGGCCGGCTGAACGGCGAAGAGACCGGCAGCGTGGGCGGCAGCAACGGCTGGGGCACCCCGGGGCTGTTCCGTGTCTTCAACAGCGAATTCGGCGGCCAGATCGCATGGCTGATTCCTTCGGCGCTGCTGCTGGGCGCCGGCCTGCTCTGGCTGGGTCGCCGAGCCCCGCGCACGGACGCCGTCCGGGCCTCCGTGATTATCTGGGGCGCCTGGGTGGCCGTCACCGGCCTGACGTTCAGCTTCATGGCGGGCATCCTCCACGCCTACTACATGGTGGCGTTGGCGCCGGGAATTGCCGGACTCGCGGGGCTGGGCGGCGTCCTGCTCTGGCAGCGCCGGACCCGGCCCGCAGCCGCTGCCGTCCTCACGACGGCGGTCCTCGCCGCCGGGTTCATGGCGTTCGAGCTGCTGGGCCGCACCCCGACGTTCCTGCCCTGGCTGCGCTGGGCGGTACTCCTCGGAGCCGTCGTGACTGCGATTCCAATCCTCGCCGCCGCCGTTCCGCGGCTCGCGTCGCGCGGAACCCTCAGCCGTACGACGGCGGCAATTGCCGTCGTCGCGGCACTCGCCGGTCCGCTGGCGTACTCACAGGTCACCGCCGCAACGGCGCACACCGGTGCGATCGTCAGCGCCGGCCCGGAGGTCTCGAGCCGGGCCGGGACGCCGCCCGCGTTCGGAGGGCAGTCGAACGCCAATGCCGGACCCAACGCCAGGGCCAACCGCGGCGGCGGAACCGCCGGTGGCGGTGCGGGCGGCGGCGGTGCGGGCGGCGGCGGTGCGGGCGGCGGCGGTGCGGGCGGCGGCGGGATGGGCGGTCTCCTAAACGCCGCCACGCCCTCCGCCGAACTGGTGACCGCGCTGAGAACAGATGCAGAACGCTTCACCTGGGCGGCCGCCGTCGTCGGATCCAACAACGCGGCCGGCTACCAGCTCGCAACCGAGCTGCCGGTCATGGCGGTCGGCGGGTTCAATGGCACGGACCCTGCCCCGACGCTGGCGCAATTCCAGCAGCTCGTGGCGGACGGAACGATCCACTATTTCATCGACGGACTCGCCGTAGAGGGCGAAACCGGATCGGACGATGCGGCCCGGATCACGGCGTGGGTGCAGTCGACTTTCACCGCACAGACGGTGGGCGGAACCACGGTCTACCTGCTGGCGCCCTAACCGGGGAGCCCTAGAGCCGGAAGGAAATTGTCCTGCGGCCCTCGCCGTCGGTACCGAGCTCGCAGGAGATCGCGGAATAGTCGCGGATGTGCAGGACACCGTCGGGCAGTTCGCCGGTGTTGGGTCCCACGGCCACCGTGCGGATGCCGGCGGCGACACCGGCGGCGATTCCTGCCGGGGCGTCCTCGAAGACCACGGCGTCCGCCGGGTCGACGCCGAGCAGTTCGGCCGCGCGCAGGTACCCTTCGGGGTGCGGCTTGCCGCGGGTGACAAGCTCGGCGGTGATGGCGGTAGCGGGCATGGCCAGGCCGGCGGCGCCCATCCGTGCCTCAGCCAGGATCCGGTCCGCCGAAGTCACCAGCGCGACGGCCTCCGCGGGCAGCATACCCAGTAGCCACGCGGCACCGGGCAGCGCCACGATACCGTCGGTCCGGGTCCGTTCCATCGCACCGATTTCCGCAGTCAAGGCCACCACGTCGGCGCCGGCAGGCGCGAAGCGCCGCACGATATCCCCGGCCTGGACGCCATGGGAGGTGCGCAGAATTTCGGCAATATCAAGGCCGTTGCGGGCGGCGAACTCGCCCCACACTTGTTCCACCACCGCGATGGAATTGACCAGCGTGCCGTCCATGTCGAAGAGGACGGCGCGGACGGTGAGGGTGCGCGACGGGGCGGACCGGGTATCAGTAGTCATCCTTCCATCCTGCCGTACCGGCCAGACTTGCCCTACCCGCCGGGGTTCAAGAGGACGTTTCCCGCGGCGGGAGTTGCTGGACCGCCCATTTATTACCGTCGGGATCTGAGAAGTACACGAACTGCCCCCAATCCTGGATTTCGACGTCGCTGACGTCCACGCCCTTGTCCTTGAGCTGGCTGTGCGCGGCCTGGATGTCACTGACGACGAGCATCAGTTCCGCTGCGGTGCCGGGCGGAGCTTCGGTGAGTCCTTCCCCGATAGCGATGGAGCAGCCGGAACCCGGTGGGGTCAGCTGGACGAAGCGGATCCCCTCCATGGGCCGCTCGTCATAGTCAGCATTGAACCCGGCTTGGTCAACGTAGAAAGTCTTCGCGCGGTCCACATCGGACACGGGGACAGTCACGACTTCAAGTTTCCAGTCCATGGGCCACAGGCTAATCGCAGGCGTGACAAACCGGAAGGGCCAGGCGGAAAACCGCCCGGCCCGGAACTCCATCCGGCGCAGGGACTCCTGCGCCGTACGCGGAGTCCCGTGGCGCAGCTACCCGGCGATGCCGTAGAGACGGTCTCCGGCGTCGCCCAGGCCCGGCACGATGTAGGACTTTTCGTTGAGCTTCTCGTCGATGGATGCCAGGACGATCGTGACGTTGGCGTCGGCGAGTTCTTCTTCGAGCTTGGCCAGTCCCTCGGGGGCGGCCAACAGACAGATGCAGGTGACGTCCGAGGCGCCGCGCTTGAAGAGGAACTTGATAGCCTCGCGCAGCGTGCCGCCGGTGGCCAGCATCGGATCCAGGACAAAGATCTGTCGGTCCGTAAGGTTTTCCGGCAGACGTTCGGCGTAGGTGATGATGTCCAGGGTCTCTTCGTCACGGGCCATGCCCAGGAATCCGACCTCGGCGGTGGGGACCAGCTTGGTCATACCCTCGAGCATGCCGAGCCCGGCTCGGAGGATCGGGACCACGAGCGGGGTGGGCTTGGTGAAGGCGGTGCCGATGGTTGTGCTGACGGGCGTCTCGATGGTCACCGGCTCGGTGCGGACGTCGCGGGTCGCCTCGTAGGCGAGGAGCGTCACGAGCTCCTCGGTGAGCTGGCGGAAGACCGGCGACGGGGTGTTCTTGTCCCGCAGAACGGTGAGCTTATGGGCGACCAGCGGGTGGTCCACAACGAGAGTGCGCATGGGTCAAAACTATCACCCGGACGATGAGGTGCCCTCCGGGGGACGGGTCCCGGACGCCGCACGGGATGCAGGCTCCCGACCGGTGAGCGGGTTGTCGAAGGTGGGGGCCGGGCCGGCGTGTTTGCGGTGCCGCAGCGTGTGGAAGAGCTGGTGCGCAAGGATCACCACTCCGACCCAGGCCAAGCCGAGCAGCCAGGCGGCAGTGACATCTGTCATCCAGTGATGTCCCAAATACACCCGGCTCAGTCCCATTCCGACAATGAAGATCACACCCGCCGTGATCAGGCCGACGCGTACGATCGTCCGCTGAACGTGCAGGCACGCCAGGTACACCACCACTCCGATGACCACGGCCGTATTGAGCGTGTGGCCGCTCGGGAACGCCGGAGATGTTTCGAACGGCGGAACCGCGTCGGCGTGGTCCGGACGGGCGCGGCCGACTACGCGCTTGCTGAAAGCAGTGGCCGAGGTAGAGACGGCAGCGGCGCCGCCGACCAGGATCAATGGCCGCCAGCTGCGGCTGAGGAAAATCAACCACGCAGTCAGCAGCGAGCCGAGGATGGGCATGCCGATCCCACCGCCAATGTTGGTGAAGCCGGTCACGAAGGCATTCAGCTCCGGCGTCCGCAACTGCTGGGCGAAGGCGAGGGCAGGTTTGTCCAGGTTGGCCAGCCCGGCGTCGTCCACCACGTTGTCATACACTTCGGAGCCCAGCAGCGCCAGTGTCACGACCACTACACCGCCGACGAGCATCGTGAGCCACAGTGCGGCATAGGGCACCACCCAACGTCCCCAGCCGTCAGTTACGTGGTCCGTCCAAGTCTTCATTTCTGTCTCCTGACTCGTCGGCACACCCCGGGTGCCTTGCTCGAAACTATCATTGACCCATGACTGCCCCGGAGCCCCGCCATGCCAAGTGGATGGGGCTTGCCATCGCCGAGGCCCGCCGGGCCCTGGCCACGGAGGACGTCCCGATCGGCGCCGTTGTGCTCGGCCCGGACGGACAGCTGCTCGGCTCCGGACGCAATGAACGCGAAGCGCTCGGCGACCCGACGGCCCATGCCGAGATCGTGGCAATCCGCGAGGCTGCGGCGCGGCTGCGAGATTTGCGGTTCGTCGACGGCGATCCCGGAGACGGCTGGCGGCTGGAGGACTGCACCCTGGTGGTCACCCTTGAACCCTGCGCCATGTGCGCCGGCGCCATTGTGCTGGCCCGGATTCCCCGGGTGGTGTTCGGCGCCTGGGATGAGAAGGCCGGAGCCGCAGGTTCCGTTTTCGACATCCTCCGCGAGCGCCGGCTGAACCACTGGGTGGAGGTCTACGCCGGAGTCCGGGAGCAGGAATGCGCAGCGCTGTTGCGGGACTTCTTCGCCCAGCACCGTACCGGCTGAAACGTTCATTTCCGTTTCCCGCATTTTTCCTGTCCCCGTGCTCCCGGTCTCCGCATTTCCTGTACCTGCGCTATCCCGTTGCGGCGGATTCTGCCACGGCGGCCGCGGCGAGCCTGTCGATGCGGGGCTGCCGGCCGGCCGGTGAATCGAGGCTGAAAGCGCGGAAGTCACCGAGGTCGTCCCTGATCCAGGCCTGAATCTCGTCGATCCGCCGGGTCACTGCCTGGGTCGCGCCGTCGAACAGCCAGGACACGATCCGCTCCTGGCCGGGGTCGTACTGCCACAGCCCAATGATCCGCCCCCGGTCCAGGATGGGGTGGTCCGGGAGATCTGCCTGCAACGCCTGTGGGGCCAGCACGTCCCTGTCCCGGTCATCCTCTGCCAGCAGGTCTGCGGCGTTCCGCCGGAGCAGCATCAGCGAGTCGGACCCGGCCAGGAGTTGGATTTGTTCCCCGGCCGGTTCCTCGAAGGCGGCGAGTCGCCCGACGTCGTCGGGCAGCATCCAGAGTGTTCCGCCCCCGGCGGTAGCCACTGCTGTGTGGATCTCCACAGCGTCGACGGCGGCCAGTGCCGCCTTACCCTGCGCGACTGAAAACCCGGTAAACCACTGGGACTGTTTGAACGTCGCGCCACCGGTCCAGCCGAGGTAGCTGCGAACCAGTTCAGCGCGGGCGGCATCGTCGTCGAGTGGGCTGGGTCCCAGATTCCAGAGTTCGTAGGCGTAGCGCTGCTGGTCGAGGCGGCCGTTGGCCGGGACGCGGCGGATCCGCCCGTGGGCCTGCAGGATGCCCAGCGCGGTGGGAAGCGTGGTGGAAGCCCCTTTTTTCTTGCCGTCCTCGCCCAGGTTCCGGACGGAATCCCCCAATTGCTCTTTGAGTTGCCGGGGATCCATTGGCCCGGACGCTTCGGCCAGGGCGCGCACCACCTGCTCCTCCAGGAGCGCGATCTCGCCGCGGTCCACGCCAAGCCTGCCCAGGACTTTGAAGGTGGTTTCGGCCGCATCGCGGCCCAATTTCAGGGCCCAGTCGAAGTCCTGCCGGCCCAGGACGTAGGTACAGCCTCGGGCCGTTGGCAATTCCAGGATCCGGTGCGTCTGGATGTCGGCGTCGACCTGCTCCCGTCGGATCCCGGCCCGGGCGAAGAGCGTGAGGTAGGGGTTCGCGCCACCGATAGACCGTGCCCAGCCGGCACGTGCGAACACCTGTTCCGCCGTACATCCGGCCAGCGAACCGTCCAGGCCCTGCCGGTGCCACGCCCAGGCCCGGAGCCGCTCCGCGGTCAGGGACCTCGCTGCGGGAATCGGAACGGACTGCGCTGTCGGAGTCATGGGGCCATTCTGCAACAGCTTCCCCTGCAGGGGAATGACTGCGCCGGGACGGCCGGGGGCTCAATCGGCGTCGAAGTCGAGCGAATAGCCGCCCCAGGCATCGGGGTGCTCCCGCAGCGTCACGTCAAGACCCGCCAGCCCGCGGCCGTCAACGCCGTCGCGGATCTACGCCGCCACGGCCTCGGCAATATAGCGGGCCAGCGCTTCCCTGGTGCTGAGTTTCCCGGCGAAATCCGGGTGCTCGCCCAGGTTTTTGTCGTTCAGCCCGTCCAGGACGGAACCGGGCACCGTGCCGGCTTCGCCGATGTCCAGGACGATTACGTCGGCGTTGAGCTCGCGGCGGCGGAAGCTCACCTCGGCCACGAAGGTGGCACCGTGCATCCTCAGGGCCGGGCCGAACGCTTCCCGGGGAAGGCTGTGAGCGATCATAAAGTGGCGGCGGACGGTGAGACTGAACACGTGTTGCCTCGTGACTTCGGTGCGGAGATGAGAGCGGGCGGGGCCGCCGGCGCGATGGACGACGAGCTCGGCGCCCTTGCTGATGCCCGAATCGAGGGTCCGGACCAGCGCTTCGCCGGGCCCGGGGGCGGGCAGCTTTTCGCAGCGGAGCTCGCCACGTTCCGGCGGCAACGGGGCCGTTTTGTTGTTGGGCGCCCTGCTCCGGTACCCTAGTCAGGTTGGTGACGTGTCCGAGCGGCCGAAGGTGCAACACTCGAAATGTTGTTTGGTGTCAAAGCCAACGTGGGTTCAAATCCCACCGTCACCGCCACATGAGAAGGCGTCTACATCGTTGATAACACAGCGAAGTAGGCGCCTTCGCTTTTTGTAATTCAGTCCCGTGAGCGCACTTTGAGCGCAACCT
Source organism: Arthrobacter sp. PAMC25284 (assembly GCF_019443425.1). Taxonomy (NCBI): domain Bacteria; kingdom Bacillati; phylum Actinomycetota; class Actinomycetes; order Micrococcales; family Micrococcaceae; genus Arthrobacter; species Arthrobacter sp. PAMC25284. The sequence goes on from NZ_CP080382.1 coordinate 2,099,423, forward strand.
GTTGTGATGCAGCGGCATCGAGCGCGACAGCAACCGCGTCCAGGTCATCCGGGAACAGATCCGCGTAGGTGTCCAGCGTCATCGTGGCTGAGGCGTGCCCAAGCATCGCCTGGACGCTTTTCACGTTCGCCCCGGCTGAGATCGCGAGCGATGCAGCGGTGTGGCGGAGATCGTGAACAGTCATTCGTTCAAGACCGGCGCGGCGTAGTGCGTTCACGAACCAACCCCTGCTGGTCTGGCTGGTACCACCGCGCTTCATGTACTTGCCGTCCTCCCCGGGGAACAACAGATCATCAGGGTGCTTCCCGGCCATCTGCACTGCGAGCGGGTCAGCGAGAAATGCCGGGAACGGCACGGTGCGCTTCTTGTGCGTCTTGGGAGTGCCGACCTCAATCTTGCTGCCGACCTCGACGGCATTCAGAACCACATTGAGACGACGGCGCATGGGATTTACATCCTTGACCCGGAGCGCAGTCACCTCACCCCAGCGGAGGCCGGTGTACGCGAGGACGAGAACGAGCGAGCCGTGTTTAGCCTCGGCGGCGAGATCGTGCACCTGCTGATGGCTCAGGTAGACGTGCTCCTTCTTGACCTTGCGGGGCATCTTCACTCCCCTAGCGACATTCGAGGAGAGACGCCTATCCTTCACGGCGATATCCAGAATTTTTGCGAGGATTCCATAGCAGCGGATGACAAGCGTGGCCGACTTCTGGGCGCTCAGCTTGGCTACCCACGCCTGCACGTCGGAGTGGCGGATGTCAGCGATATGCGTCTTGCCCCACCGGGGTTCAACGTGAACCCGCCACGCGCTCTCCGTTGGCCGGAGCGTCGAAGGCTTTATGTGTGTGAGGTTCTGCAGCCATTCTCCGCCAAGGTCTGACACGGTGACCTTGCCTGCGGAGACATTAATGAATTCTCCTCGGGCCTGCTTCACGGTGTTGTCAGCAAGCCAGAGCTCGGCATCACGCTTGGTCTTGAAACCGCGCTTCATTGATGTAGTGCGGTCAGGCTTCCGATACCGGACCGTGTACGTGCCTCGTGCTTCGTCTTTCGAGATCGTCGCCATGTCATGTCACCGGCTCTGCTGCGAATCGCACACGCACGCGTGGGTGATCATGCCCGCCCAACAATGCAATCGTCCGTCGGATGCACTGACGGAATCTGTACCGGTCACTGCTAGTCATCGCGCAACGCCTCCCGAATCGCGACTGTGAAATCTTCCTTGGACAAAACAAGACGAACTTCGGCAGCGGGCCGGTCGTCCGTTCTACGCGACCGGAAGCCGGCCCAAGGCTCGTCCGAGTCGAGTTGAAGTCGGCCTTCTGCCCACGCCCAAAGGTGCTCAGCATCGCGGCCGACCACGCCAGTCACGTTGACCGTTCCCGCTGATGCTTGCGGTAGCAGCAGATCATTCGGGGCCACGTCCAGAACGACGGCGATAGCCATTAGGTCATCTACATCCACGCGCCTGCTGCCATCTTCGATTCGCCGCAGACCCAGGGCTGCGATTGGTCGGCCCGCTCGCTCTAGAAACCGGGACATTTGCGCCCAGGACATGTCCCGAGATTCCCGGATGCGCTTGATGTTCTCTCTAACAACCAGACCGGTTGCGCCTTCAGTAATCTCTTTGCCCGCCATCAGCTCTCCATGTTTGCCACAATTTATTTTCAATGTTTGAATATACCTGTATTTCAAACTATGCAAGTACAACGTATCAAAGATGGAGCAGTCGTGTCAGACAAGACTTTCTTAACAGCCCCTGCGGTTGCCGAACGGTGGGGCATTGCAGCGCAAAACCTGGCCACGATGCGATACCAGGGAACTGGGCCTGTGTTCACGAAAATTGGAGGCCGTGTCCGCTATGAACTTCAGGACATCGAAGCTTACGAAGTGTCCCGGCGGTTTCAGCGGACTGATATCCGCCTCGGAGCTAAGTCCCACTAACTTGCCGAAAAACCGGGCACCCCACCTGAAACGACAAGATGCCCGGCCCATCAGCGAACCTCCCGAAAGGAAAGTGTGACCGTTGAAAGCGTCACCAAATAACCGTAGGACAACAGGCGCGTCAGGTCGTCTGAAGCTAGACCCTCTGGGATTCATCACCCGGAACAAGATTCCCACAGTGCCGTCATGGCGGACGACGGACCTCACACCGGCAAGCAAGATCAAACTTCGTCCCGGCGAAGGATTCGGAATCGACTGCGAACATAACGGCATCGTTGTCATCGACCCCGATACACCAGAGGCCCTGAAGGCGTTCGCCGATCTGTGGGAGAACCACGAAGGGACGCGACGTCTCAGCTCGTACGCGGTGACGACCCCGCGTGGCCATCACTTCTACTTCTATGCAATCGATGGGGTTGTCATCAGGAACAGCGCCAGCAAGCTTGCACCCAATCTGGATGTCCGCGGTGTGGGCGGCTTCGTCAACGCACCACCCACTCCCGGCTACAAGGTGCTGCTCAAAGTGCCGCCTCTCGAACTGCCCGAATGGCTCGCTGACATGCTCGTGGCGACAGAGCCAAGGCGTGCCCGTACAGACGGTGTAACCGGCACTCAGGCACATTCCATCGGCGGGCTCACCATGACGCTTGCCAACGCTCAGCAGGGCACACGCAACGATGTTCTCCACTGGTCTCTGTGTCGTGCCGCCGAGATGCCCGCAGCCAAGCAGCGCAGCGCCCTCCGTGCCATCCGCAACGAGGCTCGTATGATCGGCCTCGGCGACTTTGAAATCGAAAAGACCATCGCATCTGTGTTCGGTGGCCAACGTGGCTGAGACCCTTCGCCCATCGTGGACCGCAGAACCTCTGGGCGACATCCTAAACGGGACACGCAAGCCCACGATCCCTAAGTTCATGCGGCGGTCCGACGGCATTCATCTCCTCTACCCTGGCAAGGTCCACTCTTTCCATGGCGAATCAGAGTCTGCTAAGTCCCTGATAGCTCAGGCTGAATCATTGCGGACCATAAACGCCGGAGGAACAGTCCTCTACTTGGACTTCGAATCCGATGCGGTCTCCGTCGTCGGTCGCTTCCTGAGCATGGGTGTGGACCCCAGGACGCTGCTAAAGAAACTTCGGTACGTCCGCCCGGAAGTTGATCCTGACACTGTCGGGGAAGCTGAAAAGGAGGCCTTCAGTCGCCACCTGTCCCGGCCCTACGACCTGATTGTGATTGACGGAGTCACAGCCGCATTTGACGTGTATGGGCTCAACTCAATGGACAACGGCGACACTATGAAATGGGGTCGCAAGCTGCCGCTGAAACTCGCGTCTGAGACGGGCGCCGCAGTACTCCTAATCGACCACGTAACCAAGAGTTCCGATGGGCGGGGCCGGTTTGCCATCGGCGCTCAGATGAAGATGTCGTTTCTGACCGGTGCAGCGTTCACGGTCAAGATGTCCCATCCGCTTGGTGTAGGCGTCATCGGGAAAGTCGACATACGGATTGGCAAGGACCGCGAGGGCCTCGTTCGAAGCCACTCGACTGATTTCCGGTCCTCTGACCAGACTGCCGCAATCGCTGTTGCCGTCTTCGACTCGACCGAACCCGGCAGGCTTCACTACAGACTTGAATGCCCGTCGGGAGGCTCCGAAATCGTGAACCCGTCCGATGATATGCCCAAGACCATGAGGTCGGTGCTTGACGCCTTGACGGGCGCCAATGGATGGCTTGGACTCAAGGCCATCTGCCAGTCGCCCGTAGACAAAGGGGGTAAACCCTTAGCGCCGTCGACCACTACCCGTCACTTGGTGAAGCTGGTCGATTCCGGCCACGTCACTGAAGCAAAGGCCCATACACCAGAAAACCGCACCAAAGCATCCCGCTATCGGATCACCGAAGCCGGGCGTGCACTTACCGCCTGATCACCCCACGCCACCCATCTACCCAAAAAGCAATCTGTCCCCGAAAGGAACCAATCATGAATGAGCAACCGATCCCCTACGAGCACCCAGGGCGACGCTCACGCGTCACCGTCGTAAAGGGCGCAGAAGTCGCGCCTGTGACTCTGACGCCGCTCATCAAAGGCCTCGTGACAGGCACGTTGGGTAACGTCCCGCTGTCGTCTGGCGTGTACGGCCAGATCGACATAGAACCTCGAGTCGATGAATCCATTGCCTGGGTGAGGTTTAACGACTCCCACGAGGTCCTCGGCCTCAAGGACGGACATGTCGTCCGCTGCCGGTACAACCTCCGCCCCCGCGTTCTCGCCCAGCTGATCCTTACGGACGGTGCGCGATGACCCTCGTAGACGTTGATTTCACCCGCCCGAAGAACAGATACGAACTGCGACTGCCGGTACCGGGGCCTGCATGGCGTGAGGCTCCGGTCGAAACTTACGACGTGCCCGGGGAACGCGAATTGGGCTTGTTGATCGGAAACCTCTACTTCACCGCCGACATGTTTCACATTCTCCCCGAGCACACAGACTGGCGATCTGTGAAGCGTGGCGACATCGCAATCCTGGGCCGGGTCGACCTCGACTGGCACATGCTCGATCTCGTGCTGATGGACGACGACGGATACCTCAGGTCAGCCTCTATCAGCTTCTTGTCCATCTGGCTCAAGCCCTTGGCCATGCGCTCGTTCCTCTTCCGCTGCTGGAACTTGGCACCCCTAATTCTGACCAACGAATCACCCTACAAAAGGAGCAGTAAATGAACGTCCAAGAAGCAATGGCCGCCTACCGCGACGGCACGTTCGAGAAGAAGGCCAGCGCCGAGCGCCGCCAGCCAGCTAGGCAACAAAAGTCTGATGGTGGCGTCCAAAAGGGACGCGACCTCTACGAATCCATGTACCCCAAGAAGAAGGAACAGTAATCATGACCATCACCACCAAAGCCTTCGCCCACATCCCCGGCTTCGATGACCACACCAAGGCCGAGAAGCGTATCAACGAAGAGATCACGAGGAACCGACGCATCAAGCCCGACGCCCCGATCTCTACGACGGACTTCGTCGAAGCCGCACTCGCCGGGCAGGACTTCCCCCAGGAGCCGCATTTCCGCAACGAAGAAATCAGGTCCGAAAGACTGAACGCAGGAACCCGCGCACAGATGCTCAAGGATGCGCTGAAAGCCGTCCAGGAGCGGAAGCGCGATCTGATCCGGGACAACTCCGATACCGCGCTCGGCTACCTCCGCGCCGAGCTCGCCACACTGATAGACGACGTGCGGGCCATCAATGAAATCCTCGGCAACTTCCGAACGGCTGAACAGGTCCTGACAGCCGATGATCCGAACGTTCTAGCCGCGTGGAGGACCCGGGACGAACTGCTCTCCCGCTACAAAGAAATCCGAACTGTCCAGCACAGTCTCACCGTCCCCGGCCTGGGCGCCGGGGATAGCTTCAAGATTCTTGCCGTCGGTCATGTCCAGAACTCGCTGGAGCGGATGGACTTCTGGCTGAGCAAACGCGACCGGTCAACGTCCCACCGTGCAGCCCATGACCAGCTCGAAGGCGTCAGGAACTTCGACGTTTGGCTTGGTGACGGTGGAACTGCGCCGTTCAAGCACAGTAACGCCGCCATCCCGAGCGTGGACAGCAACGGGAACCCCGCCAACCCGTGGGACTACCTCGTGTGGCTTGCGACAGAAGCTGAACCATGGGTGCCGACCCCCGCCCAGGTCATCGCTGCCTACAAGGCGGCGAACCTCGCTGTTGTCGAGACTGACTACAAAAAATATGCAGCACAGGAGGCCGGACGAGATGATTTCTTCGCGGTGACCGGAGCCCGACCGATCGTCCCGTACACGAACTCTGCAACAGGTCAGCCGGATGTCCGCCGCGCAAAGCCGTCCACCTGGGCGAGTTCGGCAGCGGATGCCATGCGACAGTAGCCGTCTATAAACCGCGATACCCCGTGCCGCTCACCCGGCACGGGGTTTCGTGGTGGATAGCCGCCTTCACATCTATGCAATCGATCATCACGAACGGGAACGCTCCGACAGCGCCTGTAGCTGATCCAGTAGACGCCAGCGTATGCTCTCGCCTGTTGTTGATCATCGAACGATTCGTGGACGCTTAGGGAGGCGCCTGGGCGTTTAGGTCCCCAAGATGCCGCATCTCTCGCTCATCTCCTATCGTCGCTGCATGAAATCGATTGCATGTGATGGGCGCTTCGGGAATGGCTCATCATGAGGTGCCAGTTCTGCGGCGACGTCCTCAACCTCAGCCAGTCCGTGACCTGCTCGCGGGAGACATGCCGCAGGGCGGCAAAGCGCGTGCGCCAACGACAGCGGCGAGGTGTCAGCGTGGTTCCGGTCCTTCAAGAAGCCGAGGACGAAGGGAGTTGGGAGTTCCCGCCTGAGCTTGAGTATCTGAACCAAGACCCGGGCTTCACAGTTGGGGAAATGGCGAGCGCTCGAAATGATCCAGCCATGCGTCGGATGATTCTCGCTCGGAGAGCAGCCAGACGGACCAGACTGCGGGAGCGGCTGCGGGCTATCGGCGCGCTGTCTGCAAACGCCGGAACGCGCGGATAAGATCGCCGAACATTCAAAACGGGTTCTTGGGGGACGAATATGGATTTTCAGCAGGAGAAGAAACAGACCGTAAGCATGAAAGGCATTTTCATCGCTCTGATAGTCCTCGGCGCTGTCGCCTACCTCGGCACCGCTAACAAGAAGGATGGAACATCTGCTCCGTCTGAAACGCAGGCAACGGAAGCATCCGCCTCGTCAGGTTCGCCGGCAGTCCCGCTAGGCACCCCGGCCGCGTCTGAACGGTTCGAGTACACGATCACGGACTTCACCTGTGGAATCCCGACAATCGGCAGGGGCGAGATTCTGCGCGAAAACGCCAAGGGCCACTTCTGCCGGGTGTCCGTTTCCGTCAAGAACATTTCCAAGAAGGAAGAGCGCCTGGACTTCGACGACATGACCCTGATCATGGGGGACATCGAATACAGCACCGATTCCTGGGTCAATATCAAAGCCATCGAGGGCGACGATACGACCGGATTTCTGGACTACATCAATCCTGGCTTGTCCGCCTCCGGCAATATCTTCTTCGACGTACCGAAGGACGTGACTCCCACAACCGCGAGCGTAGACGAGTCTGCGTGGGACAAGAGGCTCACTTTCAGCTTGGCCCACTAGCAACAGCAAGCGGTTGCTGTCCGTCCTCCATGGTTGAATCAGTTGTACTTGCAACTTAGATGGGGAACTGATGCACCGCACGCGTAACGAGATCGTTGAATCGCTGAAGACTTTTGTGGCCAGTTGGTCCGGCTATTCGGGAACAGAACGTGCCGGAGCACAGACATTCGTGAATCAACTGGTGCAGGCCTACACCGGAGTTGAAGACCCGAGAACCCTTGACGCCAGCCACGAATCTCACCTTCCTCTTGACGAAGGCCAGCGCCACGGCTTTATCGACTTCTACTGGCCTGAGGTCGTTCTCGTTGAAATGAAGGGCCCGAAGGAATCTGTACGTCTCGCAGAGCACCGCCCTCAGATGCTCCGGTATTGGAAGTACTGCGCGACCGATGAGGTAGCCGCTCCCCCGTTCACGGTGCTGTGTTCCTTCGACCGTTTCGAGGTGTGGGAGCCGGGCAGGTTCCCCAACGCGCCCAGAGACGTGTTCACGCTGGAGCAGCTGCCAGACTTCGTCGACTCACTAGCCTTCCTGATGGGTCGCGGACGAGTTCCCACGTACGGTGGACCAGGCCAGAAGATCACTGTCGGTGCCAGCGCGGACATGATCGGACTATTCAACCGCTTGTACGAGCGCTTCCACGACCGCGAGGAATACGGGCTAAAGGACGACGATCTCCGTCGGTTCATCATCCAATCAACGTGGACGCTATTTGCCGAGGATTTGGGCCTTATTCCGGCCAATCGTTTCGCCAACCTGTTGAGGGATCTCTCGCTGGATGCACGCGGAGCGAAGCAGCGAATCCCTGGGCGCGAGGTCCAGTCGTTCCTCGCCGCAATGAACTCCCGTAATGCAATCGATCGCAGTGAGGGGTTCCTCGAAGGGCTCCCCTACGTCAACGGCGGTCTACTTGAATCGGTCCCTTATGTGCCCCTGAACAGCTTCGATCTCGACTTGCTCGTACAGGCCGCAAAATACGACTGGCGCTACGTCAACCCCACGATCTTCGGATCACTCTTTGAGGAATGCCTGGGCGATCGCCGCCGTCAGTTCGGGGCTCACTACACCCACGAGCAAGACATCATGCAGATCGTCGAACCGACGATCTTGAAGCCTTGGCGCGAGAAGATTGACGGCACCGAGGACTACAAGAAGCTCGAAGCACTACTCAAGGAGCTATGCCAATTCAAGGTCCTTGACCCGGCCTGTGGCTCAGGAAACTTCCTCTACGTTGCCTACCGGGAGATACGCCGCCTCGAGCACTATCTCAAGGACCGCATTGACGACCTAAAGCATGCCAAGGGCAAGCCCGTCTCGATGCATCTTGAGTTCTACCCGATCGAGAATTTGTACGGGATCGAGATTGAACCGTTCGCAGTGCAAATCGCCCGACTCACCATCTGGATGGGCCACGCGCAGATGGCTCGCGAGATGAATGTTCAGGGCGACGATCCGCTGCCGCTGCATAATCTCGACACCATCATCGAAGCAGACGCTCTTAAAGCGGAATGGCCGGAGGTCGACGCCATAATCGGCAATCCGCCCTTCATCGGCTATTCAAGGATCAGGGAGTACAACGGCGCCGACTACTTGAAATTCCTTGAAAGTACCTTCAAAGCAGGCATCGCTGATCTCTGCGTTTACTGGTTCAGAAAAGCAAACGACCACCTGAAAAATGGGCAGAGGGCCGGACTCGTCGCCACGAACTCCATCACTCAAAACATCTCTCGCCATGCCGGGCTTGATTACATCTTCGCTAACGGCGCAGTCATAACGGACGCAGTCAGGTCTCAGGACTGGTCTGGTGAGGCGGCCGTCGATGTGTCGCTGGTGAACTGGGTGAAGAATCCGCTCGCCCAACCCACAAGCTACGTGCTCGACCGCCGCGAAGTGGCTGGCATCAACAACTTTCTGCAAGCGGGAGTCGGATCCAGACGTGCCTTACCACTCCCAGGCAATCGGGGCGTAGCGTTCGAGGGATGCAAGCCCGCAGGGGATGGCTTTGTTCTTGATAATGCCGAAGCTCACACGCTGCTGCTACGAACAGATGCTGACTATGGACGAGTGGTGCGTCAGTATTTAGTGGGCCGCGACATAGCCAACAGTCCGAATCAAGAGCCAAGTCGATGGATCATCGACTTCGGCATGCTTGAACTTGAAGACGCAATGGCCTATCCAGCCGCCCTGTCGATTGTGCGAGAGCGAGTCAAGCCTGTGCGTGACCAAAACAACCGAGAGAGTCGACGAGAACGCTGGTGGCGTTTTGGAGAGGCCGTACCCGCCATGCGCGACGCGATGGAGGGATCGGAGAGGTACATCGCAGTGGGCATCACCGGCAAGCGCCTTCTTCTCTCTTGGGCAGATACATCTTGGTGCCCAAGCAACCTTGTCGTTGCAATTGCGCGGGAAGATGACTGGACTATGGGGATCTTATCCTCATCCATTCATGAAACGTGGGCCAGGGAACAAAGTTCGACGCTTGAAGACAGGTTGCGCTACACGTCAAAGACGGCACTTATTACCTTCCCGTTGCCCGACCTCGCTAGCGCGCAGCGAGACAAGATCGAGCAGGCGGCTCGTGACATCGGCACTGAGCGGACGAAGGCTTGCGACAAGCTGGTCGCGCAGGGGAAAAAGCAAGCGGGCCTGACAGCCGTCTACAACGCTATGGACGAGGGAGCTTTCACCGATCTTCGGGCGGCTCATAAGCGCCTCGACGAATCTGTGTGTCGTTCTTACGACTGGCCCACCTCGGTCCTCGACGATCGAGCAGAAGTCGTCGACCGGCTTTACGAACTCAACGCGAAGATTGCTGCCGACCTCAGTGGCTACACCCCCTTCGCTCAGGGGGAGAGCGACTAATGCCACGCTTCTCAGTTCGCAACGGCATCGTTGCGCCCCGCACGGTCCTCCAGGTCGATGATCTGGATGCCGAAACACGCATCCACATCTGGAACGTCGTCTACGCACTCAAGATGGACTCCTATGACCACTACGCATATCTTGAAAAGCGCGACGCGTTCGTCTCGGCCCTTTGGGTCGAATGGAGTAGATCTTTCGATGATCTCCACAGCACATCAGCCAAAGAGTTCATGCACGAGGTCAAAGCATCGATCGTTGAGGGGACAATGGCCCAGGCCTTCGATGTCATAGAGTTATGCCTGGAACACGACGGGACAGACTTGTCCGATCTGCTCAACTTAGTCTTCGAGAAGTACCTCGTGGGCTACCGGGTAGTAAACGGTGAGATTATTCAGGTTACCGAGGGGGCTGAGGTCGAGGCAATCGAGACCGCTCTGGAGCTGCTTGAGCCACACGGCGGCGCACGCAAACACTTGCTCAATGCGCTTTCCTTGCTTTCGAATCGGCAAGATCCCCATCACTTGAATGTGGTCAAGGAGTCGATCAGCGCGGTCGAAGCCGTCGCTCGCCACCTCACGGGAGCCAAGACACTTGGAGAGGCACTGAAAAAGTTGGAGGCCAACGGCGTTCCGAGTCATCACGCCTTGGTGGATGGCTGGCTGAAGATTTACGGGTACGTCAACGACGAAGGCGGCATACGCCACGGGAGTATCAAGCACGGTGAAGTGGACGAAGCACTGGCAACCTATTTCCTCGTCACTTGCTCTTCGATGGCCGGGTACCTGATCAAGAAGGCAGGCACACACGCATAGTCGTCCTTGGGACTGTGGACGAAAGTCTCTTAATGTCATCTCGTCGATCCGCCAGGAACGACGAAACGACAAACTAAGGATTGATCAACATGACCGCACGTCGCACCCCCGCTAACCGCAAGCCGGCTACTCCCGCCATCAAGCTGTCCGGCGACATGGTCGGAGTGCCGTCCGAGGCAATCGCCAACGAAGCCGCCGCCGCTGAACCGATTGCACAGGATTCGCAGGCCCCTGCCGACGAAGTTGCCGACGCCATCGCCGAACTCGAAGCAGAGGCCAACGGGACCCGTAAGGCACCGGTCAAGAAGCCCGCGAAAGCAGCGCCTGCCAAGAAGGGCCCCGGCACCAACCGCCCACACGGACTGCACTCACGCCAAGTCAGGCGCTGAAGGCAAGAAGGCACGCGCCGCCTGCCGCCGCCAAAAGGCCACCGAAGCTGCAAAGGCATGACCCGCGACCAATTGATCGCCGCCGACGACTTCGTCCATTCGACATTTGGCCCTGATGCTGACCTCGACATCGACGACGATGGCTCCGCGTTCATCACCACGCCGCACGCCACCCTTGAAGGCTTCTTCGCCTTTGACCACGAAAGCGTCGCCCGCCTGACGCTCGTCCCGTAACTTCAACCCACACCCCGGCAACGGGGCTTAGTGGTGGATGCTCACTTCATGATTCAGAGCTACGGACGAGAATCGCTATGATGACGTGTCTCGTCGTTCTAAATGGGGGAAAAATGAATACTTCTCGCGCAATCGCCGGAGCCCTTTTTCTGGGCCTTGCTCTCAGTTCCTGCTCATCTCCGGCTCCACAAGCGGCACCAACTGTTTCAGTCCCGCCAGCGGCCACGCAGGGCCCTACCCCCACGCCCACCCCGACACCAAGCCGTAATGAAAATGCGCGGGGCCAAATCGTGAAAGAAATTGGCCAAACAGCATCGCAGTTGACTGATCCAAACTCCGATGTGCCCACTATGACCTTCAAGGTCACCTCGATTCAGCCCATTACCTGCGACGCGACTTACGCGACTCAGCCGACGGGAACCATCATCGGGATCAACCTTGAAATCTCCACAACCAGCAATTTTTCCGGTCCTCTGATCGTGGATGGGCAAGAAGGCATGATTAGCTTCAGTCCTTACCACTGGAAGGGCTATGCGGCGAATGGCACCCGCATGAACAAGGTCGACTCGCCCGCCGTTCAAGGTTGCCTGTCTGACGAAAGCAAGCTTCTCCCCAGTTACATGGGCAAAGGTGAACAGCTCAACGGGTTGGTTCTCCTCGACGTGACGTCGCCAACGGGCGAAGTTTCCTACGACCCCTCAGGTGGCGGCGGGTGGGTGTGGAAATACCCGTCGGCTTGATCACAACGCTCGATACGTTCTGTTGCTGAGGCGTCCGTAAAGCGCTCCCTGACGATCCAACGATCGCGTTGTTCATGAATGTGTCACTTCGCTAGTCGACTCGCTTACACGCTCACTGACGACCGATTGCATGGGACAAGGACGTGGCGATTCAAATACTTGCTAGCTGGGCACTCTATGATCGCTTCAATCACTAATTTCTGGGGGTAACGGGTGGCTCGTCAAAAAGTCTTTACAGGTTGTCGCGACTGCGTAAAGTGCATGGGGTCTGGCCTCGGCATGGGTGCGAGGAACGTTGGGCGTGGGTCTGCTGCCCTCATGACTATGGGTTTTTCAGAAGTTGGCCTCGCCTTTATGCCCAAGTGCCGGGCATGCGGCCATCAACGTTCACTCCACCGTGCTGAATCAGCTGGCCCGGCCCCCACAGTGCAGCAGGCTCCCGCAACGCAAACGCCCGCGCAGCCTGTAGGACCACCTCCCGGCTTCTATAAGGACCCGCAGAACCCCTCCGCGTCCCGCTGGTGGGACGGTCATCAATGGACCGACATATACCAATAGTCCAGCCGATGCAGCGTTTAGGCCCTGCGAAGACGCTCGTGCCTGTGATGCCGTAACTTGTGTCGATGACGCGAACGTCTCTGCCTCACCGACCGTGTCGCGTCGACTGTTGCGCTCTGACGCCGTCGTCATTGCGTCGATGCATGATCACGCATGCGACGACCGCTGCCATCTGACGTTGTGCCCTGAACGTCTGCCGGGTGCATGCTGAACGATGACCGACGCAACGACATGGGGTCGACACCCCCTCCCCTGGGCAGCTAAATCCACCCGGTGCGTTCGGGCGCTCACATTGTGTACGAGTCTGGGGAAATCAAAAATAGTACGTAAAGAGCCCTCCGTGGTGCTTTTTGGAGCCGCCGAATACGTCCCGTACATAGGGGTCTCCCGTCCGACTTCAACCGCAAGAATTCATCGCAGGAGTGAGCCACTGAACCTTTCCGACTGGGCCGCGCATATACTTGCCAAGTTCGAGCAAAGTGGGGGTGGACGCAATCAAGGAATTCTGGCGCTCAAAGGGTGCGATGCTGGTGTATCTAATCGCGCTGGGAGCTGCGATCTTCACCTTCATGGCCGCAGGTAGAACGCCGGAGGAGCAAGCGGTGCTCGCTTTCCAGACGGGTGCCGCAGTCGTAGCCGCTTGGCTTTTCACACTCGCTTATCCGTTTCTCGCGGACGCCATCATCGCCATCCGTGGTCACCGCAAACTCAGCACGGACATGGTTATCGTCACCCAAGAACGTGACCAGCTAAAGGATCAGCTCGACGAGCTTTTGAATGTGGTTCACCCTGCGGCAGTCAAAGCCTCGTATGAGAAGGGCCGGGACTCGATCCTGGGGAGTCTTTTAGCAGAAGCGTCGCGCGCACAACTGGCAGTTGGAGCCGTCAGCGTCCAAGATAGTGGGTTGCTTATTTACGCCACACTTACGGATGGCGCCGAACCGCCCCCCTCATCAAGATTCCGAGCAAAGACGAAACTCGTTCAGAAAGCCCTTGGCGAGCTTGAAGTTGTCGAGAAGCAACCCGTCGGTGAGATGTTGATTTTGCGTGTTATCGAGTCGTTGGATGACGACTATTGGGGGGCAGTGTACGAACGCGCCAAAACTTTAGAGACCCCACCTGAGGACCTAGTGCTCTACCGCGAGAACTTTAATGAACAGATGGCGAGGAGAAACATATGAAGCGAGTCAATGCAAGAATCGCCACGGTCTTGGGTGACCAGCGTGTAGCGATCAACATCGGGGCGGACATCGGCGTCAGCGTAGACGACCAAGTCATTATCTTTGATGTGATTGAGATTCCCGATCCTGATAACCCAGGTGAGGTGCTGGGAGAGACGGAACTGCCTGTGCTAACTATGAAGATAGAATCTGTGTCCGACCGGTTTTCAGTGGCACGTGTGCCGTTCAAGATGCCGAACATCGGCCAGATAGTCTCGGGCATTAGGGCTGAGCCTGAGGTTCTCATCACCAAAGACGCCAGCATGAAGGAGCGATCCGGATGGGTCGTTGTCGAACCCGGAGAGACTGTGCAGGTTCAGTTGACCGGTCAAGACTAAGTACGGATTCGCCGCCCCCAACGAAATCACTATCGGGAACTCCTGCCTGAGCTGGTGCTCCACTATGCAATCGGTCCCTATTTTTTTCTCGTCACTATTCATCCTGCTCACCACTCATCACACCTTCGGTGTTCGGGTGGTGTGGTGAGGTTTTGGGGCGCTAGTTGGTGAGTAGTGGTGAGCAGGTGGTGAGTGGTGAGTAAAGCCCTGCCAGTCGTACTCTCAGGGATTATTCCCTCACCAACTTCTCACCATTTCCGTCCCCGGATTGGTTGATATTGGCGTCGCCTGCTCACCAAACGATTTGGTGAGCACTCAGACGATCGAATCCAAGGGAATCGGCACTGCTTGATGTGAGCACGATTTGAGCGCAATGCATTGTGATCAGCAGATATTTTTAGTGCTTAGGGAGTATCGAAATTCGCGTCAGATCAACGTTTTTGCTCTGCCGCCTGTGCTTCTGCGAAAGTTCAAATCCCACCGTCACCGCCAAGTAGAATGGCCCTTGATTTCCTTTGTTTTCAAAGGAAATCAAGGGCCTTTTTCTGTGCCCGGTCACTTGCTCACGCCACCTACGGGAGCCGCCCCGGCCGCAGGACCACCGGGACTCCGGCGCGGTCCGGTTCCAGCGGGACCGGGCTGAGGAGAACCGCCGGCCCGCGGTGGAGAACCCCGTCGGAGAGCGGCCGGCACCGCAGGCCGCCGCGGCCGCGCATGGCCGCGTGCGCCCCGGGAGCAAGAACCCTATCCATCCACACACAGGGGTGGGCGGGGCCGTCCGCCCCGAAACCATGCCAGTGCTCCTCGCTGCTCCAGCGCGAACTCCTCCCCCAGCAGCGGGGCCAACTGCGCGCCGCGGAGGACCACATTGCGCCGCGGCAGGAGCGGATCAAAGGGTCCGGCGCCCAGCTCCGCGGCCATGGCCTCCAGCGCCTCGATGGCGAGCAGGGTCACGGCGGCGTCCATGTGCGCCGCTTTGCCGAAGAAACGGTCCCCGACGACGCCCTTGCCGGCGACGAGCTCGATGCGGTCGGCGTCGAGCGTGGGAACGTCCGCGGCACCGTCCCTGGCCCGCCCGAAATAGGCGTGCGCGGGCGATACGAGCAAGTGCAGGACCTCCACGTCATACCGGTACGTTGCTGTCATCCTCCAACGCTACCGGTGGCCGCGGCCCTAATGTGCGAGGAGAAGCTTTCCCGCGACGACGACGCCAGCAGCCGCTGCCAGGCCGATCCCGCCCCAAAAGGCTCCCGCGCTTGCCGGTTTGCCACTGAGCCGTTCGATGACGAGGCCACTGAAGAGCAGGCGACCCAGGACCAGCGCGGCAGCCACGGCCAGGCTGATGCGGCCATCCAGGTGAATCAGGGCACCGATGCCAACGACGGCAGCCGGCAGGTAGCCCGACGTCAGAATGGGGACGGCGTCGCGCAGTTCCTCGCGGACTTCCTGCCGGGCCGCCTTCCCGTGGACGGCGGCGGCACTGAAATGGTGGGCGAGGACGTGCGCCAGGAACGTGGTCAATGCCGTGCCGAGGATGTAGACCGCGGCTTCCCCGGAGCTGGCCCCGGAAGGACTGGAGGCGACGATTGCCGCCAGGACAAGCACATTCCCGTACACATACGCGGAGATCCGGCTGACGGCGCTCTCGTCACTCAACGGACCCTTTACGCGGTTCCGAAGACGGCGGGCGAATGTCGGCGGGTTACTCGTCATAGCCGGAGTTTATCCCGATCAATCTGGCACTCTCCGGGCCGATACGTCCACCCGGAGGGACACTGCCTAACCGGCGGCTCCGAGCACTGCCCAGCCGTAACCGTCCAGCCTGACGGCGTTACGGTCCGGGAGTGTCTTGCCCCGGCCTGCCAACAGTGCCGAGGCCGACGACGGCACGGACAGTTCCGCGGTGGCACCCGAGAGGTTCAGTGCGACCGTGAGCGCACCGCCGTCGCCGCGGGTCTCGTAGACGAGGTGCTCGTTGCTGATCGCGAGCACCTCGGTTCGCGCGGTGTGCAGCCACGGGTGCCGGCGGCGGAGGCTGATCAGTTCCTGGTGCAGGTGGTAAATCGGCCAGCCGAGCTGCGCGAGCTCCGACGGCGCCTCCGGGAAGGCCGGCCGGACGGCGTCGTCTCCCCCGGCCCGGTCCTCCTTGATACCGCGGAAGGCCTGCTCGTCGCCGTAGTAGATCGACGGC
Source organism: Arthrobacter sp. PAMC25284 (assembly GCF_019443425.1). Lineage (NCBI taxonomy): Bacteria > Bacillati > Actinomycetota > Actinomycetes > Micrococcales > Micrococcaceae > Arthrobacter > Arthrobacter sp. PAMC25284. The sequence goes on from NZ_CP080382.1 coordinate 2,115,867, forward strand.
GTTCCGCCCACCGTGAGGAGAACCGTCAGCGCAAGCGGCAACTGGTCCGGGTTCTCCAGCCGGCTCGCCAGCCGGGTGACGTCGTGGTTGCCCACGAAAGTCAGCGGCGTGAAGGACTCCAGGAAACCGTTGTGCCGGTCCAGCGCGGCGGCGAGTTCGTAGAAGTTTGCGTCGTTAAGCGAGCTCCAGACGGCCTTCCAGAGTTCGTACTGGGTGACGGAGTCCAGGGTGCTTTCCTGCACTTCGTGGGCGTAGTCGCCGTGAATGTACTCCCCCACGAAATACGCCTCCGGATACTCGCTGCGCACCTCCGCCAGGACCGGTTTCCAGAACGAGGGCGGCACGGCATACGCCGCGTCCAGCCGCCACCCGTCCGCGCCACGTCCCAGCCAGTGCTTCATGACGTCTGTGACAAACGCGGCAACCTGGGGTTCATCATGATTCAGCGCGACCAGGTGATGGTGGCCTTCGAAGTCCTCGTAGCCGGGTTCGCTGCCGGGCACCCATTCGGTGTCCGGCCAGTCCAGCCGGAACCAGGATGCAGTGGGCGACTCCGGACCTTCGGCAAGGACCTGCTGGAATGGTTCGAAGCTGCGCCCCGCGTGGTTGAAGACGCCGTCGAGCAGTACTTTCAGGCCACGGGCGTGGGCCTGCGCGACGAGTTCGTCGAAGTCGCCGTCATCGCCCAGCCGCGGGTCGATGCGGTAGTAGTCGGTGGTGTCATACCCGTGCGTTTCCGAGGCGAAGACCGGACCAAGAGCAAGCCCGGAAGCCCCCAGTTCCACCGCGTAATCAAGCCAGGCCTCAAGCCGATCCAAGCGGTGCACCACCGGTTGCGGGGCTGACCCGGCAGCAGCTTCGGCTCCGGTGAAGCCCAAGGGATACACCTGCCACCAGATAACGTGCTGGACCCACTTCGGTTCACTCATCAGGCAGTCCCTCTCATCGTTCCGGGTGGAAATGGTCCCCATTTAGGGTTTGCGACGGGCTCAGGTTGCCCCGTCGTGGGCCGTGTCGGGCTCCACGGCCGGCTCGTGTGGGGTGGGCGCCGTGTCACCGGGGTCCTCACCCGTCCAGACCTTGATGATGGCCCAGACGACGGCGGCCAGCGGCACCGCCAGGACCGCGCCCACGATCCCGGCCAGGATGGTTCCGGCGGTCAGCGCCAGCAGGATGACCAGGCCGTGGACCTTCAGCGCGTTGCCCATCAGGACCGGCTGCAGGAAGTTGCCCTCCAACTGGTTCACGCCCACCACGACGGCGAGCACGATCAACGCCGCCACGGGGCCATTGGAGACCAGGGCCACCAGCACCGCGATCGCGCCGGCAGCCGTGGCGCCAACCAGCGGGATGAACCCGCCGATAAACGTGATGACCGCCAGCGGCAGGGCCAAGGGCACCTGCATCACCAGCAGCGCCGCGCCAATCACCACCGCATCGACTCCTGCGACGGCAGCCGTGCCGCGGACGTAGCCGCCGAGCAGCTGCAGGCCCCGGGCCCCGGCCAGCTCGGCCTTCGCGCGGCGTTCGCCCGTAAAGGCGCGGAGTACAAACGCCCAGATTTTCTCCCCGTCCTTCAGGAAGTAGAACAGGACGACGGCCATGAGCACGAACCCGGTGATGAACGAGGCGGCAGCGCCGATCCCGGTGATGGCACCCGTGGCGAAGGAGCTGCTGCCCAGGAACGCCAAAGCCTTGTCCCGCGCATCCTGGATAACCGTGTCATCGACCGTCAGAGGTCCGTTCTGGACCAGTGAGTACAACTGGTCGAATCCGGCTCCGGCCTGCTCCACCAGCGCGGACCACTCACTCTGGACGGCGAAAACGATGCCAGTGACTGCGGCACCGAAAACCGTGACCATGCCCAGGAAGGAAACACCGGTGGCGACGGCGGCCGGCCAGCCGCGGCGCCTGAGCCACGCCACCAGCGGGGCGATCGCTGCGGCCAGGATGAGGGCGATGATCACCGGGATAACGATGAGCGTCAGCTGGCTAAGGGCGAACACCAGTACGGAGGCCAGGGCCAGGATCAGCAGGGTCTGTGCTGCCCGGGTGGAAGTCCTGCCGAAACTGTCAGACCACGGGCTTTTCGGGGCGGGTGCAGACATTCCAGGTCCTTCGAATGGAGATAGTGGTCGATTCGACGATAGTCGGTTCTGTCCGGCACCGCGGCACGCGGCGCCCGACCCGCAGCGGACGGCACACCGAACGGCCGTGGGACGGCTGGACTTCTGCACAACGCTAGCTAACCGCCCCATTCACTCGTCCATTGAGCCGGTAGGCCTCCGCGCGGTTAGCTGAATCACATCAGCGTTTATCTCCGCGACCCTCAGGAACCATCGTGACTTTGCAACAGAACCGGCCCGCCGGCAGCACCGCCCACTGGGACGACGTCGAGGTCGGCGACGCCGTGCACCTCCGCAGGAACGGCCGTCTCGAACACGCAGGCCGCGTGGACGACCGCACCGCCAACGGCGCCGTCGTGTGGGTCGTATCCGGCCACGGCCACCGGCAGTTGTTCCATGTTGACGACGGCTTCGAACTGGCCGTTGCGGGTCCGGAAGAAGCCGGCCATGCTGCGCACTGACGCACCAGCGGGCGCGGCACAAATCGCCGCGTGGGATGCGAGCACGGACTCGTCCTGCCCGGAGGACTGCCACTACTGTTCGGGGCCGGAAACGGACTAGCGGACGGCACTCACGTGCCGGTAGAGTCACGGGAAACCGCCGTGATCGACGAAGTGCAGGGAGGATTCCGTGCGCACACACCCCGCCCGGACTCCCTTCCATGCCCTCCGCGCCGGCATGGTCGCAACGGTCGCGCTCACACTGGCAGCCTGCGCCCACGTCCTGGCCGGCGGTCAGCTTCCGGGGCCGATGATCCTCCTGGCCCTCCTGGCCCTGACCGGCCTGGCCTGCACCGCGGTGACCCGCCTTAAACTCGGGTTCCCTGCGGTTGCGGGCCTGCTCGGGGCCGGCCAGCTCGTCCTGCACGAAGCTTTTACTGCCCTCGGCGGCACAGTGGCCGGTGCCGCGAGCAACGCTGCCGGGCCGCACCACGGCCCGGCACTCCTCCCAACCAGCCTCCCGGCAAGCCCGCTCGAGCAGGTGCAGGCCCATGGCCTCGATTCGCCGTTGGCGCTGCTGATGCTGGCCGGCCACGCCGCGGCCACGCTGGCCTGCGCCCTGATCCTCGCCAGGGGTGAAGATGCCCTGTGGGGGCTCGCTGCCTGGCTTCGTCCGCTCATCGAGCTCCCCTCACCCGTATCGACCGACGCCGCCGCGGCACCCGCGGTTGCCGTCCCACCGGTCCCTGCAGCCCCGCTCCCGTGGCGGAACCAGCGGCCTGACTGCCGCCGCGGCCCGCCCGCCGCCGTCGTATTTTCCTGACTTTTCCCCTGGTCGCGGACTCCCCAGACCCACCCGGCTGGCCGTGCCGCCGCGACCTCACCACCCTTGGGCTTCCGCGCGTTGAACGCCGGGCCCGCGCCTGAAAGGCACCCTCTCTTGAACAAGTCAATGACCCTGTCCCCCGTCCGCCGCGCCCTGACCGCCACTGCCGTGGCAGGCGGGACCGCCGCCCTGATGCTCGCTGGCGTGTCCGGCGCTTCGGCCCATGTCGGCGCCACCCCGGACAAAACCGCCGCCAACTCATATGCCCTGGTGACCTTCGGGATCCCGCACGGCTGCGACACTTTCGGCACCACCAGAGTGACCATCACACTGCCCGCCGAACTCAACGACGCGCAGCCCACGGTCAACCCCAACTGGACCGTCGAGAGGGTCGAGGAGCAACTGCCCGAACCGAAAACGCTGGCCGACGGTTCGTCCATCACCAAACGGACCAGCCGGATCGTCTACACGGCCAAGGCTCCGCTGGATCCCCATTTCCGCGACGCCCTGGTGCTCTCGGTAAAGCTGCCCGACACCCCGGGGAAGACGCTCTATTTCCCCACCCTGCAGAACTGCGAGCAGGGGCAGACCGACTGGGCAACGATCCCGCAGGAAGGCCAGGACCATGACTCCGTCAAGTCCCCGGCTCCGTCGGTGACCGTCACCGAAGCCGTTGCGGACGGGCATGCCGCATCCGGCGCGCCGGCCGGGACTGCCTCCGCAACGACGCATGACCTGGCTCAGGCCACATCGGTCACGGACGACGGCGCCCAGGCACGCAGTTGGGCCGGCCTGGTTGCCGGCGTGGGCGGTCTGGTGCTTGGCGGGCTCGCGTTCCTGCGCCGCCGCGCACCGCAGCAGTAGCTGACTCAGCAGCAGTAGCCGCCGCTGATTGATGCCCGGAAATTACAATCCGGGCATCAATCAGGACGCGCCGCCGTGGCATCGTTGACTACGGCGGCGGCGGGCCGCAGGGTGTACGCATGAGGTCTCAGCGAATCAAGCATGTCCCGTCCCTGGCGACAGCGACCGTGGCCGCAGCGCTCCTGCTGAGCGGCTGCGGAGGCGGCACGCCGCAGGCCGCCACGGGACCGGTGTCCCCCACCGACAGCGCCTCGGCGTCGGCTTCGGCCACAGAGTCGTCCGCGTCACCGAGCTCCACCTCCTCCCCGTCGTCGCAGGCCTCCACCCAGGCCGGGCCGGCGTTGTGCAAAGCCGACTCCCTGACGGCCCTGACCGATGCCTCCGGCGGCGGCGCCGCCGGCAGCGTCTACATGCAGCTCATCCTGTCGAACTCCGGCACCGAACCCTGCCTGCTCCAGGGCTTCGCCGGGGTCTCCCTGACCGCCGGCGCCGACGGCGAGCCGATCGGCGCCGCTGCCACGCGGGACGAATCCAGCCCGGTGGCGGATGTGCTGCTCGCACCCGGCGAGGCAGGCACGGCGGTGCTGCGCTACACCCAGGCCCGGAACTACGCCGACTGCGAGGTCGTTGCTGCAGCCGGCTACCGGATCTATCCCCCGAACGACACCGCGTCATTGTTCCTCCCACAGCCGACCGATGCCTGCAGCAACCCGGAAATCAGCCTGCTGACCATCGGGGCGTTCGAGCCGAAGTAGGACCCGCCGCCCGGTCCGGCGGGCGGCGGTTGGGCGCCCGCCCAAGAGTGTCGGTGCCGTAAGGCATGATGGAGGAATGACGGGGCAGGAACTCGCTGGCGGCACACTCGCGGCCGACGCCATGGACCGGTTCAGCCGGCCGACCCGGGACTGGTTCCAGGGCGCTTTTTCCGCGCCCACCCCGGCCCAGAACGGCGCTTGGAACGCCATTTCCTCCGGCTCGCACGCCCTCGTGGTCGCTCCCACCGGATCCGGCAAGACCCTCGCCGCCTTCCTTTGGGCCCTGGACCGGCTGCTCGTCTCCGTTCCCGCCGAGCCGGAATCACTGCCTGGCCTGACGCCGGCAACCGGAAAGGGCACCCGACGGAAGGCACCCCAGCGCAAAACCCGGGTGCTGTATATTTCCCCGCTTAAGGCCCTCGGCGTTGACGTCGAACGAAACCTCCGCGCCCCGCTCATCGGCATCACTCAGACCGCCAAACGCCTGAACCTGCCGGCGCCCCTGATCACCGTCGGGGTCCGCTCCGGGGATACGACGACGGCGGACCGGCGTGCGCTGCTCAGCCGTCCGCCCGACATCCTCATCACCACACCCGAGTCACTGTTCCTGATGCTGACTTCCAAGGCCCGGGAAACCCTCAGCGAGATCGACACCATCATCATCGATGAGGTCCACGCTGTCGCCGGAACGAAACGCGGCGCCCACCTCGCCGTCTCGCTGGAACGCCTCGATGCGTTGCTGCCCAAGCCGGCGCAGCGGATCGGGCTGTCCGCGACGGTGGAGCCGCGGGAGCTCGTGGCACAGTTTCTGGCGGGCTCGGCGCCCGTGGAGATTGTTGCGCCGCCATCGCGGAAAAACTGGGACCTGACCGTCTCCGTCCCCGTCGAGGACATGACCGATCTCCAGGGCGCAGCCGGGGCCTTCGACTCCGGCCCGGCCTCGGGCCTGCAGCCGCAGGCCTCCATCTGGCCGCATGTGGAGGAAAAGATCGTGGACCTGGTGCTGGCCAACCAGTCCACCATCGTGTTCGCCAACTCCCGCCGGCTCTCCGAGCGGCTCACGGCCCGGCTCAATGAAATCTATGCCGAACGGCAGCTGATGGCCGCCGCCGCCGCCGGCGGCTGGGATTCGCTGCAGGATGACGGTTTGACCGGCCTGCCGGCTGACGGGGCCGGATCAGCCTTCGGATCCACCGGCGGAAACGGATCAGCCGGCGGATCCGCGCTGGCGCCGGCGTCGACGGCCACCCCGGCACACATGATGGCGCAGGCCGGCAGCACCGCCGGCACCGACCCGGTGCTGGCCCGCGCCCACCACGGATCCGTGTCCAAGGACCAGCGCGCCCTCATCGAGGACGACCTCAAGTCCGGGCGGCTGCGCTGCGTCGTGGCCACGTCGTCGCTGGAGCTCGGCATCGACATGGGCGCCGTGGACCTCGTCGTCCAGGTCGAGTCGCCGCCCTCGGTGGCCAGCGGATTGCAGCGCGTGGGCCGCGCCGGGCACCAGGTCGGCGAGATCTCCCAGGGCGTCCTGTTCCCCAAGCACCGGGCGGACCTTGTGCACACCGCGATCACGGTCGAGCGGATGCTCGGCGGCAAGATCGAACGGCTCAGCGTCCCCGCCAACCCGCTGGATATCCTCGCCCAGCAGACCGTTGCCGCGACCGCCCTCGGCGCGATCGAGGTGGAGGAATGGTTCGCGACCGTCCGGCGGTCCGCCCCCTTCGCTTCACTCCCCCGCTCCGCATTCGAGGCCACCCTGGACCTGCTGGCCGGGCGCTACCCATCCGACGAATTCGCGGAACTGCGTCCGCGGATCATCTGGGACCGTAACGCCGGCACCATCGAGGGCCGGCCGGGCGCGCAGCGGCTCGCCGTCACCTCAGGCGGGACGATTCCGGACCGGGGGCTGTTCGGCGTCTACATCATCGGCACCGAGGTGGAAGGGTCTGGTTCTGCGGGCGGCGACGGACGGGCCGCGAGCCCGGCCGCTGCGGCAGCCAAGGGCGGACGGCGGGTCGGCGAACTCGACGAGGAAATGGTCTACGAGTCCCGGGTCGGGGATGTCTTCGCCCTCGGCGCGACCAGCTGGAAGATCGAGGACATCACCCACGACCGTGTCCTCGTCACCCCCGCCTTCGGCCAGCCCGGCAAGCTTCCCTTCTGGAAGGGTGACTCCCTGGGCCGCCCCGTCGATCTGGGCCGCGCCCTCGGTGCGTTCGTCCGGGAACTCTCCGCGTCCGACGTCGGGCCGGCCACGGAACGCTGTAGGGCCAGCGGCCTCGACGACTTCGCCGCCAACAACCTCATCCAGTACCTCGCCGAGCAGAAGCTCGCCACCGAGGTGGTCCCGAGCGACACGACCCTCGTCGTCGAGCGTTTCCACGATGAGCTCGGCGACTGGCGGGTGGTGCTGCACAGCCCCTTCGGTATGCCCGTCCACGCACCGTGGGCGCTCGCCGTCGGCCAGCGACTGCACCAGCGCTATGGCATGGATGGCTCCGCGATGGCCGCCGATGACGGCATTGTGCTGCGCGTTCCCATGATGGAGGACGAGCCGCCCGGCGCGGAATTGTTCCTCTTCGACCCGGAGGAGCTGGAGCAGATCGTCACAGCCGAGGTCGGCGGCAGCGCCCTCTTCGCCTCGCGGTTCCGCGAGTGCGCGGCCCGGGCCTTGCTGCTGCCCCGGCAGAATCCCGGCAAGAGGCAACCGCTGTGGCAGCAGCGCCAGCGCTCGGCCCAACTGCTGGACGTCGCCCGGAAATACCCGACCTTCCCGATCGTGCTCGAAACCGTGCGCGAATGCCTGCAGGATGTTTACGACCTGCCGGCCCTCAAGGACCTCGCCGCCGCGGTGGAACGGCGTGAACTGCGGATCGTGGAGACCACCACCCAGCAGCCCTCACCGTTCGCCAAGTCCCTGCTGTTCGGCTACGTCGCCCAGTTCCTGTATGAGGGCGATTCGCCGCTCGCTGAGCGCCGCGCCGCCGCGCTGGCCCTGGATTCGACCCTGCTCAACGAACTCCTCGGCCGGGTCGAGTTGCGCGAACTCCTTGATGCCAGCGTCATCGATGGGACCGAACGGGAACTACAGCGGCTCACCCCGGACCGGAAAGTGCGCGGGCTCGAAGGCGTCGCGGACCTGCTGCGCCTCCTGGGTCCGCTGACCCCGGACGAGGTCGCCGCCCGGCTGGAGGCCGTGACCGCGGAGAGTGCCCCGGCACCGGCGGCACCGGCGGCACCGCTCGCCGACGCCGCCGTCGCGCACCTCACCGCGCTGTTGCGGGCCAACCGCGCCATCAAGGTGAACATCGGCGGCGTCGAACGCCACGCCGCGGTCGAGGATGCGGCCCGGCTTCGCGACGCCCTCGGTGTTCCCCTGCCCATGGGCGTGCCGTTGGCGTTCATCGAGCCCGTCGCTGACCCCTTGGGTGATCTTGTGTCCCGGTATGCCCGCACCCACGGTCCGTTCACCGCGGCCGAAGCTGCGGCCCGGCTGGGACTCGGAGTCGCCGTCGTGGGCACCGCGCTGAAGCGGCTCGCAGCCGACGGTCGTGTGGTCGAGGGTGAGTTCCGCCCGCACCCCGCGCCGCCCGAAGAAAAGCTACCGGCGGGGGACGACGGAGTAGGCGATCGGGCGGACGAAGACGGGACCGCCGCCTGGGTGCCCGCCGCCGTGGCTCAGCCTCTCACCGGAGCCAGCGAATGGTGCGACGCCGAGGTGCTGCGCAAGCTCCGCCGCCGCTCACTCGCAGCCCTGCGGGCCGAAGTGGAACCCGTCGACGCGGCCGCTTATGGCCGGTTCCTGCCCGCCTGGCAGAACGTCCGCACACCGGACAGCCGCCGGGGCCAGTCGGTCCTGCGGGGACTGGACGGGATCATCACGGCCGTCGACCAGCTTTCCGGCGTGCCCATCCCGGCGTCCGCCTGGGAACCGCTGATCCTGGCCAGCCGTGTGGCGGACTATCAGCCAGCGATGCTGGACGAGCTGATGGCCGCCGGGGAAGTCCTCTGGTCCGGCGCGGGGGCGCTGCCGGGGAACGACGGCTGGCTCAGCCTGCACCTGGCAGATTCTGCCGACCTGACGCTGAACCCTGTGATCGGCTACGAGCCAGGGGACGCTCAGCAACGGCTGCTGGAGCACCTGAAGACCAACGGCGGCGGCTACTTCTACCGGCAGTTGAAAGAGATCGCCGGGGGCATGGATGCCGTGCTCGGCGATCAGGACGTCGTGTCCGCGCTGTGGGACCTGGTATGGGCCGGCCGGATCACCGGCGACACGTTCGCCCCCGTCCGGGCATTGATCGCGGGCGGTCACACCGCGCACCGGCAGGCCGCGCGGGCACCGCGGGCCAGGGCGCCCCGGCTGAGCCGCCTGGGCCGGGCGCACGGCACCGGGCTGCTCGGCTCGCCCGGACTCGACGGTGGACGCCACGGCTCCGCCGGGGGAGGTTTGCCTACTCCCCCGCTGGCCGCCGGACGCTGGTCCGCGTTACCCGCCCCCGAACTTGATCCCACCATCCATGCCCGGGCCACGGCGGAATTGCTGCTGGACCGCTACGGTGTGCTGACCCGCGGATCGGTCATGGCGGAGAACATCCTGGGCGGCTTCGGCCTGATGTACAAAGTCCTGGCCCGGTTGGAGGAAGCGGGCCGCTGCCGCCGGGGCTACTTCATCGAACATCTTGGCGCGGCCCAGTTCGCGGTGCCCGCCACCGTCGACCGGCTGCGTTCCTACGCCGAGGACAGCCAACTGGCCAAGCCCGATCCCATGGCGCTGGCCCTCGCCGCGACCGACCCCGCCAACCCTTACGGCGCTGCCCTGCCGTGGCCGGGCCTCGACGTCGAGGCCGGCACCGGCCACCGGCCCGGCCGGAAAGCCGGGGCCCTTGTGGTGCTGGTCGACGGCGCTCTGGTCCTTTACGTCGAACGAGGCGGCAAGACGCTGCTGGCATTCACGGACGACGCCAACATCCTGGCTGCCGCCGGAGTTGCCCTCGTAGGAGTGGTGACGCGCCGGGCAGTAGATAAGTTGATCATGGAGAAAGTCAATGGACACGGCATCCTGGACACCCCGGTCGCCGCCGCCCTGGCCCATGCGGGCGCCTACTCCACACCGAAGGGGTTGAGGATCCGTGCCTGAGGGCGATTCCGTCTGGCGGGCGACCGCCCAGCTGCATGCCGCCCTTGCGGGACAGGAGCTCATCTCCTCGGACTTCCGGGTGCCGCGCTTCGCGACGCTCAACCTGGCCGGCTGGACCGTGACCGAAGTCGTGCCGCGCGGCAAGCACCTGCTTATGCGGCTCCGGCGCCCGGCCGGCGCCGCGGACGGCGGGGCCGGAGGCGGGAGCCTGGCCGCTGGAGGCCCGGCCCGGCCGGGCGACCCGGCCCGGCCGGCCCGGCCGGGCGACCCGGCCCGGCCGGCCCGGCCGGGCGCGGCAGACGAGGGGCTGACCATCCACTCACATTTGAAGATGGAGGGCACCTGGCAGGTCTATCCGCCGGGAGGCCGGTGGCGGAAACCGGGGTTCACGGCCCGGTGCGTGTTGCGGACGGCCACGGCTGACGCCGTCGGTTTTTCGCTGGGAGTCGTTGAAGTGGTCCGCACCTCGGAAGAGGACTCTGTGGTGGGACATCTCGGGCCAGACCTATTGGGTCCCGACTGGGACATCGCCGCGGCCGAGGCCCGGCTCCGCGCCAACCCGGAGGTTCCAATCGGAGTCGCGCTGCTGGACCAGCGGAACCTCGCTGGCATCGGCAACATTTACCGCTGCGAGGCGTGCTTCCTCTCCGGAGTTCACCCCGCGGTGCCGGTAGCGGAGGTGCCGGACCTCACTGCCATGATCACCCACGCCAAGGTTCTGCTGGAAGCCAATCTGGGGCCAGGGCGCCGGGTGACCGTGCTCAACCCGCGCGGGACGCCTGTGGGCCGGACCTCCGGATTGCCCGGCTACTGGGTCTACCGGCGCGAACACCAGGCCTGCCTTAAATGCCGGACCCCGGTGCGCCACGGGGTCCTCGCCAAAGGAACGGGCACCGAGGAACGGGACATCTACTTCTGCCCCAAATGCCAGCCGCTGCCGGGTGCCGCGGGCTGACGCCCGGCAGGATCCACCGTTGCCGGCTCGGCGCTGGACAACTCCGGGGCTGGCTGCCCGGGGCCGGCAGGTCCGGACCGCGCCTGCGCAGGCATGACCCGCACCGGCACCGTGAACCACGGCAGCAGCAGTTGTACCAGCGGGCCGATGGCCAGCGCGTAAACCACGGTCCCGACACCGACTGAGCCGCCCAGCAGCCAGCCGGTGGCCAGAACCACGGCTTCGATGCCTGTCCGGGAGTTCCGGACCGACCAGCCGGTGCGCCGGGCCAGGCCGGTCATCAGGCCGTCCCGGGCGCCCGGGCCAAAGCGGGCGCCGATGTAGCAGGCGGACGCGATGCCGTTGAGCAGCACGGCACCGGCGAGCATCCCGATCTGCCCGCCAAGGTGCGAGAACTCCGGAATCAGTGCGAGACCCACGTCGGCGAACACCCCGACAAGCACGGCGTTGGCCAGCGTCCCGAACCCGGGCCGCTGCCGCAGTGGGATCCAAAGCAGCAGAACCAGGAAACTGACGATCACCACGACGGTGCCGATACTCAGGCCCACCCTCCCGGCCAGGCCCTGATGGAACACATCCCAGGGGTCCAGCCCGAGCCCGGCCCGGATGAACATCGCCAGGGATACGCCGTACATGGCGAGGCCGATCAGGAGCTGGAGGATTCTGCGGGTCATCATGTTCTCCATCCTGACGATAACTGGCCTTGTAATCCATAGCCAGTTTGAGATACTGGCCTTATGTCCGGCTCCCTGGCTCCCAGTTCCCTCGCACGGCTGCTCGGCCGGTGGAATCCCGGCGCCGCCCCGGCGTACCGTGAGCTGTCCGACGTCGTCCGTCTCCTGGTCCTGGACGGCCGGGTCCCGCTCGACGTCGCACTGCCGAGCGAACGTTCCCTGTCAGCCACGCTCGGCATCAGCCGCACCACCGTTACGGCCGCCTATACCGCGCTGCGGGAGCAGGGGTTTTTGAGCAGCGGCCAAGGCAGCCGCGGCAGAACGTGCATCCCACAGCCAGGACCGCGCGGCCCGGGCTTGACCGGCGCTGCGGGCCGGGCTGGCAGCACCGGCAGCGGGCGGTCCGGCCTGGCCGGCGGGTCAAACCTCAGCGGGCCTCCGGGTCTCCCCGTTCCGGACGGGCTCCTCGACCTTGCCTACGCGTCGCTGCCTGCCAGCGGCGAAGTGGTGCACCGGGCGTTCGCTGCCGCACTGACCGAATTGCCGGCCCTGCTGCCCGGCTTCGGCTACGACGCGCTTGGCGTCCGGCCCCTGCGGGAGGCAATCGCCGCCCGGTACACGGACAACGGCGTGCCAACCTCGCCCGCCCAGATTCTGGTGACGTCCGGCGCGCAACATGCCCTGAACATCGTTTTGCGTGCTCTGGCCAGCCGGGCCGACAAGGTGCTCGTCGAACATCCGAGCTACCCGAACGCCCTTGACGCCATCCGGTCCGCCGGCTGCCGCCCGATCCCCGTGTCCATGCCCCCGGCCGGCCGGCACCCCGCGGAAAGCTGGGATCTTGATGCGATGGAGGCCACGCTTCGGCAGCAGCGGCCAGCCCTGGCCTATGTGGTCCCGGACTTCCACAACCCCACGGGCCGGCTGATGCCGGATCCGCAGCGGCGCCGGCTCGTCCGCGCCGCCGCCGCGTCCGGCACTGTGCTGGTGGTGGACGAGACGCTGCGGGAACTGAACCTTGACGCCGTGGCCTCCACGCCGCTGGCCGCCTTCAGCCCGGCTGTGGTCTCGATCGGTTCGCTCAGCAAATCGCACTGGGCGGGCCTGCGGACAGGCTGGATCCGCGCCGAGGAGTCCCTCATCACGCGCTTCGCGGCCGCCCGCACCATCATGGACCTCGGCGGTCCCGTCGTCGAGCAGCTTGCCGCCGCACATCTTGTCGGCGCTCTCACCGAACCGCTCCCGGCACGACTGGGCATGCTCCGTGAAAACCGTGAGGTCCTTATGGCGCTGCTCGCCGATCATCTGCCCTCCTGGGAGGCGGAACGGCCCGACGGCGGACTGTCCGTCTGGTGCCGCTTGCCATCGCCGGCCAGCACGGCGATGGCGGTGATCGCACCGGACTTCGGCCTGAGGCTCGCAGCCGGTCCCCGGTTCGGCGTTGGCGGCGCGTTTGAGTACTATCTGCGCGTGCCGTTCACGTTGCCGCCGGAGGAGCTGGAAACCGCCGTGCTGGCGTTGCGGGCTGCCCAGGACCGGCTGGCGGCAGCCCCGCAGCTCCGGCGCCGGCCCCAGGCTCTGCCCGTCGTCGCGATCGCCTGAATTCCCGCCGTCGTAATCGGCGTGCTCCCGTCCGTTTCGACGTTCCCGTGCAATTTCGCTGCGCCGCGGCGTCGTATCTGCAGGGCACCGTCTAAATGGCGGCAGGGGAAAGGCTGCAGGGGTAAGGGAGCGCGGGCGGGGGCGCCAGCGGGTGCGGCGGGGAGTCCGTTCTGGGCCGCACCGTAGAATGGACCGGTGATGCAATCCCCCCTCCCCGTGCGCGACGGCGTCAACGCGACCCGCCTCCGGCTCCCGGACGAGGGTCCCTGGGGCACTGCGATGGACTACATGATGCACCGGTGGGGACACATCGACCCGCAGGGCATCGAGGACCGGTTCGACGCCGGTGAGATCGTGGGCGAGACAGGCATCGCCCTGGATCGGACCACACCGCTGCGGGACCACACCTTTATCTGGTACTACCGGACTCTGCCGCCCGAGACCCGGATTCCGGTGGAGTTGAGCATCCTCCACCAGGACGAGCATCTGCTTGTCGTGGATAAGCCGCACTTCCTGCCGACGACGCCCGGCGGCACATACATTCAGGAATCGGCGCTGGTCCGGCTGCGGAACCAGCTCGAGCTGCCGGACCTCATCCCGATGCACCGCCTGGACCGCATGACGGCCGGCATCCTGCTGCTCTCAACCAATCCCGAGACCCGCGGCAAGTACCAGGTGCTCTTCGAGAAACGCCAGGTCCGGAAGGAATACGAGTGTGTGTCCGCGGCCCTGCCGGCGCCCGGCCATCCGGCCGTGGGCTTGCCCATCGTGGTGCGGAACCGGATGACCAAGTCACGCAGCTACCTGCTGGCCGAAGTCATCGACGGTGAGCCCAACGCGGAAACCCGGATCGAACTGCTGAGGACGCTCGACGGAGGGGCCTCCACGGGCGGTAGGCGCCGCGCCCTCTACCGCTTGGAGCCGCATTCGGGCAAAACCCATCAGCTCCGCGTGCACATGGCCTCGCTCGGCCTGGGAATCGTCAACGACGCGTTCTACCCCGACCTGCTGGACAAAGCCCCGGACGACTACACCAAACCGCTCCAGCTTCTGGCCCGCGGCATCCGCTTCGTGGACCCCATCAGCCGGCAGCCGGTGGAGTACCGCAGCCGCCTCCGGCTCAGCGAAGCCCACTAGCCCGGCCGCCGCTGACACTGGCCCGTCCGCCGGCGCACCGGCCCGCCGAATGTGCGGTACGTTGTGGCCATGGACTTGGGCAATGCCGACACGTGGGGTGCCGCGATCTATTTCTGGATAGTCCCCACGGTTTTCGGCGATGCCATTTTCCCTCCCATTCCTTCCGAGATGCTGGTCATCACCGGGGGTGTCCTGTCCGCGGAGGGGCGGGCCAACCTCTTCCTGGTGGGACTCGTGGCCGCTGTGGCTTCGTGGCTGGGCGATCTTGTGGTGTTCCAACTCTTCAAGCGGCGCCTGAGCCACGTTCTGGACCGCTGGAAATGGGGCCGGGCGTTCCATGCGGGCGTGCATTCGGCGATCGCGCATGCCGGCCGGTCGTCCACCTACGGGGCAATCATCGGGGTCCGGTTTATCCCGGGCGGACGGCTCGCGACATCGGCCGCGGCGGGGATCGCCGACGTCTCGACACGCGCCTTCAGCCTCTGCGCGGCTCTGGGCGGTTTCCTCTGGGCGTTTTGGTCCGCCGCTCTGGGCTATTTCACCGGTTCCGCGACACAGCTGCCCTTCTGGGCCAGCTCCCTGATCGGCGTCGGCGTCGGGCTGCTCATCGGGGCGGTCATCGGAGTGATCGTCACGCGCCGACGCGGCAACCGTTCCGCCATCGATGACCCCGCCGAGGAACTGGATATCTGAGCCTAGACGGGGGCCCAGCGGCCGCGGCTGCGGCGCAGCACTGTCAGGGATCCGGTCAGGGCCACGCGTTCCACGGCGTCGCGCATCATCGCCGCCGACTCCCGCGCCTGGTGGTTCTCCGCCGGGTAGGACGTCGCATCGACCAGGAACCGCAGATTCAGCTGCGGCACGCCGCCCGCCAGATCAAGCTGGTTCGATTCCACGTGATGTCGTGTCCCGAGCGCCTCGACGGCGGCCTCCATCACAGCTTCAGGAGGGCTGCCGGGTTTAAGCCCGGTGATCTTGAGTCTTGTCTGGAACGAGGGCATGCTTCCACCCTAGTCGTCGGCCGGCGGGGGCAGTCCGCCCGGCCCCGCCGGGGTGCTATCCGGTGTTGCGCAGGCCGGCAGCGACGCCGTTGACCGTAATCAGCATGGCGCGCTGGAGGCGTTCGTCGATTTCAGCGCCGGAGATACTCGCCCCTGGCGGGGCATCGGCGCGGATCCGGCGCAGCAGTTCGACCTGCAGGTAGCTGATCGGGTCCAGGTACTGGTCGCGGATTTCCAGCGACCGCTTGAGCGTGGGCTGGGCATCGAGGAGCACATCCTCGCCCGTGAGGCTCTGGATTTCTGCGACGGTGAGCTCGTATTCGGCACGGATGGCGCGGAACAGGTGGTGCAGTTCCTCGGGAACCAGGGTGGAGACGTAGTACCCGGCGATGTCCATGTCCGTCTTCGCCAGCGTCATCTCGACGTTGGACAGGACCGACCGGAAGAATGGCCAGTCCGCCGCCATCCAGACAAGCTGCGCGGTGTGGCCGGCGTCGCGGGCCGCCTTGAGCCCGGACCCGACGCCGAACCAGCCCGGCACGATCTGCCGGGATTGGGTCCAGCCGAACACCCAGGGAATGGCGCGCAGGCCTTCGAGTCCGGCGCCCGAGTCGGGCCTTTTGGAGGGCCGGGAGCCAATATTCAGCGATCCCAACTGCTCCACCGGGGTCGAGGCCATGAAGTAGGCGGGCAGGTCCGGGTCGTCGATCAGTGTCCGGTACCGGGCGAACGCCGCGTCGGAGATGGTTTCCATGACCTGCCCGTAGCCCTCGCGCTGGTCCTCCGAGGTGCGTGGGTCGCGGTGCAGCGCCGAACCCTGCAGAACCGCCGCTAGCGAGAGTTCCAGGTTCTCCCGGGCCAGCTCGGGCAGCGAATACTTGTCCGAGATGACTTCGCCCTGCTCGGTGAACTTGATCTCACCTTCCAGCACGCCGTTGGGCTGGGCCATGATCGCGTCGTAAGTCGGTCCGCCGCCGCGGCCCACGGACCCGCCACGGCCGTGGAAGAGGCGCACCCGGACGCCGTGCTTTGCGGCGACGTCGCGGAGCTTGCGCTGGGTTTTGTGGATCTCCCACTGGCTCGTCATCACGCCGGATTCCTTGTTGGAATCCGAATAGCCCAGCATGATTTCCTGCAGATCGCCGCGGAGCCGGACGAGCTCGCGGTAGGACGGGTCCGAGAGCAGCCGGTCCACGATCTCGGCCGAGGCGCGCAGTTCCTCCACGGTCTCCAGCAGGGGCGCAAACCCGATTTTGGCGTACGGCGCCTCACCGAAGAGGCTCACCAGCCCGGCCTCGCGGGCCAGTACGGCTGCGGCCAGGACATCGTCCGCGCCGCGGGTCATGGAGATGATGTAGGTTTCGATCACGTCGGGGCCCGTAGGTGCGCAGGGAGCGCCGGATCTCACGGAAGACGTCGTACGTGGCGTCCGCGACGCCGTCGAGCTTAATTGGGTGGCCGGAGAGCGGCCGGCGGGAGGCGAGTTCCGATCCCAGGACTTCGAGCCGCTCGGCCCGGCTGAGTTCGGCGTAGCGGACGCCCGGCCCACCGAGCCGGTCCATCAACTGACCGACCGCGTCGTGGTGGTGGTCGGCGTGTTCCCGGATGTCCAGGGTGGCCAGGTGCAGGCCGAAGGAGGCGATGGCCCGGCGGACCCGGGCCAGGGCACCGTCCGCGGCAAGTGCCGCCTGGTGGTGCCGGAGCGAGCGTTCCAGCAGCCCGAGTTCAGCGAGGAGTTCGGCCGTGGCCGAATAGTCGCGGCCGGGCTCGTGCGGGGCTCCGGCACCTACCCGCCGGGCGGTGTTCATCAGTTTGGCTTTAATGCAGGTGAGCTTGAGCCGGTAGGGCTCCTGGGCGTTGAGCTCCAGCACCCGGCGGTCCAGCCCGGGAAGGTGTTTGAGATCGACGGCGATCGAGTCCAGCAGTTCCTGGTCCGCCCCGGCCAGGGCTGTCGAATTCGACAGGACGGAGATCAGTCCATCGACCAGGCCGATGCCGATCCGCACGGCATGCTGGTTCTGGATCTGCAGGATCTCCCGCGTGACGGCGGCCGTCACGTTCGGGTTGCCGTCCCGGTCGCCGCCGATCCACGAGCCGAACCGGATCGGGGCCTTGTCCTCGGGCAGCGTGACGCCGTGTTCGCCGAGCAGCCCGGAAAAATCAGCCAGCATCTCCGGCATTGCGTCGCTGAGGATGCCGGTGAGGTAGTAGATGGCATTCCGGGCCTCATCGACGGGGGTCGGCCGGACCTGGCGGAGTTCGTCGGTCTGCCACATCTGGTCGATCACTTCGGCCAGCTGCCGGTCCTGCCGGCGGCGTGCGGATGTGCCTTCGTTCGTGGCCACGGCGAGGACGTCCGAGAGCTTCCGGATCTTGTCCAGCACGGAGCGGCGCGAGGCCTCCGTGGGGTGCGCGGTGAAGATCGGGCGGACGTCGAGTGCGTTGACCACGCCCTGCAGCGTGGCCGCGCCCGCTTGTTCGACGATGTCCGCGACGGCTTTCGCGAGCCAGCCGTCTTTTTCCTGCCGGGTTCGCAACCCGCGGACCCGGTGCACCTGCTCGGCGGCGTTGGCCAGGTGGAAATAGAACGCAAATGCGCGGACCAGATCAGTGGCCTGTTCCAGCGGCAGGGAACCGAGCAGTTCGCGGACCTGGGCGACGACGTCCTGCGAACTCCACGGCCCGGTAGCGTCGGCTCCGCCCCGGGCTGCTTCCTTCGACTCCTTGGTCAGCAGGCGCACCTGCTCGACAAGTTCCAGGAGTTCGGGTCCGTGCTGGCGGACCAGGGATTCGCCCAGAAGCGTGGAAACCCGGCGGACGTCAGCCCGCAGCTCAGCGGCCAGGTCGGTGTCGGAGCGCATTGCAGTGTCAGCCATGGAAACGATCTTTCGACGGTTGGGCGTGGCTCGTACACTGCGCTGGATACTGTGAGCCCGGTTACTTACCTAAGGGATGTTACCGTGCCGCCTCCGGCCCGGGAACCCGTCCCGGATGGTGGCACACGTCAGCGCGCGATCTTGAAGTTAAAGGCCATAGTGCCGAGGGAACCCCAGAGCTGGAGCCAGACGGGCAGGAGCATTTCGGTTCCGCGCGCGGTCGTAATGTCGCCGAGGTCGATCACGTCGCGGTGTCCCAGGACCTCGAGCAGGGCCGCAACGGTGGCTTTGGCCCTGGCATCGTTGCCTGAGACAAACACCGAATGCTCGCCGCCGGCGACGCTGCGGGGATTCACCATCACGGCCGCACTCATGGTGTTCAGGGTCTTGACTACTTTGGCCTCCGGGAACGTGCGTTGGATTTGCTCGGCCAGGCTGTCGGTGTTCACCGGGTCCAGCGACGGCGGCATACCGTGGGAGAAGTCCAGCGGGTTGGCGATGTCGATCAGGATTTTGCCGGCCAGGTTCCCGGCCCCGGCCGCCGTGAGCGCGGCTACCGAGTGCAGTCCGTTGGTCGCGTTGACAATGATTTCGCCGTCGGCGGCGGCGTCGGCATAGCCCGTCAGCCTGATGGTTTTGTGATCGGTTTGCCACCCGGCGAAGGTTGCGTGCTGGTCCGGCGCGGTGCGGGCCAGCGTCCCTTCCGGATCGCGCGTCCCCATGACGAGGTGGTGGCCGTGGCCGGCGAGCGCGGCAGCCAGCGTCCGGCCGGCAGTTCCGGTACCCAGTACAGAGATGTTCATGGCGTCCTCACTGCGGTGCGGGATGGACAACAGTGTCCGGTGCTGGACCCGACGCTACCGGGCGGCCCGACGCGGGACAAGCACCGGCCCGGACATGCCGGCGGGCACCGCCGGGCCCGCGACACCGGCGGCTCAGCGGCGTATCGTCGTGCCATGACACCCCTGCCACTGACGCAGACCCGTGCCCTGGGCACCACCGGACCCGTCGCCGCCGCCATCGGGATTGGCCTGATGGGCATGTCCGACCACTACGGAGCGGCGGACGACACAGAAAGCGCGGCGACCCTCCAGGCCGCGCTCGACGCGGGCGTTACCCTGCTGGATACCGCCGACTTCTACGGTTCGGGGCACAACGAACTGCTGCTGGGCGAGGCACTGCGCGGGCGCCGCCGCGAGGACATCATCATCAGCGATAAGTTCGGCCTGCTCCGGGACCCGGCAGGCGGCTGGGCGGGCATCGATCACCGTCCCGGCTCGATCAAAAACTTTCTGGCCTCTTCACTGCGCCGGCTGGGCACGGAATATATCGACATCTACCGCCCTGCACGCCTGGATCCGGCCGTGCCGATCGAAGAGACCATCCAGGTCCTCGCGCAGCTCGTCCGGAAAGGGCACATCCGCCATATCGGGCTGTCGGAAGTCGGCGCGGACACGCTGCGCCGCGCTCATGCGGTGCACCCCATCAGCGATTTGCAGATTGAGTATTCGCTGTTCTCCCGCCGGATCGAAAAGGACATCCTGCCTACCGCCCGCGAACTGGGCATCGGCATAACGGCCTACGGCGCGCTGTCCCGCGGCCTGCTGTCCGGCCATTGGACTCCGGGCCCGGCCCCGGAACGGGACCCTCTCCGGGGCCGGGACGTCCGGTTCCGGCTCCCGCGGTTTACCGGCGAGAACCTGGACCGAAATCTGGGCCTTGTCGAGGAGTTGCGGGTCGTCGCCGAGGCCAAGGGTGTGACGGTGGCCCAACTGGCGATCGCCTGGGTGCTTTCGCGCGGGGCGGACATCGTTCCCATCGTCGGCGCCCGGACCCGGGAACGGCTGGCCGAGGCGCTCGCCGCCGGTGATGTTGAGCTGAGCCCGGACGACCTGGCCGACCTGGAGGACGCGGTGCCACCCGGCGCCGCGGCCGGAACCCGTTATGAGGTCTCCCAGATGAAGGTGCTGGACAGCGAAAGCTGACCCTGCAGCGGCGCCGGACCGCGACGCTCCCGGTACAGTGTGCAGCACCGGAATGTCCCGGGCCGGCAGGGCCTCGTTGGACTTAGTACCCCGACACCGCCATGGAGGAACCCCGTGAACCCCGTGAAACCCGGCCACACCGAAGACCGTCCCGGAGCCGATGCCCAACTGGCCCGCTGGCAGCGTTTCCGGAAGAGCCGCAACGCGGCCCTCGCAGCCGAGCACGGCTGGCTGACCCTGACGTCGTTCCAGTGGCTGGAGGGCCAGCCCGCCGCCGTCGACCTCGTCCCCGGGCGGTGGTCCACGGACGGTACCACGGCTTTCCTCACCGCGGCCGCCTCGGACGGGCTGACCATGGTGGAGGGCGGCGATCCTGTGGACGGCACGATCAGCGCCGTGCTGGGCGACGAGGAGTCTCTGCTGTGGATCCAGTTCGGCGGTGACGACGGCCGGCAGGTGGTGGTCGAACTCGCGATGCGGGCCGACAGGTACGCTCTCCGCACCCGGGATGCTGCCTCGCCGGTGTTCACGGAGTTCGACGGCGTGCCCGTCTTCGATTACCGGCCCGACCTGGTGGTCGAGGCGAGGTTCGTGCGGTACCCGGAGCCCGTCGACGTTCCGATCAGCACCGCCAACCCGCTGGTGGACGGGGTTCACCGGTCCGTGGGTGACCTCGTATTCCGACTGCCCGGCATCCCCCATGAGCTTCACCTGCAGGCTGAAGAAGAGGGCCTCGGGGCGCTCGCGGTCACGTTCCATGACGAGACCAACGGTGCGGCGGCCCCGGACCAGGCCAGCGCCGAATGGAGGAAGGTCTCCACACCCCGTCCCCGCCCCGACGGCACGGTGATCCTGGACTTCAACCGCGCCGTCAACTACCCCAGCGCGTTCACTCCCTTCGGAACCTGCCCCATGCCGGTGAAGAACAACAGCCTGGACGCCCGGATCGAAGCCGGCGAAAAAGACCCCTGCAGCGCCGTGTAGGTCTGCGCTACACGATCGCGGACACCCCCGTCACGGCACGCCCCACGATCAGCGTGTTGATCTCGTAGGACCCCTCGTAGGTGTAGATCGCCTCCGCATCGGCGAAGATCTTGGCCATCCGGTAGTCCGTGACGATCCCGTTGCCGCCCAAAAGCGACCGGCCCATCGCCACGGTCTCGCGCATCCGGGCGCTGACGTAGGACTTCGCGAGCGCCACTTGCGGCATGTCCGCCGCGCCCTGGTCCTGCAGCTGCGCGATCCGGACCATCATGCCCATGCTCGCGACGGCGTTGCCCAGCATCGTCACGAGCTGCTGCTGGATGAGCTGGAACTTCGCCAGCGGACGGCCGAACTGCTGGCGTTCGACGGCGTACTGCCGGGCGACGTCGAACGCGGCCAACTGCTGCCCCACACCCTGCCAGGCGACCATGATCCGGGAGCCGCGCAACAGCTCGTTGGTGTCTTCGAAACTGCTGATCCCGGCAAACCGGTCCGCCTCCCGCACCGCCACGTCCGTGAAGACGATGTCGGCGTTCTGAACTGTGCGCAGCGCGATTTTATTTTCGATCCGGCTCCGGCTGACCCCGGGCAGGGTGGCATCAACGATGAACCCACGGATGGCGCCGTCGGCCTCGTCCCGGGCCCAGACCAGCATGTAGTCGCAGAAAGTCCCGTTTCCGATCCAGCGTTTAGCCCCGTTGATCAGCCATACGTCGCCGCCGGGCGAACCGGCGTCGTCCGCCCCGTCCGGCACCCGCCGGGCACGGGTTTCCATGCCGCCGGCGACGTCGGAACCGTGTTCAGGTTCGGTGAGCGCGAAGGCGCCGGTGATCCGAAGGCCTGCCGCGTCCTCAAGCAACCGCGCTTTTTGTTCGTCGGAACCGAAGCCGTAGAGCGATTCCACAAAGAGGTCGTGGTGCACCAGGAAGAAGGTTGCGATGGACGTGTCCACGCGGGTCATCTCCGCGATCACGAGTCCGGCGAACAGGTTGCTATAGCCTCGCTGGGCCGGCGCGCTGAGTTCGAGGGCGGCCAGCTTGGGCAGGATGTGCGCCGGAAATTCGGCTTTGTTCCACCAGTCCCCGGCGTAGGGGGCTATCTCCCGGGCCAGGAAGTCCCGCAGCTCCGCCAGCTTGTTCCGTTCACGTGCGTTGAGCAGCGCTTCGAAGTCGAAGAAGTCGGCCGTCGGCAGCCCCGGGGTCGGGTCCTCCGCGGGGGTGTCCGTCCGGCGGCTCATTTGGGGCCCATCCGGATGGCGCCGTCAAGCCGGATAGTCTCACCGTTGAGCATGGCGTTGTCCACGATGTGCGCTGCAAGGTTGGCGTATTCCGCCGCCCGGCCCAGCCGCGACGGGTGCGGCACCTGGTGGCCGAGCGAGTCCTGCGCCTCCTGCGGCAGGCCTGCCATCATCGGGGTTTCGAAGATTCCCGGGGCGATGGTGACCACCCGGACCAGCGAGCGGGCCAGTTCGCGGGCCAGCGGCAGCGTCATCGCAGCCACGGCACCCTTGGACGCGGCATAGGCGGGCTGGCCGATCTGGCCGTCGAACGCGGCGACCGAGGCGGTATTGATGATGACGCCGCGCTCCGGGCCGCCCAGTTCCGTGGCGACCGGCTCGGTGGCTGCCATCGCCGCGGCGGCGAGCCGGACGACGTTGAAGGTGCCCACGAGATTGATCTGGATAACGCGGTTGAAGTTTTCCAGCGGGAGCACACCGTCGCGGCCCAGGACCTTGCCGGGGGTGCCGATGCCTGCGCAGTTCACCACAACACGCAGCGGCCCCAGGGCCACGGCGGCGTCGACGGCGGCCTGCACCTGAGCCTCATCGGTCACGTCCGCGGCGACGAAGACGGCCCGCTGGGCCGGGCCCACAGCCGCGGCGTTCAACTCCGAGGCGAACGCGTCCCCGTCGGATCCGGGAAGATCCAGCAGCACCACGGATGCGCCATCATCGAACAGCCGTCTCGCCGTCGCCGCCCCAAGCCCCGAAGCGCCGCCGGTAATCAGCGCGACAGTTTCTTTGATGTCCATGCATCCTCCTTGATGTGGAATCCGGCCCCGGCCCCCGGTCCTGCGCCGGGCCGGGGGCTGTGCCGTGAGCCGACCGAATGGAGTCGGCTGACAGCAAACCTTAGTTAGTGAATGTTAACTGAAATGGCGGCATTCCGCACGGGACCCCCAGAAGGCGGCGGCTAGGCTCGGGGAATGACCCGCACCGGCACGCCACAGCCTCCCGACTGGTCCGCCCGTGCCGACGAAGCGTCCCGGGCCGTGATCCGGCTTTTCGGCCGCCGGCTGTTTTTCCTGCCGGGTACGCACCTCGCCGCGACGGTCCGGCCCTCGGGCTGGCTGGCAGCCCCCGCCGCGCCGTGGCACTACTGGTGGCAGGCGCATTACCTGGACTGCCTTGTGGACACCGCCCGCCGGGAGCCGGGCAGCGGCGCGGGGCGGCTGGCGTCCCAACTGTTGTCCGGTATTCGCCTGAGAAACCTTCTGACAGTGGTCAACAACTACTACGACGACATGGCCTGGCTGGCGCTCGCCACCCTGCGTCTGGACCGGCTCCCGGACGACGGCGGCACCGGCCACCCGGCTGGACACCGGCGCAATATCCGGATCCTGCGCACCCTCACCCGGCAACTCGATTCCGCTTGCACCGCCGACCTGGGCGGCGGGACCTTCTGGAATACCCGGCGCGATTTCAAAAACACCCCCGCCACGGCACCGGCCGCGCTTTACTACGCCCGGACGGGCCAGTCCAACAAGGCCCAGTCCCTGCTGGACTGGCTCGATGCCCGGCTCTACGATCCGGACCAGGGCCTGTACCGGGACGGATTACGGATCACCGGCACCGGGCAGCCGACGCTGGAGGCAGCTGTCTACAGCTACAACCAGGGCCCCATCCTTGGCGCCCTGCTGGAGCTTGGCGGTGCGGCGAACCTGGCCCGGGCCGCCGCGCTCGTTGACGCCACAGCACACCACCTCACCGCGCCGGCACCCGCCGCCGGACGACGCGACCGGGCAACAGGCCCCGGCACGGTGCTGCGCAGCGAGGGGACCGGCGACGGCGGCCTCTTCACCGGAATCCTGGTCCGCTACCTGGCGCTGGCGGCCACGGACGGCCGGCTGCCGGCCGCTACCCGGACGACGGCCGCGTCGCTAGTCCTGGAAACGGCCGGCGCTTTCTGGAACGGCAGGCGCCACATCGCCGGGGAGGAAGGTCTCGCGCGAGCCGGAGGTTCCCTGGTTTTCTCCGTCCGCCCCGAGCTCCCGGCAGCACTGACCTACCCGCGGGGATCCGCCGTCGAACTCTCCACGCAACTGCAGGCGTGGATGACACTCGAGGCGGCCGCCTCAGTCGCCGCCCCAACAACATCGCCCGCAGACAATTAGGTCATGCAATAGTTACGTAATTCATGTGATCCTGATCACTTAAGGGGCTTTCGGGTTGGTTG
This sequence comes from Arthrobacter sp. PAMC25284, assembly GCF_019443425.1. Taxonomy (NCBI): domain Bacteria; kingdom Bacillati; phylum Actinomycetota; class Actinomycetes; order Micrococcales; family Micrococcaceae; genus Arthrobacter; species Arthrobacter sp. PAMC25284. Next base: position 2,140,690 of record NZ_CP080382.1, read on the forward strand.
CTTAGGGTTGGCTAACCTACAGTTTTTCGTAGTGAGCATGCCCTAACTTCCCCGCTCACGGGGACTAGGGCTCCCGAGAACTTCTCCTTGCAGAAAGTAGCCCCATGAAGATCCGCAACACTGCGCTGGCCGGCATCGCCTTGGCCGCCACCGCCGCGCTCGGCCTGACCGCGTGCGGCTCAGGCACCACATCCCCCGGCAGCAGCAGCGCCGCCGCCGACGGAAAAGTGTCCGGTGAGATCACCGTCTACAACGCCCAGCACGAGTCCTTGACGCAGGAATGGGTGGACGCCTTCACTGCGGAAACCGGGGTGAAAGTTACGCTGCGGCAGGGCTCGGACACCGAGATGTCCAACCAGATCGTCCAGGAGGGCCAGGCATCCCCGGCCGACGTTTTCCTGACGGAAAACTCCCCGGCCATGGCCCAGGTGGAAAACGCCGGTCTCTTCGCGGACATCGACCAGGCGACCATCGACCAGGTCCCGGCTGGGTTCCGGCCCTCCACCGACAAATGGACCGGCATCGCGGCCCGGTCGACCGTCCTCGTCTATGACAAGACGAAGCTGACCGAAGACCAGCTGCCGAAGTCCATGCTGGATCTGGCGAATCCCGAGTGGAAGGGCAAGTGGGCGGCCTCGCCGTCCGGCGCCGATTTCCAGGCCATCGTCTCCGCCCTGCTGGAACTCAAGGGTGAGGAAGCCACCGCGGAATGGCTTAAGGGCATGAAGGAAAACTTCGCAGCCTACAAGGGCAACAGCACAGCCATGAAGGCCGTCAACGCCGGCGAGGTCGAGGCCGCGCTGATTTACCACTACTACTACTTCGGGGACCAGGCCAAGACCGGCGAGAATTCCAAGAACGTCTCCCAGCACTACTTCAAAAATCAGGATCCTGGCGCGTTTGTGTCGGTCTCCGGTGGCGGCGTGCTGAAGTCCTCGAAGAACGCGGCGGCCGCCCAGGCGTTCCTGACGTTCATCACCGGCAAGAAGGGCCAGGAAGTCCTCCAGCAGGGCACCTCCTTCGAATACGCCATCGCCTCCGATGTTCCGGCCAACGACAAGCTCGTTCCGCTGGCGGACCTGCAGGCTCCCACGGTGGACCCGGCCAAGCTCAACTCCGCTAAGGTGTCCGAGCTGATGACAGCGGCAGGGTTGCTCTAACCCGCGTGGCAACTAAGCTGACGGTTCCCAGAACATCCGGGGACACGACGACGGCGGGCCGGGGCAAACGTCCCCGCCCGCCTTTCGGCGTCTCCGTGATCGCACTCCTGGCGGTCCTGATCGCCTTGTTTGCGCTGGTTCCCCTCGGCTACGTCGCCGTGATGACAGTGACCACCGGCTGGGACACCGCCGTCTCGCTGATCTTCCGCGAGCGTGTCGGGGAACTGTTGTTGAACACGGTGCTGCTGATGGTGGTCACAGTGCCGCTGTGCCTCGTGCTCGGCGTTGGTGGCGCTTGGCTGGTGGAGCGTACCGGCTTGGGCGGGCACCGGGTCTGGGCGGTGTTGCTGGCGGCGCCGCTGGCCATTCCCGCTTTCGTCAACAGCTATGCCTGGGTCTCGGCGGTGCCGTCCCTTGGCGGGCTGTGGTCCGGTGTGCTGATCGCCACCCTGTCCTATTTTCCGCTCGTGTACATCCCGGCGGCCGCCACCCTCAGCCGGCTGGATCCGGCGATCGAGCAGTCCGCCGCATCGCTGGGCCTCGGCGCCTGGCGGGCGTTCTACCGGGTGGTGCTGCCGCAGCTGCGGATCGCGATGACCGGCGGCGCGCTGCTGGTGTCGCTGCATCTGTTGGCCGAGTACGGCGCCTTCGCGATGATCCGGTTTGACACCTTCACGACGGCCATCATGGTCCAGTACCAATCCACCTTCAACGGTACCGCCGGGAACATGCTGGCCAGCGTCCTGGTTTTCCTCTGCCTCATCCTGCTGCTCGGGGAGGTCCGCAGCCGCGGCAATGCCCGGTACGCCAGGGTCGGCTCCGGGGCCCAGGCCAGGGCCCTCCGGCTGTCGCTGCACCGCTACCAGCTGCCCGCCCAGCTGTCCCTGCTGGCACTCACGGCGCTGGCCTTCGGGCTTCCGCTCACCTTCGTGCTGCGCTGGATTGTTGCCGGCGGGCCCGCCATCTGGACCGCGGCGGAGTTTATGCCCGCCCTCCTGCAGACCCTGATGTACGGCCTCGCCGGCGCCTTGGCCACCACAGTGGTGGCGTTCCCTATGGCGTACCTGGCCGTGCGGCACCCGAGTCCGTTCAGCAAGGCCCTGGAACTGTCCAACTACATCACCAGCTCGATGCCCGGGATCGTCGTCGGCCTCGCCTTCGTGACGGTAAGCATCAGGGCCGTGCCCGGCTTGTACCAGACCTCAACGCTGCTGGTCGCGGCCTACGTCCTGCTCTTCCTGCCGCGGGCGCTGGTCAACATCCGCTCCGGCCTGGCCCAGGCCCCTAAAGAACTCGACGAGGCCGCGCAGGCGCTGGGCAAGCCGCCGCTGCTGGCCTTCCTCCGGGTGACGCTGCGCCTCACGGCCCCGGCGGCAGCGGGCGGAGCCGCGCTGGTCTTCCTCGCGATCGTCAACGAACTCACGGCGACCTTGCTGCTCTCCCCCAATGGCACCCGGACCCTGGCCACGGAGTTCTGGAGTAAGAGCAGCGAGATCGACTACGCCGGCGCCGCCCCCTATGCCCTGCTAATGATCGTGATCTCCGCCCCCATGACTTACCTCCTCTTCCAGCAGTCCAAGAAAGCAGCCGGCCAGTGACCAAAACCAGCTCCTCCCGGCTCCCGGAACCGCGCGTTGCGCCCTCGGTCGCCTCCACGACCAACAGCCACCTGGAAATTGACGCGGTCACCAAGAACTTCGGTTCCCAGTCCGTACTCAAAGGCGTCAACCTGTCCGTGGCCAAGGGCGGAACGACGGCGATCGTTGGTCCATCGGGTTCCGGTAAGACCACGCTGCTGCGGTTGATCGCCGGTTTCGAGAACCCGGCTACAGGGAGTATCTCCCTGGACGGAAGCAAAGTGGCCGGCGACGGCGTTTGGGTGCCGGCACACAAGCGCCACGTCGGCTACGTGGCACAGGACGGCGCGCTGTTCCCGCACTTGAGCGTCGGCAAGAACATCTCCTTCGGCCTCGATCCCGCCAGCCTGCCGGGCGGAAGCCGCGGCGTCAAGGACCGCGTCGCGGAGCTGCTGGATATGGTCTCGCTGGACCCGTCCATGGCCAAACGCAGGCCCCACCAGCTTTCCGGCGGTCAGCAACAGCGCGTGGCCCTCGCCCGGGCCCTCGCCCGCGAGCCGGAACTCATGCTGCTCGACGAGCCGTTTTCCGCCCTGGATGCCGGGCTCCGGGTCGCCACCCGCCGCGCCGTCGGCAAAGTGCTTCACGACGCCGGCGTGACCACCATCCTGGTGACCCATGACCAGGCCGAGGCCTTGTCCTTCGCCGATCAGGTGGCCGTCATGCGCAGTGGACGGCTGGCACAGATCGGCAACCCGTTCGTCGTCTACACCCGCCCCGCCGACCGCGCCACCGCCGAATTCCTGGGCGACGCTGTCATCCTCGAAGCCTGGATGGAAGGCTCGCTGGCCACGTGTTCCCTCGGCGGCATCCCGGTCCGCCGGCCCCCGGCCCAGGGCAGGGTCCAGCTGATGCTGCGCCCCGAGCAGATCCGCATCGCAGAGGACGGCCCCATCCGCGGGATCGTTGTGGACACCGACTACTTCGGCCCGGAGACTACGGTGCGGCTCAAGCTCGCGGTACCGCCGGTCCTCGCAGCCGGGGCAGTGGCCGACCACCGCTACCCCGGTGGCGGCGAAATCATCACGATCCGGCACTGGAACGCCTCGATTGCCCGCCCCGGATCCGAGCTGTTCCTGCGAGTTGTCGGCGAGGCCGTCGCCTTCCCGATCGAGGACGCGGCCGCCGAATAAACCCTGGCGGGCCGGAGCGCACGGCATAGGGTGGACGGATGACTGTACAGCCCGCGCTTCACCGTCAGCACTGCGCCGTCGCCGCTCCCACCCAGTTATGGCTCGACCCGGACGGGCGGCTGGCCGGCACCCCCGGCACTGACGCCCCTGTCACGCGCGCCCCAGGCTTGGGTGTTCGCAGCCCGGCGGGGCTTACCGGGCTGCTGCACGGCGATACCAGGATGCTCTGCCAGGCGCTGGTGCTGGTCAACGGCATGGAGCCCGAAGCCGCCACGGTGAAATCCGAACCCGGCGGTGTTCTGCGGGTCCGCGGACTGGTCCGCGGGATTGCGGGCCCCCGAGGATCCCGCCGTCGAACTTGTGCAGACCTGGACGGTCACGCCGGGCCTGGTGCGCCACAGCCTGCAGCTCAACACGTCACTGGCCGCCCTGGACGTGGAGATCGTGGTCCGCATTGCCGCCGACTTTACCGACATGGCCGCCATCCGTCTGAGCCGCTTCCGCGACCCCACCTCTCTTTTTGGCGCCGAGGATTCGACGTTGCGTTGGCGTGAGGGCGGCAAGACCGTCACTGCGGCAGCCACCGGCAGCAGCACCACGGAGGGCGGGTTTAGCTGGCGCGGAACGGCCCGCCGCGGCAGGGTCTTTGCGGCAGAATGGCAGGCCGAACTCGATGACGCCGACGCCGCGGTGATCGCGCCGCGGGCCCCGGCTGCGCGGTGGCCCAGCATGGGCCCGTCGGGGGCCCTGGGCACTTTGCTGGAGAATTCCCTCGATGACGTGGCCGGACTCCGGCTGGCAACCAGCGCGCTGCCGGACGCTCCGTTCCTTGCCGCGGGGGCGCCCTGGTATTTCACCCTGTTCGGTCGGGATTCGCTATGGGCCGCGCGGCTGCTGTTGCCGCTGGATGCCGGGCTCGCCGGCGGCACGCTGCGCACGCTGGCCGCCTTTCAGTGCACCCGATCAGATCCGGCCGCCGCCGAGGAACCCGGGAAGATACTCCATGAGCTGCGGTCCGGTGAGCTGGTTTTGGAGAGCCAGGGGCTGCGCCTTCCTCCGGTGTACTTTGGCGCGGTGGATTCCACTCCGCTCTGGCTGTGCCTGCTGGGCGAACTCCGGCGTACCGGCGAGGAAGCCGACGTCGTCCGGGCCCTGCTGCCGAACGCCGCTCGGGCGGCCAAATGGCTGCCGGGTGCGGGCGGGCGGGACGCCGGAGCGGTGCCGGGCAGCGGGGCCGAGGGGTTCCTTAGCTACCGGGACGCCACGGGTCACGGGTTAAGCAACCAGGGCTGGAAAGATTCCCGGGACGCCATGCAGTTCCGCGACGGGCGGCAGGCCGACGGCCCCATTGCGCTCTCCGAAGTCCAGGGCTACGCCTACCAGGCTGCCCTGGAAACCGCAGATCTTTTCGATGCGTACGGGGAACCCGGCGGAGCGGCCCTGCGGGACTTCGCTGCTGCCCTGCGGCAGCGCTTCCGCGAGAGTTTCTGGATTCAGAACGACGGCGGCCGGTTTCCGGCCATGGCCCTCGACGGCAACGGGGAACCCCTGGATGTTCCCGGCTCGAACATGGGCCATCTTCTGGGGACGGGCATCCTGGACGCGGACGAGGCCAGGCTCGTCGCGGACCGGCTGCTCAGCCCGGAACTGTTCTCCGGGTACGGACTCCACACCCTCTCCCGCGAGGCCGCCGGCTTCTGGCCCTTCAGTTATCACTGTGGTTCGGTCTGGAGCCACGACACGGCCATCGCGATCCGGGGACTTCTTGCGGAGGGCTTCGGCCCGGAAGCCAGAATCCTGGCGCAGGGCCTGTTGGCGGCCGCGGGCTCCTTCGGCCACCGGCTGCCCGAGCTCTTCGCCGGCGTGGGGTCGGCGGACTCCGGAGTTGCGGTGCCATACCCGGCCTCGTGCCATCCGCAGGCGTGGTCCTCAGCCGCTGCGGTCGTGATCGGCCAGACGCTGGGCGTCGGGCCGTAGGGGCGTCCGACGACGGTCGGCAGAGGGTGCGCCGGCAGTGGGCGCATCGGCAGAGGGTGCGCCGGAAGTGGGTGCATCGGCAGGGGGGCCGCCGGCCCGTTCGACCGGTACCGGGTCAGCCACGGTCCTGGCAGCCGGCGCAGGGCGCCTGGCCGCACGCAGCCCGTCGACCAGCATCACGAGCCCGGTCACGGCGATGGCCAATCCGATGGACGCCAGGACATCGGTCAGCCAGTGATAGCCCAGGTACAGCCGGCTCAGGGCGACCGCCCCGGTCCCAATGGCGGCAGCCGCATAGGCGAGGACTGCCGTCGTCCGCGTCGTCAGGCCCGACACCAAGAGGTAGGCCAGAACGAAAAGAAAGACGCCCGCACCGAAAGTATGTCCGGAGGGGAAGGACAAGGCATCGTCCGGGCCAAGGAGAAAATCCCTTGCGGGCGGGCGGGCGCGGCCCACCTGCTGTTTGATCAGGGTCGACAGGGCAAACGTCGCCATCATCGCGCCGATCAGCAGCGCGGGCCGCCAGATCTCCCGCTTCCACACGGCCCAGCCCACCGCAAGTGCGAGACCGCCAACCGTCATCGAAAGTGGCGACGTCACCGTTGTCACTGCGCCCAGCACGGCGGTGGCCCAGGGACTTCGCAATCCCACCAGTACATCGTGCACCTGCCCGTCGAGGACGGCGGGTCCGCTGCCCGTCTGGACGGCAGCAAGCATCGTCCAAAACATAGCTTCACCTATGACGAGCATGGCAGCAGCGGCGAAAAACGGCCTGCGGGACGGACCCGGCGTGCTGCGGGAGGCAGGCGTCAAGGGAGCCTGCTGGGAAGGGGGCATTTGCCCATTCTTCCGTCTTGAACTTCGGGTATCCAGAGTGATGGCTGGGAAATTGCTGGGATCAGGCCGCGAGGGGCCTTCTTGCCCGACGCCCACGTCACGGCCCCCCCGGGCCCTGGCGAAGCGCTTGGGTCAGGAGGCGCCGACCAACTGTCCAGGCAGGTCCACGCCGGTGTCCGGTCCGGCAGGAAACATCTTTGATCCGAGGGCACCGAGATGTTCCGCGAGAGCGAGCTCCGGGCGTCCCGGGTTGGCCTCGAGCCGGGCGCGCAAAAGGTCCCTGGCCGGGGCCTGCTCCGGATCGTCCCCCGCCAGGACAATGCCGATAATCATGAGGGTCTGCTGACGTATGCCGGGAGCGCCGCCCTCATCGGGCTCACCCGTCAGGGTGTCCAGGAGGCGATCTGTCTCGTTCTGTACCGGCAAAGAAGATGGCTGCAACGACATGGCTATTCCTTTGTTCCCGGGTCCGGCTGAGTCCGGACCGCCCACGTTCACCCGGATCCCTCCAGGCGGTTTGCCTGTGCCAGGGGCCCGAATGGCCGTACAAGAAACGTATCCCGGACCCGCGGAACGGACCCGAAGGGAAGGAGCAAGTTTTACCAAGGCTTTCCACACCGAGACGCAAGGGTCGCGGTTGGCATGGCGGGTACAGGCATGTGGATGGGAGGCGATTCGCCCGGCTGTGGGCCAGCGGCGGCGGCCACTACGGTTCTTTCGGCCGCCTGGTCTGCGGGTACGGCGTCTCGAGCCGCGACATTGCCCGTGATGCTGCTCGAGCCAGTGGCGGCACTCGGCGGCATCCCGCGCGGGCAATGCCTCAAGTTCAGCCGCCAAGGCGCCATGGTACCCCGCGGGGCTGACCGGATGCGTGCTTTGGTGGCACGATGGCTAGTGGAGCCAACCCCGTATTCCAGGAGGAGATCCCATGCTGCGCGTCCGCCCGATCCATTACACCTCCCGCATGGCTGAGTGGGGGCGTCTGCTGTCCGCCCTCGGCATGGTCCGGACGGTCGACGACGGCGGCTGGCAGGAGTTCGACGCCGGCTCGGGCCGCATCGCCCTGCACGGTGTAGCAGCCGGTGTGCCGGCCGGCGCAGGTACCGGCGCGGATGCCGGTGCCGCTGCCGGTTCCAACAAGAACGGCACTGCGCCGGACCGATATTTGCTGGACGGACGGACGGACTTCGGCGTCGAGGTCGGAGACCTTGCGGAATTTGCTCGCCGAACCAATGCCGCCGGCGTGGAGGACGGGACGTCCCCCGCGGAGCTGGTCACTGCCGGACACGGCGAGACCTGCCGGATCACGGGCGAGGACGGCTACGCTTTCTTTGCGGACAAAGCCGCCCACAGCGGGCAGTGCGACGCTGACCCGGCTCTCGCCGTCGTCGAAGTCTGGTTTACGCCGGACGCGGCCGCCGCAGCTCAAACGCTGCGGAATATGGGGGCCAGGTTGCGCCTGGCTCCGGACGACGACGAAACCGCGGACTTCACGGCGAAAAATGGGGGTGTGCTGATGGTGCGGCCCGCCGGCACCGCCCGGTCCGGTTTCGGCTTTGAGTACACCGGCGACCTCTCCACCCTGCGGGACCGCCTCACGGCAGCAGGCCACCGGGCCAGCATGACGGAAGAGGCCTACGGACGGACCCTGCACGTCGCCAACCCCGACGCGGCCGACCTCCCGGAAAACCCCAACGGGGCGACCCTGTGGATTTCGTCGCGGCCGGCAGGCGCGTGACCGGCCCCGCCCCTGCCCCTGGCACGGATCGCCGCGGGTGAGCCGCTGGAATCCATCCTGGCCTTGTGAAGCCACGGCGCGGGGTTCGGGACAGGGATGCGGTAGAACTTAACCATGAACGTTCGCACTCCTGACCCGAACCCCGGCTGGCTCTCCGAAGACGACCTCTTCGAAGCACGCGGACGGCTGCCCATGGTTTACGTCGAAGCGGTTCCGGTCCGGCTGGACCCCCTCGGATTCGTCAACGAGGTCGGCACCCTGCTGCAGGCCGACGAAGACGGCACTATGATCCGGTCCCTGGTCTCCGGCCGGGTGCTTTACCGCGAAACCATCCGGGCCGCCCTCCTGCGCCATATGGAAAAAGACCTCGGGCCGCTGGCGTTCCCGCAACTGCCCGTCAGCCCGGTGCCCTTCACCGTGGCCGAATACTTCCCGGCGCCGTCCCATACGGGCTTCACCGATGACCGCCAGCATGCCGTGGCGCTGGCCTACGTCATACCGGTCACCGGCGAATGCACCCCCCGCCAGGATGCCCTCGAACTGACCTGGATGACGCCGCAGGAAGTCATGAGCTCGGACGTACAGCTGGAGTTCAGCGGCGGCCGGGGCGCCCTCATCCGCCAGGCGCTGGCCTTCGCCGGCGTCGGGAACTAGACCTGGCCGGCGCGGCCGGCCAGGTCCTGGCCGTGGCCCGGCCGCACCCCGGGAGTCCTGAGCGCCCCGCTTCGACCGCGACTTCCTGCACCCACCTTTGTAGACTGGTCGCGGACAGCAAGAGAACGTAAGGACTCACGATGAACCAGCCGCCAGCCACACGGACCCACGACAAAAAGCAGGCCGGCTCGCTTCAGGCCGGTGACTGCCTGGTCCTGCCCGATGGAGAGCACTCCGCCGAAATCCAAAAGCTCGACGTGGAAACCGACGACTTCGGCGCCCCGGCCGTGGTCCTCGCTACGATCACCGGCGGCGGTGTCCTGAGGATCGCAGCCGGTTCCACGATGCGGCTCGCGGGAAACGGGCCGGAGACCACGCCGCTGGCCGTCGTCCCCGCCGCTGCTGCCGCCGTCGTACCTCCCCTGCCGGCGCCGCCGGCCGCCGCAATCATCCCGTCCGAAGAAGACCTTTCCCTGATCCCCACTCCGGACGGTTCGCCGGAATCCACGGTGGAGGCGGTCGCCGGGGCGCACCCGGGTGCGGCCGGAGTGCAGTTACTCGGCGAACGGCTCGCGAAGGGCATCAATACGAAGTCCGGCAGCTGCCTCAAAGACCTGAGCGATCTGGCACACGAACTGTTCGTCATCCGCCAAGACGCCGAGAACGCCCTCGCGGTCGCGGACCTGCTTAATGTCCTGCCCTTCGACGGCAATCCCGGACGCTGGACCTCGGTGGAAGCGTCCCTGTCTTTGTCCAGCTACATCTGCCGGTTGCGGGGGCTGACGGACCGGGCTGCACTGTACGAGAAGTTCCTTCGGGCGCCCGATGCCATGGAACCGGACCCGTTTAAGGCCAGGATCAATACCAAGGTACTCCAGCGTTCGCTCAACGAGCCGAACCTCTATGACAACGAGATTTTGCGGTCCGTCGACAACTCGGATCCGGATGCGGAACGTGAATGGCGGCTGCTGCGGCTTGAGTCCTTGATGTTCCTGAGGGCCCACGGCGGTTCCGAGACTTTTGGCGCGGAGGAGCTGGACCAAAGGATCGGCGAGGAACTCGAGGCAGTCCGCGCCTGACGCCGCGATTGGAGTCACCGCCCGGTCCCGCTTGGTCCCGCCGTCCGGTCCCGCCGTCTGGTCCCGCCTGGTCCCGCCGTCTGGTCCCGCCTGGTCCCGCCGTCTGGTCCCGCTGGGTCCCGCTTTCGGGGTGCTGCCCGGCATTTGATAGCCGGCGGACCCTACCCCGCGGCGGCCGGGCGTTGTAGATTCAGCCCATGACGAACAATCTGAGCGTTGTGATCAATTCCGACGCGCAGCAAGTCTGGACCATGCTGCGCGAACCCGCCCTGGTGGCCCAATGGCACGGCTGGACTGCCGATGACCAGGCTGCCGAGATCAACGAGATTTATTTCAGCCCGAACGTCGTCGAAGCCGCCGACCACACGTCCCTCAAGGTCGACGGCGGCGACATCTTCACCCTCCACCCGGTCCAGACCGGCACCGAGGTCAGCATTACCCGGTCTGCGGTTGACCACGACTCCGAGTGGGCCGCGTGGGACGAGGACATCACCCAGGGCTGGCTGACCTTCCTCCACCAGTTGCGCTTCGCGCTGGAGCGGCACCCGCACGGAAAACGGAAAACCCTGTTCTGCTCCGTGCCCGGCACCGGCGGGTCCGCGATTGAGAAGCTCGGACTCGACGGGTTGCCCGCCGCCGGGGAACCCTACTCGCTGACGCTGGCCACCGGCGAGAAAATCTCCGGCAAAGTCTGGTTCCGCAGCAACCATCAGGCCGGCCTGACCGTACACAGTTACGCCGAGCACGGGGAAGGCCTCGTGATCGTGGCGGACCAGCCCGCCATCCCGGAGCTCCGGCCCGACGGCGGATCCCTGATCATCGTCTCGACCTACGATCTGGGGGCCCACCAGCTGGAGTCCATCCGGACCCATTGGGACTCCTGGCGGGCTGAGAACTACCCCACATCGGAGCCGATGCGCTAAAGCCCGCGCGCTGTTAGCTGGCACACTGGTACCGTGCCAGCCAATAGTGAAACGCCCGCCCCTGCCCTCCAGCCTGCCCGGCAGTCCGAGTTCTCCTTCCGCGTCGGCAAGCGCCTGACTGAAACCTGCTCGCCGTCGGCCGGGCAAGTGGCTGAGAACGGCGGGGAGTTCCTGGGCCGCACCGGAACCATCGCCACGCCACATGGCGAGATCCAGACACCGGCCTTCATCGCAGTCGGCACCAAGGCCACCGTCAAGGCCGTGTTGCCTGAATCCGTCGCCGAACTGGGCGCCCAGGCCGTATTGGCGAACGCCTACCACCTCTACCTCCAGCCTGGCGCGGAGATCCTGGATGAAGCCGGCGGGCTCGGCTCGTTCATGAACTGGGCCGGCCCCACGTTCACGGACTCCGGCGGGTTCCAGGTCATGAGCCTGGGAGCCGGGTTCAAGAAGGTCATCGACATGAAATCCGTAGACCAATCCGGACCGGACGACGCCGTGGCTCCGGGCAAAGAACGCCTGGCCCACGTGGACGAGGAAGGCGTGTGGTTCAAGAGCCACCTCAATGGCGACCGGCACCGGTTCAGCCCCGAAATCTCCATGAATGTCCAGCACCAGATCGGCGCGGACATCATGTTCGCCTTCGACGAGCTGACCACGCTGCAAAACTCCCGCGGCTACCAGGAAGAATCCCTCGAACGCACCCGGCGCTGGGCCGAACGGTGCATTACGGAGCACTTCCGGCTCACGACCGAACGTGCCGGCAAGCCCTACCAGGCCCTCTTCGGAGTCATTCAGGGCGCGCAGTACGAGGACCTGCGCCGCAAAGCCTGCCGGGACCTCGGCGCGATGAACTTCGACGGCTTCGGCATCGGCGGTGCGCTCGAGAAGGAGAACCTCGGCACGATCGTGCGCTGGTGCACCGAGGAACTGCCGGAAAACAAACCCCGGCACCTGCTCGGCATCTCGGAGCCGGATGACATTTTCACCGCGATTGAGAACGGCGCGGACACGTTCGACTGTGTCTCCCCCACCCGGGTGGCCCGCAACTCCGCGTTCTACCACCCCACCGGCCGCTACAACCTCTCCGGCGCCAAGTACAAGCGCGACTTCGGCCCGCTCCAGGATGGCTGCGACTGCTACGCCTGCCTGCACTACTCCCGGGCCTACATCCACCACCTGTTCAAGGCCAAAGAGATGCTCTCGGCGACGCTCATCTCAATCCACAATGAGCGGTTCGTGGTGAAAATGGTGGACGATGCCCGGCTGGCGATCGAGGCCGGCAATTTCTTCGACTTCAAGGCAGAGACGCTGGGGCAGTACTACTCCTAGGCCCCATCGGCCCCCTCCCCGGCCGTTTCGACGGTTCCCTGCACACTCGACGATTCGCGGCGTCGTCTGGGCGCGGAACCGTCGAAACGGTGTCCACATGGGGTAAGCCACGGCTGTTGGCGGGCCCGCGGAGGGCGGAGTCTGGAGACATGAGCCAGAAACCCTTGCCGGAAATCCCAGGATCAGCGACGCTGTGGCGCACGGACCAGCTCAAGGAAGCCGGGCTGACCTCCCGGGCTATCGAGCATCAAATCCAGGCCGGCGAACTCATCCGCCTGCGCAGAGGCTGCTACGCCTGCGGAAGCTGGTGGATCGGGTTGGGGCACTCCGCACGCCGTCGTCAGCTGATCTTCGCGCACGCCCAGGGAACACTGACGACGTCGACCGGCGGCTCCGTCTACAGCCACGTCTCCGCCGCCCGCCTTCATGGCCTGCACCTGTGGGCCGTCGACGAGCGGATTCATCTGACGCAGGAAAGCTGCCCGTCCCGGATTTCCCACGGGCGCGACGTCGTGGCCCATACCCGGCCGCTGGCGCCCGGGGACGTGATGTCCAAGGCGGGGCTCCGATGCACCTCGCTGGAGCGCACGGTGCTGGATTGCTGCCTCATCTTCAACAACCGGCAGTCGTTGATCCTGATGGACCACGCCTGCCGCCTCGGCGTGGACATATCCATCCTTCGGGACCGGTGCAGCGCCCTGGCGGGCCGCAGCGGCGTCGTGTCTTTGCGCCGGGCGCTGGAGCTGGCGGATGCCCGTTCCGAGTCAGCCGGTGAAAGCCTGACCCGGGAGTTGCTTTTCCGGCTCAAGATCGAACCGCCGGTGTTGCAGCATGTGGTCCGCACACCGGTTGGGGAACATCGGCTGGATTTCGCCTGGCCGGCACGAAGGGTTGCCCTCGAGTTTGATGGCAAGACCAAGTACTTCGATTACAGCCCTACCGGTGAGGTCCTGTTTGCGGAACGCCGGCGCGAAAAAGCCCTCATGGAACAGGGCTGGACGTTCATCCGGACCGAATGGAAAGACCTGTTCAACGAGGCAGCCTTCAAGCGCCGCGTGCTCCGGGCCCTCGGCGGAGGCGCTCAAGTCGGGGCCAGGTGACAGCTGCCTTGGCGACGTTTCGATGCGTAGATCCCGGATCGACGCTCCGCCCCTGTGTGTCAGGCTGTTGTGTGACAGGTTCTCTGTCGGCTCGGCCTGATCACGGGGGCGGGGAAAGGTCCGTCATGGATTTTGTTGTCCCTGTCCGTCGCTCCGGGAGGAGCCACTTCACTCTCGAGCAAAAGCACGCGATTCTGGATGAGTACGAGAAGTGCCTGGAGCGTGGGTCCCGGATCGCGTTCTGCCGGGCTGTGGGTATCGGCGATAACACCGTCCGGCTCTGGGTCCAGCAACGCGAGGCCGGGGAGCTGAGGTCCAGCATCAAGCAAGGGAACGAGGACCAGCGGTTGAACGCAGGCGACAAACAGCAGCTTAAGCGGGTGTTGAAGGAGAACGAGATCCTCAAGGCCAAGCTGGCCCGGGCCGAGGCGGCGGTGGACATTCTGGGAAAAGCTTCCGCGCTCTTGGACGCCATGGCCAAGAGCGCGGCGGCGACCGATCCGGTGCTGGAAGAACCGGAGCCGGGCCGGCCGGAGTGGTTGGTGCCAAAGTCTGGAAAGACATCGCCCTGACCTTCGCCGGCAATCTGATCACGGCGGGCTGGTCAGCGGTGAAGACCTGCGCCCTGCTGGGCCTCCACCGCACCACCTGGTACCGGCATCTGAGTCCTCCTGTCCCGGCAGGGGTCACCGTGCCGCGCCGTGACCGGGCTTACCCGAACCGGATCACCACGGCCGAGGCTGAGGAGTTCATGGAGCTGCTCAACTCCGAGGACTACGGGAATCTCTCGGTCACCCAGGCCTATTATCGGATGCTCGACGCCGGGTACTGCTCCTTCTCGATTGCGGCAGCCCACCGGATCGTCGCCGCGCACGGGCAGAACGGGGACCGCCGCGCACTACGCGGCGGCACGGGCCCGGGACGGGTCAAGCCGGTCCTGGTCGCGACGGCCCCGAACCAGCTCTGGAGCTGGGACATCACCATGCTCCACGGCTCCGGCAAACACACGTACAAGCTCTACACAATCATCGACGTCTACTCCCGCAAGGTCGTTGGGCACCGGGTCGAACACGGAGAAACAGCGGCCCTGGCGGCCGCTCTCATCAGGGACGCGGTCGCGGGAAACCGGCAGCGCCCCGCGGTGCTGCATGCCGATAACGGGGGCCCGATGCGCGCCGGCACGACCTTGGACCTCGCCCGGTCTCTGGGCATCGAACTCTCCTACTCCCGCCCGCGGGTTTCCAACGACAACCCCTACTCGGAATCCCTGTTCAAGACGGTCAAATATGACCTCGACTTCCCCCCACGGTTCCAGGATCTCCAGCACGCCCGGGCCCACATGGCCGCGTTCCTGGCGGACTACAACGCCAACCACCGCCACAGCGGCCTGAACTACTACACGCCGGACACCGTCCACCACGGGCTCGTCGAACAGGCCCGCAGGCAACGGCAGGCAACACTGGACGCCTGCCACGCACGCAACCCCCACAGGTACCGCCGCAAACCGACAGCGCCCGGCGCCCCCGGCCACGCCGGCATCAACTACAAAGAAACCAACCAGCTGTCACAAACAGCTTGATAGATACCGCCGCCGCATCGAACCGGCAGGGAACCGTCGAAACGGGGGACTTTAGGCCCCGTAGCTCGGTTCGCGCCTTTTGACCCAGCCGATCGCGTGCGAGGTCACCGGCACAAAGGCGAACTCCACGAGGGTCTTGTAGACGAAACCTACCAGAACGTAGTTGACGAAGGACGCGGCGTCGTTGATCCCGATGACCGAGGCTGCGATGCTGCAGAAGATCAGGGTGTCCACGAACTCGCCCGCCCCGGACGATCCCATGAGCCTAGCCCACAGCGACTTTTCGCCGGTGCGCTCCTTCATCTTGACCAGGATCCACGAGTTGATCGTCTGGCCCGCGAAGAAGGCCAGCAGGGACGCCAGGACGATTTGCGGAACCGGACCCAGGGCGCCTTCGAGCGAGGCCTGCTTGGCGGTCCCAAAGTCATCGTCGAAGCCCGGCAGCGCAATGATGATCCAGTAACACAGCGAGGCGAAAACGGAGAGGGCAAAGGAGGTCACGATGGCCTTGCGGGCGACCTTGAATCCGTAGACCTCGCTGATGACGTCGCCGAGGATGTACGCGAGCGGGAAGAGGAAGAATCCGCCGTCGGTGATGATCGGACCAACCGCCACACCCTTGGACGCCCCAATGTTGGACAGGATCAGAACCACGGCCATAACGGCGAGCATGATGCCGAAATACGGCGACCCGATCGAGGCGAACTTGGCAGGCGTGGCGACCGGAAAGGTCTTGGCGGAGGACATGGCGGTTCCATTCATAGTGGTTCGCTCGGCCGCCCGGATCCTCGGGACCCGCGGCGGCCGGCTGTATTAGCACTGGATGGCCCCGGAGAATCGAAGTGCCGGAACCGCCTTCCATTCTCGCACCCCGTCCATGCAGACGGCACCAGCAAGCCCCGGCCGAGCCTTGGCCGCATGTCAGAAGCAGCGCCATCTCCACGGTCCGCCCCGCGCATCAAACTGTCACACGACAGCCTGATACAAAGAGCCTGCACGTCGAGCGCGCACGGAGCCGTCGAATCGGCTGCCCATTCTCCGAAGCACGCGGGATCCCTTTTTACTGTTCACACGCACCACGCGGACCGGTTGGCGCGGATGAAAGGATGGAACTATGACATCCACCGCTGACACCGCTGCCGCCCGCCCCGGGACCACACCCGCCGTCGCGCTGACCATCGCAGGTTCCGAAGCGACCGGCGGCGCCGGCGCGCAGGCCGACCTGAAGACCTTCCAGGAACTGGGCGTCTTTGGCATCGCGAACCTGACCTGCATCGTTTCCTTCGATCCCAAGAACAGCTGGAACCACCGCTTCGTCCCGATGGACCAACACGTCATCGCAGACCAGTTGGAGGCGACGACGGCGGCCTACGGTGCCGCGTCCGGCGCACCGGCGGTGCTGGACACCGTGAAGATCGGCATGCTGGGCAGCCCGGCCACGATTTCGACGGTGGCGGCGGCGCTGGAAGCCGGCAGTTACAGGAACGTGGTTCTGGACCCGGTGCTGATCTGCAAGGGCCAGGAGCCGGGCCATGCGCTGGACACGGACCAGGCGCTCAAGACCCGGATCCTGCCGCTGGCCACGTTCGTCACGCCGAACCACTTCGAGGCGGAGTCGCTCTCCGGCCTGGAGATCACCGACGTCGAGTCCCTCACGGCGGCCGCCGTCCGGATACACGAGCTCAGCGGCGCCGCGGTGCTCGCCAAGGGCGGCGTGCGCCTGGCCGGCCCGGACGCCGTCGACGTTTACTACGACGGCGAGACGATCGAGATCCTGTCCGCCCCTAAAGTCGGCGAAGTGGCAGTCTCCGGGGCTGGCTGCTCGCTGGCCGCCGCGGTGACGGCCGAGCTCGCCAAGGGGGCCACTCCGCTGGAGGCGGCCCGGACGGCCAAAGCATTTGTGACGGCCGGGATCCGTAACCGGGTGGCCTCGGGGGCGCCGTTCGACGCGCTCTGGCAGGGCGGCCCGCGCTAGCGCTACTCAGCTGGCAACGGGGTCAGTCGGACGCCGGACGGGGGTCCACCACGTTACCCATGAAGAGGGGTAATCCGGTTTCGATGTGGACGATTTCATAATGGAACGGCCGGTCGAAGCGGATCACCTGCAGCGTCCCGTCTCCGGCGCTTGTCTCCTTCGCGTTGATCTGGGTAACCGCCGCGGCAACCGTTCCTTTCTCCGCCACGGTGATGTTCGCTGCCTGCGCCGCCTGCGTGAGCTTCATGCCCCGTTGGATCGCGTTGAAGTCGGTTTCTGTGTCCAGCATCTGTGTCAGCCCCAGCCGGGCGAATACTTTCCGCAGATCGAAGCTGCTCTTGTGGTCCCACGCCGGCAGGTAGATCTGCACCGGCGACGGTGCCGCGGTTTCAAGGGCCCCTTCGGCCGCGGCGAAACCTCCGGGGTCCGCGACGGGAGCACCTTCATCCGGCAACACGAGCCGCATCATGAAGCCGTCCGCGTAGGGCAGCTCTACGGCCTGCCAGCCGGGGCCCTCGGCAAAGTCGACGTCCTGGATGGTCTGCATCGTGGGAACGGAGATCTGCTCACGGGACGCCGTCGTAAAGGGCAAGTCCGCGGTGTCCGAGGGGTCGAAGGGTACTTTCCAGGCCGCCGCGAAGTACACCGCGTTGAGCAGGCTGAAGGTGTTTCTTGGGTCGTACTGCGCCGGCGCTTCCTTGATCCGGCCACCGGTGTTCTTGTTCACCCAGGCGTCGATTGCCGGCTTCGTGGCAGCCTCATCCGAAAAGTCCACGGGGTAGACACCGGTACCGTACTGCCGGGCGAGGGTTTCCAGATAAACCTCACCCGTGCGCGCACCCTTGTCCACGAACAGTCCGTTCGCGGTGTGCAGGACCGGCTTCCGCGGCGGCTCCTTTTCGTCCACCGCGCCGGGGTCGCCGTCGAACTTTTCCAGCGATGCCAGCAGCGCGTTCATGGCTTCGTCCCGGTTGGTTGCCGGGAGTCCCAGCACGCGGTCCATTTCGGCCGCTGTCTCTCCGGCGGCACCCGCCCGCAGCATGGCCAGCGCAATCAGCAGGCTCACCGGCGACGAGACCACGTTGCCGTTGCCGGCTTCACCGCCGTCGGCCAGCAGGGCACCACCAAGAGTCCGTGCGGAGTCCCGGAACATTGCCAGCTCATCGGCATGAGAGGACAGGTCCGCGGAAACCCGTTGGACGCCGTCGGCCGTCAGCATCTCGGGAGCCGACGCGGCGCAGGCAGACAATGCCAAAGCCGCGGCGGCCGCGGCTGCCACAAGTTTTGCTTTCATTGCCGCCTCCTGGCCCGGTCTCCAGGCATGTTGGTCTGGCGGGACTCCGCCTGGGGCCAGTCAACCAGCAGGAGGCCGGAGGTGGCGATACCTGCAGGGTCACGGTTTGCCCTCGTTTTGGCCACGCGGCGATGAAGCCGGGGCCACGATGCAGGCTCAGCCCCGGGGGATGTTGCGCAGGTTGCTGCGCGCCATGCTGACGGCTTCGCCCGCTCCCCGGTTAAGCACGACCTTCGACATCGCCGTGGCGAAGCCCAGGATCTGGGCGCCCTTGATTTTTGGCGGGAGGGAGAGCGCCTGGGGATCCGTGATCAGTTCCACCAGGGCTGGTCCCGGGTGGGCAAAGGCCTCACGGTAAGCCTGCTCGATCCGGGACGGATCGGTGACCCGGACGGCGTGGAAGCCCAGGGCGCGGGCCACCGCGGCGTAGTTGGCGTCGGGCACGTCCACGCCGAAATCGGGAAGCCCGTCCACCAGCATTTCCAGCTTGACCATGCCCAGCGTGGCGTTGTTGAACACCACCACCTTGACCGGCAACCGGTGCGCGACCACAGTGATCAGCTCACCCAGCAGCATGGACAACCCACCGTCGCCCGAGACCGAGACCACCTGGCGGCCTGGATGGGACAGCTGCGCACCGATCGCGTGCGGCAGCGCGTTTGCCATGGAGCCGTGCAGGTACGACCCGATCAGCCGCCGGGTTCCGAGCGGGTTGATATACCTCGCCGTCCAGACGTTGCACATGCCGGTATCCGCCGTGAGGATCGCGTCCGTGGCAGCGACCTGGTCAAGCAGCGATGCGGCGTACTCCGGGTGGATCGGTGCAGTCTTTTCCACCTTCCGGGTGTAGGCGCCCACGGCCTTGTTCATTAGCCGGTCGTGCTTCTTGAGCATCTTGTCGAGGAAGCGGCGATTCCTCTTTGCCTCGAGCAGCGGCATCAGCGCCGCCAGGGTGGGCAGCACGTCACCGTGGACGGCGATGTCCACATCTGTCCGCCGGCCCAGATTTTGGGCGGCCCGGTCCACCTGGGCCGTCCGGGTGCCGGGCAGGAACTGGTCGTACGGGAAGTCGGTGCCCAGCAGGATCAGCAGGTCCGCATCCTCGATCCCCTCGGCCGCGGCGCCGTACCCCAACAGCCCGGTCATGCCGATGTCGTAGGGATTGTCGTACTGCATAAAGTCCTTGCCGCGAAGGCTGTGACCAATGGGCGCTTTAATGCGCTCGGCAAGCGCCAGGACCTCGTTA
Organism: Arthrobacter sp. PAMC25284; assembly: GCF_019443425.1. NCBI lineage: Bacteria > Bacillati > Actinomycetota > Actinomycetes > Micrococcales > Micrococcaceae > Arthrobacter > Arthrobacter sp. PAMC25284. The sequence continues at coordinate 2,160,354 of NZ_CP080382.1, forward strand.
TGGGCGCCCTGCACACCGATGCCGGCGAAGATCGCGACTTTGCCGGCCGCATTGATCGCCTCGGCCAATTGCCGGACGCTTTCGGGTGCAGGCGTCAGGGTCGCCGGGACGAACGCCGCTGGCAGCGGAGTGGCGGCGGTTGCCTCCAGTCCGGCAATGTCGCCGGGCAGGGTGACGACGGCGACTCCGCGGAACGCGACGGCGTGCTGGATGGCGGAGTGCATGACCCGCGGCGCCTGTTCGGCGGTGCTGATCAGCTCGGAGTAGACCGAGCACTCGTTAAAGAGCCGGTCCGGATGCGTTTCCTGAAAGAAGCTGCTGCCGATCTGCTTGCTGACGATGTGGGAAGCGATCGCCAGCACCGGCGCCCCGGACCGGTTGGCATCGTAGAGTCCGTTGATCAGATGCAGGTTGCCAGGTCCGCAGGAGCCGGCGCAGACCGCAAGACGCCCGGTCAGCTGCGCTTCTGCCGCTGCCGCGAAGGCTGCCGCCTCCTCATGCCGGACATGGATCCAGTCGATACCGCCTTTGCCTGTACCACCCGTCTTACGGACGGCGTCGACAATCGGGTTGAGACTGTCGCCGACGATGCCATAGATGCGCTGCACTCCGGCAGCCTGGAGTTGTTCGACGAGCTGGGTTGCAAGTTCCTTGGCCATAGTTGCGCACTCCCGCGATCGGATCGATGGGCTGACACCGCCAATATAGTCCGCCGTGCGTCCGCGCCGGGCCGGGCCGGCGAAAGTGCGGGAGCGTGCGGGGCGTGGTCAGCTCCCGGAGTGGGCCTGCAGGAATGAGTAGACCTCGGTCTCGTCCACGCCGGGGAAGGCGCCGGGCGGCATCGCGGCGAGCAGGTGCGAGTGGGCCCGGGCCGAGGGCCAGGCGTTCCCCGCCCACTCCGCGGTGAGCGACGCGGGCGGTCGTTTGCAGCAACTCTCATCCGGGCACGTGGATTTGGACCGTTCGGTGGTGTCCCGGCCCCGGAACCACTTCACTTGCGCGTAGGGCACGCCCACGGAGAGGGAAAACTCGCCGTTGGCGGAACCCTCGGTCCGGGCCGTGCACCAATACGTCCCGGCCGGAGTGTCCGTGTACTGGTTGTACGCGCTGAATTTGTCCGGTACGTCGAAGACCACCCGCGAGGTCCAGTTCTTGCAGGAGGGCTGGCCCTCGATGGCGCCGGTGTGATCCTGCGGAAACGTCACGCCGTCGTTCTCGTAGGCCTTGTAGATGATGCCGCTCTTGTGGGTTTTCTGGAAATGCGTCCGGATGTCCAGGTGTTGCGTGGCGAGGTTGGTGAAGCGGTGAGCGGCCGTCTCGTAGGAGACCGCGAAGGCGTCCCGGATGTCTTCGACGGCGATTTCCTTGGCCTCTTTGGCCCGCTGGAGGAATTCCACAGTGGCCTGTTCTGGCAGCAAAAGGGCCGCGGCGAAGTAGTTCGTGGCCACTCGCTGCATCAGGAAATCGCCATAGTTGGTGGGAGTCTGGTGGCCCAGGACGTAGTGGCCGAGTGCCTGCAGCAGCACCGACCGGGGGTCGTGATCGCTCCTGCCGCCCTGGGTGAGGTAAATTCGGCGGTTCTTTAGATCGGTCACCGAGCGGGTGGAATGTGGCAGGTCCCCCACGTGGTGGAGGCTGAAACCGAGGTGCCCGGCAATGTCCGCGATGATGTGGTGGGACAGCGGACCGCTCGTGTGGCCCACCGCGGCAAGGACCTTCAGCGCTTCCGCTTCGTACTCCGGAAAGTAGTTGTTCCGTTTCCGCATCATGGCCCGCAGCTCACCGTTGGCGCGGCGTGCCTCCTCCGGCGTCGCGACCTGCTCGTTGAGCCGGCGCTCAAGCTCATGTTGCAGGCCCACCATGGACTCCAGCACGTCCATCGGAAGCCGCGAGCTGATGCGGATTTTCGGCAGGTTCAGCGACTCGTAAATTGGGCTGCGCTGGTAGCGTTCGAGTTCAATCTCCAGGGCCGCGCGGCGGTTGGGCGGTTCGGCGCCGAGGAGTTCATCGATGCTCGTCCCGAGCGCTGCGGCGAGCTGCTGCAGGAGCCCGAGTTTGGGTTCCCGCTTGCCGTTTTCGATCAGGCTCAACTGGCTCGGGGCGGTCCCGACGGCGGCACTCAGGTCATCGAGCGTAAGTCCCGCCGCTTTCCGCAGGTGCCGGACGCGGCGGCCCATGCTGATGACGTCCACTTCCACCGCGGCGGCAGGGGCGGGCGGCGATGACGGGCTGTTCCAGCTGGCAGGGTGCATTTCTTGAGAATACGCGAAGAAGTGCATTTCTTTCCATCATTCTGCTCTGGCAAACCCCGTGAAAGTGCAGAAAAGTAGGTCTTACGAAAAGAAACGCCCTCCGGACCCGCCGTCACGAACTGCATGAAAGCAGCTCAGGCCGGGTCCGGGCCCTGCGGGCCGGACCCCAACAAGGAGACAACGATGACTTCAGCATTTGAGCCCACCCAGCAGACTCCCCAGCAGCAGGCAGCAGCACTGGAGCTCGAGTGGGCTGCCAACCCGCGCTGGGAAGGTATCACCCGCGACTACAAGGCGTCCGACGTCGTCCGCCTCCGCGGCCGGGTCTCCGAAGAACACACGCTGGCCCGCCGCGGCTCGGAAAAGCTGTGGAAGCAGCTCACCGAAGAGCACAGCACCGGCCAGTACACAAACGCCCTCGGCGCACTGACCGGTAACCAGGCCGTGCAGCAGGTCAAGGCCGGACTGCGCGCCATCTATCTCTCCGGCTGGCAGGTCGCCGCGGACGCCAACAACTCCGGCCACACCTACCCGGACCAGTCCCTCTACCCGGCCAACTCGGTCCCCACCGTGGTCCGCCGGATCAACAACGCGCTGCTCCGCGCCGACCAGATCGAATTCTCCGAGGGCATCCAGACGGTCGAGGACTGGATGGTGCCGATCGTCGCCGACGCCGAGGCCGGCTTCGGCGGCCCGCTGAATGCCTACGAGCTGATGAAGTCCATGATCCAGGCCGGCGCCGCGGGCGTTCACTGGGAAGACCAGCTCGCGTCGGAAAAGAAGTGCGGCCACCTCGGCGGCAAGGTCCTCATCCCGACCCAGCAGCACGTCCGGACCCTGAACGCTGCCCGGCTTGCCGCCGACGTCGCCGGCACCCCATCGGTCATCATCGCCCGCACCGATGCCGAGGCGGCCACCCTGATCACCTCCGACGTCGACGAGCGGGACCAGGAATTCATCCTCCGCGAAGGTGGGCAGCCGGTCCGCACCCCGGAGGGCTTCTACAAGGTCCGCAACGGAGTCGAGCCCTGCATCGCCCGCGCCAAGGCCTACGCCCCGTACGCGGACCTGATCTGGATGGAAACGGGCACCCCGGACCTGGAGCTGGCCCGCAAGTTCGCCGAGTCCGTCAAGGCCGACTTCCCCGACCAGATGCTCTCCTACAACTGCTCGCCGTCTTTCAACTGGCGCAAGCACCTCGACGACGCCACCATCGCTAAGTTCCAGCGCGAACTCGGCGCCATGGGCTTCACGTTCCAGTTCATCACTCTGGCCGGTTTCCACGCCCTGAACTACTCGATGTTCGATCTCGCCCACGGCTACGCCCGGGACGGCATGAGCGCCTACGTCGAACTGCAGGAAAAAGAATTCGCCTCCGAAGCACGCGGCTACACCGCAACCAAGCACCAGCGCGAAGTCGGCACCGGCTACTTCGACGATATTGCCACCGCGCTCAACCCGAACGCGTCCACGCTGGCCCTGGTGGGATCCACCGAAGAAGGCCAGTTCCACTAACGCTTACGACGGCGGCGCCTGGGTCCGGCCTTCGGTCCGGCATTGCTCTGCCTGCTATTCCCCATGTCCGGGTCTGACCTCGCTGAGCGAGGTCAGACCCGGACACAGGGCCCCTTTTACGCAGGCTGCCGCAACACCGGCACCTTCAGCCTCGCGCAGACGTCACCTGGCCACCCGCCGTCGAACTTCCTTCTTGCTTTTAGGAGTATTGAAATGAACAGCTTCACTGACAACTTCACCATCAACGGTGTGACCCTGACGGCCCAGCCCATTTGCCGCCAGAGCGAGGTCCTCACCCCGGACGCACTGGCCTTCGTTGCACAGCTGCACAAGGCCACCGCGGCACGGCGGCTGGAGCTGCTGCAGGCCCGCCGGGACCGCCGCGCGCAGATCACCAAGGGACAGGACCCCCGCTTCCTGCGCGAGACCGAATCGGTCCGCAATGATCCCAACTGGCGCGTCGCTCCCCCGGCCCCGGGACTTCAGGACCGTCGCGTCGAAATTACCGGCCCGGTGGACAAGAAGATGACAATTAACGCCCTCAACTCCGGTGCGAAGGTCTGGCTCGCGGACATGGAGGATTCTTCCACCCCGTCCTGGCGCAACGTGATCCAGGGCCAGTTGAACCTGACCGATGCCTTGGAGCGGCGGATCGACTTCACCTCGCCGGAGGGCAAGGAATACAAGCTCCGCGCCGCCGAAGACCTGCCCACCATTGTTGTCCGGCCCCGGGGCTGGCACTTGCCGGAGAAGCACATGCTCATTGGGGGCACGCCGATCGCCGGCGGGATTGTGGACTTCGGCTTGTACTTCTTCCACAACGCCCGGCGTCTCATAGCCCAGGGCAAGGGGCCGTACTTCTACCTGCCCAAGATTGAAAACCACCTCGAAGCCCGGCTGTGGAATGACATCTTCATCCTCGCCCAGGACCTTCTGGGCATCCCGCAGGGCACCATCCGCGCTACGGTGCTGATCGAGACCATCACGGCCTCGTTCGAAATGGAGGAAATCCTCTACGAGCTCCGCGACCACGCTGCGGGCTTGAACGCCGGCCGGTGGGACTACATCTTTTCCCTGATCAAGAACTTCCGCACCCGCGGCGCCCGCTTCGTGCTCCCGGACCGCGGCCAGGTCACCATGACCCAGCCGTTCATGCGCGCCTACACCGAGCAACTGGTCCGCGCCTGCCACAAGCGCGGTGCCATGGCGATCGGCGGAATGGCCGCGGCCGTGCCCAACCGCAAGGATCCGGAAGCGAACGCCATTGCGATCGGGAAGGTCCGTGCAGATAAGACCCGGGAGGCCGGCGACGGCTTCGACGGCTCGTGGGTGGCCCACCCGGACCTGGTTCCGGTCTGCCTCGAGGTGTTCGACGGCGTCCTCGGCGACCGTCCGCACCAGCTGGACCGGCTCCGCGAGGACGTCATCCCGGACGACCGTGCGCTGCTGGACATCGCCGCCTCCACCGGCACCATCACCGACCAGGGCATCCGGAACAACATCGAAGTCGGCATCCGCTACATCGAGTCCTGGCTCCGGGGCAACGGCGCTGTCGCCATCCACAACCTGATGGAGGACGCCGCGACCGCGGAGATCTCCCGGTCCCAGCTGTGGCAGTGGATTTTCTCCCGCGCCATCACGGACACGGGCGACGTCATAACCCGCGAAGGAGTGGAAGACATGCTGGACGAGGAGTTCGCCCGGTTGGAGCGCTTCGAAGGGGACAGGTTCGCCGATGCGCGGGACATCTTTGAGGAAGTCACGCTCGGCGCCGACTTCCCGGCCTTCCTGACCCTCCCCGCGTACGACCGGTTCCTGCACGAGGCCCGCGACGGCGTTGAGGTTCTCCGCGAGGACCCCTCGCTCGTGCCGGCGTAACCGCCGCCTTGGCTGGCGGGGCCGGCGCAGCCGGTCGCGTCAGCACCAGATTTCCGTCAGCTGGGCTGCCCGCCCTTCGCAACAGGCAGCCCGAAATCCGGGTGGCAGCCCAGCGACGGAACACCTCGTCTACGACACCGACAACGGCGTCGGGACCCCAGTTGAGGCCCATGTCCACGAAGGGCATGGGCCTCAACTGTGGTTCCAGCGCACCAGGGCGGCACACCTCAAGCGCGGGAATGCCTCATCAATTCGCTCGACGGCGAGGAGCTGGTCGGCGCGCGGGTGCGGGGGCCGGCGTCAGCGCGGCGACGGCACGTGCCGCAGGGACAGTGCGGTTCCCACAATGAAGGTTGTTACGGAGCCCAGGATCAGCAGCAAGGGAACAGTCCAGGTGCCGCTTGCCCCGTGCGCGGCACCCAGCAGGGTGGGGGCGAGCGCGCCGACGGAATACCCCGCGCCCTGGACGACGGCGGACATTCGGCCCGCCGAGGCCTGGTCCCGGGCCAGCCGGATGATCGCGATGAAGATCAGCGTGATGCCTCCGCCCTGGGCGATGCCGCCGAGCGAGGACCACAGCCACCACAATTGCGGCGCCAACATCAGGCCCAGCGGAACGGTCAGCCACAACAGCCCCAACCCGAGGCCGGCATTCCGCGGGCTGGCGTATCGGGCCGCGAACGGAATCCCCAGCGCGCCGGCGATGGCCAGGATCTGGAAGAGCGAAGATGCGGCGCCCGCCGCCGAGGGCGCCATCCCCAGTTCGTCCGCCAGCAGGCTGGGCAGCCACGCAGTAACCCCGTAATACGAGAACGCCTGCCCCGCGAACCCCGCTGTCAGGGCCACCGTGATCCAGCGCGACGCCGGCGGCAGGGCGGCCTGCGCCGGGTCCGGAAGCGCGATGGCCTCCGGGATGAAGGCCCGGCGGCCGACGGCCACCAGCCACGCCGCCCCGGCGGCGACGGCGAAGAGCCCACCGGCGGCCAGCGCCAGCCGCCACCCAAACAGTTCGGCCAGCGGCGCCGTCACCATGGAGGTCAGGAAGGATCCGATGTTCAGGGCCGCAGTGTAGATACCCATCGCAGTGCCCTGCCTCGCCGGAGCGAAATCACGCCGGATGATCAGCGGGACGACGATGTTGCCGATGGTGATGGCCAGGCCGATCATGACAGTGCCGATCATCACGAGAGCGCCGTCGCCCGAGGAACGCACCAGCACGCCGGCGAGCACCCCCAGCAGCGTCAGCGTGATCGCGGCCTCCGGGCCGAGCCTCCGCCCTGTCAGGGCCGCCAGCGGCGCGGCCAGGGCGAAGCACAGCACCGGGATCCCGGTCAGGAAACCCAGCTCCACCGCGGTGAAACCGAGATCGCTTTGGATCTCGCCGACGACCGGCGCCACGGCGATGAAAGGACCCCGCATATTCAGGGCAATGAGGCCGATTGCCGCCAACAGGATCCAGCTGCGCGGCAGCTTCGCCAGGACGTTGGCGCTCATGGGTGCCACGGCGTGGCCGGCACGCAAAAATATGTTTTCATCAGACCCATTGCTATCACGTGCCTGAACCGGCGCCGATTATGACGTCGCTTGGGGCCCGGTCCCGGCCCGCGTCAACCCGTCGCCTGCAGGGTCGCTTCGATGAGGTCAGGCGAGAGCACATGCTGGGTGACCATCTGGCTGGCGCCGAGGATCGCCGCCTGATCGCCTACCATCGACAGGCTGATCCGCAGATGGGTTCTGGCCAGCGGCAGCGAGCGCCGGTAGACCACTTCACGCACCCCGGCCATGAGGTGGTCGCCGGCCTGGCCGAGGCTGCCGCCAGGCACGATCACGGACGGGGTGAGGAAGTCCACCACCCCTATGTAGCGGCGTGGTCGCCGCAGGGGCACGTGATCGGCTGGGAACTCACCTTTGGTCGACCCCGACGCCGCATTTTTGGAGCTCCACGCCCAGCACGCCAGATTCCTCAGCCCGGAGCATGTGGCCGAACGGCTGGCCATCGCCGAGCGTGCCACCCAGCTTGGCCGGCTGACGGGCGAGGATGAGGTCCTGGCCTCGGCCTTGCTGTGGCGGATCGATGCCCTCTTTCAGCTGGGGCGCATCGTCGAACTTTCGGCCGAGCCCCCTGTCCTCGCCAGCATCGTCCAGCGGATGCGGGATGAATCGCGGCATGCCCGCTACGCCTTCATCCGGGCGACGCTGCTCCATCCGGAAGGGTCCTCCGACGCCACCCGGGAGCGAGCGGACCGGGCGCCCGAGATCGGGACCAGGGCCGGGGACTCCTGCAGCCTGACGCAATGGCGCTTAACGAAGCGAAGGCGGCGCCTTCCGGATTAGGGTTCTGACATGACGCACGTAATCCGAACGGCAACCGCGGACGACGCCGGCAGGCTTGCCGCGCTGGCAGCAGTGACCTTTCCGCTGGCCTGTCCGCCAGGCTCGTCCCCGGCGGACATCTCCGCACACCTCGCCAGCACTCTCAGCGAGGCCCGCTTCCGCAGCTACTTTGCCGACCCTGACACCACTGTCCTGGTGATCGATGCAGGCGGCGAGCTGCGGGGTTACAGCCTGCTGGTGGCCCAGGCCCCCCAGGACCAGGACGTGGCTGCGGTCCTGACGGAACTTCCGTGTCAGGAACTCAGCAAGTGCTACGTCCATCCCGACCACCACGGCCTGGGCGCTGCCACCGAACTCATGCACGCGAGCATCGACGCGGCCTCGGCGGCCGGGGCCCGCGGGCTCTGGCTGGGCGTGAACAACCAGAATGCCCGGGCCATCCGGTTCTACGAGAAGTCAGGCTTCCGCCAGGTCGGCACCAAGTCCTTCATTCTCGGGAATACGGTGGAGCACGACTTTGTCATGGAACGCCCGCTCGGACGGATCCCGTAACCAAGCCGACAGTCCGCCAGGGAATGGAGCCGGCCGCGTCGGGGTTGTGACGAGCATGAAGATTGAGATCTGGTCCGACGTCGCCTGCCCCTGGTGCTACATCGGCAAACGCCGCTTCGAGACCGCGCTGGCGGCCTTCCCGCACCGCGAGACTGTGGAGGTGCAGTGGCGCAGCTACCAGCTGGACCCGTCGCTGCCCGACCACTACGACGGCACCGAACTGGACTACCTGAGCACCCGCAAGGGCATGGCCCCGGCCCAGGTGACCGGAATGTTCGCGCACGTGGCGGATCAGGCCAGGGGCGAGGGCCTCAACTTCCGTTTCGACGACGTCGTGGTCGCCAACAGCTTCACCGCCCACCGGCTGATCCACCTCGCCGCCGCGCACGGGCAGCAGGACGCCGCAAAGGAACGCCTGCTCAGCGACCACTTCGAGCATGGCAAGGATATCGGGAGCCGGGACTACCTAACCTCGCTGGGGCTGGACCTCGGAATCGGCGCAACCGAGCTGGAGGATCTGTTCACCACCGACAGATACGCCGACGACGTCCGGCTGGACTTCGAGGAAGGCCGCGCGCTGGGCATCACCGGCGTCCCGTTCTTTGTGATCGACCGGAAATTCGGGCTCTCAGGCGCCCAGCCCGCCGAGACCTTCGCAACCGCCCTCGAGCAGGCGTGGCGGGACAGCCGCCCGCCGGAAATGGTCAGCCCCGTCGGTGGCGGGGACGCCTGCGGCCCGGAGGGCTGCGCCACATAGGACAGCAGTCCGGCGCCCTTCAGGCCGTGATAGCCAGTTTGCTGACAGATCACGGTAAAGTGTCTGCATGCCTAGGATTTCGGCCGAGAGTAACGCCGCGCAACGTGCCGAAACCCAGCGCCGTATCCTGACCGCTTTCGGGGAGCTGCTGTTCACGCACGGGCTCCCCGGCCTCACCATGACGGATGTGGCACGCCACGCCAGAATCGGGCGTACCGCCGTATACAACTACTATGCGGACATCGAAGAGCTGTTGATCGCCTACGCCCTGGATGAGACCGAGCGTTTCCTCGTGGACCTGCGCGAATCACTGGAGTCACTGGATAATCCGGTGGAACAGCTGGCGCTGTACGTCCGCACCCAAGTGGAGGACCTGAGCCGCCGGCATCTGCCGCCCGGGCCCGCCATGGGGTCGGTCCTCTCGCCGGCATCCTTCGCTAAGCTCGCCGACCACGTGGGCGAACTCAGCGCGCTCCTGCGGGGGATTCTCCGGGACGGCATGGCCCAGGGCTACCTGCCCGAGGCAGATATTGTCCAGCTGGCGCAGCTCATCCACGGCACACTGTCCTCCAGCGCAGCGCGCGGCGGCGGCGGCGAGGGCACGGAGTCCGACGCCGAAGCCCGTTTAGGGCGCACGGTGCGGTTCATCCAGTTGGGGGCGGGCGCCAGGTTCGATGCCGAGGGCAGGCCCGTCCGAGCCCATCCGGCGACCTGATGCGCAAGCCGCGTGATCACTTCGCCGGGGAAGCCGCAGCAGGAGTAACGGGCCAGCTGAATTCGTCCACGAGGCGCCGGTCCTCGCGCGGGCAGCTGAGCCGGCCGGGCGCCTGGTCCACCTGCTCCGGCTTCGCCAGCTCCTTGAAATCGTCGGTGAGGATGACGTCGACGGTGGCGTCCGCCCGGCCGTCCTGGAAGTAGTCGGAGCCCGGCACCTGGCGCTGGACGCTTAACGCCGCAGACTGGCCCGCGGCACCGGAGACGACCAGCGCTACGCCGCGGAAGCCGGTCGATTTGTTGGCGATGGCGCCGACCACAAACTTGCGGGCGGCAAATTCGTCGGCCACGCCCCGTGCCAGGCCCGGACGGCTCGTGGAATTGTAGACGTTGACGGTAACGCTTTCCGGCGGGAGGTACTCATGCGTTTCCGCCGGGCAGAGCGAGGACGCCTCTTTACTCCGCTCCGGCGTCGGGACCGTCAGCTGGCCGTTGATAATGGCCAAGGCCACGACGATCCCGGCAATAACCAAACCTGCGAGCGCCACAAGGACGGCTCCGTGCAGGATCCTGCGGCGAAACCGGACAGGGTTTTCCAGGGCGTCATCCTGCTCCACGAAGGTGGCCCGCAGGTCCGCGCCGGTCACGACGCGGTGCCCGTTCAATGCGGGAGGCTCGCCCGGGCCTCTAGCCATCAATCACCAGGACCCGCGCGTGAATGGCGGTGCGCTGATGCAGCGCAGAACGGACGGCACGGTGCAGGCCGTCCTCGAGGTACAGGACACCGCGGTACTCCACCACGTGCGGAAACAGGTCCCCGAAGAATGTTGAGTCCTCCGCCAGAAGGGCCTCAAGATCCAGGGTCCGCTTGGTGGTCACCAGTTCATCCAGTCGGACCGGGCGGGGCGGCAGGGCGGCCCATTCCCGGGGGGTACTGTAACCATGGTCGGGGTAGGGGCGTCCCTCGCCCACAGCTTTAAATATCACCCTGACAGCCTAGGGAACTTAGGCCGGCAAAGGAATCCATGCCCCCGCCCGGCGTGAGGTTGTGGCCAAACAGTAACCTCTTGTCAGACAGAAAATACGCACCTGTCACACTCACGGCGGGCCGCGGCTTTTGTCCGTCAAATACCGGCCCGGGAATCGGCGGGCTGACAGAATGGGGACATGACTTCACCTGAGACGTCCGCCGCCCGGCCGATGAAGACTCCCCCATTGGCCCTGTTGCTTGACGTCGACGGCCCGGTGGCAAGTCCGGTCACGCGCGATGTCCAGCCCGCCATCATCGCCGATCTGCTGGCCCTCGCCGTCGCGGGAATCCCGGTGATCTTCAACACCGGCCGTTCGGACACCTTCATCCGCGAGCAGGTCATGGAGCCCATGATTGCCGCCGGCATGCCGGCCGGAACGATCATCCACGCCATCTGCGAGAAAGGCGCCGTCTGGTTCAGCTACACCCCGGCCGGCCCCGGTCCGGTCCATGTCGACGAGGAGCTCGCCATCCCGGGCTCCTTCGGAGACGACGTCCGCCGCCTGGTGGCCGAGGACTATTCGGCCCACATGTTCTTCGACGAAACGAAACGGGCAATGGTCTCCGTGGAGCAGCACATCGCCATCGCCAGTTCCGATTACCTCGCCGAGCAGGAACTCTTTGATGCCGACGTCTTGGATCTAATGGCCCGCCACGGTCTGGGCGTCGTCCGCCTCGACCACCATGCCCCCGATTCTGACGCCCGGATCGACTACCGAGTGGATCCCACCATCATCTCCACAGACATCGAATCCGTCCGGCTCGGCAAGGATCTTGGCGCCAGCCGGGCCGTGGAACTGCTCGCGGCCCAGGGCATCACCCCGCAGGCCTGGCGCACGGTGGGCGACTCCCGCACGGACTACGCCATGGCCGACTGGCTGCACCACAACGACCACGCTGTTAAGCATGTTGATGTGCGGCCCGCCGATGGCATCCCCGTGAAACCGTATGAGGTGCTGACCGCCGCCGATCTCGGGTTGGACGGGGACACGATTCACGACGACGCCGGGGCCGCCTTCCTGCGCCACTGGCTGAAGGCCATTACCGGTTAAAAGGCGGATCCGCCGGAACCTGGCCGGCGGATTGTCGCCGTTGCTGCGGCTTAATGTGTCCCGGCAATTTTGAGGCGGGAGTTATCATGCAAGTAGGTAGCAAGAGCACTCAAAGAACGCCGGAGAACAGACATCACTGAAGCAATAATCCAGGACGAAATTTACTACGGCGGTCAGGCGTCAGAAGACGCCCATGACGAGGTCACGTCGGCGGCCGCCGTCGCGCGGTTCAAGACCCGGCCGGATGTGGTCCGTCGACGCGGCCGGTACGCCCTCATCAATGAGAACCGCACGCCGTATCAGGCCATGGTCGAAGACCTGATGTTCCTGCGTTCGGTGCTGGACGGCGCCGGCCTTGATTACCTCCTGGTGCGCGGCAACAATCACCGGCCCGTCATCGCGGTGGACTGGAAGCTCCGGAAGGAACTCCGCGACGCGCTCGTGGAGGCATGCCACGACGAGCCGTTCTACTCCATGACCGTCGACGCCAAGAAAAAGTCCTCCGTGCTGGTGTCCGACGGCGAGCTGTCACCCAACCGGCAGGCTCGGATCTTCCGGCTGTACCGTCCCCGGGTCGAACCGGAGGGCGGGTTCCAGTTCGGCGCCTCCGCCGGCGTTCAGCTGGAGCTGTGGAGCTTCGAAGGGGATCAGCTGATCCTGCCGATCGAGAACTCGCTGACCCGGCGCACCATGCTCGCCCAGGATGCCGTGCGCGGCACCGTGGAACGCTACGGCCACACGTGGCCCACCATTGAGAACATGTTCGCGGACCACGCCAGCGACATCAGCTTCGACGTCGACCTTGTGTTCTCCTGGGTGGACGGATCCTCCCCCGAATACATTGCCGCCCGCCGGGCCCGCATGGCTGGCGTCGTGGTCGGCGAAGGCGACGACCACGAGGCCAGGTTCCGCCAGATAGACGAACTCAAGTACGCGCTGCGCTCCGTATATATGTTTGCGCCGTGGATCCGGCGGATCTTCATCGCCACGGATTCGCCTGCTCCGTCCTGGCTTGCAGAGCACCCGAGCGTGACAATTGTCCGCAGCGAGGAATTCTTCGCTGACCCCTCGGTGCTGCCGACGCACAATTCGCAGGCGGTGGAGTGCCAGCTGCATCACATCGAGGGACTCTCCGAGCACTTCCTCTATTCCAATGACGACATGTTCTTCGGCCGGGCCGTCGGACCGGACATGTTCTTCACCCCGGGCGGCATCACCAAGTTCATCGAGGCGGAAACGCGGATCGGGCTGGGCGAGAACGACGCCGAGCGCAGTGGTTTTGAGAACGCGGCCCGCGTCAACCGCAAGTTGCTCTGGAACCGTTTCGGCCGGATCACCACCCGGCACCTCGAGCACACCGCGACGCCGCTTCGACGCAGCGTGGCGGCCACCATGGAACAGGAGTTCCCGGCTGAGTTCGCTAAGACCGCCGCGAGCACCTTCCGTGCGGCGGACAACATTTCAGTGACCAACTCGTTCTACCACTACTACGCGTTGCTCACCGGCCGTGCCGTCACCCAAACCGCCGCGAAAGTGAAGTACGTCGATACGACAGCCCGGGCCGGACTGAATTACTTGCCCAAGCTGCTCGCCAAGCGGAACATGGATTTCGTCTGCCTGAACGACGGCAGCTTCCCCGAGGTACCCGCCGAGGAGCGGGCCGAGTTGGTGGTGGACTTCCTGGAGAAGTATTACCCCATCAAGGCGCCCTGGGAAAAGTGATGCCGGAGCCGGGGCTGCCACCGCTGTCGGCGGTTTGCCCCGGCAGGGCTCCGGCTAGCTAAGGGCCGTGATCCGGCGCGCGCCTGGCGTCTTGGCCGGGTCCTCCAGCTTCGCCTTACGCGGAATCTTTACCCCTGCCTGAGCCAGCCGCCGCTGGACTTCCGCAGCCGCCACCGTCTCACCGACGTCCGGGGTATCCCCCAGGAGCACCACCGAGTGAACGATCGTGTGCTCGTATACATGTACCAGGTTGAACGCCTGACCACCGTCGCGTCCGCGTGTCCCCCCTACCGGAACATTCAAATCCTGGGTGTAGCAGGTGGCTGAAGCGACGGAGACCGGAATGCCGGCGAACGTGGCGGTCGTTGAGTAGTGCAGGTGGCCGCCCAAAATGGCCCGCACGTCGGAGTTCCGCAGCACCCCGGCGAGCGCCGACTGCCCGCGAAGCTCAACAAGCACTGCCAGGTCCAGCACGGAAGGTACCGGCGGATGGTGGAGGGCCAGAATCGTCCCGTCGGGGGCCGGTGTTGCCAGTTCGGCGGCTAGCCAGTCCAACTGGCCTTCGCTTAGCTCGCCGTGGTGAAAACCAGGCACCGACGTGTCCAGGGTGATGACGCGCAGTCCGTTGATGAAATAGCTACGGTCCACCGGCGCCGTGCCCGCGGGCTCGTCCAGCAGCCCGGCCCGAAAATTACCGCGGTCATCATGGTTCCCCATAGCCCAGATAACCTTGGCGCCCATGGCCTTGCACGCGGGCTCTACGATCGCGCGGAGCTTGACGTAGGCTTCGGCTTCACCCTGGTCGGCCAGGTCCCCGGTGAAGACCACGGCTTCGGGGCGCGCTCCGGAAGCCAGGACTTCGTCGAAGAGTTGCCTGAGCAGGGCATCGCTGTCCACCGCGCCGTGCAGAGGCTGCGGACCCCCCAGCAGATGGGGGTCGCTTAGATGAAGTAGAAAATGCCGTGGCCGGGGGTGTTCGGCCTCGATGAGCTCCATTGCTGCCTTCTTGGTTGGGTGGAGGCGGTGCCTCCAGTGTCCCTCTCAGTAACCACTATCCAACCAGACATTGGGTTAACAATGTGAAAACGGGGGTAGGAATTTTCGAAAAGTTGCATGGGTCAGCGACGCCGCCCGTTGCCGAGGTGTTGACCCGGCAGGGCAGCGCCGCTGGATTCCATGCCGTTTCTGCTAGCTCAGGTAGCCGTTCGGGTTCAGGACGTACTTCGTGGCTGCGCCGGCGTCGAATTCGGCGTAACCCTTCGGCGCATCTTCCAGACTGATCGCCTTGGCATTGACGTTCTTCGCGATGCTCACCCGGTCATGCAGGATGGCCATCATGAGCCCACGGTTGTACTTCATCACCGGGCACTGGCCGGTAGTGAAGCTCAACGACTTGGCCCAACCCGTGCCCAGGCTGAGCGACAGCGAGCCCTTCTGGGCGGCCGCGTCGATGCCGCCCGGGTCGCCTGTGACGTAGAGCCCGGGAATGCCCAACGCACCGCCGGCGGCAGTGATGTCCATCAGCGAGTTGAGAACAGTCGCGGGTGCTTCGGAGGCACCATGGCCGTGTCCCTTGGCTTCGAACCCGACGGCGTCCACACCGCAATCGACTTCGGGGATCCCGAGGAGCTGCTCGATCTGCTCCTGCGGGCCGCCCTCGTTCAGGTCCACCGTTTCGCAGCCGAAGCTGCGTGCCTGGGCCAGCCGGTCCGTGTTCATATCGCCGACGATGACGACGGCGGCGCCGAGCAGCTGTGCGCTCGTGGCGGCGGCAAGACCAACCGGCCCGGCGCCGGCGACATAGACCGTGGAGCCCACGCCTACGCCTGCGGTGACGGCGCCGTGGAATCCGGTGGGGAAGATGTCCGAGAGCATGGTCAGGTCCATCATTTTTTCCAGTGCCTGGTCCCGGTCCGGGAATTTCAGCAGGTTCCAGTCCGCGTAAGGCACGAGGACGTAGTTGGCTTGGCCACCGACCCAGCCGCCCATGTCCACATAGCCGTAGGCGCTTCCCGGCCGGTCCGGGTTGACGTTCAGGCAGATGCCGGTCTTGCGCTCCTTGCAGTTCCGGCAGCGTCCACAGGCGATATTGAAGGGGACGGAGCAGATATCACCTACCTTGATGAATTCAACATCCGGTCCCACTTCCACGACTTCGCCGGTGATTTCGTGGCCGAGAACGAGGTCCTTCGGGGCGGTGGTGCGCCCACGGACCATGTGCTGGTCGGAGCCGCAGATGTTCGTGGCGACGGTCTTCAGGATGACGCCATGGCGTACTTGGCGGCCCACATTCGCCGGGTTGACGCCCGGGCCGTCTTTGAGTTCGAAGCTTGGGTAGTCAATGTCGATAAGTTCAACCTTGCCGGGTGCTTTGTAGGCAACGGCTTTGTTCCCTGTCATCTTTCTCCTTCAGATTTCACGGGCCAGTTGGGCCCGGTTGTGATCCACGAAGTTCCCTGATCCACCCCCCGCAGGACAGCTCCGGAGGCAACCACGACAGCGAGTCCATACAGGGCCGTGAGTGCGTCCGGTGGGTAGGGGGTTCGGCCAGTCTAGGACCTCGTTCAGAGAAGGGCTAGGGTCCGATGTCCGCCGTGGGCGAACGCCCAGCCGGGAGCCGTCAGGCATCAATCCGGGTCTCCCGGCGGCGGCGTATGCGGGTCCGTGCAGGCGATTCCTCATCGGGCGGGACGAACGTCGGTGTCTACGGCCAGTCCAGCAGTGCCTGGATCGCGTCGATGACGGCCGCAGAGTCCGGCTCGACTGTCGGTGCGAAGCGGCCAACGACTTCGCCGTCGCGGTTCACGAGGAACTTTTCGAAATTCCACTTCACTAGGCCCGGCAACATGCCGGTCTTGAACTTGGTCAACTCGGCGTAGAGCGGATGGCGGTCCTTACCCCGGACTTTGGCTTTGGCCGTCAGCGGGAACGACACCCCAAAATTCCGGCTGCAGAACTCGACGATCTCGGAGCCTGCACCGGGTTCCTGTCCGCCGAACTGGTTGCACGGAACCCCGAGCACGTGAAAGCCCCGGTCGCGGAACTTGTTGTAAAGGGCCTCCAGTCCAGCGTATTGGGCCGTAAAGCCGCACTCGGAGGCGACGTTGACGACCAGCACCACGTCACCCTTGAAGCGGCCGAAATCCGTCGTTCTCCCGTCGATCAGGGTGAGCGGGATGGAGTGCAAAGAAGGCATACGGGAATTCCTCACGGAGGCTATGAGTCGAACGGCGACCCAAAACGGGTTACGCCTGCCATTCGATACCAATCCGTACCCGTATGGGTCGGTACCTTTATGGCGGCTCCGGCCGACGCTTCGCGGCCGTGTGGCCGGGCAGCGTCAACCGGTGGGTTTCGCGTTATGGACGCGGCGTGGCCGCGGCTTTCGACGGCTGAGGGGTCGCGGATTTCGTGCCTGGCGTCGCAGCGGTCTTCGTAACTGGCGCGGCCGGGGCCCCGGGAACCGTGGTCGCGGCCGAGGGCACGACACCGGGCGGAGCCGCCGGAGGCACAACGGCGGGCGGAGCCGCCGGAGGCTTGGTTGTGGCCGCCTTTGCACTGGCCGCCGTCGAACCGGCCGGGGCCGATGCTGGCGGCGGCGCCTGGCTTGGAGCGGCGGACTGAGTCGTGGCGACGGGCTTCGTTGCGGCAGGTGGTGCCGTGGTCGCGGACGGTGTGGCGGCTGCCGGCGGGGTTGCAGACGCACCGGGTGAAGTCGCTGCCCCGCTGGGGCCGGCCGTCAGCGGCGGCGTTGCCGTCCCCGTCGTCGTCGGTGACGTCGTCGGTGTGGCCGGCGTCGGCGTTGCCGTACCCGGCGTCGTTGTGGCCGTACCCGGCGTCGTTGTGGCCGTACCCGGCGTCGGTGTGGCCGGAGTCGGCGTTGCCGTACCCGGCGTCGGTGTGGCCGGAGTCGGCGTTGCCGGACCCGGCGTCGGCGTGGCCGGAGTCGGCGTTGCCGGACCCGGCGTCGGCGTGGCCGTAACCTTTGCCGGCGGCGTGGCCGTACCCGGCGCCGTCGGTGACGACGTGACCTGGCCCCCCTTCACCGGGACGGGCGGAGGCTGAGTGGCTGCCTCCACGACCACGGCGGCAGGACGTTCATTAAGTCCACCGGCCACAATATGGGTCAGCTTTTCGCTGACAGGGATAGCCCAGCCCGCCCGGTTGTTTGCAGGTAGGCCAGCGTCCGGTTCATAGCTGGTCATCGTCAGCGGACCGAGCGGGTCCACTTGCCGGGTAGGAAGTAACGACCAGTCCTGAGGATTCACGTGCTTTCCGTTGAGGATGGTCTCAAAATGCAAGTGGCACCCGGTGGAGGAGCCCGTTGTCCCCACCTTGGCAATGATTTCATCCACCCGGACCGAGTCGCCCTTCTTGACGGCGATCGCCTCGAGGTGGTTGTAAGTGGTGATCAGTCCGTTTCCGTGGTCGATTTCCACGCGGTTGCCGCCGCCCCACGGGTGCCAACCAACGGCGCGAACCACACCTGAATCGGCGGCATAGACCCGGGTGCCGCATGCTGCAGCGAAGTCCTGGCCCCAGTGAAATTCGCCGGCGGAGCCAGAGATCGGGCTGGTGCGCAGCCCGAACGGGGAGGATGCCAGAAGGCTTTCCAGCGGGGACATTAGAGTGCCCGCGCCCGGACGTTTCAGGCTGGCTGACGCGACATTGAACTCACCGCTGACTCCCTCTTTGGAGGCGGTTCCGACAGCAGACCGGCTGAACGCCACGAGCGCCCGCTCGTCAGCAGTAAAGGCTGCGCCTGCGACCGGCTGCGCCGTATCCATTAATGCCGAATCCATTAATGCAGTGAGATCCAGCGACTGCGGGCCCACTGCCCCGGAGGCGGTAAACGCTCCGCGCAGACTGGACGATGACGCGCTGCCGGCCAGTCCCTGCAATCCGAAGGTCAGAACCGCCAGGGAAAGGCAGACGCCGCCGGACAGCCAACGCACGGCAACCGTCCTGGCCATGACCCGCTGCTCACCTGATGAGTTTCCCCAATGTTTTCCCACGATGCGACCCCCGCGATATGGCCGCCAGACCCAATAAACTCGACGGACTCACCTTCCATGTGAACACAGCCAACAAGGCCTGGGAACAGCCAACGCCACCCGTTTGCCACCATTCCGTCATTCGAGTACTCCTGGCCCGTAGACCGAGTAGTCCCCAGCCGGAAGCGAGTACAGGCACCCCCGTGGCGGGCAATAATTGATCATGCACAACGTCCTCAGGGAATGGCAGACCGAGCTCAAACAGACATTTACCGGCACTCGCGATGCGGTGCCGGGTTGGGTGCCGCGCCTTGCGGAAGGCGACGACTTCGGATATCACCTGCCGGGCTCCGCGGTGTGGGCCGTACATGGAGACATGCCGACGATCGTTGCGGGCATCCGGGCTCTGCTGATGCAGGCGCTCCATCCCGGGGCACTGGCCGGGGTGCACGACCACTCCCGCTTCCGGGAAGATCCTCTGGGCCGGCTGGCCGGGACGATCCGGTGGATCTTCACGGTGTCCTACGGCTCGACCGAGGCGGCCCGCACGGCCTCCGACTGGGTTCTCCGCCTGCATAAAAGCGTCCGTGGCGGATTTGTGGACGGCCACGGAGTCGCCCGGAACTACGCGGCGAACGACCCTGAGCTGCTCCGCTGGGTCCACATTGCCTTCACCGACGCGTTTCTTTCCACCCATAAGATCTGGGGACGGCCCATTCCGGGCGGACCCGACGCGTATGTCCGCGAGTGGGCCCAGGCGGGCCGTCTCATGGGCGTCGTCGCCCCGCCCCTCAGCGAGTCGGAGATGCGTCAGCAGTTGGACCGCTGGTACGACGACGGCGAACTCCGCTGCGATTCCCGTGTCGCCGAGGTGGTGGAGCTCCTGCGTGCCCCTCCCCTGCACCCGTCCCTCAGGCCGGGCTACCAGGTTCTGTTCGCCGCCGCCGTGACGAGCCTCGAGCCCAAATACCGGGATCTGCTCGGCCTCCGGACCGCCCGGCTCGGCCCTATCCCGCTGCCGGTGACGCTGGCCACCCGGGGAACCCTCGCCGTCGTCCACCTTGCTCTGGGCCGGACGGGTCCCAGCGAACAGGCCGCCCGCGACCGCCTCCGGCGGCTGGGGTTTCAGGCCTGAACGTTGGGTGTGCGGGGCGTCGCGCCCCCAGACATCCGGACAGCAAAAAGGCCCCGGTCCAGTGGACCGGGGCCAAGCGCGGAGAATGGGGGATTTGAACCCCCGAGGGCGTTAACCCAACACGCGTTCCAGGCGTGCGCCATAGGCCGCTAGGCGAATTCTCCAGTAGCTTCTGAATCAAAAGCAGATACTAGAATACCTGAACTTTCCGGCATCGCCCAATTGAGCATTCCGGCCCACCCGGAGGGACATGCCCCGCTCCCGCAACAACGCATGGACATAGCCCCACTCTGCGCATCCCCTGCGCCGAGAAATGAGCATGCCCCCCGGCCCGCCACCGCGGACCCCACCGGCCGCCACCGGACATGCCCCGCCGGGCCTGCCTAGCCTGGACATAGCGCCATTCTGCGCATCCCCGGCCGCAAAAAATGAGCATGTCCCCCCGGAAATTTGAAGCCCGGACGGGCCGATTCGGGGCACACCCGATCGTCGGGTAAAGTTGCTGACGGCCCCTCATGTGGCGTCATCCTGTTGAACTCCCCCAGGACCGGAAGGTAGCAAGGGTAAATGGGCTCTGGCGGGTGCATGGGGGGTCTTTTATGTCTGTGCCGATTGGTAGGGTTTATCTGTGACTGTTACTACCGCGCTCTACCGTAGATACCGCCCGGATTCGTTCGCGGACGTTATCGGTCAGGAGCACGTCACCGAGCCGCTCATGATGGCTCTGCGCAAGAACCGCGTCAACCACGCCTACCTCTTCTCCGGCCCCCGCGGCTGCGGCAAGACCACCTCCGCCCGCATCCTGGCGCGCTGCCTGAACTGCGCCGAGGGCCCCACCGACACCCCTTGCGGCAAGTGCCCCAGCTGTGTCGGACTTGCCCGCGGCGGTTCGGGATCCCTCGATGTCATCGAGATCGACGCCGCCAGCCACGGCGGTGTGGACGACGCCCGCGACCTGCGCGAACGCGCCACCTACGCTCCGGTCCGGGACCGGTACAAGATTTTCATCATTGACGAAGCGCATATGGTGACGTCGGCAGGTTTCAACGCGCTGCTCAAAATCGTTGAAGAGCCACCGGAGCACATCAAGTTCATCTTCGCCACGACGGAGCCGGACAAAGTGATCGGCACCATCCGCTCCCGCACGCATCACTACCCGTTCCGGCTGGTCCCGCCGGCGCCGCTCATGGCCTACCTTGAGCTGCTCTGCACCCAGGAAAATGTTCCTGTCGCGCCCGGTGTGCTCTCCCTCGTGATTCGGGCCGGCGGCGGTTCCGTCCGTGATTCCCTGTCCGTCCTGGATCAGCTCATGGCAGGCGCCGGTCCGGAGGGCCTGGACTACGAACTCGCCGTCGCACTGCTCGGCTACACACATGCCTCCTTACTCGACGATGTGGTCGAGGCCGTCGCTGCCGCCGACGCCGCCACAGTCTTCCGCGCCGTGGACCGTGTAGTCCAGACCGGCCACGACCCGCGCCGCTTCGTCGAGGACCTTCTCGAGCGTTTCCGTGACCTCATCATCGTCCAGGCCATGCCCGAGAGCGCCCAGTCCATCCTCCGCGGCATGCCGGCGGACCAGATAGCGCGCCTGCAGAACCAGGCGCATAACCTGGGCGCCTCCGAGCTCTCCCGTGCCGCCGACGTCACCAACACCGCACTCACCGAAATGACCGGCGCCACGTCGCCCCGCCTGCACCTGGAACTGCTGTGCGCCCGTATCCTGCTGCCCAGCTCGGAACAGACCGAACGCGGCATCGCCGCCCGGATCGACCGGGTGGAACGCCGGCTGAATTACGCCGGGAACGACGTCGGGACCCCGGTTCGCGTTCCCGCGCCCGGCACGTCGAGCCCCACCGCTGCTCCCACTGCCGCTCCCGCCCCCCCTGCGGGCCCGGCCCAGGCCGACGTTTCGATCCCCGCCTCCGGTCAGGGCCCTGCACCCCAGGCTGCACCCTCCGCGGCACCCGTGGCCGCTTCCGCGCCGGCGCCTGAGGCTGCACCGGCACCCGCACCCGCGCCCGACGACGAGCGCACCCGCCAGCCATTGACCGCACCCCGGGTGAGCACGAGTGACTGGCCCGTTGACAAAGCCGCGACCGGCGGCGCCCACTCCGGCAACCCGGCCCCGGCCGGGCCCGTCCCTGCTGCCCCGGCGGCGCCCTCCCGCGTGCAACCTGAGCCCGTGCAACCTGCACCCGTACCCGCGCGGCCGGAACCTTCCTGGCCCACCTCGGCCCCCGAAGCTCCCGGCACTGCCGCCGTCGCCCCGGCCGTGGCCCCCGCTCCAGGCTCCGGCGCGGACGTCGAGGTCCTCCGCCGTGCCTGGCCGGATATTCTGCAGACGCTGACGAAAATCAAGCGCAGCACCTGGGCCCTCGTGGAACCCAATGCGCAGGTCGGCCACTTCGAAGATCACGTCCTGACCCTGGCCTTTACTACGTCGGGCCTCGCGGGGGCCTTCGGACGTGCCGATCATGCCGAGAACCTTCGACAGGCCATTCACAAGACCATCGGCATCGATTGCCAGGTCAAGGCCGTCGCAGCAGGCGCCCACGGTGCAGCGAGCTCTGAGCCAAACCCAAAAGCGCCCGCTAGCCGGGATATCCCGGCAGCGTCAGCCGATGTTGCCTGGGGGCTGGCGCCCGACAGCCGGCAAATCGATTCACCGGCCGTTCACGCGGCCGGCCCTGCGCCAGTCGAGTCGCCAGGCGCCGGGCAGGCCGCGACGGAGCAGCCCTCCCCGTCAAACGCCGCGGAGGTCCCCGCACCGGCCGCGGCATCCCCGGCGCCGGCCGAGCCCCCAGCAGTTGAGGCTCGGCCTGTAACGCAACCGTCCACGTCCGCCCCGGCCGTGGCTGCTGCCGCACCCGCCTCGCTGCCCGCGCAACCGTCGCCCGCGCCTGCCGATTCGTCGTCGACGATTCCCGCCACCGCACCGGCCACGCCCGCCGAAGCCGAGGGTTCCTACGCCTACCCGGATGACGATTGGGGTCCGCCCCGGGATGAGGACGCCCCGCCGCTGGACGAGGACCCCCCCATGGACTGGGATCCCCAAGCGTCCGCAGCGCGACTCCCGGCCGAGCCGGAAACCCCTGCCGCTCCCGCCCGTAAGAAGGCAACGGCTCCGAAGCCGGCGTCCGCCGCACCGTCCCGCAAAAGTGCAGCCCCGCAGGGGCCCGATACCGCGGAGGACCCTTGGACACGCGCCGTCGAGCAGTCTGCTGGCATCTGGACCGTGGGCTCCGAGACGAATGTCGGCCGCTCCCCCGCGGAGGCGGAGCCTGCGGCGATTCCTGAACACGCCGCCGAGCCGGACGCTCCGCACTACGAACCGGCTGCCGCCCAGATCCCGGCGAAAGCCGTCACCGCGTCCTGCGCGGCTGGTGTGCCGGAGGCGCCTGACGCATCTGGCGTGTCCGCGGACGGTTGGGGCGAACCGGAGCCTGCGCCGGCGGCCGTCACCGTTCCCGCTGCGGCGCCTGCCTCCGCGGCCACAGTTGCAGCCATCGCGGCACCGGTTGCAGCCACGGCGGTACCGGTTTCCCCGGGACGTCAAAGCCTGTACCAGCGACTTTCCAACAGCCCTGAGGCCGAGGCCGGCCGTGCCAAGGCACCCGCTCGGGCGTCGGCAACCGCCACCCTTTACGCCAATGACGTCCCCAGCGCGGATGACGAGACCATCGAGGAATCCGGCGTCTTCGGCCGGGCCGCCGTCGAACGCATTCTCGGCGGCAAACTGGTGGAAGAACGGTCTCTCGACGGCAGCCCTCTGCCGCCGCGTTTCTAGTCACCCTGCCGCCGGCGCCCGGCGCCACCAACCCCTACGAACGAGGACATTGTGTACGAAGGTGCAGTTCAAGAGCTGATCGACGAGCTCGGACGTCTCCCCGGCGTCGGACCAAAGTCTGCCCAGCGGCTGGCCTTCCACATCCTCGAAGCCGACCCGCAGGACATGAAACGGCTCGTCGAGGCCATCACCATGGTGAAGGAACGGGTCAAGTTCTGCACTGTCTGCGGCAATGTCACCGAGCAGGAACTGTGCAACATCTGCCGCGACCCGCGCCGGGACCCCTCGATCATCTGCGTTGTCGAGGAATCCAAGGACGTCCTGGCGGTGGAACGGACCCGCTCCTTCCGTGGCCGGTACCACGTGCTGGGCGGCGCGATTAATCCCATCGCCGGAATCGGTCCGGAGCAACTCCGGATCCGGGAGCTGCTCACCCGGCTTAATGACGGGGCGATCCAGGAAATTATCATCGCGACCGACCCGAACCTCGAAGGCGAGGCCACGGCCACCTACCTGGCGCGGATGCTCAAGTCGATCGGCATCGCCGTCACCCGATTGGCCTCCGGTCTGCCGGTCGGCGGCGACCTCGAATATGCAGACGAGGTCACCCTGGGCCGGGCCTTTGAGGGCCGCCGCAACGCGCTGAGCTGACCGGACTCCCCTGCCGGCCGCCGCTATGCTACGCCGCCCTCAGGACATGCCCGGCCCCCGGGCTGACGGATGGACATCACGGCATTATGCCCACTCCCCGGGGCGCAGGGAGGGCATGCCCAGCGGGGAACTGCCCGGCATACGGTCACAATTCCACCCCGCGCGGCCAGCGGCGATAAACTGCTCTGAGAAGTAGAGTGGTCGCGCCAATTGGCTGCCTGGCCCAGAACCCAGATGATCCAGTGAGGGTGCGCGCATGAGTTTGCCCACTACCGAAGTCCAGCCCGGCGCCCAGCCCCAGGTACTGCCCGTTGCGTCCGCCGCCACCAAGCACCTTGTGGTGAAGAAGTTCGGCGGCTCCTCCGTCTCGGACGCGGAAGGCATCAAACGCGTTGCCAGGCGGGTCGTGGACGCCCACAATGCCGGCGACGAAGTCGTGGTGGTGGTTTCCGCGATGGGCGACACCACCGACGAACTGCTTGACCTTGCGGCGCAGGTGACCGATTCGGCCCCCGCCCGGGAAATGGACATGCTCCTTTCCGCCGGCGAGCGTATCTCCATGGCGCTGCTGGCCATGGCCATCAACAAGTACGGCGCCTCTGCCCAGTCCTTCACCGGATCGCAGGCCGGGATGATCACCGACGGCATTCATGGCAAGGCCCGGATCATCGACGTCGACCCGCACCGGATCCGCACCGCCCTGGACAAGGGCAACATCGCGATCGTGGCCGGGTTCCAGGGCATGAGCCGCAGCACCAACGAAATCACCACGCTTGGCCGCGGCGGCTCGGACACCACGGCCGTGGCGCTGGCCGCAGCCCTCGATGCGGACGTCTGCGAGATCTTCACCGACGTCGACGGAATCTACACCGCCGACCCCCGCGTTGTTGCAACAGCGCGCAAAATCGACCGCATCTCAAGCGAGGAAATGCTGGAACTGGCAGCCTCCGGCGCCAAGATCCTGCACCTGCGCTGCGTGGAATACGCGCGCCGCTTCGGCGTGCCCCTGCATGTCCGTTCCTCATTCAGCCCGAACGAAGGCACGTGGGTCATGCCAGGCGCCGACGACAAGATCACTACCCAAGAGGGAGTTGCCTTGGAGCAGCCAATCATCTCCGGCGTTGCCCACGACCGTTCCGAAGCCAAGGTCACGGTTGTCGGCGTACCTGACATCCCCGGCAAGGCCGCGGCAATCTTCCAGGTCATCGCTGACGCTCATTCAAACATCGACATGATTGTGCAGAACGTCTCGACCCACGGCACCGGCCGGACGGATATCTCCTTCACACTGCCGATCGTCGAGGGCGCCGATGCGCTGGCCGCGCTCCGCGCCGCCGAGGATCAGATCGGCTTCGAAAGCATCGAGTACAACGAGCAGATCGGCAAGCTCTCCCTCATCGGTGCCGGCATGCGCTCCCACCCGGGTGTTTCGGCGCGGTTCTTCGCGGCGCTGTCCGCTGCGGGTATCAACATCAACATGATCTCGACGTCGGAGATCCGCATCTCGGTCGTCACCCACGCTGACCTGCTCGACGACGCCGTCCGCGCCATCCACAAAGCCTTCGACCTCGACAGCGAGGACGAGGCAACCGTCTACGGCGGCACCGGCCGGTAGTTACGCCGCCGCGACGCTGCCCCTGCGGCTGGCGGGCGCAACCGGCGAAAGCCACCACCTACGTGAAAGGAGAACGGCAGAAGCCGTTCTCCTTTCACGTATCCGGCCGGTGGGCGGTCAAACCTCTTCCTTCCAGAGCTCAGACTTACGCACCGCGTAGTGATGCCCGTGCGAATCCGTCTCGACTTCGAATGTCGAGAGGTTCTCTTCCGAGGCCCGCTCGAAGTCATCGTGCCGGTGCACCACTGGTCCGGCAGTGTTGCCGCGGCTGGCGTTGCCGAAGAGGTACCTGAACATGTAAGTCCGCCTCATAAAGCGCCTGACTGAACGTGTCACAGATCCCACCCCCTTCCGTCGTTGCGGATGGATTACGGATGCTGCCGTACTGTGCCTCCGTGCCCCCATTTTACGCCCGGCGGCGACAAAAGGACCGGGGCCCGGCCCACCGGTCGCCGACGTCCGCCGCCTACCGCAGGGACTTGTCCTCCGGGTTCCGCGGCACAACGTAGGTGGAACCGTCGGGCCGGCGCAGGGTCTCCCATTGCCGGGTTTCGGCCTGGCGTTGCTTCAGCAGGTGCTGGTTTTGCTCTGTCATCTCGTGACCGAGGGAGCTGCGGTTGGCCGGGCCGAAAATGGCGCGCAGCTTTCCAGTAGCCCGCATGAACCTCTGGGCGGCGTTTTCCTTGGCCATCGCTGTCCTCCCACTGTCAGCACATCAATTCCCTCAGTGTACGCTAATCATTAGTGTACTAATCGGCTCAAGGAGCGGGCATGACCGAAGGAACCGCGGAAGGGCAAACGGCGTCGGACGATCTCCTGCTTGAACAGCAGCTCTGCTTCGCTTTGACGGTGGCGTCGCGAAGCGTGGTGGGGGCGTACAAGCCCGTCCTGGACCGTCTCGGGCTGACCCACCCCCAATACCTCGTGATGCTGTGCCTCTGGGAATCCAGCCCGCGGTCCGTCCGCGAGATCAGCGACGCGCTGGCCCAGGAGCCGGCGACCATTTCTCCGCTGCTGCGCCGCCTGGAAACCGCCGGCCTCCTCAGCCGCCGCCGCGCCGCAGGCAACGAACGCGCCCTCGATGTGCGGCTGACCGCCGCGGGTACTGCACTCCGGCAGCAGGCGACGGCGGTTCCCGGCATCATGATGGACCGCCTGGGCCTGACCCGTGAGCAGGTCAGCCAATTGCACGCATCCATGATGGACCTGATTGCCGCAACGAAAAGCCCACCCGGGACCGCTGCGGAAGAGGCTCCCCAGCGGTAGACTGTGCTGGACTGAGGAGGACAGCTGATGCGCAAGCAACTGTGCCGTGCGGGGCTCGTTCTGCTGGCTTCGGCCGCGCTGGCCGCCTGTACCCCGGGGGGCGGCGGTGACGCGCCGTCGCCGACAGCCACGGCCCCTACGGGCACGTCGACCGCTTCACCGGACACGGAAACGACACAGCCTGCGCCCTCGCCGTCCGGAGTGCCGTTGCCGTCCGGATCCGGCCAGGGCCACGCCGAGCTGGCCATCATGATCAAGCCCTCCGCCACGGGGGCCCCGAGCAACTTCACCCTGGTCTGCCAGGACGGCGTTCCGGCAGCCGAAAGCAACCACCCGGACGCCGCCGTCGCGTGCGGGGCGCTGAAGGACAACCCGGCGATCCTTAGCCCGGCACCGCCGGCCAAGGACCAAATGTGCACCCAGCAGTACGGCGGTCCGCAGCAGGCCACCGTGACCGGAGTCGTGGACGGCTACTCCGTCAATGCGACTTTCAGCCTGAGCGACGGCTGCGAAATCGCCAACTGGAATGCTGCCAAGGCTATTCTCGGTTCCAGCGGCGGAGCTGGCTAGCCGGATGCACCTCCTGCAGGATGACTGGCTGCCACGCCAGGCCGCCCACGAACAACGTGTCCGGCGCTACGCGGACCCCTACCTTGCCCGCCGCTCCGGCGGCCGGAAGCACCCGGTGGAGGACTTCCTCTTCACCTACTACACGCAGAAGCCGGGCCAGCTGTTGCGCTGGCACCCGGGCGCCGGCGTTATGCTCTCCGGCCCCGCGGCGGCCGAACGCACCGGCTGGAAGCATTACCGCGCCGCCAACGACGGCGAACTCGCCGCCGCCGGGCTGCCGCCGGGCACCGCAGCGGTGACGGTCGACGTCGACGCGTTCCTGCTCGGTCGGGGCGAAGCGCTGAAGTTCGCCGGTATTATTCTGGCCGGGACCGCGGCAAGGCCCGCCCAGTTCGGCTGCTTTGGCCTGCACGAATGGGCGATGGTCTACCGGCAGGACAAGTTCGAGCTCCGGCATGAGTACCTCAGACTGCGGCTCGGCGCCGACCACACGGACCAGGTGGTGGAGGAGAACCGGATCCGGTGCTCGCACTTCGATGCCTTCCGGTTCTATACCCCTGATGCCGTACCCTTGAACAGCCTCGAGCCCAGCCGGGACAACCAGCGGACCATGGAGCAGCCCGGCTGCCTCCACGCCAACATGGATCTCTATAAGTGGGCCTACAAGCTGGCGCCGGTCCTGCCGAGCGAGCTGGTGATGGATTGTTTCGAGCTGTCCTGGCGGATCCGTGCCATGGACATGCGCGCCTCCCCCTATGACCTGGCGGAATGGGGCTATCCGGCCATCAGGATTGAAACTCCCGAGGGCAAGGCTGACTACGTGGACCGGCAGCGAGCCTTCGCCGCCGAGTCCCAGGAACTTCGGCACAGGATGCTCCGCGAGATTTCGCCCCTCCTGCGGGTCCTCGGCCCGGACACGGGCACAACAAACCCCCGGACAACCAGCCGTAGCGCAGGACAGCCGTGACGGCGCACCCCGGTCCGTACGACGTCGACCTCACCGTCCGTCTGACCGAGACCCCGGGCGCCCCGGAACGGACCTTCCGGCTCCAGGCCAGCGGCGGAAAACCCACGGGCGCCTCCAACCTGCCCGACGCCGCCGCGGCCCTCGCCGCTGTGGAGCGGCTGGGTCCAGACATCTTCTTCCCGCGGCCCGGCCCTCCGAAGATGTGCACCCAGCAGTACGGCGGCCCGCAAGTCGCTGTCGTCACCGGCTGGTTCCTGGGCCGGGCCGTCAGCAGTGCGTTCAGCCGCACCGACGGCTGCGAGATTGCCCGGTGGCGTTCCATGGCGGCGTTGCTTGGCGGGGTTGCCGGCGGGACGGGCGCCATCTAGACCCCGGTCGAAACGGAACGGCAACGGCCGGCAGTGGAAAACCGCCGGCCGTTGCCGTTGCTCAAAAGTGCCTGTCAGCTAGACAGCGTTGTTCGGGGCCGGGGCCTGATCCGCGTTCTGGATCTTACCCTTGTCCTTCTTCACCTTCTTACACTTGTCCTTCTTTTCCTTCTTTTCCGTATCCTGGTGGCCCGATACGGCCTCATCTCCGGGACCGTCGCTGCTGTCCTGGTCCTCGCAGACGGGCGGTACCACCACTGCGCCGGCCGAGGTGACGTGCACGCTGACGAAGGTCGGCGAGCTGGCCCCGGCAAAGGTCACCCGGCCGATGTACGAGCCCGGCTCCAAGCCCGTCCAGACCAGGCTGACCGTGCCGGACTTGCCGTTGGGCAGCGTGAGTGGATTCGGCGAGATGGCCGCATTGCCGGGGTTGGCGCCGAGCACCGCGGCGTCCACCGAGGCCTTCGTCGCCCGGTTACCCGTGCTGGCATAAAGATTGGCGTAGATCCTATACGTTCCGGCGGCCGGGTTCGGGATTGAAACAGACTCGCTTGCCGATGACGTTGCCACCGTGAGGGGACCGTTGGGAGTCATGACATACATGTCAAAGTCGGCGTTCGGATCGGCGGAGATAACGGAGAACTTGGCCAGCGGGCTGCCGGCCGGAACCTCCACGGTCTTGACGTGGTTGGAGGCATCCGTCACGCCCGAAAATTCACCCGGGACCAGTTCCACGGCGGTGGAGTCCGCCTTGGAAAGACCGTCGAGGGTCATCTTGACCGGCGCGTCCGTACCCGAAACAACCTTGATGTCACCGGACCCTGACGCACGGTCCGAGGTGAAGGCCACATCGCCCGCCGCCACGACGGACTGAGGCCGGACGGCGATGGGCGAAGTGACAGTCTGGTTGGCACCCTGCCAGGTCAGCGAGCCCTTGGCGAACTGACCGAGAGCCGCGCCCTCATTTTCGAAGGAAACCTTGAAGGTCCGTTTCTGGCCGGCGGCACCGAAGTTCAGCATCTCGGGGGTCACTTTGACCCTCACACCGGGCAGGTCCACTTTGACCCGGTAAACCCCCGGGGTCAGCGCTGTCACGGTGCGGGTAACCTCAATTTTGCCCGCGAGGTTACCCAGGGCGAAGGAGGCGACGTTCATGTCGCGCGGTTTAGTAGTGGGCCCCTTCTTGTCGGTGTCGAATCCGGTACCCCGAACAAACGCAGCGTAGTCATCCGTCGTGGCGTCGTAGATTAGTCCGGGTTCAAGCACCCGGGCCGGGTCCACCTGGCCTGCGCCGGTGGCGAAAACGTCCGTGTTCACGGAGCCGTCGGCGAGCTTGATAGCACCGGCGGTGGTCATCATGGCGGACTTCACCGCGGCCGGAGACCACAGCGGATTCCTGGACAGGATCAGCGCGCCGAAGCCGGCCACGTGCGGGGCCGCCATCGAGGTGCCGGAGAGGAAACCGAAGTTATCCCCGCCGGTGCCGATCGGCGAAACGCCGGCCAGGACGGCCACACCCGGAGCTGCGACGTCGGGCTTGAGCAGGTCCGAGCCATTGGCCAGGAGCGGCCCGCGGGAGGAGAAGCCGGCAATTTGCGGCTGCGCCTCGGGCGGCAGACCGGTCGTGTCCTTGTTGACCAGGGACACTGTGAGCGCCGGGTTGGCGGCGACCTTGGCCTTGATCGCCTCCGTGGCCGGCGGGTTCACGTGAACGGTCGGCACGGCGTGCTTGTCAGTGTCGAGGGAGGAGTTGCTCAAATTGACCAGAATCATGCCGACGCCGCCGCCCCGCAGGACCTCGGCGCTCTTTTCGACGCGGTCCACGACTCCGCGATCGCACACCACCACTCGCCCGGCAATCTTTGCCGGGTCCAGGGACCCGGCTACGCAGAGGTTTGCGTCGCCGGCACCGGAGCCGGCGTCGGCGGCGAGAACGACGCCCGCATTTGCTACCTGGCCGTTCATGATGGACGCGCCGCGGTACTTGATGCCGTCGGAGAACTCCACGGTGCCCTGCAGTTCTTGCGAGAAGCTGCTGGCTGCAACGGTGGTCAGCCACGGTGCACCGTGGTTGACGGTGCTGGCGGTCGGTCCGGAGTTGCCGGCCGAGGCCGCCACGAAGATGCCGGCCGAGGCCGCGGACAGGAACGCCATGGACACCGGGTCCGTGGTGGTGTCCGTGGCTCCGGAAATGGAGTAGTTCAGCACGTCCACGCCGTCAAGGACGGCCTGGTTGATGGCACCGATGGAGGCTGAGGAGTAGCAGCCGCCGCTGTTGGGGTTGGTGTCCTCCCAACAGACTTTGTAGATGGAGAGCTTCGCGGCGGGCGCGATCCCGCTGGTCTGGCCGAAACTGCGCCCGTCCACGAAGGCCTCGACGTTGGCGTTGCCGGCGGCGGTGCTGGCGGTGTGGGTGCCATGGCTCCCGGTGTCGACCGGGGAGATCAGTTCAGTCGGCGCCGGAGTGGCGGTGGCCTGGAAAGCGTCCGCGAAATAGTGGGCGCTCAGGACCTTGGAATTGCACGCGCTGCCGTCAAAGCCCTCGCCCGCCTGGCACTCACCGACAAAGGTGTCGCCGTCGGACTTGAGCATGGCGATTTTGCCGTCGCCTGTGCGATAGGGCACCCCGACGACGGGGTCCCCGCTGAGGGGCTTGACCGGCTCCCCGGCGAAGTACGGGCTTGACGGCGTGTACCCGGTGTCGATGACGCCGACGACGACGCCCTTACCGGCGCCCTCCGGTCCACCGAACTGGGTGTTCCAGGTGCCGTTGTCGCCGCTGAGCTTCAGGAAGTCAGTACTCGAGTAATCCGGGGCGTTCTCGGTGTCCGGGGCAACGAGGAGGACGCCCGGATCCTTGGCCAGTTTAATGGCCTGGTCCGCGGTCAGGGTGGCGCTGAAGCCGTTGAGCGCGGCGGTGAACTGACGCTGGATGGCGATGTTCTGTCCGCCGGCGACTTCTGCCTGCTTCTTCTCGAGGTGTGCCTTGTACTTCTTGACCTCGGCCTTGTTGGAGTCGAGTTTTCGGCCCTTTTCGGGCTTCGTTGCCGCCAGACCCGCGGTGCCGCCATCATATGTAACGGACGGTTTCTCAGTCAGGACCACCACGTAGCGGCCATCCTGATAGGTGTTCTGGTCACTGCTGTTTTGCGCCACTGCCGTGCCTGCCGGCCCGTGGGCCGGCGCCGCGTTGGCCGGGGCGATCGCGGCGGTCGACAGAAGCAGGGGCAGGCCCAGGGTCAGTGCCGCGGCCCTCCGGAGTCCCCCGCTTCGAAGGAAGCTCTTACCTGGTGATTTCACGAGTGATTGAGACCTTTCATAGGAAATGGCCCCGGCTGCAGCACCGGGCCAATTGGGCTGGGCGAACTGCCCCCCAGCAGCCCCGCGCGGACGCGAGGAACACCAGCCGATTCATACAGTACAGACTGTTGGCCAAATATGACACAGACCACAAAAGACTGTGAAAGTTTTGTCACACGCTTTTACGGCGCCACGAATCCGACGGACTCGAAGAACTCAGTTGAAGGGCGGCGGCAGCCGCCTTAAAGCGCCCGGCCGGCTGCTAGCTCGGCGTCCGGACCATTTCGCTGATCCGGGTGCGGGTCTGCTCATCCAGCGGTCCGGCGACGTTGCTTTCCCGCGCAGCCCGGTCTGCCTTAACTTTCTGGAGAACCATCCGGCCCAAACCCGCGAACACAGCGACGGCGACCACGGGCAACACCACGGATTTAGGATTCTCAGCCATAGCGACATCCTACTGATGACAGGGTTCCTGATCCATAGCTGCCGCCCCGGCCGCGGTGCACGTTCACACTTACAGCTCGAATGCACCGGGACCGTCCCGGGCCGGTAGAATGGGGATGCAAGCTCGCGGAGCGCCCGATCACACCTCTTTTAACGACACCGTTTCTTGACGTCACCGTTACTGGTGAGACCGGCGTGAGACGGCATCACTCCGCTGCGCCCTTACCCACCTGCTCACGCACAGGAGTTGCCGGATGCCCCGGATCATTGTCGACGTCATGCTCAAGCCCGAGATTCTGGACCCGCAGGGGAAGGCCATCGTCGGTGCACTGCCCCGGCTGGGCTTCACCGCTTTCAGCTCTGTCCGCCAGGGCAAGCGCTTTGAACTCACGGTAGACGGCGAGGTGACCGAGGAGATCCTGGCCCAGGCCAGGGACGCGGCCGAAACCCTGCTGTCCAACCCGGTCATCGAGGACGTCGTTAACGTCGAGGTCGTCGAGGCCTGAGATGACTGAAATCCCCTTGATCGGCGACGCCCTCGCCGCCACGATCGAGCCGACGCTCGCGGGCGCAAAAATCGGCGTCGTCACCTTCCCCGGCACCCTCGATGACCGCGATGCCGCCCGTGCGGTCCGGTTGGCCGGCGGCACGCCGGTAGCGCTCTGGCACGCCGACACCACCCTCGGTGACGTCGACGCCGTCGTGATTCCCGGTGGATTTTCCTACGGTGACTACCTCCGCGCAGGCGCCATCTCCCGTTTCGCGCCGCTCATGGCCAAGGTCATCGACGCCGCCAACTCGGACGCCTTGCTGCCGGTCCTCGGCATCTGCAACGGCTTCCAGATCCTCACCGAATCGCACCTGCTGCCCGGCTCCATGATCAAGAACGATCACTTGAAGTTCCGCTGCCGCGACCAGATTCTGCGCGTGGAAAACAACGCCACGGACTGGACCCGGGACTACGCCTCAGGCCAGGAAATCACCATTCCGCTGAAAAACCAGGACGGCCAGTACATCGCCGACGAAAAAACCCTGGATGCCCTCGAGGCAGAAGGCCGTGTGGTGTTCCGCTACGTCGGCTTCAACCCCAACGGCTCCCGCCGCGACATCGCCGGTATCTCCAACACCGCCGGCAACGTGGTGGGCCTTATGCCGCACCCCGAACATGCCGTCGAGGTCGGGTACGGCCCTGGATCACTGGACGGATTCGGCGTCACGGACACCGACGGCCTCGGCTTCTTCACGTCGGTGCTGAACAAGATTGTGGGAGTAACCAAATGACGGAAACCTCGACCGGTCCGCTCGCCGGCGCCAAAAAATTCAATATCGACACCGTCGAGAACGCCGCCGCAACCCCGACCGTGGAGTTGCCGTGGGCCGAGCTGGGTCTCAAGCAGAACGAGTTCGACGAGGTCGTCAAGGTCCTGGGCCGGCGCCCGACCGGCGCTGAACTCGCCATGTACTCGGTGATGTGGAGCGAGCACTGCTCCTACAAGTCCTCCAAGAACCACCTGCGCCAGTTCGGCGACAAGGTCACGGATGAAATGAAGAAGGACATGCTGGTGGGCATCGGCGAGAACGCCGGCGTCACCAACCTGGGCGACGGCTGGGCCGTGACGTTCAAGATCGAGTCCCACAATTCGCCGTCGTTCGTGGAGCCCTATCAGGGTGCCGCAACCGGCATCGGCGGGATTGTCCGCGACATTATCTCGATGGGTGCCCGCCCGGTGGCCGTGATGGATCCGCTGCGTTTCGGCGCGATTGACCACCCGGACACCGCCCGCGTGATGCACGGCGCCGTGGCCGGCATCGGCGGCTACGGCAACTCCCTGGGCCTGCCCAACATCGGCGGCGAAATGGTCTTCGACTCCGTCTACCAGGGCAACCCGCTGGTCAACGCCCTGGCCGTCGGCGTTATGCGCCACGAGGACATCCGGCTGGCCAACGCCTCCGGCAAGGGCAACAAGGTAGTGCTGTTCGGTGCCCGCACCGGCGGCGACGGCATTGGCGGCGCCTCGGTGCTGGCCTCGGAGTCCTTCGACGACACCAAGCCGTCCAAGCGCCCCGCCGTCCAGGTCGGCGATCCGTTCGCCGAGAAGGTACTCATCGAGTGCTGCCTGGAACTGTTCAAGGGCTCCCTGGTCGAGGGCATCCAGGACCTGGGCGCCGCAGGCATTTCCTGTGCCACGTCCGAGCTGGCCTCCAATGGCGACGGCGGCATGGAAGTCGAACTGACCTCGGTGCTGCTCCGCGACCCCACCCTGACCCCGGGCGAAATCCTGATGTCCGAGTCGCAGGAACGCATGATGGCCGTGGTCACCCCGGAAAACATCGCCGCTTTTGAAGCCGTGATGGACAAGTGGGCCGTGGAATACTCCTGGCTGGGCGAGGTCACCGACACCGGCCGCCTGATCATCACGTGGGAAGGCGAAGTCATCGTCGACGTCGACCCGCGCACAGTGGCGCACGACGGCCCGGTCTACGACCGCCCGTATGCCCGCCCCGAGTGGCAGGACGCCCTGCAGGCCGATACCTTCACCGGCTCGGTGCAGGACGCAGCCCGCCCGGCCGGCCCCACGGACCTTGCCGCAGCCGTCACCGAGCTGGTCGCCTCCCCGAACATGTGCAGCAAGTCCTGGATCACCGACCAGTACGACCGCTATGTCGGCGGCAACACCGCCATGGCATTCCCGGACGACGCCGGCGTGGTCCGGGTTGACGAGGAAACCGGGCTCGGCGTGGCCCTGGCCACCGACGCCAACGGCCGTTACACCTTCCTGGATCCGTACCACGGCGCGCAGTTGGCGCTGGCCGAGGCCTACCGCAACGTGGCCACCTCCGGCGCCGTTCCGATGGCCGTCAGCGACTGCCTGAACTTCGGTTCCCCCGAGGACCCGGACGTCATGTGGCAGCTGGCCGAGGCCATCCGTGGCCTGTCCGACGCCTGCATGGAGCTGGGTATCCCGGTCACCGGCGGCAACGTCTCGCTGTACAACCAGACCGGCACCACCCCGATCCACCCCTCCCCCGTGGTGGCTGTGCTGGGCAAGTTCGACGACGTCGCCCGACGCACACCGTCGGGCTGGCGCGAAGACGGCCAGGCCATCTACCTGCTCGGCACGACCGCTGCGGAGCTGGACGGTTCGGAATGGTCGAACATGCGCGGACACCTCGGCGGGCTGCCGCCCAAGGTTGACCTCGCCGCCGAACGCGCCCTGGGCGAAATCCTGATCAATGCCTCCCGCGACGGCATGGTCGACTCCGCCCATGACCTCTCCGAAGGCGGCCTCGCGGCGGCCCTCGTGGAGTCTTCGCTGCGCTTCGGCGTCGGCGCACGGATCGCCCTGCAGGACGTGCTGGACCGCGACGGGGTGGACTTGTTCACCGCGCTGTTCTCCGAAAGTCAGGGCCGCGCCGTCGTCGGCGTCCCCCGGTCCGAAGAGATCCGCTTCACGGACATGTGCACCGCGCGCGGCTTCGCGCACGCCCGGATCGGCGTCGTCGACGCAGCCGGCGGCATGCTGGAGATCAACGGCGTCGACGCCCTGTCCCTGGACGCGCTCCGCGAAGCCCACGAGGGGACCCTGCCGAAGTACTTCGGCTAGTCCCCCGCCGCTCGAAAGCAACGCGGGGTCCCTTCCCGCCCATAAATCCCGTCGGGATGGGCGTCAAGGGACCCCGCGTTGGTGGTGTTAAGGCTGCGGCTGCTTTTTGGCGGCGCTGGCGCTGGAGAGGATGGCGATCGCACCGATAAACGCCAGGACCTGCCCGGCGACGCAGAGGATCCGGACGGGGAAAACGTCGAAGAGATCATCCAGGAAGACCGCCAGTGTCAGCATCGGCACCACCATGAAAATCACGCTGCCCAAGCGGCGGGGATCGGCCATCGACCCGAGCAATCCCAGCAGCGGAACCATCACACCGCCCACGGCCAGCCCAACCGCCAGAACGGTTGAAAGCCCCCCAAGCTGATCCCGCACCAGCAAGGATTCATCCACGCTGAACGCGGCCAGCATGCCGGCCCCGCACAGGGCGATGACGGCCAAAAGAATTTTCACGTGCGTCGCGTTCAAGGTCATGCTGGGTACTTTATCCCGCACAGCCGACACTTGTGTGTTCGGACGGGCGGGTCAGGCGTCGTCACTGCGGAGTTCGCGCTGGCGGGCGCTGAGCAGCTCCATGTCGGGGCGGGCGGCCATAAAACGTTCGACGGCGTCGAGCACTTCGACGAGGTGGGCCCGGTCCGCCGTCACGAGGCCGACGCCGATGAGCGTGCGCCGGTGCTGGTCGTGCAGCCCGGACTCGGTCACCGAGACGTCGAAGCGGCGTTTGAGCTCGGCCAGGACAGGCCGCACCGCGGATCGTTTGTCCTTGAGGCTGCGCACGTCGCCGAGCAGGAGGTCAAATTCTATCCAGCCGATCCACATGCTCCCATTGTCGCCGACGCCGGGAGGCGGCTCACCGCTCACCCGGGACCGGCGGCCAGCTCCCGGGCACTGTCCACGTAACGGGCGGTGACATGCCGCCGGGCCCGCTGCGCCAGAACGTCGCCGGCCGCAAAGAACCAGTTGGACGGGACCCCGAAGGCCATGATCCGCAGCGTCACCTTGCCGGCCTCATCGATGGACACCTCAAAGGACTCCTCCCCTCGGACCGGATGCCCCGGCAGGGTCCCGTACCCGAACCCTGCCGATTGCGGGACGTCCTCGGCCAGCGGCTCCCGCACCCAGACCACCTCGCAAGGCGCGTTGACGCGGAACGGTCCGACGCCGAAACCGCTCACCACCCGCCCGCCGGGGTCCGCCACGCCTGACTCCGCCCGGACCCGGAGCCCCGCACCGCGCTGGAGTTGCCACGACAGCGTGCCCAACACGGCCCGCCGGTACGAGGGGAAACCATGGCCCAGGTAGGCTTCGGTGACACGGCAGTCAACGCCCGCCGGCGGGCCGTGTTCCGTGGAACCAATGCCGGGGTAGTTCAGCTCGCCGCCGGTGATGCGCCCGGTCACGGGGTGTCCACTCCGCGGCTTCCTCCGGCCAGCCGCGCCCAGCCGAGCTGCTCCTGCTGGGCCCGGCTCAGGCCGGCGACCACGAGGTCATAGGAGTCCTCGACCAGGTCCCGGATCATCGAATCAGGCAGCGCACCGTCCAGCCGTACGCCGTTCCAGTGCGTCTTGTTCAGATGCCAGGCACCGGTGATCTCCGGGTGGGCGGCGCGCAGTTGCTGCGCCAGCGTCGGCTCACATTTGAGGCTGACGGCCAGGCCGGCGTCATCCATGGCGGACAGGGCAAACATCTTCGCGTCGTTCCGGGCTCCGCCGGAAACCGCGGCCCGGACCTTGAACACGGAGGTCTCCGGACCAAAGGGAAAGTCCTCAAAAGCGCCGGGAAACCCGAGGCAGACTTTCCGGAGTCCGGCAGCATTCATCGTGCGCCTACAGGCCAAAACGCCGCGCGTATTGTGCCGGGCAGGCGTCCATGATGACGCTGAGCCCGGCAGCTTCAGCCCTGGCCGCCGCAGCCTCATCGACAACTCCCAGCTGCATCCAGACGGCCTTCGCACCGGTGGCAATCGCCTGGTCCACCACGGCGCCCACCCGGTGTGAATTGACGAAGCAGTCCACGACGTCGATGGGCTGCTTTTCTGCGGGGATATCGGCGAGCCGGGCGTACCCGGTTTCGCCGTGCACGCTTTCTGCCCGGAGGTTCACCGGAATGATCTCCATTCCCAGCCGGTCCCGGATCAGGAGGGAGGTGTCATAGGCGGCGCGCCACTGATTGGTGCTGAGGCCGACAACCGCCCACCGGCCCTTCGTGCACATGAGCCGTTCGAGGACGGCCGGATCGTTGACATGAGCCATGGGGACAGCCTACGCGCCGGAATCCGCCGCCGGGGGCCTCGGAACCAAGCCGTCCGAACAATCGACTGCCGCGTGGTCGCTCCGGACATAATGACCGAATATTACGCGCGCACGGGCGCCACTTTTGGCAAATGCCATCAGGTGGGATGTAGTTGTCTACGACCATCCCGAGCGGCCGAGAGACCTGGATCGATGAAGCCGCAGCAACCCTGGTCGCTGGTTGTCCGTCCCCGGACGTCAGCGATATCAAGGATTTGAGCCACGGGAACGACCGGACTGACCACCCGGGCGCGACGGCTCTTTCCGTAGGGTGCTACTGCCAGGACCGATGGAGTACCCCTATGACTGCTGTCCTGTCCCCCGTCACGCCACCTGCCCGCGCCGTCACCCAGGTCACCGCCGGACACGGTTTCAGCCCGGCCCTGCCGGTGTCTTTCCGCGGGCTGCGCCGCAGCTTCGGCTCCGGTTCCGACGCCCACACCGTCCTCCGGGACATCGATTTCGAGGTGCAAGCCGGCGAAGTCCTCGCCGTCCTGGGCACCTCCGGCTGCGGTAAATCCACGCTGCTGCGCGCCACCGCAGGACTCGACTCGCCCACCGCGGGCAGCGTGGACATAGACGGTTCCCCCGTCCAAGGCATCGACCCGCGCTGCGCCTTCGCCTTCCAGGAACCACGCCTCCTCCCCTGGCACACCGTGCAGGCCAATATCGCTATCGGCCTGCCCTCCGGCAGCAGCGCCAAAGCAGGCAAAGCGAAGGTGGCGCGGCTGCTCGATCTCGTCGGACTGGAAGATTTCGCCAAACACCGGCCTCGGGAAATTTCCGGCGGCATGGCCCAGCGCGCCTCGCTGGCACGGGCCCTGGCCCGCAACCCCGGCGTACTTCTGCTCGATGAGCCCTTCGGCGCCCTGGATGCCCTGACCCGGATCAAAATGCAGGACCTTCTGCTGGAGATCCACCAGGCCGAACCCACCACTGTCCTGCTCGTCACCCACGACGTTGACGAGGCCCTCCAACTGGCGGACCGCATCATTGTCCTCGGCAAGGACACCGCGGACGGAGCCGAAGCCGGCGCAACAATCATTCGCACCGTTGAAGTACCCGGCGCACGCCCCCGGGACCGGGCCTCCGCGGACCTGGCCCGAATGCGGGCCTCGCTCCTGGAAAGCCTCGGCGTCAGCGGCCACTAGCCGCCCCGACCGGTCCACCGTTCCAACCGGACACGCCAGGATCCTGCCGTGTCCGACCACCCATCGTTTTTGCCACCTCCGCACCGTTCCCAAAGGACCCCCATGCCCTTCGCACGCACCGCCACCCGCCGCTCCGTCCTCGCCGCTGCCGGCATTTCCGCTGCCCTCGTCCTGAGCGGCTGCGTCGCCGGGGAGGGCTCCGGCGGCGCACCGTCAGCGACCGCTGCCGCCGGGGGCGGCACCCTGAACATTGACTTCGCCACCTACAACCCGCTGAGCCTGATCATCAAGAACAAGGGCTGGCTGGAAGCCTCACTCAAGGACCAGGGCGTCACCGTCAACTGGATCCAGTCCGCCGGGTCCAACAAAGCCAACGAAGCCCTCCGCTCGGGCGCCGTCGACGTCGGGTCCACCGCCGGCTCGGCCGCCCTGCTGGCCCGGGCCAACGGTTCGCCGATCAAGACCATCGACATCTACTCGCAGCCGGAATGGTCGGCTCTCGTGGCCAAGCCATCCTCCGGGATCGCCACGGTCGCAGACCTCAAGGGCAGGTCAGTGGCCGCCACGAAGGGCACCGACCCGTACTTCTTCCTACTCCAGTCCCTGGCCGAGGCCGGAGTC
Organism: Arthrobacter sp. PAMC25284; assembly: GCF_019443425.1. Taxonomy (NCBI): domain Bacteria; kingdom Bacillati; phylum Actinomycetota; class Actinomycetes; order Micrococcales; family Micrococcaceae; genus Arthrobacter; species Arthrobacter sp. PAMC25284. Next base: position 2,200,928 of record NZ_CP080382.1, read on the forward strand.
TCCGTCAAGGACGTCACCGTACAGAACCTCCAGCACGCAGACGGTCGCACCGCGCTGGAAAACGGCGCCGTGGATGCCTGGGCCGGACTCGACCCGATTATGGCCAGCGCCGAGAAGAATGGCGCCACCTTGTTCTACCGCAACGTCTCCTTCAACAGTTACGGCTTCCTGAACGCCAACGAGTCGTTTCTGAAGGACAAGCCGCAGCTGGCGCAGGCCGTCGTCAACGCCTACGAGAAAGCCCGCGCCTGGGCCGCAGCGAACCCGGACGAAACCGCGCAGATCCTTGCCGACGTCGCCGGCCTGGACGTCGCCATCGCCAAGACCGTCATCCTGGAACGCAGCAACTTCGACGTCGACCCGGCGCCGGGCGAGGCCCAGCGCAAGGTCCTGGCGAAGATCGGCCCGACCTTCGTCGAGACCGGGGATGTGTCCAGCCAGGACAAGATTGATACCGCCCTTGAGACCCTTCTTGATGACTCGCTGGTGAAGAGGGCGGATGCGTCCGCCATCAAGGATTCCTGATGACTTACCCCGGGAATCCATCGCTCACCAGCGCCAATGTTGCGGACGGGCGCGCTGCAGCCGCCCCCGCAACTCCGGCAGACGCCGCCCGGCCGGGCCCGACCCTTACGGGTTCGGGCGGCTCCCCGGCGAACGGATGGTCCCCCGCCGGGATCCTGGCCAACGGCTGGGCGCGTCTGCTCCTCGGATTGATCATTCCGGCGGCGGTGCTGGCTGTCTGGCAGATCTCCACCGCGGCCGGGCTCTTCAGCGTCGTACAGCTCCCGCCTCCAGCCATGGTGGTGGAGGCCGGCCTTGACCTGATCCAGCGCGGGGAACTCGGCCAGCACATCGCGATCTCGACCCAGCGCGTGCTCATCGGTTTCGCCGCCGGCGCGGGCCTCGGCCTGCTGGCGGGCTCGCTCGTGGGTCTGTCAAAGTTCGCGGACCTCCTGCTGGCCCCGACCATCGGCGCCCTGCGCGCCGTGCCATCCCTCGCCTGGGTGCCGCTGCTGATCCTCTGGATGAAGATCGGCGAGGACTCCAAGGTCACGCTGATCCTGATCGGAGCGTTCTTCCCCGTATTCACCACCGTGTCCGTGGCCTTACGGCACGTGGACCGGAACCTCGTGGAAGCCGCACGGGCCTTCGGACTCAAGGGCGTGCGGCTCCTGACCACGGTTCAACTCCCGGCTGTGGTGCCCGCGGTCTTCTCCGGGCTCCGGCTCGCCCTGGCCCAGGCCTGGCTGTTCCTCGTGGCGGCCGAGCTCATTGCCTCCTCCATGGGGCTCGGCTTCCTGCTGACCGATTCGCAAAACAACGGCCGCACCGACCGGCTGCTGCTGGCAATCGTGCTGCTGGCCGTCATCGGCAAAATTACGGACGGACTGCTGGGCCTTGCCGAGAAATGGGCGGTAAAACGATGGGCCTGAACATCCCCGGAACCACCCTGACCGGGAGCGCCCTGGCCGAGTCCGGCGCCGTTCCCGGCACTCCTCGCGGAACCGAGGCGGACCGCATCGCGTTCTGGGAGGCTGCCGCGCTGCGACTCGACTGGGAGCCGGCGCCAGAACGCCAGTCCCCCGGGAAATGCCCCGGGAAGGACCCCGGCCAGGATGGCAAGCCGTGGCACACGGCGCACCGCCGGGTGCCGGCTGATATCGAGGCCGGCACCGGCCCGGCCATCACCTGGTTCGAGGGCGGGAAGCTCAACGTCGCCTACAACTGTGTCGACCGCCATGTTGCAGCGGGACGCGGTGACAAGGTGGCGCTGCACTTCGAGGGTGAACCGGGCGACCGCCGCTCCATCACCTATGCCGAACTCCAGCGCGAGGTCGCCAAGGCCACCAACGCCCTGCTGGACCTGGGCATCACCCGGGGCGACCGGGTGGTCATCTACCTCCCGGTCATCCCGGAGACGGTGATCATCACCCTGGCCGTAGCCCGGATCGGTGCCATTCATTCACTGGTCTTTGGCGGTTTTTCCGCCGAAGCGCTCAGGTTCCGGGTGGAGGACACCGGCGCGAAACTGCTGGTCACCACCGACGGCCAGTTCCGCCGCGGTGTCGCCGTCCCGGTCAAGGACAACGCCGATGCCGCCGTCGCCGGCAACAATGCGATCGAGCACGTGCTCGTCGTCAACCGCACCACCGCCCCCGGACAGCTGGACACCGTCCCGATGACCGCCGGCCGCGACGTGTGGTGGCATGACGCCGTCGGGCAGGGCCTCCGACATCCACAGCCCCGAGGCGTTCGACGCGGAGACGCCGCTGTTCATCATGTACACCTCAGGGACCACCGGGAAACCCAAGGGCCTGGTGCACACCTCCGGCGGCTACCTCACGCAGGCGTCCTGGAGCTACGAGCATCTCTTCAGCAACCCGGACCCGGCCCTCCGGGACCAGGACATCCACTGGTGCACGGCCGACCTCGCCTGGGTCACGGCCCACACGTACGAGCTCTACGGCCCGCTCTCCAACGGCGTCACCCAGGTAATCTTCGAGGGCACACCAAACACCCCGCACCCCGGCCGGCACCTCGAAATCATCGAACGTTACGGCGTCACGCAGTACTACACCGCGCCCACCCTGATCCGTTCACTCATGGGATGGTTTCCCGACGGTGTCCCTGCCGGCTACGACCTCTCGTCCATCCGGATGCTCGGTACCGTCGGCGAGGCGATCAACCCCGAGGCGTGGCGCTGGTTCCGGAAGAATATCGGTGCCGGGACAGCGCCGGTCGTGGACACCTGGTGGCAGTCCGAGACCGGCGCCACCATCCTGTCCCCCGCCCCCACCGACACGGACTTCAAGCCGGGCTGCGCTGCCCGGCCGCTGCCGGGCGTCGGCACCCGGATTGTGGACAAGGCCGGCCATCGGGTACCGCCGGGAGTCCAGGGCTTCATTGTGGTCGACGCCCCGGGACCCGCCATTGCCCGGACCGTGTGGGGCAACCCGCAGCGCTACTACGATTCCTACTGGCGCCAGTACGCCGAGCAGGGCTGGTTCCTCGCCGGCGACGGCGCAAAATACGACGCCGACGGCGACATCTGGATCCTTGGACGCGTGGATGACACCCTCAACGTCTCCGGGCACCTGCTCTCCACGATCGAGATCGAATCCGCCCTCGTTTCCCACCCGGACGTCGTAGAGGCCGGGGTGTGCCCGGTCCCGGACGCGAAGACCGGGCACGCAATCGTGGCGTTCGTCGTGCTGCGGGAATCTGCCGTAACCCCCGCGTACGAGCTCAAAGCCCACGTCGCGCAGCAGATCGGGCCAATCGCCAAGCCCCGCGACGTCGTCGTCGTTCCCGATGTGCCGAAAACCCGCAGCGGCAAGATCATGCGCCGGCTGCTCACCCAGTTGTTCGAAGGAACCACGCTCGGTGACACCACCTCGCTCCAGAACGAACCAGCCATCGCGGACATCCAGGATGTCCTGCGTACCCGTAAAACCCGGATGTAAAGGAACTCCCATGACCGAGATCAGCAATGTAGCCCGCCTGTCGGAGCCGCTCAAATTCGCCTATTGGGTCCCCAACGTCTCCGGCGGCCTGGTCGTATCCACGATCGAGCAGCGTACCGGCTGGGACTTCAACTACAACAAGAAGCTGGCCCGGATCGCTGAGGAGTCCGGCTTCGAATACGCCCTGACGCAGACCCGGTACGCCGCCTCGTACGGCGCCGACAAGCAGCACGAGGCCACGTCATTCAGCCTGGCACTGCTGGCCGCGACGGAGCGGCTCAAGGTCATCTCCGCCGTGCACCCCGGCATGTGGCATCCGGGGGTGCTCGCGAAATTCATTATTACCGCGGATCACATCTCCAACGGCCGCGCCGCCGTCAACATTGTCTCGGGCTGGCTGAAGAGCGAGTTCACCAACTTCGGCCTGGACTGGCTGGAGCACGACGAACGCTACGTCCGGACCGAGGAGTTCATCCGGGTCCTGCGCGGGCTCTGGACGGAGACGGAGTACAGCCAGGCCGGGAAGTACTACAACATCACCGACTTCACCCTCAACCCGGCTCCCGTTCAAGTTCCCGGCCGGGCGCACCCGGAAATCTTTTTCGGCGGCAATTCAACGGCCGCCCAGGCCACGGCCGGCCGCGTTGCCGACTGGTATTTCTCCAACGGCAAGGACCTTGAGGGCTTCAAGGACAACATTGCAGGGGTTGTGTCCTCCGCAGGAGAAAGCGGACGCGGGACCCGGCAAGGCGGCGGGGGCGCCCTTCCGGCCCCGCGATTCGGCCTCAATGGCTTCGTGATCTCCCGCGATTCGGAGAAGGAGGCGCGGGAGACGTTGCGTGAAATCGTTGAGAAGGCGCACAAACCAGCCGTGCAGGGCTTCCGCGACGCCGTGCAGGAAGCCGGCCCCGTCCACCAGGGACGGCAAGGGGATGTGGGCCGATTCAACGTTCGAGGACCTGGTCCAGTACAACGACGGTTTCAAGACCCAGCTGATCGGCACCCCGGAACAGATCGCCGAGCGGATCGTCGAATACAAGAAGATCGGAGTGAACTTATTCCTCACCGGCTACCTGCACTTCCAGGAGGAACTCGCGGCGTTCGGCCGGGACATCCTGCCGATCGTGCGGGAACTTGAGTCCGACCTTGCTCGTTCCCACGGGACGGAGCTGGACCTTTCCAGCACCCCCGAAGCCAAAACCCCAGCAAAGGAAGAGGTGGCCGTCTAATGGCTGACCGCACCTTCGGATTCCGCACGCGTGCCCTGCACGCCGGCGGCACCCCCGACGCCGAGCATGGAGCCCGTGCCGTGCCCATCTACCAGACCACCTCCTTCGTGTTCAAGGACACTCAGGACGCCGCCAACCTCTTCGCGCTGCAGAAGTACGGCAACATCTACTCCCGGATCGGCAACCCGACGGTCGCCGCGTTCGAGGAGCGCATTGCGTCCCTGGAAGGCGGGATTGGCGCCGTCGCGACATCCTCGGGCATGGCGGCCGAGTTCATCACGTTCGCCGCACTGACCCAGGCCGGCGACCACATTGTCGCCGCTTCCCAGCTCTATGGCGGCACCGTTACCCAACTGGATGTCACCCTGCGCCGCTTCGGGGTGGACACCACGTTCGTTCCAGGCACCGACCCGGCGGACTACGCCGCCGCGATCCGCGAGAACACCAAGGCGATCTTCGTCGAGGTAGTGGCCAATCCGTCGTCGGAGGTCCAGGACCTCGCCGGGTTGGCCAAGGTGGCGCACGACGCAGGAATACCGCTCGTGGTCGACGCCACCCTCAGCACGCCTTACCTCGTGCGGCCGATCGAGCACGGGGCGGATATCGTGATCCACTCCGCGACGAAGTTCCTCGGCGGGCACGGCACCACCCTGGGCGGTGTGATCGTGGAAAGCGGGCGCTTCGACTGGGGCAACGGCAAGTTCCCCATGATGACCGAACCCGTCGCCTCCTACGGCAACGTTTCCTGGTGGGGGAACTTCGGAGAGTACGGGTTCCTCACCAAGCTGCGCTGCGAGCACCTGCGGGACATCGGCCCGGCGCTGTCGCCGATGTCGGCATTCCAGCTGCTGCAGGGCGTGGAGACGCTCCCCCAGCGCCTGGACGAACACCTGAAGAACGCCCAGGGCCGTGGCCGAATGGCTCGAGGCTGATGACCGCGTGGCCTACGTGAATTTCTCCGGCCTGCCCTCGCACCCGCACTTCGAACGGGCACGGAAGTACCTGCCGCTGGGTCCCGGCTCGGTATTCTCCTTCGGCGTGAAAGGCGGCCGTGCCGCCGGCCAGACGTTCATTGAATCCCTGCAACTGGCCTCGCACCTGGCCAATGTAGGCGACTCCCGGACCCTGGTCATCCACCCCGGGTCCACGACCCACCAGCAGCTCAGCCCGGAACAGCTCGCAACGGCCGGGGTTCCCGAAGACCTGGTCCGGATCTCGGTGGGTCTGGAAGACCTCGAGGACATCCTGTGGGACCTCGACCAGGCCCTGACGGCGGCGTCCGCCGTGGACGCCGGTCTGGACACGCTTGAGGAACCGGCCGAAGCCTGCACGATCGGCGCCTCCGCATGAGCACCGCAGAACGCACCTGGGACGGCCCCTCCGCACCGGCCCGCCTGGACCTGCTGCGCCAGGCGAAGTCCATCGCCATCGTGGGCGCCTCGGACAAGCCCTCCCGGGCCAGCTACTTCGTGGCCACCTACCTGCAGTCCTCCACCCGGTACAAGGTGTACTTCGTGAACCCGGTGGTCAAGGAAATCCTCGGCCAGCCCACCTATGCGTCGCTCGCCGACCTGCCGGAGCGCCCGGACATCGTGGACGTGTTCCGCAAGCACGACGACCTTCCCGGCGTACTGGCGGAAGCCATTGCCGCCGGCGCCAAGACGCTTTGGCTGCAGCTGGGGTCCTGGCATGAGGACGTCGCCCGGGACGCCGAAGCCGCCGGACTCGACGTCGTGATGGACCGCTGCGTGAAGATTGAGCATGCACGGTTCCACGGCGGCCTGCACCTCGCCGGCTTCGACACCGGTGTTATTTCCTCCAAGCGGCAGGTTCTCGCCTAGCGGTCAACAAACGACGGCGGCGGGCCACCCGAATGGGTGACCCGCCGCCGTCGGGCGTTAAACGCTGGTGGCTAGTCGTTGATGAGGTCGTTGACCACGATCGTCTGGTCGCGGTCCGGGCCGACGCCGATTGCCGAGAAGCGGGTGCCGGAAAGCTTTTCCAGGGCCAGCACGTAGTTCCGGGCGTTCTCGGGGAGGTCATCCAGGGTGCGGGCGCCGGTGATATCCTCGGTCCAGCCTTCGAAGTACTCGAAGATCGGCTTGGCGTGGTGGAACTCGGTCTGGGTCATCGGCATTTCATCGTGCCGGACACCGTCGACGTCGTAGGCCACGCAGACCGGGATCTGCTCGATGCCCGTCAGCACGTCGAGCTTGGTGACGAAGTAGTCCGTAAAGCCGTTGACCCGGGACGCGTGGCGCGCCAGCACGGCGTCGTACCAGCCGCAGCGGCGCGGACGGCCGGTGTTGACGCCGAATTCACCGCCGGTCTTCTGAAGGTACATGCCCATCTCGTCGAACAGTTCCGTGGGGAACGGGCCGGCGCCGACGCGGGTGGTGTACGCCTTGATGATCCCGATGGAGCGGGAGATCCGGGTGGGGCCGATCCCGGAACCGACCGACGCGCCGCCGGCGGTCGGATTCGAGGAGGTCACGAACGGGTAGGTGCCGTGGTCGACGTCCAGGAACGTGGCCTGGCCGCCCTCCATGAGGACCACCTTGCCCTCGTCCAGGGCGGTGTTCAGCACAAAAGTGCTGTCGATGACGAGCGGGCGGAGGCGGTCGGCGAAGGACAGGAAGTACTCCACGATCTCCTCCACCTCGATGTCGCGGCGGTTGTAGAGCTTGACCAGGAGCTCGTTCTTCTGGCGCAGTGAACCCTCGACCTTCTGCCGGAGGATCGATTCGTCGAAGACGTCCTGGACCCGGATGCCCAGCCGGGCCACCTTGTCCATGTAGGCGGGGCCGATGCCGCGGCCGGTGGTGCCAATGGCCCGGCTGCCGAGGAAACGCTCGGTGACCTTGTCCAGGACCTGGTGGTACGGGGCCACGAGGTGGGCGTTCGCGGAGATGCGCAGCTTGGAGGTGTCGGCGCCGCGGGCTTCGAGGCCGTCGATTTCCTGGAACAGTGCCTCCAGGTTGACCACGCAGCCGTTGCCGATAATCGGGACCGCGTTGGGGCTCAGGATGCCGGCCGGAAGGAGCTTAAGCTCATACTTCTCACCGCCTACGACAACGGTGTGCCCGGCGTTGTTGCCGCCGTTGGGCTTGACGACGTAGTCGACGCGGCCCCCGAGCAGGTCGGTGGCTTTACCTTTGCCTTCGTCGCCCCACTGGGCTCCGACGATCACGATTGCTGGCATGGGATCCTCCCCCATTCGTTCGGGCCGAACTGTGTTTGATTGACCAGGAGGTCACCGCAGCTCAGCGCCGTTCATGAGAATGCCCCGACTCTACCGCTGCTCTTACCCAACGCCAGAACTCCGGGGCTCTTACCACGCAAGTTTAGCCGAAAACGGTGACCGGCACCGCCTTGCGTCGTCCGGCTGCACGCCAGCGGGCCACTGGCCCCCCGTGCGGCAAGTTTCACGCCTCTCCGCCAGTGAAGGCCAGCGCGGCGTCGGCAAGGGCCGGCCATTCAGCAGCTGATCCGGCCGGCACCCGGACCCAGTCCTTGAACGGCCTCCCCATCCCGGACGGATCGAAAAGCTCCGCGCCCGGGTAGCCGAGCGCGCGGGCGTGCACGGCCGAGTCCCTGCCGAGCCGGAAAACCATCGCATCACCGGTCAGGCAGGCTATGGCCTTCCGGTTGAGCTTCAATGACCGCGCGCCAAACATCATGCCGGGCGAAACGCCCGCTCCCGCGAGGTCGGCAACGACGCCTTCGAACGCCTCGACGGCGGCCGCCGACGGTCCAGTGTTGTTCATGGCTGCATCATCGCATTTTCGCCGGTTCGGTGGCCCCGGAGGCGCATTTCGCAGAGCTTGATAGACTGATAGAGATCGATCAGGAATCGGTCCACACCAAATTTTCACACCACACCGTCCCAGGTATGCCCGGTACTTGGCATGCCCGCGTACGGTTTGGCAGCTTGACCAATCCCGCAGGAGACACAACACTTTATGACAGCCTTGGCCACTGAAGATATCCGTGAACAGCTCCTGAGCCGCCGCTACGAACCCAGCGTCGCGGCCGTCAACGAGTTGTGCGACACCCTGCAGACAGCCAAGGCTGGCACTGGCGTCCCGTACGTGGATCCCATGCACGACGTCGATGAGTGCCGCATCATCAGCCTCTTCTCCAACATCGGCACCGCCGACCCGTCCGGTTTCATCACCGCGGGCGACGACGAAGCGGCCACCCGGATGCTGGGCATCCAGTGGAAGCTGGGCCTGCGCCCAGAATTCGTGATGCCGTGGAACGCCCACCCGTGGCACGTGCCCGGCGAGCCCAATGGCAAGCTCACTCCGGACCAGATCTCGGCCGGGCTCAAGCCGCTGCTGAAGTTCCTGGCCCTCGTGCCCCGCGCTTCGGTGATTGTCGCGCACGGCACCGAAGCCAACCGTCTCGCGAACCTGTTGCTCAAGACTGAGGTTCCCATGATCTGGCGCCGCGGCCTGAAGACGTACAAGGTGCGCTCCCTGAGCGGCCGCGCCTTCGCCGGCACCCCGGTCCGTCAGGAGCAGTACCTGGAGGACATGCGCACCGCCTACACCGACGCCATGGCACGCACGGGCCTCGCCAAGACCTCCTAGCTTTAAACCAACGCGGGGTCGCTTTTCGCCCATTCCACTCGGTGGGATGGACGAAAAGTGACCCCGCGTTGCTGTTTAAGGCAGTCAGCCGGCCTCGATGGCTGCCTTCGCGCTCGGATCGGAGTCGTTGAGGAACTTCTCAATCCGCTCCGGCTCTTCGGCCTCTGAAATCGCCGCCGACGCCCGGCCCAGCGAATACAGGGCCCGCAGGAAGCCCCGGTTCGGTTCGTGCTCCCACGGGATCGGCCCGACGCCGCGCCACCCGTTGCGGCGCAGCGAGTCCAGTCCGCGGTGGTACCCGACGCGGGAGTACGCGTAGGAATCGACGGTTCTGCCCTCGCTCCACGCCTCCTCGGCGAGAACGGCCCACAACAGCGACGAGGTGGGGTGCTTCTCCACCAGGTCCAGCGCCTCCTGGCCCGCTTCCAGCTGCGCGTAGACCTCGGTCTCTGCAGGCAGGAGCGTGGCGTCTGGGCCCAGCAGGTTCCTGCGGAACTCGTCGGACATTACTGGAACGTCTTGCCGTTGGAGCCGAGCTGCTGGGCTGCCTCGACGATGCGGGCCGCGAGGCCGGCTTCGGCGGAGGCGCCCCAGACGCGGGGGTCGTAGAGCTTTTTGTTGCCGACCTCGCCGTCGACCTTCAGGACGCCGGCGTAGTTGCGGAACATGTGGTCCACGACGGGGCGGGTGTAGGCGTACTGGGTATCGGTGTCGATGTTCATCTTGATAACACCGTAGGAGACCGCGTCGGCGATTTCCTGGTCGGAGGAGCCGGAACCGCCGTGGAAGACCAGGTCAAACGGGCTGGACTTGCCAATCTTCTCCCCGACCTGGGCCTGGATGTCCTTGAGGATCTCCGGACGCAGCTTCACGCCACCGGGCTTGTACACGCCGTGCACGTTTCCGAACGTCAGGGCGGTGATGTAGCGGCCGTGCTCGCCGGAGCCGAGGGCTTCGATCGTGGCCAGGGCGTCCTCGACGGTGGTATAGAGCTTGTCGTTGATGGCGTTCTCGACGCCGTCTTCCTCGCCGCCGACGATGCCGATCTCAACTTCGAGGATCATCTTCGCGGCTGCGGTGCGCTCGAGGAGTTCACGGCCGATGCGCAGGTTCTCGGACAGCGGCTCGTGCGAACCGTCCCACATGTGCGAGTTGAACAGCGGGTTGCGGCCGGCCTTGACTTCGGCCTCGGAGGCCGCCAGCAGCGGCAGGACGAAGCCCTCGAGCTTGTCCTTGGGGCAGTGGTCCGTGTGCAGGGCCACGTTAACGCCGTAGTTCTTCGCGACTTCACGGGCGAACGCGGCGAAGCCCAGCGAACCGGCGACCATGTCCTTCGTGGAAGCGCCGGACCAGTACGCGGCGCCTCCCGTGGAGACCTGAATGATGCCGTCGGACTCGGCCTCGGCGAAACCGCGCAGGGCAGCGTTCAGCGTCTGCGAGGACGTGACGTTCACCGCCGGGAACGCAAAGCCGCCGGCCTTTGCGCGGTCGATCATCTCGGAGTAGATCTCTGGGGTTGCAATGGGCATGCTGACTCCTTATGTGAATTTTCGTCTGCGGGTTCTGTGGATCCTGGAGTGAACCTCGTCTGCTAGGAACCATCCTAGCCACACGCACGCCCGGCCCGTGTCTTAGATCACGCAGCCCTGTAACACTCCCCGCAACATTCACCGCAACACTCCCCGCGCGGCTTAGGCCGGGAACTGGCCGAACACGTGCCGGCGGATCCACGCATGCATCGCTATCGCCGCGGCGGACCCGGCATTAATGGACCGGGTGGAGCCGAACTGCTCGATCGAGAGGGTCGCGACAGCGGCTTCGTGGACCTCCGGAGTCAGGCCCGGCCCCTCCTGCCCGAACACGAGGACGCAGTCCTTGGGCAGTTCATAGGTTTCCAGCGGGACGGAGTCCGGGAAAATGTCGATCCCGATGATCGCCAGGCCCTCCCCCTGCGCCCAGGCCACAAAGTCCTCCACCGTGGGGTGATGGCGGACGTGCTGGTAGCGGTCGGTGACCATGGCACCGCGGCGGTTCCACCGGCGTCGGCCGATGATGTGCACTTCCTTGGCCAGAAAAGCATTCGCGGTGCGGACGACGGTCCCGATGTTCAGGTCGTGCTGCCAGTTCTCAATGGCGATGTGGAAGTTGTGCCGCCGGGAATCCAGCTCGGCCACGATCGCGTCGTGCTTCCAGTAGCGGTACTTGTCCACCACGTTGCGGCGGTCCCCGTCAGCGAGCAGATCCGGGTCCCAATGGTCTCCCGCGGGCAGTTCACCCTCCCAGGGGCCGACGCCGACCTCGGGTTTGGATTCCGCCCCGACGTCCGGGCCGGGGGCGTCGAGCGGGGCCGCGGCGGCGCGGGGGCCGGGGGAAGTCTCTGCATCAGTCACTACTCAACATTAGACTGGGTCGGAGTAAGCGGCAGACTATCGGTGGAGGGCAACATGGCTGACCAGACGGCGGAACAAGCGGCAGATGCAGGTACGACCCGGGACACCACGCGCCCGAAAAACGCGGTGTACCGCAACGGCCAGGAAATCGAGTGCTGGCTGACGGACATGGACGGCGTCCTGGTCCACGAGAACCAGCCCATCCCCGGCGCCGCGGAACTGATCCAGCGCTGGGTGGACACATCCAGGCGGTTCCTCGTCCTGACCAACAACTCCATCTTCACCCCGCGCGACCTCGCGGCCCGGCTGCGCTCGTCCGGCCTGGAAATCCCGGAGGAGAACATTTGGACCTCGGCGCTTGCCACGGCCCAGTTCCTCAAGGACCAGGTCCAGGGTTCGGAGTCCGGCAACCGCGCCTACACGATCGGCGAGGCGGGACTAACGACCGCGCTGCACGAGGCCGGCTTTATCCTCACCGACCAGAACCCGGACTTTGTGGTGCTGGGCGAGACGCGCACGTACTCCTTTGAAGCCATCACCATGGCTATCCGGCTGATTCTCGCCGGCGCACGTTTCATCGCCACCAACCCGGACGCCACCGGCCCGTCCAAGGACGGCCCCATGCCAGCCACCGGAGCCATCGCGGCCCTCATCACGAAGGCCACCGGGCGCGAGCCCTACATTGTGGGAAAGCCAAACCCAATGATGTTCCGCTCGGCGATGAACCAGATCGACGCGCACTCGGAGACCACCGCCATGATCGGGGACCGCATGGACACCGACATCATCGCCGGCATGGAAGCGGGGCTGCACACCGTCCTGGTGCTCAGCGGCATCACACAAAAAGCGGACATCGCGGCGTACCCCTTCCGGCCCAACCAGATCCTGAACTCCGTGGCGGATTTGAAAAACCAGATCTGACCGGCAATCCGCGGGTCCGCAGGTGGCCCACAGCCCGCCATTCAGTGCCGGGCCGCGACTCGGAAAGAGCTAGAAGGCTGTCTTCTTCCCGCCCCGGGACGGCAACGGAACGAGCTCGTCCTGCAACTCCTCGATGATTGGCCGGTAGATGGACGGGTTCCAGCCGGGGCTGGCATGCGCCGGCCGGGGCCCCGTCCGTACGGAAGTCCGAGGACAACATATTGGCCTTAAAAATCAGCGACCAAGAGTCCCGTGCCGACTCGTAGTCCACTGTCCGGTCCCACGGATTGCCGATGAACGCCATCTTTGCCTCGCCGAGCTTTCCGACGAACCTGGTCGGGTCAAAGTGGTAAATATAAGCGGATTCGGACTGGATCAGCACACTCGAGGGGGCAATTGGCGAGAGCTGCTCCATCGTCTGGTCCAGGATCTTGCCCCAGCTCCGCTCGTCCTTATGCAGCACCCGTTCGCCGAGCTCATAGCCTCCCCGCAGCACGGTCGGAAAGCGGAATCCGCTCTCATACAGGAAAACCACCCCCTCGAACCAGCTCTGGTCCAGCACATCACGTCTGCTGGCAGGGCTTGAGTCGAGCAGGATGAACGCCACTTCCACGCCGTGGAGCTCCTTCAGCCGGGCCGCCACCTGGGTCGCCAGCATGCCGCCAAAGCTGTGGCCGTAGAAGTACAGGGTGGTTAGTTTGTGGGCGCGCACATGCTCGATCACGGCGATCACAATCTTGTCGACGTCCAGTCCCAGATTGGAGTATCCGACGGCGGCCAGTTGGCCGCGCTTGTTCAGCGCCCCGCGCAGGGAGCCCAGGATCCATTGTGATTCTTCCCAGCTCGTCTTGTACCCCGGGAAAAGGATCCAGCTGGCCCGGGGGAAGAAGCGTTCCGCGACGTCGTCCTGAACGGTCAGGATCTGGTTTACCCGGCGTTCGGTCTGCACTTTCCTCGTGAACAGCATGTCCGCCGCCAGAAGCGAAGCCGCGCCTGTGCCAACCAGCAGGCTTCGCCGGGAAAACCGCCGGAGCCCGCCGGCAAGATGAAGCATGCGGGCCTCAGATTCCCGGGGCCCGCGCTCATCGTCGGATTCAGTTTCTCGCGGCACAGCTATAACTTAACCACTGCCCGGGGGCGATCAGAAACCTGGGCATCCGCGGGCCTGGGGCGCGGCAGGAAAAACAGGCTCAGCCGGTCATCTCCCCCGGGTCGTCAAAGTGTGTCCGCGCGCTGCCGCCGCTGACTGACTGCACCAGGGACGCGGCGATATCCCGCAGCTTGACGTTGCCGTTGCTGGACGCGCTGGTGAGGATCCGGACGGCTTCCTCCTGGCTGCAGCGGTTTTGTGCCATCACTATCCCGACCGCCATATCAATGATGGTGCGCGACTTGAGCGTGGCCCGAAGGTTGATGGCACTGTCGGTATGCAGGGCGAACCGGACCGCGAGCCGCAGCGCCTGGGAGATCTCGCGGGTAAACCCGCGGGCTCGCGCGGCTACATCTCCGTCGAATTTGTGCGGCACATCGGAATAGAGGTTGAGGGCCGCCTGCGCCTCACCCTGCAGATGGAATGGCACGGACAAGACGGAGCGCAGCCCGTGCGCAGCCACTGCATTGGCGTAATCGGAACCCCAACGGTCTTCATCGAAGAGATCCGGGACGTAGATTTCCCGTTCTTCCTTGGCTGCACTGAGGCAGGGTCCTTGGGACAGGGAGTACTGAATCTCATCAACTTCCCGCGCTGAATCGCTGCTCCAACCGATCGTGGCGGCCTTGCGGTCCCTGAGCAGCGTGATCCCACACAGCGCATCCTCACCGGAGCCGGCCACCTGATGGGCGGAAAACCTCGCGAGCTCATTCAGGAACCCCTCAAAGTCAGCGCTTTCCAGAATGAGATTCTGGACCTGGTCGATGGCGCGCTGGGATCCGCCGGGGCTCAAGGTCCGCCCGGGATTGAAGGGCTGTTCGTGCTGGAGCATGGCGCGTGTCTCCGAGGTCAAATACTGGCGGGTATAGGCCAATAATAAGGCACCTTCCTACCCCCGTCCACACGCCGGAGCGGCTTAGCCGAGGCCGAGCTCGTCCCTGCCGAACGCAAAGAGGTAAGGGACCCCGGCTTCTGCTTCGATTTTTTCCTTGGCTCCGGTGGCCCGGTCCACGATTACGGCGACGGCGACCACATTGCCGCCGGCTTTGCGGACACCTTCCACGGCGGCCAGCGCGGAACCGCCGGTCGTGGAGGTATCTTCCAGCACCAGGACATTGCGGCCTTCGACCGAGGGGCCCTCCACTTGCCGTCCCATACCGTAGGACTTCTGGGCCTTGCGCACCACGAACGCGTCCACGGGGCGTCCCGCATCGACGGCGGCGTGCATCACCGCGGTACCGACGGGGTCTGCCCCCATCGTGAGGCCACCGGCGCACTCAAAGCTGATGCCGGCGTCGTCCATCAGGGCCAACATGACCTGACCGACCAGCTTGGATGCCTCGTGGTGCAGGGTGATCCGGCGCAGGTCAATGTAGTAGTCCGCCTCGGCGCCGCTGGAGAGGATGACCTTGCCGCGGACGACGGCCAGTTCCTTGATCAGGTCCAGCAGGCGGGCACGGGCAGCAGCAGCGTCAGCTGCGGGGATACTGGTGGCAGTCATGGAGCCCAGTTTAGTATCTGGTCTGCGGTTGTTCCGAAGATGTCCATCCGTGCCGGTCATGTGGTGTTCTGCAGGCCGAGAGTTGCCGCCCGGACCGCGTTCCCTGGGCTGGGCAACCGCGGTTTCCTGTTGGCCTACGGCTGCGGGGTGCGCCTGGCGAAACCGGGGGCGTGTTCCGGCCGCGGCCCGAATGCCAGGAACCGCGGACCGATCTGGCCAAAAGCCGGCAGCCTGCGGGCCACAAACAATAGGGGTGCCGGAGCACCGGAACGCGTCCCCGCCAGGATGGGACCGAACAGCACACGGTGCATAACCCGCTGGACGGTCTGCACCACGATGGTGGGCATGCGCCGCCGTCGTACGACTTTCGCCAGCTCGGCGGGGGGCACCTGGCCGCGCAGGAGCGCCGGAGCGAGGATGTTCGCGGCGGCCACCGCATCCTGGATCGCCAGGTTGATGCCCACCCCGCCCGCCGGTGACATGGCGTGCGCGGCATCGCCGATGCAGAGCAACCCGTCGATGTACCACTTCCGCAACCGGTCCAGGCGCACGTCAAGGAAGTGCAGGTCTTCCAAGGTCGCGATGGCCTCCACACGGTCGGCAAGGTCCGGACGGAGGGCCGCGATCCGCCGGCGGAACCCCTCGAGGCCCTCGGCCCGGATCCGGGCGTCCGTGCCTTTCGGCGCGAGGTAGGCCATCTGGAAATAGTCGTTCCGGAACAGGGCAAGCAGCGCCTCGCCTCGGCCGAACACCGGCATGATGCCCGCAACCTGGCCCTGCTCGGAAAGCAGGCGCGGCAGCCTGAACCACCAGGTGTCGAACGGGACGGGGAACTCCTTCGATGCCAGTCCCGCAGCGCTGCGCAAGACGGAGTGGCGCCCGTCAGTGGCCACCACGAGGTCGGCCCGGAGCTCGCTTTCCGTGCCGTCCGCAGCCCGGTAGCGGACACCGGCGACGCGGCCGCCGTCGCGCACCAGGGCAGTCGCAGTGTGGCTCATCAGCAGGCTGAAGCGCGGTTCCTGCCCGGCGGCATCGGCCAGGAAGTTCAGGAAGTCCCATTGCGGCATCATGGCGACGTAGTTATAGGGCGGCGGCAGCAAATCGAAGTTACCCATCGTCACCGGCGGGCCGCCGGGCACGGGGAAGGTGACATTGTTCAGGCGGCTCTGCGGAAGCCTGCGGAAGCCCTCGCCCAGTCCCAGCTCGTCGATCAGCCGGATCGTCGAAGCGTGGACGGTGTCGCCGCGGAAGTCCCGCAGGAAGTCTGCGTGCTTCTCCAGTACGGTGACGTCCACGCCGGCCCTCGCCAGCAGGAGGCCCAGCATCATTCCGGCGGGCCCACCGCCCACCACCACACATCCGGTCCGGTCCATGCCCTCACGCTACGCCTGAGCTGTTCAGGACGGCAGGGTCTTTCGCCGCGCAAACGGCCCGGCGATGCGCCCTCGTGTGGATGCGGCGCAAATTTCCCTGCGCGACGCGAATATCCGCAGCGCAGGGCGTTTCGCGCAGCGCCAGACAAATAATGCTGCGCAAAATAGTTGGGACCGGTTGACACCGCTGACTAGGCTTTGGAGCATGCGCGAACTCCAGGCGAAAATCATTGAAGAAATGGGCGTCCAGCCCCGGATCGACCCTGTCGGGGAGGTGCGCCGGCGCGTCACCTTCCTGAAGGAATACCTCAAGGCCACCCACACCAAGGGCTTCGTCCTGGGTATCTCCGGAGGCCTGGACTCCTCGCTCGCGGGCCGGCTGGCCCAGCTTGCCGTCGAGGAACTGGATGCTGAGGATGTGGAAGCGAACTTCGTGGCGGTCCGGCTTCCCTACGGCGTGCAGCACGACGAGGATGACGCCCAGGCTGCCCTGGAATTCATCCAGGCCAAGACCGAGTGGACGTTTAACATCTCGTCGGCAGTGGATGGTTTTGAAGACGAATTCGAGAAAACCGTCGGCAACGGAATCTCCGACTTCCATAAGGGCAACACCAAGGCCCGCACCAGAATGATCGCGCAGTATGCCCTCGCCGGCGAGCATAATTACCTCGTCATCGGAACCGACCACGGCGCGGAATCCGTCACCGGCTTCTTCACCAAGTTCGGCGACGGTGGTGCGGATATTCTGCCGCTCTTCGGGCTGAACAAACGCCAGAACAGGGAACTCCTCGCCGAGCTGGGCGCTCCGGCCCGGGTTTGGGAGAAGGTCCCGACCGCCGACCTGCTCGACGGCAAGCCGGGGCGCACCGACGAAGACGAACTCGGTATGAGCTACGACCAGATTGATGACTATCTCGAAGGCCGCGAGGTTCCAGACGCCGTGGCCGAATCGATCGAGCAGAAGTACCTCCGCACCCGCCACAAGCGCACGGTTCCGGTCACCATCTTCGATACGTGGTGGAAAGAATAGCGACCCCTCCGGGCTGTCCCGGCCGCCCAGCCGGCTTGCGCTGTGCCGGCATGGCTCCGGACACCAGGGCACCGAAAATCACCATCGGCAGCCGCCCATAGTTCATCCTCCAGGAATCAAAAAGGACTTGCGCGTTGCCGCTGGGTGCCGCCATTGGTCCATCCTGACATGGGAGCCGGGCCGGCGGGTCTCAGGCCTGCCGGCCGGACCCGGTGCTCTGCAGCAGTGTCGAGATCCGGTGCGCCTCGTCCATCAGCAGTTGCCCCAGCCGGCCCTGCCGGTCTGCCCGGAACCGGGTCTCAATTCCGGTCAGTGACAGTGCCCAGGCTGGCCGGCCGCGCTGGTCGAAAACCGCTGCGCCCATCCCCCAACTGCCCTCGAGAACCAGTCCCGGGTTGACCGAATAACCGGCCTGCCGGGTGGTTTCCAGGTTCTCCCGCACCCGGTATTCCGTGTGCGCGGCTGCGAAATTTCCGGCGTGGGCGGCCCAGCCGGCAAGCAACTCCGCCTGCTCTTCGGCCGGCAGAAATGCCATGATGGCCGTGCCCGCGGAGGCCACCCCGAGCGGGAAGCGCACTCCTTCGTGCAGCACAAACGACCGCACCGGGAAACTGCCTTCCTCCCGCAGCAGGCAGACCGTCTCGTCCCCGCGGCGGATGGAGAAGAAGGCGCTTTCACCGGTCTCCTCGGCGAGCCGGCGCAGGCTGGGCCGTGCGATGTCTTCCAGCGGAAACCGCGCCGAGGCCACAGACCCCATCAGCAGGATCTCCGGGCCCAGGACCCAATTCCCGCTGGCCGGGTCATGGTCCAGCAGTCCCTCGGCGGCCAGCGAGCTGAGCAGCCGGTGCACGGTAGGACGGGTCAGCCCGGAATCGCGGACCAGTTCGACGAGCGTGGACCCCTCCGGCTTTCGGCCAACGATCCGCAGCAGGGCGGCTACACGGCTGACCACCTGGGCGCCTTGAACGGGCAGAGAGTTCATATTTCCTCAATCGATCATCACAATTGTCCATATTATGGATACACCCAAGCCTAGCGTCCACACTGTAAAAATATTGAGTTTTTACAGAATTTCAGGCGTTGACAGCCCATCTCGAAGCACCCTAGGCTCAGTATTCAGACCCAACAATCCATAACGTGGATTATCCATGGCGCTGCGTGGCACGGCGTCGGCCAGTGAATGACGGCCAGTGACCAACGCTCAATGAGGAGATGCAATGTCAAAGCTGAAATCCGGGGCGGCCGCCGCCCTCCAGGACGTGTTGCGGGACGGAATGACGCTCGCCGTCGGCGGTTTCGGGCTCAGCGGAATCCCGGCCGAACTGATCGAGGCTGTCCGGGATTCGGGCGTCAGGAACCTGACCGTGGTCTCCAACAACATGGGTGTGGACGGCAAGGGCCTCGGCATCCTGATCGAAGCCGGTCAGGTCCGGAAGGTCATCGCCTCCTACGTGGGCGAAAATAAGCTCTTCGCCGAGCAGTACCTCGCCGGCGAACTGGAGGTGGAGTTCACTCCGCAGGGCACCCTGGCAGAGCGTCTGCGCGCCGGCGGAGCGGGCATCCCCGCGTTCTACACCAAGACCGGCGTCGGCACTCTCGTCGCCGAGGGCAAGCCGCTGGCGGAGTTCGACGGCGTGACTTATGTCCAGGAACGCGCCATTAAGGCCGACGTCGCGCTGGTCCACGCGCACACCGCCGACACTGACGGCAACCTGATTTACCGCTACACCGCCCAGAACTTCAATCCGGTCGTCGCCACAGCCGGGGCCGTGACCGTCGCGGAGGCCGAAGTGATCGTCGAACCCGGTCAACTGGACCCCAACCACATCGTCACCCCCGGCGTCTACGTCCAGCGTCTGATCCAGGCCGCCGCCCGGGTCAAAGACATTGAGCAGCGCACTGTCCGCTCCCGCCCGACGGGTGCCGATTCGGCCCCCGTCCCGGCCTGACCCGCCACCGCGAACCCCCAGGAGGAGAACCACCATGGCTTGGACACGGAACGAAATGGCTGCCATTGCGGCCGAAGAACTCAGCGACGGCGACTACGTCAACCTCGGTATCGGCATCCCGACGCTGGTCGCCAACAACCTGCCCGACGGCGTCCGCGTCGTCCTGCAGAGCGAGAACGGCCTGCTTGGCATGGGCCCCTTCCCCTTCGAGGGCGAGGAAGACGCTGACCTCATCAACGCCGGGAAGCAGACCGTCACGGTGCTGCCCGGAAGCAGCATTTTCGACTCGGCGACCTCGTTCGGCATGATCCGCGGAGGACACGTCAAGGTCGCCATTTTGGGTGCCATGCAGGTTTCCGGCGGCGGCGACCTCGCCAACTGGACCATCCCCGGCAAGATGGTCAAAGGCATGGGTGGCGCGATGGACCTGGTCGCCGGCACCCCGCGAGTCGTCGTCCTCACGGAGCACAACGCCAAGGACGGCACCGCCAAGATCGTCACCGAATGCACCCTCCCGCTGACCGGCCTGAGCTGTGTGGACCGCATCATCAGCGACCTAGCCGTCTTCGACCTTGTGAAGAATGAACTAGAAGCAGGCGGCGTCCGGCAGCTCACGCTGACCCGCCTCGCCCCAGGCATCACGGTCGAGGAGATCCGCGAAAAGACCGGGGCAGACTTCACGGTCGCCCTCGAGGCAACCCCTGAGCACGTATCCACCCCGGTACTGGAAGGAACCCCCGCATGAGCCTGAGAGAACAGTTCGGCAAAGACATCCTGCTCACCGGCTGGGGCCACAGCCGGTTCGGCAAACTCACCGACGACACCCTGGAGTCCCTGATCGTCCAGGTCGCCACCGAAGCGATCGGCAACGCCGGCATCGAACCCGGCCAGATCGACGAGGTCTACCTCGGCCAGTTCAACTCCGGCATGATGCCGCTGGCCTTCCCGTCGTCGCTGACACTGCAGGTCTCGGATCAACTCGCCAACGTGCCGGCGACGCGGGTCGAAAACGCCTGCGCGTCCGGTTCGGCAGCGTTCCAGCAGGGCACCAAGTCCCTGCTGGCCGGCACGGCGAAAACCGTCCTGGTGATCGGCGCGGAAAAGATGACCCAGGCCGGCGCCGACGTCGTTGGCGCTGCCCTGCTCGGCGCGGACTACGACATGGCAGGCAAGGCTTCGACCACCGGCTTCACGGGGCTTTTCGCCGATGTGGCCAAGCACTACGAGAAGCGCTACGGCGAAGCCATGGCGAAGTCCGGCCGGGGATCCCTGGGCGATGTCCTAGGCACCATCGCGGCGAAAAACCATCGCAACGGCGTCGACAACCCTTACGCCCAGCTCCGCAAGGACCTCGGCGAGGATTTCTGCCGCACCGTCTCGGACAAGAACCCGATGGTGGCCGATCCGCTGCGCCGCACTGACTGCTCCCCCGTGTCCGACGGCGCCGCCGCGGTCATCCTCAGCACCTCCCCCACGGGCGGAGCCACCGCCCCGGTCCGGCTCGCCGGTTTCGGGCAGGCGAACGACTTTTTCCCGGCCGAGCGCCGCGATCCCACCGCGTTCGCCGCCACGCGCATGTCCTGGCAGCGCGCGCTGGCGATGGCCGGCGTCGGGCTGGAGGATCTGGACTTCGCCGAAGTGCACGACTGCTTCACCATTGCCGAACTGCTGATGTACGAGGCCATGGGACTGACCGGGCCCGGCGAGGGCGCCCGCGCCATCGAGGAGGGCTGGGTCTTCAAGGACGGCAAGCTCCCCGTGAATGTTTCAGGCGGGCTCAAGGCCAAGGGCCACCCGGTCGGCGCCACCGGAGTCTCCCAGCACGTCATCGCCGCGATGCAGCTCACGGGTACCGCAGGCGGCATGCAGTTGGGCACCGCCCGCCGCGCCGCGGTGCAGAACATGGGCGGCGTGGGAATCGCCAACTACGTCAGCGTCCTCGAGTCCGTCTGACCGGATCGCGCTGAATTTCCGCACTGCTCGAACCTACGACGGCGCGCCGCACCAATGGTGCGGCGCGTCGTCGTGGTTTTGCGGGCAAAGGCGGGGAAATGCCGCACGTCGCCGGGAAAATCAACTGCGGTCACGGATCAGTGCCGCGATCCCGGCAAAACCCAGCCGCTCGGCGTTTGCCAGAGCTGTGCGGCCCTGGGGGTCCGGGATGGTGGGATCGGCGCCTGCGTCGAGGAGCTGACGGACTACCTCCTGCTGCTTCGGGCCGCCGTTGTTGAGCAGGATTGCTTCCTGCATGGCGGTCCAGCCCAGGTTGTTGACGTGGTTCACCGGCACGCCGGCAGCTATGAGGATCCGCACCGTCTCCACATGTCCGTGTTCGCTCGCGGGAATGAGCGCCGTGCCGCCGAAGCGGTTGGTGCTCCGCACGTCCGCGCCGGCAGCCAAGGTCAACTGGAGCACCTCGTTATATCCTTCAGCCCCGGCATAGAGGAACGCCGAGTCCTGAATGGTGTCTTTGGCATTGGGGTTGCCGCCGGCCCGAAGCAACTCGGCCACCAGGTTTGGATCGTTGGCTTTCGCGGCCCGGATCAGACGCTGGTCGAGCTCGGCCTGCGCTTCAGGGGCCAACGAAGGTCGGGCCCGCGCGGTCCCTGCCATTGGCGTTGGGACCGCTGTCGGGATCACCGGAACTTCAGGCGATGCCGGCACCGTTGCGGCGAAGGACGTCACTGTGGACGACGACGGTGTCCCCTGCCGGGCGGGTTCCCCTGTCCCTGACTGGCAGCCGGTCAGGAGGACCGACAGTACGCCGGCCAGCAGGGAGCACCGGCAGAAAGCCGCAATCATTTTTCGCCGCCACGGCCTGGACCGCCCCACGGGCCGGAGCCTACTTCGCGGTTCCGGCGGCCTTGGCGGCAATGGCTTCCGCTCCCGCAGTTGCGCAGGCTTCATCCAGTTTCCCGTCCGGGGCTCCGCCTACGCCGATCCCGGCAACGGAGACTCCGTTGACCTTAAGCGGGACGCCGCCGGCCAGAAATAGGGTGCCGGGGAGATCCGCGATGCTGGGTCCGTTGCCATTGATGCGCTTGGCAAGCTCGCTGGTGGGCGTGCCGAAAGCGGCAGCCGTGTAGGCCTTCTGCTGTGCAGCCTCAATGGTGTGCTCGGCGGCGTTGTCCCCGCGGAGCAGCGCCTGCACGGTCCCGAACCTGTCTACCAGGGCCACTGTGACGAACGGCAGCTGATCGGCCTGGCATTTGGCGAGGGCTGCTTTGACCGCGTCCGCGGAGGCACCCACGCTGATCCGGTTCTGGGCCACTACGGTTTCCGGGGCCGGCTGGACATCGACTGCGGGCACGGCGGCAGGAACAGCCGTGGTCCCGGCGTTCGCGGCAGCCGTGAGCCCGCCGGTCAGGAGCAGTGCTCCGGCGGAAGCGGCAGCGGCAGCGGCGATTTTCCTGGACATTTTCATGGGGTCTCCTGGGTCTGGGTGTACGGGTAAGGCAAGCTGCCCGGGTTTGCTGTCCGGGTCGTTGTAACCATCCTTCCCGCACAGGCCCGGCGGTGCATCGGTTCTTAGGATGCCGAGGTCTGCCCCATCCGGCTCGCCGTATCAGCCGAAAGGCTGAGAGACCAGCAACGGCGCGGGCCTTAGCATTGTTGGTAGCACTCCTCCACCGGAACCGGACCCATGCCCTCCTCATCACCAGCCGCTTCGGCAGCGACCGTCGCACCCCGCTCTGCTCCCGGCACCGGCCAGCTGGGCCGGATCGACGCCGTCGTCCATCTCGGTTTTGCCGTGCTCCTGGTCGCGTCGGTGGTCCGGTACGTCCTGCGGCACAGCGCAGCGGACAACCTGTGGGTGTTGGCACTCGCCGCGGCAGTCTGCTCCCTCTATGCCGTGACCGCCGTACTGTCCCAGCGCGGTAGACCGTCAGTTGTGCGGATGTCGGCCCTGGTGGCGTTGTGGGCTGTATTGGTGATCGCGGCACCCAGCTTTGCCTGGTGCTCGTTTGCAGTGTTCTTCCTGTGCCGGACGGCATTCAGTGGCCGGCAGGCGTATCTGGCAGCCGGCGCAGTGGCGGCTGCCACCGCGGTCGGGCTGTTCCGGCTCAGCGGCGGCAACGATATTGCCATGCTGCTGGGACCGTTGGCAGTGGGTGTCATACTGACGCTGATCTACGACCGCATTGAGGAGGACGCCGCGGAGCAACGGCGCCTCCACGAGGAGGTATCGCTGGCCCAGGGCCGTCTGGCAGACAGCGAGCGCCGCGCCGGCACCGTGGAGGAGCGCGAACGGGTGTCCCGGGAAATCCACGACACCGTGACGCAGGGCCTGGCCAGCAGCCTCCTCCTCCTGGAAGCTGCAAACAGGTCCTGGCCCAGCCCGTCCGCGCGCGAGGACGTTCTCAACGCCAGCGGAATGCTGCGCCGAAACCTGGCGGACACCCGGAGTCTGGTCCACGAACTCGCCTCGCCCGGGCTGGACACCGCTCCGCTGCCGGATGCCCTGCGCCTGGCGGCGGTCCAGTACGTCCCGGGCGTCCGTCTGTTGGTCACCGGCGGGCCGCGCCCTGTCCCTGCAGATATCCGGCACGCGCTTCTTCGCGTCGTTCAGAGCGCTGCGGCGAATATCAAGCTGCATGCAGCCGCGGCCAACGCGACGGTAACGCTGGGCTTCCTGCCGGACGCCGTCACCTTGGATGTTTTCGACGACGGTGCCGGCTTCAATCCGGAGTCGCTGGCGCCGCCGTCGGGCGCCGGAGGCTACGGCCTTCGGGCCATGCGCCAGCGGGTGGAACAGCTGGGCGGCGTATTCTCGGTGGAAAGCAGCCCCGGCGAAGGAACGATCGTGGCCGCGCAGCTACCCACCGCGGAGGCGCCGTGAATCCAATATCCGTGCTGCTGGTGGACGACCATCTGGTGGTCCGCAGCGGCCTCAAGGCATTACTGGGCACGCAGCCCGATATCCAGGTCGTGGCCGAGGCTGCCTCCGGGGAGGAAGCCCTCATTCAGGTGGAGTCGCTCAGCCCGGCCGTGGTGGTGATGGACCTCGCCATGGGCGCCGGGATGGATGGTATTGAAGCCATCAAGTTGCTGCACCGCCGTAACAGCCGGCAGGCCGTGCTGGTTTTCACCACCTACGACTCGGACGCGGACATCGTCCGCGCCGTCGACGCCGGTGCCATGGGATACCTGCTCAAGGATGCCGCGCCGGAGGAGATCTTCGCCGCGATCCGCGGCGCCGTCCAGGGCAAGAGCGTCATGAGCGCGCCGGTGGCATCGCGGCTCTTCCAGCAGTTACGGAACCCGGATGAGATCCTGACGCCGCGCGAGGCGGAGCTGCTGAGCCTGCTGATCGAAGGCCTGAGCAACCGGGAGCTCGGCCGGCGGCTGTTCATCTCCGAAGCCACAGTCAAAACACATCTGGCCCACATCTACGCCAAGCTCGGAGTGGAGACCCGCGCCGCTGCGATCGCGACCGCCATCCGCCGCGAGGGGATGCGGTAGGGGATGCGGCAGGGGATGCACGCTGCCTGAACGCAGGTCCGGACTCGAGCCTCCGGCCATGCCGGGGCGCCAAGGCCACCCGCCCTGACCGGGACTCGACGCCGGCACCGCTCACGCTCCCGGGCGGCCTCTTGCACTGCCAGTTGCGGGGGTCTAGCGTGAAACGCACATGCAACACCAGCGCGGCTGTCCCTGGTGAATCCTCCCGCAGACAGCGCAGCTGAGCAGGACATCTAGGAGCAGAAATGGATTCTGCAGGCCGCAGGGCACAGGAAAGCCTCGTTGTGGAACTTAGTGCGCTGGGTTCCGCGCAGGTGTCGCTGGTCGGCGGCAAAGCGCTGAACCTTGGAAAGCTCGCCGCAGCGGGGTTTCCGGTGCCGGACGGCTTCTGCCTGACCACGGTGGCCTACCGGATGGCTGCCCCGGCGGGGCTGGACGGGCTGGCTGCGCAACTGGACACCCTGGTCCCCGGCGGTTCGTCGGACGGCACCACTGCCACCGACCGGCCAACGCCGGGCGAACTGGCACGGCAAGCCCGTGAGCTGATCGTGAGCGCGCCGATACCGGCCGCCGTTGATGCAGCTCTTCGCGCCGCCTACGCCGCAATGGGCCCGTCGACCGTCGTGGCAGTCAGGTCATCGGCAACCGCGGAGGACCTGCCCTTCGCCAGTTTCGCGGGCCAGCAGGATTCCTTCCTCAACATTGCCGGAGGCGACGCGGTAGTCCAGTCCGTCCGACGCTGCTGGGCCTCGCTCTGGACGGAACGGGCGGTGATGTACCGTTTCGCGAACGGCATCAGCCAACGCACAGTCACCCTCGCCGTCGTCGTTCAGGAGTTCGTGGCTGCGGCTCAGGCGGGCGTGCTGTTCACCGCCAATCCGGTCACCGGAGTGCGGACCGAGACGGTGATCGACGCCAGCGCAGGGCCGGGTCGCGCGGTGGTGTCCGGCAGCGTGAACCCGGAGCACTTCCTCGTGGAGTCGGCATCGGGCCGGATCCTGCAGCACACAACACCACCCCCGAACGGGCGCGGACCCAGGCCCGGACTGGCCGATGCCCAGGCCATGGACCTCACCGCAACGGCCGGTAGCGTCCAGCGGCTGTTCGGCGCACCCCAGGACGTGGAATGGGTCATTGATGCCGGGGGCAAGGTTTGGCTGACGCAGTCCCGGCCGATCACGGCACTGTATCCGCTGCCGGTCACCGGAACAGACGGGGGAGACAGCCGCCCTCAGGACGGCTCGCGCGTTTACCTTTGCGGCACCCTGCTGCAGGGGCTCACCCGGCCGATCACCCCGCTGGGGATCGCGGTACTGAAGGCAATAACAGACCGCAAAGGAAAATGGGACTACGCCTACCCCGGGCTTCGCATGTACATAGACCTGGCACCGATCATCCGCAACAAGCGGGGCCGACGTTACCTGCTGCGCATCCTGCCGCTGGCCGACGGCAGAGCCGCGGCGGTCATTTCCGCGCTTCTGGCGGATCCGAGGTTCGCCGTCCGGAAGCACCAGCCGCGGAGAACGAGGCAAGGACGCACCGCACCGGAGACGTCCGGTGCCGGTACGGCGGCCAGCCTGGCTCTCCTGCCGGGGTTTCTTTGGGCCCTGATCGGCGCGGCCGTGCGACCTCGGGCGGAACTGGAACGGGCCCACGCGTACCAGGAACGACTTGAAGCGGAGCTGGTCCTGCCCGAACCCGCCACTGCGGTCCGGCGGCTGGAGCATGTCCGGGGCATCCTCGATCCGGCTTTCGACGGGGTGGTCCTGACCACTGTGCCCGGGCCGACCGCCGGCTACCTCATGCTGGCCTTGGCCCGCAGGCTCCTGCGTGGCATCGCCGATCCCCGGGAACTCGAGACGGTGCTGCGCGGGCTTCCGCACAATGTGACCACCGAGATGGACCTGGAACTGTGGAAACTGGCCGAAGCCATCGGAGCGGACTCCGCTGCCCGTGCCGTTTTCCTGGCCCAGAACCCCGGGACTCTGGCTGGCCGGTATCTCGATGGCCTTCTCCCCCAGGCGGCTCAGTCCGGCCTGCGGGAGTTCCTGGCCCGCTACGGCCACCGAGCTGTGGCGGAGATCGATCCCGGCATGCCCCGATGGTCGGAACAGCCGGACCATATCCTCGGCATGATCACCAATTACCTGCGCGTGCAGGACCCGGAACAGGCCCCGGACCGGCAGTTCGCGCGTGCGGCAGAGCACGCGGACGCCCGGGTCAGAAGCCTGGTTGAGCGCAGCCGCGGCAGAAGCAGGCTGCGCGCGCGCCTGGTTCAGTTGTGCCTTAGCCGCGCCCGCCAGTTGTCCGGCCTGCGGGAGCTGCCGAAGTTCTACTTTATCCTCGTCCTCGCCGAAATGCGCCGGCAGCTGCTCGCAGTCGGGGCGGATCTGGTCCGCGCCGGCCGCATCAACGACGCGGACGACATCTTCTTCGTCGATTTTGACGAGGCCCGCGTCGGCCTGCGGGGTGCCGATTTGCACGGCCTGGTCGCGGAGCGCCGCCAGGTTTACCGCAGGGAAATGCAACGACGGCGAATTCCGCGGATCCTGCTCTCGGACGGCACCGACGTCGAGGCCGTGTTGCTGGCGGCAGCCCCGCACGCCGACGGCGCCCTGGCCGGCACGCCGGCATCCGCGGGGACTGCGACGGGAAAAGTACGGGTCATCACGGACCCTGTCGGCGCACGCCTGGAACCGGGGGAAATCCTGGTAGTCCCTTCCACGGATCCAGGCTGGACTCCCCTGTTCCTGACGGCCGGCGCCCTGGTAATGGAGATGGGCGGGGTTATCTCGCACGGAGCGGTGGTGGCCCGGGAGTACGGTATTCCGGCGATCGTCGGCGTCCCGGATGCCACCACCCTGCTGCACACCGGAGAGACAGTCGTGGTGGACGGGGCGGCCGGGACGGTGCGGCTTGCTGGTGCGGAGAGACACGCCGAACCGCTGGTCGATTTGACCCCGCACTAGTCACATGACAATAGCCGGGTGGCATTAACCCGGTGCCGCTAAAACCCGGGTTGCAGGGCTTCGCGTTGCCAGGACGGGTACGAACCGGGTCCGCACGGGGTCCAAACCGCGGCCTGAATCGCTGCCTGCGCAGGCTGCCGCGGCCCGGAAAATACCAGGCAGTGACGCACCAACCGTGATCGGATCGTGCCCTAACAAAGCATCCCTTAACCACAAACCACCGCTTCGGCCTCTTGCACCGCGGGCCCCGGCCCCGTACGTTGGGGACAGCGGACGAATGTCTCCGCAGCCGTTGGCCTTATGGCCGCCGGAGATCAGCAGCATTTCAGAAGGATATTGGCATGGCTACAGGCACAGTTAAATGGTTCAACGCCGAAAAGGGTTTTGGCTTCATTGCCCCGGATGACGGGTCGGCCGACGTTTTCGCCCACTACTCGGCAATCGCCAGCAGCGGCTACCGCTCGCTCGACGAGAACCAGAAGGTCGAGTTCGACGTCACCCAGGGTCCGAAGGGCCCGCAGGCTGAGAACATCCGCCCGCTCTAAGTACAACGGAAGCAGCCCCGGCCATCCGGCCGGGACCTAATCCCCATAGACCACATCGCCCCTCCGGAGGATTCCTTCGGAGGGGCGTTTGTGTGTGCGGGCGTTTTGCCGGCCGCTCGCCCATCCTTTGCCGGGCCTAAAGACGGTGTTGGGCTCCCGGTGAGGGAGTGCTCCCACACCTGCTGATTCTGGCCGGAGGGGCGGGCCCTCACCGTTTAGAGGACGTTCATCTGACGAGACGCTCCTCGCACGGGCTCTGGGGCGGCGGCAGGTACGTCTACAACAACGTCGACCCCACGATTCACGCCACCCGGGGTTTCGAGGAGCCCGTCACGCCCGGGGTGAAACTTCACGGCCTGCTGACCGTCAACCTTGGGGCCGGAACCCTGGACCACGTCATCAACAACACCGGCGAGCCGGCCTCGACTGACGCGGTGGGAGTGCCCAGCTACGTCGCCAATTTCGGTTGAGAAGCCGGCGGGCGGGGACTGTGGTTCCCGCCCGCCTCATTCGCACTGCGGGGCAAGGAATTTTCTGACAGCTGGGAGGTTAGCCTGAAGTATGAAAGCCATCGTGTACCGCACCACGGGAGACCCGTCCGTCCTTGAGCTGATCGAGCGGGACGCCCGCGAACCGGGATCCGGGGAGGTCCGGGTCCGGATCATGGTCTCCGGCGTGAACCCCACCGATTGGAAGTCCCGCCGCGGCGCCAAACCCGGCGAGCCCCTGCCATTCGATGACGTGGTGCCGAACCAGGACGGCTCGGGCGTGGTCGACGCTGTCGGCGCCGGCGTCGATCGCCTCGGGATAGGCGACCGCGTCTGGCTGGCCCTGGCCGCCTACCAGCGCGCCGACGGCGGCTCGGCCCAGGAATTTGCGGTGCTGCCGGCTGAACGGGTCTTCCCGCTGCCTGCGGAGACCGGGTTCGACGTCGGTGCGAGCCTGGGCGTTCCGGCGATAACCGCGCACCGGACCCTGACCGCGGCCGAGGACGGCCCGCGGCGTCTGCGGCCGGGCGCACTGGCCGGCAAGGTTGTGCTTATCGCGGGCGGGGGCCGGCGCTGTCGGCCACGCCGCCATCCAGCTGGCCCGCTGGGCCGGGGCCGTCGTGATCACGACCGTCAGCGGCCCAGCGAAAGCCGCACTGGCGCAAGCCGCCGGCGCCCACCACATTGTCAATTACCAGGAAACCGACGCTGCCGTGGAAATCCGCCGGATCGCTCCCGACGGCGTTGACCTGATTGCCGAGGTGGCCCCCGCGCAGAACGCGGAACTGGATTTGGCCGTGATCCGCAACCGCGGATCCATTGCCGTGTACGCCAACAACGGCGGCGACCATGTCAGCCTGGACGTGCGCAAACACTTCAGCCTCAATGTCCGGTACCAGTTCGTGCTGCTTTACACCGTGGGCATGGACGCCATCAACGCCGCCGCCGAGGACATCAATGCCGCCCTCGCAGACGGCGCCCTTCCGGTGGGAGAGGCCGCCGGACTGCCGCTGCACCGCTATGGCCTGGCTGACACGGCGGCGGCCCAGGCCGCGGTGGAAGAGAACGTGGTGGGCAAGGTCCTCATCGATGTTGCCGGCCGGTAGCACGCCGAAGCGGGCGGCCCCGGTTTCTTCTGCAGGTCAGCCAGCGTGGATACTGGTGCGATGACTACTCGCGAGTATCCCACTGGAGAGAGCGCAGGCCTGCCTCAGCAGCCGGAAATTCCGCTCCAGCTGCGGGCCGTCATGAACGGCATTCCTGCAATGGTGGCCTATTGGGACAAGGACCTCCGTAACCGCATGGCCAACGCGTCCTACTGCGACTGGTTTGGTACCACGGCGGAGGCACTCCACGGCACGCAGATGAGAGATCTGGTCAGTGCAGAGATCCTCGCGGCAAACCATCCCCATGTGGCGAGGGTACTGACCGGGGAGCCCCAGAAGTTCGACCGGACCCTGACAGACCGGACCGGCAGGACCCGCTACACCCATATAGCCTATGCGCCGGACACCGTGGACGGAGAAGTCCGCGGTTTTTTTGTCCTGATCACGGATATCACGGAACGGGTGCAGGCCGAACGTCACCAACAGCGGGACATGGACCGGTACCGCACACTGGCCCGAAGCATTCCCGGCGTTTTCGTGCTCCTGTTCGACTCGGACCTGCGCTATTTGATTGCCGAGGGGCAGGAACTGGAGGCATTCGGCTACCGCTCTGCGGATATGGAGGGCCGGCTGCTCCACGATGCTCTGGAGACGGGGCTCGCCGACGAGCTTGAGCCCCGGTACCGGGCAGCTCTCGCCGGCCAGGAAGTGTCCTGGACCCGGACAATCGGCGACCGCACATACGGGCTCACTGCCCGACCGGTCTTCTCCGACGACGACGCCGCAGGCATGGTGGTTGCCATGGACGTGACCGAGCGCCTGCAGCAGGAAAGGACCTGGGCAGCCCTGCACGAAATCGCCACCGCAGTGGCCCGCAGCGAGGCGCCGGCGGACATCGCCGGTCAGGTCGCCTCCATTGTGCGCTCGCTCTTCGACGTGGATTCAGCCGCCGTGACGCGCCTGACCGGTCCGACATCGGCGGAAATCGTCGCCATGGCACCCATACGCCCACCAACCCTGAGCCGAAAGCACATCTTTTCCGCCAACGATTCCTCCGCCACCGTCCGGGTCGCGGTCACTGGCCAACCGGCGCTCGTCACCTACTGCCCCGACGGCGGCACGGCCTCCGAGCAGATGCTCGCGGGAGGCTTTCGGTCCTCCGCGGCGGCGCCCATCCGGGTGAACGGCTCGCTGTGGGGCGTCATTGCCCTGACCTCGAAGTCCCCGACCGGGCTCACCCGCGCGATGCTGGACAGGCTCGCGCAGTTCGCCGAGCTCGTGGAGATCGCGATCGGCAACGCCGAGGCCCGTGCGAGCCTGGAGCAGCAAGCCAGCACCGACGCGCTGAGCGGCCTGCCCAACCGGCGCGCCCTGGAAGAGCGCCTTGCCAAGGAAACCGCACTGGCACAGTCACAAGGCACAAAGCTCAGCGCCATCGTCCTGGATATCGACCACTTCAAGAAAGTCAACGACTCCTTCGGCCACCCGGCAGGCGACGTCGTCATCGTGGAGGTCGCGGCCAGGCTGCGCCAGGTCGCGCGCCAGGGGGAAATCGTGGCCCGCGTCGGCGGTGAGGAATTCGTCTGGCTGTTGCCTGGAAGTACTGGCGCCGAAGCTGTCCAGGCCGCCGAACGGGCCCGCGCCGCCATCGCGTCAGCGCCTTTCGGAGAGGTCGGCACCGTCACGATTTCCGCAGGGGTCTGTGAGCTCCGCGAGGCCGGTCAGCGCACCCTCCTGAGCTGCGCCGACCGTGCACTCTATTCGGCCAAGGACGGGGGCAGGAACCGCAGTTACCGCTACGGGAACGACGCGGACGAGGCCGCGACGGAGGCCTCCCGGCCGGCGCCAGAGGCCGAGGCTGCACTGAAGGCCCGCCGGGCCTAGCGTCGCTGGTCCGCCGCGCGTCCGGTGCCTGCGGGGCCGGGGTCTCACGCCGGAGGAGCTCGCCGGCGGGTTTTCCCGGAACTCCCGTCAGGAGAGGAAGCCGCGCAACAGCGCTGCGGTGCCCTCAAGATGCTCGATGGTGGCCCGCTCTGCCGCCTCCGGGTCGCCGCTCAGGATGGCGTCTGCCATCTCCGCGTGCTGGACGTTGGAATGCTCCAGGTTGGTGACCAGGAACGGGATTCTATCCAAGAGGTTATTAAGCCTGGCCCTGGTTTCCGCCACGGCCGCAACCAGGCTCGGCGAGCCGGTCAATTCGGCGATGGCGATGTGGAACCGGGCATCCCGGGGCCGGTAGTTGACCTCGCTGGCGCCCGAGACGTCCGCCAGGCAACTGCGCAGATGGCCCCGGGCCGCGGCCGACAAATTGGAACCGGCCGCGAGGGCACTGGCCGCCGGTTCGATGACGCCACGAAAGACCAGCACGTCATGGACGTCATCGGGATCGAGCCGCAGTACCCCCAGTGGTTGCTCGGGCACGCGGGTCTCGGAAATATATGTTCCGCCGTAGCGGCCCCGCTTGACTTCCAGGTAGCCTGCGGCCTGGAGTTCACCCAGCGCCTCCCGCAGGGTTGCCCGGGACACGCCGAGCCGATCCGCCAGCTCGCGCTCGGGCGGCAGTTTGTCCGCCGGCGCGAAGATCCCGAGCTTGATGGTCTGCAAAATATGCTCGATGGTTTCCTCGAAGGCATTGCCGCCGCGCACCGGCCGCAACATCGCGTACGGCTGCGGCAGAGAAAATTCGGTCAAGGTCAGCTCCCATCGGTTGCGAGCCCATATGTGCCACCAATAACGCTTTAGGGATCCCTAAAAGCATAGCCAGCAGACCAATATTCCGCATCCCCTCCGAATATCCGGTCGATTTCTCGGGAAAACCTTGACGAATGTGACCTGCACCACCACACTTGTGGGATGCCCTTGGACTAATAACAGTCCTTTGGATTTTCGGGCGACACTCCTCTCATCAAAGGGAAACGCATGAAATCAGCAGATCACGGCGCCGGTGCAACCGACCCGAGCAGCAACGAGGCCGAGTACCTGAAACACCGCACCCTGCAGCGCGGCGCCGCCGGCTGGGTCCTGCTCGCCGGGCTGGGTGTCGCCTACGTCATTTCCGGCGACTTCGCCGGCTGGAATCTCGGCCTCGCCGAAGGCGGCTGGGGCGGCCTGCTGATCGCATTCGTGCTGATGGGCATCATGTACACCTGCATGGTGTTCGGGCTCGCTGAGATGTCCTCCTCGCTCCCGACGGCGGGTGCCGGTTACGCCTTCGCCCGCAGGGGCCCTTGGTCCGCTGGGCGGCTACGCCACCGGCATCGCCGTCCTGATCGAATACGCCGTCGCGCCGGCGGCCATCGCCACGTTTATCGGCGGCTACATCGAGGCGCTGGGCCTGTTCGGGCTCACGAACTCGTGGCCGGTCTACCTGGTCACTTACGTGCTCTTCATCGGCATCCATCTCCGCGGCGTCGGCGAGGCGCTCAAGATCATGTTCGCGATCACCGCGGTTGCCGTCGTCGCGCTCGTTGCGGTCGTCATCGGGCTCCTGCCGAAGTTCGACCCGGCCAAGCTGTTCGACATCGTCCCGGACGGTTCAGCCGGCTCCAGCGCATTCCTGCCCATGGGTATCAGCGGAGTACTCGCTGCCCTCGTCTACGGCATCTGGTTCTTCCTGGCCGTCGAAGGCGTCCCGCTCGCCGCCGAGGAATCGGCCGACCCCAAGAAGGACATGCCCAAGGGCATCATCGTCGCCGTCGTCATCCTCGTCGTCTTCGGCGCCCTGATGCTGGTCCTGGTCCCGGGAGCCGCGGGTTCCCAGGCCATGAGCACGTCGGACAACCCCCTGCCTGAAGCCATCCGGCTCGCCTACGACGGCAACACACTGCTGGCCGACTTCATCAACTACGCAGGACTTGCCGGGCTTGTAGCCAGCTTCTTCTCCATCATCTACGCCTACTCACGCCAGCTCTTCGCCCTCTCCCGCGCCGGCTACCTGCCCAAGTGGCTCTCCCTCACCGGCTCCCGCCGGACGCCCTACTGGGCCCTCATCGTCCCCGGCACCATCGGCTTCCTCCTGGCCGCCATCACCCAGGATGGCGCCCTGCTGATCAACATCGCCGTCTTCGGCGCCACCGTCTCCTACGTCCTGCTGAACCTCTCGCACATCGTGCTGCGCATTAAGGAGCCGGAGCTCGAGCGCGGCTACCGCACCCCGGGCGGCATCGCCACCACCTCCGTCGCCCTTGTCCTGTCCGCGGTCGCCGTCGTCGCCACCTTCGTGGTGGATGTCTTCGCCGCCTCGATCACGGCGGGAATCTTCGGTGCCGCCATTGCCTACTACTGGTTCTACAGCCGCCACCGCATCGTCACCGGTTCCCCGGACGAGGAATTCGCGAAGCTGGCCCTTGCCGAAGCGGAACTGAAGTAGCCACTCCCCGGCCATCACCCCACCACCCCCTGCAAAAAACCTTGCAAAGAACAACGTTGCGGAGCAACCATGACTGAAGCATCCACCCAACACGGACTGAACGCCCAGCTCACCCTCGAGGAACTGCGCGCTGACGTCGCCTCCGGAGCCATCGACACCGTCGTCGTGGCCATCACGGACTCCCTTGGCCGGCTCCAGGGCAAACGCTGCGGCGCCCGTTCCTTCCTTGAGGACGTCCTGGACCACGGCGCGGAAGGCTGCAACTACCTCCTCGCTGTCGACGTCGAGATGAATACCATCGACGGCTACGCCATGTCCTCCTGGGAGTCCGGCTACGGCGACATGGTGATGCTCCCGGATGTCTCCACCCTGCGCCGGGTCCCGTGGCAGCAGGGAACGGCCATGGTCCTCTGCGACATCATGTGGGCAGACAAGTCGCCGGTCGTCGCGTCCCCGCGCCAGATCCTGCGCGCCCAGGTCGAGCGGCTCGAAAAGCTCGGATACCGCGCCCACATGGGCACGGAGCTCGAATTCCTGATGTTCGACGACTCGTACCGTGAGGCCCTGGCAGAAGAATTACCACGGACTGGATGCCTCCACCCAGTACAACGTGGACTACTCGCTGCTCGGCACGGCCCGTCTGGAACCGGTCATCCGGTCAATCCGCACCAACATGGAAGCAGCCGGCCTGGTGGTCGAATCCTCCAAGGGCGAATGCAACCTCGGCCAGCAGGAGATCACCTTCCGCTTCGATGAGGCTCTTAGCGCCTGCGACAAGCACACGTTCTATAAGAGCGGCGCGAAGGAAATCGCCGACCAGCACGGCAAGAGCGTCAGTTTCATGGCCAAGTACGACCAGCGCGAAGGCAACTCCTGCCACATCCATTTCAGCCTGACCGATCTCGACGGCAACCCCGTCCTGCCCGGCGACGGCGAACATGGCTTCAGCCCGGTCATGGAGCATTTTATGGCCGGACAGCTCAATGCCCTCAAGGAGCTCACCTACTTCCTGGCGCCCAACGTGAACTCCTACAAGCGGTTTGTCGAGGGCAGCTTCGCCCCCACGGCGATTGCCTGGGGCATGGACAACCGCAGCTGCGCCCTCCGGGTGGTGGGCCACGGTCGCGGCCTGCGCACCGAAATGCGCGTCGGCGGCGGGGACTTGAACCCCTACCTCGCGGCGGCCGCACTCATCGCCGCCGCGATCCACGGGCTGGAAAACCGGCTTCCGCTGGAGCCGGTGATGCAGGGCAGCGCCTACGCCTCCGACGCCGACCGGCTTCCGACCAACCTGCGCGACTCCCGGGACCTGCTGGCGGAGAGCAGCATCGCCCGGAAGGCGTTCGGTGACGCCGTCGTGGACCACTACGTCCATGCAGCCGGCATCGAACTCAAAGCGTACGATAGCGCCGTCACGGACTGGGAGCGCGTGCGTGGCTTCGAACGACTCTAAGGCGTACCGGCCCCGGATCGCCCTGACCAGCTACTACCAGGAAGCCTCATGGGGCGTGTGGAACGCAGCCGCGGCCATCGTCCCCGGAACCTATGTCGAGGCCGTGGTGGCAGCCGGCGGCACGCCCATCCTGCTCCCACCCCTGGGTACGGACGAAACCGTGCTGGACCTCGTCGACGGGCTGATCGTGGTGGGCGGCCCCGACGTCGAACCCACCAGGTACGGCGCCTCCGCCCACCCGCGGACCGTGCCGCAACCGTTGCGCGATGAGCACGACACGATCCTGACCCGGGCCGCAATGGAGCGGGGGCTGCCACTGTTCGCCATCTGCCGCGGGGCGCAAATCCTCAACGTGGCACTCAACGGGAGCCTGATCCAGCACATCCCGGACATTAATCCCACCGCCAACTACCAGCCGGGCCCCGGCGTCTTCGGTACGGCTGCGTTCATCACGACGCCAGGCAGCCTGATCCAGTCGCTGCTCGGCGACGCTTCCGAAGCGCCGTGTTACCACCACCAGGCGATGGATGCCGTGCCGCCAGGGCTGCGGGTCACTGCGGCCCTCCGCCGACGGGACGGTCCAGGCCCTGGAGTCCGCCGACCCGTCCGGCTGGCTGCTGGGCGTGCAGTTCCATCCCGAACAAAACCCGGAAGACCTGCGGCTGTTCCGCGGCTTCGTCCAGGCCGCGGGGAGCTACCGTGCCAATCGAAAAGAGATGTCCACGCTATGACCGCCACAACCTTTGACGTCATCAACCCCTCCACCGAGGAGATCATTGAGACGGTTTCCCTCGCCGGCCTGGCTGAAGTCGACGACGCCATCGCCCGCGCGGCCGGGGCGTATGAGTCCTGGCGGGGGGTTGCCCCGGCGGACCGCTCGCTGCTGCTGCGCCGGTTCGCTGCCGCCGTGGATGCCGACCTCGAAAACCTGGCCCGGCTCGAAGTCCTCAACGCCGGCCACACCATTGGCAACGCCCGCTGGGAGGCCGGCAACGTCCGTGACGTGCTCAATTACTATTCGGCCGCCCCGGAGCGCCATTTCGGCAAGCAGATTCCGGTCGCGGGCGGCGTGAACATCACGTTCCACGAGCCCCTCGGCGTCGTCGGGATCATCGTCCCTTGGAACTTTCCCATGCCGATCGCGGCCTGGGGTTTCGCCCCGGCCCTGGCCGCCGGCAACACCGTGGTCCTCAAGCCCGCGGAGATGACACCACTGACCGCCCTCCGGCTGGCCGAACTGGCCCGTGAGGCCGGCATCCCGGACGGCGTCTTCCAAGTGATCCCCGGCAAGGGGTCCGTGGTGGGCGAGCGATTCGTGACCCACCCCGCCGTCCGGAAAGTCGTCTTCACCGGCTCCACCGGCGTCGGCAAGAAGATCATGGCCGGCTGCGCGGACCAGGTGAAACGGGTGACTCTGGAACTCGGCGGCAAAAGCGCCAACATCGTCTTCGACGACGCCGACCTGGAGATGGCCGCCGCGGCCGCCCCGGGCGGCGCCTTCGACAACGCGGGCCAGGACTGCTGTGCCCGCTCGCGCATCCTGGTCCAGCGCAACGTCTATGACCGTTTTATGGAACTGCTGGAGCCTGCAGTCAAGGCCATCACGGTCGGCGATCCGTCTGATGCGGCGACCACCATGGGTCCGCTGATCTCCGCCCAGCAGCGCCGGACCGTAGCCGGCTTCGTGCCGGACAATGCCGCGATCGCCTTCCAGGGGCAGGCCCCGACCGGACCCGGCTTCTGGTTTCCGCCGACGGTCCTGACCCCCGGCCTGGACTCGCCGTCGTTCACGGAGGAAATCTTTGGCCCGGTGGTGACCGTGGTGCCGTTCACCGACGAAGCGGACGCCATCCGGATCGCGAACAACACCGACTACGGACTTTCTGGCTCCATCTGGACCTCCAGCGTGGACCGCGCCCTGCGCGTGGCGCGCGGCGTCGAAGCCGGCAACCTTTCCGTGAATTCACACTCATCAGTCCGGTACTCGACTCCGTTCGGCGGCTTTAAGCAGTCCGGGCTGGGCCGTGAACTCGGACCCGACGCCCTCGATTCCTTCACCGAAACCAAAAACGTCTTTATTTCCACTCCGTCCCTCACCTGATATCCCCGGCAATCCCCCTATCTGATCAGTTCCCCGACTTTCACCACCGCTATAAGGAGTTCCCCATGCAGTCAGTAGTCTCCAACCGCCTTGCCGGCCGCAGTGCAGTCATCACCGGCGGTGCCAGCGGCATCGGCCTGGCTACCGCCCGCCGGATGGCGGCCGAAGGCGCCAACGTTGTCATAGCCGACATTGAGCCCACGTCCGGCCTCGCCGCAGCCACCGAGGTCGGCGGCCTGTTCGTCAAGGTCGACGTCACGAGCGAAGAAGACGTCCGGAACCTCTACGCCCAGACCAAGGAAACCTACGGCAGCGTTGATATCGCCTTCAACAACGCCGGGATCTCCCCCGCCAATGACGGCTCCATCCTGGACACCGGCATCGATGCCTGGCGCAGGGTCCAGGAAGTCAACCTGACTTCCGTGTACTACTGCTGCAAGTACGCCATCCCCTACATGCAGGAACAGGGCAAGGGCTCCATCATCAACACGGCCTCCTTCGTCGCCGTGATGGGCGCAGCGACGTCGCAGATCTCCTACAGCGCTTCAAAAGGCGGCGTGCTGTCCATGACCCGGGAACTCGGCGTTGAATTCGCCCGGCAGGGCATCCGCATCAATGCCCTGTGCCCGGGACCGGTCAACACCCCGCTGCTGAAGGAACTCTTCGCGAAGGACCCGGAAAAGGCCGCCCGCCGGCTCGTCCACGTGCCGCTCGGACGCTTTGCCGAGCCGGAGGAACTGGCCGCGGCCGTGACGTTCCTGGCCAGCGACGACGCATCCTTCATCACCGCGTCCACCTTCCTGGTCGATGGTGGAATTTCCGGTGCGTACGTCACTCCGATCGACTAGCTGCCGACGCCGGCCCGATCCTTCGGGCCGGCGCTGTCGACCCAAGACCCAACGGCGCCGGCCGGGACCCCCAACCCGCCGGCGCCGTTGCTTTTTTCGGCGGAACCGGAACACCAGGCAATTCCGCCTAGACGAACGCTGATTTCCCGGTGACCGCACGGGCCACGATAAGCGAATTGATCTCGTAGCTGCCTTCATAGGTGTACAGGATCTCGGCGTCGCCGAAGAGCTTGCCCATCTCGTAGTCGGTGCTGATGCCGTTGCCGCCCATGAGGGACCGGCCCATCGCCACCGAGGCACGCGCCAGCCGGGTGGTGGTGGACTTGGCCATTGCGGCCTGGACCATTTCCAGCTTCCCCTCCGCCTGGACGCGTGCCAGCTGCGCCATGAGGGCCAGTGATGCCGTGGCGTTGCCGAGCATTTCGGCCAGCTGCTGCTGGATCAGCTGGAATCGGGCGAGTTCCTTGCCGAACTGCTTGCGCTCCAGGGCATACGCCCGGGCGATGTCGAACGCGGCCAACTGGATACCGGCTGCCTGCCAGCCCACCCAGGCCCGCGAATCACGCAGCAGGCTATTGGCGGCAGCGAAGTTCCCGGCGCCCGGCAGCATGTTCGATTCCGGGATGCGGACCTCATCGAGCACGATGTCCG
This sequence comes from Arthrobacter sp. PAMC25284, assembly GCF_019443425.1. Lineage (NCBI taxonomy): Bacteria > Bacillati > Actinomycetota > Actinomycetes > Micrococcales > Micrococcaceae > Arthrobacter > Arthrobacter sp. PAMC25284. The sequence continues at coordinate 2,240,526 of NZ_CP080382.1, forward strand.
CGTTCTGCATGATCCGCAGCCCGATCTTGTTGGAGATTTTGGTGGCCGTGTAGCCGGGCCGGTCCGTTTCGACGATGAATCCCTTGATTTGCTGGTCCGCGACGTCACGGGCCCAGACGAGGGCAAAGTCCGCGATGGTGCCCGCGCCGATCCAGCGTTTGGCGCCGTTGATGACCCATTCGCCGTCGTCGAGCCGGGCCGTCGTGGCCAGCCCGCCGGCGATGTCCGAGCCGTGGTCCGGTTCCGTCAGCGCAAACGCTCCCAGTTGCGTAAACGCCGTCAGTCCCGGCAGCCAGCGGGATTTCTGGTCTTCGGAGCCCAGTTGATCAATCATGCCCACGATCAGCTCGTTATGGATCCCCACGAGCGCCGACAGCGACACATCGGCGCGGGCAACCTCGGTATACATCAGGCCCTTAAAAAGGGCGGAAGTGCCGTCGGTCTGCAGGCCGCCGAGCCCGTATTTGCCCAGCTCTGCCACAAGCCCGAAAGGGAACTCCTCCCGATTCCAGTAATCAATCGTGGCGGCCCGGATGCGCGACTGCAGGAAGTCGCGGACTTCCTGGTAGCGGGCCGCCTCGTCCGGCGGCAGCAGGTCCGCGATGTACATCAGATCGGCGTCCGGAAACGGCGGGGCCGGTTGGCTGCTGTCACGTCCTTGTGGCTGCACGGGCAGGCATCCCTTCGTTGTGGACCGGTTCGGGGTCGCATCAGTTCTACCAAACGCTTGGATGTCCTAGTATATTGCAGAGTGATGGGGACCACTAGGCGCATGATGGCTTCGAAAGGCTGCACAATGACCGTCACTGAGGAATTCCGGGCAGCCCGGGACAGGCTTCTGGCGCTGCGCGAGGACTACGCCCTGGCCCGCGAGGAGTTCCGCTGGCCCCGCTTCGAGGAATTCAATTTCGCCCTCGACTGGTTCGACCAGATCGCGGCTGATCCAGCCAAGGCGGACAACCCTGCCCTGGTGATCGTGGAGCAGGACGGCTCAGCGACGCGGCGCAGCTTCGCCGAACTTTCGGCCCGCTCCGGACAGGTTGCGAACTGGCTGCGCGGCCAGGGCGTCCGGCGCGGGGACCGGATGATCATCATGCTCGGCAACCAGGTGGAACTGTGGGAACTGATGCTTGCCGGCATCAAGATGGGCATCGTCCTGATCCCGACCACGACCCTGATGGGGCCGGCGGACCTGGCGGACCGGGTGGAGCGCGGCGGTGCCGCGTGGGCCGCCGTCGGGTCTGCCAACATAGCCAATTTCACCGGTGTTCCGGGCGATTACACCCTGATCGAGGTCGGCGACGACGGCGGCGCCGATACCGACGCGCTGCGGTACCGTGATTCCGCCGGGGCACCGCCGGATTTTACCCCCGACGCGCCGACGCTGGCCGACGAAACCCTGCTGCTCTACTTCACTTCGGGCACCACGTCCAAGGCCAAACTGGTGGAACACACGCACACGTCCTACCCGGTGGGGCACCTGTCCACAATGTTTTGGATCGGCGTGGAACCCGGCGACGTGCACCTCAGCGTGGCCTCGCCCGGCTGGGCGAAACACGCCTGGTCCAACGTCTTCACGCCGTGGATCGCAGAAGCCTGCGTGTTCATCTACAACTACGAGCGCTTCGACGCGGGGGCGCTCATGGAGCAAATGGACCGCGAACGGGTCACGAGCTTCTGCGCCCCGCCGACCGTCTGGCGGATGCTCATCCAGGCCGACCTCACCCTGCTCAAGCACCCTCCCACCAAGGTGGTCTCCGCCGGCGAACCGCTCAACGCCGAGGTCATCGACCAAGTACACCGCGCCTGGGGACAGACAATCCGCGACGGCTTCGGGCAGACCGAATCCACCGTGCAGATCGCCAACACCCCTGGCCAGCCGATCAAGATCGGCGCCATGGGCAAGCCGCTGCCGGGCTACGACGTTGTCCTGCTGGACCCTGCCACCGGGGAGGAAAGCAACGAAGGGGAACTGTGCCTGCGCCTGGATCCCCGCCCCGCCGGCCTGATGAAGGCCTACTACGGGGACCCGGACAAAACAGCGGAAGCCTTCCGCGGCGGCTATTACCACACCGGTGACATGGCAAGCCGGGACGAGAGCGGCATTATCACCTATGTGGGGCGCGGCGACGACGTGTTCAAGTCCTCGGACTACCGGTTGTCCCCGTTCGAGCTGGAAAGCGTCCTGATCGAACACCCGGCCGTCGCGGAGGCCGCCGTCGTCCCATCCCCGGATCCGATCAAGTTCTCGGTTCCTAAGGCGTTCGTGGTCCTGGCGGCCGGGCACACCCCAGGGCCCGAGTTGGCCGAGGACATCCTGCAGTATTGCCGGGATCATCTGGCCCCCTTCAAGCGGATCCGCCGGCTGGAGTTCGCCGAGCTGCCTAAAACGATCTCCGGTAAGATCCGCCGGGTGGAGCTGCGGCACAGCGAAGAAGTGCGCCACGGCGGCGGCGCCGTGCCGGAAGGCCTCGGCATCGAGTACTCCGAGGCCGATTTCCCCGGACTCAAGGCACGGGGCTGACCATGGGAAGTCCGTTGCCGCGGGACCCGATCGAGGAGGCCCGGCTGAATTGGGAACGGCACGGCTGGGCCGACGTCGCCGCCCCGATGGCCGCCATCACCGCCATCATGCGGACCCAGCAGATCCTGCTGGCCAAGATCGAAACCGTCCTCAAGCCGTTCGGGCTGACCTTTGCCCGCTATGAGCTGCTGGCCCTGTTGAGTTTCGCCCGCAGCGGCGCGCTTCCGATGAGCAAGGCCAGCGCACTGCTGCAGGTCCACCCCACCTCGGTGACGAACGCCGTCGACCGGCTGCAGGGGGCCGGCCTGGTGCTGCGCTCCCCGCATCCCACAGACGGGCGCACCACCCTGATCGAGCTCACCCCCGAGGGGCGCACGCTGGCGAAGCGCGCGACGGCGGTGCTCAACGCCGAGGTCTTCGGCCAGTCCGGTTTCGCCGACGGCGACGTCGACGAGCTGATCCGGATCCTCGGCGCCTTCCGTCGGGACGCCGGCGACTTCGCAGACTGAGGCCGGGGCCGGGCCGCGCACGATGGCCCAGCTGATTTCCAGGGCACCGCGCCGCGAGCGATGCACCAGGTCCCGCGGCGGTTCGATGCTGACGATCCTGAACGTCGCTTGCGGCCCGCCCCAATCGGCGATGACATCACCGACTTTCAACTCCTGCAGCGCGGGTTCAATGTGCCGCAGTCCGCGCCGCCGGGGCGGGACGACGAGTTCCGCCCAGCGCGGCAGGTACCAGCCGGACCGTTTCCTGCCCAGCTGCAGAACCCAGGGCCACACCGCATCCGGCGGTGCGGGCAGCTCGAAGCCGCGGTCCATAACGACGTCGGGAGAACGAACCGGCGTGTCCCCAGGCACGACAGCGAGGACCTCCTCCGGGTACGGTCCGACGCCGAGAAACCCGGTGTTCATGGCTGTCCCTTCCGGCGCTGCTGCCTAGCGGTGCGTGAAGTCGGGCTGGCGCTTCTCCGCGAAGGCTGCCATTCCCTCTTTCTGGTCTGCGGTGGCAAACATCGAATGGAACAGGCGCCGTTCAAACACCACGCCCTGGGCGAGTCCCGTCTCGAAGGCTGCATTGACGGCTTCCTTGGCCATCATCGCCGCCGGCTTGGACTTGGACGCGATGACCTCCGCGGCCTTGAGCGCCTCCTCCACGACGTCCGCGGCCGGGACGACGCGGGAGACCAGGGCCCGAGCGCTCGGCCTCCTCCGCGTCCATCAGGCGGCCGGTCAGAATCATGTCCATGGCCTTTGATTTGCCCACGGCGCGGGTAAGCCGCTGCGAACCGCCCATCCCCGGAAGCACGCCGAGATTGATCTCCGGCTGGCCAAACTTGGCGTTGTCACCGGCGATGATGAAATCGCACATCATGGCCAATTCGCAGCCGCCGCCCAGGGCGAAGCCGGACACCGCCGCGACGACGGGGATGCGCAGGCGGGTAAAGTCCTCCCAGCCACGGAACCAGTCCGACGCGTACATGTCCATGTAGCCCTGGGACTGCATTTCCTTGATGTCGGCACCGGCGGCGAAGGCCTTGGCGGAGCCGGTCAGCACGACCGCCCCGACCTCGGGGGCAGAATCCATGGCGGTCACGGCAGCCACCAGTTCATCCAGGGTGGCCTTATTGAGCGCGTTCAGGGCCTTGGGCCGGTTCAACGTAATGAGGCCCACCCGGCCGCGGCGCTCCACGAGAATATTTTCGAAGTTTTCGGTCATGCCTGTCCCCTTAGCTGAGTCTGTGGTGTGCACCGGCTACTGCGCGGATTTGTCCCGGATATCGGTGATGATGCCGGAGAAGTCCCGGCCGGCCCCGCCTTCCGCTGCAAACGTATCGTAGATTTCCGAGGCCAGCGGTCCCAGCCGGGCCGCGACACCGGTGCTCTCGAGCGCGTTGAGCGCCAGCCTGAGATCCTTCGCCATGAGCGCGCCGGCGAACCCTGGCTGGTAGTCCCGGTTGGCGGGGCTGGCCGGGACAGGCCCCGGTACGGGGCAGTTGGTGGTCAGGGCCCAGCACTGCCCCGAAGCGGCCGAAGCGACGTCGAAGAGTGCCTGATGCGTCAGTCCCAGTTTCTCGCCGAGCACAAAAGCCTCACTCACCGCAATCATAGAGACGCCGAGAATCAGGTTGTTGCAGATCTTGGCGGCCTGGCCCGCACCGTGTTCCCCGCAATGGACCGCGCGTTTACCCATTACCTCCAGCAGCGGACGGACCGTCTCAAAATCGTCCGGCAGGGCACCGACCATAAACGTCAGGGTTCCGGCTTCGGCCCCTACGACTCCGCCGGAAACGGGGGCATCCACTGACCGATGCCCGGCGGCAACGGCCAATTCCGCGGCTTGGCGGGCCTCGTCAACGTTGATGGTGGAGCAGTCCAGGAACATGGTGTCCGGACCCGCGACCTGCAGGAGCCCGGGCTGGCCTCCGGTGCCGCGGTAGGCCTCCAGCACGTGCAGCCCGCTCGGGAACATGGTCAGGACGACGGCGGCTCCCGCCACGGCCTCGGCTGCCGTGGCCGTGGTGGCGATCCCGTGCGCGCGGGCTGCCTCCAGCGCCTCCGGGACGACGTCGAATCCGACCACGGTGTACCCGGCGTTGGCCAGGTTGACGGCCATCGGGCCACCCATGTGTCCCAGGCCCAGGAAGGCAATGGTGCCGCTGTCCGGAATGGTTTCAGGCATGGTTCTTCTCCTTTGAAGAAAGCTGCAGTTCTCGCCGGCCAAGCGGCGCAAAGTAGGCCTCGACGTCGTCGTCCGCGACGTCCGCGAGAGCCGCGGGCTGCCAGTGCGGTGTCCGGTCCTTGTCCACCACCTGGGCCCTGATGCCCTCGCGGAAGTCCGCCCCGGCCAGGCACCGCAGCCCCACCCGGTACTCCTGTGCCAAGGCCCCGGCCAGGTCCATCCCCCGGACCCGGCGCAGCGAGGCCAACGTGACCTTGACGGAAGTCGGGGACTTGGCGTCGATCGTTTCGGCGGCCGCTGCGGCGTCGCCACCGCACTTGCCGTCGAAGGCGCGCAGCCGCCGCACGATTTCCCCTGCGTCATCGCCGCCGTAACAGCTATCAATCCAGTCCCGCTGCTGCTCCAGGGCGGACGGCGGTGCCGGCTCGGCGAAGCGCGCGACGACGGACTCGGCCGGTTCGGTTTCCAGCGCTGCCCCCAGATCGTCCAGGCGTTCGGACGGCACGAAGTGGTCGGCGAGACCAAGGAAGAGCGCGTCGGCGCCGGACAGGTGCGCACCGGTGAGGGCGGCATGGGTACCGGACTCCCCCGGCGCACGGGAGAGCAACAGGGTGCCCCCGACATCGGGCACAAAGCCGATGGTGGTTTCCGGCATGCCCATCCGGGTCCGTTCGGTGACGATCCGGACCGAACCGTGCGCGGAGATCCCCACCCCGCCGCCGAGGACCAGCCCGTCCATTAATGCCACGTATGGCTTCGGATAGGCGTCGATCAGGGCGTTCAGCCGGTACTCCTCGGCCCAGAATTCTTCCGTGGCGGCGCCGCCGGCGAGCATGTCCCGGTATATCGCCACGATGTCCCCGCCGGCGCAAAGCCCCCGGTCGCCGGCGCCGCGGACCAGGACCGCGTCCACCTCATCGTCGTCGGCCCATTGCGTGAGCTGGCGGAGCATGGCCGAAGCCATACCGGCGGTGAGGGCGTTGACAGCCTTGGGCCGGTTGAGCGTCACGATGCCGAGGCGGCCCCCGCTGCTCGAACAGGACCTCTTCCACTGCAACCCCGGATGCGGGATCGGCCGGGGCCGGAACCTGCTCCGCCATCAGCTGCCTGCCGGCATCACGAAGCTGGCACCCTGCCGGATCCCGGAAGGCCAGCGGGTGGTGACGGTTTTGGTCTTGGTATAGAACCGGAACGCGTCGGCGCCGTGCTGATTGAGGTCGCCGAAACCGGAGGCCTTCCAGCCGCCAAAGGTGTAATAGGCGATCGGCACCGGGATGGGGACGTTGATGCCGACCATGCCCACCTGGACGCGGCTGGCGAAGTCGCGGGCAGTGTCGCCGTCGCGGGTGAAGATCGCCACACCGTTGCCGAACTCGTGCTCGCTGCACAGCCGGAGCGCCTCGTCGTAGTCCTCCGCACGGAGCACGCTCAGCACGGGACCGAATATCTCCTCTTTGTAGATCGACATGTCCTTCGTGACGTTGTCGAAGAGGGTCGGGCCGACCCAAAAACCGTCGTCGTAGCCCTCAACCGTGAGGCCACGGCCGTCGGCGACCAGGTTGGCTCCCGCGGCGACGCCGGCGGCGATATAGCCTTCGATCCGTTCCTTGGCCGCGGCCGTCACCACCGGACCGAAGTCCGAGTCAGCTGCGAGGCTGGGGCCAACTTTCAGTGCGGCAATACGCTCGGTGAGCCTGGCGACGAGAGCGTCGCCGGTAGCCTTACCGACCGGCACAGCCACGGAGATCGCCATGCAGCGCTCTCCGGCGGAGCCGAAGCCGGCGCCGATCAGGGCGTCCGCGGCCATGTCCAGGTCCGCGTCCGGTATGATCACCATGTGGTTTTTCGCCCCGCCGAAACACTGGGCGCGCTTGCCGTGTGCGGCCGCGGTGGCGTAAATGTACTGTGCGATGGGGGTGGATCCGACGAAGCCGACGGCCTGCACCCGGGAATCCTCCAGCAGCGCGTCCACAGCTTCCTTGTCCCCGTTGACCACGTTGAAGACGCCGTCAGGCAGCCCGGCCTCGGTGAACAGTTCGGCCAGGCGCAGCGGCACGGACGGATCCCGTTCGGAGGGCTTAAGGATGAAGGAGTTGCCCGCCGCGAGGGCGGGTCCGGACTTCCAGAGCGGAATCATGGCGGGGAAGTTGAACGGTGTGATTCCGGCGACGACACCGAGCGGCTGACGCAGCGAGTGGACGTCGATGCCGGTCCCGGCACTGTCGGAGAACTCGCCCTTGAGCAGGTGCGGGGCGCCGGCGGCGAACTCCACGACCTCAATGCCGCGCTGGATGTCCCCCTTGGCGTCCGGGAAGGTCTTGCCGTGCTCCGAGGAGAGCAGGGTGGCCAATTCGTCCATGTGGTCGTTGACGAGGTCAACAAATTTCAGCAGGATCCGGCCGCGTCGCTGGGGGTTCATGGCTGCCCATTCCAGCTGGCCCTTCTCCGCGCTGGCGATAGCGTTGCGGACTTCCTCAGTGCTGGCCAGCGGAAGCCGCGCCTGCACCTTGCCGGTGCAGGGATCGAACACGTCACTGAAACGGCCCGAGGTACCTTCCACCCGTTGACCGTCGATGTAGTGGGATAGCTCGCGAACCATGTCTCGAATGCTCCTTTATGCCTGTGGATGCCCGGTTTGTGAACGGGCCTGCCAGCCTCTTCGGTGGTGGGCGGTGTAGCCCCCGCGATCTCGGATGACGGCGGCGGCTTGTGAGCCAGCACACCTTCACTGCCGAATCTACTCGGACTTCCTACTAAATTCCAGAGGGCCTGTGGCGACCTGCCGCTTCGCCGGGCGGCCAAGTTCGGTAAGTTAGGGGGTGTGAAGATTGCTACCTGGAATGTGAACTCGCTTCGTGCCCGTGCCGACCGTGTTGAGGCGTGGCTCCAGCGCTCGGACTGTGACGTCCTGGCGATTCAGGAAACGAAGTGCAAGGACGAAAACTTTCCGTGGGAGCTCTTCGAAAACAACGGCTACGAGGTGGCGCACTTTGGCTTGAGTCAATGGAACGGGGTGGCGATCGCCTCCCGGGTGGGCCTCGACGACGTCGAACGCACCTTCCCTGACCAGCCGGTCTTCGGCAAAAACGGCAAGGACCCCGTACAGGAGGCCCGGGCAATCGGCGCCACATGCGGCGGCGTCCGGGTCTGGAGCCTTTACGTTCCCAACGGCCGCGCCCTCAACGACGAGCACATGCCTTACAAGCTCAGCTGGCTTGAAACGCTGAAAAATCACGCCCAGGGCTGGGTCACGGCGGACCCGGAGACACAAATCGCCTTGATGGGCGACTGGAATATCGCTCCGCAGGACGAGGATGTCTGGGACATCGAATACTTCCGCACCGAGGGCCTGACCCACGTCAGCGAACCTGAAAGGGCAGCGTTCCGGGCCTTCGAGGACGCCGGATACCAGGACGTCGTCCGCCCGCATGCGCCCGGCCCGGGGGTCTACACCTACTGGGATTACACCCAGCTGCGCTTTCCGAAGAAAGAAGGGATGCGGATCGACTTCGTGATGGCCTCCCCGGCGCTGTCGTCCCGTGTCACCGGAGCGGTGATCGACCGCGAAGAGCGGAAGGGCAAGGGCGCCTCGGACCATGCCCCCGTCATCGTCGAACTCGCCGACTGATGGACACAGGCCGTGGAAGCATCGTGATCCCGTGACCGGAAACCTATACCGCGGGCAGGCAGGGCTGCCGTTTTCCTCAGCGCTCAGGATCTATGAGCCGCTGGAAGCATTCCCGGCCGGCCAGCAGGACTTCCTGCGCACGGCCGCAGCCGGCACAGCGTCCCGGGCGGCAGTGGAAAACGCCGAGCTGCTCGCGTCGCTGGGCCGCATTACGCGCCCTGGCGGCGACCCGTTTCCGACTGGGCGGACCGATCTGGTGCGGATCGTCCCGCTCCCGCCCGCCGGAAAGAACGCACCGGCCACTGCCGGGGAGGTGGCCGGGGAGGTGGCCGGGTCTGGCACGCCGGCGGCGGCCCCGGTCCGCCGAAGAACTGCTGTATTGCCCCAGCCAGCTGGTCCTCCGGGCGGGTTTGGCCGCGAACGCGTTGATGGAAGGTATCCATGGGCCCTTGGCCCAGCTCCTGATCCCGGCGGAGCAGCGGGACAAGCACCAGGGCCGCATCGACGAGGCGCGGGCGCAGGAGGGCCTCATCCGCGTCCATACCCGCGCTTCCACATGGGGCATACCGTTCAGCTGGTTCTGCCTCTTCCAGGAATCGGACCTCACCGAGGTCATCGAATCTGAGGGCCACATTGTCACTGTCCGTATCCGGGCGAGAATCGAAGCGGCCCTGGAACGGGTGCGTTTTGCGGTGTCGCATTTGGCCGTTGCCGCGCCGGACCTCGACATGCTTGAGGATCTGACCCAGCTCACGGAGTGGATCGAACTCTTCCACCCGGGGTCGGTCGTGGAACTTGACTACGGCGCGGTTGCTGACAAGGTCTTCCCGGACGATTCCCCGCTCGATGTAAGGCTCGGCATTGAGTGCCTGGCCGAAGGCGACATGACAGGGGCGGCGGCAGCGTACCGCAGGCTCGCCTCCCGCTGGATCCCGATCCGGCAACTGGCCCGCGCGTCCTGAGCCGGCGGGTCCAGCCGCCGGCCTGGCCGGCGGACCGCACGTCGTGTCAGGACCTTATGCGCGGCGCGGCGGCGCGGTTGAGGTCCTGACGATAAGCCGGTGCGGCGCCACGACTGACCGGACGGAGCCGGCCGCGCCGCCGAGCTCGTCGAGCAGCATCCTGGTGGCGAGCTCTGCCTGTTCGTCCGGTCGCTGAGCCACGGTGGTGAGTCCCACCGCAGCGGAAAATTCGTGGTCGTCGATGCCGATCACGGAAAGATCCTCCGGAACCCGGACACCGGCTCGTTTCGCTTCGAAGATCACCCCCATCGCCATCTCATCCGCTGCGCAGAAAATTGCGGTGGGCTTCGGCCCGGGCTTGGTCCAGAGCCGTCGGAACGCCCGTTGCCCGCTCGCCAGCGTAAAGTCGCCCGCTTCATCCCACTCCGGCCGGGGGTCGAGTCCCGCCGCCGTCATCATTTCCTGGTAGGCCCGGATCCGGATGCGGGGAACATCAAAATTCAGGTCGGTTGCATCGTCGCCGTGCAGCAGTGCAATGTCCCGGTGGCCGATGTCGATCAGGTGCCGGACCGCGTCGGCCGCGGCGGCATAGTCATCGATGCCGATGTAGGCGCACTCCTCGACATGCCCACCGACGACCACGAGCGGGATGTCGAGCTTGTGCAGATGCTCGATTTCCTCGTGGGAGAGCGCCATGCAGAGGACCAGGAGGGCGTCGATCTGTTTGTAAACCATGGTCTTGTTGAACAGCCGCTCACGGTTGCTGCCGTGCCCGCCCAGGTTAAAGAGCGAGAGACCATACTGGCGGGCGTGGAGTTCCCGGTCAGCGCCCTCGAGTGACTGGGAGAAAAACCAGCGGCTCACGAACGGCGCGAGGACCCCGATGGTCCGGGTTCGTCCGGTGGCAAGACCGGACGCCGAGGAGGAGGCAACGTAGCCCAGGTCCGCGGCGATACCCAGGATTTTCTCCCGTGTGGCGGGAGAGACCCTGGGCAGTCCGCGGACTGCGCGGGACACCGTGGCGGTTGAGACCCCGGCGGCGGCGGCCACATCGTCGATGCTGACGCCGTGGTGGCCGCTGCGCTGCGCCCTGTCTGAAGTCCGTGTCACGCTGTCCCTTGTCGATTGGATGAGGAGGGTTCTCGCAATCCTCCCAAGTCCTGAAATAGTTACGCCTTACCGGCACCAAAGCACCCGTGCCCGATTCAATACCGCCTGACTCTCGCCCTTTATGGCTGCCCTGTTATCCCTTGAGACCGCCCGCGAGTAGGCCACGGACGAAGAACCGCTGAAGCCCGAAAAAGACTGCCAATGGGACAATGATTGACACGAACGCCGCAGCGGGGTTGAGGAAGTCTTTGCTCCCGCGGGTCCCGGAGATCTCCGCGAGCCGCTGGGTAATAGGGGCCACATCGGCAGTGCCGCCGGAGAACACAAGGGCCACCAGCAAGTCGTTCCAGACCCAGAGGAACTGGAAGATCGCCAGGGACGCCAACGCCGGAACAGACAAGGGCAGGATAATGCGCCAAAAAATAGTGGTGTGACCGGCGCCGTCGACCCTGGCAGCCTCGATCATTTCCCCCGGGATCTCCGAGATGAAGTTGTGCAGCAGGAAGATCCCCAGAGGCAGCCCGAACATTGTGTGGGCAATCCACAGTTGGGCGTAGGAGCCGGAAGGCAGCTGCAGCACCTGGGTGAAAAGCTGAAGCAACGGTATAAGGGACATCTGCAGGGGGATGATCTGCAGGGCGAAAACAAAAATGAACACCCCGTCCCGGCCCCGGAACTTTCCCCAGGCGAAGATGTACGCCGCCATTGACGCCAGCACCAGAATAAAGATGGTGACGGGGATAACGATCGCGAGGGAGTTCACGAAGTACTGGGACAGATTCGGCGACTGGGAACCCGAGGAGGCAGTGACGTCTAGGTAGTGCTGGAACGTGAATTGCCAGTCAGCAAAGAAGTTCCACCACCCGTCCGAGCGCGGACCGATCTGTTTTGGGGCAGGCCGGAAAGACGAGACAAACAGACCGAAAGTCGGAACCGTCCAGACGACGGCGATGAATACAGCCGCCGCTGTGGCCCAGCGCGAGGTGAGCCTCTGCTTGACTCTTCGCATGATCGGAGCGGCGTCCTCTGGGGACCCGGAGTCGCCCTGCGCGTTGCGGGGTTGGGTACGAGTCGACTCGGAAGCTTTGTCCGGAACGGGGGTGGCGGTCATCGGATCTCCCTTTGCTGACGGAGGACGCGGGCGTTGTATACAACAATGGGCAGGACCAGCAGGAACAGCACCAGGGCCAGGGCAGCGCCGCGGCCCGGTTCGCCAGCCCGGAATGCTTGGGTATACATCTCGTTTGCGACGACGGAGGTATCGAAATTGCCGGCCGTCATGGTGCGTACGATGTCAAAGACCTTCAGCGTTGCGATGGTGATGGTAGTCAGCACCACGACCAGAGCCCCGCGGATTCCAGGAACGGTTACATTGCGGAACTGTTGCCACGGGTTCGCCCCGTCCAAACGGGAGGCCTCGATCAGCTCCGTCGGTACGCCTTTGATAGCGGCCGACAAAATGACCATGGCAAACCCGGTCTGAATCCAGACCATGACAACAATGAGGAAGATCGTATTTTCCGGCGCATCCAGCAGGAACTGTTTGGGATCAAATCCCAAAGCAACACGGAGGAAATTGAGGACGCCTGTCTGCTCAATACTGGGGCCCCGATAATCGTAGACGAGTTTCCAAATGATGCCAGCACCCACGAAGGAGATGGCCATCGGCATGAAAACCAGAGCCTTCAGTACCTTCTCCCCGCGCGCCTTATCAATAAACACGGCGTATGCCAAGCCGAAACTCGTTGACAACAACGGAACCAGAACGGTCCACACGACAGTGTTCCTGAGGGTAACCAGTGCCTCCGGCTGGGTGAACATCCATACGAAGTTTTCTACGCCATTCACTTGGCCGTTGGCGTCTGTAAAGGCCAGGAATGACGTCCGGAAAGCCGGATATACGAGACCCACCAGCATTAGAATTGCCGCCGGCGCCAGAAAACCGATGACCGTCAGTCTGTCCCGGGCCGATTTTGGAGCCTTGTCTACAACCAGCATGATGAGGCCAATGATGGCGGCAAAAACAGCCAGCGCGATTACTACTTGAAGAAGTTTCCCTCCGATAAATTCCATAGCCCGTCCTTCCGAGGTGCCTGTGGATCAGTGAGTTCGGCAGACACGCTGCCTTCCCGCCCCTGAATTACGAGGCAGGAAGGCAGCGCACTTGAGATCAGCTCTTGGGCCAGCTGGATTCGATGCTGTCGGCTACCTCCTGGGCGGGCGTTCCGTTGATCCAGGTGACGATGCCCTTCCAGAAGGAGTTCGAGCCGACGGCCCCGGGCATCAGGTCTGAGCCGTCAAACCGGAATACCGTCTTCGTATCCTGGAGGAGCTTGACGGACTGCTTGTCCAGTTCGGACTGCGCGTTGTTCGGATCCAGTCCCTTATTGGCGCTGATGACACCGCCAAGCTTCACGCGGTTGTTAGCAAAGTCAGCGCTCGCCATGTACGCGAGGTATGCCTGGATCTCCGGCGTGTCGTTATAGGCACCGATCATCTCGCCGCCACCGGTGATGGCCACTCCCTGGCTGGCGTCGATCGGCGGGGTAACGAACGCCCAGACGTCACCTTCCGGAGCAACAACTGTCCCTTCCGGCCAGTTGGAGGCTTGGAAGTTGGCCTGGTGGTGCATGGCGCATTGACCGTCAAGTACGGGCTGGCCGGCCTGCGCAAACCCGGTTGTCAGGATGGACCGGACGTCACCGAATCCGCCGTTCACGAAGTCCTGGTTGAGTAGGATCTCGCCTGTCTTGTCGAAGGCGCTGACGATTTTGGGATCGTTGAACGGGATCTCGTGGTTAACCCACTGGTCGTATACTTCAGGGCCCTCTGCCCGGAGGACGACGTCTTCGATCCAGTCCGTGCCAGGCCAGCCGGTAGCTTCGCCGGACTCGAATCCCGCACACCACGGTTTCATCGCATTGTCGTCTGCGATTTTCTTGCTGAGAGTCAACATCTCGTCCCAGGTCTTCGGGACTTCCCAACCCTTTTCCTGGAATGTCTTCGGGGCGTACCAAATGTAACCCTTGACATTGGCCAGCATGGGGGCCGCGTAGAACTTGCCGTCGACGGTTCCGTATCCCTTCCAGTCGGTCGACCAGTTCTTGTCCACGAGATCCGAAACTTCCTTGGATGCTTCCTTCAGGTTACCGGCCCGGGCCCTGGTCAGCCATGAGTCCGGGCTGCGGGAAAATGGCGACATCCGGCGCGTTTCCGGCTTGGGCACGCACACCGATCTGGGTCTCGAATTCCTTGCTTCCCTCGTACTTCACGGTGATGCCGGTGCACTGCTCAAACGGCGCCCACGCGGCCTCGAGATTCGTCGCTTCCGTATCAACAATGGTCGAGTAAACAGAAACCGTCTTGCCGTCGTGTTTGCCGTAGCTGGAGTAGGTAGCGCAGTCCACGTCAGCCGCAGGTTCGGTGCTGCCCGTGGATCCGCTGCATGCGCTCAGGGACAGGGCCAAAACCCCGACCGTGGCGACTGGCAGCAAGTACTTGCGGTTTTTCATGCGGAGACTCCTCATTGAGTGGGTAAAAATCGGCACTGGGGTGGTCATGCACTCGTGTGGCGCCCTTCACACTAGCCTGCGCCCGATCTCGAATGCAAGCGTTTACGCAAGCATGGTGAACGCTGCCCCGCCGGCGGGCTCCAGAACCTCCGGGCCGGTAGCCGGCCATCCCCGAAGAGCTGCCGAACTGTTCCCCGATTCTCAACTCGGCAGCGTCAGCGGACGCGTTCGGCCCGTCTGAACCGGGAACGCGCCCCGGAAGCGATGTGGATCAGGACCGGTGTGCGCTGGCCAACGACGGCGTCGAGCGCCTCGACGAGGGCGGACACCTCGGCGGCCAGGAGGTGCGGGGCCACGCCCTGGCGCGGCTGTACCCGGACCTTCAGCGCCGGTTCGCCCCGGATTTCGTAGGTGGTGATAGTGGCACCGGCGAGGTCGGGGCGGTCGGCGAGGGCTTCACGGAGGGCCTGCTCCGCGACGCCCCGGCCGATCCGGATATCGCCCGGCACGTCGCCCGGGTCCTGCTCATAAACGAGAAGGTCGCCGCGGCCTTTGCCCTGCTGCGCCGCCCACGCCACCATGGCGCCGATAACCACGGCGAGCAGCACGGTGATGACCAGCCACAGCCAGCTCTCCTGGCGTCCCGGGAAGCGCGTTCGTTCGAACAGATCGCGCCAAATACTCCAGACACCGCCGGCCCAGTCCCGCCACCAGGCGCCGACGGCTGGAACCGCTGCCAGCAGGATCATCAGGACACCGAGGGCGAGGAGCTTGGCGCCGAAAATTCCGATCAGGATGCGGTTCAGGAGTCTGGGGGTGTTGTTCATGCCCCGACCACACCCGACGTGGCGACGTTGATGCTGACCTCAGGCATCGGTGAGAGCCGCATTTCCTGGAGCTCCTGGCGCACGGCGGACACAATCATCTCCGGGTTCAGCGGGACGCCGGAGGTCGGCCGGATGTTCAGGAGGACCCGGCGCCGGGACACGATCACCATAACCTGTTCCTGGGTCACGTTGGCAGCAAGGCGTGCCTGCCGCGCCAAGGCAGCGGCGATCACCTCGTCGTCAACAATGACGGCGGCGCGCTGGTTCCGCAATACGTGCCGCGCCCTGTGCCCGGGCAGCACTGCGTTGAGCAAAAGGATCAATCCGGCCATAGCGGCCACAGCCCCGATCACTCCCAGCAGGAGCGGCGGAAACCCCTCGGGAAGGGCGATGATCTGCTCTGCGGCCGCCTGGGGAGCAATGATCCATGGCGGCTGTCCGATGGCGCGGACGGCCGCTTCCAGCAGTGCGTAGGCACAAATAGCCGCGACCAGGACTGCCGCCACGACGGAAGCAGTGGCCCGGGAGGAGGACGTCTCACGTCTGAGGATCCGTTCCATGCCGGCCGGGGCGGGCTCAGCGGGCACGGCTTCTACCGCACCGGGTCCGGGCGCCGCCGCGGACGGGAACGGCGGGACAGCACCGCGGTCACCGCGTTGCTTGTGGAGAGCACGGTTCACCGCACCCGCCCTCCTTCGCGCACCGTGGCGCCGCTAATCCGGATGTCCACCCGGCTGAGCTTCGCGCCGCTCAGTTCGGTCACGCGGTGCAGGATCCTGGTCTTGGCGGCGACGACACGCTCCCGGATGGAGCCACCCAGCGCCGTGACCCGCATGGGGTCCCGGAGCACCGCGCCCAGCGGCGGGACCGCGATAGGGGTGACGAGGGACAGCGCAAGCAGGCCGTCGTCGTCGGACCATTCGGCGCGGACGGCGTGCGGAGGAACGCCCAGGGCCTCCCCCGCGGCAGCCCGCGCAACACTGGTCAGGGCCTGGTTGCTGATCCGGTTGTGCCCGGCCAGTTGGCCGCGGTGAATAACATTTCCGGCTGTACTGCTCATGAGGAGGAACGCCGGCCGGTGAGGGCGTCAAAGACGCTTCGCAGGTCCAGTTTTCCTTCCGCGGCGCGGCCCAGCAATGCGCCGATGCCCATAAACAGCAATGCCCCGAGAAATCCCCAAGCGCCAAACTGGAAGGACATAAAGGCCACAAAGGCCCCAACCGCGATCCCAACAACCGTCAGATTCACTGGACTGCCTCCTTTATTTGCCTGGCCTCACCGGACGGGGTCTGCTTCGCGGGGCCGGAAACATAGACGTCGTTGATTTCAATGTTGACTTCGATGACCTGCAGCCCGACCAGTTCCTCGACAGCGGAATAGACGGCAGCGCGAATCTGGTCCGCGAGGGCGTGCAGGGGCGTGCCGTAGAGTGCCACCAGCTCAATGTCCACAGCGACCTGTTTTTCGCCGACTTCGGCGTGGACCCCGGCTGCATGGTCGGAGCTACCGACGGCGTCGCGGATGGCGCCCAGCGCCCGCGATGGCGCGGAACCCAGCGAGTACACGCCGGGAACAGCGCGGGCTGCGATACCGGCAACCTTGGCGACAGCCGCTTCGGAAATCATGGTGCGGCCGCTGCCGCGGGGCGCTGCCGCCCCGACTGCAGGACCCGCCACGGCCGCAGGACCCGCCACGGGATGCGAATTCTGGTCTTCCATGCGCCATCCACCCTTCTCTTTGTGACCACCCTAACGCCTGCCGCGGCGAAGGCGCCCGCGCGGCGCCGGGAATCCGGTTCGGGGCTTCGGCACCGTGCCATCCACAGCGAAGCAGGTCCCGCAAATGCTGCCGAAGCGGCCCAGTTCAACTTCCCGGGTGGCGGAATCCGATGCCCGGATGCCGCCACCCGGATGCCTTCCTAGGGCTTCTGGCCCTTCGGCGTGACCTGGAACCGGTCAAAAGTGACCTGCTGCCCGCGCGAGTCGAGAACCACAACGTCATCCCGGCCATTCTTCACGTCGTCCGGCAGAATGAATTCCACGGTGTCGTTCCGTCCCGGAAAAATCCAGCCGAGCCGGTAGAGGCCCTTGTTGAGGTAGACGTAATACCACTGGCCATGCTCGAGGTTGTGGAGCGTCACCTTCTGCCCGGTCCGATACTTGTCGTCGGTACCCAGCCCCGTCGGAGCAGTCCCTCCGTCGAGATCCTGGGTTTGGAGGGTAGGGATGGCCTCGGGCCTCGCCGGCTGGGCGCGCAAGGCGAGCGCCTCCCGCGTGACGGTGAGCGCGACAGTTTTCGACCCGTTCCTGGCAGTCACAGTGAAACTAGCAGCTGGCAGCTCCCCAGCGTCCACATCGGCGGCGGTCAGGATGTAGTCCTCGTGCCGGGTCGCGGTAGCCGCGGCGGCAAAAACCGGCTCCGTAATGCCCATGCCCGGGGCCTGCAGATCAGAGAGCTCGACGTTTCCGGCATTCCCCAGCATGTAGGTGAAGGTGACCTTCTCCCCGGCAGTGGCGTAGCCGTCGTCATTTGAATCCTCCCAGGCGGCTGCAGCCGTGCCGTCAAGCAACGCGTTCCTGGCCACCAGGTCCACTTCCCCGCCGTCAACCTCAAGAACCTTGGGGCTTTGCCCGGGTACCGTCAGTGTCCACGAGGTCCGGGGCACAAAGAACCCCTGGTCCGCTTCGGCCTGGGTCACGGTGTGCCGCGGGGTGGTGCAGTTGTACCTGCCGGCAGGAACAAGGTTTCGCCACCTGCAGTTGCCGGCACCTTCCGGAACCAGCGGCGCGAAGTTGCCTGCGGTCGGCGTGACGGTAGTGGTGAGCGGGCCGCTGTTCGTGACCGCGAAGGCGTAGGGTACCTGGTCGCCCGCAGCGTAGGGCTGCAATGCGAGGTCCCGGCCCTCGTCATTGCGCCGTCCGCTGATGTCGGCCATCGCCAGCCCGTCCCGAAGTGCGATGTTAGCGCCGTTGAAGACTACGGCCTGAGTCAGGGATGGTGTCGCGGAGGCAGTCACCGTGAACGTCGCCTGCGGAGCGAAGTACCCGCGCGAGATATCTTCCTCCGTCAAGGTATGCCTCGCCGTGGTGCAGCTGTAGGTGGAGCCTGCGGAGAGGTTGTTGTAGCGGCAGTTCGGTGCGGTCGGGGGGACGTATCCGGTTTCGAAGTTGCCCCCGGTGGGGACGGCGTTGGAAGTCACGCTGCCGGTGTTCCGGACCGTGAACGAATATGCCAGGACGTCTCCAGCTTTGTACGGGGAGCTCATGACATCGCGGTCCGGGGCTGCGCCGGTGATGCTGAGCCCGACCTGCTGCGCCTGGGGCGCCGTCGCGACGAACGTGTGCTGGGCAACGTTGCCGTTGGCGGCAGTGAACGCCGCGTTGAGATTCTGTGCGCCCGCGGCTCCTGACGGGACGCTCAGGTTCACGCTGACCGTCACGGATGCGCCGGGTGCGACGTCGGGTACCGGCACGGTGGTGGCGGACCAACCAGCGGGGGTGTAGATGGTCGCGGATCCACCGGAAAGCACGGCGCTTTCCTGGTTCGTGACCGTTACTGGGACAGCCTTGTCCGCGCCGGGCGTCACGGCCTGCGCGTCCACGCTAAGCGGTGCGCAGACGTAGTTGAGCCACGCATCGTTAAACTTCGCGAAAGGCATGTTGTCGGTGTAGTTAGCCTCGTACAGCACCCCGAACTGTCCGGCCTCCAGGCGCGTGACGGTGGAGTAAGCGGAGAAACCCGCGCGGATCGTGCGGACGCCTGGCCACGTCGCCCCGTCGTCGCAGGAGACCCTGGCGGAAACGTTTTGGCGGCCGGACTTGGAGTTGGCGTTTGTAAAGATCAGCTTTTTGGCTTCGGCCGATCCCGCCGGAGCTTCGGGGAACATCCGGGCGATCGCACCGTTGTTTGCCGGGTCCGGAAGTTCCGTGTCCTGGGCGACCTCACCATAGGTGGCCCCGCCGTCGTTGGAGAAGGCCACCTTCCGGAACCCTCCGTTGAAACTGTCTCGGGTATTGAGCATGACCCGGCCGTCCGACAACTCAACCGTTTTGTTTTCATCCATGCCGGCGCCAACGGAAGCGCCTTTCTGCCAGGTCAAGCCATGATCGTCGGAGAAGACACTGTAGGCCTGGAAAGCCTGGCTGCCATTTGCCTGCAGGACCATCCCCGAGTATTGCTGGATGAGACGTCCCTTATGGATGCCGTACTTGAGCTGGATTCCTTCGCCCGAGGCTGCAAAGTTGCTCCGGACGTCTCCCGGCTGAGGGTTTGTGCGGCTCGTTCCGGGCTTGGTGATACTGGTGATGAGCCGCGGGGAACTCCAGGTCTGCCCGCCATCAGCAGACTCGATTATCGCGGATGAAATCACCGAACGGTCGGCGTCATCGTTGCCAAAGACGCTGCCGCCGAACCCCTGGTCTTTTGAATAGACGAAAAATGCGAACACTTTTCCGGTTTCGGCATCATGGATGTACGAGGGATCGCTGTAACCAAACTTCGGGCCGCTCGCATCCCCCACATGCCCGGCGGCAATCACCTGTTGCGGACCCCACGTCCGTCCGCTGTCTGTGCTGCGTCGTTGAACAATGGAGTTGGGGTTGGGCGCATCTGCCGCACTCCCGGGGCGTCCGTCCCAGGCCGCCAGCACCACGCCGCCGCCGAGGTATGTCAGGGCTGGTATCCGGTAGAACAGATTGTCGGGCGTGCGGTCGGCGGCGATATTCGATTCGGAGAACTCACCAGGACCGGCGGTCGGTGTGCTTGGTGGAATGGGCGCGGCGGCCGCCGGAAGGCCTGAGCCGGCCACCAGACCCAATCCCAGGATGCCGGCGACGGCCCGTGCCCGTAGGCGCGGAACGCCAGATGTCTTTCGTAAAGTCACTTGTGGCCTCTCATGTGTTGGAGATTTAACGCGCGGAAATCATGCGCATTCCACGTTCTATATAGAACGTCCTACGACCCTAATGTGAAAGGACTCACATGTCGACGGTTTGCCGGGTTCGAACAGAAGTGGGTGCCGGTCGATTGACGCGGCGGGCAGGATCCTGGCCTGAACGTTAAAAGAAGAAAAGCACCAGTTCTAAAAGAACTGATGCTTCCCAGTGGTGGCTCCGACCGGCGTCGATCCGGTGACCTTTCGATTTTCAGTCGAACGCTCTACCAACTGAGCTACAGAGCCTAGGTGACATGTCACCATGATCACCGGAATTTTTTCCGGCAATCAAAGCGACCCTGACGGGACTTGAACCCGCGACCTCCGCCGTGACAGGGCGGCGCGCTAACCAACTGCGCTACAGGGCCATACTGATTTCTTGCTTCCCCCAGTATCGCTACTGCGGTTTTTCAAGGCTTTTAGCCTACCAGACTTTTTCATCCGGCCAGACCACTTCCTTGCGTACCCCCAACGGGATTCGAACCCGTGCCGCCGCCGTGAAAGGGCGGTGTCCTAGGCCGCTAGACGATGGGGGCCAGAACGCAATTCGATTGAACCAGAGCAGAAAATCCGGGCTATGCCCTTCGTTCCTGTCCTTCCGGGTTCCTCCGAACTGGACCTGTAAAACTATAGAGCCTACTTCCGGAATATACAAAATCGAGGTTTCCGGCCCCGCCTGACCTCACACAATGAGCAGTACGGCGAGGGTTCCCATCACCACGGCAATCCCCCCATCGAGCACCCGCCACGCGCTCGGGCGCTGGAACAATGGCCCCAGGAAGCGCGCGCCGAATCCGAGCGCCGTGAACCACGCGATGCTCCCAAGTCCTGCACCGGCGGCGAACCACCATTTGCCGTCCGGGCCG
Source organism: Arthrobacter sp. PAMC25284 (assembly GCF_019443425.1). Lineage (NCBI taxonomy): Bacteria > Bacillati > Actinomycetota > Actinomycetes > Micrococcales > Micrococcaceae > Arthrobacter > Arthrobacter sp. PAMC25284. Next base: position 2,261,570 of record NZ_CP080382.1, read on the forward strand.
TGGGCGTTCGCCAGGGACCCCAGCAGCAGCACGGTGTCGAGATAAACGTGGGGGTTCAGCCAGGTCAAGGCAAGGCAGGTGCCCAGCGCCGCCGCCCAGTGCCCGTTCACGGACGCCGCGGAGGGGGCCAGTTGGCCGCCGCGGATCGCACGGCCGGCGGCGAGGCCGCCGTAAACCAGCAGGAATGCGGCACCCGCCCACCGCACGACGTCGACGGCGGCCGGAGCCTGCTCAATAACGACGCCGAGGCCGGCAACGCCGAGCAGGATCAGGATCAGATCGGACACTGCGCACACGGCAATAACGAGGACCACGTGCGAGCGCCGGATACCCTGCCGGAGGACGAACGCATTCTGGGAGCCGATGGCGATGATGAGCGACAGCCCGCTGGCGAGGCCGGAAAAAATTGAGAGGATCACGGCTTCCACGGTAGGCGCGGGAACAACATGAAACCAGTTAATGATTATTGGTCAACATAAGATGAGCTAATGATTGATATTCAGCCGGACCAGGCCCGCACCCTCGCGGCGATTGTCGCCCACGGCAGTTTCGAAGCGGCTGCCGGCCAACTATCCGTAACGGCTTCCGCCGTGAGCCAACGGGTCCGCGCCCTTGAGATCGCCGTCGGCCGCCCGGTCCTGCAACGCACCCGGCCCGTCGAACTCACCGACGCCGGGCAGGCCGTGGTGCGCTTCGCCCGCCAGCTGGACATGCTCTCCACGGATCTGGCGGAGGAGCTGCAGCCGGGAGTCCCCCGCGCCGGCACCCGCCTCGCCCTGGTCATCAACAGTGATTCGCTGCATACCTGGGTGTTGCCGGCCCTGGCCGAGGTGTCCGGCACCGTCCAGCTCGAAATCCTGCGCGAGGACCAGGACTACTCCTTGGAGCTGCTCCGCAGCGGCGCCGCCGCAGCAGCCATCACAGCCACAGCCGCGCCTGCGCCCGGGTGCCGGTCCCGCAGCCTGGGGACCATGCGATACCTTGCGGTCTGCGCGCCGTCATTTGCCGCGGATTGGTTCAGCGGCGGTGTCAGCACGGAAAGCCTTGCCGAAGCCCCGGTGGTCACTTTTGACCGCAAGGATGAGCTGCAGGATCGCTTCCTGCGGCTGCAGGGCCATCAGAGGCTGAAGCCGCCGCGGCACTATGTTCCCGCCGCGCACGAATTTTCCGAAGCCATCCGGCTGGGGATGGGATGGGGAATGGTTCCGGAGATCGAGATCGCCGCTGATCTGGAACTCCAGCGGCTCCGGGAGCTGGTTCCGGGTTCCGTTGTCGATGTTCCGCTTTACTGGCAGCAGTGGCGGTACGGTTCCGCGGCCTTGGACGACGTCGCCGCGGCCGTCAGCCACGAAGCCGCCCGCCTACTGAGGTGAAGCCGCCCGGCACGCGCCGGGAGTCCACCGCCGGCCACAACCGACCAGGCATCGTTCACGGCCGACAATTCGGCTTGCCTCACCGCGGGTCGATCACCATTTCCAGGCCGGCCTCCCGTTCGGAAACCCGCCACAGCCGGGTAATCGCCTCATCGGCGCCGGGGCGCAGGACAGGGCGCCGGACGGCCGCCCCGGAGTTCACGAACCGCGGAGCGTAGAAGTCCCCGCCTTTTGCCCGGGGGTCCGTGGCGGCGCGCAGCTGCGGCAGCGCGCCGTCGTCCGGGCTCATGCCGGTGCGCTGGACGAGATTGTGGAATAAGGTGCCAAGGCGCCCACCGCCGCCTTCACTGACGGTTGTGGACTGGAGGCCCGTGCGGGAGAGGCCCGGATGTGCCAACAGGCTGGTTGTACGAACCGAGGCCCGTTCGAATTCGCGCTGCAGTCCCAACGCGAAGTGGTAATTGGCGAGCTTGGACTGGCCGTAGGCCCGCCAGGCATCATAGTTGCCGCGCAGGTGCGGGTTCTCGGGGTCGAGCATGCGCCCGAAGTGGTGCGCAGTGCTCGTCACCGACACGACCCGGCCCGCGGGAGCCCGGAGCAACGCGGGCATCAGGTGCGCGGTGAGGGCCCAGTGACCGAGATGGTTGACCCCCAGCTGCATCTCGAAACCGTCCTCGGTCCTGCGCTCGGGCATGGCCATCACGCCGGCGTTGTTGACGAGGATGTCGATCCGCTCATGCCTGCCCAGCATTGCCGCGGCGGCAGCCGAGACCGACGTGAGCGACGCGAGATCGAGCGGCACGAGTTCCACGGAGGCGCCGGGGGAAGCCGCCCGGATCACCGCCACCGCATCGGCTGCCTTGTCCTGGTCGCGCACGGCCATCACAACATGCGCGCCCTTCGCGGCGAGCGCCTTGGCAGTCTCCAGTCCGAGTCCCCCGTTCGCGCCGGTGACGACGGCGGTTGTGCCGGACAGGTCTGGAATCGAGGCGGTGGTGTACTTCATCGTGGAGTTTCTCCGAGCTTGGGGAACGGCCGCGTGGCTACCCCCATTGTTGACGTCGCGGACAGAACCTGCCACCCACGCCGCAGGTCAGGCGGGGGCGTCACGACCGGCGAAGCAGGGCGCAGGACCGCACCGCCGGATATTGGCGGGATCTTGATGCGACGTGACCGATTTCCGCCAGCCGCGGGCGCCCGGCAGCGGCTAGATTGGCAGCATGGCAACAACCGCCGAAACAGGCCCCCTGCAGCCGGACAGCGCCCACGAAGTGCTGCCGCCACCCGCCACTCCCTCCCGCCCCACACCACCCGGCCAGATCAGCAGGCTCGGGATCGCCGCCGTCGTCGTCACCGTGGTGCTCTGGGCCTCCGCCTTCGTCGGCATCCGGGCCGTCGGCCCCAGCTTCTCCCCCGGTCCCCTGACGCTCGGACGGCTGGCAATCGCCGCCGTCGTGCTGGGACTCGTGGTGTTGCCCAAGCTGCGGACACTGCCGCAGGGCCGCGAGTGGTGGCCGATCCTGGCCTACGGCGTGATGTGGTTCGGCGGCTACAACATTGCCTTGAACGCCGCCGAGCACGTCCTCGACGCGGGAACCGCCGCCCTTTTGATCAACGTCAACCCCATCCTTGTCGCGGTAATGGCCGGCCTGATCCTGAAGGAAGGCTTTCCGCGCTGGCTGATCATCGGCAGCGTGGTCGCGTTCGGCGGGGTGGCCATGATCGCGCTGGGATCCGGTCAGCGTTCGACGGCGGATGTGGCGGGCGTGCTGCTCTGCCTCCTGGCCGCGGCCCTCGCCGCCGTCAGCGTGATCGTCCAGAAACCGGTGCTGCGGAAATTCCCGGCCGCCCAGGCCACCTGGTTCGGCATTATGGTCGGAGCTGTGTGCTGCCTTCCGTTCAGCGGCCAGCTCCTCACCGAGCTGCAGGCAGCGCCGCTGCCGGCCACGCTGGGGCTTGTCTACCTCGGCATCTTCCCCACCGCTATTGCATTCACCACGTGGGCGTATGCCTTGTCCCTGATCGACGCCGGGAGGCTAGCGGCCACCACCTATCTGGTGCCCGGCACCACCATCCTGATCTCCTGGCTGGTGCTCGGTGAAATCCCCACCATCTGGGGCCTGGTTGGCGGCGTCATCTGCCTCGTGGGGGTGGGGCTGACCCGTCGCCGGTCCCGCTAGGGTTCGTATATGCCTTCTTCCCTGCCGCCAGGCCTGCCGATCGTTCCGGGCGGTGCCGCCGACGATTCCTCCGACGGCCCGTATCCGATGTCTGCAGCCGACTTCGAGGCGGCCGTCAGCGACGCGCTGGACCGGATTCCGCCGGCGCTGGCGAAAACCATGGACAACGTGGCCATCTTCATCGAGGACGACTACACACCGCAGCCCGGCGAGGACGCGGACACAGTGCTGCTGGGCCTCTACGAGGGCGTGCCGCTGACCGAACGCGACTCCTGGTGGGGTGCCGGTTCACTGCCGGACCGGATCACTATCTATCGGCAGCCCATCCTGGACATCTGCGCCTCCCGCGCCGACGTCATCGAGGAAGTCACCATCACCGTGGTGCATGAGATCGCCCACCACTTCGGCATCAGCGACGAGCGCCTGCACGAGCTCGGCTGGGGCTAGCCTTGTAGGCATGGGACACGACCACAGCCACTCGCACGGCATCACGGCCACCGGCAAACACCGCAAGCGCCTCATCGCCGTCCTGTGTATCACCCTCACCGTTGTGCTGGTCCAGATCGTCGGCGCTGCCGTGTCCGGCTCGCTCGCGCTGCTCGCCGACGCCGGGCACATGCTTTCCGACGCCGCCGGTGTGTTCATCGCCCTGCTGGCCGCCTGGATTGCCACGCGGCCGGCCAGCGACCAGCGCACCTACGGCTACCTGCGGGCGGAAGTCCTGGCCGCGCTGGCCAATGCGCTGGTGCTGATTGTGATCTCCGTGGTCATCGTCATTGAGGCCGTCCGGCGGTTCGGCTCCGCCCATGAGGTTGAGACCGGCGTGATGCTCTGGGCTGCCGTCGCCGGCGCCGCCGCCAATCTGGTCTCGCTGCTGATCCTGCGCGGGGCCCAGAAAGAGAGCCTGAACATCCGGGGCGCCTACCTCGAGGTCCTCGGCGACCTGCTGGGTTCCTTTGCCGTGATCGCGGCCGCGCTCGTCATTATGGTCACCGGGTATCAGGCGGCAGACACTATCGCATCGCTCCTGATCGCCGTGATGATCCTGCCGCGGGCCTGGCACCTGCTCCGTGACGTGGTGGATGTCCTCTTGGAGGCAACTCCGAAGGGTGTGGATGTCAACATGATCCGCGAACACATTCTCGCGGTGGAGGGCGTCACCTCGGTGCACGACATCCACATCTGGACGATCACGTCCGGGGTTCCGGTCTTCTCCGCGCACGTTGTAGTGGAGGACGCGGCCCTGGGCGCCCGCGGCGCGGACCGCGTGTTGGACAAGCTGGCGGTCTGCCTCGGATCGCATTTCGACACCGAGCACTGCACCTTCCAGCTGGAACCGGCGTCACATGCGGAACATGAGGCCCGCCAGCACGCCTGACCCCGGCGGACCGGGCGCTGCCCGGAGGCCGGGGCAGGGCCAAGTGCTAGGAGAGCACGTCCTTGTTGCTGAATTTGCCATAGGCGAGGGCCCCGAAGACAGCGATGTAGGCGCCCTGCAGCATGGCGTTGCTGGCGAACGAGTCCCACGCAATCGGCTGGCGCAGGAGATCGGCGAAATCGAGCCAGTAGTGCGTGAACAGCCAGGGGTGCAGCCACTCCAGCTGCGGCAGCACGTCCAGCACCTGCGAGACGACGGAGAGGACCACGGTGGTCGCCATCGCCCCCACCGGCACGTCAGTCAGGGTGGACACAAAGAGGCCGATCGCGGCGAGCCCCAGCAGGGAAACGGCCAGATAGGCCCCAATCAGCACGAGCCGCAGCACCGCCTCCCACGGCCCGATCGAGTCCCCCGAGAGCAGTGTCACCGGCCCCACCGGGAACAGTGCGGCGCCGATTCCGGCGCCCACGAGGGCCACCACCAGGGGTGCCACAATAACGAACACGGCCACACCGGCGTATTTCACCAGCAGCAGCCGGATCCGGCCGGCGGGGGCCACAAGGAGGTACCGCAGCGTTCCCTGCCCGGCCTCGCCCGCGATCGTGTCCCCCGCGACGACCCCCACGGTGAGGGGCAGGAAGAGCGGAACGGCCAGCACCATGGACGTGATGCCGACAAACAGTCCGTTCTGCGCGATCCGGTCCAGGAAGGCCGGGCCGCGGCCGGCCGGGACAGCGGAGGACAGCCGCACGGCAACGGCAATCAGAATGGGGATGGCGGCCAGTGCCAACAGCATTGCCCAGGTCCTGCGGCGGCGGAACAGCACCCCCAGCTCGGATGCCAGCAGTCCGCCGCCCCGCGGACCACGCCGGCGGGGCGGAGCCGGGGCGGGCGCGGTCGCCGGGAGGTCACTGGACAACGTCGAACCCCTCTCCCGTCAGGGCCACGAAGCGGTCCTCGAGACTGACCTGTTCTGCCGCGAAGCCACGGACCCGGACGCCGGCTGCCACCAGCGCTGCCACCATCTCTTCGGGCGCGACCACACCGTCCGCGCTGAAGTCGCTGTCGGCGGGTCTCCCGTCGTCCGAACCGCCAGAGAAGCGGGCGGGCAGCGGCGCGAAAATGACCGCTCCCGTACCGTCGGGACCGCCGGCGCCGCTGCTGGCGTCGGCGCCCCGGGTGGGGTTCAGGCCAAGACGGGTCAGCACCTGCGCGGCGGCCCCCGGGTCGGGAGTCAGGACACGGATTCGGGCCTGGCCTGCCTGGCGGAGTTCGGTCAGGGTTCCCTGCGCCACGAGCTTGCCCGCACTCATGATTGCCGCGTGCGTGCAGATCTGTTCAACCTCGGCCAGCAGATGGCTGGAGACAAACACGGTGGCGCCGTCCGCGGCCAGGGAACGCACCAGGCTCCGCACTTCCCTGGTGCCCTGCGGGTCCAGCCCGTTGGTGGGCTCGTCGAGCACCAGAAGATCGCGCGGGGCGAGCAGGGCATTAGCGATCCCGAGGCGTTGCTTCATGCCGAGCGAGTACGCGCGGACTTTTTTGTCCGCGGCGTGCGTCAGCCCCACCCGTTCCAGCGCCGAGTGAACCCGGTCCCGCCGCGTGCGCGCAGACCCAAGAGGATCGGCGGCGTCCAGGCGGCGCAGGTTGGCGGCGCCGGACAGGTAGGGATAGAAAGCCGGCCCTTCGACGAGGGCCCCGACCCGGGGCAGCACGTCATGCAGCCGGCGCGGCATTTCTTCCCCGAGGACCCGCACGGAGCCGCTCGTCGCGGCGGCCAGGCCCAGCATCAGCCGGATGGTGGTGGTCTTGCCCGAACCGTTCGGGCCGAGGAAGCCGAAGACCGACCCCGTAGGCACGGCCAAGTCGACACTGTTGACGGCCATTTGGTGTCCGAACCGCTTGCTCAGGCCGGTGGTCTCAATGCTCAGTTCAGCGGGACCGACGCCGGTCATCCGGCGGCCCCTGCGGCCGTCACCGCGACGCCGCTGCGGCCTGGAGCCGCTCCAGGGGCACGGACCCGATGAAGATCCGGCCGTCGTCGAGCACGAGCATATTTACCAGCGACGTCGATAGGAGCCGTCCGCCCGGGACGGGGGTCAAGGCCTGCTCCAGCGGCGCTTCCGCGCTAACGTCCGTCCCGCGGGGGTCCGTCCGGCCGCGCAGGTCCTGGTCCGGGGCCGCCGGGCCGGGCAGGGCCTGATCGGCCGTCCCGCCGAACAGCGCAGCGGCCGAGCCTGCGGGGAAGCCGAGTACGGTCTCCCATCCGGAACCGGAGATAGTCGGCCTGCGGGAGTCCTTCGATTCCCTGTCCGGCCGCACTGCCTCACCCGGCGGTGCGGCGTCATCGGGCCCTGCGGCATCGTTCGGCCGCACTGCCTCACCCGGCGGTGCGGCGTCACCGGGCTTGCCGTGCTGCCAGGCGTCGTCCTTCTTCCGCTCCGGGTCCGGAATCTCTGTCACGGTGGCCCCTGCCGGCGGAGAAAAGGCGAAGATCGATACGTCGGGGGCTTCGAGCAACAGGTTCGTATAGGCCATTCGGAAGGCGGGAGTGGACTGGCCCCTGGCTTTGACGGTCACTGACAGTGGCATCCCGGTCTCACCGTCGACCGCGATCGCCATCGACTCGAAGAGCGTGACGGTGGAACGCGGCGCGATCTTCAGGTCGTAGGCCGCCCGTCCGGCCACTTGGACGTCGTCTCCGACCGTTACGGCCGTGTGTTCATCGATTTTGTCCAACAGCATTCCGGCCAGGCGGTCGGGGCTGCCCCACATGCCTTTGCCGTCGCGGCCGTCCAGCATGCCTTCGTAGTCACGCTTGTAGTCGAGGCTGTCCATCATGCCCTTGTGGGCGGCATCGTGATCAGCGCCGCCCGTCGGCGGACGGAAGTGGCTTGCGGTGTTGTCTTTCGAGTTATAGGTCCACAGTTCATGGCCGTTCTTGATGAGATTGCGTTCGGCCATCCGGTCCATCACCTGGACCCGGGCGTTGTCGGCACCGTCGAAATAGACCCGCGCGGTGTGCGATCCGGACAAGAGTTCAAGCCATCCGGTGCCTGAGGGGCCGCTGCCGGACATGGTCTGCGGCAACGCCGGAAAGCCGAGCTCCGAGACCTGCTCCACAGTTCCGGACAGGGCTTGTTTGCGGTGCTGCGCCAGCAGCTGCAGCACCTCCGCCGGCGTCTTGGCCGGCAGCGGATCCCCCGCGCTCGCTGGCAGCGATCCGAGCAGCGTGCCGGCTGCTATCACCGCCGGGACGATCGCGGCGGGCACCCAGCGCAACCATCGGCGGGTCACCGCACCCACATCCCTACGTCAAACCGAAGTGCTCCACCGTTGCAGCTCATGATTCAACATTACGCCCCCGCGGCAACGGCACCACCTGGCCTACGCGCCGCCGAGCATCGGACCGAAGCTGGCCCGGTCGGCCAGCCGCGGATCCGCACGATCCGGAACCACCATGACTGGGCTCTTGGCGTGGTGCAGGACGCCGTCAGTGGTCGATCCCAGCAGCATCCCGGCGAAACCGCCATGGCCGCGGGTTCCCAGCACCAATAACTCCACGTTCCGGCTGGCCTCCACGAGGACGTCGACGGGAGAGCCGTCCAGAAGTTGCGTTTCCATGGTCAGGGCCGGGAAGTGGCTCGCCAGCCATGCCGCACCGGCGTCGAGCTGGGCCTGGATTTCGGTGAAGAGCGCGTCGCGGTCCAGCGGCGCCGGCACCCACGCGAGCGACCCGCTGTATTGCGGTACGGCGCACACCACACGGAGCCGGGCCGAGAGGCGTTCCGCCTGGGCCGCTGCGTCGAGCACTGCTATCCGGGCCTGTTCAGATCCGTCGACCCCCACGACGACGACGTTTGCGATGAGTTCCCGGCCCGACTTGGCCTGCTCGGCGAGCACGTGCTTGTCGTCGGTGATTTCACCCAGACGGTCAGCACAGACCAGAGGGACAGTCACGGTGGGGCACTTGGCGTGGGCGGGCAGTGCGCTGCTGACTGAGCCGAGCATCCGTCCGACGAAGCCGCCCCGGCCGCGGGTGCCGAAAACCAGCAGTTCCGCGGTTTCACTCATTTCGAGCAATACGCCGGAGGCGTCCCCGTTTTCAACAGAAGCGTCGACGTCGATGTTGTATCCGGCGACCTTGTCGAGGGCTTGTTTCTGGACAGCCTCGGCGCCATCACGGATCACGGAGTCATCCACCGTCGCATAGCCGCCGTCGAGTCCCGATGCGGCGAATATCGGCACCGAATAGGCGGTGACGATGTGCAGGGGGCGGCGTCGGCGCTCTGCTTCGCGGGCGGCCCAGGCCAGGGCACAATGGCTGTGGTCCGAGCCGTCCACCCCTACGACAATCCCCCGGGGAGGCACTGGCTGTACGCCGGATTCCGCTGCCGGTTCCGGATGCGCCTGCTCACGGCCCATGGGGTCCGCCTCCTTGAGATTGTGCCTGATGTTCCGGCTATTCTGCCAGACCTGCCTGCGCCGGGCGGCCAGCCGAAGCGCATTTCTCATCCGTGTACCTCCCAACTCTTCTCCGCGGGCCATGAACAGGCAAGCGGGTGCGGCGGGCTTCTCCCTCGCCGGTTCCGGGAATCAGGACCGCAGACTGTTTACGCAGAATTAACCTCGCCCGCGGTGGCGCGGAATCCCGCAGTTCCCGGTTGCGGAGATCGCGGAACCCTGGAATCTACTGCGCAGTAACTTCCTTCGACGAAGCCCTATCCACGAACTCAAATGTTGGGTATTCTTCGACACACTGCTGAACCGAGACTCGTGTTTCAGAACCCGTCCCGAGAGGCCGGGCCTGAAAACGGCGCTTGGAAGGCAGCCGGGGTCCACACCCGGCAACTGGAAACGTTCGGGAAGGGACCCTGCAGTGTTGAGCATGCCTGTCCATGGGGGAATTGAGCGGACCGCAGCGGTGGTGATTGGCACTGGGCTTTCGGGTCTGGCCGTCGCGAGCGAACTGCAGCGCCACGGCGTGGCCTCCATAGTCGTGGAAGGCCTCGACCTGCTGGGCGCCGGGTATCCCGCCAACACCTCCTCGCTCCAGCGCTGTGACGCGGCAGACGCGGCCAGCCTTCAGGAGCGCAACGAGATTCTTCGGCATCTGCGGAACTATGCCACCAATCATCAACTCGATGTCCGGAACAGCATCAGGGCACTCCAGCTGGACCATCTTGCCGCCGAAGCCGCCGATGCCGCGGACTTCGGGCAGGCGGCCGGGAAGTGGGCCGTGCGAACCCCGGGAGGCGTCCTCCTTGCCGATCATCTGGTGCTGACCAGATGCGCGCACAGCCAGCTGCGGCGCATGCTCACCGAGCTCGGTATGGCCACCCGGCAAAACCTCATGGCTGCGATGCACGCCCTGGGAATGTATCTGGTGGGCGTGGGAGAGCTGATCACGCCGTCGCCGAAGGAGGTGCTTCGGCAGGCGAAGGCGGTGGGGCAGGCAATTTCAGCCAAGGTCTACCCGGACGGGCTTCCAGCCAGCGTCACCGGGGGCCTGGCCTTGGCGGCTCCCGCCTAGTTTTATCTTGGCGGCTCCCGCCTGTTTTATCTTGGCGGCTCCCGCCTGTTTTATCTTGGCGGCTCCCGCCTGTTTTATCTTGGCGGCTCCCGCGTCGTTTTAGTCGTCGCCGCCGGAGGTCAGCCTCCGCTTCGCCATCAGGCCCAGGGTGACGAGGATGCCGACCGCCACACCAACGAAGATCACGATGCTCCAGGCAAACGGTGGCGCGGAGTCGGCGGGTTCTGCCGGCGCGGCGGTTGTTCCCGGCTCAGGTGTCCCCAGCGTCGGGACAGCGGCAGCCGCCGTCGAACCCGCCGCCCCCGCCGTCGCCGTGAACGTGGAGCGGCCTTCGATGGGGTGGCCGTCGGAGCTGGCGACCCGCCACTGCACGGTGTATGTCCCGGCCGGGGCACCTGGCCGCAGCCGCTGCGAGGCAACGTTGTCCACGATCTCCACCGGCCCATCGGCCCAACTGGCGCCTGCGGCGTCAGTGACCACAAACTCCGCACCGAGACCCAGCGGGTTGTTGCTGAACGTCACGGACACCTGGTCCGGCGGGGTGGCGAGGGTGGCGCCGTCCGCTGGGCTGCTGGATTCCGCGGCGTCGTGCGCCGCCGCCGGACCCGCGGCGGCGCCGAGCAGTATGGCGGCAAAGACCAGGGCGCCGAGCAGCGCGCTCAAAAGCTGTCGGATGGGGCGCATGAGCAGGCTACTCCTAATGTTGGCTTCCTTACAGACTAGGCGAAACCGCCGGGTTGCCGCCTTGGCACCCATTAAGATGCAGGTGACACCCAAATCTCCCGGAGGATAAATGCTCAAGCAGGGCTCTGCACTCGATCGCTATTTCATGATTTCCGAACGGGGGTCCAGCCTGTCGCGCGAGATCCGCGGCGGATTCGCCACCTTCTTCGCGATGAGCTACATCGTGGTGCTGAACCCGCTCATCCTTTCCGGGCCTGATTCCTCCGGCGCGACGCTCGGATTCCCCGCCGTGGCCGCGGTCACCGCGTTCGTGGCCGGCATCCTGACCATCCTGATGGGCGCCTGGGCCAAACACCCCTTCGCCATGGCCACCGGGCTGGGCGTCAACGCATTCGTCGCCGTTACCGTAGCCACCAACCCGGGCCTGACCTGGCCTGACATGATGGGCCTCGTGGTGCTCTCCGGCGTCACCATGCTGATCCTGGTCCTCACCGGGTTCCGGACCGCCGTGTTCAGGGCTGTCCCGGAAGGGCTGAAAACGGCGATTGTGGTCGGCATCGGCCTGTTCATCGCGCTCATCGGGCTGGTCAACGCCGGCTTCGTGCGGCGAATCCCCGATGTCGCCGGCACCACAGTCCCCGTAGGCCTGGGTTTCGACGGCAAACTGCTCGGCTGGCCTACTTTGGTATTCGTTTTCGGCCTGATCCTCACGATTGGCCTCGTGGTCCGCAAGGTCAAGGGCGCGATCCTGATCGGAATCGTCACTTCCACGGTTCTCTCCGTGATCCTCGAATCCACCCTGAACATCGGGCCCAGCTTCGACGGCAAGAACTTCAACCCGATGGGCTGGTCCCTCGTGGCACCCACGTTCACCGAATGGGCCGCCCCGGACCTGTCCCTGATCGGCAAAGCCAGCCCCTTCGGTGCCTTTGAGCACTTGGGCTTCGTCGCCGCGACCCTGCTCGCGTTCGTGATCCTCCTGAGCATCTTCTTCGACGCCATGGGCACCATGGTGGGCCTGGCCACCGAGGCCGGTTCGATCGACAAGGACGGCAACATCCCGAACGTGGACCGGGTCCTCCAGGTGGATGCCCTCGGCGCGATCATCGGCGGCGGCACCTCGGTGTCCTCCAACCAGATTTATGTCGAGTCCGGCGCGGGCATCGGCGAAGGAGCGCGCACCGGTGTGGCGTCCATCGTCACGGGCCTGCTGTTCCTCGTTGCAATGTTCTTCACCCCGCTGATCAATCTGGTGCCGTTCGAGGCCGTGGCTCCGGCGCTCGTCGTCGTCGGTTTTATGATGGTCTCCCAGGTCGGCAAGATCGACTGGCAGGACTGGGGCATTGCGATCCCGGCGTTCCTGACCTTCACCCTGATGCCCTTCACGTACTCAATCGCGAACGGCCTGGGCGCCGGCTTTATCTCCTTCGTCCTGATCCGCACGTTCCAGGGCCGGGCCCGCGAAGTGCACCCGCTGATGTGGGCTGTCGCTTCGGCGTTCCTGCTGTTCTTCGGCATCGGTCCGATCGAGGCTGCCCTCGGCATCAGCTAGCCGGCGTCTGTCCGCCGGGGTGGCAGGTTATGGCAATGGAGCATTGCCATAACCTGCCGTCCCGGCGCTGTTTAAGCAATAAGTCCGGGATTCCGGACAGTCCGACGGCGGCGCGGCTGGTCTTCGGGCCGGGGCTGGGGTGAGCTAGGACAATGGCTACTTCCGCACCCACCATCGATGTCCCTCCACAGCCCTGGACCGGGCGGTTCGACGGCGACAGCCCCGAGCACCGGCGCTGGTGGCAGGCCGTGAGCCCCTACGTGCCGCGGGCGATACCGGCAAGTTCGGCGGCCACCGCAGGGCGTCCCCGTGCGGCTGTCCTCCTCGGCTTCGGCAGCGACGAGGGGGTCCGCCGCAACAAGGGCAGGGCCGGTGCCGCAGCAGGCCCTGCGGCCATCCGTGCCGCGCTCGGTCCGCTCGCCTTCCATCTCCACCGGGAGGTGCACGACGCCGGAGACGTCACCGTGGCGGGGCAGTCGCTGGAGGCCGGACAGGCCCGCGCCGGGCTCGCCATCACGAGCCTGCTCGACGCCGGTGTGCTTCCCGTGGTGCTCGGCGGCGGGCACGAGACCGCGTTTGCCAGCTATTTGGGGATGGCCGGATCGCAGGCGGTCCGCGAGGGACTTCGGGTGGGCGTGTTGAACCTCGACGCGCATTTTGACCTCCGCGATGAACCGGCGCCCAGTTCCGGCACCCCGTTCCTTCAGATGGCCCGCGCGGAAACCGCCGCTGGCCGCGAACTGAAGTACGCCGTCGTCGGGATTTCCGAACCGGGCAACACCCGGGCGTTGTTCCGTACCGCCGCGGAGCTGGGCGTCGACTACCTGCTGGACGAGGACTGCTCGGCGGAGAACACGCACACGTTCGTGGCGGCGTTCCTGGCACACGTCGACGCCCTATACCTGACCATCGACCTGGACGTGTTGCCGGCGTCGGTGGCGCCCGGGGTGAGCGCACCCGCCGCCTACGGGGTCCCGCTTCAGGTGATCAGCGCGGTGTGCCGCCAGGTCGCTGCGAGCGGGAAGCTGTTGCATGTGGACGTGGCTGAGCTGAACCCTGGGTTCGACATCGACGGCCGCACCGCGAAGGTGGCCGCTCGGCTGGTGAATACGCTGCTGCTGTAGCGCCGACCGGGGCCGGTGCCGGAGCCGGAGGCGTGCCATCCAGCGCCAGCGGAAGCACTGCCAGGGTTTCCTCACTGCAGCGTTTGGGGTTGTCTTTATTGTCAGACCCCCGTGCCATGCTGAATGTATGGAAAGCAGCGCAGGGTGGAGCGCAGGGTGGACTGCGGAAGGCAGAAACGCCTTTGAGGCCGTGGCCTCGTCCGTGGCTGCGCTTGCTGTTCTTGTAGGTGCCGGCGCAGACTCAACCCGGTCCTGTGATGCTGATCCGCTCCGCCGGTTGGCCGATGATTGCCTGGACACGCTTGCCGAGATTGCCCGTCTGGAGGCCCGGATCGCTGCCCTGAAAGTCCGTGCAACCGCAAAGTACCTCGAAGCTGCCAGGGCGATCGCGCCCCCGGCGGCGTCGCCCCGGGACCAGGCTGCCCAGGACATGTCGCTCGTCGCGGAGGTTGCGTGCGTCCTGACCGTCAGCGAACGGGCCGCAGGGGCTCTGCTCGCCGAGTCCCATGCACTCACCGCAGGCCTGCCGCGGACGCTCCTTGCGCTGCAGTCCGGGGCGATCTCGTGGCAGCACGCCCGGATCATGATCGATGAAGCGGCCAGCCTCGGCGCTATAGGCGCGTCTTCGCTGGAATCCCATTTCCTGGACCCGGATGCGGTGAAACCCGCGCGCGGCTGCCCAGCCGGTGACCTCGTCCCTTCCCGGTTCCGCGCCAAGGCCAGGACCTGGCGCGAACGTCACCACCCGGTCAGCATCGAGAAGCGCCATGCCACCAGCGTCGTGGACCGTCGGCTCGAGTACGTTCCTGACCGGGACGGGATGGCCTGGGTCTCGGCGTACCTCCCGGCAGATACCGCGGCCGGGATCTGGAACAGGACCACAACCGCGGCCCGCGACCTCCAATGCCCGACCGAACCGAGGACCCTCACTCAACTCCGCGCGGACATCGCCGCCATCTGGCTACTCAGCGCGGACACCGGCGGAACCGCCACCGGCATAGCGGCAAACGCCGCCCGGCCCGGCCACCGTGTGTCGTCCGGCGGTGCGGCATCGGCTGGCGGTGCGGCCTCCGCTGGCGGGGCGCTGGCTGGCGCGCCATTCATGCGTGTGCCCTCACCCGCTGCCCAGGTGTTGGTGACCGTGCCGGTGTTCTCGCTGATGTCCCTTACTGACGAACCCGCTATCCTCGACGGTTACGGGCCGATCCCAGCCTCCATGGCCCGCACCCTCGTCGCCGACGGCGCCACGTCTTTCCACCGCGTCCTCACAGACCCCAGCACCGGGGCGCCCCTGGAGATCGGACGGACCAGCTACCGAATCCCGACCGCTATGCGGCAATGGCTCCGCCTCAGAGACGGTAAATGCCCCTTCCCCGGCTGCTCGGGCCAGTCCCTGGACAACGAGGCGGACCACGTCCTCGCTTGGACGCACGGCGGCACCACCGGCATCAGCAACCTCGGCCAACTGTGCCCTAAACACCACAAACTAAAACACGCCACGCAATGGACACCTACCGAAAGCAGCCTGAACAAACCACCCGGTTGGACTTCACCAACCGGCCGCCATTACCCCAGCGAGCAGCAGGACTGGGAACCAGCGCACCGCCCCAATCAGATCCTGCACTTGCAGAAACGCATCAGCCCGGAAGACATGCCGGATTACTCGGCGCCCAAGGACGCACTACCCGAGGACCCCTTGCCCGATGCGGCTTGGCTGGCGATCCCCTGCGAGGAACCGTGCCTGGACTGGGCCCTCTGGGAGGCAGCCTAGCCAACGTGAACTCTCGCGGCAGGCCTGGGCGCCAGCCTGATCAATACGCTGCTGACATAGCGGCACTCGGGGCGGCGGGTTCAACGAGCCTTGCCTGCTCTGCTGACTGCCCCTGCACCGCGGACGGCGCCAGCCCTGCGGACCGCACCAACCTGCTCTGCTGACTGCCCCTGCACCGCGGACGGCGCCAGCCCTGCGGACCGCACCAACCAGCTCTGCTGACTGCCCCTATACCGCGGACGGCGCCAGCCCTGCGGACCGCCCCGGCTCTGCTGACTGCCCCACGATCCCGTGCGCGATCCGCAGGATCTCCTCCCCGGCAAGGATTCCGGTAGCTTCGGTCACGGTCAGGTTCGGGCGGGTGTAGGCGTCGTTGTGGAGTTCCCCGTGGGCCGGACGGATCGCGATGTCCGCGAGTTCGAGGATGCCCGCGTCCAGCCGCGAATCGCCGGCAGCGACGAGCAGGCCTGCGCCGGTGCGCCGCCGGACCTCGTCCACGGCGGCTTCCTTCGTGACCGGGACAGGCACGCAGTAGAGCTTGCGCCCCTGCAGGGACGTGGTCCAGCCCCGGGCCCGGCACCACTCCTCAAGCTCTTCCGTATACCCCGCAGGCAGAGCCTGCCGGTCAACGATCGAGTAGGCGAAGATGTCTTCCGCGGTCCGGACCCGCAGGATCGCGGGAACCGCAGCCTGGCCCGTGAGCCGGTCCAGCACTTCGCGCAAGGGAGCGCATTCAGTCTTGAGTGAGCGCCGGATGTGGCGCGACCAGTCAGGATCCGGCTCGCCGTCGCGCAGCAGTACTGCTCCGTTCGTTGTGACGGCGTAGCCACGGCCGCGGCCCGGCAACCGGACCCGGGAGAACTGCGCCTGCGTGCGGGTCGTGACCGGCACGAAGACGCTCTGCTCCTTGATCGCCGCCAGCAGGTCCTCGGCCGCCCGGGTCATAAACGACAGCGGCGCCGCGTCGTAGACCTCTGAGACCACCATCCGGGGCGCCGCATTGTCAGCGCCGGCAAGCCCCATGGAGTTCGCCGAGTAGATCAGGGTCCGGTCGAGATCGCTGGCGACCATGACCGGAGCCGTTGGAGCCCCCGACGAGTGGTGCGCGGAGAAGCCGGGCGTGGAACGGTGTGCGGTGCTCATAAATCGATCACGGTCTTTCCGTCCGCACCCGTGGCACCCGGGGTGTGGATCGGGTGGATCAGGCCAACGCAACTGTAGGGCAGGTCCGGCACTTCCACCACCTCAACTCCCCGTTGTTCCGCGAGGTGCAGCACATGGCTGATGTCGCCGGCCGCATCCGGATGCACCAGAACTTTCCACGGCACACGCCGCAGCAGCACGCGCGTGGTCTCGCCGACCCCTGGCTTGACGAGGTTCACGTTATTGATGCCGAACCGCCGGCTGAGCTCTTCCACCGCGGCCCATCCCGACCAGTCGGCCTCGGGGAGATCCCCAACCTGCGCGGGGACGGACGCCGTCGCGGCCATCACGTCATCCCGGACCGCTGCAAACTGCGCGGTGACGGCGTCCAGGAACGTCGTAGAGACGTCACTGCCGGCCAGGTCCGAGTAAAACTTGGCACCGTGGAAATCGCCGGGGCCGATCAGCGCCTTGTTGAAGACGGTTCGGGAAATTAGCCCCGAGACGGTCGAGTTCAGGCAGGCGGAGGGTACGAGGTAGTCCTCCCTCGTTCCGAAGATCCGGACGCAGTGCCCGGGGTCGGCGAGGACCGCGAGATCCGCCCGGAACGCGGCGCCGTCAGTTGTCTGGAAGAGTTCGACGGCGGCTGCCAGTTCCCGGGCGATGGCACCTTTTCCCGTCCAGCCGTCAACGAACATGATGCGTTTGGGGTCGTGGCGGGCCGCGAGGTAGCCCAGGGCGGCCTGGTCGATGCCGAGCCCGCGGACGATGCTGACGGCGTAGTGCGCCAAATCCAGGCCGTGGACCTCGCGGGCCCAGCGCTTCATCAGGATCCCGACCGGTGTTCCGGCCCGGGCGAGGGACACCAGGACGGGTGCGTTGCCGCGCAGTTTCAGGACTTGTTCGGTCAGTGTGCCGGCAGCGTGCGCGATCCGGGCGGCCGAGCGCTCCAGCGCTTCGTGGAACAGGGCACCGTACTCGGGCGAGGGTTCAAACTCCTGGGGCAGCGACTCCGCGTAGCTGGCTTTGCCGGACTGGATGGCGGCCTCGCGTTCGGCCCGGGGCGCCTCCAGCTGCGCCGAGCTCAGGTCTTTGAGCAGCCAGCGAACGTCCTCCCGTGAGTAGGAGCCAAAAGCCGGACCGGCGAGTGGTTCCGGGAATGGCGCCTGCCGGGGAAGCAACACGACCTCGACCGCGGCACCGCTGCCCGCGACGGCCTCCGCGATCCTGCCCGGGGCCAGGAGTCGGGATGCGGGGGTGCCGGGTTCCGCAAGGATCACCACGGTGTCGAAGCGTCCCCCGGGGTGCGCGAAGTTGTACGCGAACCGGGGACCGGGTCCGTCGGCGGCATCGTCGTCGCTGTCGAAGCTGATGGCCGAGCGGATGGCGTAGCCGGGTTCGTCCACGGCCGCGACCGGGGACCGGGTGCTGGTCGAATACCGGATGTCGGCGTCGGGGCAAAGCTCCTGCAGCCGGACGGCGACGGCCAGCGGGATCGCCATGAATTCCTCGGTGGCCAGTACCAGGACGGAAGATCCTGCCGCGCCGCCGCCAAGGGCGGAGGCGACGTGCTGGGCAATTTCGGCAGCCTCTCCGGGATCGGGACGCCCGGAAACACCGAAGCGCGCGCTGCGGATCGGCGGGACGACGCCGTTCAGGTCCAGCACCCCCATCCGGCCGACACCGGTTGCGGCCTGATCCGGCACCGGAAGGCCGCTGATCAGTTCTGCCGCGTCGGCGGTGAGGCTCGCCGGCAGGTCGATGCTTCCGTGGGCCAACGCTACGGCGCTGATACCGGCGCCGAGTTCGAGGGCCAGGGCAGCAAACTCGGCCTGATCGGACGCAGACCGGAGGTCCACGAGCGAGGCAATGACGTACCGGCGGTGCGGGGCCGTGCGGTGGAGTTCGCGGATGGTGTTGATAATCGTCGCGCCGGTACTCAGTTCATCGTCCACCAGGACGACGGTGTCCGCCAGGTGCAGCTCGGCGCGGCCCGTCGGGAGGAGCTGATGGGAGGTCGCATGGGAATGGGACTCTTCGAACGCACCATACGGCGCCACCCCCTCGGTGCTGTGCCGGGTCGAGTGGATGTAGTAGGTGCCCAGTTGCGCGGCGACCAGCTGTCCCAGCCCGGTGGCCGTTTCTGCGTAGCCTATGGTCACGACGCCAGGAACGTCCGTCTGCTGGCCGGCCAGCAGGGCACAGAGTTCTGTCACGGCAACTGCACGGGCCCGCCGGACCGCCGGGTCCTCGGTACCAACCTCGGCACCAGCTTCGGCGCCAACACCGACGCCGGCGCCGCGAAATCCAGTCCGGCTGGTGCCCTCCGCCAGGAGGCGTTCAAGCCGGTCCGCGGCCTCCTCGATGACCGCGGCGAGCGGCGTCGGGGATGCGGCTGCCGGGTCCCCGGCGGCGGGGTGGTCGGGATCCCGCTGGAGTTCCTGCCGGACCAACAGGCCCAGCAGCCAACCGGCCGCCGTCGCGATCCCGGGTTCGGTGGGAACGTGCTTGGCGAGGACGCGGGACACAAGCAGGTGCGCCCGTTTCGGGTTGCGCCGCAGTGCCAGCCCGACCAGGGAGCGCACCGGCAGGACACTGTGCCCTGGTGCCGACGCCACGTCGACGCCGAGGGCATCACGCACGTAGCTTCCGCTCCAGGGGGCGTCGGTCCGGATGACCTTCATCGCATGCTCGCTTCCAGTAACTCCACAAAATTTACTCCGGGCCGGGCAACACCGAAGGCCCGGGCACGCAGCAGGGTGCGTTCCGCCCAGGCGCGGTGCGGTTTCGACTCGTTCATCTTGTTGCCATAGGACGACGCCTTCACACCGCCCCCCGCGCTGGCGGCAATATCCAGGGCGTCAAGATATTCTTCGTGGCTCACCACGCAGAGGGAATGCACGACGGGAACGTGGCTTGGGTGGATGACGGTCTTGCCCAGCAGCCCGTTGGCCAGGTCCAGTTCAATCTCGCGGATCAGGCCGTCCAGGTTTTCCAGTAGGAGACGCTGGCGCAACGCGCCTTCGTTGACTGCTTCAAAGGGCGTGGCCCGCAATTGCGGGCGCAGCACCCGTTCGGTGTTGACGTAGTGCTCCCATACCGGGCCGGAGATGACCCAACCGTCCTTCGGCCGACCGAAAATGTTCACGACGTCGCCGATGATGTTGGCGACGACCTTGACGTTGTAGATGGTCAGGTCCCGCGAACGCCGCAGCCCGAAGGCGCTGGACATGTCCGTTGCCCCGATCCGGACGCAGAGCACCAGATCGCGGAACTCCTCGATCAGTGCCAGATTGTCCGTCAGCACCCGGACCCGCGACTCCAGATGGGTTGTCGACAGGTCCTCGATGATCGGCATGGCCCGCAACACGGGGGTTTCGGGCGTCCCGCGGCCGGTCTCCAGGTTAAGGAGCCGCAGCGCTTCCAGAAACGCGCGTCCGCGCCCGGTCTCGTTCTCGAACTTCGGCAGAACAAAGCCGTAGACGACATGGAGGGATTCGCCGGCGCGCCGTCCGATATCGAGCAGTTGTTCCGGCGTGCGGCAGCGAATGAAGATCAGTGGCAGTTCCGCCCGGACGTCCGGCGCGTCAAGTTCCCGCAGGGCCGCGAGCAGGTTGCTTTCCGCCCCGGGCAACTCGTCATCCGCCACGGCGTCTTCAAGGCAAATAACGGCGCTCATGCATCCGGCCCGGGCCTGTTTCAGCAGGCCTTTCGCCAGGCCGTCCCGTGAACCCGGCGAATACAGGGTGGCGCCCAGGGCGACGGCAAGCAGGCCCGGGTCCGAGGTGTGGTGCAGCACCTCGGGGCGCAGGTGGAATAGCCGGTTTTGGACAGATTCAGCCAAGGCTGCGAAGTGCTGCATTTGTGCCCCTCGGGGTTAGCGGTGCCGGGCTGCCTGGTTAGCGCGGAAGGACGTGTTGGTCCAGGGGAATGGTCATCGTGAACCCGAAAATTTCCCAGATGGCGGCGTCGGAGGCTTCCGCCGGGACGAACTCAGCGCGGAGTTCAAGGACCGCCCCTATCCGGGAAATATACAGCACGGACCGCTGGCCGTCGTCGTCCACGGCCGGAACTGCGGCGGCGGCGCCGTCGAAGACTCCGATCGTGAGCGGAGTCTCGCCCGCGATAAACAGGGCGCGGCGGAGCAGCTGCACGTGGCGCAGCGACACCACCCCGGCGGAGTCCTGGATACCGACCAGAGGCCGGTTGCCGGGCGTTCTGACTGCAGCGCCCGCTGTGTGCCCGTGACTGTGGTGGGCGCCGGTAGTGAAGTCCTCACCCTCCCACGCGACCGCCCGGACGCCGGTCACCAGGAGCGAGCCAATGGCCGACTGTCGTGCGTTCAGGCGCGCCACGGGGTGCGCCCCGTCGAGTTGGCGGAGGTCGCCGAAGCCGGGGGCAGGAAAGGCCCGGTTCGGGGCCGCAACGCTGGAGCGGGCCGCCGGAGCAGGCCGGGATGACGCGGGCTGGAGGTTGAGCCCGGCACCAGGCTGGCTCCCGGCTGAAGACGCAGCTGCCGGGGCGCGGGATACGAGATTCAGCGAGGCCGCCGGGGCGCGGGTTCCGGCTGAAGACGCGGCTGCCGGGGCGCGGTTGCCGAGACTAAGCGTGGCGCCTGCAGCAGCCGCGGCAGGCGTTACGGGGGGTGGCGTTTCCGCGGGTTTCCGCCGACGACGGAGATAATCCAGGTCTGCCCTGATGGCGGTTCGGTCGCGGACCATGTCAGAGCTTCAGCCTGAAATCGGCGGCAACGGCGGCGAGCCCGGTTTCGTAGCCCTGGCCAAGGGCGCGGAATTTCCAGCCCCCACCGTGCCGGTAGAGTTCGCCGAGGATCATGGCGTTGATCTTGTCCATGTTCACCGGTGGAACGTCGAAGCGGAGCAACTCACGGTTCTCTTCATCGGCTACCCGGAGATAGGTGTTCCTGACCGCGCCGAAGGTGCCGGGGCCGCGCACATCCGGGTCGATATACACGAGCACGGCGATTTTGCTGACGCTATCAGGCACCCGGTTGAGGTCGACGTCGATCTGCTCCTGGTCCTCCGTTCCAGCGAAAGCAATGCTTCCCTCGGGGCTGGCGATCTGGTTGAAGAACACGAGGTGCTCGTCCGAGACGGCGCGCCCGTCCGGTCCGCACATAATGACCATGGGGACCGGTTCGGACTGCGGACCGCGGCTCGGCACCGTGTCCCAGCCGATGCCCAGCAGCACTTTCCCCAGATCCGGGTTTTCTGCGGTGAGGGCGGCGTTGCTGCCCGCGACCATCGAAGCCACTAGTGTCCTTCCAAACGAAGACCGTCAACGTTAAATTTGTCCCTCAGGAACTGGCCATGGACGGCCAGTTCCGTTATGGCCCCCGTGCGGACCTGATGATCGAGATTCCTGGCCGTGGAATGCAGCGTGTCCAGTTGCTCCAGCAAGCCCGTCGTCTGGGCCGAGTCCACGGTCCGCGCCGGCCGGCCGAGCAGCAGATACGTGTGCAGCGGGGACGGCATGTAGTCGGTGATGACCGCGTTCAGCAGTACGCGCTGCTCCGTGGACGCACCGGAGCGTTCGATGTAGCCGATCAGCGCGCCAAGGGTGTCCAGGAGCTGCAGAACTTGTGAGAGGACAAGGGTGGGCAGTTCAGCGCCTTTGCCAAGCACCGTCCGGCGCAGATCATGGAGCGCCGCCTTGGTGACCGCCAGTTCCTCCGCCGCAGGATCGGCGGACCCGGAAGCCGGTTCAGGCTGGCCCTCACCTGAGCCGGCAGCGGAACGGGGATCCGATCCGCTGCCGAACAAGGAGCCTAAGAATTTTGCGACCATAGCCCGTAAGCCTATTGCTCAGGGCTGGATGCCGCTAATTCCCCTCCTGCTGGCGGACGCGGTCCAGGTACGGACGGGCCCGCTCCAAGCCAGATTCGAGGGCATGGACGGTGCCTTCCATGTTCTTGTTGGCCTGTGAGCGGAACGTGTCGATCGCATCCATGGTCTGGAAGACGTTGTCGAACGCTTTCTGCAGGGTTTCGACGTTGACGCCGGAGCTGGCCGCCTGCTGGTGGATCCGGCCAGTCTGATCCTTGAGCATCTCGCTGGTCTTGAGGATCATGTTGTTCGTGGTGGTGTTGATGGCATCAATCTGATCCAGGACCATCTTCTGGTTGGCAAGGGCCTGGGCCACGATGACTGCGGTACGCAGCGCCGAGATCGTGGTGGTGCGTGCCCGTTCGACACCCTTTATCAGCTCGGTGTTGTTCTTGCGGATCATGTCGATGGCAAGGTAACCCTGCACGGAGACGGCCAACTGCGTCAGGATGTCCTGATGCCGTTGACGGATGGGGAACAGCACGTCCGCATCAATCTTGTTCGCCTCCTCAATCTGGCCCGACATCTTCATGTCGTCGATCTTGGCGGCGGTGGCGGCGTCCAGTGCCTTGGCGAAGACGGCGTATTCGCTTAGCCCCTGCATGGTCTCCCAGAGCTGGGTTTTTTCCTGCGCGAGGGAGGCATTGTCTTTGAGCAGCGAATCCTGCCCGGCCATCAGCGACTTGATGATCTTGTCCAGCTGGGTCTGGGCCGACTCGTACTTCTGGAAGTACTTGGCCAGTTTGTTGCCGCCGGGGATGATGCCCAGGATCTTGCGGCCTACGCTCAAGTCGCTCTGGTTCGGCGTGAGATCCTCCACGGTGGAGCGGAGTTCGCCGAGCGTGGAAGCGACCTGCACCTGGGCGCTGCTGCCGGATTTCTTGGCACCCGCCAGGGAGGTGGACGACCGTTCGAGCAGACGGCTGGAGGTGTTGGCGGATGCCACCAGCTCAGCGCCGGCCAGACGGTTGATGCCATCGATCTTGCTGGTGTACTCGGGGCTGTGCGGGTTCATCGCCGCGATCTCGCTGACGAACGCGCGGGCCTGGGCGTTGATCTCCTGCTGCCGTTCGGCAGGGACCGGGACCATGCCCGGAGCATCATCCTCTTTGACGATACTCAAGGGTTCCGGTGCGTTCAGTACAAGGTCCGTCGGTGAGGCTGCCTCGGGGGGTGTGAGTTGCATGCTCATCATTCTCTCTCTTTAATCGCGGAGCTTAGCCGAGCTGGACACCGAAGTCGGAGGCAATGCCTGCCAACCCGGTGGCGTAGCCCTGGCCGACTGCCTTGAACTTCCACTCGCCGTTGTGCCGGTAGAGCTCTGAGAAAATCATGCAGGTCTCAGGGGCCGCGTCTTCGCTGAGGTCATAGCGCACCACTTCGGCGTCGGTCTCGTGGTTCACGACGCGGCAGTAGGCGGCGCGCACCTGGCCAAAGTTCTGGCGGCGGGACTCTGCCTGGTCAATGGAAACCACGAAGACGATGCGCTCAACATCCGAGCCCACGGCGGAGAGTTCGATAGCGATCACTTCATCGTCGCCGTCACCCTCACCGGAGCGGTTGTCACCCTTGTGGACTACCGAGCCGTCGGCCGCGGCCGGCTGGTTGTAGAAGATGAAATCGGCGGAACTGCGCACCTTGCCATCGGCCCCGAGCAGGAGCGCGGAGGCGTCCAGATCGAACTGATCGCCGGTGGTCGTCCGGGGATCCCAGCCGAGTCCGACATGAACCTTGTTCAACCCGGGATCGGTTTTGGTGAGCGAGAGATTACTGCCTTTGGTAAGGGTCAAGCCAGCCATGCTTTTACTCCTGGTTCAGTCTGTGGGGTGGTGGGGGCTGGTGTCCCGGACGTCCGGGACCACCAGGTTGCTAGTCCAGTGAGATGCCGAAATCAGTGGCCACGCCGTGCAGCCCGGAGGCGTATCCCTGCCCGACGGCACGGAATTTCCATTCAGCGTTGTGGCGGTAGATCTCGGCGAAGACCATGCAGGTTTCCGCGGCGGCGTCCTCGGTGAGGTCGTAGCGGACAACCTCGTTGTCGGTCTCCTGATTGACGACGCGGCAGAAGGCGTCCCGCACCTGTCCGAAGTTCTGCCGGCGGGACTCTGCCTGGTCGATGGAAACAACAATGACGATCTTCTGGATGTCGGGGGCCACGGCGTCCAGATCGATCAGGATTTGCTCGTCGTCGCCGTCGCCTTCGCCGGTGCGGTTGTCGCCCTGGTGCACGACTGAACCGTCCGCTGCTGACAACTGGTTGTAGAAGATGAAATCGTCATTCGAGCGGACCTTGCCGTCAGCCCGGACAAGCAGCGCTGACGCGTCGAGGTCGAACTGTTCTCCCGCCGTGGTCCGGGGGTCCCAGCCCAGGCCGATCATGGCCTTGCGGAGCCCCGGATCGGCCTTTGTCAGGGACAGATTGCTGCCCTTGCTCAGAGTCAAGCTAGCCACGTTTCCTCCTTGGGTGCGTGAATTCAGACTTAGAGAGCGGCGGCGGCCGCGCCGAGTACCTCGCCCGCGGTGCGGCCGTTGGCTGGCGCCCCGATCGCCTGGAAGTTCCAGGTACTGCCGTTCCTGGAGAGCTTCGACATAATCATCGCCGTGTTCTGGCCCGCCTCGGTAAGGGAGTATCGCGCTACTTCCGGGCTGCCGGCCACGGAGTCGTCGATGACGCGGCAGAAGGCGTTCTGAACCATGTCAAATGTCTGCTTGCTGTAGCTCGTGATGACAAAAACGATGTTCGCCACTGCCGGGGAAACGCCGGGCAGGTTCACCATGAGGGTCTCGTCGTCGCCGTCGCCGGCGCCGGTCAGGTTATCCCCGGTGTGGCGGACCGAACCGTCTTTGCTGGTGAGCTGATTGAAGAACACTGTATCCAGGTGCTTGCCGGCGGCGTCGAACATGATGGCGGAGGCATCCAGATCGATCTCAACAGTTTTGGTGCCGCCGAAGAAGCCTTTTTTCACTGGAACCGCGGAATCCCAGCCGAGGGCCCCAGCCGGACGTTGGTCAGGGAGTCACCATTCTGCTTCGTCAGTGACAGTGACTGGCCTTTTTGCAAACTCAAACCCATGATTTACTCGCTTTCCATCGTGTTGGTCATGAAAGGTGCTCTGATGCCTGCCGGAAGCGGTCAGATAGTCGTATTGGCTGATTCCTGCGGTTTTTTCACTTCGGCAGCCGCACGCCGGTTGCGCAGCACGGAGCCGATCAAAGCGGCGCCGATGAAGATCACGCCGATGAGGCCCGTGATGACTTCGTTGACGGGAATCTCGATGGTGATCAGCAGAATGATTGCCAGCGCACCAACGGCCCAGTGCGCGCCGTGGTCGAGGTATTCGAATTCGTCCAGCGTTCCCTCGCGGACCAGGAAGACGGTCAGGGAGCGGACGAACATGGCGCCGATGAAGCCCAGTCCGAGCGCGATGATGATGGGGTCGGACGTGATGGCAAAAGCCCCGATGACTCCGTCGAACGAGAAGGAGGCGTCGATGACTTCCAAGTACAGGAAGAGCATAAAAGCAGCCTTGCCGGCCAGCTTGGCGGGAGCGGAGGGGCCCGAGCGCCCTCCAGATTCGGCGCCCACGGCGTCGATGACATCGTCCTCGCCCACATCGAAGAGGTTTCCGAGCCCGTTAACCAGGAAGTAGGTGATCATGCCAAGCAGCCCCGAGAACAGAACGATTCCCTGCTTCTCGCCGGCAACGGCACCGGTTAGGGCCAGTGCGATCATTCCGAGGATCAGGGACGCGCTGTCGAGCTTGCCGACCTTCGCGAGCGGTACTTCGAGGATCCTGATCCACTTGATGTCCCGTTGGGCGAGGATGAAGTCCAGGAAGAGCATCAGGAGGAACATTCCGCCGAAGGCCGCGATCTGCGGGTGCGCTTCGTGCAGGACGTAGCCGTAGCTGCCCGGAGTCTCCGGATCGCCCTTTTCCATGGCGAGGCTGATGGCGTCGACGGGATTCAGCCCGGCGGTGACCCCCACGATCAGGAGCGGGAAGAGGATGCGCATGCCGAACACGGCGATGATGATGCCCACGCTCAGGAACATTTTCTGCCAGAAGGCATTCATCCGCTCCAGGATTCTGGCGTTGACCACTGCGTTGTCGAAGCTCAGGCTGACTTCGAGGATACCCAGGATGATGCAGAGAATGAGCGCCTGGGGGCCGCCATAGAGAAAGGCCACCACCAGTGCGACGATAGTGACCGCGAACGACCAACCGAATGTCTTGAGGAACAAGCTGGGACAACTCCTGGAGCGATGGTCGTACCGGTCCAGGACCGCACGACGGTGTTAACATCCCGGAAGCTATCCCCCCAAGACTTCGTGCAACCATCTTAGCCGCCGGGTCCGGCCCTATCCAGCGATGTCCTCCACCAGCGCAAAGCCGCCAACGCGAAGCCGTTGCCTGACCAACGCAGATTGCCGTATCGCGCGTGACGTTGGTCAGCCGGCACTTGTGTGCGCGTCACGGGTGTCCGCCGAAGTCCGGTACGCGTCCCGCCACTCGTCGAAGGCCGCTGCGGGGACGGGCCGGCAGAGGTAGAAGCCCTGGGCGCTGTCACAGTCGAAGGTAGTCAGATGGTTGAGCGCCTCGGCCGTCTCCACCCCCTCGGCGAGCACAGTCATACCCAGATTGTGGCCAAGGTCGATGATGCTGTGGGCGATGAGGGCATCGCTTGGCTCCAGGCCCATGTTGAGGATGAAGGATTTATCTATCTTGATCTCGGTGATCGGCAGGTTCTTGAGCTGCCCCAGGCTCGTGTATCCCGCGCCGAAGTCGTCGATGGACAGCCGGATGCCCATGAGTGCGAGCATCGCCAGTAGTCGCTGGGCCTGAACGGGCTCTGCCATGAGCGCGCTCTCCGTTATCTCAAGCTCCAGCAGTTCCGCGGGGACCCGGTGTTTGGCCAGCGACTCGGCGACCTGCTGCGGCAGCCCGTCGTCCAGCAGGCTCCGGGCGGAGAGATTGACGGATACGGTGAGGGGCGCTCCCGCGTCGATCCAAATCCTGGCTTGAGCCAGCGCAGAGTCCAGCACGTGGCTGGTCAGGGGCCCGATCAAGCCAGTGTGCTCGGCCAGCGGGATGAAGGCATCCGGCGAAATCAGGCCCTTGACGGGGTGCTCCCAGCGGATGAGTGCCTCCGCGCCGACGATTTCCCCGCTCGTCAGATTCACCTTGGGCTGGTAGTGCAGAACCAGCTGGCCGCTGCTGAGGGCGCGGCGCAAATCTCCGAGCAGGGCAAGCTTCGCCGGGCTGTGTGCGTCCACCGACGGGTCGTAGGCGAAGACACCGAGGTTTTGGGTCTTGGCGATGTACATTGCGACGTCCGCGCGTTGCAGCAGCACCGTGGGTTCATTCCCATGTTCACCGGAAAGGACCACCCCGACGCTGGCTTCGACGTCGAGGTCCACGCCTTCCACCGTAAAGGGCTCCTCGAGAACGGCGCGCAACCTGCAGCCGATTTCCACGGCAGCCCCGGAATCTGCGATTTCCGGCAGCAATATAGCGAATTCATCCCCGCCCAGCCGGGCCATCGTCTGGCCCTCCCCCAGCACGGAGCACATCCTGTCACCGACCAGCTTGAGCAGTTCGTCCCCGTAGTGGTGACCGAACGTGTCATTGATTTCCTTGAACCTGTCCAGGTCGATGAGCAATAGCGCAGCTGTGGTTCCCGAGCGTTCGGCGGCGGACAGCGCCCGCCGGCACCGCTCAAAGAGCAGGGTGCGGTTGGGCAATCCCGTCAGGGAGTCGTGCAACGAATCGTGGAGCGCCTGGCGACGCTCGGCATCCAGCAGCCTGCGGTGGCCGTGGTTTACCCACGTCATCGCCATTGTCAGGAGCAGACCCACGATGAAAACCCACGGCGTCAGCCGGCTGGTGAGCGTCTCCAGCTCCCGGAGCTCCGCGAGCTTCGCCACGACATCGTCATGGTGACTGGCTGCGGCCCCGTGAACCGCCTCCGCTATGGCATCGAAAAGGGGCTCGGTCTCCCGCTGGTCAAGATCCAGGACAAGGGCCAGGTCGCCGGCGTCGACGGCATCGAACATTCGTTTGATTGACGCGAGGTAGTCCTGATGGTCCAACCGAAGTTCTTCCGCACGTGCACGGTCGGCCTGGTTGCCATTGGCGGCGACGAGATCCAGGGCCTGCACCAGATCGGCGGCTACGTCATCGAATTTTTCCCGCACCCCGGGGCCAGGCTCGAGCCGGTACTTGCGCTCCAATGATTCTTCCGCCGAGACGGCGCGATCGGCCCGGTCATAATGATCGGACAGCATAGCCGCCACGTCCGCCGCGTGGGCAGCCCGCGACATCGCCTGGGATGACCAGATGGCGAAGCTGCTGACACCGACCAGAACCGCGACCAGTACGATGCTCGCGATGCGGCTGTGCAAAGTTGTCCGGTCCGCGGCTGGTGCCTTTGGTCGTTCACTCATCGATTCCTCCGGTCGCATGCCGGCTGGTGGTCGGCCGTCAAAGGAACTATCGGCAGCTGTCGCCGCCGTGTAAAGGGTCGAAGCCCGGAATTTACCGGAATCCTTGCCGGAATCCGGGAATCCGTCAGCGGCCGGCTACCCGACCCACAGATTTGCCCGATCAACGCAGAAAGTCCCCTCCCCGGCCCGCCCCGCTCGATGCGAAGGCAGCCCGAAGGCGGGGACTTTCTGGCGATTCCCTCAGGCGGCGCTAGCTGCGCCGCACCTGGACGGCGTCGGATTTCAGGAATTGCTGCGTTGCTGAACCGGACTCCGGCAGGAGCCAAAGGACATGGCCGCTGGGTGAAACTTCTTCGACCTCACCGGCTGTCAAAACGCGTGCATGCTTGATAATTTCGACCCGATCGCCGGCCTTGAGACCTGTCCAGTCGGATACTGTTGCGGCTGGTGCCAGCCGCCTGGACATGACCGTCCCCCGTGCTTTCATCGAACTTCTACCCCTTTGTATTGGTTCTTTTGCCACAACATCATTGGTGTGGGCTTAATCACTACACGCTTAGTTCTACTACAATTCCCGGGCCCCCGCCCATTGTGTCGCCAAGAATTCCGGGGGCGCCGGGAATTAGTCATCTGCAATGCCGAATATTCACTTTTAGGCGAGAATTCCGACGGCGGATTCGGCCGCCGCCCGGACGGCACCCGACGCGACAAGGGCGTCTGCCGCTTCGAGCTCCGGCGACAGGAACCTGTCCGTTCCCGGACCGTCGACGACGCCGCGCAGCGCCGCGATGACGGCAATGCCCGCCGGCCCCGGCGTGAGCTCCCCGCCGGAGAGCTGAACTCGCATGTCCAGCGCGCGGGCCGACGTCACGAGTTCAATCGCGAGGACGCGGCGCAGGTTTTCCACGGCACGGCGTAGCTTGCGGGCCGCGTGCCAGCCCATGGACACGTGGTCCTCCTGCATGGCCGAACTCGGGATCGAGTCCACCGACGCCGGGACGGCGAGGCGTTTGTTGTCAGAGACGAGCCCTGCCTGGGTGTACTGGGCAATCATCAGGCCCGAATCGACGCCTGGGTCCGCGGCCAGGAACGCCGGCAGTCCGTGCGAGCGGGCCGGGTCCAGCATCCGGTCCGTCCGCCGCTCGGCAATGGAACTGAGGTCCGCGACGGCGATGGCCAGGAAGTCCAGCACATACGCCACCGGGGCGCCGTGGAAGTTTCCGTTGGAGCTGACCCGGCCATCGGGCAGCACCACCGGATTGTCGATCGCGGCGGCGAGCTCGCGCGAGGCGACCAGGGCGGCGTGGTCCACGGTGTCGCGGACGGCGCCGGCCACCTGGGGTGCGCAGCGCAGCGAGTACGCGTCCTGGACCTTGGTGTCGTTGACCCGGTGCGAGGCCACGATCGGGGAGTCGGACAGGACCCGCAGCATGTTGTCGGCCGAGGCGGCCTGACCGGGGTGCGGCCGCAGCGCGGCGTGCAGCTCCGGCAGGAACACCTGGTCCGTGCCGAGCAGCGCCTCGACGCTGAGCGCGGCGGTGATGTCTGCCGTCGTCAGCAACTGGCGGACATCGGCGATCGCCATCAGCAGCATGCCAAGCATGCCCTCGGTACCGTTGACGAGTGCCAGGCCCTCCTTTTCCGCCAGGGTGACCGGGTCAATCCCGTGTGCGGCAAGAAGCTCGGCGACGGTGCGGCGGCCTTTGCCGCCATACAGTTCGCCGTCGGGGCCGGTGGCTTCGCCCTCGCCCATCAGGACCAGGGCGCAGTGGGACAACGGTGCGAGGTCGCCGGAGCAGCCCAGCGAACCGAATTCGCGCACCACCGGCGTGATGCCGGAGTTGAGCAGGTCCACCATGGTCTGCAACACCACCGGCCGGACTCCGGTGCGGCCGGAGGCGAGGGTTTTTGCCCGCAGGAACATGACGCAGCGGACGACTTCGCGTTCCACTGCCGGGCCCATGCCCGCAGCGTGGCTGCGGATCAGCGACTTTTGCAGCTGGGTGCGCAGTTCGTTGGGGATGTGCCGGTTGGCCAACGCCCCGAAACCGGTGGAGATGCCGTAGGCGGGCACGTCGCTGTGGGCGAGCTCGTCGATGTGGGCGCGGACTTTGGCGACGGTGTCCAGGGCATCCTGGGACACAGTCACCTTCGCGTCGTGGCGTGCGACGGCGACAACGTCCTCGGGGGTGACGCCGCTGGAGCCCAGGGTGACGGTGAGGGGTTCGTGGGTCGGGGCCACGCGAACAGGGTTCCCCGACTGAGCTTGCGAAGGCCGGGAACCGGTGGGGACGGGCGTGGTCAGTGAGTTCGTGGGGAGTGTCACTTCGTGGTTCCTTCGTTCATGGGGATGCGGACGCTGCGTTCCTGGGCGACCTCGACGGCGCGGTCGTAACCGGCGTCGACATGGCGGATGACACCCATGCCGGGGTCATTGGTCAGCAGGCGCTCGAGCTTCTGCGCGGCGAGGTCGGTGCCGTCGGCGACGGACACTTGGCCGGCGTGGATGGAACGGCCGATTCCGACGCCGCCGCCGTGGTGGATGGAGACCCAGGTGGCGCCGGAGGCGGTATTGAGCAGGGCGTTGAGCAGCGGCCAGTCGGCCACCGCGTCCGACCCGTCGGCCATGGACTCTGTCTCGCGGTAGGGCGAGGCGACGGAGCCGGAATCGAGGTGGTCGCGGCCGATCACGATGGGGGCCTTGACCTTGCCTTCCTTGACGAGCTGGTTGAAGAGCAGCCCGGCTTTGGCGCGGTCGCCGTAGCCGAGCCAGCAGATCCGGGCCGGCAGGCCCTCGAACTCGACGCGTTCCTGTGCGGCGTTAATCCAGCGGTGCAGGTGCTTGTTGTCCGGGAAGAGCTCCTTGATGGCCTTATCCGTGACGGCGATGTCTTCCGGATCGCCGGAGAGCGCCACCCAGCGGAACGGGCCGAGACCCTCGCAGAACAGCGGGCGGATGTATGCCGGGACGAATCCCGGAAATTCGAAGGCGCGCTTGTAGCCGCCCTTGCGGGCCTCATCGCGGATCGAGTTGCCATAGTCGAAGACCTCGGCGCCGGCGTCCTGGAATTCCACCATGGCCTGAACCTGCCTGGCCATGGAGGCCTGGGCCTTTTTGGTGAAGCCTTCCGGATCGGCGGAGGACTCGCGGTGCCATTCGGCGACGGTGATGCCTTCCGGGAGGTAGCTCAGCGGATCGTGGGCGGAGGTCTGGTCGGTGACGATGTCCACGGTGAGTTCGCCGGCCATGTGGCGGCGAAGGATTTCGGGGAAGACCTCGGCGGCGTTCCCGACGTATCCGACGGACCAGCCGCGGCGCTCCTCTTTGGCTGCCAGGACCTTGGCGATGGCGGCGTCGAGGTCGGTTTCGACCTCGTCGAGGTAGCGTTTTCCGGCGCGGCGGCGCAGGCGGGTCTCGTCGACGTCGACGATCAGGCAGGCGCCGTCGTTAAGGGTGACGGCGAGCGGCTGGGGCCCCGCCCATGCCGCCGCAGCCGCCGGTCAGGGTCAGCGTTCCGGCGAGTGTGCCCTCCTCGTTGCCGGTGAGCTTGCGGGCAATTGCGGCGAACGTCTCGAAGGTGCCCTGCAGGATGCCCTGGGTGCCGATGTAGATCCAGGATCCTGCGGTCATCTGGCCGTACATCATCAGGCCTTCGGCCTCGAGTCGCCGGAATTCCGGCCAGGTGGCCCAGTCGCCGACGAGGTTGGAGTTGGCCAGCAACACCCGGGGCGCCCATTCGTTGGTGCGGAAGACGCCGACGGGCTTGCCGGACTGGACCAGGAGGGTCTCGTCTTTTTCCATCGTTTCCAGGGTGCGGGTGATCGCATCAAACGCGGCCCAGGACCGTACGGCCCGGCCGGTGCCGCCGTAGACCACCAGGTCATCGGGGCGTTCGGCAACCTCGGGGTCCAAGTTGTTCATCAGCATGCGCAGCGGGGCTTCGGTCTGCCACGACTTGGCAGTGAGCTCGGTGCCGCGGGCCGCTTTGACCGGGCGGGCACCGGTGGTGAAGTCGGCGGGTGCCATGAGGGCTCCTTCGTGTTTAGTGCGCTTGTTAAGTGCGGTCCGGGAAGATCTTCTGTTTCAACTAAAGCCTGTGCGCCGCCCCGGAAACAGGGCCTTCAGCCGGGTGCTGTCCGGGATTCCAGACCCGACCGGCGTTCGGGACCTGGCTCCGGCCGCGCCCGGACGGGCATCTCATGCGGGCTGGTTGGATCCCGGTCTGCCGTGGATCCGGAGCGAGAGTTCGTCGGCGGCCTTTTGGACCCGTGCGGCCAGGGCCGGCCATTGATCTGCGGGCAGCTTGTCCTCGAGGAATGTCACGGCCACGGCTGCCGTCGGCCAGCCGGCATGGTCGGTGACGGCGGCGGCGATCGAGCCGAACCCGGGCGTCACCTCGCCGTGTTCGGTGGCGTAGCCGCGCTGCCGGACCTGGTCCAGGTGTGAGGAGAGCACCGAGTACTTCATGATCGGCGATTCGGTCTCGTGCCGGGCGGTGAAGGCGGCGGTGTTCGGGTACAGCGCCCGGACCTGGGACTTCGGCAGCGCGGCGAGGATTGCCCGGCCGCTGGCGGTGAGGTGGCTGGGCAGCCGGACGCCGACGTCGGTCACCAGGGATGGCCGGTTCTTGGCCCGTTCCTCCACGATATAGAGCACGTCACGGCCGTGCAGGACGGCCAGGTGGGCGCTTTCGCCAATCACGTCCACGAGCGAGGCAAGCAGCGGCCGGCCCAGCCGGGACAGCGGTTCCTGGCGCGAATAGCCGGAGCTGAGTTCGAAGGCACTGATGCCCAGGCCATAGCGCTGTTCCTCGTGCAGGTGCAGCACAAAGCCGTTCGCCTCCATCACCCCGAGAAGGTGGTAGACGCTGGAGCGCGGCAACCCGAGCGCCGCGGCGATGTTCGACGCGGCCATCGGCCCGCGCTTGGAGGCGAGCAGTTTGAGGATGCGCAAGGTATTTTCCGCCGCCGGAACCTTGGACGCCTGCTTCACGGGCCGCGGGCGCGGAGGAACGCCAGCGGCAGAGTCCGCGGCGGACTCTGGCGCGGCGGCCGGTAACACGGCGGCGGTACTCACGGCTGGCATACATCCTCTTTTCAGCGGGCGGCGTCCGGTATCCCGTACTCAAGCATGCGCCCTCGCAGCACTCATTGGTCAGACCGGCCGGGTTGAAATGTCTGGGATACCAGACTAATGGCCATGCCTGCCGCTCGCGGAACGGCTACGCTCGTGCCCATGGGACAGCTGTGGGAACAATCCCAGGACGGCGTCGTGGTTTTTCCATCTGGCCGGAGAATCCGCGGGCGGGGCCTGCGCCACCGCGTGCCTGCCGGACCGCTTCCGGATTTCGGGCTGTATTTGCTGGGCGTTCCTCCCCCTCCGGTGGAATGGGAGTCCAGATGGTTGCCCTGGCGGGACCTGAGGCTGCCATCGGATGACCTCGAAGCCCTGGATGCCTTCCGCGAGGCGTGGGACCGTGCCGCCACGGAGCGTGTCGAAGTCGCCTGCTGGCGCGGCCGCGGCCGGACCGGCACCGCACTGGCCTGCATCGCCATCCTGGAAGGAATTCCGCCGGACCAGGCGGTGGCATTCGTCCGCCAGCAGTACCGCCGTCGGACGGTCGAAACACCGTGGCAGCACCGCTACATCACCCGCTTCCGGGCCGGGGGCCGCTGACGGGACACCGGCATTACAGCGTGATAACCACTTTCCCCCGGGCGCGGCCTTCGTGCACGTACTGGATGGCCGCCGGCGCGTCGGCCAATGCATAGCTCTTATCAATGATCGGAGTGACTTGGCCCGCTTCGATGAATCCGGCCAGGAACCGAAGGTCCGCCGCGCGCTCGGCTGCAATGAGCCCCTTGAGCTTTTGACCCACGAACAGGGACAGCACCGCTGCACGCAGCGCACGTTCAAATCCACCGGTCCATCGCCCGCCGCCTTCACCGCCGACGATGACCAGGGTTCCCGTCGGTTTGAGCGCACACCGCAGGACCGGGAGCGGGCGGTTGCCTGCGGTATCGAGAATAAGGTCGTACTGCTGTCCGCCGCCTGCGAAGTCCTCACGCTGGTAATCGATGACATGGTCGGCACCGATAGAGCGGACCAGATCCGTCTTCGCGGTGCTGCACACACCGGTGACCCGCGCACCGAAGGCCTTGGCAAGCTGCACGGCATACGCACCGACTCCTCCGGCAGCCCCGATGACCAGGACGTCCTGCCCCGCCCGGACATGCCCGCTGTCGCGAAGCCCCTGCAGCGCGGTCCCGGCCGAGATGGGAACGACGGCGGCCTGCGCAAAGCTGAGGTTCGCCGGCTTCGGCGCCAGCATGCCCTCCTTGGCGCACACATACTCGGCAAAGGATCCTTCACAGGTACCGAACACCTCGTCACCTGGCCTGAACCCGCCGACGTTCTTCCCGGCGGCCTCCACAACACCCGCAACATCACGTCCGCGGATGCCGCTTTTCGGCTTCATCAACCCGAACCCGAAGGCCCGTGTGAGATACGGAAGGCCGGTCATGAGGTGCCAGACGCCGTGATCGACTCCGGCGGCCTGGACCCGGATGAGCACGTCGTCATCACCCGGCACCGGCTTGGCGACCTCCCGAAGCTGCAGCACGTCAGTGGAACCGTACACGTCCTGGATGATCGCCTGCATGCCGCTCCCTGCCCGGAACCAACCCGATCCGCCCAGCTTCGGCAAGTCCCGTGCAGGAGTCAAGTGCCTGCTGCTTCCGGCCACGACCGCGCCTGCGGACCGGTGGGGTTACCGGGCGGACCAGCCGCCGTCCATGGTGTAGCTGGCCCCTGTGACCATGCCCGCGTGATCGGACGAGAGCCAGGCCACGAGCGAAGCCACCTCTTCCGGCTCCACCAGCCGTTTGACCGCCGACTCGGTCAGCATGATCTTGGCCAGTACCTCGGACTCCGGGATGCCGTGCACCTTGGCCTGATCCGCGATCTGCGCCTCAACGAGCGGGGTCCGGACGTAGCCGGGGTTGATGCAGTTGGACGTCACGCCGCGCGCGCCGCCCTCCAGCGCCGTCACCTTGCTCAGCCCTTCCAGGCCGTGCTTGGCAGAGACATAGGCGCTCTTGAACGGCGAGGCCCGCAGCCCGTGGACCGAGGACAGGTTGATGATGCGGCCGAAGCCGTTGGCGTACATATGGGGCAGTGCAGCACGGATCAAGAGGAACGGAGCCTCAAGCATCAGCGTAATGATCCGGCGGAAATCAGCCGGGTTGAAGTCCTCGATGGGACTGATCCGCTGGATCCCGGCATTGTTCACCAGGATGTCGCAGTCCAGGCTGAGCGTCTGGAGCGCGTCCACATCGAGCAGGTTTACGGCCCAGGATGTGCCTCCCACCTCATCGGCGAGAGCCGCGGCGGCGGCTTCGTCCACATCCGCAATGACGACCTTGGCGCCGCGTGCCGCGAGGGCCCGCACGCTGGCAGCCCCGATTCCCCCGGCCCCGCCGGTCACGAGGGCCTTGCGTCCATCCAGCGAGTTCTCCATTACCCAGCCCTTCCGTTCGTTCAATTCATGATCTTCGATGCTTGATCTTCGATTTTCCGGTTCGGCCGGACCGTTCCGGCCGCAGCGGCTCATCGGGTTCAGCGGACGGAGGCCAGTGCGAGTTCTTCGCGTTCAGCGTCGGCCCGGTCCACTTCCTCCAGTGCGATGCCCTTGGTTTCCTTCAGGCTGAACACGGCGGCAGCGGTCACAGCACAGGCGACCACGAGGTAGATCGCGGTTGGAACCCAGGACCCGGTGTCCTTAAGCCACTGGGTGGCCAGGAGCGGCGCCAGCGAGCCCGCGAAAATCGAGGTGACCTGGGATCCCAGCGAAACGCCCGCATAACGCATCCGCGTCGGGAAGAGCTCGGACATGATGGCCGGCTGGCCGGCGTACATAAAGGCGTGAATGCACAGGCCCAGCGTCACGGCCAGGACGATGATCACCGGGTTCCGGGTATCGAACATCGGGAAAGCGAAGAACGGCCACGTGGCACCGGCGATTGCACCCACCATGTAGACCGGTTTGCGGCCCCAGCTGTCGACGAGCCGGCCGACCTGCGGGATGACCAGGAAGTGGATCACGTGGGCGATCAGCAGGGCGAAGAGCAACGAGGAGGTGTCATATTTGTGGACCGACTTGAGGTAAACGATCGCGAAGCTGACCACGATGTAGTACATGATGTTTTCGCCGAAGCGGAGACCCATTGCCTGCAGGATTCCCTTGGGGTACTTGCGGATGACTTCGCCGACGCCGAAGCTGGCGGTCTGCTCCTGCTCCATCTTCGCCTTCGTCTCCAGGAAGATCGGCGATTCGGAAACGTGCGTGCGGATGTAGTAGCCAACAAACACGATCACGGCGGAGAGCCAGAACGCCACGCGCCAGCCCCAGCTCAGGAAGTCGGCACTGCTCAGGACGCTGGACATGATGTACAGGACCAGGGTGGCGAGGAGGTTGCCCACCGGGACGGCCGACTGGGGCCAGCTGGACCAGAACCCGCGGGATTCCTTCGGGCTGTGTTCGGCGACGAGGAGCACAGCGCCGCCCCATTCACCGCCCAGGGCGAACCCCTGGATGAAGCGAAGGACGACCAGCAGGGCCGGCGCAAGGTAGCCGATCTCGGCGAAGCCCGGGAGGCAGCCCATCAGGAAGGTGGAGACGCCGATGATAATGATGGTGAGCTGCAGAGTAGGCTTGCGGCCGAGCTTGTCGCCGATCTGGCCGAACACAATGCCGCCCAGAGGCCGGGCCACGAAGCCGACAGCGTAGGTCAGGAACGCCTGGATAATGCCGTCCAGTTCGTTACCGGTGGCAGGGAAGAAGTACTTGCCAAACACCAGGGTGGCGGCGGTGGCATAGAGGAAGAATTCGTACCATTCGACGACGGTACCGACCATCGAGGCGGCGACGATCTTCTTGAGGCCCGATCCCCCGGATGCGGGGGCGGGGGGCGTTGCAGAGCGTGCGTCTACGCTCATGTCGTTCTCCTTGGTGTCCACGTTGACAGGCGCTGTGATTCACAGCACTAAGATGGCTTCCATAGAGTATTGCTGCACAAATCTGGCAGTTCAATGGTCAAAGCAGCACCGTATGCGTGCAGAATTGCAGATATGAAAGCCAATCCCGATGATCTGCTGGTCTTGCTGGCCGTGTCCCGTTCGGCCAAATTCACGACGGCGGCCCAGGCGCTCGGGCTTAACCACACGACCGTATCGCGGCGGATCGCGGCGCTGGAAAAGGCACTGGGAGGGCGGTTGCTCGCCCGTGCCGCAGGCGGCTGGGAGTTGACTGAGCTGGGCCAGCAGGCGGTCCGGGTCGCGGAAGAAGTCGAAGGCGCCGTCAGGCTCCTGGAGCAGCCGGGCCAGGCGCCGGATCCGGTCACCGGCGTCGTCAGGATGACGGCAACGGATGCTTTCAGCGCCTATATCGCGGCGCCTGCGGTGACGCGGCTGCGGCGCAGCCATCCCGGGCTGAGCGTGGAGATAGTAACGGTGACCCGGCGTGCGCTCCAGCAGCGCTCCGGGCTGGACATTGAAGTGGTGGTCGGGGAACCGCAGGTCCACCGGGCGGAAGCCGCCCGGCTGGGTGAGTACATGCTGGGCATGTACGCCTCACGGGACTATCTCGCGGAGTACGGGAGCCCGGCGACGGTCGAGGAATTGACGACCCACGCGCTGGTCTACTTCGTCGATTCCATGCTGCAGGTGGACGATCTGGATGCTCCGCGCCGGCTCGTACCGGGGATGCGTGACGGTCTCAGTTCGACGAACGTCTTCGTCCATGTCGAGGCGACCCGGGCCGGCGCCGGGATCGGATTCCTGCCGTGCTTCGCGGCGGATATACATCGGGATTTGGTTCGGCTGCTGCCGGGTGACTTCGCCGAACTGCTTCCTTACTGGATGGTGCTGCGGCCGGATTCAATGCGCCGCCCCGCGGTGGCGGCAGTAGTGCAGGCGCTGCGGGTGCAGACGGCCGCGCACCGGGAGGCACTGTTGGGCCGTGGCGGGCATGCGGCGGCCGCCTCAATCCGGCCGGCTGTACCTTAGCCAGGCGCCGGAGCGGAGCCAGCCATTGGTGCGGGCGGATCGCGGCGGACTGCGGCGCCGGCGGCGAATGCCCTGACCTTGGCATCGTTCCAGATATGGGCGGGTACCGCGCCTCCCAGCAGGCGCCGCGCGAGCCCGGGATCGCCGTCGAACGGAAGGTCGCTGCCGGCCATCACCATGTTGCCGAAGCGCCGTCCCTTGAGCATGGCCGGATCCGCGATGATCATCGTGTGTTCGAAGGATGCCGCAATGGTAGCGGCATCCTCGCGGGCGTTTTTGAGGTCTGGAGCGTCGCCGGAATTCACCACATAGATCCCGCCGGGGGCCAGAACGGCCTTGGCCTGGCCGTTGAATTCCGCGGTGGTCAGGGGCCGGGGCGTGATAGACCCGGCGAAGACGTCACGGATAATCACGTCCCGCGTCTGCGGGGTGAGGCTTTCGGTGACCTCACGGGCTTCCCCCACCCGCAGCCGGAGCAGAGGCGCCTTGGGAAGATCGAACCAGCCGCGGACGTACCCGGCCAGCTTGCCGTCCAGTTCCACAACGATCTGGCGGGCGTCCGGATAGGCGGCATGGAAATAGCGGGCCATTGAGCATGCTCCCCCGCCGAGGTGGAGGGCGCGGAGTTTTGGTTTGGCGTCGCGCGGCCAGCGGGATTCCACGAGGGCGGCAATCCAGCGCATGTATTCGAAGTCAAGGAACAGCGGATCCACCAGGTCTATGTGCGAGCTCATTACCCCGTTGATGCGCAGCAGCCAGCCGCTGGAATTGTCCTGGTCCGGGATCAGCTCGCAGTCCCCGGTATCGATGTAGTAGACGCCAGCCGTCGGGCCGTCAGGACGGGTTCCCTTAGGTACGTCCACCACGCCGGTCGACACGTTCGCGGTGCTCCGACCAGCCGCCCTGCCACGTTTGGCCATTAGCCGTCCACCGTAATTTTCATGGTTCAACCCTAATTCACCCGCCCTTTGTGCCTGGCCGCCCGTGGCCAGGACGGCCACCAGGGCAGAGAATGGCATTATGACTGCCGCCGGATCAGCGCACAGCCGCACAGCCAGGAACAGAAAGGCCCCCGAACCGGACGACGCCGAGGGCGTCAGGGACGCGGACGACGCCGAGGGCGTCAGGGACGCGGACGACGGCGAGCACGCCAGGGACGCGGACGACGCCAGCAAAGTGGACCATCCCGCCAAACTGACAAAGCCAGTGTGGAAGTACATCCTCTGGAAGACGGCGCGGGAATTCAGGTCTGACCGGTGCCACGACCTTGCGGCAACCTTGACGTTTTACTCCGTGCTGTCACTCTTCCCGGCCCTGTTGATATTGGTCGCCCTCCTGGGGGTCTTTGGGCAGGCCGAAGAATCCACGGCCGCGCTGCTGGAGATCGTCCGGGGCATCGCGCCGGGGTCGGCCGTGGACATCATCCGACGCCCGATCGAGGAACTGACCAATTCACCGTCCGCCGGCTTCACCCTGGTGATCGGCATCCTGACGGCGCTATGGTCGTCGTCCGGCTATGTCGCCGCGTTCTCCCGGGCCATCAACCGGATCTATCAGATCGACGCGGGCCGGCCCTTCATCAGGCGCCGGGGAACAATGCTCGTCGTTACTGTAATCACCGTTGTGATCGCGGCCGCTGTCGCTGCCATGCTCGTGTTGAGTGGACGGGTTGCCGAAGCGGTCGGCAGCGTCATCGGACTCAGCCAAGCGTTCCTCGCGACCTGGAATATCCTCAAGTGGCCGATCCTGGTGCTGTTGGTCGTAGCGGCGATTGCCATCCTCTACTACGCGACCCCGAACGTGAAGCAACCCAAGTTTCGATGGCTGGGCCCTGGGCGCGCTTCTCGCGCTGGCTGTCTCCATCACCGCGTCCCTGGGGTTTGCTTTCTACGTATCCACCATCGGCAGCTACAACAGGACGTACGGCGCGATCGGTGGCGTCCTGGTGATGCTGCTCTGGATCTGGATCCTGAATATGTCCCTCCTGCTTGGCGCGGAGTTCAACGCCGAAATGGAGCGGGGCCGGCAGCTGCTGTCCGGAATCGCGGCGGAGGAAACCCTCAGGCTCCCGCTCCGAAGCACAGAACGGCGCGATACCCTGCAGGATCGAAGGGACGAGGACATCCGGCGCGGGCGCGAACTGCGCGAAGATCACGGAAAGGATGGGCGGGACCACGCGCAACCCGTACCTGACGAGAGACGCACGCAGCCGCAGGACCAAAGTCCCTTGCCAGGGCCCGCCCAACCGCGCTCTACTGGGGCAGATGCCGCCGGGAGAGGCGGTATTGCAGTTGAGCCGGGAGGATCCATGCCGACACCCGCAGGCCAGGACGGCGGCGTCGTGGCGGTTGGCTACGACGGGTCCGAATCCGCCAAGCTGGCTCTTCGCTGGGCCGCTGGCTACGCCGCAGAACGTCAGCTGAAGCTTCTGGTAGTCCATGCCTGGGTGTGGCCTGTCTTCACCCGGAGCCTTGGACCGGTTAAGGGCATCGCGGGGAGCGGACTGCGGCACGCCGCGGAGGCCGTGCTGGCCGAAGGCGTCGAGTTGGCATGCGCGGCAGCCGCAGAAGCACGAGCGGAAGCCGGCGGGGTCGCCGACGGGGAGGCCCGAGCGGAAGCCGGCGGGGCTGCCGGCATGGACGGGGCTGGGGTTGAGGGCCTCATGGCGGCAGGCCTGCCCGCACCAGTCCTGCGGGAATCCGCCCGGGACGCGCAACTGCTGGTTGTGGGCAGCCGCGGTATGGGCGCCGTGCTGGGCTCGCTTGCGGGTTCCACGTGTGCGGATCTGGCCAGCTCCGCCCTCTGCCCCGTTATGGTCATCCGGCGTCCGTCCATTCCCGACGGCACCATCGTGGCCGGAATCGACGGCGGCAATGGCGTCGGCGATGGCATTGATGGCGTCGGCGCTGGAACACGGAACGCGGCGGCGCTGGCCGACGCCGTGCGGCTGGCCGTCGCCTTGGGCGTCCCGCTACGGCTCGTCCACGTCTCGTCGAAGTGGACGGGAACCAGGGAGCAGCGCGGGCCGCCACGCTCTGCTGCACGGACAGGCGCTGCTGGACCACGCAATTGACGAGGCGCGGAGGTCAGCTCCCGGCCTGCAGGTTGACGGCTTCCTGACCGACGGCCAAGCCGCCAAGGAGCTGCTCTCCGCCGCATCTGACGCCGACGTGCTGGTACTCGGCATTCACACTCCGGGATCCGGGCCGGGAAACACTGTTTCGGCGGTCTTGCACAAGGCTGACTGCAACGTGCTTATCACTCGCTGACCGGATCCGACACGTACCGACGAGCGGGCACGGCCCGCTCACAGGATTGACAGGAAGAGGAGGCCGCCGTGAGGGTTTGGCGGGTTGGACATCCGGGACCGATTTCTGACGGCCCCCTGGAGGCTGCCGAGTGTCCGGAACCCCGGCCCGGGCGCGGCCAGGTGCTCCTCCGGGTCCGGGTCTGCGGCGTGTGCCGTACTGACCTGCACCTCGCAGAGGGCGATCTCCAGCCGCGGCATCCCGGCATCGTCCCGGGTCACGAGGTCGTCGGTGAAGTGCTCGAGTCCGGCCCGGGAGCCGACCGGTTCCGGGTCGGCGAGCGCGTCGGCGTCGCCTGGCTGGGCGGAACCTGCGGGTCGTGCCGCTTCTGCCTGCGCGGCCAGGAGAACCTGTGCCTGTCCCCCACGTTCACGGGCTGGGACCGCGACGGCGGCTACGCGGAACTGATCACGGTGGCCGAGGACTTCGCCTACCGGATTCCGGAGATCTTTACGGATGAGGAGGCCGCGCCGCTGCTGTGTGCCGGGATTATCGGCTACCGCGCATTGAGCCGCGCTGAGCTGCCTATCGGCGGACGGCTGGGAATCTACGGCTTTGGCGGATCCGCCCATCTGGCCGCCCAGATCGCCCTCCACCGGGGCGCACGGGTCTATGTCATGACACGGTCCGAGGAGGCCCGCCGGCTCGCCCTGTCGTTGGGCGCCAGCTTCGCCGGCGGGGCCGCGGAACTGCCGCCGGATCCGCTGGACTCCGCCATCTTGTTTGCGCCGGTCGGCAGTCTGGTGCCCGTGGCGCTGCGGGCCCTGGACCGCGGGGGGACCCTCGCGGTGGCGGGCATCCATTTGAGTGATATCCCACCGCTGCACTACACCGCCGATCTGTTTCAGGAACGGCAGCTCCGCAGCGTCACCGCCAATACCAGGGCCGACGGCGAGGAGTTCTTTCGAATCGCGGCCGAAATCCCGATCCGTCCTACCACCGTCCCGTACCCGTTCGCCGCCGCGGATCAGGCGCTGCGGGATCTCGCGGCGGACCGGATTACGGGTGCCGCCGTGCTGAGCGTGGCCCCGGCGGTCTAAGCCTTTCCAGACCGGGCACGGGCCGCCGGGTCCGCAGGCGTGGTGCGTGTCCTGGAGCGGCTCTGCCCTGGTCAGCGGTGCCGCTGGTCCGGGTAGCGGAATTCATGCTCCTGACCGGCCCGGAGCAGCGCCTGTTCCGCGCCGACCCGGACCAGGACCGGGTCGGCGTCGCCGGGGGCGGCCGAGACCTGCAGCCGGCCGGTCTCGAGACGGACGGACAGCAGCTGGTCCCGGTACCGGACCTGGAAAACCACCTCGTGGAGCTGCGCGGGCAGCCTCGGGGTGAAGTGCAGGGCGTCGCGGGTGATCCGCAACCCGGCGAAGCTGCGCTGGACGACATCGATCGAGCCCGCCATGGCGCCCAGATGGATGCCGGCGCGGGTCGTTCCGCCCTGGGTGTCGTCCAGATCCGCGTCGAGTGCTTCCCGGAACGTGGCCCAGGCCCGCTCGGGGTCCCGCTGCGCCAGCACGGACGCGTGCGCCACGCGGCTCAGGGTGGAGCCGTGGGCGGTACGGGCCAGATAAAAATCGACGGTGGCGGTGATTTGCGCGGGCGTCACCGAATAGCCCATGCGGCCCAGGAAGCCCAGCAGCTGGTCTTCGCCCAGGACGTACAGGAGCATCAGGACATCGGCCTGCTTGGCCAGCCGGTAGTGGTTGGTGCTGTCGCCTTCGGCTTCCAGAATCAGGTCCAGCCGCTCAATGTTCCCGTAGGTCCGGCGGTAGTGGTCCCAGTCAAACTCCCGGAGGGAACTGTAACCGTCAAACTGGCTGATGATGCCGTCGCCGTGGAACGGAACGAACATCCGCCGGCTCAACCGCTCCCAGCCTTCGATTTCCGCTCCGTCGACGCTGAGCCTGGCGCGCAGTTCGTCCATGTCGAACCCCTGGACGGAGTGCATGATCCAGACCGCCTGGTCAAAGACCCAGGCCGCCATGATGTTGGTGTAGGCGTTGTCAGCGAGACCGCCGCCAGGGTCGCCCGGGGGGCCGGTATGGTACTCATCCGGCCCCATGACCCCCCTGAGGTGAAAACGGTCCTCCACAGTGTCATGGTCCGCGAGGGAGGCGAACAGCCTCGCGACCTCCACCACGATTTCCGCACCATGGCTGATCAGCCAGGCGCGGTCCTGCGTGGCCTCGAAATATTGCCAGGCGTTGTAGGCGACTGCCAGGCCAACGTGCCGCTGCCGCCGGGAGTAATCCGGCATCCAGTGGCCGGACAATCTGTTGAACAGCATTG
This sequence comes from Arthrobacter sp. PAMC25284, assembly GCF_019443425.1. NCBI lineage: Bacteria > Bacillati > Actinomycetota > Actinomycetes > Micrococcales > Micrococcaceae > Arthrobacter > Arthrobacter sp. PAMC25284. The sequence goes on from NZ_CP080382.1 coordinate 2,306,256, forward strand.
TGGGTGTTTGCTCGGTGCCGTCGCTGCCGCTCTGCCACGGGAACTGCGCGCCCCGGAGCCCGGCCGCGCGTGCGGCATCCCGGGCTGTCCCGAGCCGCCGCCAGCGGTAGTCCAGCATCTCCCGGACAAGGGCGGGGCTCCGTGAGTTCAGGACGGGCAGGACAAAAAGTTCATCCCAAAACACATGCCCCCGGTAGCCTTCGCCGTGCAGCCCGCGGGCGGGAACTCCGGCGTCCAGCTCAGCCGTGTGCCCGGTGAGGGTCTGGAGCAAGTGGAACACATGCAGGTTCAGGATCAAACGTGCCTGCGACGGCGCATCGAACTCGATAATGAAGGGGGCCAGCAGCTGGCCCCAGGCCGCCTCATGTTCCGCGAGCAGGACCTCAAAGCTCGGGTCCGCCCGGTCCAGTGCCGTGAGGGCCGCGGTCCGGGGCGAAGAGATCGCGCGGTCCCGGGAGGTGGCAACGGCAACCGTTTTCGTCACGGTGACCGGCGCCCCCTCGGTAATCGCAAGCTCGAAACGGTGGCTGTGCAGTCCAGCCAGTTGCTCGGGGGTCCCGTGCACAGGCTCAGGCGGGCCGGCGACGTCGGTGCGGAGGGCCATGGCAATCCCGATCCGGCTCTGGTTTGTCTGCGCTTCCACAGTCAAGCAGGCGCCCGAACCTCCACCGCGGCTGCCGATGACGGAACCGCTGCCGGTCGCGGCTCCGCCGTCGCCGCCACCGGACGCGGAAACACTGACGTCGGTCAGGTGCCGTCTGGCCAGCTGTCCGTCGTCGGGCACGTTCGCGTTCGTGACCTCCGTGTCGCAGCCGCTCCGGACGCTGATAGTGCCGCTCCAGCCCAGTGCGGTCAGCGTCATTTCCAGTGCGGCCAGATGCGGTTCAGCCATGGAGACTATCCTGCGCTGGAGTACCTGGAGCCGGCGTCCGGCGCCGTCCTCGAGCAGCGTTTCCCGGCTGAGCAGGCAGCGCTTGAGGTCCAGGGTGCGGCGTTCGCTCCGGAGCCTCAGCCCACCGCCGGACCACCAGTCCCCGCGCTCAATCCGGACGTCCAGCGGCAGCCAGTCCGGGATGTTGACCATGTGCTCGTCCACGGATTCCTGGCCGTCGACGACGCTGCGGAGGCTGTTGTAGATCCCGGCAAGGTAGGTTCCGGGGTAGTGCACCCCGTCGGCGCGGTGTTCGGGGGCCGCTCCCCTGGTGGCCATATATCCGTTGCCGAGGGTGGTCAGCGCCTCCCGGTGCCCTTCGTGAACCGGGTCGGAGCCCGCATAGGTCAGCAGCCACGGGTCGGTGATGACCAGCCCGATGTCCAGCTCGATGACGTCTTCAACCACGACGTCGGCTCCGGCGGCTTCCAGTGCAGCGCGGCGTCCGGCGCGGTCGAGGCCCACCACCAGACCGAACCCGCCGCGGCGGCCCGCTTCGACCCCGGGGAGTGATTGAGCGATGACCATGGCGCGCGACGGGGCAATCTCCAGCCGACGGACAGCCTCAAGTACGAGTGCGGGGGCCGGCTCGCCGGCAACGTGACGGTCCACGGCCGTCTGTCCGTCGATGACGAAGTCAAAGGCGCCCCGGAGACCGGCTGCCGCCAGGACCGCGCCGGCGGTCCGGCTGGAGGTAGCCAGGACCACGGGGATCCCGCCGGCCCGGAGGCGCTTCAGGAATCCGACGGTGCTGGGGAAAACACGCACCGGATGCTCACGGAGAAGGTGCGCAAACACGTCATCGTGGCGTGCCGCCAGTCCGAACACGGTCCATTCCCCGGGGGTGTCGGACGGACGGCCGGGCGGTATCGAGACCCCGCGGGAGGCGAGGAAGGCTGCTGCCCCTTCTTCCCCGGTTCGCCCCTCGATGCAGCCAGTGAAGTCGCTGTCCAGAAGCGGACCCCGCCTCGCCTCCGTGGGGAGCCGCGCGTCCTGCAGCACGGCGTCGAACAGTTGCCGCCAGGCCGCGATCCGCAGCCCGGTGGTGTCCGTCACGACGCCGTCGAGGTCAAAGATCACGGCGTCGACAGGCGCCAGCGCGGCGGCAACAGTCGGCGACTCCGTCATGGTTCATTCCTAGCAGCGATCGGGGCCGGACGACAGTGGCGCCCGGCCCGAGACGTTGGTGCGGGAGGGCGCAGTAGGATTCAGGTAGTCGAAATGGAGAGAACGAGGGCGGGTCATCCGTGAAAATCGTGCTCAAATATCCGCTCGTTGCAGGGACGGTCGCCGCGCTGTCGGCGGTCATCATCCTGCTGCTGTCCGGGCAACCCGGCATCGCCCGGCTCGCCGCAAGCGTCTACGCCCTCGCCGTGGCTCTCTACCTCGCCGTAGGGATGATCCGCCGCCTGCTGGGCGGACGGTGGGGCATAGATATCCTGGCTGTCACCGCGATCGTCAGCACTGTGCTGGTCGGTGAGTTTTTGGCCTCGATGATCATCGTCCTGATGCTGGCCGGCGGAACGGCATTGGAGGACTACGCGGCAGGCCGGGCCAAGGGGGAGCTGACAGCCCTGCTGGAGCGTGTTCCGCAGACGGCCCACCGGGAACGCCATGGTAACCACGCCGACGGCAACGGCAACAACGTCGGCGGCAACCACGAGGAAGTGGCGGCCACCGACGTCCGGATCGGGGACATCCTGTTGGTCAAACCGGGCGAAGTGGTGCCCCTGGACGGAATCCTGCTCTCTGCATCCGGCACGTTCGACGAATCCTCGCTCACCGGGGAAAGCCTTCCGGTGGAGCGGACCGCCGGGGACCCGCTCATGAGCGGATCCCTCAACGGGGAAGCTGCGGTCCGGATGCAGGTCACGGCGTTGCTGGAAGATTCGCAGTACAGCCGGATCATCGCACTGGTCAAGGAGGCCTCGGACAGCAAGGCCCCCATGGTTCGGCTGGCTGACCGCTACGCCGTGCCGTTCACCGCCTTCGCCTATCTGCTGGGCGGCGCGGCCTGGATCATCAGCGGCAGCCCCGCACGGTTCGCGGAGGTGCTCGTGGTGGCCACACCCTGCCCGCTGCTGATTGCCGCGCCGGTGGCCTTCCTCGGCGGCATGAGCCGGGCCGCCCGCGCAGGCATCATCGTCAAGTACGCTGGCGTCCTGGAACAGCTGGGACGGATCAAGACCGCCGCGTTCGACAAAACCGGGACCTTGACCCACGGCCAGCCGGCCCTCGTCGCCGTGCGGACCTCCGGGATACTGCCGGAGGACGAGGTGCTGCGCATGGCGGCCTCAGCCGAACAGTATTCCTCGCATGTTCTCGCAGCTTCGGTCGTCAACGCCGCCCGCTCGCGGGGCCTGATGCTGGCGACCGCCGCCGAAGCCACCGAATTCGCCACCCATGGGGTCCGCGCCCGGTTCGATGGCCGGGACGTGGTGGTCGGCAAGCCAGGCTTCGTAGCGGAGTCGGTCCCCGGGGTGCGGGCGGCGGACCTGGACAGCGGCGAGATCGCCGTTTACGTCGGGGTAGGCGCGGAGTTCGCTGGTTCGCTCATCCTCAGCGATCCGATCCGCCCCGAAGCCCGCCGGACCCTCAGCGAGCTCCGGGACCTGGGTGTGACGCAGACCGTGATGCTGACCGGCGACGCGCTCCCCACAGCGCAGCACATCGCGACTGAGGCGGGCCTTACCGATGTCCGGGCGGAGTGCCTGCCGGCGGACAAGGTGGACGCGGTCCGTTCGTTGCCTGACCGGCCTGTGATGATGGTCGGCGACGGCGTCAACGACGCCCCCGTGCTGGCGGTCGCCGACGTCGGCATCGCCATGGGAGCCCGGGGTTCGACGGCGGCGGGCGAGTCCGCCGACGTCGTGATCATCCTCGATGACCTGTCCAAGGCGGCGTCTGCGGTCCGGATCGGGCAGCGCACGGTGCAGGTGGCGCTGCAGAGCATCTGGATCGGCATTGGACTCAGCGTGGCCCTGATGCTGGCCGCCGCGGCGGGCTACGTCCCGGCCGTCGTGGGCGCACTGTCCCAGGAACTGGTGGACCTGGCCACCATCCTGAACGCGCTGCGCGCCCTGAGCGGAGGCCGGACCCATGGCGCCGGCAAGAGCGGCGGCGCCGGCACGCCTGCCGCCGGGCTGAAGCCCGGGCTGCCGCCGGCGCGGGGAGACCTACCCCGCTGAGGGAAGGCCTTCCGCGTTCTCCGCTTCGGCAATGGCCGGGACGGTCAACAGGAAGCTGTCAGGGTTCAGCGAGATCGAATCAATGCCTTCGCGGACCAGGAATGCGGCGAATTCCGGGTGGTTGCTGGGACCCTGGCCGCAAATACCGATCTTGATCCCCGCGGCGTGGGCCTTGCGGATGGCCTCGCTGATCATGGCCATCACGGCCGGATCCCGCTCATCGAAGAGCGCCGCAAGCTGCGCCGAGTCCCGGTCCACACCCAGGACCAGTTGCGTGAGGTCATTGGAACCGATGGAAAAGCCGTCGAAGCGGGTGGCGAATTCCTCGGCCAGGACGACATTCGCGGGAATCTCGCACATCATGTAGACCTGCAGCCCATTTCCGCCGCGGACCAGGCCGTTCTCCGCCATCACCGCCAGCACCTTGTCCGCCTCCTGCGTGGTGCGGCAGAACGGTACCATCACGATCACGTTGCTGAAGCCGAGCCGTTCGCGGACGCGTTTGAGGGCAGCGCATTCGAGGGCGAAACCTTCCCGGTAGCGGTCGTCGTAGTAGCGGGACGCGCCGCGGAAACCCAGCATGGGGTTCAGCTCCGGCAGTTCGAACGCGGCGCCACCGATCAGGTGGGCGTACTCGTTGGTCTTGAAGTCGCTGAGCCGCACTATCACCGGGAGCGGGTGGTAGGGCGCGGCGAGCTTGCCGATGCCCCGCGCGAGGGTATCCACGAAGTACTCCGTCGGGTCCGGGTAGCCGCTCGTCAGCGCCCGGATCTGCTCCGTTTCGGCGGAATCCGCGACCCGGTCCGGATGCACCAGCGCCATCGGATGGATCCGGATCAGGTTGCTGATGATGAATTCCATCCGGGCGAGTCCGACACCGGCGGCGGGCAGCCGCCACCACTGGAAGGCGGCGGCGGGGCTGGCGATGTTGACCATCACGGCGGTGCGGGTCGCGGGCAGTTCGCCGAGGTCCACTTCTTCCGTCTCGAACGCCAGGCTGCCGGCATAGACCCGGCCCTGGGCCCCTTCGGCGCAGGAAATCGTGACGGCCTGTCCCTCCGCCAGCACGCCGGTTGCGTTGCCGGTTCCGACGACGGCCGGCACGCCCAGCTCCCGGCTGACGATGGCCGCATGGCTCGTGGGTCCGCCATGGTCCGTCACGATCCCGGCCGCGCGCTTCATCACGGGCACCCAGTCCGGGTCGGTCATTTCCGTGACCAGGATGGCGCCGTCACGGAACTCAGCGATGTCCGCGGCTGTCCGGATCACGCAGGCCGTGCCGTGGGCGATGGAGTCGCCAACCGCTGATCCGGTCGCCAGCACCTCGCCTCTCTCCAACAGGTGGTGAAGCACGAAGCGCGGGCCGGTCTTGCGCGACTGGACGGTTTCGGGCCGGGCCTGGACCAGGAAGAGCTCGCCGGTGACGCCGTCACGGGCCCATTCCATGTCCATCGGCCGCCCGTAGTGCTCCTCGACGGTGACGGCCCACCGGGCGAGGGCGAGAATTTCGGCGTCATCCAGAACGAAAGTCCGGCGTTCCGCGTCCGAGGTGTCCATCATCCGGGTGCGGGCGCTGCCGCCGCGGCTGTACACCATTTTCCGTTCCTTGGACCCGAGGGTCTTTTCGATGATCGGTGCCAGGTCCGGGTCCGTCAGGAGGGGCTTGAACACAACATAGTTGTCCGGGTTGATGGTGCCCTGGACGACGGTTTCGCCGAGTCCCCAGGCGGCGCTGATCACGGCGGCGCGGGGAAACCCCGAATCGGTATCGATGGAGAACATCACACCGGACGCGCCGACGTCGGACCGGACCATCCGCTGCACCCCAATCGAGAGCGCGACGTCGAGGTGGCCAAATCCTTTGATCTCCCGGTAGCTGATGGCACGGTCGGTGAAGAGCGAGGCGTAGCAGCGGCGGCAGGCGTCCAGCAGGTCGCGCTCCCCCGCCACGTTCAAAAAGGTCTCCTGCTGCCCGGCGAAACTCGCGTCGGGCAGGTCCTCGGCCGTGGCGCTGCTGCGGACGGCGACGGAGAGCCGCTCCAGTCCGGCCCGCCGGCCCAGTTCCCGGTAGTGGGTGCGGATGGACCCGGCGATGTCGACGGGGAATTCGCTCTCCAGGAAAAGCGCCCGGATGGCCTCGCCGGTGGCGCGCAGCGTGGCTTCCCCGGCCCGGTAGTCGCGGATCCGCGAGCGCATGGCCGCCTCGATCCCGTTGGCATCGAGGAACGCCCGGTAGGCGTCGGCCGTGGTGGCGAACCCGTCGGGGACGCGCACGCCCCGAGCGGTGAGCGACCGGATGAGCTCACCGAGGGAGGCGTTTTTGCCGCCTACTTGCGCGACATCGCCGATGCCCGTGTCCTCAAACCACTTCACCGGGGATTGAACCATGATGCCTGCGCTCCCACCCGTCATTGCCGGACAGTGTTTGTGATGGAGCCGTGTTTGGCGGCCAGCTGCTGCCTCTGATCTTTCCCGGCACCGTGCCCGCCCGGCAGAGTCTTTGGACCTTGCGACCGGTAGTCGGCGGCGGGCGGCTTGCGCCGGATGGCCGGCGGGGCGGCCGCACATCCATAGGCGTGCCCTCCCGCGGCGCGCCCGGTACGCACGGCTGTGTCAGCCGGCCGCGGACGGCCGGTAGCGTTCCAGATCCCGCAGGTAGGTGCCGAAGCCTTCCGGGGCCCGGGGCCGGGTCCGCCCGGACGTCAGCACCCGCACGCTGTCTGTGCTGGTGACCGTGAACGCGCTGCTTCGGAGGCGCTGAATGAGGATCGTGTCCTCGTGCGAGGCGGCGTCCGGGAACCCGCCGGCCGCCACATAGGCCGACGCGCGCACTCCAAGATTGGCCCCGTAGACGTGCGGGTGATCCTCGGTGAAAGGATGGCGTTCCCGCCAGCGCCGAAGCAGTTCCGGATCCATCCCGTCGGGGTCCGGCTCCACCGAGCCCAGCACGGCGTCGGCACCGGCATCCGCGAACTCGAGCTGACGCACCAGCCAGTTCTCCGGGACCTGGGAGTCGGCGTCGGTGTTGGCCAGCCAGATCCGGGCCGCCGGCCGTGGCGTCCAAGGCAGTGTTCCCGGTTGCGCCGGACTGGGACCGATGCCGGCGGCCCGGATTCCCGCGGCACGGCTGGCACCGGCGCTGCGGAACGGCACCTCAACGGCGCTGATGCGGCGGTCGGCGGCAACATGCCGTGCCGTGATGCGCGCCGAACCGTCGGTGCAGCCATCCAGCACCACCATCACGCCGCATTCCACCTCGGGCAGGGTCCGGTGCAGGGTGTCGACGGCCCGGCGCGCCGCGTTGAGGGCCCGGTCCAGATGCTCTTCCTCGTTGTGGGCCGGCATCACCACAGCGACGCGCGCGATGCGGTTCCGCGACGGCAGCGGCCCGGCGGTCGTGGCCATCCGGGTCACCGGTCCAGTTCCGGGGCGACGGCCAGGCCGGCGTCCGGGGCGGCGGCCAGGCCGGCGTCCGGGGCGCGAAGAACCTCAAGAACGAAGTCCCGTTCCCGGTACAGCCCGGCATCGGCCCAGCCCAGCTGCCGGTGCGCGGCGGCATGCACGGCGTCGCCGTCGAGTTCCCAGCCGTCGATGGGATGCCGCCAGTGGCACAGGAGCAGGGTCCCGCCCGGCCGCAGCGTCCCCTCGACCCGGGAAAACAGCGAGGCCAGTTCATCCGGCGCAAGGTAGTACCCCACTTCCGAGACCACAATCAGGTCGAAGGTTTCGTCCGGCCAGTCCTGCGGAACGGTGAGCTGGCGGGTCCGGGCCGAGGGCAAGTGTGCGAGCCGGGCGGTGGCGTGCCCCAGTGCTGCGCTGCTCGCATCGACGGCAAGGAAGCTGTCGCAGCGCTGCGCCAGGTCTGCGCTCAGCGTCCCGATCGAGCAGCCAATTTCCAGCCCGGAGGCGTAGGAATGTTCGGGCAGCACGGCAAGGGTGAGGGCACGTTTGCGCTGTTCATACCGGCTGCCCGTGTAGTCCCAGGGATCATCGCCGCGGCGGTGGACGGCGTCGAAAACGGTCTCCGCGTCGGCGGCGGCGTAGGCCCGCCCGGAGGCTCCGGCGTGCCCCGGGCGCTGCCAGGCATACGTCTCCCAGGACCGCTCGAAGTGTTCCAGAAAGGCCGGCGGCAGGAGCACTTCATCCCCCGGCAGGGGCGACAGCGCCCGGATCTGCGAACCGTGTGAGGCCATGGCGGCAGTTTTCGCCTGCTGTTCCGCCGGGCTTAGTGGCAGCCGGCGCCAGGCCCGCCATGCCTCGTCGTCCGGGTCCGCCCACAGCCAGTACCAGATGGGGTACTCCAGCAGCCCGTACCCGCGGGCGGCGCAAAACTCGGCGGCGACGGACCCCAGCGTCTCGTGGTCCGTGTGCCCGTCGTGGCGGTACGGGGCGACGACGATGGTCCGGTCCGTATTCCGGCTGGCGTCGGCGTCAGCCAGTGCCCTGCTTATCTGCTCCCGGTGCCCGGCAAGGTTCCCGTCCCGCAGACCCAGGTAACGCCAGTCCGCCGCCGGACCGGCGGGGTCCGGGGCCGGCTGGAGCTGCGCCAGCGCGGCGGCGAATTCCGCCAACCGGACAGCGGCAAGCCGGTCCGGCGTCGTCGTCGGCGATCCGGGATGCGAGGCTTCCCCTGCCGTGCACAGCAGGACCGTGATGCCGGCCCCGAGTCCCTGCAGCCGGGTGAGAAGTCCGCCGGCGCCCAGGGATTCGTCGTCGGGGTGGGCAGCGAGGACAATAAACGTCGTCCGGGCGAGTTCAGCAGCGTCCAGCGGCAGCTCTGGAAGCGCCGTCAGGCCGCCGGCCGCCCAGTGGTCTGCGCTGGTGCCGGCGTCTTGGTGGGTAAATTTCACCATGGGTCCCCTCCGGCCAGGGTCAGGCCGCCCAACTGGGCGTCGTCTCGCATTGCACGGTGCTGGAGAAGATACAGCGAGAGGTCCGCCATCCGTTTTCCGTATTGTTCGTCAAAGACCAGCGGTCCCGGCCCCAGGTTCTGACTCACCAGTGACTGGATGTGTCCGACGGCGGAAGCGACAGTTCCCCTCACGCGCAAGGCCTCGTTCCAGGCTCCCGGGCCGGAGAGGTCTCCAGCGTCGATTCTGGCGGCCGCCTGGGCCAGGCAGGCCCGCAGGGCGCTCAGGGTGCGGTCAATTTCGCCGAGGTGGGCCAGGGCAACCTGGTCCGGGTCACGTCCGCCGGCCGCCGTGTCCCGCAGCGATCCGGCAAAGCCGCGTGCCACCGCGACGGCGCCCCCGAACCAGCAGGCGGCAACTCCCATCCCGCCCCACGCGAATCCGGGGCGCCGGTAGTACCAGCCGGGTCCGCCCAGCGGCACGGCCGGGACGTCCTCGAAGTGGACGGTGCCGCTGGGGATTTCGCGGAGCCCCCTGCTGGTCCATCCCGGGTCCGCGACGTCAACGCCCGGGGCGCGGAGGTCGACGGCAAAGGCGGCCCGGGCGCCGGCGTCCGTGTGGGCCGTCACGACCGCCCCGTCCAACTGCGCGGCGAGCGAGCACCACGGTTTCGATCCATGCAGCCGAAAGCCGTTGCCGGTTGGCCTGGCCTCCAGCCGAAGTCCCGCCGCCTCAGCCGCGAAAACGCCCCAGGTCCCCGCCGGTCGGAGCCCCTCAGCCTCCGCCGGTCCGCGGTCGGCTGGCGCGGCGCCGGCCGTGGTGGCCGTGCTGGCCGTGCTGGCCGTGCTGGCCGTGCTGGCCGTGCTGGCCGTGCTGGCCGTGCTGGCCGTGCTGGCCGTGCTGGCCGTGCTGGCCGTGCTGGCCGTGCTGGCCTGGGCCAGGATGGCGGCCGCATCCAGATGCGGTTCGAGCACCCGGCCGGCCGCGACGTCGACTGCGGTCACGGAGGCCAGGATTTCCCACAGCTGGGCTGTTCTGCCGTCCCCCGGCGACGGAGCAGTCCCGGCGGCGGTCTGCGCCAGCTCAAGGAGCGCCGGCACGTCGCCGCTGGCTGCGTGCGCCGCGGACAACAGGGGTCCGAGCGCGTGGAGGCCGGTGTCGGGCGAGCTGATCCTGACGGCCCGCGGGCTGTCCGCGGTGGAAGTCCCGGTCATTCGGCAACTGTCCCTTCGGAGGGTGTGGTCGGTCGTGGCGGCGGCCGCCGAAGCAGCGGCACCCTCTCAAATATAAGCACACTTAGCATCCGGGGCGAGTGGCGGGCTACCGGACCAGCGCCAGCGCGAAGCCGTCCCAGCCCTTGGTGCCCACAGTCTGGATGGCGGTGCCGTCGAGCCGCGGATCCTCGCCCATCATTTGCAGCGCGGCAATGATGCCGCGAACGTTTGCCGGGTCGCGGGATGGATCCAGCACGGCGCCGTCCCACACCACGTTGTCGATCACCACCACAGTTCCGGACCGCCCCAGCCGGATGGCCCACTCCAGATAGTGCGGGTTATTTTCCTTGTCCGCGTCGATGAAGACGAAATCGAAGGGCTCCGCGTCCTCCTCCTTAAGGGCTCGAAGGGTGTCCAGGGCCGCACCTACCCTGATCTCCACCTTGGCCCCGAGGCCCGCGTCGTCGATGTTGGCCCGGGCCACCTCCGCGTGGCCCGGAAGGTACTCGCAACTGACCAGCCGGCCGCCGTCGGGCAGGCCCCTCGCCATCCAGATCGTGCTGAAGCCGGCCAGGGTGCCTATCTCCAGCACCCGGCGGGCGCCGGAGAGCCGGACCAGCAACTGCAGGAGCTTGCCGGCGTTCGGCGCTACCTCAATGGGCGGCATCCCCGCCTCGGCGGCGGAGGTCACGGCATGGAGGAGGGTTCGGTCGGGGCGGACCACAGTCTCAGCAAGGTAGTCCTCCACGGCAGACCAGGCCGGGGCGGCAGGATGCTCGATCATGCCGACAGTCTCCCAGTTGGACGGTTCCGCCGGAAGGGTGTCCGGCGCTTAAACCTGCCCGGGCTCCACTGGAACGTCAATTGCCTTTTCCAACCGCTCCACTTTACCGGCGAGTTCGCCTGAGAACCCGGGACGGATGTCCGCTTTGAGCACGAGGGAGACGCGGCTGCCGAAGCGCCCCGCGGCGTCCGTCGCACGTTTGATAACGTCGAACACCTCATCCCAGTCGCCCTCGATCGTGGTGAACATGGCATCCGTATGGTTCGGCAACCCGGACTCACGGACGATCCGCACCGCCGCTGCAACGGCATCGTGGACGGAGGCATCGCCCGGAGCCGGACCGCCGGCGGGGGCACCCGAGGGGGCAACGGAAAATGCAACGAGCATGGATCAATTCCCTTCACGTATCCGGGGCTCCGGACAAACCTGGCTGGCACGCTGGCACCAGTCTGCCACGCGGGCCGCCGCGCGGCGGTTCTTTGGCCGGTCTTAACCGTCATACAACGGGCCAACCAGGGCCAACAGCTTTCCTCAACCAGCGCGTTGCTACCCTAGCCAAATGAACCGGGACGCAGACCGCCGGCCGCTCCGAGCCGATGCCGCGCGAAATGTGGACAAGATCATCACCGCGGCCCATCAGTGCTTCCGCGACCACGGGCCGGACGTGCCGCTGCAAACCATCGCCGCCACCGCCGGAGTAGGCCCTGCCACGCTCTTCAGAAACTTCGCGGACAAGGAAGAGTTGGTGCTGGCGGCGCTGAACAGGCAGCTCCGTCTGCGCGTGGGCCCGGTCATCGGACAAGCACTGGCCACGCCGGACGCGGCCGATGGACTCTTCCTGGTCATCGACGCGTTGATGGAGGTTGCCAGCGAAGACGCGAATCTGGTCACTGCCGTGGCGGGCCGGCGCGGGTCGCTGACCGGCATCACCGGCGGCATGGTCGAATCAGTCGCCGTGCTGCTGGGCCGGGGGCAGCGCCAGGGCACGTTGCGAAGTGACATCTCCATGACCGACATGATCCGCCTCCTGGCCATGCTGATTGGTGTCGTGGACACCATAATGCCTGGCTCCGATGCCTGGCGCCGGCCGGTGGCCCTGTTCGAGGACGCCATACGGACCGAGCGGCCGCGCCGGCCGCTGCCGCCGCAGGCCCCGCTGTACAACGCCACCATCGAGGATCCACTGGGCTAGCGGTCCGCGGCGCGGCCCTGGACCTGGATTCAGGTGCTGAAATCCGTGACGCAATTCCCGGAGTCGAAGCGGCGCAGGATCTCCTCGGCCACCGTCCGCAGTTTGACGTTGCGGCTGTTCGAGGCCTTGCTGAGGAGGTCGAAGGCCTCCGCCTGGGAGCATCTGCTCTGTGCCATGAGGACGCCCGAGGCCAGGTTGATGGACGTGCGGGACTTCATGGCCTGCAGCAAATCGCGGTTCAGGCTCCGGACTGTTCCGAGCCGCACGGCCAGCCGCAGCGGTTTACCGGCCATGGCCGCGAACACCAGGCACGCGTCAGCGGCTCCGCCGTCCAGGGCCTCCGGACTGCGGGAGAAAAAGGACAACGTGGCTGCTGCGTCCCCGTCCAGGGCCAGGGGGATGCCCATGATGCCGTGGATTCCCCGCTGCGCCGCAGCCGCTTGGTAGCGGGACAACCGGGGTCCGGTGCCGGGCCGGCCCGGAACGACGGTGTTCCCTGCCTTCAAGGATTCCATGCCGGAGCCGGGAAACCGGTCCTGCAGTTCTTCCAGGGCCAGCGCCTCGGAGCAGCTGCCGGCCATCATAACGGGCTCCCGGTCCCGGGTGAGGCGGACAGACGCCAGAACGGGGCACCCGGCCGCAGCAGTAGCGAACTCCGCCGACATGGCAGCGAAGTCCTCGAGGAATTGCTCGATCCCGCAGTCCTCCAGCACGAGGTCCTGCAGCCGCTCCCCCAACCGCGGATCTGCCATCAGTGCCCGGTCTGCTTCTGTTTGGCCTCGAGCAGATGCTGTTGCAGCTTCTCCTCGGCCTCCCTGCGGCGCTGGGCCAACTCCTGCAGGTCTTTCGTGGACAAGACCCCGGTGTGAACGTGTGGTTCGTGCGGCTTGGAGCGATGCCCCCGGACGGGCATGGCTGAACCGCGTTCGTCGTGATCACGCATAATCCATGCTCCCATGAAGCCTCGGCGGCCACTAGGGACTAAAGACCGTTCCCGGGATCAGCCCCAGCCGAGGAGCCGCAGTCCGGCCGCCGCGCCGGCACCGGCGAGCACAACGACGAGGAACGGAGCCCGGAGGCACAGGGCGAGGCCGGCAGCCGCCAGCGCGCCCAGCCGCGCATCCAGCACGAGGGACTGCCCGGCGGCCACCGCGTTCACGATCGTCAGGGACGCCAGCAGGCCGATGGTCATGGTGCCGGCAATCCTCGACATCCGGGGGTTGCGGAGCAGGTCTGCCGGCACGAGGTAGCCCAGGAATTTCCACGCATAAGCCAGCAGACAGGCGAGCAACAGCCACAGCCAAAGGTTCATGCGGCGCCGCCCGGGGCACGTCCGGAATGCTCCGCATACGGGTCAACGTCCGGTTCCAGGCCTTCGTCGCTTCGTCCGTGGCTGAACCAGCCGATCCCGGCGGCGACCACGGCGGCAATGAGGATCGGCACACCGGCAGGCACGAACGGGACCGCCAGTACGGTGGCCAGCGCGCATACGACGGCGATCGCCACCGGTTCGCGGCCCTTCAGCCGCGGCCACAGCAGCCCCAGGAAAGCCGCGACCGCGGCGCCGTCGAGCCCCCACTGCTTGGGGTCCCCAAGCGATCCGCCCGCGAGTGCGCCCACCGCGGTGAACAGGTTCCACAGGACGAAGATCCCGAGTCCTGCGGTCCAGAAGCCGCGCCGCTGCTCGACCGGGTCCGTCTGTCCGGCGCACGTGGCTGTTGACTCGTCGATTGTCACGTGAGCGGCGGCGAACCTGAGCCAGCCGCGCGGCTGCAGCAGCGCGTTCATCTGCATTCCGTATATCCCGTTGCGCATGCCCAGCAGCGTGGCGGCCCCCATCGCAGCCAGGGCCCGAGCCGCCGCCGGCGATGACGCCGATGAACGCGAACTGCGAGCCGCCGCTGAACAGCAGCAGGCTCAAGGCCATGGTCTGCCAGAAATCGAGTCCGGAGGTGACGGACAAGGCGCCAAAGGAGACCCCGTACAGGCCGGTGGCGATGCTGATCGACAGCCCGATCCGGGCTGCCGGGGAATGCCGGAACTTCATCGCAGCAGTTCAGCCGGTCCGGGCCGGGACACGACGGACAGAACCGGCGTGCGCAGGCTCCACGCCCACGCGATCAGTGGCACGTGGAGCGCGAGCCGGAGCGCATGCTCCGAGCGCTGCCGTGACGTGCCGCCGGGGCCATCCGCCCGGCGCAGCACATCGAGGCGGCAGGCCAGGCGGAGCCCGGACAAGGCAGCCACGCAGGCGGCAGTGGCCCGGCGTGTTGCCGGGATCAGGAGACCGACGGCGGCCCCCGCTTGCAGCAGTCCGCTCACCGCCACCCATTCCTCACGCGAGAGCACCGCGAAGGGTCCGTTCGAATGATCCCCTGAATCGTCGCGGCAGAGAACGTCCGGGACTGTGCCGACGAACAGCCCGGGTTCGTCGAAGTGCTTTCCGGCGCTGGCCAGCAGCAGCGCGCTCAATGCCGCCGCGGACAGCGTCTGGGTGGTCCGGCCGGACCAGCTAAATGGCATGGAACCACTCAATCACAGCCGCCGGGCAGTCCGTAATCCACCCGGCAACCGGGTGGACCGCCATCTCACCGTGCGGCCTGGCTGCCGGCAGCGAGCCGGGCCAGGACCCGGGCCGGCCGGTTCGTCGTGAGTTCCTGGCAGCCAAGGTCCCGGCAGAGCGCCACATCCTCGTCAGAATCGACCGTCCACACCCGGACCCGGCGGCCGGCGTCCAGCCAGCGGCGAATTATCCGGGAATGCTGCCGGACGTAGTCGATGCCGGGTCCGGCCAGGCCCGCTTCGCCGTGCTCCAGGATCCGTTCGGCCTCCGTCTGCGCAGCCTTCAGGACGTTTGCCAGGGCCCCGCCGGTAAGCGCGCCGAGCCCGAGCTCCTCCCGGATTTCCTGCACGTCGACGTCGTCCACGAGCTGGCAGACGGCCGACTGCGGCACGAACTTGAGCAGGTGTTTGACGGACTCGGGGCTGAAACTCATAAAGGAGACCCTGACGTTCTCCAGTTCCGACGTAGCCGGATCCCACCCCTCGGCCGTCAGGAGCTCCAGGACCCGGTCCTCCAGCTTGAGCTGGTAGGGGCTGGGATGCTTAAGCTCGATGGCCAGCCCAATCTCCCGGCCCGCCGAGCGGAGGATATCCAGCAGCTCGGGCAGGGTCAGGAACTGATCGGACTTCCCGCCATAGGCATCCGGGATCCTGGCGCCCTTCCACGAGGAAAAGTCCAGCAGCCGGAGTTCCTCCAGGGTACGGTCGGCCACTTGGCCGGTTCCGTCGCAGGTGCGGTCGAGGGTAGCGTCGTGCAGCAGCACCGCGTGCTGATCCCGGGTCAGGTGGACGTCGCATTCCACACCGTCGGCGCCGTCGGCTATTGCTTGCAGGTAGGCGGCCCGGGTGTGCTCGGCAAAGGCTGCGCTGGAACCCCGGTGGGCGTAGACCAGCGGGCGGGCTGCCTTCTCCTGAGTCGTCATGGTGTCACGTTAGCGGATGCGCCTGCCGCCACGGCGCTAGGCTGGGTATATGCGGGTGAACACTGAAGAAAGCACACGGAGCGACGGAACCGGGCCGGGCGGCCTGGCAGGACCGCCGCGCACCGGATTGGGCGGTCGGGGATCGGCCGCGCCCGGGGACGCCGAGAAGGCTGCCGGGCTGCGCAGGATGAAGCTCCTGGCCCTTGTGCTGCTGATCGTAATGGCCATCATTTTTGTCTTCGCCTTCGCCCTTCAGCGGCAGTACCCGTGGCTTGAATATGTCCGGGCCGCAGCCGAGGGCGGCATGGTCGGCGCTATCGCTGACTGGTTCGCGGTCACGGCCCTGTTCAAATACCCGATGGGCATCAAAATCCCGCACACGGCCATCATCCCGAACCGCAAGGACCAGATCGGCGCTTCGCTCGGTGAGTTTGTGGAGACCAACTTCCTGTCCGAGCAGGTTGTGAAAGACAAGCTGGCCTCCGTGGACATCGCCCGTAAGGCCGGGGCGTGGCTGGCAGGACCGGCCGGCCCCGAACGCGTGGCCAAGGAGGGGGCTGCCTTCATCCGCGGCGCGTTCAAGATCCTCAATGACGACGACGTTCAGGCGGTCATCGAGGGGATGGTCCGCCGGCACCTGCTCGCTCCGCCCTGGGGTCCGCCGGTGGGCCGGCTCGCGGGGCGGATCTTCGCCGACGGCCACCACCACACCCTCGTGGATCTGCTGGTGGACCGCACGGTGGACTGGGTGCGGGACAACCACGAGACGGTCGGCCAGCTGATCTCGGACCGCTCCCCGCAGTGGGTGCCGCAGTTCGTGGACGGGCTTGTAGGCGACAAGGTCTACCTCGAAATCCTGAAATTCACCAAGGCGGTCCAGTCCGATCCGCAGCACGAAGTACGGCGGTCCATCGACACGTACCTGAACTCCTTGGCCGATGACCTGCAGCATGATCCCGTGATGATCGCCCGTGCCGAAGGTATCAAGGCCCAGGTACTTGGCGATCCGGAGGTCAGGGAACTTGCCTCCCGCACGTGGGGCACCATCAAGGCGGCGCTGCTGACCGCCGTCGACGATCCGCACAGCGAGCTGACCATGAAGTTCAAGGCCGCCGTCCATGATTTCGGCACCCGCCTGGTGGTCGATCCGGAGCTGGCCGGCAAGGTCAACGCCTGGATCGGCGACGCCGCCGGTTACCTCGTGACCACCTACCGCTCAGACATTGCCGGGGTGATCACCGAGACCGTGGCTCGGTGGGACGCGGAAGAGACCTCGCAGAAGATCGAACTGCAGGTCGGCCGCGACCTGCAGTTCATCCGGATAAACGGCACTGTGGTCGGGGCCCTGGCCGGACTCGCGATCTTCACCGTGGCGCACCTGGTCTTCGGCTAGCGCAGGTTTTTGGCTGGCGCCGGTCCTCGAGTGCGCCGGCGAACCTCCGGCTTACGCAAACGGCTCCAGCTCCACGCCGGCTGCCTCCAGTGCGGCGCGCACGGCGCCGGCCAGGCGGGCGGACCCGGGGGTGTCCCCGTGCAGGCAAAGCGAGTCAGGCCGGATCCGGAGCACGGAACCATCCACTGCTTCGACTTCGCCCTTCACCGCGAGTCGGACGGCGCGTTCGGTAACCGCAGCGGCGTCGAACAGGACTGCCCCGTCCTGCGAGCGCGGCAGCAACGTGCCGTCCGGGAGGTAGGCGCGGTCCGCGAACGCTTCCTGGAACACCGGGTGCCCGGCCTCCCGGGCGATTTCCAGCAAGGCAGAACCGGCGAAGCCCAGCACGGGAAGCCCCGGGTCGTAGGCCTGGACCGCCGCGATCACGGCGGAGGCCTGCTCGGCATCGCGCACCGTCCGGTCATAGAGCCCCCCATGGACCTTGACGTAGTCGACCGAGGCACCCACGGCGTGCGCCACGCCGTCGAGTGCGCCGAGCTGGTACAGCACGGCTCCGAAGAGGTCGTCGAATGTCATCTCCAGCGCCCGGAGCCCGAAGCCGGCCAGGTCCGGGTACCCGAGATGGGCGCCCACCGTGACGTCGAGGTCCAAGGCGGCGCGGCAGGTGTCCAGCATCGTCACAGGGTCCCCCGCGTGGAGCCCGCAGGCCACGCTGGCGCTGGTGATGAGCGGCAGCATGGCAGCGTCATCGCCTTTGGTCCAGCTGCCGTAGGATTCGCCGAGGCCAGCGTTAAGATCCATGAATTTCGCCTTCCAGCGCGTCGTCTGTGGCCGGGTTCCCGGCACCGTGTACTGCGGAGCCGGGAGGCGCGGAGCGTTCCAGGGCGGCGTCATTTCCGACGTTCGCGTCGTTTCCGTCGTTTCCCTCCAGAAGCTCTCCCGGGATGGTGTCCGGGAGCGGGCCAAAGGCTTCCCTGGTATTGGCGACGACGGCGCGTCCCATGACCTGGTTGCCGACGCCGCCCACCACGGCACCGATGCCGAAGGGCAGGGCCCGTCCCAGCAGGAACGAGCCCTGCCGCTTGAGCACGCTGCGCAGGAAGGCCCGCTGGACCCAGCCACGCACCGAGCCGACGCCCGCCTGGGGTACGTTGCGGGCAAACGCCGAGCCCCAGGCCTGCGAGGCTCCCTTGCCCTGGCCTGCAGCCTGTCCACTGAGTGCGCTGAGCAGTTCGGTTCCCTCTTCGCCCAGGATGACCGCCATGACGATGGTGCTGGCCCGGTCCGGGTCCACCATCCGGATGCCGTGAAGTTCAGCCAGTGACGAGGTGTACAGCGCCGTGGCTTCCAGGAAGCCCACCGTGGCGGCGGCGGAGAGTCCCAGTGCGGCAACCGTGCCGATACCGGGGATGACAGCTGATCCGCCCACGAGGGCGCCGCCGCCGGTGACGGCCAACAGGTAGTCCCGCTCCAGCTTCGCGGCGAGCTGTGACGCTGTCGCCTGCGGATGGCGGCGCTGGAGACGCCGGAGGTTGGCCAAAACCAGGGGCCGCTGCACCTCGACGGCGCGCAGGAGCATGTTGTGGATGCCCGGCTTGGGTTTGCCGTCGGCGTCGAACATCGCGTTGTGGGCCGTTTTCTGGGCCATCCTCATCGCCGGATTGCTGCGCTTGGCCATCGTTGCCTCTCCTGTCGAACCGGTTGCGTCCAGCCTTAACATTAGGCCACCGCATTGCCGGCAGAAGAAGACTGCCGGCAGCTTCAGAGCGAGTTGAGCCCCTGCGGGAGCGCCGTTGCCGGGAGTCCGCTCGGGAAAACCGTCGGCTCCGGAACAGGCACGGGGGCAAGTGCCACCGCCACCGGGTCGCTGCCGATCGTGAACAGTTCGCCGCGGACGTCGACTTCGAGCGGGGCACCTTCGCGGACGCTCAGGCGGATCGAGCCCTGGACCAGGTCCACGTGCAGCAGCCGGCCCTGGATTTTCAGGTGGAAGCTCAGGCCCTCCCAGCCCGCGGGCAGGCGCGGGTCAAAGAACGGCACCCGGCCCTGGTCGCGCAGTCCGGCGAAACCGCTGATCAGCGAGCTCCACACCCCGCCGGTGGAGGCGATATGGACGCCGTCGATTGTGTTGCCGTGGGTGTCATCGAAGTCGATGAACAGCCCGTGCGCGAAGTGGCGCAGCGCAGCATCTCCATAGCCCACTTCGGCGGCCATGATGCCCTGGACGCAGGCGGACAGGGTCGAGTCGCCGGTGGTGATGGGGTCGTAGAAGTCGAAGGCGCGGCGCTTCTCCTCGGCGGTGAAGTCCTGCCACTGCAGGAACATGGCCAGAACGGTGTCGGCCTGCTTAAGGACCTGGTGGCGGTAGATCACGAGCGGGTGGTAGTTGAGCAGCAGCGGATATTTTGACCGCGGTGTGGTCCAGTCCCACGGCTCCAGTGACATGAAGTCATTGTCCTGCGAGTGGACCCGGAAGTCCTCGTCGTAGGGCAGGTGCATGCGGGTGGCGGCCTGTTCCCAGAGTTCGCGTTCGGCCTCGTCAATTCCCGGGTGGACCAGCGCCGCGGCGGTGCGCAGGTTAAACCGGGCCATCACGTTGGTGTAGAGATTGTCGTTGACGACGGCGGTGTACTCATCCGGTCCCGTCACCCCATGGATGTGGAACAGCCCGTCCTTGCCGAAAAAGCCGAGGGACACCCACATCCGGGCCGTTTCGATCAGCAGGTCTGCGCCCTGGCTGTCCTGGAACAACGCGTCGCCGCTGGCCCAGATATAACGGTTGGTGGCGAAGGCGACGGCCGAGGCGATGTGGAACTGGGCAGTACCGGCCGCGTAGTAGGCGCTGGCTTCCAGCCCGTTGATGGTACGCCAGGGGAACAGCGCGCCGTCGACGTTGAGTTCCTTCGACCGGATCTGGGCCTCGGGCAGCATCCGGTGCCGGGACTCCAGGACCTGCCGGGCATTGTCCGGGTTGGTGTAGGTCAGGTAGGGCAGCAGGTAGATCTCCTGGTCCCAGAAATAGTGTCCGTCGTAGCCGGCACCGCTGACACCCTTGGCAGGGATGCCGGCTACGTCGGCCCGGCCGGTCGCCTGGACCAGCTGGAAGAGGTTCCAGCGGACTGCCTGCTGAAGCTCGGACTGTCCGGCCAGCACGATGTCGCTCGTGGCCCAGTAGTCGCGGAAGTGGGCCACGCTCTCGGCGAAGATCTCCGGCACCGGTTTCAGGCTGGCCTCCGCGGCCTCAACCAGGTCCTCGATGGTCTGCCCCACGGCGTAGCTGACGCTCTTCGACAGCACAAAAGGGGCCTCCGGACCAACAACAAGCACGTAGCGGACGGTGCTTTCATCCTGCTCCACCACGGTGTCGAAAGGCAGGACAGCGGTTTCGGTGGAGTGGTCCACGGCCATACCGAGCCGCTGCTGGGATTCCGCGGCCTCCCAGGAGAGCCGCAGGGAGCCATCCGCGCCGTCCAGGCGCCGCGGCAGCAGGACACGCCCTGCGTGGCGGCCGGCGCGGCGGGGGTCGTGCTCGGAGTGGTCTTCCACCGGCTGGTCCTGGCGGTTAATCACGGTCGAGGTAACGTCGGCGGACACGTCCTGGTCGGCGGTCACCTCGAGGCTGATGCCAAGTGCGCCGCGGGTCTCGTATCCGACGGCCCGGCGCTCCGTGGTGGTGACGATAGCACCGGAACGGCACTGCCACGTGATCCGGCATTCATAAACCCCGGTCGCGAAGTCGAGCGTACGGCGGTAGTCGAGCACGGTGGATTCCGCGAGGCTGAGGGTTTCGCCGTCGATCATGACGGCGAAGTTGTTGGCGTCCGGGACATAGAGGATCCGCTGCCCGGTGCGGGCAAACCCGTACGCGTTTTCGGCGTGCTTGATGTCCCAGGTCTCGTGGAAGCCGTTGATGAAGCTGCCCGGCAGTTCGGCGTCGGCGGCACCCCAGTGAGCGCCGCGGATCCCCAGGTGCCCGTTGCCGAGGCTGAAGAGCGTTTCCAGCGTGCCGGCGCCTTCTGGCGCGTACGTGGATTCCACCAGCCGCCAGGGGTCGTTGGGGAAACGGGTGCGGTCCGAGGTGATGAGGGCCATGACGGGGTTCCTTAGGCGGAGGGGGTGCGAAAAAGGGGGTTACGCGCGGAGCGGGCGGTTCAAAGCAGTTCGGCGAGGTCGTAGACGACGAGGCTCGCGCCGGCGTCCAGCAAGGTCTGCCGGCCTGCTCCCCGGTCGACGCCGATTACCGAATGGAAGGTTCCCGCGCTTCCGGCCTGGACGCCTGAGACGGCGTCCTCGACGACGACGCATGCCTCGCTCGGCAGGCCCAGCAGCCGGGCGGCGTATTCATACGTGGCCGGGCTCGGTTTACCGGGCAGCCCTTCGGCCACGGCGACGGTGCCGTCCACTACCACCGGGAAGTGGCCGGACAGGCCGGCAGCCTTGAGGACCGCCGGGGCGTTGCGGGAAGAGGAGACGACGGCGAGCTTGAGTCCCCGGGCGAGGGCGGCTTCGATGAAACGGACGGACCCTTCGTAGGGCCTCACTCCGCCTGCCGCGACGATATCGTTAAAGACCTTGTTCTTGCGGTTGCCGAGGCCGTGCACGGTGTCGTTCCCGGGGTCGTCGTCCAGCGGGCCTTCGGGCAGCACGATGTTGCGGGAGGCCAGGAAGTCGCGGACGCCGTCGAACCGGGGCTTTCCGTCGATGTGGTCGAAGTAGTCGCTTTCGCGGTACGGCTGCGCGTCGGGGGCCGAGCGGAGGAAGCCGTCGAAGAGTTCCTGCCAGGCGTGCTCGTGCACAACCGCGGTGGGCGTCAGGACGCCGTCGAGGTCAAAAAGGATGGCCGCGGCGCCGGTCCAGCTTTGGGCATCGGAGCGCGCGGGGTGCACCGGGTTCTCGGTCATGGGTCGGGGTCCTTTCAGGCGTGCAGGCAAGACGGTGGTGGTTCCTGGCGATGGCCGCGAAGGATCACGACGGAGCCCGCGGAGTGGAGCTCGAAGTGGGGGAGACTGGCGTCGGGCCGGCTCAGACGGGGCTGCGGCTGCTATGACGCTTTATCAGTTTAGTGCCAAACACGCGGGGCGAAGGAACGGGCGCGTCAGCAGGCCCGGGGCGAGGGGCCACTGGTCGGCTGCGGGGTACGCGGAATGCCCGGGGGTCTTGGCCTGAAGCACCTGCCCGGCCCTTCCTTCCCCCTGGAGTAGCGTGCCGCGGCTGCGGACCGCCCTGACTGTAGTGGCCCACAAATTTGCCGCGCAAGTGGACTGTCGAAGTTAGGACTTCCGGCCCTGGCGCAGCACATAATGGCGAAGGAACGCGCTGACATCCGTCAATTCCGCCTGCGAGACGGAGTGCCCCATGCCCGGGTAGGTCCGGGCTGTCAGCCGGGTGTTCCGCTGCAGCCATTCGGCCGTGTG
This sequence comes from Arthrobacter sp. PAMC25284, assembly GCF_019443425.1. Lineage (NCBI taxonomy): Bacteria > Bacillati > Actinomycetota > Actinomycetes > Micrococcales > Micrococcaceae > Arthrobacter > Arthrobacter sp. PAMC25284. The sequence continues at coordinate 2,328,707 of NZ_CP080382.1, forward strand.
GTCCGTGGCCGCGTCGTTGATGACCACGTCCGCTTTGTCCCGTCCCCAGAAGAACGGCGGCCGGGAGGTGGAGGACTCGCTCATGGCAAGCAGTTCGTTGTCCAGTACGAATCCGGACAGCCCGACGACGGCGCAGAACGGTTCCGGGCGGAGGCGCAGCAGAGTGCTGGCCATGGCCATCCCCTGTGAGTAGCCCAGAAGACTGACACTGGAGTGCTGCATCCGGATGGAGTCGATCCAGGTCAGTACGGAAGTGCTGCTGGAAATGACGTCGGCGAAGTCGTGGTTAAGGAAGTAGTCCAGCAGGAACCAGCCGTAGCCGTCGCCGATCACCTCCGGCCCGCGCAGGGCGGCGCAGCTGAATTCGGCCGGCAGGGACCGGAACAGCCTGACCATTCGCGATTCGTCCGTGCCGTAGCCGTGCAGCATCACCAGCAGCGGCGTTCCGGGCCGTTCCCGCTCCGGCCTGGACCAGGTAACCGTCTCCATCTGCACAGCCTAGCCAATGCAGCGCGGGGTCACCTCCGTCCCATAAATCCCTCGCGGACCGGACGGAAGTGACGCCGCGCTGCGGACGCTGGATTGAAACGGCTCGCTGGGGACTGTAGCGTGTCGACCGACAGCATGCTTACCATGTTCCATCCACTCACGGACACCAAGGAGCAACACATTATGAGAATCGGTTCCTCCATCTTCCTCATCGCCATCGGCGCCATCCTCGCCTGGGCCGTCGCCCCGGGCCTGATCCCCAACGTCGACCAGGCCATGATCGGTTACATCCTGATGATCGTTGGCGTCATCGGCCTGATCGCTTCACTCGTCCTCGCCTCGCCCGGCCGCAGCCGCCGCGTCAGCGAGACTCGGTCCGTCGTGGATCCGAACACCGGCGAGCGGATCACCCGCAACGAGAGCCGCGACGCCGGAATCTAGGCCGCAAGCCGCAACAAAGTGCTCCCGGAAGCCGGGCCCGCCCTCAGGGGCGGGCCCGGCTTCCTGCATTTCCGCCTTCGTCCGCCTCGACTTCCACCACAATCCTCACAGTCACTTCCGGCCGATAAAACGCCGCCGGATGGGCCGAAAGTGACCCCGCATAGAGTCAGCTTCTTTGTTCGTGTTGTTTTTTCATTGACAAAGCAAAGTAAACAAAGATAAAGTCAATCAAAGCCAATCAGTGTGATGACCATCACGCGAACAGCGAAGATTCGCAGCAACTGACAGTACGCAATGGAGGGTAAGTGTTCGCCGAAGAACGCCAAGAGTTGATCGCGGGGCTCGTCACAGCCAACGGCCGCGCCAGCGTCACAGATCTTGCCGGCCGGTTCCGCATCACCACCGAAACAGTCCGCCGGGATCTCGCCGCCCTCGAGGCCGCCGGCAGCGTCCGCCGGGTCCACGGCGGCGCGGTCTCCCCGGACCGCTTCAGCACCTCGGAAGAGAGCATCCTGGAGCGGATGGGGCAGCGGCCGGCGGAAAAGATTCGCATTGCCCAGGCCGCACTCGCCCTGATCCCCCAGGGACGCGCCGGAAGCATCCTGATCGACGCCGGTTCCACCACCGAAGCCCTGGCCGAACTCCTCGCCGCGCGGGCCGCCGGGGCCGGCCGCTCCGGCGCCGCGCCGTCGGAGACCGAACTCGTCGTCATCACCAACGCCCTGCCGGTTGCGGCAAAGCTGTCCGGCGAACCCGGCATCGCCCTGCACCTGCTCGGCGGAAAGGTCCGCGGCCTCACCCAGGCGGCAGTCGGAACGTCAACAGTAGAGTCTGTCCGCCGCCTGCGTCCGGACATCGCTTTCATCGGGGCCAACGGCATCGACGCAGCCTTCGGCCTGAGCACCCCCGATCCTGAAGAAGCCGCCGTCAAGGCGTCCTTCGTCCAATCCGCGCACCGCATTGTGGTGCTGGCCGATTCGTCCAAACTGGACGCAGAAACGCTTGTCCAGTTCGCCTCGTTGAAAGATCTGGATACCTTGATCACAGACAAGAACCCCACACGGGACCTCGCCGACGCCCTCGCGGAAGCCGGAGTGGAGGTGGTGGTCGCGTGATCGTCACCCTGACAGCCAACCCCAGCCTGGACCGCACGGTGTCCCTGCCGGGTCCCCTGCTCCGCGGTGAAGTTCAGCGGGCCAGTTCGGTCCGGCAGGAATCCGGCGGCAAGGGGGTTAACGTCTCCCGCGCCCTCGTGGCCTCCGGGCTGAAAACGGTCGCTATCCTGCCCGGAGCCGACTCGGATCCGGTTCTGGCCGGGCTGCGGGAGGGCGGGGTGCCGTTCGCAGCCCTGCCCATCGGTGAACCCCTGCGCACGAATGTGGCCCTCACTGAGCCTGACGGAACCACCACCAAAATTAACGAACCCGGCCCCGCACTGAGCGAGGATCAGCAGGAAGCCCTCATCGGGTTGCTCCTGGACCGCTCCCGCGGCGCAGGCTGGGTCGTCCTGGCCGGGTCGCTCCCGCCCGGCGTCCCGGCCGACTTCTACGCAACCGTCACCCGGCGGCTGCGCTCCCTGCACGACGGCACGCATGCGCCCCGCATCGCCGTCGACTCCTCCGGCGAACCGCTCGCCGCAGTAATCTCCGGCGACGCCTGGGGAAAGCCTGACCTCCTGAAGCCCAATGCCGAGGAACTGGTGGAACTGGCTGCGGCAGCCGGGTTCGCCACGAACAAATCCGCCGACGAACTCGAAGCCGATCCGGAGGCCGCTGCGGCTGCCGCCGCCGCCCTCGTCCGTTCGGGAGTGGGTGCCGTACTGGCAACTCTGGGTTCCAAGGGTGCCGTGCTGGTAACGGCCGACGGCGCGTGGCATGCCACGCACCCGCCGGTCAAGGCCGTCAGCACAGTCGGCGCGGGCGATTCGTCGCTGGCCGGCTACCTGCTCGCCTCAAGCGAGGACGCAGGTCCGGCCGATTGCCTCCGCCAGGCGGTGGCACACGGTGCCGCCGCCGCTTCCCTGCCTGGCTCCACTGTCCCGGCAGTTCACCAAACCACCCCTGATGCCGTAACCATCACGGCCCTCCGGAAGGATTAACAGTGACTCAGCTCATTACGCACGAACTGGTCGAGCTCGACCAGAATCTGGGCAACACGCCCGAGGACGTGATCCGGCACCTGGCCACCAGGGTCGCCGCCAGCGGACGCGCCACCGAAGTCGAAGGCCTCTTCGCCGACGCTTTCGCCCGGGAACAGAAAACGGCGACGGGCGTCCCCGGCGGCATCGCCATCCCGCACTGCCGATCGACGGCGGTCACGGAACCGACGCTCGCGATGGCCAGGCTGTCCCAGCCTGTCGATTTCGGCGCCAAGGACGGCCCCGCGGACCTGATCTTCTTCATCGCAGCCCCCGAGGGCGCCGACCAGGAGCACCTCTCCCTGCTGTCCAAGCTCGCCCGCTCGCTGATCAGGAAGGACTTCCGGTCGGCCCTGCGTGCGGCATCGTCGCCGGCGGACATCGTTGACCTCGTCGACGGCGCACTGGCGGACAAGCCTGCCGTGCACACGGCTGCGGCCGCAGCCACGCCGAACGTCGCTTCCGCAGCCAAGGGGCCAAAACGCCTTGTGGCCGTGACAGCCTGCCCCACCGGCATCGCCCACACCTACATGGCCGCCGACTCCCTCGTGGCCGCGGCCAAGGAAATCGGCGTGGACCTGCAGGTCGAGACCCAGGGGTCCTCAGGGGCGAAGCCACTGGATCCGGCAGTCATCGCCGCCGCCGACGCCGTCATCTTCGCCGTCGATGTGGACGTCCGCGGCAAGGAGCGCTTCGCCGGCATGCCGGTCATCAACGCTCCCGTCAAGCGGGGCATCGACGAGCCCGAGAAGATGGTCCACGAGGCTCTCGCAGCCGCAGAGAACCCGAACGCCCACCGGGTGCCGCACTTCGGCGCCGAGGAACAGGCCGAGAACGCGGCGGCGGAGCAGGGCGAGCACATCGGCCAGAAACTGAAGAAGGCACTCCTCACCGGTGTCAGCTACATGATCCCGTTCGTGGCAGGCGGCGGTCTGCTGATCGCCCTTGGCTTCCTGATGGCCGGCTACGACATCACTGGATTCGCAGACAAGATCCTCGCCGAAAACAACCTCGGGAACCTGCCGACGGAGTACCCCGAACTCGCGTGGGGCCCGCTCGGAGCGTACCTCGGAGCCGTCTTCTTCAAGATCGGCGCCCTGTCCCTCGGCTTCCTGGTGCCTGCACTGGCAGGCTACATCGCTTACGCCATCGCAGACCGCCCGGGCATCGCCCCCGGTTTCGTCGCCGGCGCCGTTGCCGGTTACATGGGCGCCGGCTTCCTTGGCGGCATCGTCGGCGGCCTGCTGGCCGGCTACATCGCACACCAGATCGGACGCCTCAACGTCGCCCGCTGGCTGCGCGGCCTGATGCCCGTGGTCATCATCCCGCTGGTCGCCTCCATTGTCGCCTCCGGCCTGATGTTCCTAATCCTGGGCGGGCCGATCGCCGGCATCACCACCGGGCTGAACGACTGGCTCTCCGGACTGACCGGCGCGAGCGCAATCGTGCTCGGTATCATCCTGGGCCTCATGATGTGCTTCGACCTCGGCGGACCGGTCAACAAGGTTGCCTACTCCTTCGCCGTCGCCGGACTGGGCGCCGCAACGATCACAAACCAGGCCCCGTGGCAGATCATGGCCGCCGTTATGGCTGCAGGAATGGTTCCCCCGCTGGCCATGGCCCTCGCGACGGTCCTGGACAAGGCACGCTTCAGCCTGGCCGAACGCGAAAACGGCAAGGCCGCATGGCTGCTGGGTGCTTCCTTCATCTCCGAAGGCGCTATTCCGTTCGCCGCCGCCGATCCGCTGCGCGTTATCCCGGCCAGCATGCTGGGCGGTGCCGTGACCGGCGCCATCTCCATGGCTGCAGGCGTCGGATCCAAGGCCCCGCACGGCGGAGTCTTCGTATTCTTCGCGATCGACAACTTCCTGATGTTTGTTGTAGCCATCGCGGTCGGCACCATTATTACGGCGCTGTCCGTCCTGGCGCTCAAGCGCTGGGCAGTCAAGAAGTCCGTTGATACGGTAGAACAGGTTCCCGTAACCGTCTGACGCAGCCGGGATAACTTTCTGGACGAACACCCCAATGCTGATCCCAAGGAGCAGAAATGACCGAACGTAACGCCACCATTGCCAGCCGTGTAGGGCTGCACGCCCGGCCGGCCGCGATCTTTGCAGAAGCAGCCGGCGAGTTCGATCTCGAAATCACCATTGCCCGCGAAGGCGAACCGGCCGACGAGGCCATGGATGCTGCCAGCATCCTGTCCCTGATGAGCCTCGGCGCTTCGCACGGCGAGGTCGTGGTGTTGCGCGCCGAGGGCGATGGCGCCGACGCTGCGCTGGAACGCCTGGTGCAGATCCTCGAGACGGACCACGACGCCGCATAGCGGCACAGCGCTTCACCGGAGGCCCGGCCGCACCCCCCGTGGGTGCCGCCGGGCCTCCCGTGTTTGGCGCCACCGTCGCATTTTCATAAGTGACCTTAGTAAACTCTTGTCTTTGGTTCTTCCCGCCGCTAGTTTGGAAATCGCCGCACCACGCTCCTGCGATATCAAGTGTCACTGGCGGAAGGAAGCCACGATGCCCACCAAAGATAACGCCAGGGAACTTGGCCTCACGGGATACCCGGTGGAGGAGGAGAACGATCTGATCTCCGCCCTGAGGAACTCCTGATCCCGGTGGCCGCCGGCGCCGGATCCTCAGGCGCCCTTGCGCGTCGCCTTCCCGGCGGCCTTGGCGGACGTCTTGGCAGCGGCCTTGGAGGACGTCTTGGTGGAGGCCCCAGCCGTGGTCCTGGCGGCGGCCTTGGGAGTGGCTTTCGCGGCGGATCCCGACGACGGCCTGGCAGCCGGTCGGGTGGCCGATTTGGCCGGCGGCTTGTCTGCCGGAGCAGCTGTCCCGGCCCCCGCGGCAGCGCCCCGCTTCCTCTCAAGGCTCCGCTTGAGCGCTTCCATGAGGTCGATCACTTCGCCGGCGCCGTCGTCGGCGGCGGCAGCTCCGAACGTCTCCTCGGTGACCAGGGACTCCCCCTTGTCCAGCTTGGCCTCAATGAGCTGGCGCAATTGCGTCTGGTAGTCGTCCGTGAACTGGCCCGGCTCGAAATCGGAAGCCATCGACTCCACCAGAGCCGCCGACATTTCCCGCTCCTGGGCGGAAATCCGGAGCGAGGTCTCAAGCGCCGGGAAACTGGCCTCCCGGACCTCGTCGGCCCACAGAAGGGACTGCAGCATCATCACCTCGCCACGGACCCGCAGGGCCCCCAGCCGGGTCTTCTCACGCAACGCGAACTGGACGATTGCCACCCGGTCCGTGTCCTCCAGAGCCCGGCGCAGCAGCACGTACGCCTTGGGCGATTTGGCGTCGGGCTCAAGGTAGTAGCTCTTTTCAAACATGATCGGATCCAACTGCTCCGCCGGAACGAACTGCACAACTTCGATTTCGCGGCTGTTTTCGGCCGGAACGGACTTGAGCTCTTCCCTGCTAAGGACCACAGTCCGGCCGTCTTCCTCGTACGCCTTGTCGATGTCCTCGTAGTCAACGATATTGCTGCACACCTCGCAGCGGCGCTGGTAGCGGATCCGTCCGCCGTCGGCGTTGTGGACCTGATGCAGGCTGATGTCGTGGTCCTCGGTGGCGCCGTACACCTTCACTGGTACGTTGACCAGCCCGAACGCTATTGCGCCTTTCCAGATGGCTCTCATGGATCAAGTGAACATCAGACTTCTTCGGAGGTGAAGACCCATGCCTGAGGGCACCGCGACGTCCAACGGGAAGCAACGCGTCCGCGTGGCCGGCCGGGAACTCTTCGTCACCAACCTGGATAAGGTGATCTACCCGGAAACCGGGACCACCAAGGCCGACGTCCTCGCGTACTACGCCGCGGTGGCCCCCGTGCTGATTCCGGCCGCTGCCAACCGCCCGGCGACCCGGAAGCGCTGGGTCCACGGTGTGGGCACGGCCGAGGCCCCCGGTGAGATGTTCTTCCAGAAGAACCTGGACGATTCGACTCCCGGGTGGGTGCCGCGAGCGTTCATCGTTCACAAGGAACGTACCAACCAGTACCCGCTGGTCAATGATCCCGCCACACTGGCCTGGCTGGCCCAGATCGCGGCACTGGAGATCCACGTTCCGCAATGGCGGGTTGATTCGCGCGGCAATGCCATGAATCCGGACCGGCTGGTCCTGGACCTGGATCCGGGCGAAGGGGCGGGGCTGGCAGAGTGCGTGGAAGTCGCCCGGCTGGCCCGGGCCATTCTGCAGGATGTGGGCCTGGACCCGGTCCCGGTGACGAGCGGCAGCAAGGGAATCCATCTCTATGCCGCCCTGGACGGAACCCGGAGCTCCGAACAGATCTCGGACTTCGCGCACGAACTGGCCCGGTCGCTGGAGGCCGATCATCCGGGGCTGGTGGTCAGTGATATGAAGAAGGCCCTGCGCGCCGGCAAGGTCCTGGTGGACTGGAGCCAGAACAGCTCCGCGAAAACCACGATCGTGCCCTATTCCCTCCGCGGCAGGCCCCGGCCCACCGTGGCCGCCCCGCGGACCTGGCGCGAGCTCGGCTCACGGTCCCTGCACCAGCTCGACTACCGCGAAGTCACCAAAAGGGTGGAGTCCGGCAAGGATCCCTTCGCCGTCATCTCGGGCGGCCGCCGCACCGGCGGCGGGCCGCCCGCAGAGCAGTCGGGCGCCGCGGTAGGCACCGGACCGGACGACGACGGCGATCCGCGGCTGGAGGAGTACCGGAAGAAGCGGGATGCGGCAGGAACGCCCGAGCCGTTCACGGCCGGGCGGCACCCCGCCCCGGCGGAGGGAGGAACCCTCCGGGAGCAGTTCGTCATCCAGGAACACCACGCCCGGCGGCTGCACTTTGACTTCCGGCTGGAGCGCGACGGCGTGCTGGTGTCGTGGGCACTCCCGAAAGGCGTCCCGGTCTCCGGGACGAAAAACCACCTCGCAGTGCAGACGGAGGACCATCCGCTGGACTACGCCGGCTTCGAAGGGACTATCCCCGAAGGCCAGTACGGCGCCGGGACAGTCAGCATCTGGGACCGCGGCCACTACGAAAGTGAAAAATGGATTGCGGGCAAAGAAGTCATCGCCGTGCTCACCGGCCAAAACGGCGGTGGCCTGGGCGGAACCCGCCGATTCGCCCTCATCCACACCGGCCAGGGCGACGACCAGTGGCTCATCCACCTCATGGATTCCCCGGATTCGACGCAGGAGCACGCCTCCGTCCCGGCGGTTTCGGAGGTCGGCCAGGCCGGCGCAATCACCAGCGCGACGGCGGCCAGTGCAGCAACGGACGGTACAGCGGCGGACGGCACGTCCCCGCACGTGCCGGATTTCCGGCCGATGCTTGCCAGTTCCGGGACGGTCGCCGATCTGGCAGGAAAGAACTGGCAATTCGAGCTCAAATGGGACGGAATCCGTGCCCTGGTCCTGGGGGATGCAACGGCCATCCGGCTGATCAGCCGCAACGGTATCGATATCTCCGCAAGCTACCCCGAGCTGACTGAACGCAGTTGCTGGCCGGAACGGGACTTCGCCGCCGACGGTGAAATCATCGCCGTCGGGCGCTCCGGGCGGCCTGACTTCGGGCTTCTCCAGGCCCGGATGAAACTCACTAAGTCCGCCGAGGTCGCCCAGGCGCAGCTCACGACGCCGGTGCGGCTGATGCTCTTCGACCTGCTCTCCGACGGCGGCGAGGACCTCCGCTCCCTGCCGCTGGGCGAGCGCCGGTCCCGGCTGGAAGGGTTTTTCGAGGCCTCCGGCTGCCCGGTCCGGCTCTCCGACGTGGTCGACGGCGACGTCGCGCACATCCTGGAAAGCACCCGGGAACTCGGGCTGGAAGGGGTCATGGCGAAGCGGGTGGACGGCCGATACGTCGGGCAGCGCAGCAGGTCGTGGCTCAAGCTCAAGTTCGAACGGACCCAGGAGGTGGTGGTCGGCGGCTGGCGTACCGGAAAAGGCGATCGCAAGGACTCGCTGGGCTCGCTGCTCCTTGGCATCCCTGAAGGCTCGGGACTGCGGTATGTGGGGCGGGTGGGCAGCGGGTTCGGCACCCGGGAACTGCGGGAACTGCGGGAGAAACTCGATGCCATCCCCCGGAAGACGTCTCCCTTCGTCGAGGTTCCGGACACAGATGCATCCGACGCCCACTGGGTGAGCGCCAGGCTCGTCGGCGAAGTCAGCTACGGGGACTGGACCGGCAGCGGAAAGCTGCGGCACCCGGTGTGGCGCGGCTGGCGGCTGGATAAGAAACCGGCCGACGTCGCACTGGAAGACTGGCCGCCGGCCCTGACCACCTAGCCTGGCCGTGCCACCTTGCTTCAGCAACAGACCGGCGGCCTGCTACCGCAATTGCGCGGCGGTCCCCGGCGGTTTGTCACCAGCCGGGCACGGCCGCGCGAATTTCCTAGTCGTGGTGCGGCAGTTGGGGCCTGCTGGTCCGGTGCACGGCCGCGTCCGCCACTTGCTGGCCACGCTGCCCGCTTGCGGTGTCGCGGTCTTTGGGATGGCGGTGCTTACCGCTCCCGTCCGGCCATTGCTGCCCCGCCGGCGGCGGAGGCGGCACATGGTGGACAGGCTCGGGGCCAGGCGCCTCATCCATGGATTCGGCCAAATGGCTTGCTACCTCCGGTTCGATGGTATTTCCGGCGTCGTGTTCGGCCATTGCTCTTCCTTTCCGCTGCGCACGTGCTCCTGGGTGAAATGAAGTGTCCAATAATCGTAGGTCGGCAGGCGTGAGATGTCTGTAGCCGCACCTCCCCAGCGTCGAAAACCAGGGGTTGCAGGGCGCAGAACGGCGGATCTGGAAAGAAGTTTCCGGCGACCGCGGCCAGCTCCTCTGCTTCCCAGTATCCGCAAGGCAGGATCGGTGAACAGCAGACCTCAATTACCGAGCAAAATGCGGCCAAAAACGACGAAAATACACCATCGAACTCGGAATCGCCCCGGAAATTGCCTAAAATTGATGGTCTGCCCGGAGCCGGGCAGGTTCACGTCGCAAGCAAATGACCTCCACAGGAGCCGCCCAAATGCCCACAGACCGCAGCATGACCGACTCTCCGGCAGGCGTCACCGACGCCAGCGGAACCAACCAGGCACCCGCGGGTGCAGAGAAGCCGAAGTTGCTTCGCCGTCGCCGATTGAAGGAATCCGACGTCAACGTTGTCGACAAGCCGATGCTGAAAAAGGCCCTCGGCGGCACCATCGTGGGAAACACGATGGAATGGTACGACGTCGGCGTATTCGGATACCTCATCACCACCATGGGCCCGGTGTTCCTGCCGGAAGCGGATAAGTCGGTCCAGACCTTGTTCCTGCTGGGCACGTTCGCGGCGACGTTCATTGCCCGGCCGCTCGGCGGAGTCATCTTCGGCTGGTTCGGTGACAAGATCGGACGGCAGAAGGTCCTGGCTGCGACGCTGATGCTTATGGCCGCCAGCACGTTCGCGATCGGGCTGCTCCCGGGCTACGCCCAGATCGGCATCTGGGGCCGCGGCCCTGCTGGTGTTGCTCAAGATTGTCCAGGGCTTCTCCACCGGTGGTGAGTACGCCGGCGCCACTACGTTCGTGAGCGAATACTCCCCTGACGCCCGCCGCGGCTTCTTTGCCAGCTTCCTGGACCTCGGCAGCTACCTGGGCTTCGCGATCGGCGCCGCCTTCGTTTCGGGCCTGCAGCTCACGCTGGGCCAGAGCACCATGGAGGAATGGGGCTGGCGCATTCCCTTCCTCGTCGCCGGACCGCTGGGCCTGATCGCCGTCTACTTCCGGAGCAAGATCGAGGAATCCCCGCAGTTCCAGGCCACCCTGGACGCCCAGGAGAGCCTCGCCAAGAACGCCGGCACCGCGGACGGCGTCGGCACCAAGGGCCCGGTCGGCATCGTGAAGGCCTACTGGCGGTCCATCATCGTAGCCATGGTCCTGGTTGCCGCAGCCAACACCGCCGGGTATGCGCTGACCTCCTACATGCCGACGTACCTGACGGAGTCCAAGGGCTACGACCCGGTCCACGGCACCCTCCTGACCATCCCGGTGCTGGTCGTGATGAGCCTGTGCATCCCACTGACCGGAAAGCTCTCGGACCGGATCGGCCGCCGCCCCGTGCTCTGGATCGGGGCCTTCAGCACCGTCGTCCTGGCCGCCCCGGCCTTCCTGCTGATCGGCGTCGGCGAAATCTGGTCCACGCTGCTGGGCCTGGGCCTGATCGCCTTCCCGGTGACGTTCTACGTCGCCAACCTGGCCTCGGCGCTGCCGGCGCAGTTCCCGACGTCGAGCCGCTACGGCGCAATGGGCATTGCGTACAACTTTTCAGTCGCCATCTTCGGCGGGACCACGCCGTTCATCGTCGCCGCCCTTATCGCGGTCACCGGCAACGACATGATGCCCGCGTATTACCTGATGGCCACCTCGGCCATTGGCGCCGTGGCCATCTATTTCCTGAAGGAATCGGCGCGGCGGCCGCTGCCGGGATCCATGCCCAGCGTGGACAGCAGCGCCGAAGCCTGCGAACTCGTCGCTACCCAGGATGAGAATCCGCTGATCGACCTCGAGCAGATGGAGATGCCCTTCGCGGATCCGGCGATGGATTCCGACCCGGACCGCTATGCAGAACGGGTCCCCGCCCGGGTCTAGGCTGGAAGCTGAAAGGCCAAAGCCCGGAGCGGAAGGCCTGTCCTGGGTTTGTTTATTGAATGCAGGACAGGCCTTCGCCATGCCCGGACCGGCCGGGTAAACATCAAGGATCGGCTACGGACAAGGAGTGCACACGTGGACTTCTTCCTGCGGCACATCCGCATTCTGCACACCCTGGCTCCAGCCAACAACGATCACGTCTCGGCATGGCGAGTGGCCATAAGCGTCGCTGTTCCCACGCTGGCGCTGCTGGCCGCGGGACGCACGGACCTGACAATCTATGCTGTTTTTGGCGCCTTGACCGGAATGTATGGCCGGACGGAACCGCACCAACTCAGGTTGAGGCACCAGGGGCAGGCTGCGGTCCTCCTGGTGGGAGGGGTGGCCGTCGGCGTGGCCCTCTCGGTGGGGCACGTCCATTCGCTGGAGCTCGTGGCGGCCGAGGCAATCTTCGCCTTTGGCGCGTCGTTGTTCGCGGACCGGATGCGACTCAAGCCCAACGGCCCGTTCTTCAGCATCCTGGCCCTGGGCGCCTGCGCGTCCATCCCCGCCGCCGTTCCGTGGCATACAGCTGTTCTCATCGCTGCCGCGTCATCCGTCTTTTCCCTGCTGGTTGGATTTGGCGGATGGATCCGTACCCGTGAGTGGCAGCCCCGCGCTGGACGGGGAGACACTCCGCTGCCCCGTGCGCACCGCCGCCGTGCGTGGATCCATGCCGCCCGGTATGTCGTCGCGGTAGGGGCTGCCGGATCGATCGGGGTGCTCAGCGGAAGCGGCCACCCGCATTGGGCCATGGCCGCGGCAGCCGTTCCCCTGGCCGGGGCGGACATGCCCAGCAGCGTCTACCGGGGAATCCACCGGATCATCGGCACCCTGTTGGGTTTGGTGGTGGTCGCTTTCGTCCTGTTCCCTTGGCCCGGGTCGCCGTTGCGGGCCTTCCCCGGGCAGGAGTCCGCGGTCCTGGCCGTGCTGGTCATCGTTCTGCAGTTCACGACCGAACTGTTCATGACCCGGCACTATGGCCTCGCCATGGTCTCCTTCACCCCGCTAATCCTGCTGGTCGGACAACTCGCCGCGCCGGATGACCCTTATATCCTCGTGACGGAGCGCGCCGTCGAGACCCTGGTGGGCGCCGTTGTCGGCATTCTTGTGGTGGTGCTGATCAGGCGCAGGTCGAGCAACATTCCATTGCGGTAATCCGTCCAACCAACCCTTGAAGCGGCGGTTGGGATCCCGTGTGCTACTTCGCCCGCCGTGGCCGAACGGCCGTGACCCTCGCCGGCAGGAACTGCAGCGCCGCCACCAGGACTTTATATCGCCGGCTCGGGACTGAGACCGCCTTGCCGCGTTGGTTGTCCGCAAGTCCTTCACTGACCACCCGCCGAACCTCGAGCCACATCCAGCGCGGGACCATCGTTTTATCCATGCCCATCCGCTCGTGGAACTCGGTGTGGGTGAATCCCGGGCAAACGGCTGTGACCTTCACCCCTCGTGCGGAGTAGGCCACGTTGGCCCAGCGCGAGAAACCCAGCAGCCAGGCCTTCGCGGCGGAGTAGGTCCCGTTGGAGGCGAACGCCGCGACGCTGGCCACGTTGATGATCCTGCCGGACCGCCGCGCCAGCATCCCCTGCAGTGCTGCGTGCGTGAGTTCCAGGGCTGTCTCGACGTGCAGTTTGAGGTGCTGTTTCTCCTCGGAAACATCGTTTTGCTCGAAGGAATGCAGCAACCCGATACCGGCATTATTGACCAGGATCCCGACGGGCCTTGTGGGGTCGCTGAGCCGCTCGACGACCGCCGCCACGCCGGCGTCGTCCGTCAGATCCGCGGCAATTACCTCGGTCCGGATGCTGTAGCGCTGCTCCAGTTCCGCAGCCTTCGTCCCGAGCCGGTCCTTGTTCCGGGCCACCAGCACAACGTTGTGCCCGTGCTCGGCGAGCTGGCGCGCAAATTCCGCGCCGATACCGGCGGTGGCTCCCGTGATGAGGGCAGTGGTGCTGGCGGTATCAGGGGTGGTTGGGGTCATAGCGACAGCCTAGTCCCCCGGCTCCGCGGCGTCAGCCGGTCGCCGGCCCCGGAGTGAGTTCTTTCGCTTCGGCTGTCCCGCCGGAAACACAATCCCCATCGTGCAGGTGGCGGTCTTGGATTTCCTCGGCAGCGAGTTCGTACCAGGTGTGCGCGCCGAACGATGGCCTGGCCGTGTCAAGGTGGCTGAACAGTGCGTCGGCGAGCCGGCACAATGCGATGTCCGAAAGGGCACGGACGGTGGCGGCCGGATCAAGAGTGCCCTCGAAGTACGCCGACAGTTCCAGCCCATCGTTGGGTTCGCCGAGGAGGTCCAGCCTCAGATGCTCTTCAGGGCGGACCTCGGCCCACCGGCCGGGCCCGGCTCCGGCCGGTACCAGCGCCCCGCCCGAGCCGGCCGGAAGTCCGGATTCCAGATCGGCGAGGACCTCGCCCCCGGCACCGACGTGAAGCAGGCAGATCGGCAGATCGGCAGGCTCTTCTAGGGTTAGCCGGACATGCTGGCCGGCGGCTGCTGTCCCGGCCGGATTGGTACCTGTCCGGATTCCCGCCGCAGCCATCCGCCGCAGGTCCAGCAGCACTTCGGGATCCAGGTGGGAGGCGCCCCGAAGGTCAAGGATGACGTTGGCTTCCGCCGCGACGCGGGCGGCACGGCGCAGGATATGGTGCAGTGCCTCGGAGTCCGACTGGGTGACGCAGCCGGTGACTTCAACGGTGACTTGGGCGGGATCAATGTCCACACGGACAAGCACACGCAGTTTGTGGTTCATGGGTACTCCAAAGGGACACATCCAAGAGCCAGCTGCATAACTCCAGTTCGACCATACGGTGTTGTTATCCGACCCACAAGCCCGGCTTTGCCGCGCCAGCCCTTTCCGGGACGGCGCGAAGCAGGCTCAGGCCCCTTCGGGCGGGCGCTCAGGCCAGTCCACGTACTGGTTGTAGGCGTCGTGCTTGCGCAGGTAGCGGTAGGTGAAGGGGCAGTTGGGAATGATCCGCTTGCCGGCTGCGACGACGTCGTCGAGGGCGAAGTGCGCCAGCACTTTTGCCAGGCCCCGCCCTTGGAAGGCCTCCGCGGTGTCGGTGTGAACGAAGTCGATGTGGCCGGGTCTGTCGATGAAGCGGATCCGGACGGCCGGCTGGGCTCCGACGTGCAACTCATAGCAGTGCAGCTCATCGTTGCGGGTGGTGGTGACGTCCGGATTGAACCGGTCTTCAGTTGCTGCCGAGTTCTCCGTCATGGTTCGAGATTGGCACTTAATGGCGGGTGTGGCAATGGTGGCGCGGAGGCTTCGGGCCGGGCGCCGGCGGTATCCCGCGCGGGGGCGCGGCCCAGGAGCAGGGTGGCGAGGACGAAGCATGCCGCGCCTCCGCCAAGGAGGCCCAGGGTGAGCCCGTTGAGTGCGGCATCGGAGACGGGGATAAAAACGACGACGGCGGCCGTGACCACGGCGGCCGCGGGCCGGCCGCGGGTGTGGGAGGACGCCGTCGGTAATTCCTCCAACGGGCCAAACAGTGCCAGGACCGGCAGGAGCAGCGCCATCACGGCGAGCAGCACAAGCGGCCTGCCCCACCACCATGCGGCGGTTCCTCCCGCCGGCTGGGGGAATCCGGTCAGCAGGAGCAGCCCGGACATGGCCGCCAGGACGGGAAGGTGCCACAAATACACGGTCATCGCCCGGCGGCCGGCCCCTGCCACGAGCCGCAAGACCCACTCAACCGACGCAAGCCGGTGCAGCCACGGGCGGAACAGCTGCAGGGCGGCGGCCTGGGAAATGCCAAGAAACAAAAGGCTCGCATTGGGCGGGTTGAGATTCGCCAGCATATTTCCCGGGTAGAGCCCCAGCAGCACCAACAGCCCCAGGCCCAGATTGCCGGCAAGGATGATTCCCGCCAGGTTGTGGCGGCCCAGGCGCTGCAGCCAGCCGTCCTCAACCATAAATCCGAGTTGCTGGACGGCGCACCAGAGGAAAATCATATTTGCGTGGGCAAGCAGCGGCAGCACCCCCCGCAGGCAATCGATGGCAATCACCAGCGAGACAAGGCCGGCCAGTGTCAACCAGGGTGCACGGGCATGCAGGGCGGCCAGGCAGGGCACGTTCAACTGGGCGGCCAGGTACGCGGCGAGGAACCACAGTGGCATGCCGGCCCCTGCGGCCAGCAACTCGATGACCTGCGGATCCACGCCGGCCAGGCGTGCGGCCCACAGCCCGGTGAACATCACGCCGAGCAATACGGCCGCCGGGCGGATGAGGCGCAGCATCCGGGCCTGAATGTAGTCGTAGGCGCTGCCGCCCCGGGACCGGAGCCGGCGCCAGGACTGCAGTCCGGTGATACCGCCGGCCACAAAGAACAGCGGCATCACTTGAAGCACCCAGATGACCGGCAGGAACCACGGCTGGTTTTCCAGGGTGTTCTCCGAGGTCACAGTGCCGTCGGGGTGCAGCACGGGGCTCACCATCATGGTGTGGGCTACGACGACGAGGGCAAGACAGATGAACCTGGCGAGGTCAATCACCAGGTCACGGCCCGGGACCATGACCGGAACCGCCTTCCGCTGCCGCGGAACACGCATTGTGCCCCCTGGAACCGGCGAACACGGCTTGCTGGTATGCCGCCTGTCCTTCATTGTGGCCCTTGCTGCGGTCGACGGCCAGCAACGGGACGGAAGATCCGCCCCGGGACGCTGGTGCTGCGGCGGCCTGCAGAAAACGCAGGGACCAGGACCATCGAATGGCCCTGGTGCCTGCGTATCTCTTCAACCGGGGGCGTCAGCGGGTAAGGATGCCCAGGGCCTGTCCCGCGAATGCTTTGGCCGAGGCGTCCCACTGGCGCAGCAGGCCCTGGAGGTTCTCGCCGTCGGCCCGGTGCGCGGCAGTTTGCGCCTGCAGGACCGCCAGCACACCGGTGCGGAGTTCGGTGTTGAAGTTGACCTTGCCCACCTTCATGGCCGCGGCCTTGACCAGTTCGTGCGCCGGAATGCCTGAGGCGCCGTGCAGCACCAGCGGGATTCGGGCCCGTACAGCGATGTCCTGCAGCACGTCCCAGCGCAGCTTGGGTTCCCCCGTGTAGTGTCCGTGGACGTTGCCCACGGCCACGGCCAGGAGCTGCGCGCCGGTGCGGGCAACAAAGTCTTCCACCTGCGCGGAGTCAGTGAGGCCGGCAGCACCATGCGACGGCGCGCTGCCTTCGGCCTCGGAACCGAAGGCCCGGTCCTCGTCGCCGGCCAGGCCGCCGAGCTCCGCTTCGATCACGACGTCGGCATTCCCCTGTGCGGCGAGCGCGGCACGGACTCCCGCGACCAGGGCAATGTTCTCCTCGTAGGGCAGTGCTGACCCGTCCACGAGCACGGAGTCGGCCCCGGCGTTGACGGCGTCGGCGATCATCCCCGGGTCGGCGGCGTGGTCCAGCTGCACGGCAACCGGAACAGCGGCGGCGTCCGCGAGTCCGCGGAGAGCTGCGATCAGCCGCAGCCCGTTGGGCGTGGCGGCGGTCTTCGGAGCCACGAGCAGGATCGCCCCGCGGCCGGCCTCTTCGGCCGCCGCGACGACAGCGAGCGCGGTCGTGAAGTCGTAACAGGTGAAGGCCGGTACTGCCGAGCCCTGTTGCAGGGCGGAGCCAACCAGATCGTCGAGGCGGGCCCGCATCAGACGCTCAGGCCGCCGGCCAGCATCCAGACCAGGAACGTCAGGGCGAAGCCTGCGAGTCCGAGGATGGTGGTGAGCACGGTCCACGTCCGCAGGCCGTCTGCGACGGACAGGCCCAGGAAGCGGGTGACGATCCAGAAGCCGGAGTCATTGACGTGGCTGAGGCCGAAGGCGCCGAAGCCGATCGCCACCAGGATCAGCGCAGTCTGCAGCGGCGAGAATCCGCCGTCGGCCACTGACGCACTGAGCAGGCCGGCGGTGGTGATGATCGCAACCGTGGCGGAGCCCTGTGAGGCCCGGAGGACTGCCGCGAGGATAAAGGCCATCAGGATTACGGGGAGACCGACCGCGTGCAGGCCCTCGGCCAGTGCCTTGCCGATTCCGGAGACGGTCAGGACCTTGCCGAAGACGCCGCCGGCTCCGGTGACGAGGATAACGATCGCGGTGGGGGCCAGGGCGGAGTCCATGACCTCACCGGTCTGCTGCGAGGACCAGCCGCGGCGGATGCCGAGGAAGTAGAAGGCAAGGCCAAGGGTGGTCAGCAGGGCGATCAGCGGTGAGCCGACGAAGGCCGCTACGTCTGCGCCCGGGGCACCCTTGGGGAGAATGACGGCACCGAGGGTTCCCACCATGATCATGAGGATGGGCAGGACGATGAGGGAGATGATCATGGCCGGGCTCGGGGCGGTCTGGACCACCGCGACGCGGTTCTTGACCGCGACGCCGGACCCGCCCTGGTCGGCGTCCTGCTCAACCTCGGACTTGCCGGTGCCGAAGAGACGGAACTGCTCGGCGGTGCTGGGCAGCATGGTGAAATCGCGGCGGTTCAGCTTCCGGGCAACGAAGTACCCGAGTACGCCGACGGGGATGCAGATCAGGAGACCGACGATGGTGACCCAGCCGATGTCGGCATTGAGGATGCCTGCGCCGCCCACGACGCCCGGGTGCGGCGGAACCACAACGTGAATGGCGAGCATGATGGCGCCAACCGGCAGCCCGATCTTGACCGGGTTGACGCCGGCGGCCTTCGCAAAGCCGTAGATGATCGGAATCAGGATGATGAATCCCACGTCGAAGAAAACGGGAATGGCCAGCAGGAACGCGGCCGAAGTGAGGGCGGCGATCACCCGGCGCGGCCCCCAGCAACTGGGTGAACTTGCCGGCCAGGGCCTGGGCTCCGCCCGAGATTTCAATCATCTTGCCGAGCATGGCGCCGAGGCCGACGAGGATGGCCACGTTGCCGAGGGTGCCGCCCATGCCGTCCGTGACGGTTTTGACCACGTCCGCCAGCGGAATTCCGGCGGTGAGCGCCACGGCCACGCTGACAACCAGCAGGGCCAGGAAGGCGGGGATTTTGAACTTGATGACGGCCAGGAGCAGCAGGGCAACGCCTGCTACAGCAATGGCCAGGAGAGCTAGAGCGCTCATGGTGTGTCTCCTTTGACGGTGCTAGTTAAGCCTAGCGATCTGGTTGGATCGACGACGGCGGAAAGCAGATCCGCCGTCGTCGGGCTGTTGGGGTGGTGGCTAAGCGGTACGTTTCACGGGGGCGACGACCTTGATGACGGCGGAGTCGTCGGCGGCGGCGAGGCCCTGGGACTGGCCAAGCAAATAGAGCTGCTCGGCGGCGGCGGCAACCGGGGTGGCCAGACCGGCGGCGCGGGTCGCCTTGCCCACGATGCCCATGTCCTTGACGAAGATGTCGAGGCGGCTCAGGACCTCCGCGCCGTCCTCCGTGTAGGCCTCAAGGATGCGGGGCCCGCGGTTGGAGAGCATAAAGGAACCGGCGGCGCCGGCTTCGAGTGCCGCGAGGGTCTTGGCCTGGTCCAGTCCGAGGGCGTCGGCGAGGGCCATGGCCTCGGCGGCAGCGGCGATGTGGACACCGCAAAGCAGCTGGTTGACGGTCTTGAGGGCCTGGCCGTCGCCGGGCTTGTCGCCCACCACGGTCAGGGTGGAGGCCAGGAGTTCCAGGACAGGGCGGGCAGTGGCGAGTGCCACCGGCGCGGCGCCGACGACGATCAGCAGGTCACCCTCGCCGGCCCGCTTGGGACCGCCGGAGAGCGGCGCGTCGACGAGTTCGACGCCAAATTCGGCGAGGCGGGCGACGGTTGCCGGAATCGCTTCGGTACCCACCGTGCTGGTCAGGATCACAACGGCGCCCGGCTTGAGGACATCAGCGACGCCGTTCGTGCCGAAGAGAACGTCGTCGAGCTGTTCGCCGTTGCGGACGGCCAACAGGAGGGCGTCTGATTCAGCGGCGGCGGCGCGGGCGGAATCGAAGATGCGGACACCGGCTTCTTCGGCGAGCCGGAGGCGCGGCTCGGCGATGTCGAAGCCGTGGACTGTCAGTTCGCTTGCCAGCCGGGTGGCCATCGGCAGGCCCATGGCGCCGAGGCCCAGGACGGTGACTGTGTACTGTGCGGTCATGATGTTCTCCATTGAAATCGGCTGGAAGCGGCGGGTCAGAATGTGTTGCTGAGCTTGCGGGTGACCTGGGCGAGGGAATCGTCGTCGCCGACGTTGCCGGCGAAGACGATGTAGGGGATCCCCTTGGCGGGCCCGTCCACCGGTTCCCACAGGCTCACGATGCCCGGCAGCATGGGGCCGCGGACAATGGCATGCCGGATCTCCAGGCCGTGGGCGGCGACGTCCGAGGACGTGATGCCGCCCTTGGCGATCACGAAACGCGGCGGGAAGGTCTTCAGGGTCCGGTTAACCACGGCGACGACGGCGGCCGAGACGGCGCGTGCGATCCGCAGGCTTTCGGCGGCGTCGTCGGTTTTGATCAGCAGGCGGCTGGTGTGGAGGATTACGTCGCCGTCGTGCAGGGCCGCAACGACCGTGGCGACGGTCCTGTCCAGGTACTCCCCCGCGTTTTCGCCGAGGAGCTGTTTGACGTCGACTTCGACGATGCGGGCTGCGCTGTGCTGCTCGGTGAGCGCGTTGAGCTGGCGCGTGGTGACGCCGACATGGGAGCCGACGACGATCAGTCCGCCGGCCTCCGAAGGAGTATTGCCCGCGTAGGCTTCCTCGCCGCTGAGCTCGGTACGGATTTCCTGACCGATGCGGGCGCGGACGAACGGCGGGCCGACGCGGTAGAGCAGCTTCTTACCGCGGCGCTCGGCCTCCTCAAGGCCCAGGGCCAGGGCGCGGAGGTCGTTCTCGGTGACGACGTCCGCGACGATCGGGGTGGAGTTTTCTGCGGACGCAATGGCGTCGGCGATGGCTTCAGCCGAGGACCGGATGACGTGCAGGTCCAGAACGATCACGGAGCCAGCGGCGACGCGGCCCTGCGATTTCTCTTCCACGTACTTGGCCAGCTCCGAGTTGGCGAAGCCGAAGCTGGCATCCCGGGCGAACTCGGTTTCGGCCACCGGGGTGAGCCGGCCCGCCGTCCCGCCGGTGCCGCGAAGGTAATGGACGCCGCCGATCGTGACACGCCCCGCGTCGGGGAATGCAGGAACAATCACGACGCCGTCCGTCGCCTCACCGGTGACTGCGGCAATGGTGGCCGCAATGACATCGGGCTCGAGCGGGTAGTGTCCGCGGAGCGTGGAATCGCCGCGGCTGACGAAGCTGAGGCGCACTTCCGCCTCTCCGGCAGCAGTGAGCGCGTTCCGGACGATTTCCTCGTTGCGGGCGGCCGCCTCTGCCGGGTCAAGGCTGCGGGTGTTGGTCAGTACGTATACGGCGCGCTGCCGCCGTCCGTCAATCTCCTGGGCGAAGGCCCAGGCGAAATCCGCGGCCTCCCATTGGGTGAGGACCGGCAGGTTGGCGACTGACTGGGTACCGGTGGGATCGTCGTCGAGGACCACCAGGATCCTGGGGAACCCGGGACCTGACGCCGCCAGGCTGTCTGCCACGATCCGGGCGGGGATCTGTACCTCCGCGGGGAACGCGGCCAGCACTTCTGCTTCGAGGATCACTGTGCACTCCATTGTGGGTCTGTCTGCGGCGCCGGAAGCGCCCCATCAATATATGTAAGATGTCAGACATCTGATATCTGACTAGTATTGTGGCATATAACACAGAGGGCGCGCAAGTAGACTTGACGCTCAACCGGAATTGAGCTCTGAACGGGGAACATTGGCTAGGAAATCGTTGGTCGGAGTGGTGGCAGATGAGCTGCTGGACCGGATCATTGCCGGGGAATTCCCGCCCGGAGCCGTCGTCCCCGGCGAACTTGAGCTCAGCGCGCGGCACGAAGTCAGCCGCATGACCGTGCGGGAAGCCATGAAGACCCTCGAAGCGCAGCGGATCCTCAGCGTGGAGCGCGGCCGGGGCACCTACGTGAACCCGCTGAACCGCTGGGCCTCCCTGGAGGCCGTGTTGCGGGCCGCCGCCGAAGGAAAAAATGACGCGTCCGCGGCCATCCAGCTGATCGAACTGCGCAGGATGTTGGAGTCAGGCGCATGCGAGCTTGCGGCCGGGAAGATCGGCGACGCCGAGATCCAGGACCTGCACGGATACGTCGAATCGATGCGGCTGGCACACGAGGGCAATGACCTGGCGGCATTCGTGGAAGCGGACCTGGCGTTCCATGACCTCATCCTGCAGGCCTCAGGAAATGTTTTTGTTGCCGTGCTGTTCGAGCCGCTGCAACGGGTCCTGCAAAAACGCCGGACCGAAACGTCCAGGGTGCCGGACATCCAGGAGCATGCGATCGGACATCACCAGAGCATCGCGGAGGCGCTGGCCTCGCGCGAGCCGCACCGGGCCCCGGGATGCCATGGACGCGCATATGCAGCAGACCCTCGATGACCTCAAGACGTACGTTCTGGCGGACCGGTCCGACTGACGCCGCGGCGGCCTTCCAGCGGGGCCTCAGGCCAGCGAGAGAAAGAGCTTCTCCAGTTCGGCCCGGTCCAGGCTCGGATCCTCCTGCTGCATGCACTGCTGCAGTCCGGTCGCGATGATGGAGAAACCCGCCCTGTCCAGGGCGCTGGAGACGGCGGCCAACTGGGTGACCACGCTCTTGCAGTCGCGGCCCTCCTCGATCATCCTCGTAACAGCTGCCAGCTGCCCCTGGGCGCGCCGCAGGCGGTTGATGACTGGCTTCATGTCGGTGGGATCGAGTTCCATTGCTGCCTCCGGGATCAATAGGTAGCTCCCATGGTATACCCCCCTGAGTATTTTTCATGGATCGTCCGGCCGGACAGCCTGCACCGGGCGGCAAGCGTTCGGGGCCCGGCCCACCCGCCGGCATCCAATCCGCGGTCCGCCGGCCCTAGTCCAGCACGTCTCCGTCGACTAGTCTGCAGGAACGGCCTGCTGCCGGCTTTCGATGGCGATCACGAGGAGCGAAGTTGTCTAATCACACTTACAGCATTTCTGAAATTGTCGGTACCTCGAACGAAGGCGTAGACGCCGCCGTCCGCAATGGGATTGCCACGGCGGCAAAGACTTTGCGGAATCTTGACTGGTTTGAGGTTAAGGAAATCCGCGGTCACCTCGTGGAGGGGGAAATCGCTGACTGGCAGGTAACCATCAAATTGGGGTTTCGGCTCGAGCACTGACTTCCACCCGGAGCCGGCCCCCGCCAAGGTCCGGCTTTGGACGGCGTGCCGATGCCGGGGACCAAGACGGGGATCGGGAGGGACAATCCATGCGGTACACGCATTTGGGCCGTTCGGGCCTGACAGTTTCCCGGCTCTGCCTCGGCACCATGAATTTCGGCCCGCAAACCGAAGAGCCGGACGCTCACGCCGTGATGGACGCGGCGCGGGACGCCGGTATCAATTTCTTTGACACCGCTAACGTCTATGGCGGATCGGGGCACAGAGGCTGGACGGAAGAGATCATCGGCCGCTGGTTTGCCCAAGGCGGCGAACGGCGCGAACGGACAGTGCTGGCTACAAAGGTCTTTGGCACCATGGCCGACGCCCCCAACGGGTCCAAACTCTCCGCGCTGCACATCCGCCGGGCCCTGGACGACAGCCTGAAGCGCCTCCAGACTGACTACATCGACCTCTACCAGTTCCACCACGTAGACCGGAAGACCCCCTGGGATGAGATCTGGCAAGCCATCGAGGTCGCGGTCCAGCAGGGAAAGATCCTGTATTCGGGCAGCAGCAACTTCGCCGGCTGGCACATCGCCCAGGCCCAGGAGACTGCTGCGCGGCGTCACTACACCGGCCTGGTCAGCGAGCAGTCCCTCTACAACCTGATCACCCGCGATGTGGAGCTGGAAGTCATTCCCGCTGCCCAGAACTACGGGCTGGGGCTCCTCCCCTGGTCCCCGCTGCATGGCGGCCTGCTGGGCGGGGTCCTGAAGAAGGAACGTGAGGGCGTCCGGCGTGCCGCGGGCCGCGCCGTCGAAGCCCTCAAAACACACCAGAAACAGATCCGGCGATACGAGGATTTCTGCGACCAGCTCGGGCATGAACCCGGCGACGTGGCCCTCGCGTGGCTGCTGCACCAGCCGGCCGTGACTGCGCCAATCATCGGCCCGCGGACGGCGGGCCAACTGACCGCCGCCCTAAGGGCGGAAAAAATTCAACTCGATGCGGACGCCCTCAAGCGCATCGACGAGATCTTTCCGGGACACCGCCCCGCCCCGGAGGATTATGCCTGGTAACTAGACCCGCGCGCTGCTGTTTAGCGGCACGGTTGGCCCATTGATGCTAAGCATGATTAGTATTGGGGATGAAGGATGAAGCGCGCCCGGCGATCCGGGTGCCTCCTCAACGAATGAAGAAGGAACGATAATAATGGGATTTCTCGCATTTTTGATTCTCGGACTCATCGCCGGAGCGATCGCCAAGGCGATCCTCCCGGGCCGCCAGGGTGGTGGAATCCTGATCACCCTCGTCCTCGGGGTAGTCGGGGCGCTCCTCGGCGGTTTCATTGGCAGCGCACTGTTTGGCGTCGGCATCAATGAATTCTTCTCCCTGTCGACCTGGCTGCTGGCCATCGGCGGTGCGATCATTGTCCTGCTGGTTTACGGCATGATCGCCAAGCGCTCCGCCCGCTAAGCGGACGCGATCCGAAAACCGGCTCCGGGATTCATCCCGGGGCCGGTTTTTCATAGGAGGCGAATTTTTCATAGGAGGCGAAGAACGAACGTGGGCCGCATGTCCACCGCCGGCCTTCCCCAACGAATTACGCGCAATGAATTCCGGCTAAATGATTGGAGTGCAGCATGAAAGGCAAGCTTCTTTTTGGCACCGGACTGGCCGCTGGCTACGTCCTGGGGACGCGGTCCGGCCGTGCGAATTACGACAAGCTCAAGGAAAGGGCCGCCGCGCTCTGGGCGAGCAAACCCGTGCAGGACAAGGTGTCGGCGGCGGCTGAGGCGGTCAAGGACAAGGCCCCGGAAGTCTCGGACCAGTTGGCCGAAGCGGCCCGGCGTGCCGGGACCGTTATCGGCTCAGCGATGCACCGCGAAGCCCCCGACCACACCCACAGCGCCGCGCCTGGCCCCGCGGGCATCCACTAGACCGGCAACCGGTCCGCCGGGCACCGCTGACGCATTGGCGGGCGCACGAGAAATCCCCGGCGTCCTGTTTCCAGGATGCCGGGGATTTTCCACTCTTCGCTAAAAGAGTGGGCCCTGTGGGGATCGAACCCACGACCCACGGATTAAAAGTCCGATGCTCTACCAACTGAGCTAAAGGCCCGCACTGATGCTTAAGGAACACGGATTGCTCCGCGCTAAAAAGGCTATCAGCCCCGTCCATTTCTGGACGATAATACTGTACCCCACACCGGGCCCGACTGTTGAACGAGGCCTTGCGGGGCCTGTGTGCGGCTCCGGCGCCGCTCCCTCGGAGTTGCGCGGATGTGGGCCCCGGTCCGTTGCCATCCTGCCCCGCGGGCGGGGTTCCGTCCGTTCCTCGATAACCCGGCGGCGCAGGAGTAGCGTGGTGGCATGAGCGAGCACGAATCCAACACCCCAGGACCGCCCCGGCACCACAAGCCGAAGCCCTTCGCGCCCATCGATTTCGAGCCCTTCGCGGGCGGAGCCGACCCCGCCCGGGTGTCAGAAGCCGCTCATCTGGCCGCACAGGCGCTGGTCCGGCGCGGACGCGACAGTGACGACCCCAAGGTCACCAAGCGGCTCGTCAAGCTGGCGGACGAGCAGGGGCTGGAGGCAATTGCGGAGATGTGGGCAGAGAGTCCTGCCCGGTCGCTGCCCGGCGCCCTGTGGCGGCTCTACGCCCTGCGGGCGGCCACCATCCAGGACCCGGAGCGAATCTCCGTTTACTTCAAGGCAGGCAAGGACACCGCCCAGGTTTCGCACGCTGTGGCGGGCGCCGCCGAACCGCCAGGCGCCGAGGAGATGAAGACAATGGCGGACGCCATCCTTTCCGGGGCCTTCGACGGCGAGTTCGACGTCGCCCTTGAGCGTTCTGCCGCCTTCTGCCGGGTCGTGGCGCTTGGCCAGGCGACACTGGCCGACGGCGTCGAGCACGGTAACGCCAGCCATGCCAGCAAGCTCACGCGGAGTTCACACCTCCTGGTCAAGACCGCCGAGGACCTCGAACACGCCGCCAACGCGTGGCGGCTGGGCGAACTGGACTGACCTCCACCAGGGCCTGGTCTCCGCGGCGCATCAGCGCCCGCAGAACCGGCTCCGGGACGCACGCCGGCGGGCGGCTGTCAATCTTGACTTGCGGCAGGAGTCGTAGAAAACTGAAACCGGTGCCGAACCGCGAAACCCCCGGGCTTCAACATTTAGCCGCCTAGAGCGGCCTACCGCCGAGAGGCGTATCCGGTTCGGCACCATTTTTACGCCCCGCCTCTTATGCCGCGTCACCCCACCGCACGGCGGCCTGTTGCAGTCCCCCGGACCCCGGGGGCGGGGCCTGGCCGCGGCCGCACCGCCCGGACGGTAAAGTAATCCCCATGCGCGGGCCCTCACAGCAGATTCCCCGGCAGGCCCTGTCCGGAACACCTTTCCCGAAGACCGGTGACATTACGTGAAACTCCGTCTTTTCCCCCAGGAGACCGCCGGACTGGACCTGTTATCCCAGATGGCACGCCAGATTGTGCTCGCCACGGGGACACTCTCGGAAATCCTTGGCGCGCCGGCGGGCGAACACTCCCGGCTCGTGGACGACATGCACAACCATGAGGCCAAATCCGCGGACCTGCACGTGGCCCTGCTCACCCATATGCGGACGAGCTTTGTGAATCCGCTGCCCCGCGAGGACATGTACACGCTGTCCCGCTTCCTCAACGAGGCGATCGAGAAGCTGGACGCCGCGGCCGAACTGGTGGCCCTTTACAAGCTGGACCGGCTTCCGCGTCGGGCAGCTGAACAGCTGGAAATTATCAGCAGGCAGGCTGAGCTCACCGTCACTGCCATGCAGCAGCTAAACAACCTCGATGACCTCGAGGACTACTGGATCGAAATCCTGCGTCTGGCCAAGCGTGCGGAAAAGACCCATCGGGTTTGGGTGGCGGACATGCTCAACGAAATGAAGTCCGCGCAATACGCCCGCCACCGCGATATCGCCAACCAACTGGTCGACGTCACAAAGGACATGCGCCGGATCGCGACCCAGGTGGGCAGCATCATCGTCAAGGAATCCTGACGTGACAATAGTTTTCTTCACCCTGGTGGTGCTCGCCGCCGGGGTGTTTGCCTTCCTCAACGGATTCAAGGACGCGTCGAGTTCGGTAGCGGTAGCAGTCCGCACCCGGGCACTCACCCCAACTGTCGCCGTTTTGCTGGCCGGGCTTTTCAACTTCATCGGCGCGGCCCTCAGCGCCACGCTGGTGCTGGAAGTCAGTCGGACTTGGATCAGTCTCCCGCCCGGGGACAACGGCCTGACCATCGTCCTGGCCGGGTTGCTCAGTGCCGCCGCGTGGGGCCTGTACACGTGGTGGCGCGGCATCCCGGCGTCGTCCACCCACGCCCTGATCGGCGGCCTCGCAGGCGCCAGCGTCGGAAATATCGCCACCGGCGGCATCCCGGTCACCGGGGTCGACAGCTCATTGCTTCTCCAGGTCGTCCTGCCCCTGGTGCTGTCTCCCGCCATTGCCTTCGCGGCCGCCTACGCCCTGGTCTGGCCCGCCCACTGGGCAGCCCGCTACACACCGCCAAACGTCGTTAACAGCCGGTCACGGCGGTCCCAAGCCGTGGCCGCCGGCGCTGTGGCATTCGCCCACGGACTCCAGGACGGCCAGCGGACCAGTGCCATCCTGGTACTGGCCCTGCTCGCCGCCGGGCTCTCCGATGGCGCCTCGCTGCCACCGTGGGTTGCGGTGCTCACCGCCGCGATGCTGGCCGCAGGCACCCTGGCCGGCGGCTGGAGGATTTCTTATACGATCGGATACCGGCTGAGCCGGATTGACCCGCTTCGCGGCTTCGTCGCCTTGCTGTGGAGTTCCACGCTGCTGCTGGTGGGCGCCGTCGCCTTGCATCTGCCTATGTCCACGACGCACACCACCACCTCAGCCGTGCTCGGGGCCGGTGCCAACCAGAATTTTTCCTCGGTGAACCGCCGCCTGGCTATCCGAATCCTCGTCTACTGGCTTCTGACACCGGCGATGGCCGCTGCTGGGGCGTTCGTTCTGCAGTTGGCGCTCTCGCCCCTTGCCGGAAAGTAGAGACTCCGGGTTTACCCGAAGCGTCCGGAGACGTAGTCCTCGGTGGCCTTCTGGGTCGGGTTACTGAAGATCGTGTGGGTGTCGCCGAACTCGATCAGCTTGCCGGGCTTGCCGGTGCCGGCAATGTTGAAGAACGCCGTCCGGTCAGAGACGCGCGCCGCCTGCTGCATGTTGTGGGTCACGATCACCACGGTGTAGTGGTCCTTGAGGTCGTTGATGAGGTCCTCAATCGCGAGCGTGGAGATTGGGTCCAGGGCGGAGCAGGGCTCGTCCATCAGGATCACCTGGGGTTCCACGGCAATCGCACGGGCGATGCAGAGGCGCTGCTGCTGCCCGCCGGAGAGGCCGGAGCCGGGCTTGGCGAGGCGGTCCTTGACCTCGTTCCACAGGTTGGCGCCCTGCAGGGAGCGCTCGACGAGGGCGTCGGCCTCCCCCTTGGAGATCTTCTGGTTGTTCAGCTTCACGCCGGCCAGTACGTTATCCCGGATGGACATGGTCGGGAATGGGTTCGGCCGCTGAAAGACCATACCGATCTGCGAGCGGACGGTGACTGGGTCAACGGAGGGTCCGTACAGGTTGTCGCCGTCCAGCAGGACCTCCCCTTCGACCCGGGCACCCGGAATCACTTCGTGCATGCGGTTCAGGGTACGCAGGAAGGTGGACTTGCCACAGCCGGACGGGCCGATGAAGGCCGTGACGGATTTAGCCTCAATGTTGATGTTGACGTCTTCGACCGCGAGGAATTTGCTGTAATAGACGTTCAGGTCCTTGACGTCGATGCGCTTAGACATGGTGTTCCTTCAGTTCTGGAGGTGGGCGGCGGACGCTGGCCGGGGCCTAGCGGCCGGCTTTCGGGGCGAAGACGCGGGCAACCAGGCGGGCGGCAAGGTTGAGCAGCATCACGAGAATAATGAGGACCAGCGCGGCACCCCATGCACGCTGGGAGGACGGATCCGGGTTGGACGGCGAGGTGGGGTTGAGGATCTGGGTGTAGATGAAGGTCGGCAGCGACGCCATCCAGCCGCTGAAGACGTTCGCGTTGATACCGGTGGCAAAGCCCGCGGTGACAAGAATCGGTGCAGTTTCGCCGATGACCCGCGCGATCGCAAGCGTGATGCCGGACGCGATGCCGGAGATCGCCGTCGGGATCACCACCTTCAGGATGGTCCGCCACTTCCGGACGCCGAGCGCGTACGCCGCCTCCCGCAGTTCGTTGGGGACGATCTTGAGCATTTCCTCACTGGATCGGACCACCACCGGGATCATCAGCACGGACAGCGCGACGGCGGCCACGGCGCCGGTCTTGGTCCCGGGCCCCACGACCGCGAAAAAGAAGGCAGCCGCGAACAGGCCGGCCACGATCGAGGGAATGCCGGTCATCACGTCAATGAAGAACGTGATGACGCGGGACAGCGGGCGGTCGTTGCCGTACTCCACGAGGTAAATCGATGTCAGCAGGCCAACGGGTACGGAGATGGCTGTCGCCAGCAAGGTGATCTGGACGGTGCCGAGCATCGCGTGGTAGATACCGCCCACCACCGGGGTGCCCTCCTCGACGCTCTTGTTGTCGAAAGATCCCGTGACGCCGTTCATTGACGTAGTGAGGAACCCGGGATCGAGCAGGCCCGGCAGCCCGTTGATGAGGACGGTCCAGATGACGGAGATCAGCGGCAGCAACGCAATCAGGAAGGCGCCCACCACCAGGCAGGTGGCGAGCCGGTCCGTTGCGCGGCGCGAGCCCTCCACGACGCGGCTCCAGCCGCTCAGGCCGGCGGTGAAAAGGATGGCGGAGACGATTCCCCAGCCGAAGGCGTTGAAACCGATCAGGGCCAGGACGGCGGCGCCGACAACGAGGGCGGCGGCCAGGACGGCATACGGGGCCCACTTTGGCAGCTGGCCCTTGGTGAGGGCGGACCGCTTGCGGACCGGGTTCAGGGTGGAGGTCATTTAGTTGGCTCCCGAGAATTCTTTGTGCCGGGTGATGATCCAGCGGGCGATCATGTTCACACCCAGGGTGATGACGAAGAGGACCAGGCCGGCGGCGATCAGCGTGCTGACTTTCAAGCCGCTGGCCTCGGGGAAGTTGAGGGCGATTTCGGCGGCGATGGTCTGGTTGCCGGACTGGATCAGGCTGGCGGTCAGTGCTCCGGAGGACAGGACGAGCGCGACCGCCATGGTCTCGCCGAGCGCCCGGCCCAGGCCGAGCATAATGGCGCTGATGATCCCTGGCCGGCCGAACGGCAGGACCGCCATGCGGATCATCTCCCAGCGGGTGGCGCCGAGTGCCAGCGCAGCCTCTTCGTGCAGCTTGGGGGTCTGCAGGAAGATTTCCCGGGACAGCGAGGTAATGATCGGCAGGACCATAACGGCGAGGACGATGCCGGCCGTGAGAATCGTCTTCCCGGTGGCGGAGGCCGGGCCCTCGAAGATCGGCAGCCAGCCCATGTTCGCGGCCAGCCAGGTGTAGGCCGGGGAGATTTCGCTGGCGAGGAACGTGGCGCCCCAGGCGCCGTAAACCACCGAGGGGATGGCGGCCAGCAGGTCTATGACGTAGCCGAGACCGGATGCGAGGCGGCGCGGGGCGAAATGCGAAATGAAGAGCGCAACGCCGATGGCGATCGGCGTGGCGATGACCAGGGCGATCGCCGCAGCGATGACCGTGCCGATCACGATCGGCCAGATGTATGCGAAGAAGCCTTCGCCGCCCTGGATCTCGCCCGGAGGTGCCACGAAAGCGGGGATCGCCTGGACGACCAGAAAGAGTGCCACTCCGAAGAGCACGGCAAGGATCAGGCACCCGGCGGCCAGGGTGGCTGCGGAAAAGACCTTGTCTCCGGCGCGGCCTGCGCTCCGGGACGATGTCTGGGCGGTGGTGGTCACTTCACGGTCCTTCAGATTCGATCGGGACCGGTGGCCCGGGCGGATTCCTCCGCCGGCCGCACCGGTGATTCCTTGAATGGTCGGGCAAACGCGTTGGTTCCCTGCCCCGGGATGGGCCGTCTTTGACGGCCCGTCCGGGACAGGGAACCGGTGTCAGGCTGGTGTTCCCACTATGCCCTACGCGCAATGAATCCCTAGGACTTGGCCTTGATGGATTCGATGGACTTGAGCGCCTTGTCCTGGAGGGTCTTGGACAGCGGCGCAGACTTGGCGGCTTCAGCGGCGGCGTTCTGGCCGGCGTCGGAGACGACGTAGCTCTCGAAGGCCTTTACGAGGTCAGCGGTTGCCTGCGTGTCGTAAGAGCTGCAGACAATGTGGAAGGAGACGAGCACGATCGGGTAGACGCCCTCGACCGTCGTGGCCCGGTCCAGCTTGATGGAAAGGTCATTGGCGTTGCGGCCCTCCACCGGGCTGCCCGCGTCGACGGCCTTGGCCGCTGCCTCGGCGGAGATCTTGGTGAAGGTGCTGCCGACCTTGATCTCAGCGGTGCCGAGCTTGCCGCTCACGGCGGAGTCATCCGCGTAGGTCACAGCACCGGGGGTGTCGGTGACGGTCTTGACGACGCCGGAGGTTCCCTTGGCATTCTCGCCACCAAGGGAAGCGGGCCAGATGCCGGCGGCCTTGTCGGTCCAGGCATCCGGTGCGGCAGCAGACAGGTAATCGGTGAAGTTCGAGGTGGTGCCGGAATCGTCCGAGCGGTGGACCGGGGTGACCTTCAGGTCAGGCAAGGTGGCGTCCGGGTTCAGTGCGGCGATCGCCGGGTCATTCCAGGCGGCGATCTCGCCACGGAAAATCTTGGCAACCGTGGGGGCGTCCAGCTTCAGTTCCTTGACCTCGGGCAGGTTGTAGGCCACGGCGATCGGGGAAATGTAGACCGGGATGTTGAGGGCCCCGTCCGGTCCGCACTGGGCGGTGGAGCTGGCAAGCTCGTCATCCTTCAGGTAGGCGTCAGAGCCGGCGAACTGGGCCGAGCCGTCCAGGATGGCCTTGCGCCCTGCGCCGGAGCCATCCGGGGAGTACTGCACAGTGACACCCTGGTTCGCGGCAGCGAAGTTGGTCTTCCAGACGTCCATGGCCGCGCCCTGCGCCGAAGAGCCAATGCCGGTCAGGGTGCCGGTAACGTTGGCGCCGCCGGCGGCCGGGGAGCCTGCGGGGGTGCCTGTTGCGTTATCCGAACCGCAGGCGGTGAGCGCGAGTGCGCCAACTGCAATGGCAGCGATAGCCGCGTGGCGGCCGAAGCGAAGTGCCTTCACTGAATGTGCCCCTTCCAGGGATTCTCTGTGCGTGCCGGACCTGGGACGGCCGGGCGAGGATGCGTACGGTTTGTACCTTCATCGAACTTAGGATCCCCAAGTGAAGAGAATGGCGGTCCAAAGTGAACAGCAGATTAACGACGCCGGGACATTGCCTTACACCGCCGCACCGCCACTGCGTGTTGCGCGTCACATCTCCACCTTACTTTGGGTGTGCCTGGACGGCCATGGCCGGCAAATAGACTGGGGACATGGCCACCGGTACCGGATTTTCCGCGAGCACACGTTTCCTGCGCGGCCGGGTCCGCACCGGGATCACCCGGAGCCGGAACTCCGTAATGCCGGCTGCGCAGATGACCGCCGCCGCGGTGGGCGCCTACGCCTTTGCCGAATACGTCCTGGGGCACAAGGGGCCGCTGTTCGCAGCAACGTCCGCCCTGATCGCCCTCGGCTTCTCCCGGGATCCCCGGCTGCGCCGCGTCATGGAAGTGGGCCTCGGCTGCACCATCGGGATCGTGGTGGGCGACCTGCTCCTGCACTGGCTCGGCTCAGGCATCTGGCAGGCCGCCGTCGTCCTCTTCTTCTCCATCCTGCTGGCCCGTTTTCTGGACGGCGGGACAATCTTTACCACCCAGCTCGGGTTGCAGTCCCTGCTGGTGGTGCTGTTGCCCGTGCCGCCGGGCGGCCCGTTCACCCGTAGCCTCGACGCTGTCGTGGGTGGATTGTTCGCCCTGCTACTGACGGTCCTTATCCCCAAGGATCCGCGCCGGGAGCCCCGCAAGGATGTCCGGATGCTTTTGCACGAACTTTCCAAGGTGCTGCGTGAGTGCGCCTCAGCGCTCCACTACAGCGATTCCACCCAGGCCTGGCATGCCTTGATCCGGGGCCGGAACTGCCAGCCCCTCGTCGATGCGATGCGCCAGTCCCTGCGTGCGTCCGGCGAAGTGGCCACCCTGGCCCCCGCGTACCGGCGGCACCGGGACACGCTGGACAAGCTCGAGACGTCGCTGGACTATATCGATCTTGCCCTGCGCAACAGCCGGGTCTTCGCCCGTCGGCTGACGAGCGCCATCAATCATGCGGCCCTCTCCGACGAGGCGACGCAGAACATCGCCGATGTCCTGCAGGAGACGGCGATGGCGGTGGACAGCCTCTCCGCGGGCCTGGCAGCCATGAACGACAGCGAGCGCAGGGCAAATTTGCGGACCGCACGGCTCGAACTCAGCGCGGTCGCCGCCCAACTGCACCCGAAAATGCTTGAGGTGCGGAAGCTGGAAGGCGAAACCGTGGTGATGCTCTTCCGACCGCTGATGGTGGACCTGCTGGAAGCCGCCGGCATGGAGTCGAACGAGGCCCGGGATGCCCTTCCGCCGCTGTAGCCGGTGGGCCGGCGGGTGTTCGGGAACACCGCGGCAGGTGGATGTCAGTGACCACGGATAAGGTGAAGCAATGGCAACCAAAACTTCCCGGGCTTCCAAAGCGACCGGCTATAAATGCGGCGAATGCGGCTGGACCACGGCCAAGTGGGTTGGCCGTTGCGGCGAATGCCAGGCGTGGGGCAGCGTTGAGGAGACCGGCGCCGCGGTGGCCCGCACGACGGCGGCCACCACCGTCCTGGAACCCGCCCGCCGGATCGCCGACGTCGACGCCACGACGGCCGCCTTCCTGCCCACCGGTGTGGACGAACTCGACCGGGTCCTCGGCGGCGGGCTGGTTCCCGGAGCCGTCATCCTGCTTGCCGGCGAGCCCGGTGTCGGCAAGTCCACCCTGCTGCTGGACGTCGCGGCGAAGTTTGCCCGCACGGCGCAGGATGTCCTCTACATTACGGGCGAGGAATCCGCCGCGCAGGTGAAGCTCCGCGCGGACCGGATCGACGCCGTCGCGGAGTCCCTGTACCTCTCCGCCGAAACGGACCTCGGACAGGCGCTGGGGCAGGTGGAGAAGCTCGAACCGCGGCTGCTGGTGGTGGACTCGGTGCAGACCCTGAGCAGCGCCGACGTCGAAGGCAGCGCCGGTGGCGTATCGCAGGTCCGCGAGGTTGCGGCGTCCCTCATCGCAGCGGCCAAGCGCCGCAACATGACCACCCTGCTGGTGGGGCACGTAACCAAGGACGGCTCCATCGCGGGGCCCCGCCTGCTCGAACACCTCGTGGACGTGGTCTGCCAGTTCGAAGGCGAACGGCATTCAAGGCTGCGGCTCCTGCGCGCCGTCAAGAACCGCTACGGACCCACGGACGATGTCGGCTGCTTTGACCTGAACGAGGACGGCATCACCGGACTCGCGGACCCCAGCGGGCTGTTCGTCTCGCGCACCAAAGAACCGGTCTCCGGCACCTGTATCACAGTGACTCTGGAGGGCCGCCGGCCGTTGCTGGCCGAGGTCCAGTCCCTGCTCGCCGAGACCTCCAGTTCCCAGCCGCGCAGGGCCACAAGCGGACTCGACAGCTCCCGGGTGTCGATGCTGCTGGCCGTGCTGCAGCAGCGCGCCGGCTGCCTGCTGCATAAGGACGATTCGTATGTCGCCACCGTCGGCGGGGTGAAGCTCAGCGAACCGGCCACAGACCTCGCGGTGGCCCTGGCGGTCGCCTCCGCGAAGGCGAAAAAACCCCTGCCGCAACGGCTCATCGCCTTCGGCGAAGTAGGGCTGGCCGGGGAGGTCCGTCCGGTACCCGGCATCAACCAACGCATTCAGGAGGCGCACCGGCTGGGGTTCACCCATGCCGTGGTTCCGTCCAGCCCCAACGGCCCCGGCCCCGGTGCCCGCGGGCTTCACCGTCCGGGAAGTAGGGCATCTGGCGGAAGCGCTGGGCCTGCTCATCAGCTGATTATCACGCTCCCGTCGCCGGCCCCCGCCGCGGCGATCGAGGCGGCCGAGGCGGCCGAGGCGCCTGTGGCGAGCACGCACGGTGCACGGCGGCGCATGGCAAAGGGGCGCCTGCCGCAATGGCAGACGCCCCCTCGCATTCCCCGGCTAGGCCTTTTTGGGCGGCAGGGCCAGTTTGAAGATCTTTGCCCAGGTGGAACCGACCTGCTTGAGCAGCGGCCCGGTGGTGTAGGGCAGGTTGTAGCGCTTGCAGATCTCCCGCACCTTGGGTGCGACCTCGCCGTACCGGTTGGAGGGCAGGTCCGGGAACAAGTGGTGTTCGATCTGGTGCGAGAGGTTGCCCGTCATCAGGTGCATGAACTTGGAACCGGAGATGTTGGCCGAGCCGATCATCTGGCGGACATACCAGTCGCCGCGGGTCTCACCCTCGACCATTTCCTCGGTGAAGGTGTCGGTTCCGTCCGGGAAGTGCCCGCAGAAAATTACCGCGTGCGCCCAGACGTTGCGGACGGCGTTCGCGGTCAGCGTGCCGTAGAGCGCCTGCTTTCCGGAGCCGGTCAGCATGGCGACGGCCGGAGTGGCGGCGTAGTCCTTGGTGAACTGTGTGAGGGCCTTGCGGCCCAGCGCCTTGAGGTCCTTGGTCAGCGCTTCCTTGGACTTGTTGCCCTCTTTGTAATCGACGAGCTCAAGGTCGTAGACGGCAATACCCCACTCAAAGACCGGCGCGAGCAGTGCGTTGTAGAGCGGGTTGCCCAGGTTGAAGGGCTTCCATTCCTGCTGGGGGTCCATTCGCAGCAGGTTGTACCCGATGTCGTTGTCTTTGCCCACGACGTTGGTCCAGCGGTGGTGCAGGTCGTTGTGGGTGTGCTGCCATGACCGGGCCGGCGTGACGAAGTCCCATTCCCACGTGGTGGAGTGGATATCCGGGTCACGCATCCAGTCCCACTGGCCGTGCAGGATATTGTGGCCAAGTTCCATGTTTTCCAGAATCTTGGCGAAGCTCAGCAGGGTGGTGCCTGCGAACCAGGCGGGCTTGTTCTTGCTCACCAGCAGGAGCGCCCGGCCGGAAATTTCCAATCCGCGCTGGATCTTGATCATCCGGCGGATGTAGGCGGCGTCGGATGCCCCGCGCTTGCCCAGGATCTCGTCCTTGATGGCGTCCAGCTCACGGCCCAACTCGGCGACCTGCTCGTCTGAAAGGTGCGCGGCAGCGGGCGGCCGCACGAGCGGGCTTCCTGTCTCGGCAAGAGCCCCGGGCCGCTTCTTCGCGGTGGTGGCTGTTTTGACCCCGGAAGCAACGTCGCTGGCGACGCTGTCTTCGGAGGTTTCAGGCTTGTTAGTAACAATCGTCATTCGGTGATACTCCTTAGAGGTCGAGGTTAACGGGGCCGGCGGCTGCCGACACGCACGTCTGAATTAGTTGGCCGGGCTCGCCGTGGACTTCGCCGCTTCGGAGGTCCCGGACCTGGCCGGCCCGGAGTGGGATCAGGCAGCTGTGGCAGATGCCCATCCGGCAACCGCTGGGCATCAGCACGCCGGCGTCCTCGCCGACGTCGAGCAGCGGGGTGTCGCCGTCCGCTTCGACTTCGCGGTCGGACGCTTCAAAGGTGACCAGTCCGCCGTCGTGCCCTTCGCCGCCAGCCAGGCTGGTGCTGAAGCGCTCGATGGTGAGCGAGCCATCTGCCGTTGTTTCGGGATTTGCCTCCAC
Organism: Arthrobacter sp. PAMC25284; assembly: GCF_019443425.1. NCBI lineage: Bacteria > Bacillati > Actinomycetota > Actinomycetes > Micrococcales > Micrococcaceae > Arthrobacter > Arthrobacter sp. PAMC25284. Next base: position 2,365,300 of record NZ_CP080382.1, read on the forward strand.
GGCTTCTGCCGCCCAGAGCGCCTCGGCTTCGTCGAGGAAACCTTCCGGGCCGCAGGCGTAGGCGGCGCGGTCACGCCAGTCGGGGCATAGCCGGTTCAGCTCATCGGCGGAGCCGAAGTCCAGCCGCCCGCGTTCCCCGGAGAACCAGTGGGTGACGCGGAGGTTGGGGAACTGGTCAGCGAGTTCAGCAAGTTCTTCACGGAAAATGGCGTCCGCCGCGGTCCGGGCGGTGTGGATGAGCACAACGTCGGAGTCGGGGCGGTGCGGGACCAACGTGCGGATCATCGACATCACCGGGGTAATTCCGCTGCCCGCTGTAAGCATCAGCAGCGGCCGGGGGTGCTCCGGCAGGACGAAATCGCCCTGCGGCGGCGCCAGGAAAAGCACGTCGCCAGGTTTGGTGTCTCGCACGAGTGCTCCGGAGACGGCCCCCATCGCTGTCACCGTAATGGCAGGGTCCTCACCGGCCGGCGCGCTCAGCGAGTAGGACCGCCAGTGACGGACCCCGTCGAGCTCGACGCCGATACGGGCCCACTGGCCGGCAAGGTGCGCTTGCCAGCCGCGGCCAGGGCGGAAGAATATTGTGGCGGAGTCTGCAGTTTCTGGGACCACCAAGGTGACTACGCCGCGCAGTTGGCGGGACGAAAACACAGGGTTGAACAGCGACAGAATATCTTCTGGAGCTAACGGGGTGGTCAGTAGAGATGCGGCACGCGCCAGCTTACGGAGCCGGATCATGTATCAATCTTATGTCAGTGTGGATCATAATTCTTCACTCAAGGCATACGATCATTTCGCAGAAACTATCCGGACGGAACAATTTAGTGGACTTTCGATGACTTCTACTGCCAACGGCGAACCCTCCTCGTCCGGCCCCGAACCACCGTGGCTGGCACTGCCGCGTGAGGTCAGCGACATATTGCGGCCCCGGATGCCCGGCATCGTCGAGGCCATCATCGCTGCCGTACCGCAGCTGGTTCCGGCCTATGCCAGACCCATCGAAGGCCGGTTCGGGCGCGGCCTGCGCAGGGGCGTGGCCGCTGCGCTGGACCGTTTCCTGCAGCTGCCCGGGACCCGGCTGCCCGCGCTGTCCGACGAGAGCCGGCAGCTTGTCGCAGGGCTTGGCAGCGGTGAGTTCCGCCAGGGCCGCAGCATGGACGCACTGCTGAGCGCGTATCGGATGGGCGCCCGGGTGACCTTTCGGGAAATGTCGCGGGTATCAGTGGACAACCATCTCGGCCAAAGCGTCGTGGTGGATTTGGGCGAATCGATTCTCGCCTACATCGATGAACTTTCGGCGGTCAGCGCCGAGGCGTATGCCTTTGAGCAGTCCGAACGCGCCGGCGCAGTGGACCGGCGCCGCACCGGGCTGCTCGAGCTGCTTCTGTTGGGCCAGGCCGACGAGGCTGCCCTGCGCCAGACAGCGGCCCTGGCGGACTGGGCGCTGCCGCCTGTCATGACGGTGGTGACCCTGCCCGTGGACCGTGCGGCAGGGCTCCGGCTCCGGCTCGGACCGGGAACGCTCGTCATCGAGCGTGAGACCGACGCCGTCGCGCTCATTCCTGCGCGGACCACCCCGTCCGCCCGCGCGGACCTGGACAAGGCGCTCCGCGGTCGCGGCGCCTCGATCGGTCCCGTCTGCGGCTGGGAAAAGGTACCGGAATCCCTGCGTCTGGCTGTCCTGGCGGCCTCGGTTCTCGAGCCCCGGGACGATCCCGACGCTTCGCCGATCTGGGCTGATGAGCACCTCGCCGAGGTTGTCCTGGGCGCCGAGCCGTCGGCGATTGCGGAGCTGGCGAACCGCCGCCTGGCACCACTGGACGGGCTGCGCGCCGGGCAGCGGGAGCGGCTGGCGGAGACGCTGCTCGCCTGGTTGCGGCACTGGGGCCAGCGCGCTCCGGTGGCTGCCGAGCTCGGCATCCACCCGCAAACCGTGGGCTACCGGGCGGCGCAGCTGCGCGAACTGTTCGGCGACACGCTTGAGGATCCGAAGGCCCGGTTTGAGCTGGAGCTGGCACTGAGGGCCGGGCGGCGCTAACCGGCCACCGGCTCCAGGCCCTGCCGCCGCAGTTCGAGGTCGTTCATCACGATGGCGGCGAGGTCGGCGAGCATGTCGGCCTCCTCCGTAGTGAAGGAACGGGGCGCCCGGTCCAGGATGCACAACGTGCCGAGGGTATGCCCGTCCGGAGTCCGCAACGGCACCCCCGCGTAGAACCGCAGGCCGAAGTCGCCGGTCACCAGTGGGTTAATCACAGCCCGAGGGTCGGTGGCGGCGTCCTTGATGACCCACACGTCGTCCTGCAGGATGGCCGAGGAGCATAGTCCGGGGTCCCTGTCGATCTGTGTGACATCGGTGCCGTGGTGGGATTTGAACCAGATCCGGTCCCTGTCCACGATGCTGACGATGGCCACCGGGACGGAGAACACCTTGGCCGCCAGTGCGGTGACGCGGTCAAAGTTCCCTTCAGCCTTGGAGTCAAGGATGCGGTAGCGCTCGACGGCGCCCATCCGCTCCTGCTCCTCGATGACTGCTGCCGCCGGATCGAGACGGTGCCGGCCCGTTCCGTTGATGATCTCCTGGCGAAGCGCCAAGCTCACCTCGCGGGCGTCCGGGCGGTCGGCCGGGTCGCGTGCCAGCATGGAGGTCAGCAGGGTCGCCCACATCGGCGAAAGCTCCTCGGGAACGTCCGGGTCGCGGAGCAGCCGCGCTACGGCGGCCTGCAACGGCGCCCCCGGGTAGGCCATTTTTCCGGTGAGGCCCTCGAGCAGGACCAGACCCAGCGAGTAAATGTCGCTGGCAGCGCCAATCGGTTCGCTGGCGGCTTGCTCCGGGCTGAGGTAGGCCGGCGTTCCGGAGGTGCCGCCGTCGTCGTCTGCCGCACCGTTGTCGAGCATAACGGCCACGCCAAAGTCGCTGAGTTTGGCCCGGGGGCGCCGGTCGTCAACGTCGTAGTCCACGAGCAGGATATTTGCCGGCTTCACGTCGCGGTGGACAATACCGTGATGGTGGATATAGGAGAGCCCGTCCGCGAGGTCGTAACCAATCCAGGCCATATGGGGAGCGGTCAACGGCCCTTGGGCCACGCGGTTCCGCAGGTCGGCGCCGCGGACGAGTTCCATCACGAGGTAGGACAGCTTCGCGCTGCCGTCACCGGGTTCCATCCCGGCATCGTAGAGGGTCACGAGGGCGTGATGGCCCATTCCGGCGAGGATCCGGGCCTCTTGGCGCTGGCGTCGTTCGCGGGCACCGTCCGATGCTTCGTCGCGGAACAGTTTGACGGCAACGTCGCGCTGAAGAACTTCGTCGTGCGCGCGGTAGACGGTTGATTCGCTGCCGCGCCCGATGAAGGTCCCGATCCGGTAGCGCCCGCTAAGCAGGTAGCCGGAGTCCATGGTAATCGTCAAGTAGTAGCCGTTTCGGTTGGGTGCAGGACCCGTCCGACACTTCATCGGGCAGGACGGACCTCGGTCGCAGTCAGGTACCCCGCGGCCGCTTTGTTGGTAAGTCTACTTATGGTAGCGCGTCGGCAGCGATCCGGCTGTGCCGGGCAGCGGCTCACTTACTTGGCGGGGTTGTGCGTGCCAATCGGCAACAGCGACAGGTCCGGGTGGTTCTTCTCGACCCGGCGCAGCGCCCAGACGTCATTGAACAAGGCCAGATATTCGCCGTCCGAGCGCAGCAACACCTCCGTGCCGGGCACAGTGGCCAGCACCGGCATGGCTTCAGCCGTGGTGATCCGGGCCAGGGAATACGGCAGGCGTTCGAGCCGCATCGGGGCACTGAAGTCGTGTGCCATGCGGTCTTCGACGACTTCGAACTGCATCGGACCGACGGCAGCCAGCACCGGGGCCTGGTCCCCTCGGATGTCTGAGCGAAGCACCTGGATGACGCCCTCGTGCTCGAGCTGTTCGATGCCGCGGCGGAACTGCTTGAAGCGGCTGGGATCCTTCGATCGCGCCACCTGGAAGTGTTCCGGAGCGAACAGCGGGATAGCCGGGAACTCGACCGGGGCATCGAGGAAGAGGCTGTCCCCCACCCGCAGCGACGACGCGTTCACCAGTCCCACAACGTCGCCGGGGAATGCCTCGTCAATAACCTCACGCTCGCGGCCGAAGACCTGCTGGGCGTACTTGGTCGCGAAGGATTTACCGGTCCGGCCCTGCGTGACGACCATGCCGCGCTCGAAAACGCCGGAACAGACCCGGATGAAGGCCACGTGGTCGCGGTGGGCCTTGTTCATTCCGGCCTGGACCTTGAAGACGAAGCCCGCGAACGGCGCGTCAACCGGACGGGCATCGCCGTCGACGTCGGGCCGGGGCGCGGCGGACGGCGCGAAGTCCACGAGGGCATCGAGAATTTCCTTCACGCCGAAGTTCAGTGCCGCCGAGCTGAACAGGATCGGCGTGGCTTTGCCGGCGTGGAAGGCCTCGACGTCGAACGCGAGGTTGGATTCGATCACGAGGCCCGCCTCATCAACGGCGTTGGTCCAGTCGTCGCCCTGGCTGGCCGCGGCCTCGTCAGGGGTGAAGTACTCGGTGAGCGCGATATTGGCGCCGGCGTTATTGCGTTTGAACTGCGCAAAACGGTCGCTGCGCAGGTCCCACACGCCGCGGAAATCGCCGGAAATACCGACGGCCCAGGTCAGCGGCATGGGCTGCAGGCCGGTGCGCTCTGTGATTTCATCCATGAGCGCCAGCGCGTCCAGGCCCGGCCGGTCCCACTTGTTGATCACGGTAATGATCGGGAGGTTTCGCTGCTTGCAGACCTCAAAGAGCTTCATGGTCTGCGTTTCCAGGCCCTTGGCTGCGTCTACGAGCATCACGGCGCAGTCCACTGCGGCGAGCACCCGGTACGTGTCCTCGGAGAAGTCCGCGTGGCCGGGGGTGTCCAGCAGGTTGATCACGGTGTCCCGGTAGGCGAACTGCAGGGCGGCGGAGCTGATGGAAATGCCGCGGTCCTTCTCCATCTGCATCCAGTCGGAGACCGTTTCCTTGCGGTTTGCCTTGCCGCTGGAGGCACCGGCGGTGCCGATCACCTTCGCGTGCAGGGCGAGGGCCTCGGTCAGCGTCGATTTGCCGGCGTCGGGGTGGGAAATGACCGCGAAAGTCCGACGTCGGGCCGCCTGCTTGTGAATCTCCTGGACTCGAGCGGGGCTAAGGACTTCTTGGGACACGGTGCTACTTTCGCTGCGGGCTGGAAATGGTCGCGATCCGGGGCCGCGCATTCTGGTGGCTGGGGCGTTGCGGCCGGCGGTGGTCCGGAAGGGGTATCGCCCGGGTTCCGGAAGGGCTCCCCCGCCGGAGTACAAGCCATACGTCCCCCAGTTTATCGCAGCGCCCCGCCCCCGGCCGAAGCAGCTTCGAGGCCGTGCCGCGGGCCGCCGCAAACGCCCTGTCCGGGCACCGCCCGCGGACGCCTTCCCGGGCGTACTTTGATGCCCCCCGTATGGGCCACTTTGAGGCTTGTCTGTGCGGAAGTTGGGCTGGTTTACCTCTACTATGGACAGACCGGGCAACCGAGTATTTTTGACCACGCTGGAAATCCTTGGAAACCGGCCTACCTGCGGGCCACGCCTGCACCTTTGAAGGGGAACACCTATGGCTCGGAGCCCTGAAGATTCACTCAAGGCGACTCTGGGCAGGGTGGCCCCCGGCACGCCTCTCCGGGACGGCCTGGAGCGCATTCTCCGGGGCCGCACCGGCGCCCTGATCGTGCTGGGCACCGACCGTACCGTCGAATCCATTTGTTCGGGCGGTTTTGAGATCGGCATTGACTTCTCCCCCACGCGTTTGCGGGAGCTGGCCAAAATGGATGGCGCGATCATCTGCGACAAGGACGCCAGCAACATCCTCCGGGCAGCCGTCCAGCTGGTCCCCGATTCGAGCATCGAAACCCAGGAATCAGGTACGCGGCACCGGACGGCAGAGCGGGTGGCCATCCAGACCGGGGTGCCCGTCATCTCGGTCAGCCAGTCAATGCAGATCATCGCCCTCTACGTAAACGGGCTCCGGCACGTCCTGGAGGGCTCCGAGAAGGTCCTGGCCCGGGCCAACCAGGCCCTGGCCACCCTTGAGCGCTACCGCTCACGCCTGGACCAGGTCACGAGCTCGCTCTCGGCCCTGGAAATCGAGGCGATGGTGACCGTCCGCGATGTCGCCGTGACACTGCAGCGCCAGGAAATGGTGCGCCGGATCTCCGAGGAGATTTCGCAGTATGTCCTGGAACTGGGCGAAGACGGCCGCTTGCTCTCGCTGCAACTCGACGAACTCACGGTGGGCCGCGGACCGGGCAGCGACGTGATCATCCGGGACTATTCGGGACCGAATGCCTCGGCGGAGGACATCGAAGCGGCAGTCAAGGCGCTCGTGAACCTGGGCCCCACCGAGCTGATCGACCTGGCCCGGATCTCCGGGATCGTTGGCTTTGCCGGCGGCGAAGCCAACCTCGACGCCGTCGTGCAGCCCCGGGGATACCGGCTGCTCTCGGGTCTCAAAGCGGTGCCGAAGGCGGTCGCGGACCGGCTGGTGGATCACTTTGGCGGCCTGCAGTTCCTGATGGCGGCCACCATTGATGACCTCATGACGGTGGACGGCATCGGTGACCAGCGTGCCCGGACTGTCCGCGAAGGCCTGAGCCGGATGGCCGAGGCGAGCCTCCTCGACAGGTTCCTCTGACCGCCGGCTCCGGCACCTCCGAAACGGCGTGGCCGTGGCGCGTGGCAGGCGTCAGTTGAGCTGAAATACAGCCTTCGGGCTCAGCGCGTTACCCAGCCGGGCCGTGAAAACGTAGGTGCCGCCGGCGCCGGGCACGGCTTCAATGGCCACGCAGCCCGGAACGGAGCGGTTGCGCGGCCAGGGGAAGTTGGCGGTTTCCGTCTTCCCCGGTGCGATCGTTTTCAACAGGTCGGCACTTTCGGCCTGGCAGTCGCGGGAGGAAAAGATCCGGTCGGACCCGCTGATGATCAGAAATTCCATCTGCGACGTTCCCATGTTCACTTCGCACGGGACCTTGTTGCCGTTCGTGACGCTCAGGCTGAGCATCGGGTTCTCCCCGGCCGCGTAGATCGGCTGGTCCGTCGCTGCCGTGACGCTTACTCGGTTCGGGTCGCAGCCTCTGCCGGCTGTGGCGGCCGGCGTCGGCGCCGCAGATCCTGCCGTGTTCCCTTTCGCTTCCGGCGCACTCTCCCCGGCTGGGGCGCCGGCGTCAGCCTGCCCGCCGCCACCGAGGGCACCGGACACCGCGGCGAAGCCGCCGGCTGCCACCGCGAGGACCAGCAGCAGCAGGACTCCAACGAAGAGGCGCCGGCGGCGGTAGACGGCGGTTAGCGGCGGCCGTCCGGCTTTCCGCTGCGGCTGCCCGCTGCCGGAACCCGTCGGCCGTGAACCGCTTATTTCTGAATTGCCTTGCCTGCCCATTCTTCTAGGCTAGAGAACCTTGCCGCGCTTGCGGGCGTCCCACGCCGCAAGCCCGTCATGGCCGCCATCTATTAGGCTGGAGGAATCAAAGCTCCAGCCGACTCCGCCGCCGCCCCGGCCCCCGCTGCCCCTGCCGCACGCCCTCTCCGCCCCCACACCGGGCGGGCCGGATTGCCCGGCTCCGCCGATGCGGCGGATCGGGACCTTCCTGCTCTCCATAGCGCGCTGGCAGGCTGGTTCGCCTCCACTGCCCGCCCGCTGCCCTGGCGGGCCGCGGACCGCACGCCGTGGGGCGTGCTGGTCAGCGAGGTGATGCTGCAGCAGACCCCGGTGGTCCGGGTGCTGCCCGTCTGGCAGGAGTGGCTGGAGCGCTGGCCCGGGCCGTCGGATCTTGCCCGCGAGCCCGCCGGTGAAGCAGTCCGGGCCTGGGGACGTCTCGGGTACCCGCGCCGGGCGCTGCGGCTGCACGCTGCCGCTGTTGCCATCAGGGACAACCACGGCGGACAGGTACCGGGCGACTATGCGGCACTGCTGGCCCTTCCCGGCGTCGGCAGCTACACGGCAGCGGCCGTGGCGTCCTTCGCTTTCGGCCGGCGCGAAACCGTGGTGGACACGAACATCCGCCGGGTCCATGCCCGGCTGCTTTCCGGCACTGCGCTTCCCTCGCCTGCCCTTACCGCCGCCGAAATGCGTCTGGCCGCCCAAGTGCTCCCCGACGACGTCTCCTCGTCCGTGCGGTGGAACGCCTCCGTCATGGAACTCGGAGCTCTCGTCTGTACCGCCCGGTCACCCAAGTGCGGGCAATGCCCGGTCCGGGATTCCTGTGCCTGGCTTGCCGCCGGCGAGCCGCCGCCGACCCACACCCCGAAGGGGCAATCGTGGCACGGCACGGACCGGCAGGTCCGGGGCGCCGTGATGGCAGTCCTCCGCGCTGCCGACGAACCTGTGGAGCCGGAACTGTTCGGGCGCGCCCCCGCGGACCTCGGCTTCGAAGCGGCGGGGATCGGCATCCCGCTGGCGGCGCTGCACCGGCTCAATTGCGCCCCTGAGCAGCTTGAACGCGCACTCGCCGGACTGTTGGGAGACGGACTCGCGGAACTTCACCCAGGTGGCTTGCGGCTCCCTTCGTGAGCACCGGCCCTAGCCGCGCAACCCTTCCCGCCCTACGCTGGAGGATGCGCACCTTTGCGGCCTTCCGTCGGGCCACTGGCCTGACCTTCACGGGCCTGGCACTCATCGGGACGCTCTTCACCGGCTCGGCGCTGGTGGGCAGCTGCCGGGGTGAACAGGCTTGCACGGAAATCGCCCCGGCCCAGGTGGTGACACTGTCCGTCGCCGCCGGCTACGCCGGCCTGGTGCAGACCGTACATCTTAAAGCGTGCCAGGCTGACCGGTGCTCGGAAGCTGCCCTGGAACTCGTCCCCGGTCGGACGGCCGTCGACTTGGGCTGCGCACCGGGCTCCGTCGGCGACCGGCCGTGTTCGGCAACGTCTTCCCCGGACGGCACGTTGACGGGCATGCTGATGTTTGAGGGGATGAATGCCGACAGCATCCATGCGACGGCGAGCGGGACGGACACGAGCGGCCATCCGCTGCCGTTGCGGACCATCACGTTCACGCCACGCGTGACGTACCCCTTTGGCGAACAATGTGCACGGTTTATTACCGCGAACCTCGTGCTCGACGCTGGCGGCCTCCGGCAGGCTTAGGAGTCCCGCCAGGGGAAACGGAAGGGCACGCCCAATGAACGCAGAGAATATCGGCCACTGGATCCGGGTGGGATTGTGGACCTTGCCGGTCTACGGGCTGGTAACGGCGTGGTCCACCATCAGGCCCAGGCCCGACCCGCAGCAGGATACGGATGCCTGGGCGCTCTTTGTCAGTTCGGACTCCTACCAGCTCAGCCATCTGGTCGGCAGCACGGCAGGCACCATCCTGGCAATCTTTGGCGTCTTCGCCCTCGGCTGCGCTCTTGCGAACAGCCGTTCAGGACGCCTGGCTTTGGCCGCCATGGTGATGACCGTCGCCGGGACCGCACTGCTGCTGGTACCGGCCGTCGTTTCCACCTTCACCGCGCCCGCCATCGGCCAGGCATATCTGGACGGCAGTGACGGAGCCCTGTATCTGGAGTACCCGGCCGCCTTGTCGTGGGCCTTCCTGCTGGGGCTGCTGCTGGCCGCCCCAGGCCATGTACTCCTCGGTCTGGCGGTCTGGAAGTCCCGGGTACTCCCCCGCTGGTCCGGGTTCTTTTGGGGTGCCGGCGCCGTGCTCATTTATGTCCTGGGGGTCATCCTGTGGGTTGCCCCGGAAGTGATGCTCGGCGTTGTGCCGGGGCAGGCCGGAACGGGCGGCGGGCGGGTCCTCGAGACTGCAGGGGCCCTGCTCACGGCCGTGGCCGGCGGCTGGATAGCGTGGAGCCACACGAGACACAACCGGCCGCAAGCGGGCTTGGTATCGGCGGGATCTCCAGGTCCGGAATGACCCCGGATGAGCCCCGGAACCGGCGTTGGGCGAGGGCGGGCGCGCTGCCCTACGGTTCCCCGAAGCCGTCTTTGACCAAACCAGCCAGATATTCGACGGCACGGGCCGCGTCCGGGCCGCTGGCTTCCACGCGCAGCAGCGTTCCCTTTCCGGCCGCGAGCATCATCAGCTCCGTCATCGAGGCGCCGTCGGCGCCGTTAATGGTCACCTCGGCCTCCAAGGCCGACAGGCCACCGGCGATTTTTGCGGCCGGCCGGGCGTGCATGCCGGCCTCGTTGACGAGTTCGAACTCCCCCGATGCCTCAGGCGGCTGCCGGTGCTCATGGGCGGGCGCGGGCGGCGGCGGGCGATAGACGGACTCGGCGGCTGCCTTCACGGCCTGCGCGTCGGCGCCGGTCTGCGCAGCCACCGCGGCAGCGACGAGTCCTTCAACCAGGGGCGCATCGGCGACCAGAACCGACCCGGGGTCGGGCAGGAATTCCAAGGCAGCCTCGGCGGTCATTACCGCCGAACCCAGGTCCGTCAGGATGACGGCTCCGTGGCCCGCGGCCTCTTCCAGCGCCGCCATGACCTTCTCCAGGCTGGTTCCGATCCGGCCGTCGTCGGTTCCGCCGGCGGCCAGGATCACGACGTCGGGCGCCATTTGGGCCGCCAGTTCGGCGGCGCCGTCGGCGATCTTGTCGCTGTGGGACACCACGACGAGCCGGACGGTCATTCGACGGCTCCAGCAGCGGCCCGCAGGATCAGGGCGCTGGAGACGGCTCCGGGGTCGCGGTGGCCGATGCTGCGTTCCCCGAGGTAACTGGCACGCCCCTTGCGGGCGAGCATCGGGTCGGTGGACACGGCGCCGGCCTCGGCTGCTTCGGCCGCGGCAAGGAGCACCGCCCGGACATCGCCGTCTTCGGCGGCGCCTGCGGCCGCATCGACGGCCGGGGTCCAGGCATCCACCATGGTCTTGTCCCCGGACTCGGCCTTACCGCGGGCGACGATCCCGTCACGGGCGGCCAGCAAAGCGGCGGCAAGGGCGGCGGCGTCGACGTCGACGGTGTCCCCCAACGCTGTGCCGGCGCGCAGGAACGCAGTCCCGTACAGCGGTCCTGCCGCGCCGCCGACCTTGGACATGAGCGTCATCGCGGTCAGCTTCATGGCCGCCCCGGCAGATTCCGGCGGTGACTCGGCGAGCTTGACCATCACGGCTTTGAACCCGCGGTCCATGTTTTCGCCGTGATCGGAATCCCCGATTGGCCGGTCCAGTTCAATCAGTTCCATCCGGTGCTCCGCCATGGCCTGGGCGGAGAGCGTCAGCCACCGGATGGCCCAGTTGACATCCAGCCCCACGGTCAGACACCCCAGCGCAGGGCAACGGTGTGGACGGGGGCATCCCAGAGTTCCGTCATTTCGTCGTCAAGCCGCAGGATGGTGATGGAGCAGCCCTGCATTTCGAGGGATGTGATGTAGTCGCCCACGAGCGACCTCGCCACGGTGACGCCCTGCTCCGCCAGCCTCTGCGCGGCCCGCCGGTAGATAATGTACAGCTCGCTGAGCGGGGTCCCGCCCATACCGTTGACGAACAGGAGCACTTTGTCCCCCGAGGCGAGGCCGAGGTCGCTGACCACCGGGTCCAGGAGCCGGTCGGTGATTCCGTCCGCGGTCTCCATCGGGATTTTGTGCCGGCCGGGCTCACCGTGGATGCCGATCCCGATCTCGATCTCGTTGTCCTCGAGTTCAAAGCTGGGGACTCCCGCGTGCGGTACGGTGCAGGCGGAGAGCGCCACACCCATGCTGCGGACGTTTTGGTTGACCCGGTCCCCGATGGCGGCCACCGCGTCGAGGGCGTCGCCGCGCTCCGCCGCGGCCCCGGCAATTTTCTCGACCAGGACGGTGCCGCCTACCCCGCGGCGTCCGGCCGTGTACAGCGAGTCCTGCACCGCGACGTCGTCGTTGACCAGAACCGTCCGGACTTCGATGCCTTCGGCTTGCGCGAGTTCGGCGGCAGTCTCGAAGTTGAGCACATCACCGGTGTAGTTCTTGACGATGTGCACCACGCCGGCGCCGGAGTTGACCGCGAGGGTTGCCGGCAGGATCTGGTCCGGTGTGGGTGAAGTGAACACCGGACCCGGCACGGCCGCGTCCAGCATGCCCATCCCGACGTAGCCGCCGTGAAGGGGCTCGTGCCCGCTGCCGCCACCCGACACCAGACCCACCTTCCCCGCGACGGGTGCGTCCTTCCGGACGATGTACTTGGGGTCCGGAAAGACGGTCACCAGGTCGGCATGGGCGAGCCCGAACCCTTCCACTGACTCGTCCACAACGGCGCGGGGATCATTGATAAGTTTCTTCATGGCGGTGCTCCCTGGATGGTGTCCTGGCTGCTTGCTTAGACCCTACTACCGGGTCACTGCCTGCGGTAGCCTCCCGGACCCTACACTGGGCGGTTCGGCCAGGCGTTGCCGCCCAGCCACGAAAACGGCGGCTGCCGGAGGATGTTGCCGGCGCCGGTCTGGCCGCTGTTTGTCCCCTGCGTGGTGGTATCAGCTGTTGCGGGCATCGTCCCGCGCCGTTGCGGGTCACCCGCTGCGGGCCCGTTAATGACGGCCGTCCAATGGGCAGAAGAATCGAAAAAATCGGTGGTGGTGCGCAATTTTGGCCTCCGGACGTCCTGTGGCCCTCCCCTGGGCACGCACTAGTTTATCCATCGACTTTATTATATGGGAAGACTCTGGCCCGGCGATTTTAAAGTTCTTTGATCATCCTGGTGTTGCCGAGCGTGTTGGGTTTGACCCGTGCGAGGTCGAGGAATTCCGCGACCCCCTCGTCGTGCGAGCGCAGCAGCTCCGAGTACACCATGGGGTCCACAGCGCTCTGGTCCGCCATGACGTCAAAGCCGTGCTTCCTGAAGAAATCCACCTCGAAGGTCAGGCAGAACACGCGTGATACCCCCAGGGATTTGGCGTCCGCCAGCAGTTGCTCCACCAGCCGGTGCCCGACTCCCCGGCCGCGCCAGGCGCCGGAGGCGGCCAGGGTGCGCACCTCGGCGAGATCCTCCCACATAACGTGCAGTGCGCCGCAGCCAATCACGTTGCCGTCAGCGGATTCAGCGATCCGGAATTCCTGCAGGCTCTCGTAGTACGCGACCGTTTCCTTGGCCATCAGGATTCTCTGGTCGGCCAGCGGCGCCACGAGCGCCTTAATGGCGGCTACATCACGGGTGCGGGCGGGGCGGATGCGGATCGGCTCAGTCACAGCCCAATCCTACGGCGCCGCCGCTCCGGCGCTCCGGCGCCGGGTCACAGCCCCAGTTCAGGCGGCACCGGCAGATCCTGGTCCAGCAGGTGACGGGCGAGGAAATGTTCCACCACGCCGTACCAGACCCTGGCATGCCGGGGCTGGAGGATCCAGTGGTTCTCATCCGGGAAATACAGGAAGCGGTGCACGGTATTGCCGTCGTCGTCGGCCGCCAGCTGCGAGCCGGCCAGCAACTCATACCAAAGCCGCAGTCCTTCGCCGATCGGCACGCGGTAGTCCTTGTCGCCATGGATGACCAGCATGGGGGTATTGATCTTCTCCACATGCAGGTGTGGCGAGTTCTCCAGCGCCATCTCCGCGGTCATTTCCTTCAGCCAGTAGTGCGCTGTGTCGGTGGTGGGGCCGAACTGGTCCAACGCCCACAGGCTGGCGTGGGTGACGATCGCGTCGAACCGGTCCGTGTGCCCGGCCACCCAGTTGGCCATGTAGCCGCCGAACGAGCCGCCCATCGCGGCCGTGCGTGTCCCGTCGATGTCCGGCCGGGCCACGACGGAGTCGGTGACCGTCATCAGGTCGGTGAACGGAGCCTGCCCCCAGGAGCCCCAGCCACGCTGAATGTGGTGCTGGCCGTAACCAGTGGAGAGCGCAGGATCCGGCAGCAGCACGGCGTAGCCGCGGGCCACGAGCAGCCACGGGTTCCAGCGCCAGGTCCAGGCATTCCAGGAACCCAGCGGACCGCCATGGATCCACAGCAGCAGCGGGGCCGGGTTCCCGGCGGCTGCGCCCTCCGGGAGGGCCAGATAGGCGGGCACGCGTGTCCCGTCGGAGGCCGTTGCCTCCACGCGTTCCAGCGAGCCGCTCCACGCGGGGCGTTCGGCGGGCGCCGGAAGCCGCAGGACATGACCACTGGCAAGGTCAATCCGCACTGGTTCGGCGGGGAACTCGTAGGAGCTGCGCAGGGCGTAGGCGCTGCGCCCGTCCGGGGAGACCAGGACGTTGGTGTAGGCGGCGGCGTCGGCCGTCAGCCGGGTCACCGCGCCGGTGGCGCCGGCCACGTCGATCCGGAAGACCGGCGCGGCGCCGTCTTCGTCGGCCGTCACCAGCACGGCCGATCCGTCCGGCAGCCAGGCGGCGGGTCGGGGCCAGCGGTCCCAGTCGTGGGCGAGCGGCACGAGGGCTCCCTTCCCTGCCGCCTGCACGGCCGTGTCCCGCACGCCGACGTCAAGCAGGTGCAGTCTGACCTGCGGGGCCGCGTCCGGCGTGGTGTCGCTCTCGCTGAGCACGACGAGGGTCCGGTTGTCCGGGCTGACCGGGCCAGGGAAGTAGCTCATCCCCTCACTGTCCAGCAGGACGGTGCGGGTGCCGGTGGCGACGTCGATGGCGACCAGCACGGAGCGGGAGTCGGCCTTCGCGAGCGGCCTCTCGAAGCTGCTGTAGACCGTTTTCCCGTCCGGACTGACGACGGCCTCCGCGTCGCGGAGGCCGCCCCCGGCGTCGGGGGTCAGGTTGCGCAGATTCAGCGGGACCGCGGCATCGACGGTCGCCGGCCTGCCGGGGTCCTTGTCCTCGCCCGGCTCGACGGCGAACAGCCGCGGCTGGGACGGTCCCAGATCGGCGTCCCAATACCGCACCGGGTAGCCGGTGTGCAGAATGGCATTGATCTTGTTGTCCTTGCGGGCCTTGCGGCGCTCCTCGTCGTCGTCCTCGCCGGTGGAACCCGGCAGCACTGTGGCGGTGAGCAGCAACGTGTCCGAATCCCGGGCCGCCATGACGGAGCTGATGCCGCCGGCGCGTGAGAGCGCCACGCGGGCCTCGCCGCCACCGGCGGGGAGCATCCACAGCGCATTGACCGCGTCGGCGTCGGGGCTCTCCGGGTCGGGCCGCGTGGACATGAAGTAGAGGTCGCCATTGACAGCGAAGACTGCACCGGTCTCGCCTTTGGCGCTGCGGGTGATCCGGCGGGCCTGATTCCGGCCCTCCGGATCCAGCTCCCAGAGGGCAGTGACGTACTCGGTGCCTTTCGGATTGAGGGTGGCCACGGTGGTGACCAGCCGGCCGCCGTCGGGACTGAGCGCCAGACCGCTGGTTCTGGGGATCGCGAGGTAGTGGTCCAGGTTATGGAAGGGGGTCTCGGGTGATGCGCTCAGGATCGCTGAGTCTTCGGCAGCCATGCACCGATTCAACACCCCCTGTGGCGCGGACCACACTTAGTTCACTAAGAGTGAAACACTGCTTTCAGACTGCTGCAGGGCGTGTCGTCCAGACCGGCCGGAAGGCGGCCGGGGCGCGGCGGGTGGACGGCCGGTGGGAACGCAAAGGCCCCGCCCGTTCCTTTCGGAGCGGGCGGGGCCTGCGGGTCGATGCCTAGACGCTCGGGGCGATCTCCGGGATAACCGGCTTCGCGTTGCCGTCGAAGGTGAACTTCGCGTCGTCGCCTTCGCCGTCCACATCCACCACGACAATGTCACCGGCGTGCAGCTCGCCGAAGAGGATCTTCTCGGAGAGCTGGTCCTCGATCTCGCGCTGGATGGTCCGGCGCAGCGGCCGTGCCCCCATGGCCGGATCGTAACCGCGGGTTGCCAGCAGGATCTTGGCCGCCGGGGTGAGCTCGATGCCCATGTCCTTGTCCTTGAGCCGCTTTTCCAGCCGGCCGACGAACATGTCGACGATCTCGATGATCTCGTCCTGGGTCAGCTGCGGGAACACCACAACGTCGTCAACACGGTTCAGGAACTCGGGGCGGAAGTGCTGCTTGAGCTCCTCCGTGACCCGGGCGCGCATCCGGTTGTAGCCGGTCTGAGTGTCCGTGCCGGACTGGAAGCCGGTGGCCACGCTCTTGGAAATATCGCGGGTGCCAAGGTTGGTGGTCATGATGATCACCGTGTTCTTGAAGTCCACCACACGTCCCTGGGAGTCGGTCAGCCGGCCGTCTTCCAGGATTTGCAGCAGCGAGTTGAAGAGATCGGCGTGCGCCTTCTCCACTTCGTCGAACAGCACCACGGAGAACGGACGACGGCGGACCTTTTCGGTCAGCTGGCCGCCTTCCTCGTAGCCCACATAGCCCGGAGGTGCACCGAAGAGGCGCGACACCGTGTGCTTCTCGGAGTACTCGGACATATCCAGGGTGATCAGGGCATCCTCTTCGCCGAAGAGGAATTCCGCGAGGGCCTTGGCCAGCTCGGTCTTGCCGACGCCGGTGGGGCCGGCGAAGATGAACGAACCGCCCGGACGCTTCGGGTCCTTCAGGCCTGCACGGGTGCGGCGGATGGCCTGGGACAGCGACCTGATGGCCTCGTCCTGGCCGACGACGCGTTTGTGCAGTTCGTCTTCCATCTTCAGCAGCCGCGAGGACTCTTCCTCGGTGAGCTTGAAGACCGGGATGCCGGTGGAGTTCGCCAGCACTTCGGCGATCAGGTCCTCGTCAACCTCGGAAATGTCGTCCATGCCGCCGGTCTTCCACTGGCGTTCCTTTTCGGCACGTTCGGCAATGAGCTTCTGCTCCTTGTCCCGCAGTGAGGCGGCGCCTTCGAAATCCTGCGCGTCAATCGCGGATTCCTTCTCCAGTTTCATGGCCGCGATCTTCTCGTCCATGAGCTTGAGCTCCGGCGGAGCGGTCATCCGGCGGATGCGCAGCCGGGCGCCGGCTTCGTCGATGAGGTCGATGGCCTTGTCCGGCAGGAAACGGTCCGAGATGTAGCGTTCGGACAGGCTGGCCGCCGAGGCGAGGGCGCCGTCGGTGATGGTCACCCGGTGGTGTGCCTCGTACCGGTCGCGGAGGCCTTTGAGGATCCCGATTGTATGCTCGACGGAGGGCTCTTTGACCTGGATCGGCTGGAAGCGGCGCTCCAGCGCGGCGTCCTTTTCGATGTGCTTGCGGTACTCATCCAAGGTAGTGGCACCGATGGTCTGGAGCTCGCCGCGGGCCAGCATGGGCTTCAGGATCGACGCCGCGTCAATGGCGCCTTCGGCGGCACCGGCGCCCACCAGGGTGTGGATCTCATCAATGAAGAGGATGATGTCGCCCCGGGTGCGGATCTCCTTGAGGACCTTCTTCAGGCGCTCTTCGAAGTCACCGCGGTAGCGGGAGCCGGCCACGAGGGACCCGAGGTCAAGGGTGTACAGCTGCTTGTCCTTGATGGTCTCAGGGACGTCGCCGCGGACAATTGCTTGGGCCAGGCCCTCGACGACGGCGGTCTTGCCGACGCCGGGCTCGCCGATCAGAACCGGGTTGTTTTTAGTCCGGCGGGAAAGGACCTGCATAACGCGTTCCATTTCGGATTCGCGCCCGATTACCGGGTCCAGCTTGTTCTCGCGTGCAGCCTGGGTCAGGTTGCGGCCGAACTGGTCCAGGACAACGGAACCGGCAGGGGTGCCTTCAGCCTGCCCGGGGCCGACGCCGGCGCCGGTGGTTTCCTTGCCCTGGTAGCCGGAGAGCAGCTGGATGACCTGCTGGCGGACCCGGTTCAGGTCGGCGCCGAGCTTGACGAGCACCTGGGCGGCAACGCCTTCACCCTCCCGGATGAGGCCGAGCAGGATGTGCTCAGTACCGATGTAGTTGTGCCCCAACTGCAGGGCCTCGCGCAGCGAGAGCTCCAGCACCTTCTTGGCGCGCGGCGTGAACGGGATGTGACCGGACGGGGCCTGCTGGCCCTGGCCGATAATCTCCTGTACCTGCTCGCGCACGCCGTCGAGCGAAATGCTCAACGACTCAAGGGCCTTGGCGGCAACACCTTCGCCCTCATGGATCAGACCCAAGAGGATGTGTTCGGTACCAATGTAATTGTGGTTCAGCATGCGTGCCTCTTCTTGGGCAAGCACAACGACGCGACGGGCACGGTCCGTAAATCGCTCAAACATTTCGCCACACTCCTAGCTACGACTACTTTGATGCTACGTGCCCGGGTTCATGATTTGGGCCGTGTTCGCCACAGGGGAAACCCGAGGGACTTGCGCGCCTCTCCGATGGCTGCCCTGCCCCGCCGGGTCGCTTCCCGGCACGGCGGCGCCGGCCCTGCCCTGCAGCGGTGGGGGCGGCCTGCCAATTAGGCGGCACAGGCCACCAATTGGGCGGTAGACGCCGTCCAATTGGGCGTCACGGCCCATCAATTGGGCGGCAGCGGCCCGGTCATAGGGAAAGCCCCCGCCATTTGGCGGAGGCTTTCCCTATTTGATGTACTTATTGACGGTACGGCGTCCAGTTAGGAATTTGCCTTTTGGTACGCTTCCTGAATTTCAGCCTGGATGCGTCCACGGCTGTTTACCGCATATCCGTTGTCGCGGGCCCATTGACGGATCTGCGCGGAGTCCTGGTTCCTTCCGGACGAGACCTTCGTTCGCGTCGGGCGCCCGCTGGAGGTTTTACGCCCATGCGAAACGAATCGTTCGACGGCGGAACGGAGTTCCGATGCATTACCCGATGACAAGTCAATTTCGTAACTGACGCCGTCCAGGCCAAACCGGACAGTTTCGTCCGCGGATCCCCCATCCAGATCATCCACAAGGATGATTTTCACCTTCTGTGCCATTTCAAGGACTCTCTTTCCAAAAGGGCGAGCATTTAGAAAAGCAGGATGTATCTGTAGAAAGTATCCTCCGGATTACGCCATATAGTCAAAGCGTATACAGCGTGTGGGCACACACGGCCAAACCAACTAAATGCCCTGCTGGAGAATCCCGGGGCCGGAATAGGGGTATTAGTTCTTGCCCGGGAATTGATCGCCCGTTGATTCGGGGTCCGGCGCGGCGGTCCCGTGGTCCGCTTCGGCCTGGGCGCGTGCCTCGGCCTGCCGCTCGGATTTATCGGCATTGAATATCGATTTCATGGCAAACCAGAAAATCAGGCCTACGACGACGGATGGCAGCAGGACTGCTACGTATTCCACGGTCAGTGTCCTTCGGGCTTCAGCAGCGGGAAGAGGATGGTTTCGCGAATGCCGGCGCCGGTAAAAAGCATCACCAGCCGGTCGATGCCCAGGCCGATTCCGCCCATGGGCGGAGCACCGTATTCCAGGGCGCGCAGGAAATCTTCGTCAAGCTGCATGGCCTCGACGTCGCCGGCCGCCGAGCGCCGGGACTGCTCGGTGAGGCGTTCGCGCTGGATCACCGGGTCGATGAGTTCGGAAAACGCCGTGCCGCGCTCCATACCGCCGATGATGAGGTCCCAGGCCTCGATCAGCCGGTCATCCTTGCGGTGCTGGCGGGCCAGCGGCTGGGCGGACGGCGGGTAATCGTAGACAAACGTGGGGTTCTGCAGGGTCGGTTCGACGAGCTCGCCGAAGAGTTCGACCACGAGCTTCTCGGCGTCCCACGCGGCGTCGACCTTGACCTCGTGCCTGGCGGCGAGCGCGAGCAGTTCGGCGGCCGGGGTGTCCGGGGTGATGTCCTGGCCCACGGTGGCGGAAAGTCCCGGGTATACCGACATCCAGGCCCAGTCGCCGTCGAGGTTGATTTCCCCGGCTTCCGTCTGCAGAACACGGCCGACGCCGGCAGCGTCCGCGGCATCCAGAATGATTTCCTTGATCCGCTCCGCCATCACGAACTGATCGGCCCAGGGCCTCGTAGCTCTCCAGGGTAGTGAATTCGGGGCTGTGCGTGGAATCAACGCCCTCGTTACGGAACACCCGGCCCATGTCGTAGACGCGGTCGATCCCGCCAACCACCGTGCGCTTGAGATACAACTCGGTGGCGATGCGCAGGGTCATCTTCTGGTCGAACGCGTTCATGTGCGTTTCGAAAGGCCGGGCCGTGGCTCCGCCGTGGATGAGCTGCAGCATCGGAGTCTCCACCTCGACGTAGCCCTGGCGGTGCAGGGTCTCGCGGATGGAGCGGGTGATCGCGGCGCGGGTGTAAACCATCTCGCGCGCCTCGTCGCGGACCATAAGGTCCACGTAGCGCTGGCGGACCCGGGTCTCCTCGTTGAGGTCGGCGTGCAGCACCGGCAGCGGGCGCAGCGCTTTGGACGCCATCGTCCAGGTTTCGGCCATCACGGAGAGTTCGCCGCGGCGTGAGGAAATGACTTCACCCCTGATGAAGACGTGGTCGCCCAGGTCCACGAGGGCCTTCCAGTCCGCCAGCTGCTCTTCGCCGATGTTGGCCAGGCTCAGCATCGCCTGGAGCCGGGTGGCCTTCCCCTCGGAGCCGCCTTCCTGGAGGGTGACGAAGCACAGCTTGCCGGTGTTTCGGATAAACACGATGCGGCCGGTGACTCCGACGACGTGGCCGGTGGTCTCGTCGGGCTGCAGGTGGGCGTATTTTTCGCGGATCTCGCTGAGGCTGTGCGTACGCTCGACACCCACCGGATACGCTTCCCCGCCGCGCTCAATCAGTTTGGCGCGCTTGTCCATGCGGACGCGCATCTGCTCGCTGGCGTCGGCAGGCTCGGCGGCGGTGTTCGGGGCAGGGGTGTTTTGGGAAGTCACAATCCCCAAGTTTACCGGGAGTTCCGCCGGCGCGGGTCCGCCCCGGCCGGGGCCCGGCCGGGGCCCGGCCGGGCCCGGCCGGGCCCGGCAAGAATAGACTCAGGGCTGTGGAGACGTGGACGATCAGCACAGACGACGGCGACGGGCAGCTCGAGCTGCACACGTTCCGGCCCGCAGGACCCGCCGCCGGCGCCGCCGCCGCGCAGAACGACGGTTCCGGCGTCGTTGTGCTGCACGGGACGCTGGTGACCGACGCGCTCTCTTGGCCCTTCGCCCGTAAACTCAGCCGGCTGACCGGCCAGCCGGTGCACTCCTATAACAGGCGCGGACGTGCCGGGTCGTCGCCCCAGCCCGACGACTACTCCGCCGCCACGGAAACCGCGGACCTTGCCGCCGTCCTGCGCGTCCGACGTCGTGGCCCACAGCTACGGTGGATTCGTGGCCCTGCAGGCGGCCAGGGCGGTGCCGATCCGCCGCATGGTCACCTACGACGCCGCCGTCAGCCTCGCCGGGAACCTCTCGGTCCGCTGGCGCCCCGAGCTGGAAGCTTCCATGGCAGCCGGCGCGCTCGATGACGCCTGGGCCCATCTGGTCCAGGGCCTGGAGACCGCCGGGCCGGTGTCCCGGCTGCCGCTCGGCGCCCTGCGACTGCTCAGTGTCCTCTCCGTTAGGACCAGCCTGGGCGCCGAAATGCGCGGGCTTTTGCCGACGGCGGTTGCCGAGATGCGTGCCGTCCTGGCCGCCGACGCCGCCGTCGACGATTTCCTGGCGGTGGCCGCTCCCACGCTGATGCTCAGCGGCGGTTGGAGTCCGTCGTACTTTGCCGAAACCGGCAGGATGCTCTCGGCCGGGGTGCCCGCCATTGAATCCGCCCGCGTCCCGGGACAGCTGCACGCCGGGCCCATCCGGTCCGGTAACCGGCTTGCCGTCATCACTGCCAGGTTCCTGCTCGGCGGGAAGTCCGCCCCTGGCCCGGTGCGCCGCGGCGGGCACCGGTTCGTGCTGCGCCGCTGATCCGCGCCGGGCGCCGCTGACCCCTTAGAATCAATGGGCGCCCCATCGAAAGGACCCCCTTGGCCAAGCTCTATTTCCGCTACGGCGCGATGAACTCCGGCAAGTCGACGGGCCTGCTGCAGGCAGCCTTCAACTACGAGGAACGGGGCCAGCGGGTCCTCCTCGCCAAGCCCGGCGTGGATACCAAGGGCGACTCCGGCATCGTGTCCCGCCTCGGGATGACCCGTTCGGTGGATTTCCTGATCCCGGCCGGCAGTTCCGCCCGCAGCATCTTCGCGGCGCACGCGGCCGGCGACGACCCCGATGCCCTGCTGCAGCACGTCGACACGCCCCCAGTGGCCTGCCTGATGGTGGACGAGGCGCAGTTCCTGGAACCCGCGCAGGTGGACGATCTGTTTCGGATTGCGGTGCTCGACAACGTGCCCGTGCTGGCCTACGGCATCCGCACGGACTTCCGCACCCGCGCGTTCCCCGGCTCGCTCCGGCTGCTGGAGATCGCCCACACGCTCGAGGAGCTCAAAACCATTTGCCGGTGCGGCCGCAAAGCCATCTTCAACACCCGCAGAGTGGGCGAGGCAGTGGTGTTCGACGGCGACCAGGTGGCTATCGACGGCCAGGACGTCTGGTACGAGTCCCTGTGCGGCTCCTGCTATCTCGAGGTTTCAGGCGGGCGGCTGGGCAGCTGAATGCCCGGACCGTAAGGGTCCGTACGCTGGTCCGTACGCTGGTCCGTACGCTGTCCCCCTCCATACTGCCGGCCCTGCTGAACGTGCCGCCGGCGAGCCGCCGCGCGGGCCGCCGCGCGTGCAGCAGTGAAAGCTACTGCGCGGTTCGGGCTGCCTCGGCTAGGCTCGGACCATGACCCGCGAGAACATCAGAACCCCCGACGGCGGAACGATTGAGCTTTTCAGCACGGGTGCCGAGCTGGCCGCGGCGGGCTCGGGCATCGTTGTTGTGCCGGCCTCCATGGTGACGGCCGCCGACTACACCCGTTTCGCGCAAAAACTCAGCGCCTCCCTCGGACGCCCCGTCCACACCTTTAACCGGCGGGGCCGTGGCGCGTCCGCTCCGCAGCCGGAGGATTACACCCTGGACGTGGACATCCGCGATCTCGATGCGGTCATGAAGCACACCTCCAGCACGGACATCTTCGGTCACAGTTTCGGCGGCGCGGTTGCCCTGCACGCGGCGCGCACCCTGCCGGTGGAACGCCTGGCGGTTTACGACCCGGCCGTGTCCGTGAACCACAGCGTGACGGCGGACTGGACCGTGGAATATGAAAAGGCGACGGCGGCCGGCGACGACGACCGCGCCCTGGCCGTGCTGATCAAGGGCCTGGAGACCAGCAGCGCCCTGTCCCGGATGCCGCTGTCGATGCTGACCCTGGCAAACAAGCTCTCCGCTGCCACCCCGCTGGGCAAGCAGATGCGCGACCTGATGAAAACCGGCGTCCGCGAGATCAAGGCCATCATCGCCGCCGATATGCCGGCCGAGCCGTTCCTGGAGCTGCCGCTGGAGACGCTGATCATCGTGGGCGAGAAGAGCCCGGCCTATTTCGGTGTCGCCTGCGCCCAGATCCACGACGTGCTCTCCGGCTCCAGCTACACGATCCTGCCCGGTATGGGGCACGACGGTGTCAACAAGGCGCCGGACAAGCTGATCACCGAACTGAGCGAGTTCTTTGCCAGCTGAACCCGCCCGCCCCCAGGCAACGCGGGGCTAGTGTGCCGCCCCGGCTGTCTTGCGCATCATGGCGGACAGCACGACGGCGGCGAGGGCTATGACGGCCGCGGTCAGGAACGCCGCATGCATCCCGGCGACGGCGCCCGCGGCCGCGGCGACGACGGCATAGATGGAGACCAGGAGCGCCGTCCCCGCAGCGCCGGCGACCTGTTGCAGCGTACTCAGGATGGCCGAGCCGTGCGAGTACAGGTGCGGCGGCAGCGGGTTCAGGCCGGTCGTAAAGGCGGGTGTGAACACCAGCGCGAGGCCCAGGCTCAGGCCGACGTGCAGCGAAATGATCCAGCCGACCGGCGATCCGGCGTCCAGCGTGGAGAACTGCCACAGTGCGGCCACCATCAGCAAGGACCCTGTCACGGTCAGCGGCAACGGTCCGACCTTATCGAAAAGGCGCCCGATGAAGGGCCCCAGCAGTCCCATCGCGAGGCCGCCCGGAAGCAGGGCGAGGCCCGTCTCAAGTGCCCTAAGCCCACGGACTTCCTGCAGGTACAGCGGCAGCAGAATCACCGTGCCGAACAGTGCGATCATGGCCACCACCAGCAACAGCACGGACACCGTGAACATCCGGAAGTCGAAGGCGCGAAGGTCCAGCAGGGGTCCGTCGGTCTTCTGCAGCTTCAGCTGCCGCAGGACGAAACCCGCCAGGGCCACGACGCCGACCACAAGGGCCATCACCGCGGAGGCGCCCGGTCCGGACTGGCCGCCGCCACCGATCTGGCTCAGGCCGTACACCAGGCCGCCGAAAGCGGGAACCGTCAGCAGGACGGATAGCGCGTCTAGGCGGGTTTTGCCGGTCTCGCCGATGTTGGTCAGGTACCTGGCGCCGATGGCCAGCGCGGCGAGGGCGATCGGCAGGACGAAGACGAACATAAACCGCCAGGAGAAGTGCTCGAGAATCAGCCCGGACACCGTGGGGCCCATCGCCGGTGCCACCGAAATGGCAATACTGACGTTGCCCATTACGGCTCCGCGGCGCTCCAGCGGCACCAGTGTGAGGATCGTGGTCATCAGGAGCGGCAGCATGATCGCCGTGCCGCCGGCCTGGATGACCCGGGCGAGCAGCAGGACTTCAAAGCCCGGCGCCAGGGCGGCCAGCAGGGTGCCGCCCGAGAACAGCCCCATGGCCAGCATGAACACTGCGCGGGTGGTCAGTCGCTGCAGGATGAATCCGGTGGTCGGAATCACGACCGCCATGGTGAGCATAAAGCCTGTGGACAGCCACTGTACGGTGGGGGCGTCAACGCGAAGGTCCACCATCAAACGCTGCAGCGCCACATTCATGATCGTCTCGTTGAGGATCACAACGAACGTGGCCACGAGCAGCGTGGTGATGATGGTGACAGATTCGCGGGACATCTTCTGCGGCCGCGCCGCCAGATCGAGGCCCATCGCCGCCTCCCCGGCCGCTGCGTGCTCCGGGTTTCCGTGCGCGCTTGAAGAAACGTCTGTAGACATGGGGGGTACTTTCGGGAAAGTGGAAGTGTTGCCAATGGGCGTCGGCGCCGCTGCTGGTTCCAACAGCCTGGCCGCGCGAGTCATTCCCCGGCGTCGGCTTATACCAACGCGGGGTCAGGAACTCAGCGGGATGTTGTCGATCAGGCGCACCGGCCCCACCCGGGCCGCGATGATCGCCAGTGCCTCGCCGCGGAACGGTGTGTCCTGGCAGTTCTCAGCGAAGGGTTCCAGGGTCCGCGGATCCACGACGTCGAAATAGTCCAGTTCCACGAGCGGCTGGGACGCGACCAGGGCCTGTGCCGAGGCCAGGCCCAGCGGTTCGTGCGCGTTGGCGCGGGCCTCGATCAGCCGCAGGGCCCGGGACAGCACGAGGGCGGCCTCTGCCTCAGCGGCGGACAGGAAGCGGTTACGGCTGGACAGGGCCAGTCCGTCCGCGGAACGGACCGTGGGTACCGGCACGATCTCGACCGGGAAGTTCAGGTCCGTCACCATCCGCTGGACCAGGGTCAGTTGCTGTGCGTCTTTTTGGCCGAAATACGCCCGGTAAGCCGGTAGCGTCCCGGGTGCTGATCCCGGCATGCCATAGTGCAGCAGCTTTGCCACGACGGTCAGGGCCCCATCGAAGTGCCCGGGACGGGACTCTCCCTCCCACTTCTGCCCCAGTGTGCCCGCGGTGATGCGGACCAGGGGTTCCCCGTCGGGGTAGACCTCGTCCACCTCGGGGGCGAAGACCAGGTCCACGCCCTCCGCTTCCAGCAGCGCCATGTCCGCTTCCAGCGTCCGGGGGTATCGGTCCAGGTCCGCGGCTTCGCCGAACTGCAGCGGGTTGACGAAGATGCTTGCCACGACGACGTCGTTTTGTTCGACGGCGGTGCGCGCCAGCTGGGCATGTCCCTCGTGCAGGGCGCCCATGGTCGGCACGAGCCCCTGCGACGTGCCGTGCTTCCGGGCCAGCAGCCGGGAGCTGGCGGCCCGGAGTTCAGCGGCTGTGGTCACGAGTTGGATCGCCATGTCAGGGTCCTTCCGGGGAGGGCGGGCCATCGTGGGCCGGACCGTCGAGGGCTTCGCTGATGCCCTCGCGTTGTTCCGGTTTCAGCAGTCCGCGGCTTCCTGCCCGGCGGGCCGTCGCCCGGGCCATGGCCAGGTAGGCCTCCAGAATATCGCCTCCTGAACCGCCGTCGTATTCCCGGAGGGCCTCCGCGTGGGCTGCCACGGTGCCGGTATCGCCGCGGGCCACCGGTCCGGTGAGCGCCGCCTCGCCAGAGGCGAGGGCGTTTTCCAGGGTGGCGCGCAGGAGCGGTCCCAGCATGCGTTCGGGCGCTTCGACGCCGACTTCGCTCAGCAGCTGGGAGGCCTGCGCCACCAGGGTGACAAGGTGGTTCGAGCCGTGGGCCAGGGCCGCGTGATACAGCACGCGGTCGGCCTCGGCAATGGCTACCGGCTCGGCGCCCATCTCCACCACGAGGGCCTGCGCGATCGGCAACATGGCGGCGTCGGCCGTGACGCCGAAGGTGCAGTCCAGCAGCCGGGTCAGGTCCAGGCTCATCCCGGTGAAGGTCATCGCCGGGTGCAGCGCCAGCGGCACGGCACCAGCGGCACGGACCGGGTGCAGGATCCCGACTCCGAAACGGCCGGAGGTGTGCGCCACGAGTTGACCGGGCTGCCAGGCGCCGAGCCGGCCCAGGCCCTCCACGAGCGGACCGAGCGCATCATCCGGGACTGCGAGCAGCACCAGTTCCGCGCGTTCGACGATGTCCCGCACCTCCAGGATGGGTACGCCCGGCAGCAGGGTTTCGGCACGTTCGCGGCTGGAATCGGAGACGGCCGAGACCCCGATGACGGCGTGCTCCGCTCCCCGCAGCGCCGCTCCGAGCACGGCACCGACCTTGCCGGCGCCGATGATTCCAACGCCGAGGCGTCCTGGTTTAGCCATGGTTGGGGTCTTCCTGTGTGTTCCCGGACGGTTCCCGGGCTGCCTGTTGGATCTGGTCCAGCCAGTGTTCGCTGGTCTGCCGCTTCCGGGCCGCCCGGGCCCGGGCAGCCTGCGCGTCAAGCAGTGTGCGCCCCTCGTCCAGCCCGGCCTGGATCAGCCTGGGGGCGACGGGGCCTGCCGTGGTGTGCAGGACGAGGTCCGCGACGCGGAACCGGCGGGCCAGCGGGCCTTGTTCGAGCGCCATGGACTGGGTGCGCTGATGCGGTACCACTACGAGGTGCCGCCACCAGCGGCCCGATCTCAGCAACAGTGCTGTCCCGGTCGCGGTGTAGCCGTTGCGCCGCCAGCCCAGTGGAGCAAGCAGCCGGGCACGGCGTGGTGTGGTGATGAACCCGTCGCCGGTGTTGCGGTCCGGCCCCGATACCGGGTCGTCGCCGGTGTCCCGGACACTTGAGGCATCCGGGTCGCCTGGGGCACCCGCGAATCCGGTGAGGCCGGCCGTAAAAACGCGCACCGGGTCGGGGGTGCCTGGATCCGGCAGGACGAGGGAGAGCATGGTCAGCACTTCGGCAAAGGTTCCCACGGGCAGCAGCGTGGTCCTGGCGGAGGCATCGCCGCTGCCGCCGGCTGCGCCGTAGCCCGCCACGTTCACCTGCATCCGGTACCAGCCAAAAATCCGCCACAGCGGCGGTTGGCTGATCTGCAGGGCCTGGATCCTGCCCGGCGGCACGGTCTGGGCCTGGGTATCCAGCAGTCCGTAGCGGAGCCTGATGCCGTCGCGGGAGATGGCGGCGGTGAAGTTGTAGCCCTTGTTGAACGAGGACCAGTAGGCCGCCAGGAGCCCGATCCCGGCCGGGATCAGGAAAAAAGAGAAGTTGCGGTTCTCGGTGAGGGCCGACAGCACGACCGACAGGGCGCCGCCGGCGATCAGCACCACGCTCTGCTCGCTCAGCGCGAGGGCGCCGGCAAGGCGCGACGGCGGCACCCTCAGGACCGTCTGGACCGGCGCTTCCACGGCGTCCGGGGCGCCCGGGGCGGGGAGAACGCCGGCGGCGCGGGCAAGGATTGTCGCCCGGAGCTGCCGGGCCTCGCTCACCCGGAGGTACGCGAGGCGGACCGCTGACTCGCCGGCGTCGGCCACTTCGAACCTCAGCTCCGCAAGCCCGAAGACCCTGGCGAGCAGGGGTTGGACGATATCGATGGCTTGCACCCGGTCCAGCCGGGCCTGCCGCTGCTGTCGGAAGACCAGGCCGGAGTTCACCCGGACGTAGCCTTCTGCAACCTGGTACCGCGTGAAGTACCAGGTCAGGACATACCCCAGCACGGTCAGTAACAGGATGCCGCCGCCGAAGACCAGCAGCCAGGGCCCGCGGCCGGAGAGCTGCTCATCGACAAGCGGACCGCCCTGGAGCAACCGTTCGACGGTGTCGCGGCCAAAAAAGAACCCAATGGCGGCCAGCGCAAACCAGCCGCGGACGAAGGGTGAGGCGGGGTGCATCCGGAGCCAGCCGTCGTGGGGCTTCTCCACGGGAAGCTCTCCGGACGGCCCTTCCCCGGCATGTCCGGTACCGGCAGCCGTCACAGCCCGGCCAGACGCGATTCGCCGCGCGCCGAGAGCTGCTCGCGCAGACGCGCACCTTCTGCCGCGGGCAGGCCCGGAATTTCGGCGTTGGTCCCGGGGGACGCGGTATGCAATTTCAGCGTGCACAGGCCCAGGGTGCGTTCAACCGGACCGGCACCGATGTCCACATACTGCATGCGGCCGTAGGGGACCACGAGGGTGCGCTGGAAGAAGATGCCGCGGCGGATCAGGAGGTCCTCGTCCCGTTCGGCGTAACCGATGGAACGTACCTGACGCGGGATGAGTATGAGCCGCCAGAGGGCCAGGAGCAGCATGGCGCCCGGCAGTGCGGCGGCCAGCCATACCGGGGGCCACCGCCACCAGCCGGTCAGGACGAAAATCAGCGGCAGGCTCACGAGGGCCACGGCGAGGAGGTTTCCGAGTGCCCAGCCGGCCAGGCGCACCGTGATGTATTTCGGCGACACCCGCAGCCAGGTGAGGCCCGGGGGATCAATCGCCTCGGTAGGCATATTCACCTTCTGCTGATGGTTTGCCGTGTTTCCCCTGCAGGTGCGGCGGCGAATCGGGGTCGCCGACTTCGGGCGGGATCCGGCAAAAGCGTTCGACGACGAGACCCACAATCACCATGATGAGGCCGCCGCCGGCCATGGCCACCGCCTGCCAGGTGATGCCGTGGTCGCTTCGCAGGTTCCAGAGCCGCAACTGGTCCAGGAAGACCCCCGCATGCCAGCCGAGCAGCACGGTGCCGGTGTAGGCGCAGGCCTGGGCGAGGACCAGGGTCCAGGCGGCCAGGATGGGGTTGAGGATCTTCTTTTTTCTGCCGTTCCGCCAGCGCAGGACGCGGATGCCCAGGACCAGAGTGAGGGCCACGATCACCCCCATGGTCAGGAGTCCCGTGAGCGGCAGCACCGGCGTCGGGAGGCTGTAGCGTCCGGTTATCACGGCCGCGAACCAGCCGGTGAGGGCCACCGCGACGCTGATGGCCAGCAGGAGGAAGGGACTGGTCAGCTTCACGGCCGCTTCACCGCTCCGGTCGTGTCCTCGGCGTGCTGGAAACCGTCAAACGTTGACAGGCCCGGGAGGTCCGCGGCCCGGGCCGCAAGATCACCGACCCGTTCGCCGTTGAGCTCCGCCGCGGGGTCAATAAGGGACCATGGGTAAAGCACGAACGCGCGTTCCGCCGCCCGCGGGTGCGGCAACGTCAGCGTCGGATCCGTGCTCACGATGTCCCCGTAGGTGATGATATCCACGTCCAGGGTCCGCGGACCCCACCGGACGTCGCGGACCCGGTGGTGCTGTTGTTCGACCGTCTGGCAGTGCCGCAGCAACTCCAGTGGCGGCAGCGAGGTCTCCACCGCAATCACCATGTTGAGGAAGTCCGGCTGGCCGGTTGGGCCGCCCACCGCTTTCGACTGGACGATCGGCGAAATGGCCAGGAGCCGGACTTCCGGCGGGTCAACGAGTTCGGCGACGGCGGCGGAGAGGGTTTCGCTGCGTTCGCCCAGGTTGCTGCCGAGGGCCAGCACGGCCCGCGTATAACCGGAGCTCATGCCCGCACCCGGTGGACCGTGACGGAAACGTCGCCGAAGTCGACCTCGATCGGAGCCTTGGGCTTGTGCACGGTGATGTCCACGGCTGCCACGGCGAAGCTGCGCAGCACGTCTTCGGCGATCCGCACGGCCAGGGCCTCGATCAGGTTCACGGGCTCCCCGGTGATCCAGCCGCGGATGCGTTCGGCCACTTCGCCGTAATGTGCCGTGTCCAGCACATCGTCGGAGACGGCGGCCCGGCTGAAGTCAAGGTGCAGGACGGCGTCGACGACGAACGGCTGGCCGTCACGGCGCTCGAAGTCGAACACCCCGTGGTGGCCGACGGCAGTGACTCCGGTCAGCGTGATCTTGTCCATGGCTGCCGGTCAGTCGTTGACGGGAACGGCACCGGAGGCGACCGGGGACATCTGCGCGGCGACCTTGACCGCGTCCAGGCTGGGTACGACGTCGTGCACCCGCACCGCCCAGGCGCCGCGGGCGGCACTGATCGCGGTGACGGCGGCGGTCGCGGCGTCGCGTTCCCCGGGCGGGGCGGACTTGCCGGCCACCGTCAGGAGGGTGCCCAGGAAGCGTTTCCGGGACGCGCCGATCAGGATCCGGTGCCCCATTCCCGCCAGCGCGTCCAGGCCCTGCAGCAACTCCCAGTTCTGCGCGTCCGTTTTTGCGAAGCCAAGGCCCGGGTCAAGGATGATCTGCTCCGGGGCGACGCCCGCCGCGTAAAGTTTGCCCCGGACGCCGGCCAGTTCGGCGGCAACGTCTGCTGCCACGTCCCGGTATTCGGTCAGGGAGTCCATGGTGCCTGCGTCGCCGCGGCGGTGCATAAGGATGTAGGGCACCCTGGTGCGGGCCACGAGCTCCGCCATTTCCGGTTCCAGGCTCAGGCCGGAGACATCGTTAATGATTGCGGCGCCTGCAGCCAGCGCCGCTGCTGCGGTGGCCGCGTGGGTGGTGTCGATGCTGACGAGGGAGCCGGCTTTGACCAGTGCCTCGATGACCGGCAGAACCCGGCGCTGTTCCTCATCCGGGCCGACTTCTTCCGCGCCCGGGCGGGTGGACTCGCCGCCGACGTCGATGATGTCGGCACCGGCGTAGAACATCCGCAAACCGGCGGCAATCGCCGAGTCTGCCGTGGCGTGCTTGCCCCCGTCGCTGAAGGAGTCGGGGGTAACGTTCAGGATCCCCATCACGAGGGTCCGGTCGGTGGGCAGGTCATCGAACCGCGCCGCCGGGCGCGGCCTGCGCAGAATGGGCAGGGGTGAAGTTGCGGGGCCGGTGCCGGGCGCTGCTGCGAGGGAATCCATAGTCTGGTTGGTTACCTTCCGAGTATGAGGCTCATGGCTTCGGCGCGGGTGGCCGGATCATGAAGTTGCCCGCGGACCGCGCTGGTCACGGTTTTCGCGCCAGGTTTGCGGATGCCACGCATCGACATGCAGAGGTGTTCGCATTCGACGACGACGATCGCGCCGCGGGGGTTGAGGTGGGTAACGAGGGCTTCGACGATTTGGGTCGTCAGGCGCTCCTGGACCTGGGGGCGGCGGGCAAACATGTCCACCACCCGTGCCAGCTTGCTCAGTCCGGTGACTTTTCCCTCGTGCGAGGGAATGTAGCCTACGTGGGCCACTCCGTGGAACGGCACGAGGTGATGCTCGCACGTGGAATAGAACGGGATGTCCTTGACCAGCACGAGTTCCTCGTGATCGAGGTCAAAGGTGGTGGCCAGGATTTCCGCCGGATCGTGGTGCAGGCCGGCGAACATCTCCGAGTAGGCTTTGGCCACCCGTTTGGGGGTGTCCAGCAGGCCGCCGCGGTCCGGGTCCTCGCCGATGGCGAACAGGATTTCGCGCACCGCCGCCTCGATTCGCGGTCGGTCTACTTTGTGGCTCGGGTGCTGGGCTTCGCCGCCCGCCGCCAAGGCGGCGGCGGCGGGTTCGTCGTCATCGAAGTTAAAGGTCACAGAGGCAAGCCTAGCCGGGATGACCGTCGGACCCGATATCCGTCGCTCCGCCCCGGAACGGTTCATGCCCCGGGACGCCTTGGGCGTGCGGCGGCTGGGCGTCCAGCGGCTCTTCGAGCCGGGCATGCTTGGCTTCTGCCTGCGCCTCCCGCTCGGCCTTCTCCCGGCGGGACTCCACGGGGCCTGCCTGCTGGACCGGGCGGGATTCCTTCGAAAGCCACACCTCGCGGAAATCGCGCTTGCGGATATCCGTGAAGACGTGCGCGATTTCGGCCTGGTTCAGCGTTTCGCGTTCCAGCAATTCCAGCGCCAACTGGTCCAGGACGTCGCGGTTCTCAATCAGGATGGCGTAGGCCTCGTCGTGGGCGCCATCGATCAGCCGGCGCACTTCCTCGTCGACGATGTAGGCGATCTGGTCCGAGTAGTTCCGCTCATGGCCGGCGTCACGGCCGAGGAACGGCTCGCCGCCTCCCTGGCCGAGCCGTACCGACCCGACCCGCTCGCTCATGCCGAACTCGGTGACCATCCGCCGGGCGATCCCGGTGGCCTTCTCGATGTCGTTGGACGCCCCGGTGGACGGATCGTGGAAGACGATTTCCTCGGCGACGCGGCCGCCCATGGCGTAGGCCATCTGGTCGAGGAGTTCATTGCGGGTGATGGAGTACTTGTCGTTCTCGGGCACCACCATGGTGTAACCCAGGGCGCGGCCGCGGGGCAGGATGGTGATTTTGGTGACCGGTGCGGAATTCCGCAGTGCCGCGGCGACGAGCGCGTGCCCGCCTTCGTGGTAGGCGGTGACCTTGCGCTCGTGCTCCTTCATGACCCGGCTGCGTTTCTGCGGGCCGGCCATCACGCGGTCGATGGCTTCGTCCAGGGCCCGGTCGTCGATCAGGTTGGCGTTGGAGCGGGCGGTCAGCAGCGCCGCCTCATTGAGCACGTTGGCCAGGTCCGCGCCAGTGTAGCCGGGGGTCTTTTTGGCTACCGCCTTCAGGTCGACGCCGGGCGCCATCGGCTTGCCCTTGGCATGGACCTGCAGGATCTGGTCGCGGCCGATCAGGTCAGGGGCTTCGACGGAGATCTGCCGGTCGAAGCGGCCTGGACGCAGCAGCGCGGGATCAAGGACGTCGGGACGGTTCGTGGCCGCGATCAGGATGACGTTGGTCTTGACGTCGAAGCCGTCCATTTCAACGAGCAATTGGTTGAGCGTCTGCTCGCGCTCGTCGTTGCCGCCGCCGATCCCGGCGCCGCGGTGGCGGCCGACGGCGTCGATCTCATCCACGAAGATGATGGCCGGCGAGTTCGCCTTGGCCTGTTCGAAGAGGTCGCGGACGCGGGAGGCACCCACACCGACGAACATTTCCACGAAGTCGGATCCGGAAATCGAGAAGAACGGTACCCCGGCTTCGCCGGCCACGGCGCGGGCCAGGAGGGTCTTGCCGGTGCCCGGCGGGCCGTAGAGCAGCACGCCCTTGGGGATCTTGGCGCCGACTGCCTGGAATTTCGCCGGTTCCTGCAGGAATTCCTTGATTTCTTCGAGTTCCTCGACGGCCTCGTCGGCGCCGGCAACGTCACTGAAGGTCACCTGCGGCATGTCCTTGCTGACCAGCTTGGCCTTGGACTTGCCGAACTGCATAACCTTGGACCCGCCGCCCTGCATCCGGGAGAGCAGGAACCAGAAAAGCACGCCCAGGAGCAGCACGGGGATCAGGAGGGAAAACAGCCCGGACAGCCAGTTATTCTCGACCGGCTGGTCCGTGAAGCCGCCCGGCGGCTTGGTGTCCGTGACTGCCTTGACCACGTCCAGGGCGCGGGCATCCACGTAGTAGAACTGGACGTTCTTGCCCTTGTCCTGACCGTCGATCTTCAGGTCGTCCTTCAGGACCAGATCCACACGGTTTTCGCCGTCAAAGATCTTGGCCTGTTCGATTTGTCCGCTTTGGGCCAGCAGGGCCAGGCCCTTGTCCGTGTCGATCCGGCTGGCGCCGCCCGGTGCCAGGGTGGCAAAAGCGAGCAGGAGCATGGCGATGACGGCGACAATCCAGATGCCGGGGCCCTTGAAGAAACTCTTAGCTTTCATCTGTGCGGGGCTGGCCCCGTCCCTCCTGGTAGTGCTGCACGGCGAAGTTTCTGCGCACGTGTGGTGTTGCGTCAAGTTCTAGCTATACACCGTCGCAGGGACTCACGCACGGAGACGTACAAAAGTTCCCTGTGGGCGTAGCGTGCCGGTGGCCCGGCCGGCCCGGAGTGCCGCCGAGGGACCCCGCCGGCGGCTCGCTGAGGACTCCGCTGCCACAGACGGCTCCGGCCCGGAACGGATTGTTCCGGGCCGGAGCCGTCCGTCCGCTGGTCTTCCAGCCGGGTGTGCCTGCCGCCCTGCGTTTACTCGTAGACGTGCGGCGCCAAAGTGCCCACGAAGTCCAGGTTGCGGTACTTTTCGGCGTAGTCCAGGCCGTAGCCGACCACGAACTCGTTGGGGATGTCGTAGCCAACGTACTTTACGTCGATCTGGACCTTCAGGGCCGTGGGCTTACGGAAGGCAGTGCAGATCTCCACCGACGCCGTGCCGCGGGATTCCAGGTTGGTCTTGAGCCAGGACAGTGTCAGTCCGGAGTCGATGATGTCCTCGACGATCAGGACGTCTTTGCCCATCAGGTCGGTGTCGAGGTCCTTGAGGATGCGGACCACGCCGGAAGACTGGGTGCCGGAGCCATAGGAGGAGACCGCCATCCAGTCCATCGAAACGTGGCTGTGCAGCGCGCGGGCGAGGTCTGCCATGACCATAACGGCGCCCTTGAGGACACCCACGATCAGCAGATCGCGGCCTTCGTAGTCTTTGTCGATCTGCGCCGCGAGTTCGGTGATCCGCTGTTGAATCTGTTCCTTGGTGTAGAGAACGTGCTTGAGGTCTGCCTGGACGTCGGTTGAATCCACCAATGGCTCCTGTGTCGATGCGGGGTGCGACTAATTGCGGGGCGGTTTTTGAGGCCGGAATACCAGTTTCCCACAGCGCGCGCCTTCACGGGGAACGCCTGCCCCCGCGGTTGCCGCCTCTGCCTGCAGTTCGGCGAGCGAGAGCCGGTAGACGCTCACACCTCCCGGCAGTTCCACCGGACCGGCCGATCCCTGCCGGCGCAGGAGCGCCTCCGCCGCGAGCAACCGCCGGTAACTGGGCTGTTGACCGCCGACGGCGGCCGCGGCCTTGGCAATTACCCGGAACCGCAGCGCCGGCGCGAGTTCCCGCAGCGCATTTTCCGGGAGGCTGACCCCGGCCCCGGACCGCTCCTCGAGCCTGGCAAAGGCGTCGCCCGCCAGGTCATCGAGGAAGTCGGCGTCGTGCTGCAGGATTGCCGCGGTCCGGGCAAGGGATTCGGCGACGCCGGGACCGAGTTTTTCCTCCAGCAGCGGCAGCACCTCCACCCGGGTCCGGGAGCGCGCGTAGGCAGGGTCGGCGTTGGACGGGTCATGCCAGGGGGCCAGGTCCTCCGCGTCGCAGATGGCCAGGGTGTCGGCCCGGCGCAGTCCCAGGAAGGGCCGGAGCAGGCGCCCGCGTGCGGGCCGCATACCGGCCAGGGATCTCGTGCCGGACCCCCGGGCCAGGCCGAGCAACACCTGCTCGGCCTGGTCATCGAGGGTGTGTCCCAGCAGGATCACACCGGCGCCGGATTCCTCGGCCGCGGAATCGAGCGCCGCATGGCGGGCGTCCCGTGCCGCGGCTTCGGGGCCGATCCCGGTGGACGCGACATCAACGGCCCGCACCGTGACGGGCGAGAGCCCCAGGTCCGTGAGCTTCCGGGCCGCAACGGACGCGACCGCCGCCGAACCCGGCTGCAACTGATGATCGACCACGACTGCGCCGATGGTCACCGGATGCCCGTCAACGTGGCCCCGGCGGGCGAAATACCCGGCAGCGGCGGCGAGGGCGAGCGAATCCGGCCCGCCGCTGCACGCGACCAGGACGCGCGCCGGGTACCCTGCCTCCGCGAGCGCGTCCCCGAGCATCTTCCGCGCCGTGCCAACGACGGGCAGCAGACGTCCGGGCCGGCGTCGTCCTTGCGGGGCCGCGGGGATCCCGGCGGGAGCGGAGGCGTTTTGGCGGCCGGACACAGTGATTACAACCCCATCCGTTCAAGCCAGAGCTTCGAATCGTGGATCTCAGGTTCCGTGGGCAGATGCTCCGCGGATTCCCAGACCCGGTTGAAGCCGCTCATGCCGGCGGCAGCCACCACCTCGCGGACGAACTTCGAGCCGTCGGCGTACTGGCGCATCTTCGCATCCAGGCCCAGCAGGCTGCGGATGAACTTCTCAATCAGGCCGCGGTCCGTGCCGCGGTCGTTGAAGCGCTGCCGGATGGTCTTCACCGACGGGACGATGCCGGCGTCGACGGCGTCCATCACCACGTTGGCGTGGCCTTCGAGCAGGCTCATCAGCGCGGTGAGGCGGGAAAGCGCGGCCTTCTCCTCCGGGTCCTGCAGCAGGTCCAGGATGACGCCCCGGCCCGGCGTTGCACCGGTTGCGGTGCGGTCCTTGAGGGATTTCGCGGCCGCAGACGCCCGCTCCATCAGGGAATCAACGTTGCCGAGCAAATGGCCGCTGAGGTTCGCGATCTCGTCCAGCATGTGGTGCCGCAACCATGGTGCGGCAGCGAACTGGACCCGGTGGGTCTGCTCATGAAGGCAGACCCAGAGCCTGAAGTCCGCGGGTTCAACGTTAAGTTCACGTTCCACGGCAATGATGTTCGGTGCGACCAGCAGCAGGCGCCCGCCGGCGGGAGCTGTGGAGTCCCGGGCCAGGGCGGAGAACGGGTCATATTGGCCCAGGACCTTGCTGGAGAGGAACCCCAGGATGGCACCGAGCTGGCTGCCGGTGATGGCGCCACTGACGTTTGCGGTGCCCGGGGCGATCGCGCCGCGGCGGTCCTCAAGCATTTTGTTGATCGCAGGCTCGAGCATCACCGCGAAGCTCTGCGTGTTGGCCTTGGCCCAGGAGGCCCGGTCCACTACCAGGACCGAGGAATCACGCAGGTCGCGGGCGGCCTCGAGCCCGGTGATGTCGTGGACGTGCTGCACGGAGATGTCTGCCATGAGCCGGAGGTTTTCCACGGCGGTGGCGATCTCGGCGGCACCGAGCGTTGGCCCGGCGGGCGCCAGGCGGGCGGCTGTGGAAGCGGCAAGCTCCCAGTTGATCAAGGCCGGGGCTGATGTCTCGCGCGCAGAGGACTCCATAGGCTCCATCAGATCACAGGGTCCTGATGATCCGCCTTAAGTTCACCGCCCGGCGAACAGTCCTGTCCATGGG
The DNA here is from genome assembly GCF_019443425.1 of Arthrobacter sp. PAMC25284. Classification (NCBI taxonomy): domain Bacteria; kingdom Bacillati; phylum Actinomycetota; class Actinomycetes; order Micrococcales; family Micrococcaceae; genus Arthrobacter; species Arthrobacter sp. PAMC25284. The sequence goes on from NZ_CP080382.1 coordinate 2,402,384, forward strand.
TCCGTGAAGAGCCGCCCTGACCGGCCGGCGGGCATGCGTTCCAGCGGCCCGCCCGGTCAGCGGCAGCCGCAGCGTGCCAGGACGGCTGCGGAGCGGTCCAGGACCGGTTTGTTGTCGGCGCCCGGGCTGAGTCCATTGCCGATAAAGGCGAAGACCAGCAACCGGCCGTCGGCGTCAACGACGTAGCCGCTGAGGGCGCTGACCGTGTTCAACGTGCCCGTCTTGGCGCGCACCAGCCCGGCACCTGCCGCGGTGTTCCCGCCCCGGAACCGCTCGCCCAGGGTCCCGGTCAGGGCCGCCACCGGGAACCCCGGAAGGGCCGCGCGCAGCCGCGCGTCCTCACCTGACGTCATGGTCCGGACCATCCCGGCGAGCTGCCGGGCCGAAACCCGGTTGGCCAGGGCCAGGCCGGAGACATCAGCGGCGTGCAGGGTATCCGTCGGAATTCCCAGGTCGGCCAGTTGCGCCAGCAGTGCCGCGATGGCGCCGTCGTTGCTCCCCGGTTTGCCCGCTGCGAGCGCCGTCATCCGGCCGATCGCCTCGGCGAGATAGTTGTCCGAAGTCCGGAGCAGCAGCTCCACCTGCTGCCCGACCGTCGCTGACTGGACTTCCGCCAGGACCCGCGCCCCGGGATCCGGATTCGGCCCGGCCCCCGGGGAGCGCACGACGCCGGGCGCCACGGACAGTCCGGCGTCCGGGGCGGCTGCCGCCTCGGCCGCGAGCCGGCCGGCGAAGGACTCGGCGGCGGCCATGGCGGGGTCCTGGGGGCGCGGGCCGGTGAGCCGGGCCGGGTCGAACCGTGCAGAGTTCAGCGCCAGGGGGTACAGCGGCGCGATCTCGCCGGCGGCCACATCGTCGGGGCTCCACGCCGCGCTCAGCGGCGGACCCGTGAAGAGGGAGTCGTCCAGCAGGACGGTGAGCTCCCCGGTGACGCCGTCGGACTGGAGGGCCCGGACGGTGGACCGGGCGAGGGTCGCCAGTCCTGCGCGGCCCAGGACCGCGCCGGGGGCGGATTCACCCGCGCCGAGCAACACGTCTCCGCCTCCGGTCAGAACGACCGAACCGGGGGTGGGGCCGGCCGCGACGCTTGTGCCGAACCGGCGCTCCGGGCCCAGCGTCCGCAGGGCCGCTCCGGCAGTGAAGATCTTCATATTTGAGGCAGGAATACGGGCCTCGTCGCCGGCGCGGTCAAAAACTACTTGTCCGGTCGCGGCATCCTGGACGATACCGGTGATTGACCCGCCGCCGTCGGCCTGGAGCGTCCCGTTCAGCAGGGCCGTCAGCGGGCCGGCGTCCGGGAGGGGCGCATCACCACTGAGCCTTCCGGCCAGGCCATGTGTTGCGCTGCCGGGCGAAGCCAGTGCCGTGGGGAGCTGCTGCCAAGGCACGGCGGTGACAGCGTCCGGGGTCCGGTCCGTGCCGCGCAGGGCCGGGGCGAGTGCGATACCCGCCGGGAAGGCCAGTGCCGCGATGATCAGGACCGGGAGCACCAGCGGGAGGTACCCTCGCAGCAGCCCCGACGTCGGGTCCGCGCCGGTCCGGCGCGCTCTGCGTTTCATACCGTTCCTGGTCCTCTGGTCCCGAAAATGTCTGCACTGGTTCCTGAAACCAGGGCCTCTCGCTATATCCTCAATAATAGTCGGCGGCACCGGCGCTGCTTTTCCGTTCGTCACGCGTGCCGCGTCCCCCTGAAGTCGTCAAGGAGCATTCCATGAAGCATGACGTGACCATCGAGATCCCCAAGGGATCCCGCGTCAAATACGAAGTCGACCATGAGACCGGCCGCGTCCGCCTGGATCGTGTCCTGTTCACCTCCATGCAGTACCCCACCCACTACGGGTACTTCGAGAACACCCTGGGCGAGGACGGCGATCCGCTGGATGCGCTGGTTCTCCTGCAGGACTTCGACCTGCACCCCGGCGTGATCGTCGAGTCCCGCCCGATCGGCGTGTTCAACATGACCGACGACGGCGGCGGCGACGCCAAGGTCCTGTGCGTCCCGGTTGACGCCCGCTTCGACCACATCCAGGAAATCTCGGATGTGAGCGAATTCCTGATCAAGGAAATCGAGCACTTCTTCACCCGTTACAAGGACCTGGAGCCCGGCAAATGGGTCAAGGCCGAGGGCTGGGGCGACCGTGCCGCCGCCGAAGCCGAGCTCGAGGCATCGATCAAGCGCTACGTGCCGACAGCTCACTGACGCTGCTTGCCTGACCGCAACGCGGGGTCATTTCTGGTCCGTCCGGTCTTCCGGAATGGGCCGGACGTGACCCCGCGTTGCTGTTTTAGGCGGGGTTCCGGGCGCCCCAGGGTCCACCCGCTGATTTCCACCGCGTCTTAGCCGAATTCGCGGGTATGGTCGCGGGCGCGCATCCGGCTGTCCTGCAGCGACTGGCGGAGCAGTGAGTGCTTCGCGGCCAGTCCCGGCACCCGGTCAATCACGTCGATGGCCAGCTGGAAGCGGTCAATCCCGTTGAGCATGGCCATGTCGAACGGAGTTGTGGTGGTGCCCTCCTCCTTGCAACCGCGAACGTGCAGGCCTGCCCGGTTGGTGCGGCGGTCCAGCCCGCGGCGGCAGTGGTGGGACGCCTCGGCGGGCCGGTACGTTGGCGTCCATCGCAACACGGCTCCGGGCCGCGAACAAGCCGGGCGGCCCAGCTGCGGCTGGCGCATTTGTTGGTAACTTACGACCCGGTAGTGTGTGATCCAGAATGTTCACGCTGACTATGAACCAGACCGACAGCCGGCGCGACGGCGACCGTGTGCCCCAACTCCTCAAGGACTTGCGGCACATTCCCGCGCGCCTGGACTTCGACCGTTCCGTTGAGGACGAAGTCCAAGGCATCCTGGACTGCCCGCAGCAGACGGTGGAGGCGGCCATGATCGCCCTGCGCAGCGGCAGCTGGTACGTCGGCATCGGTGTGGGCCCGGTCAATGAACCGCTGCCTGACCGGATCAAGGACGCCTCGGGCCACGGACTCGTGTACGCCCGGCGCGCCGTGGACCGGCTCCGCAACGGCAAGGACCGCATCCCGGTGGCGGTCGAGGGCCCCCTGGCCGACCTCGCGGCCGAGTCTGAGGCCGTCCTGCGCCTGCTCGGCCACATTGTGCACAGCCGCAGTCCTGCCGAGTGGCGTGTCCTGGACCTGCTGACCCCCGGGGTCCGCGGACAGCAGAAGGCGGTCGCCGAAGAACTCGGGATCACCACCCAGGCGGTCAGCAAGGCGGTGGCCCGGGCGCAATGGAACGAGGAGCACGCGGCGAGGCCCGCCGTGGCACGGCTCCTGGGCCTCATCCTCGACGTCCGCTAGCCCGGAGCCGCCCGCGTTACCCGCGCTTCAAGCCGAGGAACAGGGAATCCTTGACGCTTGGCCGCATCCCGGCACCTCTCACCACCGGCGGGACTGCCGGGCCGGAACCAGGCCCGCCCCTAGAGGAGGCTGCGCAGCACGTGGGCCGCGCCGTCTTCGAATACCGACTTGGTGACCTCGTCCGCGGCGGCGATCACTTCCACGGGCGCCTGGCCCATTGCCACGCCGCGGCCGGCCCAGTTCAGCATTTCGATGTCATTGCGGCCGTCGCCGACGGCGACCGTGCGGTGCGTGCCAATGTCCAGGTGACCGCGGATCCGCTCCAGCGCACTGGCTTTGGTGACCCCGGCGGCGGCAATGTCCAGCCAGGCGGTCCAGCCCACCGAGTAGGTCACCCCGTCGAGGCCGATGTGGCGGATCGCCGCGTCGAACTCCTCAGGGGTGTTCTCGGCGCTGAAGACCACGACGCGGACGGCGGTCGCGTCGAGCATGGTCTGGAAGTCGACGCCGATCGCCTCGACGCCGAAGCTGGCATCCTGGAAACGTTCGGTGGAGAGGAAATTGCCGTCCTCGTCCTCGAGCGCATACTTGGCCGTGGGAAGCTGCTGGCGCAGGGCACGGAGCGCGGGTCCGGGGTCGAAGGTGGCCTTGTGGAGGATCTCGTAGCCGTCGACGAGCCCGGAGTCGAGGCGGAGGGTCACGCCGCCGTTGCAGCAGACGGCGTAGCCGTTGTCGATGCCGATGTGCTCGATAATCGGCAGCGTGGCTTTGAGCGAGCGGCCGGTGGCGATCATCACGTGATGGCCTGCAGCCACCACTGCCTGGGCGGCCTCCCGCACCGGAACCGACATGTGACCATCGTGGTTGACGAGGGTACCGTCGACGTCCAGGGCGACCATCAGTTTGTCGTGCGTGTTTCGCCGGTCATCGTTGCCGGCGGCTGAGGTTGCAGTCAATGAAGTCATCCATCAAGTAGAGCAGACGCCCCCGGGAGCCGCCAGGACACACGCCACGGCGGGTATTAATTCGCTGTGAACATCCAGCGACGCGCAAATGACCCCTCGATACCGGTGTTCCGGCGTCGAGGGGTCATTTGCGCGTCACGGACCAACTGGGGCGTCGCAGGGCGGATCAGAGGACGGGCAGGACAGTCATTCCGCCGAGATACGGCTGCAGGGCCGCAGGGACGTTGACGGAGCCGTCCGGGTTCTGGTGGTGCTCGAGGATGGCCACGATCCAACGGGTCGTGGCGAGGGTGCCGTTGAGCGTGGCCACGGCCCGGGTGCCTTTGGACGCACCGGCCTCGTTAACGACGCGTTCGCGGATGTTGAGGCGACGGGCCTGGAACGTGGTGCAGTTCGACGTCGATGTCAGTTCCCGGTATGCGCCCTGGGTGGGGACCCAGGCTTCGCAGTCAAACTTGCGGGCCGCGGAGCTGCCCAGATCACCGGCGGCGGTATCGATCACGCGGTAGGGAAGCTCGCACTTGGCCAGCATCTCCTCTTCCCAGGCGAGCAGGCGCGCGTGTTCGGCGGCAGCCTCCTCAACGGTGGTGTAGATAAACATCTCCACCTTGTTGAATTGGTGCACGCGGATGATGCCGCGGGTGTCCTTCCCGTGCGAACCGGCCTCGCGCCGGTAGCACGAGCTCTGCCCGGCAAAGCGGATGGGGCCGCCGGAGAGGTCCAGGATCTCGTCGGCGTGATAGCCCGCGAGGGGCACCTCGGACGTTCCCACCAGGTAGAGGTCGTCTTCGGCCAGGCGGTAGATCTCAGCGTCGTGCTTGACATCGAATCCGGTGCCCTGCATCGTCTCCGGCCGGACCAGCGTGGGGGTGATCATGGGAATGAACCCGGCGTCGATGGCCTGTGCCATCGCCATTTGCAGCAGCGCCATTTCAAGCCGCGCACCGACGCCCCGAAGGAAGTAGAAACGCGAACCAGAGACCTTGGCGCCGCGCTCCATGTCAATGGCGCCGATCAGCTCGCCGATTTCCAGGTGGTCCTTCGGCTCAAAATCAGGGAACTCCCGCGGCGTGCCGACCGTCTTGACCACGATGTAGTCGTCCTCGCCGCCTGCCGGGACGCCGTCCTCGACGAGGTTGGGGATTGTTCGGAGCAGTTCCTCCTGGGCGGCCTGGGCGGTATCGGCCTCGGCAGAGGCTGCCTTGACGGACGCCGCGAGGACCTTCACCTCAGCAAGCAGGGCCTGCTTTTCCTCGCCCTTGGCTTGGGCGACCTTCTTGCCGTAGGCGTTCTGTTCCGCCCGCAGGTTTTCGAAGTTGATCAGCGCCGCACGCCGGGCGGCGTCGGCCGCGATGACCGCGTCCACCACGGATTCGTCGGCGCCGCGGGCGCGCTGGCTGGCACGGAACTTGTCCGGATTTTCGCTGAGGTCTTTTACGTCGATCACGAGACAAGAGTATCCAATCCGGCTGGTGTTGCAGGGCACCCCCTGCAACAATCAGCGGCGGGATATTGTTGGAGCACCATGCGCGACTGGCTGCTGTATCTCACCATTGCTGGACTTCTGGCTTTCGCCGTCTCCAGCTGGTGGGGCGTGCGCCGGCTGAAAGCCAAACACACCCGCAGGGCCGTCTGGGAGGAAACCCATCGCCCGGAGCCCGGGAACCAGCGGGTCGCGGTTGTAATGAACCCGATCAAGGCCAGATCAGCGGAGGCCCGGAGACTGATCGAAGCCGCGTGCGCCAGGGCCGGCTGGGAAGCACCGCGGTTCTTCGAGACAACCGCCTCGGATCCCGGATTTTCGCAGGCGCGGGCAGCCTTGGAGTCCGGGGCCGACGTCGTCCTCGTGGGCGGGGGCGACGGTACCGTCCGCGTCGTGGCCGAGGTTCTGGCCGGCACGGGGACCGCCATGGCCCTGATTCCGCTCGGCACGGGCAACCTCCTGGCCCGGAACATTCACCTGGAGGTCAACGACCTGTCGGGTAATGTTCACGCGGCACTGTTCGGGCACCAGCGCTTCATCGACTCAGCGCGGATGCGGGTCGAAAATGATCGGACCGGGGAATCCGCGGAGCATGTCTTTCTGGTCATCGCCGGAATCGGCATGGACGCGGAAGTGGTCCGGGACACCAACGACGGGCTGAAGAAAGCGGTGGGCTGGCTGGCCTACACCGAGGCCGGTGTCAGGCACCTGCCGGGCCGCCGGAAGAAAGTCTCAATTGCGCTCGATGACCTGCCGGCGCAGAGCCGCAAGATCCGCAGCGTACTCTTCGCGAACTGCGGACTGGTGCCTGGCGGGATCGACTTCATCCCCCAGGCCATGATTGATGATGGCATGCTGGACGTTGTAGTGATGAGTCCGCGGAGCGCAATCGGTTGGGTCGCCATGTCCACAAAGATTGTCTTCAAGCACAAGCGGACTTTGCCCGTTATGACCTATTACCGCTCGGGGAAGGTGACGATCCGTTGTACTGAGCCGATGCCTACCCAGATTGACGGGGATACCTCGGGCAGGGCCACGAAGGTCACTGTGCAGATTGATCCGGCGTCGCTGCTGATCCGGGTCAAGGACGGCATTGATCAGGTCTAGGTACTGGCCTGCTTTTTCGTTTCGGCGGCCTTCTTCGCCTCGGCCGCCGCTTTGGCGGCGCGGGCCTCGGACTGCTCACGGATCATGGCCTGCTCCTCTTCAAAGCGGAGCCGGTCCGCGCGGTCAGCGTCGTCGCCGTCCCAGTCCTGATTCTCAGCGGTCGGTTTGGGATTCACGATCATTCCCTGGCCGTCGTTTTCGATGCTGGTCCCTGACATGACCTGTTCCTTCCGGTAGAGGTCTTCCTCAATGGATCAGGTAAGCATACGCACAGTTTTCGGGGGGCGGAAGTGCCCGATGGGGCATTTGTCTACGATTTAGGCGAAGCCTGCGGAGTATATTCGGGCTCCGCTGATGTCGAATCAAGAATTTCATTCACCCAGGAGTGGGCCGCACGGAAGGCCCGGTCCGACGTGTGCCGTTCGACCTCCGTCCGGACGCCGTCCGCCCGGGAGTAGGAACCAAGGAACCGGGTGGCAGGGCTGATCCGGTGCAAACCGGCGAGGGCATCGGCAACCCTCGCGTCGGCCACGTGTCCGTCAGCGTCGATGCTGAAGAAGTAGTGCCCCAGGTACTGCCCGGTCGGCCGGGATTCGATCCGGCTCAGGTTCACGCCGCGGGTGGCGAACTGGTCCAGGATTTCCATCAGCGCGCCGGGCCGGTCCTCGGGCAGCGGAACCACCACCGTGGTCTTGTCCGCGCCGGTACGCTCAGGAAGTTCGCCGGGGCGGCCGACCAGCACGAACCGGGTGACTGCACCCGGGTTGTCGCCAATATTTTTGGCCAGGACGGCCAGCCCTGGCTGCTCGCCGGCCACAATTGGAGCGCAGATGGCGGCGTCGTAGTGCACGACGTCGTCGAGAAGTCCCATGGCTGCCGCAGCCGTCGACGAACCCGGGATGTATTCCGCATCGGGAATATTCTTCTCGGCCCAGAGCCTGCATTGCGCCCAGGCATGGCCGTGGGTGGAGATGCGGCGGATGTCCCCGATCCGGGTCCCCGGCCTGGCCACCAGCACGAAGCTGATCGGCACAAGTGCCTCACGGAGGATCCGCAGTTCCTGACCGGTCGCTATTGCGTCGAGGGTCGCGGTGACACCGCCCTCGACGGAGTTTTCGATCGGCACCATGGCCGCATCGACCGAGCCTTCTCGGACCCGGTCCAGTGCCGCATTCACGTTCGAGGACGGGATGCGGATGGCGTCCGCAGCGCCCGGGACCTGCATCAGGGCCGCCTCGGTGAAGGTGCCTTCGGGGCCCAGGAACGTATAGGTGACGGGTGAGGCGGGCATGGCTTTTTCCTTCTTCGGTTACAGGACGACGGGTTTGAGTCCGTTATCGGACACCAGCGGCATCCCGGTTTCAAGCCACTGGTCCATCCCGCCGGCGACGTTGACGGCGGAGTAGCCTTGGCCTACAAGCCACTGGGCGGCTCGGGTGGACCGGCCGCCGGTACGGCAGATGACATACAGATCCTCGTCGGGATCCAGCTCGTCGAGCCGGGCCGGGAGCTGGTCCAGCGGAATGTGCAGGGCCCCCTCTGCGTGGCCGGCCACCCATTCATAGTCCTCGCGGACATCCAGGATGCTGGCCCCGTCGGGAATGCCGGAGACAGTGACGGTATCGAAGTCGCTCATGGTCGCCCTTCCGCAGATGTAGAGGTTCGTCCCAGCGTATCGCCAGCCGCACCCGGAGGTCCCACCCGGCGGGCAGGTTACGCTTCTGGGGAGCGCAAAGGAGAGTCCATGGTCACACCGCGTGACATCCCGGCACACCCCGGAGGGGACATGCCCAGCGGCCCTCCGCGGACATGCCCTCCCCCCGCTGCGGCAACTGGACATAACGGCACTATGCCCATCTATGGTGCCCGGGAATGGGCATGTCCCTCGAGGGCCGCCACGGCCGGCGCGCCTCCGGAGCGGCGTTCGCGTGGCTGAGATCCACGAGCTTTCGGCAGTGCATCTGCGCGATGCTCTGCGGTCCGGGGAGCTCTCCGCCCGGCAGGCCGCGGAGCACTTCCTGGACCGGATCAACGCAGAAAACCCGCGCCTCGGCGCGTTCATTACCGTGACTGCGGACCAGGCCCTGACGGACGCCGGATTAGCCGACGACTTCCATGCGCAGCGCTCCCGCACGGGAGAGAACGCCCTGCCGCCGCTGCACGGGATGCCGGTCGCTTTCAAAGACCTCACCGACGTGGCAGGTGTTGTGACCACGCACGGCAGCGCCGCCCTGGATCACCGGCCTGCGCTGTCCGACGGCGCCCTGGCAGCAATCCTCAAAGCTGCCGGCGCCATTTCCCTGGGCAAGACCCAGGTCCCTGAATTTGGTCTGACGGCGTACAGCGAGAACCACATCGCACCGCCGTCGCGCAACCCGCATGCGTTGAGCCGCAGCTCGGGCGGGTCCTCGGGCGGCAGCGCTGCCGCGGTCGCGGCCGGATTGCTGCCCTTCGCCCCGGGTTCGGACGGCGGCGGCTCGATCCGTATTCCGGCCGCCGCGTGCGGGCTGGTGGGCCTGAAACCCGGCCGGGGGCTTGTCCCGGCCGGTGAAAGCGCCGGAGATGCGGCCGGACTGGTCGTCGCCGGGCCGCTGGCACGATCCGCGGCTGACGCGGCATTATTGCTGGACGCACTGGTCAGCGACACCAACGGCCGCGCTCCCGGCGGGTCACCCGCACCGGGCTACCTTGAGCGGGCGTCCCGTGAACCGTCCAAGTTGCGGATCGGAGTGAGCCTGGACAGCCCTTGGCAAAGAATTTTCCCGTTCACGCCGGACCGCGAAGCGCTCGATGCCCTCGCAGCCGGAGTCAAGCTGCTGGAGGCTGCCGGACACGAAACGATGGAAGCGCCGGTCAGCTATGACAACCGCTACCCGGACGCGTTCACGACGGCCTGGACTGCCGGCGTCGGGTCCGCCCGCATCGCACCCCAGCGCGAAGCACTCCTGACACCCCTGACACGCACCTTCCGGCGCCGCGCACAGCAGCGCAGCGCCTCGAAACTGAACGAGTCCCTCGCTTTCCTGCGGCAGTTCCAACGCGACACGGCCGCCCAGTACGCCGCGTGGGACCTCATGCTGATGCCGGCCCTGGCGCAGACCCCCCGGCCCGTCGGCTGGTTCACGGGGACTGGTCACGGCGACGGGTACTGGCCTGCCACCGAATGGGGCAAAGACGCCGACGGCGATTACCGGCGGCAGTGTGAGTTTGCGCCGTGGTCTTCCATGGTCAATGTGTGCGGGCTCCCTGCCGTGAGCATTCCGGTGCACTGGACCGGCGGCGCACCGGGTTCGGGCCTGCCGATGGGAATCCAGCTCATCGGGCCGATGGGATCTGAGGCGCTCTTACTGCAAGTGGCGGCGCAGCTGGGCTTCTGAACGACGGGCCGGGCCTGCCGCACCACCGGACCGGGCCTCACTACTTCATGATGTAGCCGGAGACGTCGGCGACAAGTTGCACGCTCCCGCCGGAGCTATTGGCGATCCGGATCCTGCCGTCCGGGCCGACCGGTACCACGGCCAGGTTGGGGACCGTCTGTCCGGGCGCGAAATTCACATTCGACGCATTCGGCCTGGCCGCCCCCGAGGCGAAGGCTGTCAGGAAGCCGGCGGACCTCGCCTCGGTGACGGTGAGGTTCACCACGACGGCGGACAGTGTGGCCGGCAGGCCGTTCACCCCTGCGACCTGGAGCGCCACCGAGCCACCGGCGGGGACCCGGCCGGAAGAAACCCGCGTATCCAGGAACCTCGTCGGCACCGCCAGCGCGTCCAGGGAGCCGGCCCGGGCCGGCTCCCCGGCGAGAAAATACCCTGACACGTCGGCAACGACCTGCGCGGAGCCCGACGAGGTGTTGGAGATCGTCACTTTCCCGCTGCGCCCGATCGGAACTACGACGAGATTCGGAATCGTCTGACCCGCCCCATAGTTCACGTTTGACGCGTTCGGCCTGCCCGTGCCGGTCGCATGCGCCGTCAGGAAGCCGGACGCTTTGGTCTCAGTCGCCGTGAGGTTCAGGACGACAGCGGCAGCGTTGGCTGGAACGCCCCGTGTGCCGGCCACAGTGAAAGACACTGCCCGGCCCCCGATCACTTTCCCGGACGACGTTCGCGTGTCCAGGAACCGGGTCGGGGCAATGGACTTAAACGCCCCGGGGACAGACGGTGTCCCAGCGCGAAAATACGCCGAGACGTCGGCGACCAGCTGGACGGAACCGGTCGAAGTATTGGAAAGAATCACCTTCCCGTCCGCACCCACGGGCACGACTGCCAGGTTGGGGACGGTCTGCCCGGCGGCGTAATTGACATTGGAGGCGTTGGGCTTTCCCGTTCCCGAGGCATGGGCCGTGATGAAGCCAAACGACGCCGCTTCCGTCACGGTCAGGTTGATAGCCACCGCGGCGATATCCACCGGCAGACCGTTCACTCCGGCGACTTTGAACGTGACCGACCCCCCGCCCGGAACCCGGCCGGATGACAATCTGGTATCCAGGATCCGGGTCGCCGGCACGGCCACCGTCTGTCCGGGATAGCCCGCTTGAGTGGAACCAGCACCAGCGTTACCAGTGGCTCGCCAGTAGCCGGAAAGATAGGTTTTGCCCAGATATTCGACGCCCGTCCGGGAAAAGTGTGTGATGTCGCCGGCATTCAGGCCGCCCCGCATAGCATCGGCGAATCCGGTATGGACGACCCGCGACGGGGTCTCGCGGTGGCTCCGGTCGACGTTTTTCCTGCCCGGGATGGCGTCGATTCCTTCTGGCGTCATGCCCCCCACCACAAACGGCAGCGCCGGCGCCTGCAGCCGGGACCGGAAGTGTCCGATGAGCTCATCCAGGTGCGCACTGTAGGCAGCTGTCGACATCCGAGCGTTGCCTTCGCCCTGGTGCCAGAGAATGCCTTCCAGGCTGACCGCGTAACCGGCCGCCCGGGCCGCCGCAATCCCCTCCAGGGTCTGCGCGATGGCCAGCTCCGGCAGGTCATACTCCGGAGCGGAAGCCTTTCCCACCGACCACGTCAGGGTGCCCGCGGCCGAGGCGAACACGGTGCCGCCGTGGGCGGCCGGGATGATGAGCACGCCGACGTTTTCGGGCTGGGCCTTAAGGTACTCGCGTGCAAAGGTCGTCGCAGGCGAAATGCCGCTCGGGCTGTCGTGCATGTCCAAATGGATTCTGCCCGGCCGGAGGGTGCGGTTCTTCGCGCCGAACTGGAAAATGCGCGGATCCACTTTGTCCTCGGGACCCCCGATTGGCAGGCCCCGTCCGGACATGTTCGACTGTCCCACCGCCAGGAACACGCGCAGCGCCGCGACCGGTTCCCGGGCCTGCGCTGGCATGACACCGGCGAGCAGCAGGGCGCAAACTGTCATGCTGGCCAGCAGGCCGCGCATGGCCACCCGGCGGAGCGCCTCCGCCGATCGCCGGCCCCTGCCGGGGGCGCGCCATGACCTTCCCGAACCAGCCATGTTCTCAAGTCTTAACCCGGGACCTAGGATTTTCCTTGGTGCAGCCGATTGGACCCCAATTTGGCGGGACGGCTATCGTCAGTCACAACCCAATGCTCGAAGAGAGGGATCAATGAAGATCACCGGCGCAGTTCTTGAGGAAATCGGCCGTCCGCGTCCGTTCGCGGAGTCCCGGCCCCTCAGCCTCTGCGAACTGGAGTTGGATAGTCCCGGGCCGACCGAAATCCTGGTCCGGTTGGAGGCCGCCGGAGTCTGTCATTCGGATTTGAGCGTTGTCGACGGCAACCGGCGTCGACCGGTGCCGATGCTGCTGGGCCATGAGGCGGCGGGACGCGTCGTCGAGGTCGGAGCCGAAGTTACGGATTTGCAGGCAGGGCAGCGCGTGGTCATGTCCTTCCTGCCTCGCTGTGAAGACTGCCCCAACTGTGCGGAGGACGGCCGGCTGCCCTGCACGGCCGGCACGAAGAGCAACGGGGACGGGACCTTGCTTCACGGGTCGATGCATTTGCGCCGGGACGGCGGGACGGTCTTCCACCATCTGGGAGTCTCCGGCTTTGCCACCCACGCCGTCGTGGACCGGGCCTCGGCCGTGCCGGTCGGGGACGACATTCCGGCGGACGTCGCTGCAGTGCTTGGCTGCGCCGTGCTCACCGGGGGCGGCGCCGTCCTGAACGCCGCCCGGCCCCGGCCCGAAGACAGCCTCATGGTCGTTGGCCTCGGCGGCGTCGGGATGGCGGCGCTCATCACCGCGGTCTCGCAAGGCTTGGTACGGATCATTGCGGTGGACACCGTGGCGGAAAAACTTGAGCATGCCCGCCGCTTGGGCGCCCATGAAACGTACACCCCGCAGCAACTCCTCGAGGAAGGCGTGAAGGCGAAATATGTGATCGAATGCGCCGGCAATCCCCGAGCTTTCGAAACGGCGTTCGCCGCCACCGCCGTCGGCGGCACCACCATCACGGCCGGTCTGCCGTCGCCTGATGCCCGGGCACAGATCTCACCGCTGACGATGACGGCGGAGGCCCGGACCGTCATCGGCAGCTATCTTGGCTCCGCCGTCCCCTCCCGCGACATCCCCAGGTACGCCCAGCTTTGGCGGGACGGCAAATTGCCAGTTGAGGAACTCATCACCGCGCGGATCGGGTTGGCAGACATTAACCAGGCGATGGACCATTTGGCTGACGGAAAAGCGGTCCGGCAAGTCATCATGTTCGACGACGGCGCCGGGCTGGCACCCTAACCCGGCCTGGCGGCACGGCGGGCATGCCACCGGGCCCCAACGGCGCCGCCGCCAATGTGACATTCTTTCGTCACACTGTCAGCATTAAGTAAATGAGCACAACTCATTTATCCGATCCCCCCGCGACAAAGCCGGGCGATACATCCTTTTTTGGCCACCCGAAGATGCTGGCCAGCCTGTTCTCCGTCGAGATGTGGGAACGCTTCTCGTTCTACGGAATGCAAGGCATCCTCCTGTACTACATGTACTTCTCGGCCACCAAGGGCGGTCTGGAGATCGAGCAGGGCCTCGCAGCCAGCCTCGTCGGCGCCTACGGCGGCGGCGTCTACCTCTCCACCATCCTCGGCGCCTGGCTCGCGGACCGGCTCCTCGGTTCGGAGCGGGTGCTGTTCGGCTCCGCAATCCTGATCATGGCGGGCCACATCGCACTGGCACTTGTACCCGGAGTCCCGGGCCTGATCGCCGGGCTCGTGCTGGTCGGCGTGGGCTCCGGCGGCCTCAAGGCCAACGCCACGGCCCTGGTCGGCAGTCTCTACGGCGAAAAGGACGAACGGCGCGACGCCGGATTCTCCATCTTCTATATGGGCATCAACGTCGGTGGCCTGATGGGGCCGCTGGTGACCGGCTGGCTGCAGGAGAGCCAGGGCTTCCACTGGGGCTTCGGCGCCGCCGCCGTCGGCATGGCGCTGGGCCTCGTCATCTACACGCTCGGCCGCAGGAAACTCCCCGTCGAAACCCTCCACGTTCCAAACCCGCTCCCGGCTACGGAGCGCAAGAAGTACGGCTTCATCTTCGCCGGCGTCGCCGCGGTCATCGCGCTGCTGCTCGCCACTGGAACGGTCAACGCCGGAAACCTCGCCATGGCCATGGCGTACACGGCGATCGGCGCGTCGGTCCTGTACTTCGTCCTCATTTTCAGGAGCAAGAAGGTCAACGCCACTGAGCGGGGCCGGGTCACCGCGTTCATCCCGCTTTACTTGGCCTCGGCCGCCTTCTGGGCGTTATTCCAGCAGCAGTTCACCTTCATTGCCGTCTACTCCGAAGAAAAGCTGGACCGAAACCTGTTCGGTTGGGAAATGCCGGCCGCTTGGGTCCAGTCCATCAACCCCGTCTTCATCATCATCTTCGCCGGAGTCATGGCCGCACTGTGGACCCGGCTCGGCCGCAAGCAGCCCGGCTCGGCACTGAAGTTCTCGATCGGACTTTTTGTCATGGGTCTGGCCTTCCTGGCCTTTATCCCGCTGGCCGGGGAAGGAAAGACACCGCTGCTGGCGATCGTCGGGATCCTGTTCCTGTTCACTCTCGCGGAACTGTTCCTCTCCCCCATCGGTTTGTCGGTGACCACCAAATTGGCCCCCAAGGCCTTCCACACGCAAATGGTGGCCCTGTTCTTCCTGTCCGTATCCCTGGGCACCACACTGGCAGGCATCCTCGCCGGTCTCTACAACCCTGCCGACGAACTGCCGTACTTCATCGGGATCGGCGGCACGGCGATGTTCCTGGCCGCGGGTCTGGCAGCCGCCTCACCGGCGATCAGCAAGCGCATGGGCGGCGTCCGCTAGCTGGCCTGCCCAAGGCTAACGAGCCGGGGCCGGTGCAGGCGGCAAGGCGCCGCCTGCACCGGCCCCGGCGGCGCGGAGAACCTTAGACCCTGTAGCCGCCGTATGATGCCGCAGTCATACCGAGCGCGACCAGAAGCCCGATGACCAGGACGGTGATCGCGATGCCGACGTACCCCAGTACCAGTCCGGCAATCGCCATGCCCCGTCCGGCAGGCTCCCGCCGGAGGGCCAGGTGGCCCAGGAAGACGGCGGCGAGTTGCGGGAGGATAAAGACACCGAAGCCGAGGTACACGGTGATCCCGCAGCACAGGCTGGCGATGCTCAGGCCCTTCGGCTCCGGCGGTAAAGGGTAGTAGACCGGCTGGCCATAAGCGTTGTAGGGGCTGCCCCGTTGCCCGTAGGGCGGCTGCCCGTAATCCGGCGCCCCGTAGGACTGCCCGGGTGCAGCCGGCGGCGTACCGTACGGCCACGGCGGCTGGCCGTAATCCGGCGCATCTGACTGCCGGTGCGGCGGTGGCTGGTAGGACGGCGGCTGCTGGCCCTTCGGCGCCCCGTCGTTGCCCGGCGTCGGTTGATCTGTCATGAAATCCCCTCTGGTGTCCCTGCCTCAAGACTACCGCCGGACGGATCCGCTGGTCAGGACTTTGTTACGCGCTGACGAGCGGATTCGACCAAAGCGTAGGGCGGTCTGTCGTCGTCTGGCATGCTGGAGCAATGGCTAGCCGCGCGGGCACAGTTGCCCAACCCCAAGACCTTGTTGACCTCACTGCGCTTCTGGACGCGTACTACGACGTTTCGCCCGATTTGGGTGACCCCGGCCAGAGGGTTGCCTTCGGCACCTCGGGCCACCGGGGCTCGAGCCTGAAGGCGTCCTTCAACGAACCCCATATCCTGGCTATCACGCAGGCGATCGTCGAATACCGTGCAGGCCAGGGCATCACCGGCCCCCTCTACCTCGCCAAGGATACCCACGCACTGAGCGAACCGGCGCAGAATTCCGCGCTCGAGGTCCTCGCAGCGAACGGCGTGCACGTGCTCATCGATGCCCGTCACGGTTACACGCCCACTCCGTCACTGAGCCACGCTATCCTCACCCACAACCGCAACGCACCGGCCGGGGCGCCGCAGGCCGACGGCATCGTGGTCACCCCAAGCCACAACCCCCCTGGCGACGGCGGCTTCAAGTACAACCCCCCGCACGGCGGCCCCGCCGATTCCGATGCCACCGGCTGGATCGCCAACCGCGCCAACGAACTGCTCGAAAACGGCATGCGTGGCGTCAAGCGGATCCCCCTGGCCGAGGCCAACAATGCTGCGACTACCGGGAAGTTCGATTTCCTGAGCAGCTACGTCGATGACCTGCCCTCGGTCCTGGATCTGAACGCCATCCGCGACGCCGGAGTCCGGATCGGGGCCGACCCCATGGGCGGGGCTTCCGTGGACTATTGGGGCGAGATTGGCGAACGCCACCATCTCGACCTCACCGTCGTGAACCCCACCGTCGACCCGCAGTGGGCATTCATGACCCTCGACTGGGACGAGAAGATCCGGATGGACTGCTCCTCGCCGTCGGCGATGGCATCCTTGATTAACCGGATGTCAGAGGGTGCCAGCTTCGATATAGCCACCGGAAACGACGCCGACGCCGACCGTCACGGCATCGTCACACCGTTTGTTGATGGACAGGGTGGCCTGATGAACCCGAACCACTACCTCGCCGTCGCGATCGACTATCTCTACCGGAACCGCACCGGCTGGAACCCGCAGTCCGTGATCGGCAAGACCCTCGTGTCCTCCTCGATCATTGACCGCGTGGCGGAGAGCCTCGGCCGCAAACTCGTGGAAGTTCCAGTCGGTTTCAAGTGGTTCGTTCCGGGTCTGCTGTCCGGCGACGGCGCCTTCGGCGGCGAGGAGTCCGCCGGCGCCTCCTTCAACAGGATGGACGGCAGCGTCTGGACCACCGACAAGGACGGCATCCTGCTGGCCCTGCTGGCTTCGGAGATCACCGCCGTGACCGGAAAGTCGCCGTCGCAGCTGTATAAGGGGCTCACAGACCAGTTCGGCGACCCGGTTTATGCCCGGATCGATGCCGCGGCCTCCCGCGAGCAGAAGGCCGCCCTGGGCAAGCTCTCGCCTGCGGACGTCACCGCGACCGAACTGGCCGGCGAAACCATCACGGCCAAGCTGACGGAGGCGCCCGGAAACGGCGCGTCCATCGGCGGCCTCAAGGTGGTCACGGAAAACGCCTGGTTTGCGGCCAGGCCGTCCGGAACCGAGGACGTCTACAAGATCTACGCCGAGTCCTTCAAGGGCGCGGAGCACCTCAAGCAGGTCCAGGCTGAGGCCAAAGCTCTCGTGGACGGCGTTATCTCCTAGCCGGCGGTCGACTGGACCCGGGCAGATCAGGGCGTACTACGTCCCCGCGTTCGCCCTGATCTGTCCGAACACCCGGACTCCCCCGGCACTTCCGGGTGATGGACCCACCGCTCAGGCTGTTCGTTTGCCGTCAGGCGGATTTGTCTTCCAGGCTCGTGGCCAGCACGGAGCGGTTCCGGCCTAGCGACTTGGCCCGGTAGAGGGCCTCATCGGCAGAGGTAACCAGCTCTTGCAGATCAACGCGCCCGGCTGGAACTGCCGCGATCCCGTAGCTCACTGTAGGCAGGCGGGGAATCACGCCGGATTTTTCCATCATCATCCGTCGGCTGATGTCTGCGGCGATGCCGCTGGCTGTTTCCGGGGTCACCCCGGGGAGCAGAATGATGAATTCCTCTCCGCCGTAGCGCCCCACAAGGTCGGTGGAGCGAACAACCGAAGTGCAGGCCGCCGCGAAGGCCTGCAGGGCCGTGTCACCGGCTGCGTGGCCAAATTCGTCGTTGATCGATTTGAAGTGGTCGAGGTCCGCGAGGATCAGGGAGGAACTGGTTCGGGTCCACTTCAGACGGCGAAGTTCATCCTCGGCGAGGCTCACGAATGCGGTGCGGTTCAGCAGTCCCGTCAGTCCGTCGACGGTGGCGCGGGCGCGGAGGTCCTGGGTTTGCTGTTCATGGCTCAAGTCCGTCATGGCGAAGGAGGCCATGACCAGCAGAAGGGTGGACAGGAGGGTTGTGGGCACCGAGCCAAAGACGGCCAGGAACACCGGACCTTCGGGGCCGTCAGCGAGGAAGGCGATGACCCGTCCAATGTAGAAGAGTGACAGCACTCCCGCTGACAGTGCCAATACGCGGTGCACACGCGAGTAATCCCGGTCCAGCACGAGCAGTTCCCGGCAGCCCAGACCGATCAGCGCCCCCATGAAAAACAGGTAGGCGGGACCGCCGGACCAGATATTGGTGGCCGGATTATCCAGCACCGACGCTACGGCCGTAATGGCCGGGCCCACAGCCAGTTGCCAGGCCTTCGGCACGGGGGCCCGTAGCGACCGCGCACCGGCCCAGACGCTGGCTGCCCCGCCCACGAGGGCGACATTTCCGAAGGGGTTCGCCCACACTTGGTAAACGGTGCCGTCCAGAAGATACGCTGCGTTTCCGACGAAGAACAGCAGCAGCGCGCTGCTCCACCAGCCGCTGTAAGCGGACCGGGTCCGCCGGTAAGTGATGAAGTAGAACAGCAGCAGCAGAGTCACGTCGACGACGGCCAACGCGACCCGCAGTGTCAAAGTGTCCAACAGCATGAGCTGGCTCCCGGTCCTCGATCAGGGGCTCACATGGATCGACCCGGATTCGTATTCCCAAGTATCACACCCGCCCCACGAAAAGATGATCAGCGCTGTGGATATGTCGGTCTGGGATCCGTCCGCTGCGTGGGGTGCTGCTGTCTTCGGGCGGGTCAGGCAGTCCAGAGACGGAGGATCCGCCGCGTGGCGTGGGTGCCGCCGGGCGCCATGTCCACCAGGGCGATCCGGTCCAGCGCAACGACGTCACCCTGCCGGGGCCGCTTCCCGCCGTGGTGTGAAATGTGCGGGCGGTATCCGGCCAGGGTGTATCCGGGGGTGGAAATTCTTCCCGGCAGCTCCGTCACGATCCGGACCAGGTCGTTGTGCAGGGCCTGCAGCTGCGGGTTACGGTCAATCAGGCTGACCAGAATGGACCCGGCCCTGCCGAAGCGGGCATCGCCGCCAACGGTAACCCGGACGCCCAGCGCAGCCGCAACCGGTTCCGCCATCAGCCCCGCGACGTTGTCGGCGGCGGCGACGTCGAATTTCACCACGGTGATATGCAGCGGCCAGTTCTCACGCGGGAACTCAAGCCCCTCGGCGACGGGCTCGACGAACACCACCACAATCAGGTTCCGCATGCGCCCAGTCTGGCACGGACCGGCTGGCACGGACTGGCGCCAATGGCCAACGGCCCTGTCTCAACAGTGCGGGTGCGGACTAAAATGGGAAGTGGCCCCGGATGCAGGCCATGCGCTGAACCGCAGAAATGCGTCCCGCGTGCCTCCGGCCTGTCCCCCATGGTGCTGGAGGCACCTCCGCGTCATTTCGCCGGAGAACGCGGCCAACGACGGCATGGTCGATCAAACGGCGCTGCCGGTCAGATCGTACGGACGACGTCCTCGTAGGCGAACTTCGGCTTGGTCTCGCCCCAGGCATCCGGCCCGGGCTGTCCAATGTTGACTACGAGGAAGCTCTTCTGGCTGCCGTCGGGGAAGAACGCGGCGTCAATGGCGGAGAAATCCGCGCCCGTCATGGGCCCTGCGGCGAACCCGAGGGACCGCACCGCGAGGATAAAGTAACCGGCCTGCAAGTGCGCGTTGTTATTTCCGGTGCTCGCGGCAAGGTCCGGCGCAGCGTCATACATGGCCTTAGGCGCGTTGTAGCCCGGAAGGAACCGATCCCACTGCTCCTGCCAGGAGGTGTCGTAGCTGAGGACGGCAACCAGCGGGGCCGATTCCGTCTTCGCACGGTTTCCGGCCGCGAGGGCGCCCACCAGCGTGGTCCGGGCTTCCTCGGAGCGCACGTAGGTCACGCGCAGGGGCTGTGAGTTGAACGCGGTGGGACCAAACTTCGTCAGCTCGTAAATGGCGCGGGCCTGGTCGTCCGTGACCTCGCCGGTGAAGGCGTTGGCGGTCCGGGCCTCGGCAAAAATGGCGTCGACGGCTGCGGCGTCGATTACTGCTTCGTCGTGGGCGATAGTCATGGGAGTCCCTTTCGCTGGGCCTGCCGGCGGCGGGCCTTCTGGTCTGTCTATAGTTGCAACTTCAACTTGTGGCGCCTGCTTCCCGTTTCGCCCCGTGACGTTTGGCACAGGCCGCCCGGGCGACCGGAGTGGCAGCAAATCCCGCACGGTAAAGTTGCTCCGGAAGATTCCTTCCGCGCCCCGCCCCCACATTCTCTGAAAGGCTCCCGGCAATGAGCATGCTCGGCACCAAATGGAAGCTCCACGGCAACGGCAAGTCCATCCGCCCCGGCGAGGTCGTCCGGCCGGACGAGCGGCTCACCTGGCCCCTGACTATCGGGGTCGGAATGCAGCACGTGGTCGCCATGTTTGGCGCCACCTTCCTGGTCCCGATTATCACGGGCATGCCGCCGGCCACCACACTGTTCTTTTCGGGGATCGGAACGCTGCTCTTCCTGGTGATCACCCGGGGCAAGGTGCCGAGCTACCTTGGCTCGAGTTTCGCCTTTATCGCGCCCATCATGGCGTCCCAGCAGCAGTACGGGGTCGCGGGGGCACTCGGAGGCGTGGTGCTGGCCGGCGTCGCACTGGCGCTCATCGGCGCCGTCGTGCAGAAATTCGGGGCAGGCTGGATCAACCGGTTGATGCCGCCAATCGTCACCGGGGCGATCGTCGCGCTGATTGGCCTGAACCTGGCGCCGGCGGCCAAGAATAACTTCGATGCGGCCCCCATCACCGCCCTGGCCACCCTCGTGACGATCATCCTCGTGAGCGTGTTTTTCCGCGGTATCCTGGGCCGCCTCAGCATCCTGGTCGGCGTGGTGGTTGGCTATTTCGTGGCGACGGTCCGCGGCGAGGTTGACTTCGCCAAGATGGACAGCGCCGCCTGGATCGGCCTTCCGCACTTCCAGGCCCCCGAATTCCACTTCGGCGTTGTGGGTTTGTTCGTTCCGGTCGTACTCGTGCTGGTTGCCGAGAACATTGGCCACGTGAAGTCGGTGGCCGCCATGACAGGGCAAAACCTCGACGGCGTGTCCGGGCGTGCGTTGATGGCCGACGGCGCCGCGACGGCCCTGGCCGGCCTCGGCGGCGGCTCCGGCACCACGACGTACGCGGAAAACATCGGCGTTATGGCCGCGACCAAAGTGTATTCCACGGCGGCTTATTGGGTTGCGGGCATCTTTGCCGTGGTCCTGAGCTTCTCACCGAAGTTTGGCGAACTCATCGCCACCGTCCCTGCCGGAGTGTTGGGCGGAGCGGCCACTATGCTCTACGGCATGATCGGCATTCTGGGCGTAAAGATCTGGGTCCAGAACAAGGTGAACTTCTCCAACCCGATCAACCTGACCACCGCGGCCGTCGCACTTATCATCGGCATCGCCGACTACACCTGGACCATCGGCGACCTAAAATTCACCGGCATCGCACTGGGATCGGCCGCGGCGCTGTTGATCTATCACGGCATGAAAGCCCTCGCGACGGCGCGCGGCACCGTCGCGGAACCGGAAACCGAGCTTGTCGGAACGCCAGCGCCCGCGGCCAAGGCTTCGGGCGGCACGAAGCGGACCTCCAAGAAGCGGCGTTAGGGTACGCCGCGCTAGGGTACGCCGTCCGGCCTCGCCCGCGTTTTGGCCGCGGGCGGGGCCGGACGCACGGCCCGGCTCAGCCGGCGTCGGGGTCTTTCGTGTTGAACTCATCCATCTCAGCGTCCGCGGAGGGCACGGCCACGTCGGATTCGCCGTCATCGACGCCGTCGAACCCCGGCTCTGAGATGGCGTTCTCTGTGTTCAGCTGTTCTTCGGTGCCGCCGAAGCGGCCCGCGCCCGGCTCCCCCGCACTGTCCTGGTCCTCGGACCCGAACTGGCTCAGGTCCGGCGCGCCCGCCGGGTACGTTTCACCGTCCGGACTGTCCTGGCTGAGTCCTGCGGCGTCAAAGGCCTCTTCCTCCCGGGGCTGGGCCGACTGCCGGCCGTCGCCGCCCGGCATTTCCTGCTCAACCGTCGGCGTTCCGTAGCCTCCGGCCTCTTCTTCGACGGGGTTTCCCTGCTGGTTTTCCTGGGCCATTTCATTCCTCCTGCATTGTGGGATTAATTGCCATTGGTGGGTCTTCAGGTCTGTGTTGGTGCCGGGATGAGGCTGGGCCTCAGAGTCCCCGCCCGCCGGTCACCGGCAGCACCGCGCCGGAAATGTACGAGCCATGGTCGGACGCAAGCAGCACGTAGGCGGACGCCAGCTCGGCGGGCTGGCCGGCACGCTGCAGCGGCGTGTCCTGTCCGAACGATGGCAGCTTGTCCGGCCAGGCGGTCGCTGGAATCAGGGGCGTCCAGATGGGGCCCGGAGCCACGGCGTTGACACGGATCCCCTTGGGGCCGAGTTCCTGCGCGAGGGCCTTGGTGAAGGCGACCTGGGCAGCTTTGGTCATGGCGTAGTCGATGAGTGCCGGCGACGGGTCAAACGCCTGAATTGAGGCTGTGGTGATGATTGATGCGCCCGCCTTCAAATGGGGAACGGCCGCCCGCGCTGTCCAGAGCAGCGAGTAAAGATTTGTCTGGAAGACCCGGTCGAATTCCTCCGTAGGGAGCGACTCGAAGCTGTCGCGGTTCTTCTGGTAGGCCGCGTTGAGCACTAGGACGTCCAAGCGCCCGAAGGCGGCAAGGGTGTCCTCAATAACGCCTGTCGCGAAGTTCTCGCTGCGTCCGTCACCGGGCAGGAGCAGCACCTCGCGGCCTGCTTTCCGGATCCACGCGGCGGTGTCCTGGGCGTCCGCTTCCTCTTCCGGAAGATAAGAGATTGCGACGTCGGCCCCCTCCCGGGCGAAGGCAATGGCCACGGCCTTGCCGATGCCTGAGTCCCCGCCCGTGATCAGGGCCGCCTTGCCGGTGAGCGCCCCACTCCCCCGGTAGCTCTCCTCGCCGTGGTCCGGGGCCGGATCCATAGGCGCGGTAAGACCCGGCTGTTCCTGCACCTGTTCCGGGAATGACCCTGAGAAATAGCCGCCTCGGGGGTCCGTCGGCTGGTCCTTCGCCCTGTTTGCATCGCTCATAGTCCACCTACCCAATGTGTCGGTTTTCCAAGGATTGACTACAGCCGCAGGCTCTCGGCCCGCGGTTTCGGCAACCCCTCCGAAGTAACATTTCCACCCTATACGAAAATACTCAGCACGCTTAGTACTTACTTGAAATTGCGTCTTCCCGGGCCTAAGTTGAGTGTGCGCTGCAACCGCAGCCAGCCAGCAGACTCCTCAGGAGCGCCGATGCCAGGCCTTCAACATCCCCTCGGCGACGGACGGAATGAAACCGTCGAAGAGCAAATGGACCGCAACTGGGGAGAGTTGCTGCAGGAATTGCGGGTCCTCCAGACGGGCGTGCAGATTCTCGCTGGATTTCTGCTGACACTGCCGTTCCAGTCAAGGTTTGAAACGTTGGACGAATTCCAGATCGGCCTCTACCTCACCAACGTGGCGCTGGCGGCACTGACGACGGCGACAATTCTGCTTCCGGTGAGCGTGCACCGCAGGCTCTTCCGGAAGCGGTTGAAAGCCACCTTAGTGGCAAGCGCCAGCAGCATCGCTAAGGTCTCACTGGCCGGCATCGGGCTTCTCAGCGTGGGATCGACAGCCCTGATCTTCGACGTCACGGCCGGACGGACGGCAGGACTCCTGGCCGGCGCCACGTTGCTCGTCGTCCTGCTGGTCCTGCTGGTTTTCGTCCCGGCACGACTGCTTCGCCGCGCCGGATCGTCAATGCAGCCCCCATCAACACCCAGCACCGGGACGCAGCCCCCAGTTTCTGGACCGGATCCAAAAACCGGCGTCTGATTTACGGGGTATGGGCCTGGACCGCCTTATGGTGTGGCCAGAGCCAGCTCAGGCTCCTTCGAGGACCTGGCTGGTTGCCCAGGCGAGGTATTTCGCGGCGTTGGCGACGGCGTCCTCCGGGCTTCCGGCTACATCCAGCAGTTGGGCAGCCGCCACCACACCATGGCGGGCGAGGTCCTCCGGGGTGACAAGGATTCGGCCGGCAACCGCGATCACCGGGATTCCGAGCGCCTGGGCTGCGTCAGCCAGCGCAATCGGCGCCTTGCCGCTGAGGGACTGGGCATCCAGTGACCCTTCGCCGGTGATAACAAGGTCCGACGCGGCCAGCTTTCCGGCCAGGCCCGTGAGTCCTGCAACGAGCTCGAATCCGCTCTCCAGGCCCGCGTTGCCAAAGGCCAGGAAGGACGCGGGGAACCCGCCGGCTGCTCCGGCGCCGGGAACGTTGACGTCCCTGCCCGTGGCCCCGCGGAGGACCGAGGACCAGTTGCGCAGTCCGGCGTCGAGCAGTTCGACGGCGTCCTCGTCGGCGCCTTTCTGCGGACCGAACACGTGGGCCGCACCGTCGCTGCCGTACAGCGGGTTCTGCACGTCCACGGCGATCCGGAACTTCACCGCTGACAGCCTCGGGTCGAGTCCGCTGGCGTCGACAGACACGACGTCGGCCAGCGCGCCGCCGCCGAGTGGCACCACATTACCGGCCGCATCCAGCGGCTTGAGACCCAGGGCGCGGAGCGCGCCGCTGCCGCCGTCGCTCATCGCCGAGCCCCCGAGTCCGAGCACGATTTCGGTTGCTCCGGCCTCCAGCGCGGCGGCGATCAGCTGGCCACAGCCGTAGCTGTGGGCCCGCAATGCGTTCGCCGGCGTCGGTTCCATGTGCGCCAGTCCGGACGCCTGCGCGGTCTCGATCACGGCTGTTGCGCCGCCGAACGCGTCTTTACGGATCGCCCAGGCTGCTCCGATCGGGGCCAGAATGGGCCCGACGACGGCATTCAGCCGTTCCTCGAACCCGGCCGCCACCGCAGCTTCCAAGGTGCCTTCGCCGCCGTCGGCCACCGGGAACTGAATGGTCTCCGCGTCCGGATAGACGCGCAGGGCGCCTTCGGCGATGGCGGCGGCGGCTTCGGCCGCAGTCAGGGAACCTTTGAACTTGTCCGGGGCGATGAGGATGCGCATGGTCCCATCCTGCCAGCAGGAGCGGACAGCGGAATCAGACAGCGGGACTGATCGCGGCAGCCGGACGGAAGCGCCCCCGCGTCAGCGGGTCCAGCGGCCGCGGTCCTGCAGGACCGCTTTGAGCGTATCGGCCCGGTCCGTGACGATGCCGTCTACGCCGAGGTCCAGCAGCCGGTGCATCTCAGCGGCTTCATTGATGGTCCAGACGTGCACCTGGAGACCGTTCCGATGGGCGCGCCGGATGAACCCGGACGTCACAACGGTCACAGCACCGTAGCGGGCCGGGACCTGGAGCGCGTGGACGCCGCGGAGCATCCGCGCGGCGGCAAGACGCAGCAGCACCGCCGGGAGCACAGGACCCAGCAGGACGAACAAGGCAACGGAGGCCATGCCGGCGGAGCCGGCTGCGGGCCGGCTCAGCTGTTTCAGGACCGCGCGGCGGCGGCGGTCGGAGAAACTGGCGATCAGGACCCGGTCATGTAAACCGTGCCGTTCGATGGCGGCGGCCAGGGTGGCCACGGAGTTCCAGTCCTTGACGTCGAGATTGAGCCGGACGTCGGGGAACTCCCTGACGAGGTCCTCAAACAGCGGGATCGGCTCCGTGCCGCCGATGCGCGCCCGCGCCACCGCCTCGGCGGACAGCCGCGAGATCCGGCCGCGGCCGTCAGTGACCCGGTCCAGGCTCTCATCGTGGAAGAGCAGCAGCACCCCGTCGGCCGTGGTGTGGACGTCCGTCTCCAGAAAGGTAAATCCCAGGTCGACGGCATCCCGGAATGCGGCCATGGAGTTTTCCAACCCGCCGAGGGAGAACCCCCGGTGCGCCATAGCTACGACCTCCCTCGGGGGCGACTCCCCCGGGGAGGCGCCGCTGGTGCTGTCGGGGGCGTCGTCGTGAAACCCGCGCCGGCCCGTGCCTGGCCCGTCGCCATGATCGCCCGCCGGGTCGAAAAACGGGTGGGAATTCCTCACACCTGAAGCGTACCGGAGCCCGGCGCCGGCTGGCCGTGGACCGGGCGTATCTCCACGCCGTCGCTGCAGTGCAGCAGCGTACGGCCCCGGCCGCCGTCGAGGTCCACCCAGATCGCTGTGTGATCCTCTGTCACGGCGTCCACCAGACCGCCGGTTTCATAGCCCGGCGCCAGCCCGACACTCACGCGGTCGCCGCGGCGCAGGCTTCGCCATTGCGGTCCTGGATCCACGCGGAAGACGGGAAGCTCGGAAACGTCGTTAATGCTGCGGTACTTGGCCATGTTGCCCACCCTCACTCACATTGTCGGTGAGACTTCATCGTGCGGGACGAACATGAACGCCAGTTGACCGCCGGCTGGGAGTCCGGTGACAGGGCGGCGTGCAACGGGCCGGCCACGCGGTGGCTTTCAGTGGTCCGGGACAGCCGGCCCTGGCCCCGTGTCAGGGCAGACGGACCCCCAAGGCGGCGAGCCTGGACTCCAGGATCTGAGCCACGCCGTCGTCGTCGAAGTGCGGCGCCTGCTGGCCTGCGGCGCGGATCGCGTCAGGGTGGCCGCTGGCCATGGCGAAGCCGTTGCCCGCCCAGCGGAGCATTTCGATGTCGTTGGGCATGTCCCCGAACGCCACCACGCCGTTGGGCCCAATACCGAGCGAGGCCGCATATTCAGCGAGGGTGACTGCCTTGTTGACCCCGGGCAGGGACATTTCCAAGAGTGCCATGTGCGGCGCCGAATGTGTGGTCGCGGCCAGGTGGGCGACGGCGGGGGCCACTTCGGCAAGGAACTCGTCGGCGCTTCCCCGCCGGACAATTGCCATGAACTTCACCACAGGGTCGGCTGCGGTGAGCGTCGTGTGCAGAGGTGCCGGCGTAAACTCGGCGAGCAGTTCGGTGGAACCATGCTCGATGAATCCCGGCTCCAGGTGGAATCCGGCCAGGGTCTCGGCGGCAAACACGGCCGAGGGCTGCAGCTGCTGGATGATGTGACGGGCTTCGAAGACGGCATCGAGCCCCATGGCTTTGGCTGAAACGATCCGGTCCGCCTCGAGATCCCAGACAACGGCGCCGTTGGAGCAAATAACGGTCCCCGTGTGGTTCAGCTGATCCCGCAGGGGGTGCAGCCAGCGCGGCGGCCGGCCGGTGACAAAAACAACCTCGATGCCGGCATCCCGGCAGGCTTGGAAGGCGCGGATAGTCCGACCGCTGATCTTGCCGTCATGGCCCAGGATCGTTCCGTCAATATCGCTTGCTACCAGCCGCATGTTGCCAGTCTACGTTGAGGGGATGTTGGCCCGACGACGCCGGAGCGGTGGGTGATGACGGGCCTGCCGCAGCGTGTGGCGATGCTGCGCGTTGCTTGAAAGAAGTTGAGGGACTGCTCGCCGGCGCTCCAGTGGTGACGCTCCGGCCGGGACCGGCTCCCACACTCTGCCCTGGGGGTACCGGCGCCACGGGCGTCCCACTTTCTGGCTCCCCTCGGAATGAGGGACTTTTTGGGTTCCGCCGGGCTGAAGTTCTCTTGTCACCGGGCTGCCAACTTTTGCGACGGCCATCTGGCACCATGGGATCATGGCCTGCCGGGACCGGCGAAGCCATCGAGGCCCGAGCACCGGTCACAGAAAGCAGCCATTACCCATCGTCCCCGCAGTCACAATGCTGAAAACGGACTGCACACGCGACCGGGCTCCACTACCGAGGAAGACACTATGAACATCCCCAATCGCGGACTTGCCCTCTTCAGGTTCTGGTTCGCCGCCCTCGGACTCCTGGCCGTGGCATTTCAGCTCAGCCACCTGCTCAGGTTCGTTCCCGGAGCCTCTGCGGCGAACTACTTCAGCTACTTCACCATCGAATCCAATGTCATTGCTTTTACCACTCTGGCAGTCGCCGGTACCTTCGCGTGGAAGGGTCAAAACCCGCGGTGGCTCGACCTCCTGCGCGGGGCCGCGACGATTTACATGACCATCACCGGGATCGTTTACAACCTGCTCCTGAGCGACATTGACGTCAACACCCCAATCCCATGGATCAATGTCGTCCTGCACTACACAATCCCCACAATCATGGTGATCGACTGGCTCGTTGACCTCCCCAAGACCCGGATCGCCCTGCGGACTTCCCTGATTTGGCTGGGCTTTCCCCTGCTTTACCTTGTCTATAGCCTCCTCCGGGGCCCCATCGTGGGCTGGTATCCCTACCCCTTCCTCGACCCGCGGATCAGCGGCTACGGAACCGTGGCAGCAGTCTCCCTGGCTATCGCTCTCGGTGCTTGCGTCTTTGCCGCGATCGCAGCGCTGTCCACCAGACTCCACATCCCCACCACCGTGTCCAATCCTGCAGTCCCGCGCCCTGACGTACTCGTCAGCTCCCCCGGGGAGGCCGGCGCGCCATAGCGCCGTAGCGCAGACCGCACGCAGCAGTCCCCCGATCCTGTGCAGGCGGGTGGCGGGCACGACGTCGTGAAGCCCATGCCGCTGGCACTGGCGGGAGCGGTTCACTCGATGCCGTCAGGAGTCACGAGCCCGGGCGCTGTCGTCCTGTTTTTCGGTGTCATTGCTGTACTGCTCCCGCAATTCGCGGCCGCGGCGGATGTCTTCTTCCTCGCGGGCCTGGAGCTTCTCGCTCTGCTTGGTGTCGCGCGGCGGCAGCTGGATGGTTTCCTCGGCCTTGATACCGGCCTGGAGCTGGCGCCCCCGCTCGGCTTCGGCGTCGAATTCGGCGCCGAAGAGCAGGGACATATTCAGGATCCACAACCAGAGCAGCGCGACGATCACACCGCCGATCGCGCCGTAGGTCTTGTTGTAGCTGCTGAAGTTGGCCACGTAAAGGCCGAACGCCAGGGATGCCAGCAGGAACACCACCAGGGCGATCGCCGAGCCCATGCTCATCCAGCGGAATTTGGGCTGCTCAACGTTGGGAGTGGCGTAGTAGAGAACGGCAATTGCCACAATGACCAGCACCAGCATGACCGGCCATTTGGCGATGTTCCACACAGCCAGGAACGCCCCGCCGAGTCCGATAATGTCGCCGACGGACTCAGCCACCGGCCCGCTGAGCACGAGCATCGCGGCCAGCACCACGACAATCAGCAGATTCACGACGGTGACCCCAAGCATGGTGCCGCGGAGCTTGAGGAAGGGCCTGCCCTCATCGACCTCATACACCCGGTTCAGGGCCCGGCCGAAGGCACCCACGTAGCCGGAAGCGGACCAGAGGGCGGTGAGAAGGCCCAGGACCAGGGTGAGGCCGGCGCTCGAGGAACCGGCGAGCTCCTCGACGACCGGGCGGATGGTGTCCACGGTCTGGCCCGGCGCGATGCCCTGGACGATGTCAATCAGGGCGGAGGTGGTCTTCTGGGCGTCCCCGAAGATGCCCAGCAGGGACACAAGAGCCAGCAGCGCCGGAAAAATTGAGAGGACCGAGTAGTAGGTCAGTGCAGCGGCGAGGTCCGGGCATTGGTCCTTGGTGAACTCCCGCAGCGTCTTCTTCGCGATGTACTTCCAGGACGGTTTGGTCACGTCCGTGGGGCTGTCCGGTTTGCGCGCATCGTCAGGGGCAGGGGCCGTGCGCGCCTTGGCGGTGCTGCTCTCGTCCGTTTCAGGGTCGTTCTGTGCCATGGGGTTCATCCTTCGGGGTTAAGAACAGTAGCCGGCCGTCCCGCGGCGCTGCGGGGCGGCCGGCTGGCTGCGGTGTTCAGGCCTGTTGGACGTTCTCCTGCGCGTCGGAGGCCCGGTCCTTGACGTCGGCGACAGCGCCCTGGCCTTCAGCCTTGACGTGTTCGGTGGCGTCGGACGCCGTTGCCTTCACGTTGTCCATGGCTTCCTGGGCTGGTTCCTTAAGCCCTTCGGCCACGTGCTTGGCGGCCTCGGTCAGTTCCGTGGTGAGCGGTTCGGCCGCGGTCTTGAGGGCATCGGCGGCTTCGCGTTCCTTTTGGCTGGCCGGGATCAGTGAAGACACGAGGAGCCCTGCGCCGAAGGCGATCAATCCGGCGGCAAGGGGATTTCCCTGCGTTTTGGTCTTGACCTGGGATGGTGCATCCCCGATCGCAGAACCCGCGTCACTCAAGTGCCCGCCGGCGTGGCCGGTGGCGGAGTGCAGGTTCCCGGCGGTGTGGTCAGCTGCGCCCATGACTTTATCCTTCACTCCGAAAACGGCGTCTTTGACTTTGTCGGTCTGCCTTTGCACGATGTGCGACGGGGTAACTTTGTCCGCGACGGCGTCGACATTAGTGCTGAGGCGCGCGCGGGTTGCTTCGATATCTGCTCTGATGGCATCCGGATTTTCACTCATCGTGGTTCCTCGCTGATCTAAGAGTTGGGCTTGAAGGTGGGCGGAATCTCCTGCAGGGTTTCGCTGGTTTGCGGCAATCCCTTGATGGCCTTCAGTTCCTTCCGGCCCATGGCGGCCAGGACAGCGGCAACGAGTCCCCAGACCACCGCGACGACGACGCCGGACCAGCCCAGTCCCAGCAGGGTTCCGAGGGCCCACCAGAGGGCCAGGGACAGGAACAAGAGTACGAAGTGGCCAGCCACACCGGCCCCGGCGAGCATTCCAGTTCCCTTACCGGCCCGGGCGGCCGAGTCCTTGAGTTCGACCTTGGCCAGTTCGACTTCCTGGCGCATCAGGGTGGACATGTCCCGGGTGACCTCTCCCAGGAGATCACCAAGGGAGACGGACTCCGCTTTGGCGTGGGCGGTGGTGGGCGGCATTTCGCTGCTCATCGACGACCACCCTCAAAGGGATCATGCCGCAGCGGATCAACGGGCTGCAGCGGATCGGTCACGACCGGCTCGGAGTCCCAACGGTCCTGGCCGCCGGTGCCTGTCTGCGCCTCGGTCCCGTGTGGGTTAGGCGGGTACGTGCTCCCGGCGCTGGCCATCGTCATTTCCGGCGCCGGAAGTTCTACCGGCGGCGGCGGGACCGCCATTCCGGTATCAGGAACCCTCGTCACCGGTGCCGCCGTGCCGACCGCTGGCGCCGCGTTTCTTGCAGGGTCGGGGGCGCCGGCACTGAGGCTGCGGCTTAGCCTGCCGGCCAGAATTCCTGCCCCGGCCGCGAGCAAAAGGAACGTGCCGGGCTTTTGCCGGGCAAAGGACGTCACTTCGGTCAGCAGCGACCCGGGATCCCGGCCGTCCAGCCACGACGCCACGGCCGAGGACCGCTCGGCGGCCTGACGCACGAGGTCGGTGGCCACCCCGGGCTGATCAGAGGCAGAGACCATAGAATGCAGTTCGGTCGAGACCGAACGCAATCCCTCGGCGACCTTTTGCTGCTGGGTTCCGGCCTGGTCGGTGAGGTCTGACTTCGCCTGCGCCATCAGGTCACGGGCACTGGTTTTTACCTCGGCCGCGACGTTGGCTGCCTCGGATTTAGCCGTGTCCGTAACATTTTGGACGGCGTCAGTGGCCTGACGGGCCACATCCGCGGCTTCGTCCTTCGCCGCATCCGACCTGGAACCCGCGTGAGGGTGAGGTGTTGCCGGCGCCCCTGCATTTTGAGCCGGCGGGAACGTCGAGGGCTGCCGGCTGGGGACCTGCTGGGCAGTTGCCGGGGTTTCGAGGCTCCCGTCCTGGGGCCATGAGTTCTGTGTCATCGTCGCTCGCTTTCAGGAAGGGTTCACTGGAAATCTTCAGGAAGGGTCCACTGGAAATCATGGATCACGGACCGAATGAAAATAGTAAGCATGGTTAGCATCTAAATGATAAGCATACTTATCGGTGGCTCCGCAAGACCTGTCGGTTAGGGTCGGGCGGCCGGGTCCGGGTCCGGGTCCGGGTCCGGGAATACAGTAAGCTTGCTTGCCAAAAGGTGGCAGGGCCTGCTTATGGTGGAGGCCCTGCAGTTGCATCGCCTTGGCTGACTGCCTGCACAGTTCCGTACACCGCTCTCAGAAAGGCCCGTTTTATGGTCCCCGCTCCCGAGCCCCACGCCCGGGACGGCTCCCGCCTGCTCTTCTCAGCCGCCCGCCTTGTCCAGCGTCTTCAGGACGATGCGCTGGCGCCGCTCGGCCTGACACGCGCCGCCGTCATCGCCCTCGAGGCAGTGGCACCGCGCCCAATGAATCAGGAACAGCTCGCGGCGAAAGTGCATGTCCGAAGCCAGTCGCTCGGGCGTGTTCTGGGCCGGCTGGAGGAAGAGGGCCTTGTCACGAGAACCCGCAACCCGGCCGACCGGCGCCAGTTTCAGGTCCAGATAACGGCAGCCGGGAACGCGGCCCTGGAAACAGCCTCCCACGCCCGGAGTGCTGCCGTGCCGACGGACTTCGAGGGGTGGGACAGCCTGCTCGAACAACTGGCCCGGTTTCTGGAGTTCTTCGAGACCTCTCAGGGACAAACGGCACGCGCCAGCGAAGCCCCCCAGCACCTGAAATCCTTCAATCCGGACGTCAACCCACCAGCAGCGTAATCACCCTGCCGCTCCGGCTCTGGTCCCAGAAAGGCCAGTTCGACCGGACAAACCGCGAGGACCATGACCCCAGGGACGTCCTGCTCTGACCAGACCTGCCCCAGTGAACAACTACTTCAAAGGTGAGGACCTGGCCGCCCTTCGCAGTTTTTAAGGACCGGGCATCGAAACCTGAGTGCACGGCTACCGCGGGTCGCGGTCCCCGAACTCCTCGTCCAGCTCCCCGTGACGGAACTCCGTCTCGGGGTTCGGTTCGCCGTCGGCCACGATCTCGTGATCGAGCTGGCGCTGCACCTGGCTGTCCAGGACCTGCAGTGTCCGGTCGTTGACTTCCGCCAAGTCTTCCGGGAATGGATCCTCCGGTGTGAGATGCAGCTTCTCCGATGCCACGGTCTCTCCGATCCGCTTGGTTTAGGCCCCTCAAGGCCTCAATTCTACCGCCGCTACGGCCGCAGAGCCCGGATGGTCGGTGCATCCTTGAAACACTGCGCGCAGCCTCTGCGCGGACGAAGGGTTCCGGCAGTCGTCCGGGCCGGCCCTGCTTGCGCAAAAATACCCCTCAGGGTATTGTGGGTTAAGGAAAACCCCGGAGACATACCCCCAAGTGCCTGCGGGGTTTTCCCATGCCGGCATACTGGCATTATCAGTGAGCGGGAAGATCCCAAGGATGCTTACTATAGGGTGGATCCACACGGCAGACGGCATTGATTTCCGTCTCGCCCGGAATCAACCGAAGGGACGACCGCCATGACGCAGGAGCCTACCAACCACGGTCCACGAACGGAGCCTGATGCCCAGCCGGCCGCGCCCGACGAGGCCGGCAGCAGCCGGGCGCCGACCGTGGATCCGGCCGAGCGGTCCAAGGCGACCCGGGCCGGGATGGTCTGGACGGCCGTCGTCGCGGCCCTGGCGGTTTTGGTGTTCCTGATCGTGTTTTTCCTGCAGAACCAGGACACCGTCCGGGTGCAGTTTCTGGGCCTGAACGGTCTGGTTCCCCTGGGTCTGGCACTCGTGATCGCCGCCGTCGCCGGTGGCATTCTCGTCGCCATCGCCGGAGCGGTCCGGATTATCCAGCTCCGCGCCGCAGCCCACCGCCAGCGCATGCACGGAACCCGGACCCGCTAGGCCGGCAGCCGTATCCTCACCGCGCCGGCCCTTCCGCCCGCACGGACACCGGAACCACAGCCGGCAAGGGCACACCCCGACACGGATACCCCAGCGGCACACAGGGCAGCGAAGGATCAAATGGCAACCGACAATCACAGCACGCAGGCAGGGGTCCAGGGAGAACTGCGCCAGGACCGGTACCTCGGCGGCCAGGACCTCACCCGCTGGAACAATCCTCTGGGCCGGCTGCTGGCCCGGACCGCCGAAAAACTCAGCACCCTCCTGGGACCTCACGGAACACTGATTCTGACCCTGGCGGTGGGAGCCATCATAGCCATCGCCCTGACGGCAGTGTTCGCCCAGGTGTATGAAGCAGTCGTCCAGGCCGACGGCGTCGCCGGACTGGACCACCCCGTGCTGGACACCGCCAAGACCCTTCGCTCACCGGCAGCGGACCTTATTGTCACCGCGTTTACGGACGTCGGCGGCACCATCGGCATGCCCCTTCTTGCGTCCGCCACCACCGTTTCACTCTCGCTCAAACGGCGGTCCTGGACCCCGGCCATCCTGATTGTCACCGCCGCCGCCGGGTCCCTCCTGATGACCATCGCGGGCAAACAGCTCATCGGCCGCACGCGTCCGCCACTGACGGACGCCGTGCCGCCCTTTGAATCATCGGCATCGTTCCCCAGCGGTCACTCGCTGAATTCCGTCGTCATTGCCGGCGTCGTCGCGTACCTGATAATCCTCCGGCTAAAGTCCCTTCGAAGCAGAGTGCTGACTGCCGCCGCCGCCGCAGTCTTCGCCGCCGCCATAGGCCTGAGCAGGGTCTACCTCGGACACCACTGGCTCACCGACGTCCTGGCAGCCTGGGCGCTCGGCGCGGCTTGGCTCACCCTCGTCATCACTGCCCACCGGATGTATCTGACCACCCGCAAAAAACACCATCACGGCGCACTCCCATAAGCAGCAGCCACTCCCCCATCGGATCTTGACGAATCTCAACACATCCGTAAAGGGGGCAGCATCACCGGAAAATCTTCCCCGGACCCCCCGTTGTGTCAGGATGATCAATCAAAAGGAACAGCCCATGCCGATGGATCCGCCCTCCACACCCCCGGCGGCAACGCCAGCCCTGAAGATCGGGGAAATCCCGACGGGAGGGATGCTGCTGACAGCTTTCCAGCCCATCGTCGACCTGACCACGGGAGCCACTACCGGCGTGGAAGCCTTCACGCGGTTTGCCGGCGACGGAACCGAGGACGCGGATCATTGGTTCGCCGCAGCCGCCGTTGCCAGTCTGGGGCGTGAGCTGGAATTCGCGGCGCTGGAATCGGCTCTCGGCGCCGCCGTGCACCTGCCGCCGCAACTGTACGTGGCGCTGAAAGTCTCTCCCGCCGTCTGCCTGGACCCGCTGCTGCCGGGGCTGCTCCAAGGGTCGGCACTGACTCCTGGCCGCACGGTGCTTCAACTCACCGAGGCGCTGACAGACGCCCAGCTCACAGCCATCGCCACCGTCCTGGCCCCGCTCCGCCGGCAAGGAGTCCTTCTCGGGGTTGACCATGCGGGTTCGTACGTCGACTCGATCCGCCACATCCGGCAACTGCGTCCCGACATCATCAAGATCGACCGCGGTCTGATCGCCGGTATCGACACGGACTACCTCCGCCATGCCTTCGGCGACGCCATGGCCGGGTTCGCCGGCAAACTCGGGGCCACGCTCGTCGCAGAAGGCATCGAAACTGGGGCAGAACTCGCAGCCGTCCGATCGCTCGGCATTACGGCGGGGCAGGGCTACCTTCTCGGCCGGCCCACCACCAGCCCCGAGGACTGGGCCCACTGGCACGAACTTTAATCCCGGGCATGTCCCGGCGGGATCCCACTCCTCTGACAAGGTGGAACGACGAAACATCGCGATGTGTTCCGGCTGGGCTTGATCGGCGACCGGAACCGGGAGCCTGACCGGATCCTACTCTGCCGCGCTGGTTCCCTCGGAGCGGCCCGCCACCGCGGACGCCTGGTCCCAGGGATCCACACCGGCGAACTCGCTGCGGGTGGGGGGATTGGCCCCGGCGCGCGACACCGTCACCGCGGCAGCCCGTGCGGCGTGTTCCAGGAGGTCCCGCAGTGAGCCTGCGGAGAGTTGGCGGAGGCCCTGCCGGTTCTGCGCGCCGTCGAGCCCCAGGTCCACAACACCGGAGAGCAGCGCGGCCATAAACGAATCCCCGGCCCCGACCGTATCCGCTACGGCTACCTTGGGGGCCGCAATCTGCGCTGCTCCGGCGGCGTTGACGCCCCATGGCCCTTCGCCCCCGCGCGTCACCACGACCATCGCGGGACCTTCAGAGCCGCCCAAAGACAGCCAACGCCGCGCGGATTCCATCGGATCCACCCCGGGGTACAGCCATTCGAGGTCCTCATCAGACGCCTTGACGACGTCGGCCAAAGTGACAAACTTTTCCGCCTGCCGCCGGGCAAAGTCCACATCCGTGATGATGCTGGGACGGCAATTCGGATCGAAGCTGATGGTTGCGGAGGGGTGGGCGTATTCGACGGCGGCCAGCACCGCGGCGGCCCCCGGTTCAAGCATCGTGGCAATCGAGCCGGTGTGCACCAACGTTGTGCCCTGCAGCATAAACGGCAGACGGTCCGCGAGACCGGGCAGCTCCCACGCGAGGTCGAACGTGTAGGTGGCGGCGCCGTCGTCGTCGATCACGGCGGCCGCGACACTCGTTGGCAGATCATCCGGGCCTTGCGGGAGCAGGACGGAACTGGACTTCAGGTGCGCCGCCACCGATTCGCCATACGCGTCTCGGCCATAGCGGCCGATGAACTGCACGGGATGGTCCAACCTGGCCAGTCCGACGGCGACGTTGAGGGGACTGCCTCCGACGTGGGCCTGGACGCCGGAGGAACGCTTGACAACATCAACCAGGCCTTCGCCGATTACTGTGAGCATGCTCATACTCTGCCAGAGAATGCGCCCCATTTCCCCCTGTTGCGGCGCCCGGCCGTGGGTCACGGCGCCCCCTACGGACCTCTCAGGCAGCTGAGGACCCCGCCCTGATCGACTCAGCCGCGATTAACCGGGTGGCCGCCACGGTGCCACTCGGTGATGCCGCCGGTGACATTAACGGCGTCGTATCCGTGCTCTTCGAGGTAGGCGGTGGCTTGGGAGCTGCGTCCGCCGGCGGCGCACATCACGTAGATTGTTCCGCTGGCCGGGACCTCCGCGAGGGACTGCACAAAGCGCGAGAGCGGTATGCTCTGGGCGCCCGGAACCCGGATCTCGGCGAACTCGGCGTCCTCACGGACATCCACGATGGGGGCGACATCTCCGAGGGCGGCGAGATCGTTGACGGAAATGCTCTTCATGCTGGTCCTTTCGACATGACCGGGAACGTCCCGGGCTCCCCCAACCGCCATGATTTTACCCCCGGGAACGCCTCAGGACTGGCGGCCCGCGGCGTCCTCCTGCTCGTAGACGTCCGGGATACCGTCGTGGTCGGAGTCGATGGTTTCTTCTTCCTCCGCCTGGCGGTACTGAACGTTTCGGGTCCTCAGCACGATCGTGGCCAAAATGGCCGCCAGCAGGGACGCGGCGAGGATGCCCACCTTGGCATGGTCATCGGCCTCGGTGCCGTGACCAAAGCTCAATTCGGCCACCAAGAGGGAGACCGTGAACCCAATTCCGGCCAGCAGCGCGACGCCGAAGACGTCAATCCACTTGAAGGAATCGTCCAGCCGCGCCTTTGTGGTCTTGGTCAGCAGCCATGTGGTGCCCAGGATGCCTATCGGTTTGCCCAACACGAGGGCCGTGATGATGCCAACCGCCACGGGGTCCGTCAGCGCGGAGCCCAGCCCCTCCCAGCCGCCCACAGCAACACCGGCGGAGAAGAAGGCGAAGATCGGCACGGCCACGCCCGCGGAAATGGGCCGGAACCTGTGCTCGAAAATTTCCGCCAGCCCGGGGCCGGCGTCCGGACCGCCGCTGGCCTGGGAACGGATCACCGGAACGGCGAATCCAAGCAACACGCCGGCCACGGTGGCATGGATCCCGGAAGCGTGCACCAAGGCCCAAGTGATCATTCCGAGGGGCAACAGGATGGCCCAGGCGGCCATGGCGTGAAGACCGAAAAAGCGCCGGAACTTCTGGGCCAGAAAAGCGTAGAGGCCCAGCGGCAGCAGCGCGAACATCAGCGGGACGGGGTTGAGTTCGCTCGTGTAGAAAACAGCGATGATGGTGATCGCGAGGAGGTCATCAACAACGGCCAGCGTCAGCAGGAAGATCCGCAGGGCGCTGGGAAGATGCGAGCCGATGATCGCAAGCACCGCGACCGCGAAGGCGATATCGGTAGCAGTCGGAATGGCCCAACCACGCAGGGTATCCGGGCTCCCGAGGTTGACCGCCGCGTAGATGAGCGCGGGAATCGCCACGCCGCCAACGGCAGCGGTGATGGGAACGATGGATTTGTTAAGTTGCCGCAGGTCACCAGCCACGAATTCGCGTTTGAGCTCGAGTCCAACCAGGAAGAAGAAGATGGCCAGCAGGCCGTCCGCAGCCCAGGCACCGAGACTCAATTTGAGGTGCCACGGCTCGTAGCCGAACTCGACGTCGCGGAGCGCGAAGTAGCTCTCTGAAGCCGGTGAATTGGCCCAGATGATCGCGACCACAGCCGCCGCAACAAGGAGTGCGCCGCCGACCGTTTCCTTGCGGAGGATGCCGGCGATGCGCTTGGCTTCCGTGTAACTGCCGCGGCCCAGGATGGTGAGGAAGGGACGGCCGTTCGGCGGGATGGGGGTGGGAGGCGTCTCGCTCATGGGGTCCTTAAAATTGGGGTCTACAGAACTATTGCCGACCAGACTTCCCGGCGCACCTGCACCCCAGTCTATTCGAAACCACGCGGGATTCGGCGTGCCGTCCGCAACCGGCGCCTAAACCGCCGGTCGCCGTAAAGGTTCAGGCCAGCAGTCCGCGCACCAGCTCACGGCACTTCCGGTACGCGACGGCTTTGGGATCAATCAAGTCAAAGTGGTCGCCGGGGACCTTCAGGAACTGCACCGCGGCGCCGGTCAACTGGGCTGCTCCGGAGTACGCCTCGGACTGGCTTGAGGGGACCGTATCGTCGTCAGTCCCGTGGACGGCATATATCGGAACCTTGAGCGGGACGGCACTCATGGGATCGGCATACTTATGCCTCTTAGGGTATCTTTCCGGTGTTCCGCCCAGCAGGTTGATGACCGCACCGTTACTGAGGTTCAGCCTTTCGGCGGCTGCCAGGTCCAGGAGTCCGGACTGGCTTACGACGCCAGTGATCTGCACGGCACCATCGTCGTCTCCCCTGCGGAACAGCTGCCGGTCAGCATCCGGGGTGCCGAGTTGCGCGAGCCTGTTGCGGCCGGCAGCCCAGACGGCAAGGTGCCCGCCCGCGGAATGGCCCAGCGCGACGACCCGGTCCAGTTCCAGCGCATGTTCGCCGGCAATGTCGCCCAGCTTGTCGATGCCGGCCAGCACATCCTCGAACGTATGCGGCCAGCCGCCGCCGTTGCCTGCCCGCCGGTACTCGAGGTTCCAGGCCACCATGCCATGTGCGGCGAGGTCCTTGGCAATCGGCTCGCCGAGCTCTGCTCCGTACTGGGAGCGCCAGTAGCCGCCGTGAATAACCACCACAACTCCCCTGCGCGGTGCACTGTCAGGCAGGAAAAGTTCGCCCCACTGGCTGGGATGGTCACCGTAGTGGTATTTGTGCCGTTTCACGTCGTCCTCCTTGGGGCCCGGGGAACACCCGGCGGAGACTGCCCCCAATATCCCCGCCGCTGCGGCCGCGACCAGATCGCGACGCCGCAGACCAGACATGGGTTGAGCCTACCGTGACAGTCGGACCTGCGTCGTAAGCTGGACGCATGGCGAGCAACTGGGACGGTCTGGACTCTGACCTGCGCAAATCCGTGCAGGAAAGCGTGGAACTTTACGAGCGGATCCGCCCGGCGCTGAAACTGGTCACCCGGGAGGTTTTGCTCACCCTGCGGACCATGCTCAAGGGCACGGAGGTCACGCCCCTGTTCGTCACCGGACGCACTAAGACAGTGGAATCGTTCCGGGAGAAAATATCCCGGACGGAGGAGCCCCTGGAACCGGGCGGGCCGCGGATCCTGAAGTTCCCGGACCCGTTCCGCACGCTCAATGACATGGTGGGAATCCGCGTCATCACGAAGCTGCCGGCGGAAAACGCAGCTGTGGCCAACCTCATCAAGCGCCAGCGCCAGCTCTTCGACTGCCGCGGCGACCGTGAGAAGGACATTGGGTCAATCGAGTCCGGAACCTATGGCTATTCGAGCCGGCATCTGATTTTGCGGACGATCCAGAACGGCGCGGTCAAGGAATATCAGCAGTCCTTCAACCCGGAGGTGCCGGCGAACGGCTCCTACTTCTTCGAGTGCCAGATCCGCACGGTGTTTGCCCATGCCTGGAGCGAGATCGAGCACGATATCCGTTTCAAGGCCGAGGATCCACGCGCCTGGACCCCGCACTTCGACCGCCAGTTCACCGCCACCGCAGCCATGTTGGAAACGGTGGAGAGCGCCTTCTCGGACCTTCACGACCGGTACGAGGAGGTCCGCAGTTTCTGGGACATGGACGGCGAGGGCGCCGCGCCGCTGACGCCCAACCGGATCCGGGACGTCTGGCGGGCGCTGCTCCCCCATGTGGACCGCAAGGTGGACGATGACTGGGGCTGGGCGGCCGAACTCATGGCCGCCCACGGGCTTAACCAGACAGTCCAGCTTGCCGGGCTGCTGGGCGCAACCCGGATCACCGAGGTCCGGAAGGCCCTGGACCACCGCTACTCCCCCGGTCCGGACCGGTTGCTCGATGATTTGCTGCTTTGGCAGTACGGCACCACCCACATCGACCTCACCGCAGAGCCGGCCGAGACTGTCCCGCACCCCCGCCGGGACAGCCTTCAGCGCCGGCTCAAGCAGATCGAGCGGTACCGGCTGACACAGGGCTGACGGCCGGCACGCGTATTCCGCCCGCCCACAACGCGCAAATTCCCTGCCGCGGCCGGTATTCCGGCGGCGGCAGGGCATTTGCACAGCATGGGGCAGCTTGTGCCTCGCGGTCAGTGTCCGGCGCCGAGCTTTCCGGCAAGGCGCTGGTGCATGAGGACGCTGGCGTCGTTCAGGCCGATGATCTCCACGCTCTTGCCGTGGTGCTTGTACTTCTCGGTGATGGCATCCAGGGTCGCAATGGTTGAGGCGTCCCAGAGGTGGGAGGCGTGCATGTCGATCACGATGTGCTCCGGGTCCAAAGCGTATTCAAACTGCGTGTAGAGGTCGTTCGAGGAGGCGAAGAACAGTTCGCCGTCGACGACATAAGTCGCCTTCTGCCCGCCCTCGGGCCCGGTCACGGTACGGTCCACCGTGACGAAGTGCGCCACACGGCGGGCGAACATGATCATCGCGACCAGGACACCGACGCCGACGCCGATTGCCAGGTTGTGGGTGGCGACGGTAACGATCACGGTGGCCACCATAACCATGGTCTCGCTCTTGGGCATGGCCTTCAGCGTGGAGGGCCGGATGCTGTGCCAATCGAAGGTGGCCACGGCCACGAAGATCATCACGGCCACCAGCGCTGCCATCGGAATCAGGGACACGATGCCGCCGAGCGCCACGACGAGGATGAGCAGGAACACTCCGGCGAGGAAAGTGGAGATCCGGGTGCGGGCCCCCGGAGGCTTTGACGTTGATCATGGTCTGCCCGATCATCGCGCAGCCGCCCATGCCGCCGAAGAAACCGGTGACGACGTTGGCCACGCCCTGGCCCCAGGCCTCGCGGGTCTTGGGCGAGCGGGTGTCCGTGATGTCGTCCACGAGCTTCGCCGTCATCAGTGATTCGAGAAGCCCGACGAACGCCATGGCAAGGGCGAACGGGAAGATGACCTGCAGCGTTTCGAGTGTGAACGGCACGTTCGGGATGAAGAACGCCGGAAGCGAATCCGGCAGTTGGCCCTTGTCACCTACATTGGGGATCGCGACGGCGGCCACCACGGCGATGACGGTCAGGACGACGATGGCCACGAGCGGCGCAGGCACGGCTTTGGTGAGCTTGGGCAGGCCGAAGACGATCAGCAAACCGACGGCAGCAAACGGATAGACCAGCCATGGGACACCGATCAGCTCCGGGACCTGGGACATGAAGATCAGGATGGCCAGTGCATTAACGAAACCCACCATGACCGAGCGCGGAATGAAGCGCATCAGCTTCGCCACCCCGGACAGGCCCAGGACAATCTGGAAGATGCCGCCGAGGATCACCGCGGCGATGAGGTAGTCGAGCCCGTGGGACTTCACGAGCGGTGCGATGACCAGGGCGATCGCACCCGTGGCTGCGGAAATCATGGCGGGACGGCCGCCGACAAATGCGATGGTCACGGCCATGGTGAAGGACGCAAAGAGCCCGATCCGCGGGTCCACGCCGGCGATGATCGAGAAGGCGATGGCCTCTGGAATGAGCGCCAGCGCGACGACGAGGCCCGCGAGGACCTCGGTCTTGAGCCGGCGCGGGGACATCAGGGTGCCCCGGACGGATTGCAGCTGCTCCGGCGTGAGCGCCGGTTCAGCTTCTGCGGTCTTGGTGGCCATTACTGGCTCCATTCAGGCTCGGGAAGACGCGCGTCGGCGGCCTCGGTGTTCGGTGGCCACTGAGTGTTCTGCGGCTCAAAGAGTTAGGGGGGCGCGACGATGCGCCGGGGAGAAAATCAGGCGGCAGGGGCATGGGCCGGAGACGGCCACAACTCACCCTGCGCCTTTAACCCTACCCTAACGTGATGGTAGGGTTTAAATCGCCGTCGACGATCTCGTGGCCGAACAGACAGGAGGCAGTACCTTGCATATTGGCGAACTCGCTGACAAGACCGGGCTGTCCCTGCGGACCATCCGTCACTACGACGACGTCGGGCTGCTCCCGGCGACTTCCCGGACGGAAGGTGGCTTCCGGCTCTACTCGGACGCCGACGTCGAAAGTCTGCTGCTGATCAAGCAGATGAAACCCCTGGGATTCTCCTTGGAGGAGATGGCTGAGATCCTGGCGCTGATAGCCGCCGAAGCCGGACGTGAAGGCGTAGGCGCCGACGCATCACCGAATTCGGCCCGACTCGGTGACTTCCTGGAGCAGGCGGTACAGCAACGGGCAAAAATGGCCCGGAATCTTGCCCAAGCCGACGATTTCATCGACATGCTGGGCGTGCGGGCGCGCGGGACGGCCGCCTGACGGGAGTCCGGCCACGCCCGAATGCGGTGTTGAACCTCAGTCGATCCGGGCGGCCTCATCCAGCGTGTGCGGCTCGAAGTGTTCGAGCAGTTCCTTGATCGCCTCCATGTGCTGCCGGACGCCCTCCGTGGCCCGCCACTGTTCGACCTCTTCAATCGACTGCCACGGACCGGTGCTGATGAACCGGTTGGGGACATCCCTGTCGTGCATCAGGACGCCCTTCGCATTGGGGAAATCCTCCTGGGTTTTTCGCGCCATATCCCGCCACGCCTGCGCAAAATCGTTCTCGCGGCCGGGGTGAACCGTCCAGATTCCGAGCGTATAAACCGACACGTCGACCGCCTCCAATTTTTGCACGGGTTTGATACACCCGATTATCTGCCTCTCCGATGGCGGGCGGTAGGGCCAAGGAGCCCGCAGGTCCCCCGGCAACATCGGCGGCGAAAGCCTTGGTAAGGACGTCCGCGGCGTAGCGGTGTTCCCTCGGGTCATTGACTGTCACGGGATAGTCCGGGGCCTGGGAGAGCCCACTGTCAGCCCATGGGCGTCCGCGACGCCCCGCAGGAACCGCCGGACGTCGGATACAAGCTTGTCCCGGCTCTCCGGGGAAAAAATCCGAAGCGTCAGGTCGAAGCTTGCCGTGTCCGGGATGATGTTACCCAGGGTGCCGCCCTCGATCCGTCCGACCGTAGCCTCAACCGGGTCGAAAACATCGAAGCCGCGGGTGACCAGGGCCTGAAGGCCAACTACCATCTCGCACGCTACAGGAACAGGGTCCTTGGCCAGATGGGGTTGGGAGCCATGACCGCCCTCGCCTCGAACAGTCACGAAAAACTCCTCGCAACCAGCCATCAAAGTGCCCGGTCGGGAGTGGAACACGCCGTTTTCGAACTTGCCGGAGAACACGTGAAGCCCCAAAAGCGGCATCGACCCGCCGTCCCGCAGCATCCAGGACCCCGTCCCATAGTCGTATACGCAGTATTCGGGACTCCGTCGTGAGGCAAGGCCTCTTTGGGGCGGGACCCTACGCGGTTCAGTCGCGGGCTGGCTCGGACGGCGGATCGGCTCGGTTCGGATCGCTGACGTCGTGGCAATGACGCAGGAACTCGACGGCCCGGTCCGGGTCATTGTCCTTGAGTGCCGTCAGAATGCCCCGATGATCGTGAACAACCTTCGACTGGTAGTCCGCGCCGTGGCGGTAGGTCATGGTGATCCGTTTCTGGATGGGATGGTTCCAGATGGAGGTCAGGACGCCGAGCAGGAAATTGTTGCCGGCCGGCTCCACGAGGGCCAGGTGGAAGTCCTGTCCAAGCCGGAAGAGTTCCAGGCCGTCCGCCGGATCGATGATGGCGGTCTCCTCATTGAGGCCGTTCATCCGGATCAACTGTTGCGGCGTGTAGCGACCGCACGCCTGCCGCACAGCCAAGGCTTCAAGGGCGTAGCGGACGTCATAGACGTCGGCAATTTCACGTTCATCCAGTTCGTTGACGATGTAGCCCCGGCCCGGAACAAGAGTGGTCAATCCTTCAATGTTCAAACGGGTCAAGGCATCGCGGACCGGAGTCCGGGATACCCCGTACTGGGCAGCCACCTGCTCCTGGACGAGTGCAGTGCCCGCG
The DNA here is from genome assembly GCF_019443425.1 of Arthrobacter sp. PAMC25284. Taxonomy (NCBI): domain Bacteria; kingdom Bacillati; phylum Actinomycetota; class Actinomycetes; order Micrococcales; family Micrococcaceae; genus Arthrobacter; species Arthrobacter sp. PAMC25284. Next base: position 2,446,988 of record NZ_CP080382.1, read on the forward strand.
GAGATCGCACCCGAGACGACGTCGGCGCTGATGAGTTCATAAACACGCTCGGCCAGCGGCCGGAGGTCGTTTGAATGTGCGGCCATGGCAGCCCCCCGCTTTCTGTAGTGCTCAATTCTGTCATTAAGTCCCATGCCCCGCCGCCGCGCCGGCACCTGCCCGCGCAGATGCGGCCGGACTGGATGCGGGCAGCCCGCCTACGGAAATAATCCAGAAACCATTGACCCCTAACATGATTCTGAATACATTGTATACAGTCGATCGAGGAGAGATGAAGATGTACGTTTTGAATACTTGGTATGTGGCCGGGTGGTCCACCGATGTCACCCGCAAACCCGTGCGCCGGATCATCTGTGAGCAGCCGATCGTGCTGTTCCGCACCCAGGACAACCAGGCAGTTGCACTGGCAGACCGCTGCGCGCATAGGGCGTTCCCGCTCTCGGAGGGCCGGACCATCGGAGACTCGATCGAGTGCGGTTATCACGGCTTCACCTACGGCGCCGACGGCGTTTGCACCCGGGTGCCGGCACAATCCTCAATTCCGGAGCGGGCCCGGGTACGGAAATATCCCGTCGTGGAGAAGGACGGCTGGATTTGGGTCTGGACCGGAGACGCTGACCTGGCGGATCCCGCCGATGTGCCGGACACGCATTGGATGGTCGATCCGGAGTGGGCAACCGTGACCCACTCCTACCACTTCCAGTGCCGGGCCGATCTGATCCACGACAACCTGCTGGACTTGACCCATGAATCATTCCTCCACAAGACCACTGTGGGCGATGACTACATCTACGAACACGGAATTACCGTTGAAGTTGATGGAAATGTCGTGAGCGTGGACCGGCTCATGCCGTCTGTTGAAGCGCCGCCGCTATACGCGGAGACCATGGACGCCCGCGGCTTGTTCGACCGCTTCCATTGCACCGAGTTCTTCGTCCCGAACCTGCACGTGCTGCACTCCGGGATCACAGGCGAAGGACGTCCACGGGAAGAAGGCTTCCTGATCAAGGTCCTCAACGGCATCACGCCGATTGACGAGCACAATTCCTGGTATTACTACGCCTTTAGCCGGAATTTCGCCGTCGACAATGCCCAGGCCACGGAAGAGCTCCGGATCGGTCTGGCCACGGTGCTTGATGAAGACGCCGCCGCGCTCGAAGCCCAGGAAGTGGGCATGCGCACCCGTCCCGAAGGCGAACACGACGTACTTATCGCCCAGGACGGCGGAGTGGCCAAAGCCCGGCGCATCCTGGCCTCGCTGCTCAGGAAAGAGCAGCAGGCCGCTGCGGCCGCTGTCCCGAGCCGCGAGCCGGCCGCCTCACGAAGGGCCTGACCATGTGGATGTTAATCAGGGCCAACGCCCTGGGCACTGAAACCTCCGCCAGGTCCGGCGCCCGCATCCTGGCCGCCTGCCCGGATTCAGCCGACCGCGGGGACCCGTGGCGCTGGACCATCGAGCTGGATGAGACCACAGAGGAGCCGTTTGTGGCCGTCGAAGCCGACGACAGTTACATCGCTTCGAGCATCCGCCGTTACGACAACGGCTATACCGGAGTCCTCCAGCGTGGTGCCGGCGAGCAACTGGTGGTCGCAGGCCCTCTCGGGCGAAGCCCTGGTGGCCGCCGACAACGGACCCTGGCAACGCTGGCTCCGGCCCGGCGACACCTTCATCGTCGAAGGTGAAGATCCCGAAGCCATCCGGTTATCCCTGACCGCCGGCGGATCCGTGGTGCAGGTCATCACGTTGGCACCCCGGCAGGCCAAGGTGCTGCGGTGGGTTCCCTAACCGCACCCCGCCCCACCACCGTCAGTTACCTCACCTCCCGAATAACCGTTGAAAGGTACTAACTATGCGCCCCTCCCCCAAGCATGCCCTCCTGACCGGTTCGATCCTCCTTGCTCTCTCCCTCACTGCCTGCAGCACCGTTTCAGAACCCGCATCCAAGGGTTCCGGAACGGTGGAGAGCGCGGATGCTGCCGGCTCCCTGAGCGAAATCAAGCTCAATCAGAAGGCCCGGGATCTGCTCCCGGAGAGCATCCGCGCAGCCGGTGTGCTGCGTGTCGCGTCGGACCCGACGTATGCCCCGTTCGAGTATTTCGACACCGACAACAAAACGATGATCGGCTGGGATATTGACTTCTCCGACGCCGTCGCCGCTGCACTGGGGCTCAAGGCCGATCACGTCGCAGGTACCTTCGATACAATCCTGCCCGGCCTGGCCTCGGGAAAATATGATCTGGCTTTCTCGTCCTTCACCATCACGGAGGAACGCGCAAAGATCGTCGACTTCATCCAGTACATGAACGCCGGTTCCGGCATCGCCATCTCGCCCGGAAACCCACAAAACATCACCATGGATGCCCTGTCTATGTGCGGGAAGAAAATTGCCGGCCAGAAGGGGTCCGTCCAGTCCATGGAACTGATCCCGTCCTTCTCCACGCAGTGCACGGAGGCCGGACAGCCGGCCATTGATATTCAGCATTTTCCGGCCCAGTCGGATGCCAACCTCGCCCTGACGTCAGGGCGCGTCGATGGCGTCGTCGCGGACAGCGTGTCGTTGTCGTACCAAGGCCAGCTGGCCAACAAGAAATTCGAACTGGCCGCCGGCGCCGACTATGAGCCGTCCCCCTTAGGCCTGGCCCTCGGCAAGGAGTCCGGTTTGAAGGCAGCAGTCACGGAGGCCGTCCGCGACGTGCTCGACAGCAAGTACTACCACGACATCAGCGCCAAGTGGGGCGTCCCCGAGAGTACCCTGGTGACCTCCGCCGTGCTGACGACGAAGTAGTACCGGAACATTCCATGACCACTACTACACCTTCTCTGCTGACGCGGACTCCGGGGGCCCAGTACACCGTGGTGAAGGCCAGGCATCCTGGCCGCTGGGTCTCCGCCGCCGTCATCCTGACCTTCGGCGGGCTGATACTCAACTCGGTCCTGACCAACCCCAACTTCGGCTGGGACGTCGTCGTGCGGTATCTGACCGAGGTTTCCATCGGTCAGGGCATCCTGGTGACCCTGGGACTGACCGCAATCAGCATGATCATCGGTACTGTGCTGGGCGTCATCTTCGCCGTGATGCGCCTGTCGAAGAATCCGGTGGTGCGTACCGCGGCCTTTGCCTATATCAATTTCTTCCGCGGCACTCCGGTTCTCGTGCAGCTGCTGTTCTGGTTCAACCTTGCGGCGCTGTACCCGGTAATCACGCTGGGAATTCCCGGGATTAATCTGGATGCCAACCAGTTGATCACCCCACTGACGGCTGCCATCCTGGGGCTGGGCCTGAACCAGGGCGCCTACATGTCCGAGATTGTCCGGGCCGGTATCCTCTCCGTGGACAACGGGCAGGTCGAGGCCGCCGAAGCACTCGGTATTACCCGGATGCAGACCATGCGCCGGATTGTGTTGCCCCAGGCCATGAGGGTCATCATTCCGCCAACCGGCAATGAGACGATCGGCATGCTCAAGTCAACGTCACTGGTCAGCGTCATTGCCGTCCCCGAGCTCCTGTACTCGTCCCAGGTTATCTATGCCCGAACCTTCGAGACGGTCCCTATGCTCATCGTCGCCAGCCTGTGGTACCTGCTCATCACGTCCATCCTGACCATCGGGCAGTACTACCTGGAACGGCGCTTTGCCCGTGGAACGCAGCGAAACCTGCCGCCCACGCCGTTGCAGCAGCTGAAGAAATTCTTCAGCACCCATGACGCCCTGTCCCTCAAGAGTCTCTCTCCGAAAGGCGGACCGCGATGACGGAACATGCAACCCTGGAGCCCATGGTCAGCGCGGAATCGGTCTGCAAGAACTACGGGCCCAACCAGGTCCTCAAAGGAATCGACCTCACAGTTGCTCCGGGCGAAGTGGTCTGCCTGATCGGACCCTCCGGCTCCGGGAAGAGCACCTTCCTGCGCTGCATCAACCATCTGGAGACGGTGGACGGCGGCCTGATGTGGGTTGACGGGAAGATCGTCGGCTATGACCTCAAGGGCCAGAAGCTCCATGAACAAAGCCACCGGGATGTCTGCCGGCAACGCACGGATACCGGCATGGTTTTCCAGCATTTCAACCTCTTCCCGCACATGACGGTCCTGGAAAATCTGATCGAGGCTCCCCGGCTGGTCCGCAAGGAAAAGAAGTCCACCGCCACCGCCCGTGCCCTGCAGCTCCTGGACAAAGTAGGGCTCAACGACAAAGCCGATGCCTACCCGCGCCAGCTCTCCGGCGGGCAGCAGCAAAGGGTGGCCATCGCCCGGGCGCTGTGCATGGAACCGAAACTGATGTTGTTCGACGAACCAACGTCCGCCCTGGACCCCGAACTGGTGGGCGAAGTCCTCAAGGTCATGAAGGACCTCGCCCAATCCGGCATGACCATGATCGTGGTCACCCATGAAATGAACTTCGCCCGCGATGTGGCGGACCGGGTCGTTTTTATGGATGGCGGCCGCGTCGTCGAGCAGGGCCCGGCACATGCGGTGATCAACAGTCCCCAGAACGAGCGCACCAGGTCCTTCCTGGCCTCCGTGCTCTCCGAATAGAGCGATGAGTACATGAGTAACGAATTTTTTGATGTCGAGGTCCGTGCCATGAGGACTGAATCCGACTGCGTGGTCTCCGTCCATCTTGAGCACCCGCTCGGTGAGGACCTGCCGGATTGGGATCCGGGGTCGCACATCGACGTGCTGCTCCCCAACGGAATCCTGCGGCAGTATTCGCTGTGTTCAGGGCCGGACGAAGCCCGCAATTGGCGTCTGGGCGTCCTCCGCGAACCCCAGGGGCGCGGCGGATCGGCCTTCGTCCATAGCGAACTGGTGCCGGGCACAAAGCTTCAGGTCCGCGGACCGCGGAACAACTTCCCGCTTTTGTCCGCGGAAAAGTACCTGTTCATCGCCGGCGGCATCGGGATCACGGCGATCCTTCCGATGGTCCGCGACGCCGCCCGCAAGGGAATCCCGTGGCGACTCCTCTATTTGGGACGCAGCCGCAGTTCCATGGCCTTCCTTGAGGAAGTCCAAGCCCTGGGCGGGAATGCGACGGTCCATGCCCACGATGAGTCCGGTCTATACCCGCTGGCCGGATTGGTTGCCCGGCCGGAATCCGGGACCCGGGTCTACGCCTGTGGTCCGCAGGGACTCCTGGACATGATCGAGCAGGCCTCGGAAGACTGGAGCGATCCGTCCGCCTACCACTTCGAACGGTTCGTCGCCGCAGTTGACGCCGAACCCGTGGACAAATCAGGGGGCTCATCCTTCGTCGTCGAGCTTGCCGACGGAACTGAAGTCGAGGTGGGCTCCGAGGTTTCGATCCTGCGGGCGCTGGAAGATGCCGGCATCAACCAGTTGAATTCCTGCCGCGAAGGTATCTGTGGCACCTGCGAAACCGGTGTGATCAGCGGGGACATTGATCACCGCGACAGTCTTCTGTCGGCGGAGGAGCGGGCGGCGGGAGACACCATGATGATCTGCGTTTCGCGCTGCAAAGGCCTCCGCCTGATCCTGGATCTCTGACCTGCGCATTCTTTGGTGACGCGGTACGTCCGGCGTCGGCGTCCGGCTGCCCAGCCACCTCACCGCCAGCGGCCGGGCAATCCTCGCCGCGCTGCCGAAGTCCCAGGTCCGGGCGCTGTACCCGAACACCGCCGCCTTCACCGCCCGGCACGAGACCGAACCGCCGATCATGAAGTACTCGGTGCTCTCCTCACACCTGGACCGGGTCCGGCAGCGCGAGGACAAGCTGCCCGCAGATCAATGGCCGGCCCTGGCCGCACGGGTCCAAAAGGCCGCCGACGAACTCTCGCTCCGGATCCACGGCGGACCGGGATTGCGGTAGCCGTGTTCCGATGTGCTGCACCCTGAAGCCAAGAATCCTGTCAACTGAAGGAAATCATGATGCAACTATCTGCCCGCGGCACCTTGCCCGCCCTATCTGCTCCGGCCTTCCCCACCGAGGAAGATGGCCCCACAAGTTGGTCCAAAGCACCTGTTCAATTCGAGTGCGCCCCCGACTGCCATTACTGCACCGGCGCCGAAACGGACTAGATCAGCTCCAGCTGGTCTGCGACGACGCGGCCCCGGTGGATCACGGTCCGGTCCGGCGAACGGTCCATGACCGTCGACGCGACAGTTTCACCATCGACCAGCAGCAGGTCAGCGACGTGGCCGGCAGCCACTCCGGGGCGATCTGCCACCCCTTTCAGGCGAACGTCACCGTTCAAGATTGACGCACCTCCAATGCTGGCCAGGGCCATGCAATGTTCGATGAGTTCATCGGCCCTGAATCCGTTCGTGAACGCCAGCTGCCACGTGCGGTCGAGCATGTCGGCGTTGCCGTAAGGGGACCAATAGTCACGCTGCCCGTCTTCCCCGAGTCCAACCCGCACACCCGCCTCCGCCAGGGCAGTAAGCGGCAACGTCGTGGTGATGGCTGGCGCCACCGTGGCCATCGAGATATCCAGTTCAGCAAAAGCCTCAACCAGCCGCCGGGTCGTGGCTTCCGAGACGCTCCCCAGGGAGTACCCGTGCGAGATGGTCACGTTGCCCTGCATGCCCAGCGACCGGACGCGCTCAAGGATGAGGTCCACGCTGAAGACGCCGAGCTCACCGGGCTCATGAAGGTGGATGTCGACGGGAACCTGGTACTTTTCGGCCAAGCCGAAGACGATGTCGAGGTGGCGGACAGGGTCACGGTCCAACTGGCAGGGGTCAATTCCCCCGATAACGCCGGCGCCCTGCCGCAGCGACTCCTCCAGCAGCGGGACCACTCCGTTTTCGAGCAGCAGACCGGCCTGCGGGAAGGCTATGACCTCAAGGTCGCACCTGTCGCGGTGGGCCGCTCCTGCCGCCATGACTGCCTCGAACCGCTCAAGCCCGCAATCGACGTCGATCTGGGCATAGCTGCGGACACGCGTGGTCCCGCGCGCAATCATCATCCCCAGTGTGTGGGTCGCCCGTTCCTCCACTGTGCGCTCGGCATCGCGCCAGTTGCGACGGTCGTTCATGACCATCGGCCAGACGCCGGGGCTTCCGGTATGGGGCCGGAAAGGCAATCCCAGCCTCGTTGAATCCAGGTGCACGTGGACATCTGAAAACGACGGCAGCAGGAGCCGGCCGCGTCCCTGGATTACTGTGCCGGCAGGGACCCGGTCCGGATCATGTCTGTCAACGGCGATGATCCTGTCCCCACTCAGTGTGACGTCGCTCAGTGGACCGCCCCATGGCCGCACCGCTTGCAGAAGTGTCATTGCGTTTTTCACTTTCTCTGTGGACCGAAGAAGCTGAGGGATACTGCCTGCACGGTCTCCTGATTCTGCGGCTCAGGCGTCGGGAAGTATCCCGGCCAGGCTTTTCAAGGAGGGCTCGCGCCCGAGTTCGACGTGGGCATACGCCAGGGACCCGGCCAGGTCCGGCTTACCGTCATAAATTGCTTTACACAGTCCCATGTGTTCGACGCACTGCCCGTGCGGGTCTCTGGAATCGGTCAAGGTGAAGAGCCACTGCATCCGGCCCAGCAGCGGTTTCATGGATGCTTCCAGCAGGGAATTGCCGGTCATGGCCACAATTTCCGCGTGGAGGGCCGTGTTCAGGACCGGAATCGTGTCGTGTTCGCGGCGGGCCGTAGCATCTTCCGCGGCGTCCATAAGCTCCTGCAAACCTGAAGAACCGTTCCCCGCGGCCACCACCTGCGCGGCCAACCGCGCGGCCAGAACTTCCAGACTCAGCCTCACGTCAAAGAGTTCATTAACATCCTTCAAGGTGATTTGTTTGACTGCGGCGCCCCGCCGCGGGGAGGTGACAACGAAGCCCTCACCTTCCAACTGTTGAAGGGCTTCGCGAACCGGGACGCGCGAGACGCCCAGTTCGGCTGAAAGCTCCCGTTCCCTGAGCCGGACGCCGGGCGCGTAGTGCCCGGCGATGATGAGCTCCCGGATTCTGGAATGGGCGTTTTCGGCTATGGACGCCTCGACGTCGCCATCGCCGGCATGAGGTACGTGGGCAGTCATGTGTCTCTCCGTCATGTAGGCGGGCGCGGTTCGTGAGTCAGCCGTTCATATCCAGATGGGTGCCCAACCCCTGCCGGAGCGCCTCGTCGTAGAGGAGACGGCCAATGGCCAGGTCCTGGATGCCGATGCCCACTGAATTGAACAAGGTTATGTCATTGGCATCCTTTCGACCGGGGATGATGCCGGCGGCGACATCGCCAATCTCGCCAACAACATCATCGAAGGACATGGCGCCTTCACTGACGGGGATGACCAGGTCACCTGACTTTTCCTTCGCGGTGGCCATGCTGTCCACAAAGACCCTGGCCCGGGCCATTCCGTCCGAGTCAATTTCCCGGTGCTCCGGCCGCGGCCTGGATCCCACGGCGTTGACGTGCAGCCCGGGAGTGAACCATTGGCCCTGGATCAGTGGCTCCACCGCCGGGGTCAGGGTGCAAAGCACATCTACGGACTGGACGACCTCCTGGACCGTGACTGCCCGGGTGACGTTCAGACCATGGTGCTCGATCTGGCGGCAGAAACTGGACAAGGTTTCCTGTGTGCGGGACCAGACCACAACGTTTTTGAACGGCAGAACCGAAAGCATGGCTTCGACATGTGCCACAGCGAGAGCACCTGCGCCCACGAGTCCGAGCGTTGTGGTGTCAGGGCGGGCCAGCAGCTTTGTCGCGACTGCGCTTGCCGCGGCCGTCCGCACCCGCGTCGGGACCCGACCGTCGAGGATGGCGAGGGTTTCCCCCGTAACCTGGGAAACCAGCATGATGGTGGACCGTTGGGTGGGAAGCCCGGCGTCCCTGTTGCCGGGAATATCCGACAGCAGTTTCACGGATGCCAGCTGCCCGGAATCAGACAGAGCACTCATGGGCAGGAATCGGGAGTCTGACGAGGCCAGATGCAGCGAGGTGGGAGCCGGCTGGCAGGCTGTGCCACGGCTGACATCGCCGAAGGCCCGCTCGACGGCGGCAATGGTCCCCGGCATGTCGGCCAAGGCATCGAGCTCGGAGGCTGTCAGGATAAGTGTCATTTTCCGGTCTTCGCTGATGGGAGGCGCTGAGCGCCTGGAGTTGGAAAGCTGGACGGAAATAGCTCGTCTGCAGAACGGCCTTGGACGTCCCGCTCCGAATAGGCTTCGCGCATCCGGGCGAACAAGTGCTGCGCCTCGGCGCGCAGTTGCTGCAGGTCAACGCCCGGGATCATTCCGTCACGCATAATCATGCGCCCGGCAACTACCGAGTGTGTGGCCTGCCGGGCCGTTCCGTTGAGCAGGAGGGTGCGGATCGGATCGTCCAGGACGCCGTCCCTTATGTCGTCCAGGGAGAAGGCGACCAGGTCAGCCTGGGCCCCGGCTTCCAGCCGTCCAAGATCGGTGCGGCCCAGTGCGCGCGCTCCGCCCAAAGTTGCGGCCTCGAAGTAGTGCTCCGCCGGGGCGGCGTCCGGCGTGCCGGCCAGCTTTGCCAAGTGAACCCCGGTATCCATGCCCCGAATGAGATCCGGTGGAAACGAATCCGTACCCAGGCAGAGATTGATGCCGGCTTCACGGAACGCGGCGAATGAATCCAGGACCATGCCGTATCTGAATGTGGTGAGCGGGCAGTGGATGATCGATACGTTGGCGGTTGCCAAGGACTGCAGATCTCCCAGGTCCGCCCCTGCCACCTGCCGGTTGCGGTCCACGAAGATTCCGTGCGGGATGAGGAGACGCCGCTCCAGCAGTCCGGTCCGTTTCAGCAGCTGCAAAGGCGTGGCTCCGTACCAGCGCTCCAGCAGCTCCCGCTCAAGGAGCCCCTGGAGGCAATGGAGGCGGATAAGTGCGTCCCGCTCGCGCGAGACCTCGGCCGTCGCCCGAAGGATTTCTTCGGTCACGGTTTCGATGCGGCACGGCAGGAGAACCCCGGTAACGAGCGGGTCGGAAAGCTCCTCAGCGTAGTCCAGGAATCGAACGGCGTCGGCGAGTCCCGCCCGCCCCAGTTCCTCGTCGAACTCAACATCCCGTTCCCCACCCGCCCTGGTCACGTTGACGCCGGAACGATAGGCGGGACCGAGATACCCACGGAGCCCAAGGTTGCGAGAGGTTTCGGCCATGCCGACGAGCTCATCAAATGATTCGGCCCAGGCGGAATGGATTTCTGATGCGATCGGCATGTACGTGGTGATGCCGTGCAGCGCGAGCTGCACCAGTGCGTATTTTCGAATGAGCTGCCGCTCGTCCGGCGTGAACACGTTGCGGCGTCGGGAATGGAAGTACTCCTCGGACCACTGCATTCCCGCGGAACGCTCCGCCGGGGACCAGGAATCAATAATGAGGTGGTCGATATCCGTGAGCGCATCGAGGTCGATCAGCCCCGGTGTAATGATCGCCTGGCCCAGGTCGAATGACTCATCGACCGTGCCGGCGTAGTTGTGGCCGACAAAAATGATGCGGTCGTTCTCGTAGACCACGTCTCCGTCGCGGATCAGAACGTGCCCGCCGCCGTCGTAACCCAATATGTACTCAGCGCTAAACCTGGTGCGCAAAATGCCTCCCGGTAGAAAGGTGGCGGCCGGGAACGGGTGTTGAACCGGCGGCCACAGAAGAACCATAACCCAATCTGGTATGCCAAGTCCAAGGTCCGCGGCCGCATCCGGGTTGTTTTTCTTCAAAAAAGTCATACTTTGTCAAGTGATTTACATCTCACGCCATGCGCCCTAATATCTTTTGGTATACAAAAAGCGCATTCAGGTGCGCCTACCAGGGAGCCGGCAGACCCGGTTCTGGTTTCCGCGACAGAAGGACCGTGATAGTCATGACGCAAGACGCCCTATTTACCAAGGAAGCCCCGCCCGGGCCCAAGCCCATCTCCAAGGGACACTGGGGAACAGTGGTCCTGCTCTCCCTGATCATTTCAGTGGTTGCCGTTCTGATCGGAACACACAAAATCCAGGTCGGGGCCCGCCGCCATCGTGCTCTTTCCGATCATCTGGGCGGTTGTGATCGGCGGTCTCATAGGCACGCAGCGGATCCGACCCATCTCCGGGGCCAGCCGCACCGTCGCCACTCTTCTGCTTGAGATCGGAATCATCGTTTTCCTGGCCAGGCTGGGAACTCAGATCGGCCCGTCGCTGACAAAATTCACCGAGCTTGGTCCGGCAATCCTGCTGCAGGAAGTCGGCCATGTCTTCGGCACCGTCATCATTGCCCTGCCGGTCGCGGTCGCTCTGGGGCTCGGCCGGGTGGCCATCGGCGCGACCTGGTCCATTGATCGCGAGTCGTTCCTCGCCTACGCGATCCAGCGCTTCGGTGTCCGCTCCGGTGAATACCGGGGCGTCTTTTCCGTCTGGCTGCTTGGCAGCCTTTTTGGCGCCGTCTTCATCTCCCTCCTCGCGGGTTTTCTGGGTGGACTGGGCATCTTCGATCCACGCGCACTTGCCTTGGGTCTCGGCCTGGGATCTGCTTCCATGATGCTCGGCGGGGTCGGGGCATTGTCGCTGCTGTATCCCGAGCAGGCGGGAGAAATTATGGCCCTGGCGGCGTTGTCCAACCTGATCACCAATATCGTCGGGTTCTACGCCGGCGTCTTCCTATCGCTTCCTCTGTGCAGGGCCCTTTATAAATTCTGGAGCCGCCTCTTCGGACGCGACGACGACGGCGAGCTGATCACTGCGCGGCACGGCACGAAGGCCGGAATCACCCCCGCAGCCCCGGCTGAGAGCAATCTTCAGCTCAGCGTTGAAACCGACCCACCGCTAAAAGTCACACCACGGGTCATCTTCGCGGCGTATGCGATCGTCGGGGTGTCCGCTGTGATCATGAACTCCGTTGGTACCAGGAGTTTTGTTGGCTCGGACGCACTCGGGATACTTGTTCTCCTGCTGCTCACGGGCCTGTCCTTCCGGTTGGCCCGGCTGGTGCCGTCAATCCCCTCGAGTGTGTGGGTCCTGGCCATCACTACGATACTTTCGGCCCCGTTCCTGCCCACTTCAGCCTGGATTGCCGGTCTCACCCAACACCTCGACGTCATCCTGATCGGATTGCCAGCCCTGACGCTGATCGGATTGACCGTCGGCCGTGACGTGTCGGCCCTCAAATCCTTGAGCTGGAAGATCATCCTTGTCGCGTTCCTGCCCTACAGCGCGTCGTTTATCGCAGCGGCGGCAATTGGACAGTTCACCTTGCACCTATAACAACCGCTCCCGTCCGAAAACCGGGCAAACGATCCATCGCCGTGTCCAACCGGCGACCGCGTGTGAATCGCGTGGGCATAAGGCAGGGACCGAGGCGCCGCTGGCGACTTCGGTCCCTGCCGGCGTAACCGGGCAAACAGCTCTTCGGTGGAAGAAGGCGCGCGACCCGTCAGGAGGCGTTGCCCAGCAGCCTCCCCCACCGGGGTGCGAGCAAGGGGGAGCCGGAGATTTTCAAGCAGTGCCAGAGGGTGACGGCCACGGAATCCAGGACCGGGACGCCGGTGCCTGCCTCCACTTCAGCTGCCATGTTGGCGCCGTAGAGGTTGGTGCACAAGTAGATCACGGCGTCCGGCGCGGCTGCAGCGAGTTCATGCGACCCCGGCCGCATTTCATCATCCGTGACGCGGGCGAAGGATTCGTTGTCGCTCAGGCCCAGCGCCCGGTGCCCGATGGTCTTGATTCCTTCCCGCTCGTAGGCGGCCATGATCGCGAGGTTGACGTCCTCGGTGTACGGCGTGAAGAGACCTATCCGCTCCGTGCCGAAGGACTTGAACGCCTCCAGGTAGGCCAGCGTCGACGTAGTGGCCGGGATGCCCGTGGCGTCTTTGATTTCCGCTGCGAGCTGGCGGTCATGGTCGGCGCCGAGCCAGGATCCTGAGGTTCCGTTCCACGCAATGACGTCCACGTCGGCGGTGGCGAGGAGCTCCGCGGCGGAGCCCATCACGGCGGCGTCGAATTGCTTGTCCGAGGATTTATCCAAGGCGATCCGGGTGACCGGGATCCGGGCGAAGTGGATGGTGACGTCGTCCCGTTCGCCGAGGATCCGGTAGCTCTGCGGTTCAAGGCAGGTGTTCGAAGACGGCACGATCATGCCGATGCGGGTGGGGCGGGTTGCCGAAGGCATGGAGGCTCCTAGCGGGTGGTCTGGGCGGCGGGAATCTGGACGGAAGCGATGTCGGCCTGATGCTCGTGGAAGCCAAGCCGGGGCACGAAGCGGCCGACGGAGCCGGGGTCGTGGAACCCGTTGCTGTCCAGCACCACGCGACCGGCGGAAACGACGACGGCGGGCCAGCCCGTGAGTGTCCGGCCGTCGAACGGGGAGAAGTCGGTGCCCATGTGCAGGGCATCGCCGTCGACGGTGCGTTGCTCGGCAGGGTCGAAGATAACCAAATCGGCGTCGAACCCTGCGGCGATGGTTCCCTTCCTGGGAAGGGCGTTGATCCGGGCCGGGCCGGCGGCGAAGATTTCGACGAAGTCCTCCACGCGTGCCTCGCCGCCGGCTGCTTCCAGCATGGCGGTGAAGGTGACGGGCATCCGGGTTTCCACTCCTGGAAGTCCATGTGGCATTTCGCGGATGTCGTCAGTGCGTTCCCGCTTTTGCGTGAGGTCGTAGCAGGAGTGGTCGGAGGCGACAGTGTGGATGGCGCCGTCGGCCAGCCGTTTCCGCAGCGCCGCGACCGTCTCCGGGCTGCGCATGGGTGGACAGCAGGCATACCATTCCGGCATCACCGAACCGTAGACGCTCTCGTCGAGGGTGAGGTAGTGCGGGCAGGTCTCGGAGTAGGCCTCCTGGCCGTGGCTGCGGGCTTCAGTGACCAGATCCACGGCTCCCGGCGTCGACTGGTGCACAAAATAGACGGGGGCTCCCGTGTATTCGGCCATGGCCAGGGTCTCCTTGACCGAGACCTCTTCGGCCAGTTCCGGACGGGTGCGGTGCAGGTGCTCGATGCCGATCCTGCCATCCTCCGCATGCTGCGCCGTGCAGTCCGCGATGATGGCATCGTGCTCGGCGTGAATGTAGGTCAGCCCGTCCAGGCGGACCATCTCACGCATAACCTTGAGGATGGTGTCACCGTTAGCCATAGTGCTACCGCGGTTGGTGGTGTACATCTTCACGGATCGGACACCCTCAGCGGCGAGTTGCTCCAACTGCCAGGGCACCGTTTCGTCCCAGCTGACCACGGAGCCGTGCAGGGCGACGTCGCAGCGGGACTCGCGGGCCAGTGCTTTTTTGGAAAGCACGGCGTCCAGCGGGGTCTCCCGGGCATCGCGGGGGATGCCGAAGTCGATGATGGTTGTGGTGCCGCCCCACAGTGCGGCGGTCGATGTGGTCCGGTAGTCATCGAGTGTGCGGAACCGCCCCGTTATCTGGGCAACGTGGCAGTGTCCGTCGACGCCGCCGGGGATGACGAGCCGACCGGCGGCATCGATGATGCGCGTGCCGGCGGGGATGGGCTCGGTTGCGTCCACGAGCCGGTCAATGCGGCCTTCCCGGACCACAACGTGGGCCTGTTGGCGGCCGAAACTGTTGACCACAGTGCCATTTGCGATGACGAGTTCTGGGGTGTCGGACATGGGGGTCCTCCTAAGTCGAAGTAGCTAGTTGGCCGGTACGGGCGTGACCGGCTGCAGGCTGCCGCTGCGTGCGGCGTTCTGCGCGGTGGTGAGGGCTGCGTCCAGGGCCTTGGTGAGGCCGCGGCGGTCCTTCGCGGGCGGCGGCGCGAAGGCGCCGGCGCGGTGCGGGCCGGAATCCAGGGCGACGACGGCTTCCGCCATGCGGATGCCTGCGGCGATACCGTCCACCACGGGAACCCCAATCTGCCCGCGGAGTTCGCGGGCCAGGCCGGCGAGCGGCGCCCCGGCGAGGATGACGACGTCGGCCCCGTCCTCGGCGACAGCCTGGCGGCTGAGTGCCAGCAGCGTCTCCTTGAAGTCCTGCTGCACTGAACCAATGCCGTTCAGGGACTCGTTGATGGAGCGGATCGACGCCAGCCGGCCGCCCAGACCGAAGCGTTCCACGCAGTCCAGGTACCAGGGCCGGATCCGGTCCGAGATGGCGATGATGGAGAAGCGGTGACCCTGCAGGGCGGCTGCGCAGAGGGCCGCCTCGGTGATCCCAATAATGGGGACATCGGCGAGTTCTTTCAGCGCCGGCATGCCCGGATCGCCGAAGGCAGCCACGACGACGCCGTCGATCAGGCCCGGGACCTGGGTATATTCGGCAATGATTTCGGCCACGGCGCCGGCTGCGATCAGGGATTCAAATCGGGTTTCGATGTACTCCACGCCATGGCCGGCGGTACGGACCACGAGTTCGGTTCCTGCGGAGGCGGAGCGTGAGGCTTCCGACTCGATCAGCGCGGTGACGTCGTCGCTGATGTTCGGGTTGATGACAAGAAGTTTCATAGGTTCTTCCGATGAAGGGTGGGTTCTGTCCGGCTGAAATCCTCCGGGAACTGGTCACGATATTTGCCGATGTGCGACGCCGATTGAATGGCTGCGCGGTCCGGGTCCCCGCTGGCGACGGCGGCATAGAGGGATCGGTGCTCTTCAATGAGTTCAGGCAGGTCACTGACATGGCGGAAAAGCCAATGCATCCGGCCCTGGAGCGGTTCGAGCGCGGATTTGAGGAAGCCGTTGTCCGCGATCCGGGTGATGGCATCGTGGAATTCGCTGTTTGCCCGGTGGGCCTCCATGATCGCCCCCTTGGCGAGGCAGCGGTCGGCCTCGTCCAGCAAGTCTTTGAGCCCGCCGAGGTCTTCGGCGGTGGCGCGGGCCGCGGCCAGGCGGCAGGCCAGCACCTCCAGTGACTGCCGGACGTCGAAGAGGTCCTCTACGTCCTTACGGCTCAGCGTACTGACTTCGACTCCCCGGGCGCCCCGGTCACTGATGAGGCCTTCCTGGCGCAGCATTCGCAGTGCTTCCCGGATGGGAAGGCGCGAGACGTTGAATTCGGCGGCAAGGTCGCGCTCCACCAGCCTGGTGCCGGGAACGTAATGCCCTTCAAAGATCCTGGTACGGAGAGTATCCCGGACGGCCTCGCGGAGGGGTCGTTCTTTGTCCTGGGATTCTTCTGCGGCAAGCATGGTGCTCCATTCGGGTTCTTTTGTGGCAGTGCGTTCCCGGCATCAGGAACAGGTGCATGTCGTTAGCTTAGACAGGCAGGCGCTTGTTGTAGTTCAGCGTCAGCACCGAGGCGCCCATGATGATCGCGGATCCCACGAAGTACAGGAGTGCCCAGGTGTAGGAACCGGTGGCGCCCACGATCAGGCCCACTGCTATCGGGGTGACGAAGCCGGCAATGTTGCCGCTGAAATTCATGGCGCCACCCAGGACGCCGGCGTTCGTCCGGCCGCCGAGGATGGAGGGGATACTCCAGAACAGGCCTACCCAGCGGAGGAAGAACATCACGACGGACAGCAGGATCACGGCGGTCGTCGAGTCGGCAACAACGGTAACTCCGATGAGGCCACCGATCACCACGACGCTGGAGATGCCAAGGAGTGTCCGCATCACGAGGTTGGCCGAGGCTCCGGAGTTGCGCCACTTATCCGCGATGGTGCCGCCGAGGATCTCTCCGACGAAGCCGGCCCCGAAGATGAGGAAGGTGGACCAGCCGATGGTCTTGAGGTCAAACCCCTTGGCCTGGGCCAGGTACAGCGGCCCCCAGGTCAGCAAGCCGTAAAAAACGCCGTTGAAGCCCAGCCAGCCGAAGCACATGGCCCAGAAAGACCGGAACCGCAGGTAAGGCAGAAGCGCGCGCTTGCCCTTGCTGCCGCCCAGTTCGGCCTCAGCATCCTCCGCGGCGTGGGAAGCCTCGAGATATTCAGCTTCGGCGTCGTTGACCCCGGGGTGCTGACGGGGGTTGTCGCGGACGTACCACCAGACGGCGATGCCCATCAGCACGGTGGCTGCGCCGGCGATGATGAACGCGCTCCGCCAGCTGCCCGTGGCGGCGATCAGTCCGGCGATGAGGATGCCGCCCAGGGCCGGCACCCAGGGGCGCGCCGGCGTCGAGGATGGTGGCACCGCGGCCACGCTCGGATTTGTGCATCCAGATGGCGTTGAGCTTGCCACCGGCGGGCATAACGCCAGCTTCCGTGACGCCGATACCCATCCGGGCAATGAACATGCTCAGGAATCCCCCGGCGAAACCGGAGGCGGCCGTGGCGGCGCCCCAGCCGACGCACGATGCCGTCATGACCTTGCGCGGACCAAATTTGTCGATCAGGAGCCCTACCGGGACCTGCATCAGTGCGTAGGTCCAGAAGAAGGCCGAGAGCAGGAGCCCGACCAGTTCGGGGGCGAGGTTGAATTCCTTCTGGATGATCGGGAGGGCCACCGAGATGGAGCCCCTGTCGATGTAGTTGACGGCGACTAGGACCAGCAGGAGCAGGAACATTTTCCAGCGGACGTTGGTGCGTCGCTGCACCCCATCCTTGCCGGTCTTGTCGTCGGGAAGCGGAACTGCTGTTTCAGTATTTTGAAGAGACACAACTTCTCCTTTACAGAGAGAAAAATTGCCAACGGGTGGGTAGTTCTGTTTGTTTGAAGGACACGGGGCGGGCTTGAAAGCGGCCCAAGTTCTTGGATGAAGCTGCCCGGCAGAAGTCTGGAAGAGAGGGCCGGAATCATCTTTGGGATCCCATTTCGGGATCCCAAAGTTCACAGTAGGAGTGATCCCTGCCACTGTCAAGGATTTTTCGCAGATTCTTTCACCGTGGCCGGGCGGTCCATTTGTGACCGCCCTGCGCGGGGTCCCGGCATCCCGCCGGACCGAGCGACCATTGCGTGACATCCGAAATCGACATACGTTGTATACCTTGTATAGGAACACGGTTGGGACAGTGGGTGTCGCGGTGATCTGCTCTGGCGCCGGCCCGACGGCTTTGCTCGTCGCAGGAACGCACGGGGATGAATATGAGGGGCAGCTCATTCTCCGGTAATTGATCCGGTCCACTTCCCCGGACCAGCTCACGGGAACCCTAATCGTCATTCCGTCTGCCAACTACCCCGCCGTCGCGGCGGGGACCCGCGTCTCCCCCATCGATAATGGCAACCTGAACAGGAGCTATCCGGGAGAAGCCGACGCCGAACCCACGCGTCAAGCGGCCCATTTCATTTCCCGCAGCCTTCTGCCGAGAGCCGACCTCGTCCTTGACCTGCATTCCGGCGGGAGTAATTCCACCTATGTTCCCAGCATGTTTCTCTACCGCGGACCCAGCCAGGCGCTTTGGCGGCGGAAGGTGGCGGCAGCCCGCGCGATGGCCCTGCCCTATGCGGTCGTGGTTCCGCCCCGGCTCGAACCGGGATCGCTCAGCAGCGCCGGTGACGACGCCGGAATCCTGACGTTGTCCACCGAGCCGGGCGGCGGCGGGACCGTGGACCGGGCGGTGTTGACCCAGGCACAGAACGGTCTCACCGCACTGCTCGTCAGTGAGGGCGTCCTGCGCCCGGGGCACTCCCCTGCCGATCCCGGCCCGGAAAGACCCGGGACGATCTGGATCGAGCTGGTGGCCGACTCAGCCGTCACGACAACCGTGGGTGGCTTGTTCGAGCCGCTGGTTGATCCGGGCGAGTTCGTGCGGGCGGGGACTCCCGTGGGCCGGGTCCACTTCCTCGATGAGCTGGAGCGTCCCGCGGCAGTGTTCCAGGCAGCCGTCGACGGTATCGTCGCGATCATCCGCCACCCCACCTTCGTGCGGCCAGGCTGCCATCTGGTGCACGTGGCTCCCCTGCTGGGGGAACCGCAGGACTAAACATGCCAATGGACCCGGGGTATCCGTGGATTCGCAGGGGCGGCGCTGGCTAGAGGCCCAGGGCCGCCTTCAGCTCTGCCACGTGTCCCTTGGCGATGACCTGGTACTGAGCGAGGGCGACGTTGCCCTGGGGATCCACGACGACTGTGGACCGGACAAGGCCTTCAGTAACCTCGCCGTTAAGCAGTTTCTCGCCCCACGCGCCGTAGGCAAGGGCCACGGCGTAATCCTCGTCGGCCAGAAGCGGGAAAGTGAGCCCTTGGTCACCGGTGAAGTCGGCGAGGTCCGCCGGGGAATCCGGGGAGATGCCCAGGACTTCATAACCGGAACTTTTCAGCGAGGCGAGGCTATCGCGGAAATCGCACGCCTCGGTCGTGCAGCCCGGGCTCGCGGCCTTCGGGTAGAAGTACACGATGACGTTCCGGCCCCGAAAGTCCGCCAGCGAAACCGGCTGGCCGAGGGAGTTGATCAGGGTGAAGTCCGGCGCAGGCGTGCCCGGCATGAGCTTCACGGAGGTGTTCTGGGGGGTGGGATTGGGGTTCATGATCTTCCTTAGCAGGTCGCGGGAATCGGATCTCCCGGGATGGACGACTTAGATGGAGTATTCGGCGGGTCCGCGCACTTTGGCGTAGGGGCCCGGGATGAACTGGTAGCCGCCGCCGCGAATCGTGGCGATCGTGTACCTGGCCCCGCCCAGCTTCCGGCGCACTCGGGCCACATACACGTCAATGGACCGCGGGGCGCACCCCGGGAAATCCAGCGACTCCAGGAACTCCTGGAGTTCGCTGCGGGCTATCGGCCGTGAGCAGTTTTCCACCAGGTAGCGCAGGAGCCTGAATTCGACGCCGGTCAGCGTCACAGGCCACTCATCAACGTGGACTGTTCCGGTGGCGAGGTCGACGGACACCGTGCGGGGGCCGGAGCCGGACCGGGGCGGCAGGTCGGTGTCCTCGGCCCCCGTGCTCTCGTCATCGATCCCGGCCCCGGCTCCGGCTCCGGGCGAGGAATCGGGTTGGGCTGTTCCGGAGGCAGGCCAATGATGGACTTCCGCCTCCGGAACAAATCTCAGTACGCGCGCCAGCAGAACCTCGGCCGCGTGAACCATGGCTGCTTCATCTGCGCAGGACGATTCAACCCAGATCGCCAGACCCCTGGGCGAGTGTTTCCTGCCCGGCCGGTGCAGCAATGCGCCGGGGCGCCGGTCCGAGGCTGCCGCCGGACTGGGGGCATGGGCTTGGACAGCCATGGCGGTGCGGGTTAGATGCCGCCGCGGCGCAGGAGGGTGCCGTGGGGGGTCTGGTTGTTGATTTGCTGGCCGCGGAGGTAGGTTTTGCGTACGACGCCGGAGAGTGCTTTGCCGTCGTAGGGGGTGATGGGGTTTTTGTGCTGGAGTTTGGTCACGTCCACGACGTAGGCGTCGTCGGGGGCGAAGATGGAGAAGTCCGCGTCGTAGCCGAGGGCGAGCTGGCCTTTGGTGGCGAGGCGGGCGAGTGCGGCGGGTTTGGCGGCCATCCAGGAGATCACTTGTTCCAGGGGGATCCCGCGGTGCCGGGCTTCGGTCCAGATCAGGGACAGGCCGAGCTGGAGGGAGGACACCCCGCCCCAGGCGACGGCGAAGTCGCCGTTTTCGAGGTCTTTCAGGTCCAGGGTCGAGGGTGAGTGGTCCGAGACGATGCAGTCGATGGTCCCGTCCTGCAGGCCTTTCCAGAGCAGTTCCCGGTTCGAGGCCTCCCGGATCGGCGGGCAGCATTTGTACGCGGTCGCACCGTCCGGGATTTCCTCGGCCATCAGGGTCAAATAGTGCGGGCAGGTCTCCACGGTCAGGTGCACGCCGTCGCGTTTGGCCGAAGCGATCATCGGCAGCGCGTCCGAGGAGGACAGGTGCAGGATGTGCGCCCTGGCCCCGGTCCAGCGGGCGCGTTCGATGACTTCGGCGATGGCCTTGTTCTCGGCCCCGCGCGGGCGGGAGGAGAGGAAGGTCGCGTAGTGGTCCCCGCCCGGGTGCGGGGCCCGGTCGATCGCGTGGGAATCCTCGGCGTGGACGATCATGAGCGAGTCGAAGGACTTCAACTCGGCCATGTCCGTTTCCATTTCATCGGCCTCCAGGTGCGGGAACTCATCGACCCCGGAGTGGAGCAGGAAGCACTTGAACCCGAACACCCCCTCGTCATGGAGGGGCCGGAGATCCGCCAGGTTCCCCGGGATCGCCCCGCCCCAGAACCCGACGTCCACGAACGCCTGATCCGCGGCGACCTCGCGTTTGAGTTTGAGGTTCTCGACCGTGGTGGTCGGCGGGACCGAGTTCAACGGCATATCGATGATCGTCGTCACGCCACCGGCCGCGGCGGCCCGGGTCGCGGACGCGAACCCTTCCCACTCCGTCCGGCCCGGTTCGTTGACATGGACATGGGTATCCACCAGACCCGGGATCATCGTCTCGTCATCGGCCAAATCAATGACCTCCGCCCCGGCCAGGGCATTACCCAACGGCTCAATCGCAACAATCCGCCCACCCCGGATCCCTACCTCACGCGCCGCGATCCCCGCCGTCGTCAACACACGCCGACCACGAACAACCAAGTCATAGCGTTCTTCAGGCACTGAGGGTCTCCTTCGAGGATGTGGTGTTCATGGGCTGGAACCAGGGGGAATCAGGACCGAGCTGGCCGCCGATGGCGGTTCCAAGTTGTTCGAGAAGACGGCCGGCTTCGTTGATGCACGTTTCCACGTCGTCTTCAATTGAGGTCAAGGCAAACGTCGCCTGGAATCCTGCGGCGCTCAACTGCTCCGCCGTCAGCGTGGTGCGGCCGCAGACGGCGATGATCGGGACGCCGGCCAGCGCCGCCGCGCGCGCTACTCCCATAGGGGTTTTGCCGAGCAGGCTTTGTTCGTCCAGGCTGCCTTCGCCGGTGATCACGAGGTCCGCCCCGACCAGCCGGTGTGCGAGGTCGGTAAATTCCAGGACAACGTCGATTCCCGGCCGGCGGGAAGCGGCGAGGACCGCAATCGCGGCATAGCCGACGCCGCCTGCGGCCCCGGCGCCCGGGGCTTCCGCAGCCTTCAGCGCCCGGGAGCCCAGCTCCTCGCCGAGCACCTCCACGTAGCGTGCCAGTGCGGCGTCGAGCGTGCGGACGTCCTCACTGGAGGCCCCCTTTTGCGGGCCAAACACTGCCGCCGCGCCGTCCGGGCCAAGCAGCGGATTGTCGACGTCGCTGGCCAGCACGAACCTGGTGTCCTCCAGCCGTGGATCGAAATCGGAGAAATCAATCCACTTCAGCCCGGCCAGGGCAGCCCCGCCGGCCCGAAGCTGGTTTCCGTCCGTATCCATGAAGCGCGCACCCAGACCTTGCAGCACCCCGGCTCCGCCGTCGGTGTTGGCGCTTCCGCCGACACCAAGGATGATCTTGCGACAACCGGCGTCCAGGGCCGCCCGGATCAGCTGCCCGGTGCCCAGGGACGTTGCCCCCAGGGCATCCTTCGTGCCGCCGGGCAACACGGCGAGTCCTGACGCCGTCGCCATTTCAATGACCGCTTCGCGGCCCCGCACGGCGAATTCGGCCTCAAGCGGCTCGCCCGTCGGGCCGCTGACGACGGCGCTGCGGCGGGTGAAGCCGGAGCCGACGGCGGCGTCGAGGGTGCCCTCGCCGCCGTCGGCCACGGGGATGCCGTCCACGTCCAGGACCTGCCCGGCAGTCTGTTTCACGGATTGAAGACCCGTTGTGAGGTGGGTGACGATGTCCGGGGCCGATAGTGAGCCCTTGAACTTGTCCGGTGCTATGACCACTCGCATGCCGGGGTTTCCTTTCGATGAATCAGACGTGCCGGGGTTGGCGCGCGGTAGGTGGCTGGTATTAGTCCAGCAGGGCGATGATGGCCGTCGGTGCGTCCTCGCCGCGTGCGGCGAGTTCCTCGAACTCATTGACTGCGTCGATCTCGGTGCCCATGGAGATGTTGGTGATCTTTTCCAGGATCACTTCGACCACCACGGGGACGCTGAACTCGCTCATGAGCGCCTTGGCCTTGTCGAAGGCAGCCGGCAGGTCCTTGGGGTCTTCCACCCGGATGGCCTTGCAGCCCAGGCCTTCGGCGACCTTCAGGTGGTCCACGCCGTAGCCGTTGGTCTCCGGGGAGTTGATGTTATCGAACGCCAGGGACACGTTCTGTTCCATCTTGAAGCCGCGCTGGGACTGGCGGATCAGGCCCAGGTACGAGTTGTTCACCACCACGTGCACGTACGGGAGGTTGAACTGTGCGCCAACGGCCAGTTCTTCGATCATGAACTGGAAATCGTAGTCACCGGAGAGGGCGACGACGGTCTCGCCCGGCTTGCCGCGGACCACGCCGAGCGCGGCGGGTCCGGTCCAGCCCAGCGGGCCGGCCTGGCCGGCGTTGATCCATTTGCGGGGCCCGAAGACGTGCAGCATCTGGGCGCCGGCGATCTGTGAGAGGCCGATCGTGGTCACGTAGGTGGTGTCCTTGCCGAAGGACTTGTTCATTTCCTCGTAAACACGCTGCGGCTTGATCGGTACGTTCTCAAAGTGCGTCTTGCGCTGCAGGGAGCCCTTGCGCTTGATGCACTCATCGACCCAGGCACTGTAGTCCGGCAAAGTGCCGGCTGACTTGCGTTCCCGGGCGAGCTCCAGGAGCCCGTCCAGCGCCGCGCCGGCGTCGGAGGCGATGCCCAGGTCCGGGGAGAAGACGCGGCCGATCTGGGTCGGCTCGATGTCGATGTGCACAAACTTGCGGCCGGACGTGTAGGTGTCCAGTCCGCCGGTGTGGCGGTTGGCCCAGCGGTTGCCGATCCCGATCACGAAGTCCGAGGCCAGCATGGTCTCGTTGCCGTAGCGGTGGGAGGTCTGCAGGCCCACCATGCCGGCCATCAGGCGGTGGTCGTCCGGGATGGATCCCCAGCCCATCAGGGTGGGGATGACCGGGATGTTGAGCAGCTCGGCCAGTTCAACGAGCTGCGCCGAGGCCGAAGCGTTGATCACGCCGCCGCCGGCCACGATCAGCGGGTGCTGGGCTGCGGTGAGCATGTCCAGCGCCTTTTCCAGCTGCTTGCGGCTGGCCTTGGGCTTTTCGACCGGGAGGGGCTCGTAGGTGTCGATGTCGAACTCGATCTCGGCCATCTGCACGTCGAACGGCAGGTCCAGCAGCACGGGGCCGGGGCGGCCGGAGCGCATGAGCTGGAATGCCTTCTGGAAGGCACCCGGGATCTGGCCGGGCTCGAGCACCGTCATGGCCATCTTGGTGACCGGCTTGGCGATGGATTCGATGTCCACGGCCTGGAAGTCTTCCTTGTGCAGCTTGGCGACGGGGGCCTGGCCGGTGATGCACAGCATGGGGATGGAGTCCGCCCAGGCTGCGTAGAGTCCGGTGATCATGTCGGTGCCGGCGGGGCCGGACGTGCCGATGCAGATGCCGATGTTGCCGTCCTTGGCACGGGAATACCCGTCGGCCATGTGGGAGGCGCCTTCCACGTGCCGGGCGAGCGTGTGGCGGATACCGCCGTGCTCCCGCATCGCCGAGTAGAAGGGGTTGATCGCTGCACCTGGCAGGCCGAACGCCTCAATAGCGCCCTCCTTTGCCAGGATGGCGACGGCTGCGTCTACGGTGCGCATCTTCGTCATGGTGTTCTCCTTGAAAGTCTGTTGGGTGTGGTGGTGCGGCTGATGTGCGGCAGAGCTACTTGCGGCCGCTGAGCTGGAGGGTCTGCTTGAACAGTCCGGAGTGGTCGAGGCCGCCGTCGCCCTGGTTGACGGTGGCGGCGACGAGCTGCGCGGCGAGGGCGCCGAGCGGAAGCGAGACGTTGGCTTCGCGGGCGGCCGAAGTGACGATACCCATGTCCTTGTGGTGCAGGGCGAGGCGGAAGCCGGGCGTGAAGTCGCGGTCCAGCATCTTCTGGCCCTTCTGGTCCAGGACCTTGGAACCGGCCAGGCCGCCGCCGAGGACCTTGAGTGCCGCATCGGTGTCGACACCGTAGGCCTCGAGGAAGGCGACGGCTTCACCCAGGACCTGGATGTTGACGGCGACGATCAGCTGGTTGGCTGCCTTGACGGTCTGGCCGGAGCCGGCCGGGCCCACGTGGACGATGGTCTTGCCCACAGCATTGAGCACGTCCTGTGCTGCTTCGAAGTCGGCGGCTTCGCCGCCAACCATGATGGAAAGCGCGGCGGTGATGGCGCCCTGCTCGCCACCGGACACCGGGGCATCCAGGGCGCGGATGCCGGCTGCCTTGGCATCGTCCGCAAGCCGCTTGGCCACGTCGGGGCGGATGCTGCTCGCGTCAATCCAGAGGGTGCCCTGCTTCGCGTTGGCGAACAGGCCCTCGGGGCCGGAGACGACGCCTTCGACGTCCGGGGAGTCCGGGACCATCGTGATGACGACGTCAGCTTCCTTGACGGCGTCGGCGATGCTCGTTGCACCCTGGCCGCCCTCGGCGATCAGCGCGTCGATTTTGTCCTGGCTGCGGTTGAAGCCGGTGACGCTGTGGCCGGCCTTGACGAGGTTGATGGCCATGGGGAGGCCCATGATTCCGAGACCGATGACTGTTACGTTGCTCATGACGTTTTCCTTTGCTGAAATGTGTGGGGCCGGGTGCGCGGTCAGTTTGCGGCGGACTCGCGGATTGCCCAGGTGAACGCGGTTTCGGCCGGTTCTTTGTATTCGAGGCCGATGTAGCCCGAGTAGCCAAGTTCGCGGCTGCGGGAGATCCATTCGCCGAGCGGAAGGTTGCCGGTTCCGGGGGCTCCGCGGCCGGGGTTGTCGGCGATCTGGATGTGGCCGAAGTCCTTGGCGTGCTGTTCGATCACGGCGGCGACGTCGTCACCGTTGACGGCCAGGTGGTAGAAGTCTGCGAGGAGCTTGACGTTGTCCGCGCCGGACTCTTCCTTGACCCTGGCGATAACCTTCAAGGCATCGGCCGCGGTGAGCAGCGGGTACCGCGGCGCTCCGCTGACCGGTTCCAGAAGGACGGTTCCGCCGATCCGGGCCACTCCGGCGGCGGCGGTTGCGAGGTTCTCGGCGCCGACGGCGTCCTGCTTCTCGGCGGACTCTCCATCGACGCGGTTGCCGTAGAGGGCGTTGAAAGCTTTGCAGCCGAGGCGCTCCCCGATGCCGGCGACGACGTCGATGTTATCCAGGAACTCGGCCGAGCGGGCCGGCCATGAGACCAGGCCACGGTCCCCTCCGGGCATGTTTCCGGCGTTGAAGTTCAGGCCGGAAAGCTGGACACCGGCGTCGGTAATGGCCTGCTCGAACTTCGCAACCTCGGTGTCCGAAGGGACTGAGGTGTCAAACGGCCACCAGAATTCGACAGCGTCAAAGCCGGCTGCCTTGGCGGCCGCGGGCCGCTCGAGGAGCGGCAGTTCCGTCAGCAGGATGGAGCAGTTCACGGTATACGTCATTGGATTCGTCCTTAGCCCTCTGAACCGGCAACAACCGGTAGCTTGCACATTTCTAAGATTCCACTTTGTGGAATCTTTATTCTGCTTTATGAAAAGTTTAGGCTTCGCGGCGCACGCCGTCAACCCTGAAACCACCGGAGCGGTAGTTAAACGACGGCGCCCCGGTCAGATTGAGCCGGGGCGCCGTTCGCGGATGGTTAGGTCAGGCGGATCTGACGGTTGACATCCTTGTAGAGCAGGTAGCGGAAGTTGCCGGGCCCGCCGGCGTAGCAGGCCTGCGGGCAGAAGGCGCGCAGCCACATGAAGTCCCCTGCCTCCACCTCCACCCAGTCATTGTTGAGCAGGTACATCGCCTTGCCCTCAAGGACATACAGGCCGTGCTCCATCACGTGGGTTTCGGGGAACGGGATCACACCGCCCGGCTTGAACGTCACAATGTTCACGTGCATATCGTGTGCCAGGTCGTTGGGGTCCGCGAACCGCGTGGTCTTCCAGACGCCGTCGACATCCGGCATTTCGCCCGGCTCGACTTCCTGGTCACTCGTGACGAAGGATTTCGCCTCGTAGCCTTCGAGCCGCTCGTAGGCTTTGCGGATCCAGTGGAAGGACACGACGTCGTCCGAGACGTTTTCCAGGCCCCACTGTGCGCCGGCAGCAATGTAGGCGTAGCCGCCTTCCTCGAGCTGGTGCAGTTCACCGTCAAGGGTCAGGTTGACCTTGCCCTTGGTGACGAAGATGACGCCTTCGACGCCTGCTTCAAATTCCGCCTTGGGCGCGCCGCCGCCCGGGCCGATTTCCACGATCAGCTGGGAGAAGGTGGTGGCGAACCCGGAGATGGGGCGGGCGATGATCCAGGAGCGGGTGTTGGAGAAGCCCGGCAGGTTGCTGGTCACGATGTCGGTCATAACACCCTTGGGGATGACCGTATAGGCTTCCGTGACGATGGCACGCTCAGTAGTGAGGTGGGTCTGCGGCGGCAGGCCGCCTTTGGGAGTGTAGTACTTGCCCATCGGGTAGATCCTTACTTGAGAGAGTTGGAAGTGGTGGCCAGCCGCGGGTGGGCCAGTGCGGTCAGCTGCGGAACTCCGACGCCGGCAAGCGCCTGGACTTCGTCGGCACCGACGGCACCGCATTGGACGCCGCGCAGCACGAACGCTGCCAGTGCCCGGGCGGTGGCCGGCTCGTCCATGACGCCGCCTTCGGTCTGTTCCACGTAGTTTCGCAGACGGGCCGCGGCGGCCGGAAGACCCTGCCGGTAGAACGCGTAGGTCGCAGCAAAACGGCTGGGCAGCTGGGCCGGATGCAGGTCCCAGCCCTGGTAGAAGCCCCGCTCCAGCGAGCGGCGGACCAGCCGGCCATGGATGGCCCAGGCATTCTCAACGCCATCGCCGACCGGGATGATGTTGGTTGAGCCGTCAGAGAGGCGGATGCCCGTGCCGGCGACAGCCAACTGCATGACTTCCTTGGCGAAGTCGGCTACCGGGTGCTCCATGGACTGGTACTCGGCGGAGATCTGCAGGGAGGCCGAATAGTCATACGTTCCGTAGTGCAGACCGCTGATCCGGCCCGGGACGACGTGCGGCAGCTGAGCTACCGGTGAGGTTCCCTCGGGGCCCAGGATGAGCTGCGGTGTTTCCACCTGCACTTCAAACCTGAGCCGCCCGTGCGGCAGCGAGTGGATCTCTTCGAGCCGGGAGACGGCATAGTCCATGGCCTGTACCTGGGCCACCGTGGTGACCTTGGGCAGGGTAAGGATCAGGCCCTCCGGGAGCTCGCCGGCGCCCGCAAGTTTCGCGACGAAAAGATCCAGCGTGCGCAGTCCGCGGTTCCTGGTGGCAGCTTCAAAGCATTTGAAACGGATGCCAATGAAGGGCGGGGCCGTGCCCGCTGCGACCGCAGCCGCCACCGTCGAGGCGGCCGCCACAGCGGCGGAATCCTCAGCGTCGTCGCCCCGGTCCCCGTAGCCATCCTCGAAGTCCAGCCGCAGGTCCTCGATCGGCTCGGCGGCCAGCTTGGCTGACACCCGGGACGCCACCGCTTTGGCGAGGTCGGCGTCCTGGCCGAGCAGTTCACCGAGGCGGACCAATCCGCCGTGGGCGTCCGCCGCTGCCAGCGCCTGGGCGCCCCAGTCGGCCGCGAACGACGGCGTGAAGCGGTCCGCAGGGACGTAGACGGTATGCACCGGCTGGCGGGATCCGTCGTCGCCCGGGTAGTTCCGCTCCAGCAGCCGGTCGGTCGCGGCCAGCTGCGATTCAATCTCGGCCAGGTCCCTGCCGGTCAGGGAAAGATTGTTTGCCATCTTTCAGCCGATCAGTTCATAGGCGGGCGTGGTGAGGAAGTCCGTGTACTCCTCGGAGAGGCAGATGTCCGCGATCAGCCGGCTGGCGGGCAGGTAGAACTTCTGGAAGCTCTCCTCGCCGGCCTCGCCGCGCAGCTTTTCCGTTTCCTCTGCCAGGATTTTCTCCACGAGTTCGCGGGTGACGGTGTTGCCGGTATCTGCCAGAACGGACTTGTTGCGGATCTGCTGCCAGACCTGCGAGCGGGAGATCTCGGCGGTGGCGGCATCTTCCATGAGGTTGTGGATGGCCACCGCTCCGTTGCCGGAGACCCAGACCGCCGTGTAGGCCACGGCAACATACAGGTTCAGGCGCAGGCCGGCCTCGGTGACCTGACCGTCGGCTGAGGCAATGTCCAGCAACTGGTCGGCGGTTACCGATACCTCGGGCCGCTGCTTGTCCAGCTGGTTGGGACGGTCGCCCAGGACGGAGTCGAACACTTCCCGGCACGTTGAAACCAGGTCCGGGTGTGCAACCCAGGAACCGTCAAAACCGTCGTTCGCCTCACGGGTCTTGTCCGAGCGGACCTTTTCGAAGGCCTGCGCGGTGACGTCGGGTTCGCGCCGGTTGGGGATGACCGCGGCCATACCGCCCATGGCGAAGGCGCCGCGGTGGTGGCAGGTCTTGACGAGCAATTCAGTGTAGGCACGCATAAACGGCGCTGTCATGGCCACCGTGGCCCGGTCCGGAAGCACAAAGCTGGCACCGGCATCGCGGAAATACTTGATGATGCTGAACAGGTAGTCCCACCGGCCCGCGTTGAGTCCGGAGGCGTGATCGCGGAGCTCGTAAAGGATCTCGTCCATTTCGAACGCGGCAGGAATGGTCTCAATCAGCACCGTGGCGCGGACGGAGCCCTGCGGGATGCCAAGGTGGTCCTGGGCGAAGACAAACACGTCGTTCCAGAGCCGCGCCTCGAGGTGGCTCTCCATCTTGGGCAGGTAGTAGTACGGGCCGTGGCCATTGCTGATGAGCTGCCTGGCGATGTGGAAGAAGTGCAGGCCGAAATCGACGAGCGCTCCGACCGCGGGCTGTCCGTTGATGATCAGGTGGCGCTCATCCATGTGCCAGCCGCGGGGACGTGCGACGACGACGGCGAGCGGCGCGTCGGTCCGGAGGCTGTATTCCTTCCCTTCCGGGGAGGTGTACTTCAGCGTCCCCGCTGCGGCATCCCGGAGGTTAAGGAGTGCGTCGATGACATTGGGCCAGGTGGGCGTGCTGGCATCCTCAAGATCCGCCAGCCAGACCTTGGCGCCGGAGTTCAGCGCATTGATTGCCATTTTGGCGGGTGTGGCGGGGCCGGTCATTTCCACGCGCCGGTCCTGGAGAGCGGCCGGGGCGGGAGCAACCGTCCAGTCGCCCTCCCGGACGTCCCGGGTCTCGGGCAGGAAGTCGAGCTTGCCGGTCCGGGCCACCTGCTCGCGCTTCACCACGCGGGCCTTGAGGAGTTCGGTACGGGTGCCGGCGAAGCGGTGGTGGAGTTCCTCCACAAAGGCCAGCGCCTCCGGGGTCAGGATTTCTTCGGCACGTTCAATCGGGTGCGGGTCAGTGACTGAGAGAGCCATTGTCCGGGTCCTTTCCTTGGCGGTGAATCAGGCTTTGGCGGAGACCGCGGCGCGGGCTGCGTGGGCTGCGTGCGCGACCGCGGACGCGACGTCGGCGGCAACGTGCGGATCAAAGACACTGGGGATGATGTAGCTGGCGTTGAGCTCGTCGTCAGCCACGCGGTTGGCGATTGCCTCGGCGGCCGCCACGAGCATCTCCGGGATGATGTCCGATGCTCCGGCGTCCAGCAGGCCGCGGAAGAAGCCGGGGAAGGCCAGCACGTTGTTGATCTGGTTCGGGTAGTCGCTGCGGCCGGTGGCCACGACTGCGGCGTGCCGGGAGGCGATGACCGGGTCGATTTCCGGGGTCGGGTTGGCCATGGCGAAGACGATCGCGTCCTTGGCCATGGCGGCGACCTGCTCCTCGCCGATCACGTTGGGGGCGCTGACGCCGATGAAGACGTCGGCTCCCTTGATTGCCTCGTGCAGGGTCCCGGAGAAGCCTTCCTCGTTCGTGTTCGCCGCAATCCAGGTGCGGTGCTCGTCGTCGTAGTCCTGACCTGAGTGGATGGCACCGGAGCGTCCGGCAGCGATGATGTGCCGGGCGCCCTGGGCCTTGAGCAGCTGGATGATGGCGGAACCGGCGGCGCCGACTCCGGAGACCACGATCCGTACGTCGCCGATCTTCTTGTCCACCACACGCAGGGCGTTGGTCAGGGCGGCCAGGGTGACGATGGCGGTACCGTGCTGGTCGTCGTGGAAGACCGGGATGTCGAGTTCTTCGCGGAGCCGGTTCTCGATCTCGAAGCAGCGCGGTGCCGCGATGTCTTCAAGGTTCACGCCGCCGTAGACGGGGGCGAGAGCCTTGACGATCATGATGATTTCCTCGGTGTCCTGGGTGTCCAGGCAGACCGGCCAGGCGTCGACGTTGGCGAACTGCTTGAACAACGCCGCCTTGCCTTCCATCACCGGGAGCGCCGCTGCGGGGCCGATGTTCCCCAGGCCCAGCACAGCGGAGCCGTCGGTGACGACGGCGATCGTGTTGCGCTTGATTGTCAGGTTCCGGGCGGCGTCGGGGTTCTCTGCGATCGCCATGCAGACACGGGCAACACCCGGGGTGTAGGCGCGGGAAAGATCGTCGCGGTTGCGGAGGGCGACCTTGGGCACGACCTCGAGCTTGCCGCCGAGGTGCATCAGGAAGGTGCGGTCCGAGACGTTGCGGACTGTAACGCCATCGAGCGCATTCAGGGCGTCTTTGACGCGGCCGGCGTGCTCGTCATCGGTGGTGTTGCAGGTGACATCGACCACGAGCGTCTCGTGGTGGGATTCGGTGACGTCCAGGGCGGTGATGGCGGCGCCGGCAGCGCCGACGGCGGCCGCGAGTTCGCTCGTGGCGGTGAAGCTGGACGGCGCGTCCACGCGCAGGGTGATCGAATTTCCGGGGCTCGGGTTCGCCATTGAATGTTCCTCCAGTTCGGGCCCAGGGCTGGGCTGCTGTGCTAAATCAAAAAGTTTCGTATTATGGATATTATTATCTACTTTGTGGAAATACAAGCCTGAGAGTGCCAGGCTGGTCTGCGGGCCGTACTGTTAACTCTGGCACCCCAAGCAATTATTTTCACGATGTGGATACTAATTGCCACATCGATCCCGCAGGAGACCCCCGTTATGGCTGAAAAAGCCCCCGGAGGCGTGCAGTCCGTTGAGCGCGTCTTCGAACTCTTGGAACTCATTACCGACGCCGGCGGAGAAGTCACGCTGAGCGAACTCTCGTCCTCGACGGAGTTGCCGCTGCCCACTATCCACCGCCTCCTGCGCACGCTTGTGACGCTGGGTTACATCCGGCAGCTGCCCAACCGGCGCTACGCCCTGGGCCCCCGGCTGATCCGGCTGGGCGAGGGTGCCAACCAGCAGCTGGGTGCGCTGGCCAGGCCGCAGCTGAAGTCCCTCGTGGACCGGCTGGGCGAAACAGCCAACATGGCCGTCCTGGACTCGGACATGGTCATCTATGTGGCCCAGGTGCCGTCCCTGCACTCCATGCGCATGTTCACTGAGGTGGGGCCGGCGCGCCCACACCCACGCCACCGGCGTCGGCAAGGCGATCCTGGCCCAACTCGACGACGAGACTGTCCGCGGGATCGTCCAGCGCAGCGGGATGCCTGTTGCCACGCCGAAAAGCATCGGTGACATCGAGAGCCTGCTCCAGGACCTGAAACTGATCCGCGAACGCGGCTACTCCATCGATGAGGAAGAACAGGAGATTGGTGTCCGCTGCTTCGCCATGGCGGTTCCCAACTCGCCGACACCGGCGGCCATTTCCGTGTCCGGTCCGGTCTCGCGGGTGGACCAGTCCTTCGCGGAACGTGCCGTGCCGTTGCTGCGCGAGGCGGCACAGACAATCTCGGATGAACTGAACCACAGCTAGATCCCGTCTCCCTCGCCGGCGCGCCCGTAGGGCCCACCGGATTAGAAATGCCGACGCAAGCGTTGAGGCCCATGTTCCTGATGAACATGGGCCTCAACTATTACTCCGGCAGAAGGATCTTTACCAGATAGGGATCAGTGCTCGTCCGACACGCCGGACGGTTCCACGGGAACTTCCTTGCCGTCGCAGTCGATCAGCTTGCCATTTTCGAACTTGTCGCCGTCGGCCAGGCACTTGAGGTCCTCCTCGCGGATTACTCTGCCGGTGCCGGCCACGAAGACGGACTGGTTCTCGGAGTTTCCTGCCTTCAGGTGGTTGAACAGCAGGTTCAGCGCGATGGCCATGATCGCGGCGGAGCTGATGCCGGAGTGGAAGATCGTGTAGAACCAGGTGGGGAACTGGTCGTAGAAGGCCGGTGCGGCGATGGGGATCATGCCGAAGCCGATGGAGGTCGCCACAATGATCAGGTTCATGTTGTTGCGGTATTCGACCTTGGCCAGAGTCCGGATGCCACTGGCGGCAACGGTGCCGAACAGGACGATGCCGGCGCCGCCGAGAACGGCGGTGGGAACAGCAGCCACAACGCGCCCCATGACCGGCAGCAGGCCGAGCAGGACCAGGATGACGCCGCCGGCGGCGACAACGTAGCGGCTCTTGATCTTGGTAACAGCCACGAGGCCCACGTTCTGGGCGAACGCGCTCTGGGTGAAGGAGCCGAAGACCGGTGCGAACATGCTCGACACCATGTCGGCGCGCAGGGCCCGCGGCGATACGCTTGGAATCAGTTTTGGTTCCGACGATTTCGCCGACAGCCAGAATATCGGCCATGGTCTCGGTCAGGATCACCAGGACCACAATGACCATGGAGATGATCGCTGCGATTTCAAAGGTCGGAGCTCCGAAGTGGAACGGCGTCGGGAAGGCTGCGATCGGGCCGTTGCCGACCTTGGAGAAATTGGCCATGCCGGTCACAATGGCAACAACGGTGCCGATCACGATTGCCAGCAGGATGGAGAGCCGGGAGATGGTCGCACTGCCGACCTTGCTCAGGACGAGGACGGCAGCAAGAGTGATTGCGGCGAGGCCGATGTTGGCCATGCTGCCGTAATCCTCAGCTTTTCTGTTGCCACCCATGGCCCAGTTGGCGGCGACGGGCATCAGCGTCAGGCCGATGGTAGTGATCACGGTGCCCGTGACCACCGGCGGGAAGAACCGGACGATCTTGGAGAAGACCGGGGCGATCAGCAGGCCGATGGCAGCCGAGGCGATGACGGCACCGAAGACTGACGGCAGGCCGCCGCCGCCGGTGACGATTGCCACCATGGTGGCCACGCTGGCAAACGACACGCCCTGCACCAACGGGAGCTGTGACCCGAAGAACGGCAGTCCCAGGGTCTGCAGAAGCGTGGCCAGTCCGCCCATGAAGAGCGCGGCGGCGATGAGGATGCCGGTGTCAGCGGGAGACAGTCCGGCCGCCTGGCCGACAATCAGCGGGACGGCGATAATTCCGCCGTACATGGTCAGGACGTGCTGGAATCCGTAGGCGAAGGTGCTTCCAATGGGGAGCCGTTCGTCTTCGGGACGGGCAGGAGCCGTGCGGCCGCCGCTCGTCTTGGCGGCATTCTTGGCGTTTTTCATGTTCATGGCAGACTTTCTTGGTTCATGGCAGACGTCGTCGTCTGGCTAACAGGTGTCTGGCTAACTGGGTGCTGCGGATAAATCGGTGGCTCGGTTGAATCGTTGTTTCGGCCCTGCGGTGGCGCGGGCACTCGGGTTCCGGTGCCCGCGCCACACGATGTTTCAGCTCAGCAGAAGCCGGCGATTCCGGACCATGCGATGGCGGCCGGAGCAGATTCTTCGCGCTGGACTGTGGCCTCGATCAGGCCGTACGGCCGATCCGCGGCAAAGAAGACCTCGTTGGGGTTGTCGAGTCCGAAGGGTGAGAGATCCACCAGGAAGTGGTGCTTGTTCGGCATGGAGAACTTGATCTCGTCGATCTCGCTGTGTGCTTCCAGGACTTTCTTGCCCATGTCGAAGAGCGTTTGCTGCAGGGCATGGGAGTAGTTTTCGGTGAACCCCTCCAGGAGCAGGCCCTTGACGTCGTCGTAGCTCTTGTTGAAATCGAAGCTGCTGAAGTCCGTCCCGGTCTTGAAGCGCCAGCGCGCAGCCACATCGGTGGCGAGGATCCGGTCCGTGGTCTCCTGCAACGTCGTGTACTTGTCCTTGGGGTAGCCGACGAAGCCTGACTGGGTGGTCTTGAGGACGGTCAGGTCACGGAGTCCGGAAACGAGGTGGCTGGTCTCACCGTCGCGGACGAGGACGGCGGTGCGGACTTCCTGGCCGTTGCGTACGAACGAGTGGTCGTGGGCGGCGCCGTGGGACTGGATCCGGTCCCAGCTGTAGGCTTCGGCTTCCCAGCGGCCGCCGGAGACCCAGTCGAAACTGGAGGTGAAGTGATCGCCCAGACGAAGCAGCAGGGCTTCCGGCGAGCCGATGCCCTCGCGGGCAAAGGCGTAGACGGTGTTCTTCTGGGTGTCGGTCGGTACAACGTGGGCGTTGTCCCCTTCCAGGTGCGCAGCGGAAAAATCGCCGCGGAGCTGTGAGGTGACGTTGAGATCTT
This sequence comes from Arthrobacter sp. PAMC25284, assembly GCF_019443425.1. Classification (NCBI taxonomy): domain Bacteria; kingdom Bacillati; phylum Actinomycetota; class Actinomycetes; order Micrococcales; family Micrococcaceae; genus Arthrobacter; species Arthrobacter sp. PAMC25284. The sequence continues at coordinate 2,482,013 of NZ_CP080382.1, forward strand.
CGATTTCGTGCCGGTCAGAGTCCCGCGTGATCTTGACGACGCGGACTTCGGCCTTGCCGAACTGGTTTTCACCAAGGATGATCTTGCTGCTCATGGTCTGCTCCAAACTTCCGTTATGTGAAAGAAATAATCCACACTGAAAAGAGGCGCGCTTTGGCTACGCCGTAATGGCTTGCTGTCGACCCAAACAAAAAAGAGCCGACATCATTAGATGTCAGCTCATTACAACCCTGCCTGCTGCTCCCAGGTTTCGTGACTTGCACCACGATGTCCTTCAACAGTAGACGACTTTTCCGGTGTTGTACATCACAATGCGGAAATGTATTTCCGAACCGGCGGGCGCGGCCTGTCCGCGGAGGCACTCAGCCCTCCCCCTTGACCCGCCGGACCCGTGCCCGTAATCTTTTCATAAAGCAAGATTATCTTTTCACTATACGGAAATTGGAGACCATCATGTCACGTGAGACGGAACGGGAACCCGCCCGGACGGAATCCGCGGCAGGGTCGACGGGGTCAGCACCGGATTTTTATTTTCCTGCCGGCGGTGGCACGGATCCGGATTTCTCCCCCCGCGCAGACCCGGACGCTACTCCCGGGCGCTTTTCCCGCTGGCTGCACAGCCACCCGTTTGCGGGCCGGCGCACGCACTGACCCTGCGGGCGCCCGCCGCGGGCGCAGCACAACGAGGCACGACACGTTTGTCCGCTTCGCCGCACTGCGCCGCGCCCGGCGCCCCTCCCCTGCCCTTTAGCGCAGTACCACTGTCCGGTTGCCGTGCAGGAATACCCTGTCCTCACAGTGCCAGCGGACGGCGTTGCTGAGCGCTTTGCACTCGGTATCGCGCCCGGCCGCGACAAGGTCGTCGGGTCCGTAGGTGTGGTCGACCTCCACTACCTGCTGCGCAATGATGGGCCCTTCATCCAGCTCTGCGTTGACGTAGTGTGCCGTGGCCCCCACGGTCTTGACGCCGCGGGCGTAGGCCTGGTGGTAGGGCTTGGCGCCTTTGAAGCTGGGCAGGAACGAGTGATGGATATTGATGGCGCGGCCGTCCAGCCGGCGGGTGAGGTTGTCGCTGAGGACCTGCATGTAGCGGGCCAGGACCACCAGTTCGACGTCGAACCGGTCAATCAGGCCCAGGAGTTCTTCCTCCGCGGCTGCCTTGGTGTCTGCGGTCACGGGCACGTGGAAGAAGGGGATGCGGTGCCATTCGACAATCCCGCGGTGGTCGGGATGGTTTGAGACGACGCCCACGATCTCGACCGGCAGTTCTCCGATCCGGGCACGGAAAAGGAGATCGTTGAGGCAGTGCTCGAATTTGGACACCATGATCAGGATCCGCCGCTTGGCTCCGTGGGGGTGCAGCTGCCAGCGCATATCGAACTTTTCGGCAATAGGCGCGAAAGCCTCCCGCAACGACTCCGTTTTGGTCTCTTCCCCTGCGGATTCACAGTGAATCCGCATAAAGAACCGGCGGTCCAGTTGGGAATCGAATTGTTTGCTCTCAACGATGTCGCAGCCGTGTTCCAACAGGAACCCTGAGACGGCGTGGACGATGCCCGGTACTTCGGGGCAGTCCAGGGTCAGGACATGCGCAACCGTCATCTCGGGGTGCTCTGCGGGCACTTCAGTTTGATGTGCAGTCATGGTTCAGCACTCGATCACATTCACGGCGAGGCCCCCTCGGGACGTCTCCTTGTATTTGGTTTTCATATCCGCTCCTGTCTCGCGCATGGTCTTGATCGCCTTGTCCAGCGACACCTTGTGGCTGCCGTTTCCGTGCAGCGACAGCCTCGCGGCATTGATGGCTTTCACGCTGGCTATGGCATTGCGTTCGATGCAAGGAATCTGCACCAGGCCTCCGACGGGGTCGCAGGTCAGGCCAAGGTTGTGTTCGATTCCCACTTCTGCGGCGTTTTCAACTTGTTCGGCGGTGCCACCGAGCACTTCACAGAGCCCTGCGGCGGCCATCGAACACGCGGACCCGACTTCCCCCTGGCAGCCGACCTCAGCGCCCGAAATGGAGGCGTTGAGCTTGAACAGGATGCCGACGGCGGCCGCGGCCAGCAGGAACCGGACCACTCCGTCGTCGTTGGCGCCGGGAACGAACTTGACGTAGTAGTGCAGAACTGCCGGGACGATGCCGGCAGCGCCGTTGGTTGGGGCCGTCACGATCCGTCCGCCGGCGGCGTTTTCCTCGTTCACGGCCAGGGCAAACAGGTTCACCCAGTCCATGGCCAGTAGCGGGTCAGCAGGAATCTCGACCAGGTCAGCGCTCTGCGCCGCCGCATCCGCGCTGGCGGCGGAGGCTGCCAGCGTGCGGAACAGGGCCGGGGGCCCCGCCGGGGGACGTTAAGTCCACCCGGCAGGATCCCTTCGGCGGCGCAGCCGTTCTCTACGCATTGGCGCATGACGGCCCAGAGTGCGAGCAGCTTCTCGCGGGTTTCCGCCTCGCTGCGCCATACCCCCTCATTGGCGAGCATCACATCGGAAATGGACATGCCCTCCCGGGCGCAAATCCCGAGGAGTTCATCAGCGGTAGTGAACGGGTACGGCAGGACCGTGTCATCGGCCACCACCCGGTCCGAGGCGTCCGCGTCTCCGTCGACGACGAATCCGCCGCCGATCGAGTAGTAGCTTTTTTCCCCGAGCACGGCGCCGGTGTGGTCCAGCGCCCTGAACGTCATGCCGTTCGGGTGGGCCGGAAGCGACTTGCGGCGGTGCAGGACCACGTCCTCGTCCCAGTTGAAGTCCACCCGGTGGTCCCCGCCGATCCGCAGTTCGGCGTTAAGGGCCGCGGCCGCCACCTGGTCGTCAGCCGATGTCGTGTCCACTGTTTCCGGGTCCAGGCCCTGGAGTCCCAGAACCACGGCCTTGTCGGAGCCATGCCCCCGGCCGGTCGCGCCGAGGGATCCGAACAGTTCGGCCTGCACCCGCGTTGTTGCACTCAGCTGCCCGCGGGATCTCAGCCCGTCAGCAAAGAGCTTTGCTGCCCGCATCGGGCCGACCGTGTGTGAGGACGACGGCCCAATGCCAACTGAGAACAGGTCCAGGACGCTGAGCGCCATCAGTGAACCTCGGGGGAAGCGAACTCCCGCATGGCGTCCAGGAGCCACCTGCCCAGGAAGTCCGCGAAGGAGGCACGCGGGAAGAGTCTGAAGCTCTCCTCGCCTGTCTTCAGGAGCATCACCGGGATACCGCCGACTTCCGTGGCCAGGGCGCGCTCCGCCAAAAACGTGCGGGGGTGCAGATCAAGTGAGCAGCCCTTTTCCAGCACGGCCCGGGCACGCGGTCCGGAGAGTTCAAACGTCGTGCGGTTGGCGGAAAGGTCCACGACCTGGCCTTCGCTGTCCGCCACGGCACCTACGAGTGACTGGATGAGGTCCCCGCCGAGGGAATCATGGGCACCTTCCGGCGCCGTGACGAGGAATTCCGTGGGACCGAGCCAAAGGACGCGGATGCTGTCCCCAGCGACGGTTTCTCCACTGTGCCCGGGCAACCCGCCGGTGACTGACCCAATCCGGCTGCCGGCGTCGGAGTCCGGATCGACCCGGATCCCCACCATCGTCTGGAACGGGCACTCCTTCAGCGTCACACTTCCGGAAATGGAGCCTCCGGCCATGGCACCAGCGAGGTGTGATGCTGGGCTGCGGCGGACTTCCCGGAGTCCATTGATATCTTCAAGAGCTGCTGTATCAGCCATCTTTACGGGTCCCTTCAGCGTCGAAAAGTACGGTTTCAGCCACCACTACATCAACCAGCTGGTCGCCGGCGGCGGCCACGAGGGTCTCACCGATGCGGTTGCGGCCATTCTTGATCAGGGCCAGGGCGAATGACCGGCCCAGGGCCGCGCTGTGGTAGCTCGAGGTTACGAAGCCCTCCATGGGTACGGGACCGTAGGCGGGGTTGACGGTGATGCCATTTTCCACCAGTTGAGTGCCTTCGGGCAGCCTGATCGTCCCATCGACCGGCAGGACGCTGACCAGGTGTTTCCGGTCCGTGCGGCCGGCGTCCTTGCGGGTGTAGGACCGCTTCCCGATGAAGTCCTTGGCCTTGGAGACCACCCATTCCATTCCGGCGTCCTGCGGGGTGACGGTGCCGTCGGTGTCTTGTCCGACGATCGGGTACCCTTTTTCGGCGCGAAGGACGTGCATGGTTTCGGTGCCGTACGGAGTGATATTGAATTCCGCGCCGGCGGCCGCCACGGCCTCCCAGGTGTTAAGCCCGTACCAGGCCGGGATGTTGATCTCGTAGGCCAGCTCACCGGAGAACGAAATCCGGCAGATCCTGGCCCGGACGCCGGACGCCAAGGTCGTTTCCTTGAAGGTCATGAACGGGAAGGCTTCCGCCTCCAGCCCGCCCTCTGCCGCCAGTTGGGGTGCCAGCTTGGCCACCACCGCGCGGGACTTCGGACCGACCACCGCAATCGTGGACCATTGCTCCGTAACGGAGGTGCAGTGAACGTCCAGCTCCGGCCATTCGGTCTGCAGCCATTCCTCCAGCCAGTCCAGCACCTTGGCTGCGCCGCCGGTGGTGGTGGTCATGAAGAACCTGTCCTCGTCCAGGCGCAGCGTCACACCGTCGTCGAAGATCATCCCGTCCGGGGTGCACATCACGCCGTAGCGGGCGGAGCCCGGCGCCAGTTTCTTGAACGCGTTGGTGTAGATGCGGTTCAGGAATTCACCGGCGTCCTTGCCACGGATCTCGATCTTGCCCAGGGTGGTCGCGTCCATAAAGCCCACGGATTCACGCACCGCGGCGCACTCGCGCAGCACTGCCTCGTCCATGTCTTCCCCGTCCTGGGGGTAGTACCAGGGCCGCTTCCACTGCCCGACATCCTCGAAGAGAGCCCCGCGGGAGACATGCCAGGGATGGATGGACGTGAGGCGGGCAGGATCGAAGAGCTCCCCGCGCTGGCGGCCGGCCAGGGCCGAGAAAGCCACCGGCGTGAACGGTGCCCGGTACGCGGTGGTGCCGATGTCGCCAATGCTGGGTGCGCCACCGGCGGACTCTCCACTGCCTTGCTTCAGGGCCGCGGCGATCACGCCGATCGCGTTCACTCCGGACGTCTTGCCCTGGTCATTGGCGGTGCTGATCGAGGTGTAGCGCTTGACGTGTTCCACCGAGCGCATGCCGGCGCCGGTGGAACGCAGGACATCGGCCACGGACTGGTCGCGCTGGAAATCAACAAAGTGGTGGTGCCACTCCGCCGGGCCGCCCTCTTCCCCCGGTACGAGCCAGAGCTGGCGGGTCGGGGCCGAGGCGCGCGGCGCCGCCGGCGTTGACGGCTCGACGTCGGATTCGAACCCGACGGCAATGGCCGCCGCGGCACCAGCGGAAATGCCTTCTGCCAGGCAGTCGGCAAGTTCGTAGCTGCCGCGGCCTGACCCGGCCACCTGCTGGTTCGGGACCACACTGTTGGGCACAAACGCTGCCAGGTCCTCGTCCCAGCGCAGCTTGCCCTGCCGCTGGGAGTGCAGGTGGACCACCGGGGACCAGCCGCCCGAGACGGCCAACAGATCGCAGGAGAGCTGTTCAACGCCGGAGGTGAGCTCGCCGGCGTCGTTGATGCTCCGCACGGTAACGCCGGACAGCTGCTCCTCGCCCGAGGTGTTGGCGACGGCACTGCCGATCAGCACCCGGGTGCCGGCAGCGGCGGCTGCGGCGGCTGTTTCGCTCAATTGCGGACGGGCGTCCACAACGGCTTCGACCTTGATGCCCGCGGCGAGGAGGTCGGCCGCGAGGGTGTAGGCGCTGTCGTTCGTGGTGCTGATGACCACCCGGGAACCGGCGGCGACGGCGTAGCGGTTCAGGTAGCTGCGGACCGCGGAGGCCAGCATGATGCCGGGACGGTCGTTATTTTCGAAGACCAGCGGGCGTTCGTGCGCGCCGGGGGCCAGGATGACCTGCGCGGCGCGGATGTGCCAGATCCGCTGTCGGGACACCCCGGGCGCGGCCGGGCTCAGGAGATGGTCCGTACGGTTCTGCGCCGCGATGACGTAGTTCGAATCGTAGGATCCGAAAGCCGATGTGCGGTTCAGGACCGTGCATTCTTCCGCGGAGATCAGCTCGGCTTCAACATCAGCCACCCATTCCAGCGCGGGTTTGCCTTCGATCGGCTCACTCCGGGCGGGGTCGGTGGATGCCGAGAGCAACGTGCCGCCGAGTTCGGGCTGGTCGTCGATGAGGATGACCCGGGCCCCCGTCCGGACGGCCTCACGCGCTGCGGCCAGGCCGGCCGGGCCGCCGCCGATGACCAGGACATCGGTGTGGACGTACTTCTTGTCATACTCGGCCTGGTCCTCATTCGGGTCCAGTTTGCCAAGCCCGTTCAGCAGCTCGGCGCTGAGCCCGTCAACGAGCGAGACCGTGGTGGCGGGCAGCATGGACTCGGCCACGTGCCCGGGGAAGCGCGGGGCCACCTTGACCAGGGCATTGGGTTCCTCGACTCCGGCGGCCATGATGCCGCGGGGACGGTCCTCATAGAGCGAATTGCCGGCCCTGAGCTGGCCATTGGCCAGCAGTGCCGAGGCGAGGGTGTCCCCGGGGTGGCCGGTGAACTCACGGCCGTCCATGGTGAAGCGCCAAGTGACGCTCCGGTCGATGCGTCCGCCGGTAGCAAGGCGCGCGGGTTCCTGAGCGGTCATTTGGATGCTCCTTCCGGGGAAATGGGGCTGGGAACTATGGGGGCCGTGGGTCCCGTGGCCGGGCGAAGCTGACCCATCGGGTAGACGGCCTGGATATCGTAGGTGACGGTGTCGCGGAGCATGTTAAACCATTGGCGGCAGCCGGTGCTGTGCAGCCAGCGTTCGGCGAAGGCACCCTTGGTGTTGTCGCGGTAGAACAGGTATTCGGCCCATTCACGGTCGGTTAGCTCAGCCGGGTTTTCGGGGTAGGCCACGTGGGCCTGGCCGCCGTAGTGGTATTCGGTTTCGTCCCGGGGTCCGCAGTTGGGGCAGGGGATCAGAAGCATGTCCTTACCTCTTTCTAGTGGGCCACGGCGGCGGCGCCGTGTTCATCGATCAGGGCGCCGGTTTCGAAGCGCTCCAGGGCAAAGGGCTCATTGAGCTTGTGCGGAGTTCCGGTGGCGATGGTGTGCGCGAACGTCATGCCGGCAGCCGGGGTGCCCTTGAAGCCACCGGTTCCCCAGCCGCAGTTGACGAACATATTGTCCACCGGCGTGGTGCCGACGATGGGTGAGGCATCCAGGGTGGTATCCACGATCCCGCCCCACGTCCGGAGCACATGCGCCCGGGCAAAAATCGGGAAGAGTTCGACGGCGGCTGCCATCTGGTGCTCGATCACGTGGAAAGAACCGCGCTGGCCGTAGCCGTTGTAGGAGTCCACGCCGGCGCCCATCACGAGTTCGCCCTTGTGGGGCCTGGGAGACGTAGACGTGCACGTGGTTGGACATCACTACGGTGGGGTGGACAGGCTCGTGCAGTTCGGAAACCAGGGCCTGGAGCGGGTGGGACTGGATGGGCAGCCGGAACCCGGCCATTTCCGCCAGGACCGAACTGTGTCCCGCGGCGCAGAGTCCGACCTTTTCGGTGTGGATCGTGCCGCGGTTGGTCTTGACCCCCACCACGCGGTTCCCGTCCTTGAGGAAGCCGGTGACTTCGCAGTTCTGGATGATATCCACGCCGAGTTCGTCACACTTGCGGGCGAAGGCCCAAGCAACGTGGTCGTGCTTGGCGATACCCGCGCGGGGCTGATACGTGGCGCCCATCACCGGGTAGCGGATGTTGTCGTTGATGTTCAGGATGGGGCAGAGTTCCTTGACCTGTTTCGGGTCCAGCCATTCCGCGTCCACGCCGTTGAGCTTGTTGGCCCCGACCCTCCGCATGCTTTCGCGCACGTCGCCCAGGGTGTGCGCCAGGTTCATCACACCGCGCTGGCTGAACAGGAAGTCGTAGTCGAGTTCCTCCGGCAGAATCTCCCACAGTTTCAGGGCGTGCTCATAAATAGCCGCGCTCTCGTCCCAGAGGTAGTTGGACCGGATGATCGTGGTGTTACGGGCCATGTTGCCGCCCGCGAGCCAGCCCTTTTCCAGGATGGCGATGTTGGTCATGCCGTGGTTCTTGGCCAGGTAATAGGCCGTCGCTAGGCCGTGGCCGCCGCCGCCGACAATCACAGCGTCGTAGGAGGATTTAGGCTCGGGGTTGCGCCAGAGGAAGTCCGGGTGTTCCGGAAGCTGTTCCGTGCTCATTGTGCTGCTCCAATCAGTTCTGCCTCAGGCCCGTTCACTGCCTCGTAGCCCGTCTGGGCGACCTCAAGGTGCGGGTAGAGGGGGAATTTCGCCGCCAGCGCGTGGACGCGGTCGCGGAGTCCGGCGGCGGTTTCGGCACTGAGTTCGTTGTCCGTTGCCGGTGCGATCAGTGCCGAGGCGATGATGTCCGCCACCTCGGTGAATTCGGCGGCGCCGAAGCCCCGCGTGGCCAGGGCCGGGGTGCCAATCCGCAGGCCTGAGGAGACCATGGGCGGGCGGGGGTCAAAGGGCACCGCATTGCGGTTGACGGTGATACCGATTCGGTGCAACCGGTCCTCGGCCTGCTGGCCGTCCAGCTCCGAGTGCCGCAGGTCGACCAGGACCAGGTGGACATCCGTGCCCCCGTTGACCACGGAAATACCGGCGGCTCCGACGTCGTCCTTCAGCAATCGGGATGCGAGGAGGCCCGCGCCTTCGAGGGTACGTTCCTGACGCTCCTTGAACTCCGGAGACGCCGCGATCTTGAAAGCAACGGCTTTGGCCGCGATGACGTGTTCCAGCGGGCCGCCCTGCTGGCCCGGGAACACGGCACTGTTGATCTTGCGCGCGTACTCCTCCTTGCTCAGGATCACCCCGCCACGCGGGCCGCCGAGGGTCTTGTGGGTGGTGGTCGTGACGACATCCGCGTACGGGACGGGGTTCGGGTGCAGCCCGGCTGCGACCAGCCCGGCGAAGTGCGCCATGTCCACCATGAGGTAGGCGCCCACGAGGTCCGCAATGCGGCGGAATTCCGCGAAGTCCAGCTGCCGGGAGTAAGCGGACCAGCCGGCCACGATCATCTTGGGGCGGTGCTCCAGGGCCAGGGCCTCAACCTCGGCCATATCGACCAGGTGATCCTGTTCGCCCACGTGGTACGGGACCACGTTGTAGAGCTTGCCGGAGAAGTTGATGCGCATCCCGTGGGTGAGGTGGCCGCCATGGGCCAGGGACAGCCCCATGATGGTATCTCCCGGTTCCAGCAGGGCAAACATGGCGGCGGCGTTGGCCTGGGCGCCCGAGTGCGGCTGGACGTTCGCCGCCTCCGCCCCGAACAGGGCCTTGACCCGGTCGATGGCGAGCTGTTCGATCACATCGACATGCTCGCAGCCGCCGTAGTACCGCTTACCCGGGTACCCTTCGGCGTACTTGTTGGTCAATACCGACCCCTGCGCCTCCATGACCGAGGCCGGAGCGAAATTCTCCGACGCAATCATCTCCAGGGTCGACTGCTGTCGTCCCAGCTCGCGGACAATCGCCTGTCCCACCTCGGGATCTACTGCGGAAAGTCGGTCATTCAACTGCTCAACCACGGATACTCCTTTGAAATATCATTTCTTATCTAACTGATATATCAGTGTGTGAACAATGGTATGATTGGGATCACAGTAAGTCAATAGCCCGGGCGAGGATGCGTCTCCGCTCCGGCCGGAAGCCGAGGAACGGAGCATCCCTTGAATGCATTCCCCGCACTGCCCCCAGCAGAGGACGCTGCGCTATCCCAGGCCGAAGCGGCGTACCGCCAGCTGCGTGACAGGCTGATCATGCTCGAAATCCGCCCGGGCGCGCCGATCAATGACGGGCAGCTGGCGGCCGAACTCGGTTTCGGCCGGACCCCAATGCGGGAGGCCATCAAGCGCCTGGAGACCGATCACCTGGTGGTTTCGTATCCGCGGAGGGGAACCTTCGCCACCAGTGTGGACTTCACGGAGCTGGCGGACGTCTCAGAAATCCGCGAGCTCCTGGAGCCCCTGGCCGCTCGCCGCGCCGCCACGAGGGCCAGCGCCGCCATGCGTCAAGAGCTCCTTGACGTCGCGGACAAGATCGCGCACCTGGGCTCAGGCCCCGCGGAATCCCGGGACCTGATGCGATATGACCTGACCGTACACCGCCTGATCTACCGGGCATCGGCCAACCCGCATCTGGAAGACGCGTTGATCCGCTACGACAACCTCGCGACGCGCATCTGGTGCCTCATCCTGGACAAAGTCCCGTCGGTCAGCGGCCACATCACGGAGCATGTGAAACTGCTGGAGGCCATAGCGGCCGGCGATGCGGAAGTAGCCAGCCAACTCGCATTGGAGCATGTCAGTAGCTTTGAACAGGCCGTCCGCAGCGTGCTCTAGAGTGTGGACCATGGCCAAAACTGACCCAGAATCTGATACCGAGGCAGACGGCGGGCAGAATGGCGGCGTCCAGTCCGTGGATCGGGCACTTGCCGTTCTGGAGATCCTCGCCCGGGACGGCCATGCGGGGGTGAGTGAAATAGCCCAGGAGATGGGCGTCCACAAGTCCACCGTGTCCCGGCTGCTCGGATCGCTGGTAGGCCGGGATATGGTCCACCAAAACAGCGAACGGGGAAAGTACCAGCTGGGCTTCGGCATTCTGCGGCTGGCAAGCTCCATCCCCCGGCGGTTGAGTCTCGTCCACGAGGCCCCGCGCCGTCCTTGAAGGCCTCGCCGAGGAGTTTAAGGAAACGGTGAACCTTGCCGTGCTGCGCTCCAACTACGCAGTCAACGTGGACCAGGCCATGGGGCCTTCGTCGCTCGCCACGTACGACTGGGTGGGCAGCCTGACTCCGCTGCACGCAACGTCCAGCGGAAAGGTCCTGTTGGCGGCCCTCTCCGCGGATGAACGGGACCGGATCCTGAAGGAGACAGGGCTTCCGGCCCGGACGCCGCGCACCATAACCAACCGGAGCCAGCTGGAGCGCCAGCTTCTCGACGTCTCCCGCGAAGGCTACTGCGTCATTCGGGAAGAGTTCGAGATCGGGCTCAACGCCATCTCTGTGCCGGTGTACAACCATATGGGTTCAGCGATCGGCGCCGTCAGCATTTCCGGACCAGCTTTCCGTTTTGATCCGGATAAGACGCCAGGGCTCCTGGAGGCGTTGAAACAGGCAGGTCTCCAGATCAGTGCAAACATGGGCTACACCCGGCGGTAAGCTCACCCACCTTCTCTTGGACCCAATTGTGGAAAACGCCGATATGATGCTCGCTCGGAACCAGCACACCGCCCTTGGCATAGACCTTTGAGCCCATGGCCGGCTGGCAACGCTCGCAGGCGTCGAAGTCCTGCTCGTTGACGCGGTGGAAGAGCTCCACCGAGGCGCTGACGTCCTTTCCGCTTTCCACGACGCTGGGAAGGTACAGCCAGTCACATTCAACGATGGTGTGATCGGCGGCCATCGGGAACATGCGGTGGATGATCACATGGTCCGGGACAAGGTTGACGAATACCGTGGGTTTGATGGTCACGGCGTAATAGCGCCGGTCCTGGCCCTCCCCCACCCCCGGGATCCGGTCCATCCCTGCCGAGCCGTCGATGGTGAAGCCCTTGATGTCCTCGCCGAATTCGGCGCCGTGACCCACGAAGTACTGGGCGGCCAGGCCGTCGGCGAACTCGGGCAGCACCTCTGTGAGCTCGGGGTGGATGGTGGCGCAGTGGTAGCACTCCATAAAATTCTCGATAATGAGTTTCCAGTTGGCCTTGACGTCGTACTTGATGCGGCGCCCCAGGCTCAGGTTGGCAATGTCATAGTCCTCGACTGCACGCAGGTCCCCGAGACGGTCCTCGATGGCGCCCATGACGTCTTCTTCAAACGACGGCGGCTCATCAGCCAGGCAGACCCAGACATACCCGAGGTACTCGCGGGTGTGGACCTTCACGAGTCCGTACTCGTCCCGGTCGATGTCCGGCATCTTTGTCAGGTTGGGGGCAGCAATGAGCTTGCCTTCGAAGTCGTAGGTCCAGGCGTGGTAGGGGCACTGGAATGAGCGTGCGGCTTCGCCCTGCTCCTCCATGCAGAGCTTGACACCCCGGTGCCGGCACACGTTATAGAAGGCACGGATCCCGCCTTTGCGCGTGCGGCTGATCAGCACGCTCTCGCGGCCCACCTGCGCCGTCCGCCAGGCTCCGGGCTTGTCCAGGTCGGCGGACCGCACTGCGCAGAACCACATCTGCTCAAAAATGCACTCCTGCTCGGCGCGGAAGATCGCTTCGCTGACGTAGGCCTGGCCAGGGAGGGTGGGGATCAGGCTGGGCGTGAAAACTTCGGCGGTCATTCTTTGCTCCTGTGCGGTGACTGACTTCGGGATTGAATGGTCTGCAGGGATCAGGCGAAACTGGCGGATGCTGCCAGTGCAGACCGAGCATCGTCAGCCTCGGCTGCGGCGATGGCTGCCCGGAATGCTTCGGCCTCGACGACGGCCGCCCGGACTGCTTCGGCTGCGGCCGCGGCTTTGTGGACGGCGTTGAGTTGCCGCCTCCACTTGGTGAAGAGGCGCGGCTGGTTGGCACCAAGGACTGCTACAGGTTCGCCGTCACGGTAGTAGACGGCCAGGAAGCTGTGCGCTGCCGGATCTCCGGCCTCGATGGCCACCCGATCGGCGTCGCGGGACTGGCCGGCGAATTGGATCCTGACGTTGTACTGATCGGACCAGAAATACGGCAGGTTCAGCGGCTGGCGGGCGGCACCAGGTTCCAGGAGCGCCGTCACAGCCAGCGCCGGGCGCTCCACGGCGCTGCTCCAGTGCTCCACTCGGCGGTGCATTCCGGACTCTTCATCCAGCCATGCAGCACAATCGCCGACGGCCACCACGCCTGGCATATTGGTACGGCCCATCGGATCGCACAGGACTCCGTCGCCGAGTGCGATGCCGGATCCGGCAAGCCAGGCCGTATTGGGCACGGAACCAATGGCCACCAGGACGACGTCGGCGGCCACGTAGCGACCGTCGGCCAGGTGCAGCCCCCTGACCAGTCCCTCGCCGCTGTTATAGGACTCGATAGTGGCGTCACAAATCAGCTCCACTCCGTTGATTCCGTGGAGCGCCGCCAGGGTAGCTGCCATCTCCGGACCAAGCGGGCGGCTGAGCGGAACGGCGCCCGCGCAGACGACCGTGACATCAACTCCGAGTGCGCGGGCGGTGGAGGCGACCTCTGCACCAATAAAGCCGGCGCCTATGATTACGAGCCGTGCACCCGGCACCAGTTCGGGAGCGAGGTTCTGCGCGTCCTCCAGGGTACGCAGGGTGAAGACATTCGCGAGCCCGGCGATTTCCGGCAGCATCCGGGCGGATGCCCCGGTGGCTATGACTACGCCGTCGGCCTCTACTGCCGTGCCGTCATCGAGCCTTATCGTCCGGGCAGCGGCGTCCAGGCTGCTTACCGCTGTTCCCAGGCGCCACTCGGCCAGAAGCGGATCTGCGTCTTCACCCTCGTAGGCACTTTCCAGAAGGAGGTGTTCCGGGGAGATTTTTCCCGCCAGAAAATCCTTGGACAGCGGCGGCCTGTCATAGGGCCGATGCCGTTCGTTCCCGATGATGACCAGCCTTCCGGCGAAGCCCCGGGCGCGTATTGAACGGGCGGCCGAGATTCCCGCCAAGGACGCTCCCACTATTGCCAGTGTCTGCATGGACGCCTCCCCGCTACATAAATGCAATTCATTGCGCATAACGCAACAATTCCCCGTATGCGAAACAGCGTGGCGCGAACCGCAGGTCCGTGTCAAGGGCTTCGTTGACCGGCCGGTGAACCTTGACAAGCGAGAGCGGTATGAACCACGCTGTTGCGTATTGTGATGGGCGTTGATGATGGAACAACCTAGCGTTTGGGCTGAGCCCGTCAACCGTGAAAGAGGTTAATCGGATGCATATCGCCTGCCCACTTGCCGCCCTGGCCCCCGGAGATGCAGTCCGTCTCAACACGTCTCCGCCGATCGCCGTTTTCCACACGGAGGATGGCGAGTTGTTCGCCCTGGACGACACCTGCACCCATCAGGACGCGTCGCTCGCCGACGGCTGGGTGGAAGGTTGCGAGGTGGAATGCCCGCTTCATGCCTCCAAATTCAATCTCCACACGGGTGAAGTGGACGCGCCGCCGGCCAAGCGGCCTGTGCGGGTCCACAAAGTCTCGGTAGTGGACGGCCAGATCATGGTCGAGGAGTCCAGCGACGCTCCCAACCTTCCCCCGGGCCTGAGCATCGACGGCCACGTGTAGGCAGGAAGGGACCCGTTCAGCGGCCCGAATCGGGCTCACTCCACGCAGTACGTCACGAACAGGAGCTCCCGTATGAGCGCTACACCCCGCGTCGTTATCGTTGGCGCCGGCATTGTCGGTGCGAATCTGGCTGATGAATTGGCCACCCGGGGCTGGACGAACGTCACCGTAGTGGATCAGGGGCCACTCCACCTCGCTGGCGGTTCCACGTCGCACGCGCCCGGCCTGGTGTTCCAGACCAACCCGTCCAGGACGATGACGCAGTTCGCGGCTTATACGGTGGACAAGCTCCTCACTCTGTGCGACGAGGGTGCAGCGTGCTTCAACCAGGTGGGTGGACTGGAGATAGCCACGACCCCGGAACGCCTTGAAGACCTTAAACGCAAGCTCGGCTACGCCGCTTCCTGGGGCGTCGAAGGCCGCATCATCGACTCCGACGAGTGCACCAAGCATTACCCGCTGCTGAACCCGGATATGGTGCTGGGCGGCCTCTACGTCCCCTCGGACGGCCTCGCCTCCGCAGCCCGTGCGGTGCAGCTTCTGATCCGCAAGGCCACGGCAGCCGGTGTCACGTTCCTTGGATCAACCCCGGTGTCCGGGATTGAGCAGTCCGGCGGAAAGGTCACGGGGGTGCAGACTCCCGACGGCGCAGTCCCGGCTGACATCGTGGTGTCCTGCGCCGGATTCTGGGGTCCCAAAATCGGCGCAATGGCGGGTATGGCCGTTCCGCTGCTGCCGCTTGCCCACCAGTACGTCAAGACCACCACGGTGCGGGAGCTCGTAGGCACCAACCTCGGCACCAATCTGCTGGACCCCTCCAATGGCGCGCGGATGCCCATCCTCCGGCATCAGGACAAGGATCTCTACTTCCGCGAGCACGGCGACAGGATCGGCATCGGCTCCTACGCCCACCGGCCCATGCCGGTGGACCTGGACAGGCTGCCCGAGGTGGCTCCCGGGCAGATGTCCGAGTACCGGATGCCTTCCCGGCTCGACTTCACCGCCGAAGATTTCCTGCCCTGCTGGGAGGACAGCCGCCAGCTGCTGCCGGCACTCCGCGGGACGGAAATCGCCGATGGTTTCAACGGCATCTTCTCCTTCACCCCGGACGGCGGGCCGCTGATCGGGCAGGCGCCGGAGCTTGACGGCTTCTACGTCGCGGAAGCGGTCTGGGTGACACACTCCGCGGGCGTGGCCCGCGCGGTAGCCGAACTGCTGATCGAGGGCCAATCCCGCACCCCGCTCCACGAATGCGAGGTATCGCGTTTCGAGGCCGTCCAGACAGCTGAGAGCTACGTCAGTGAAACCTCGCAGCAGAACTTCGTCGAAATCTACGACATCCTGCACCCCCTCCAGCCACGTGAGTCCCCCCGGGACCTGCGCGTCAGCCCGTTCAACTGCCGGCAGAAGGAACTCGGGGCGTTCTTCCTCGAGGCCGGGGGCTGGGAACGCCCGCACTGGTTTGAGGCCAACCGGCATTTGTTGGACGAAATGCCGGGCGAATGGCGGGCGCCGGAACGCGGCCACTGGGCGGGCATGTTCAGCTCCCCTATTTCCGCGGCCGAGGCGTGGAAGACCCGAACCGCCGTCGCACTTTACGACATGACCGCGCTCAAGCGGCTCGAAATCAGCGGGCCCGGCGCCCTTGCCCTGCTGCAGCGGCTCAGCGCCGGTCAGATCGATAAGAAGCCCGGCGCCGTCACCTACTGCCTGCTGCTCAACGACGACGGCGGCATCCGCAGCGACATCACGATCGCGCGGCTCACGGAGACCACCTTCCAGGTAGGCGCCAACGGCAACATCGACTTCGACTACTTCACCCGCGAAGCACGGAACCAGGCCGCCTCGGACGCCAGCGCGTGGGTGCAGGTCCGCGACATTACGGGCTCCACCTGCTGCATTGGCCTCTGGGGCCCGCAGGCTCGGGAAGTTATGGCCAGGGTCAGCACTGATGATTTCACCAATGACGGCCTTCGTTACTTCCGCACCAAGCAGGTGTGGATCGGCGGCATCCCCGTGACTGCCATGCGCCTGTCCTATGTGGGCGAGCTGGGCTGGGAGCTATATACCACCGCCGAACACGGACTGAGGCTGTGGGACCTCCTCTTCGAGGCCGGTCAGGATCACGGCATCATCGCCGCCGGTCGCGGTGCCTTCAACAGCCTCCGCCTGGAAAAGGGATACCGGCTCTGGGGAACGGACATGACGCCCGAACATGAGCCGTACCAGTCCGGCCTGGGCTTCTCCATTGCCAAGACCAAGGACTCCTTTGTGGGCGCCGACGCCCTCGCCGGACGGAAGGAAAAGCCTGCGTCCCACCAGCTGCGCTGCCTCACGATCGACGACGGCATCTCCGTGGTCCTGGGCAAGGAGCCCGTGTATTTCCATGGCGAAGCCGTCGGCTACGTGACCAGCGCAGCTTACGGATACACCGTGAAACGGCCGATCGCTTATGCCTGGCTCCCCGCCGGAGCTGCCGAAGGCGATGCCGTGGAAATTGAATACTTCGGCACCAGGATCGCCGCCACCGTCACGCCGGAGCCGCTGGTGGACCCGGGCATGGAACGTCTGCGCGGCTGAGCCGGACCCGCCCAGACCCTTCAAAACGACTCCCAGACCACGCCTCATGAAGATTTACTCATGGCGGCGCCGGTCGCCTTGTCCCTGCGATTGCGGTGATTGCGGCGATGCCCACGCGGCCTAGGACCCGCCCGGATTGACCTGCCGGTGTTGAGGTGGCGCCGACGCCACTTGTCGGTCTTGACGCAACACACTTTCACCTAACGCAACACGTGGGCCGGTCCGGCAAGGCCGGGTGAATGACCAGCTGCACGCGTAGAACAAGTCATGTATATTCGCGGCCGCACAAAAAAGCATTGACCGTGTCGTAGATCACGCCTATTCTGGTGCAACAGCGTTGCGTTCAATGCAACCCCAAATTTTCATTGGTGGACATATGAGTAACGAACCAAACCCAACTGCAGCCGGTACCTTGCACAGCACCCCCGCTGCCCCCCATACCGCGATGTCCGGCGGATCCGGCCGGGGCGGAAGCCCCGAAGTCAGCAAGGACACTCGACGTCGAGTTGTCGCTGCCAGCTTCATCGGCAACTTCGTCGAATGGTTTGACTACGCCGTGTACGGCTACCTGGCTGTCACCATCGCCGCAGTCTTTTTCCCCGAGTCCGACCCGCAGACCGGGCTTCTGCTGACTTTTGCCCTGTTCGCGATCTCGTTCCTGGTGCGTCCGCTCGGCGGCTTTATCTGGGGGCACATCGGCGACCGGGTCGGGCGTCGGACCGCTCTGTCACTGTCAATCCTGATCATGTCCGGGGCAACGTTCTGCATCGCCCTGATCCCCGGGTACGACACCATTGGCATCTGGGCCCCAATCCTGCTGCTGATCATCCGCGTTGCCCAGGGCTTCTCCGCCTCAGGTGAATACGCCGGCGCCTCCGCCTTCCTCGTGGAGTACGCCCCGGCCAACAAGCGCGGCCTGTACGCCGCCGTCGTTCCGGCCAGCACCGCCGCCGGCCTGCTTCTCGGCTCCCTGCTCGCGGGCCTCCTGACCACCCTGCTCAGCACCGACGCGATGCAAAGCTGGGGGTGGCGCCTGC
This sequence comes from Arthrobacter sp. PAMC25284, assembly GCF_019443425.1. NCBI lineage: Bacteria > Bacillati > Actinomycetota > Actinomycetes > Micrococcales > Micrococcaceae > Arthrobacter > Arthrobacter sp. PAMC25284. Next base: position 2,499,872 of record NZ_CP080382.1, read on the forward strand.
CGTTCCTGCTCGCAGCCCCGATGGGCCTGATCGGACGCTACATCCGCACCAAACTGGAAGATACCCCCGTATTCCTTGAAATGGCCGCCGAGGGCGAGGCCGCCAAGGCACCCGTGTCCAGCCTCTTCCGGAAACACTGGCGGCGGTTGCTTCTGGCCGTCGGAGCCGTGCTGCTCAACGCCGTCGGCTTCTACGTGATCCTCAGCTATATGCCGACCTACCTGTCATCGGAGCTGGGTCTCGGAGCCACCGAATCCTTCCTGGCCACCACCATCGCGCTGCTGACGTACATCGGGTTCATCTTCCTGACCGGTATGCTCTCGGACCGCTACGGCCGCAAGAAGGTGCTCATCGCCGCATCCGTCACCTTCATCGTGCTGACGGTGCCCGCCTTCGCCCTGCTGGGCACCGGAAACTTCCTGGTGATCGTGCTCGTCCAGATCCTGCTGGGCGCCATGCTCACCCTCAATGACGGCACGCTCCCGAGCTTCCTTGCCGAGATGTTCCCGACCCGCGTCCGCTACAGCGGCTTCGCGGTCAGCTTCAACCTCTCCAACGCGCTCTTCGGCGGCACCGCACCCTTCGTGGCCACGCTGCTCATCGCAACCACGGGCAACGTTCTGGCTCCAGCCTGGTACCTGGTCGCAGCTGCACTGATCTCCCTGATCGCCGTTGCGCTCTCCCGCGAAACCAGCAAGGAACCGCTGAGCCACGAATAGCCCCGACCGCTCATACTTCCTCACCAATAGAACAGCACTGCAGAAAGGCATCACCACCATGACTGTCACAACACCCGCAAACGCATCGTCGGTTTCCGAACTGGAACGACTGAAGGTCCTGCACAACGGCCAGAAGGAAAAGCTCACCTTTTCCGACGCGGAGTTCGAGCGCCGGCTCGGCGGCCTTCGCCGCATCATGGACGAGAAGAACCTGGACGCCGTCGTCCTGACCAGCTACCACTCCATCAAGTACTACTCCGACTTCCTCTTCACCTATTTCGGCCGCTCCTACGCCATGGTGGTCACCAAGGACGACACCGTCACCGTCACGGCCAACATCGACGCCGGGATGCCCTGGCGCCGGAGCTACGGCGACAATGTGGTCTACACGGACTGGCGCCGGGACAACTACATCTTCGCCATCCAGGAAGCGCTGCGGACCCGCGGCATCAACCCGCGCCGGCTCGGCGTCGAAGACGACTCGCTCCCGCTGGATAACCGGAACAAGATCCAAGCCGCTTTTGCCGGCGCCACCCTGGTGGACGTGGCTCAGGCCGCCATGCGCCAGCGGATGATCAAGTCCGCCGAAGAGATCGAGGTCATCAAGCACGGCGCCCGCATCGGGGACCTCGGCGGCGAAGCCATCCGCAACGCCATCACCGCGGGCATCACCGAGTACGAGGTTGCCCTGATCGGCACCGAAGCCATGGTCCATGAAATCGCACGGACCTTCCCGGACTCGGAAATCCGCGACACCTGGGTCTGGTTCCAGTCCGGCATCAACACCGACGGCGCCCACAACTGGGCCACCACCCGCAAGATCCAGGAACACGACATCCTGTCCCTGAACTGCTTCCCCATGACCTCGGGCTACTACACCGCCCTGGAACGCACCCTGTTCTACGGCGAACCCGACGCACGTTCCCTCGAGCTGTGGAACATCAACGTCGAAGTCCACAAGCGCGGCCTCGAGCTCATCAAGCCGGGCGCCGTCTGCAAGGACATCGCGGCCGAACTGAACGAGATCTACGTCGGCCACGGACTGCTCGCCAACCGGACCTTCGGCTACGGCCACTCCTTCGGCGTCCTGAGCCACTACTACGGCCGCGAAGCCGGACTCGAACTCCGCGAGGACATCGACACCGTACTGGAGCCCGGCATGGTCGTGTCCATGGAACCGATGATCACCGTCCTGGACGGCCAGCCCGGCGCCGGCGGCTACCGCGAACACGACATCCTCGTCGTCGGCGAAGACGGGGCCGAGAACATCACGAAGTTCCCCTTCGGCCCGGAACACAACATCGTGGGCGCATAGCAGTTGCCATACCGCCGAAAGCGGCGTCACGCACCGCGTGGCGCCGCTTTCGGCGCATATACGGAATGATGGTAGGTACCATGACCACAGCAGAAGCTCCTGAGACCACCGGAACCGGCGATGCCAAGGGCGCGTCGGTCATAGCCAATGCCATCGCCGTCCTGCGGACCTTTTCCGCCGAGGAACCGTTACTTGGGGTGACCGAGATCGCCAGCCGGGTCGGTCTGCACAAAAGCACCGTTTCCCGGATCCTGGCAACGTTCGAACAGGAACACCTGGTGGAACGCGACCCGGAAACCCGACGCTTCCGTATGGGGCTCGGACTGATCGCCATCGCCGGCCCGCTGCTCGCCGAACTGGAAGAACGGCGGGTGGCTCACCCCGTCCTGGGTGATCTCACCGAACAAACCGGCGAAACCAGCGCCCTCATGGTGTGGAACGGCACCGAATCGATGTGCGTGGAACAGATTGCCAGCCATCACGAAATCAAGCACACCACGCCGCTGGGAGCGCGCTACCGCGATGCCATGAGCTCTTCCGTCCAAGTCTTCCTGGCTGCCGAACCGGCCGAACGTGTCCGCGAATTACTGCGCAGCGGCGCCGTGAGCTACCGGGGCCTGGATGACGAGGGCCTTGAGGGATATGCGATCCGCCTGGACGACGTGCGGAAGCGCGGCTGGGCCATCAACTATGGCGAATCCTCGATTGACGAAGTGGGCGTCGCGGCGCCCGTCTACGACCATCGCGGCGAGATTGCAGCCGTCGTCCTTATCGCGGCGCCCCGGTTCCGAGTTTCCCGCGAACGACTGCAAAGCTTGGGCGAGGCGTGCGCCGCCGCTGCCTGGCAGGTCACCACCCGCCTGGGTGGACGTCCGCCCGGGAGTTCAGGGCAGGGCCAGCACTAGGCCTCAGGCGAGCCTCGCCAGCCGCGTGGCCAAATGCAAGGCCGCCAGCCGGCCCGTGTTCCGGGGATCACCGCCGCACAGCTCAAAGATCCGCCGCAGCCGCTGGTGCATCGACTGCCGTTCCAGATGGAGCTCCCTGGCTGCATGCGCGGTGTTGCATCCGCAATCCAACCACGTTGCCAGCGTGTCGAGCAGCCGCGAATTGCGATGCGCATCCTGATCCAGTAGCGCACCGAGTTGCTGGCGCACGAAATTCCGACGTCGATAGGGGTCAAGGGATTGAAGGGCGAGTCGTTCCACTGCGAATGCCTCCGCGTCGACCACGGACGGGTGCGCGCCGTCGGAGGCTGAACGGGATTGCTCCGGGGAGGCCGCCAGTTCCAAGGTGAGCTTGGCTTCGGACAGCGACCAGGGGGCATCTGAGATTCCGGCCACTAAGGGACCCACCGCCGTGAACGTCCTGGCTATGCTCGGAAGCTCCAGCAGGCCAGCCAGGAGCCTTTGACGGCTTTCTTCCGGAGCATCTCCGCCGAGTCCAGCCACGGCGAGAAGCTCGGCGTTATCGACATAGGTGGCGTGGGACTCTGCCGTCTGGTGCAGCAACTTTTCCACCGGCGACCGCAGCTGCTGGGAGGTATCTGACCGGACCACCACTGCCACGATCGGGCCGGAAGCCGGAATCCCGGCGGCCGACGCCAGCTGCTGAAGACGCCACAGCTGGCTACCTGAATCAATTGCGCGGATCAACGCAGCCCCTGCAACCTCCTGGAGCCCGGGCGACATCCGCTGCAGCATCGCCAGGGCCAGGATATCCACCGAACGTTTTCCGGCCGTGCGCGCGAGGTTCTCATCCTCCTCCGCTGGCATCTCGAGCAACAGCTGCGCCGCAAGGATCCCCCGCACCGGCACATCGATATGGATCAGGCGCACATGTTCCGGCGGTGCGGGGGCTGAGCTGCTGGCCGCTCCGGCGTTCACCGGAGTGGCACTGGCCAGAGTCACGCCGGTCAGGGAAACAAGGGTCACCTCGGCATGGGTGATGCCAGCGAGCACGGCCAGAATCCGGTCCAGGCTACCGCTGTGCGCCAGTTCGACGGCCATCGCGTGGCTCGCCTCGTCAGCCTGCCTCAAATGGAGAACCGACTCGCTGACCAGTGTCGAGTTGATGGCCTGCATAACACCGACAAACGGCACGACCTTGCGGAGCTCGATCAGAGGAAGTCCGGCTGCCTCGGCGGCCGACACCATGGCGGACGGGAGTGCGGGGAGGGCGACGCCCGTTTCGATGGCCAGGGCGGCCACGCCCCGCTCTGCCAACTGGCGGACGTACATGATTTGCCGTTCCTCGGAGGCGTGAGCGAGGGCCTCCCCTCCTGTCAGCAGCAGCTCGCCGCCGTCAAGCAGGGGAGCTATGTCCAGGATTTCGCTGGAATGGATCCACCGGAGCTGGGCCCTGGCAACGCTGCCGGCGGCCGCCCGGACTACGGGATCAGCGACTGTAAGCGTCGGATGGTCGAGTGCATCCTGAAGAAATATTGACACGACACTCCGTCACTAGAATTAGAAATTAACTAGACACATTATATATAGACTCGTGTGGCGTGCGCCACATAATCTTGCAGGGAACCCCTAAACTCTCACGGAGGCTCCAATGCGTGAAAATTCCCCCACCACTAACGCCAGCCCGGCACCGGTGGCCGTCGTGGACCATGAAGCCTGGCTTCAACCCATTCCCGAATCGGCCCGCACCCGGAAAGTCTCCGGTCAGTTCTGGATCTGGGCCGGCGCCAACCTCGCCCCGATCAACTGGGTGCTCGGCGCCCTCGGCATCCATCTCGGCCTCGGATTCGCCGACACAGTCACCGTTCTGGTTTTGGGGAACCTGATCGGCATGCTGCTCTTCGGCTGCTTTGTGTTACTGGGTCAAAAGACCGGAGCGACCGGCATGGTCCTCGCCCGGGCCGCTTTCGGCCGGCGCGGAAACTACCTCCCGGCAGCCATCCAGGCATTACTGGTCATCGGGTGGTGCGCGGTCAACACCTGGATCATCCTGGACCTTGTGATGGCACTCTTCGGAACCCTCGGCTGGGTTGACCCAACTGCCCACAACTATGCCTGGAAGATAGGCGTCGCCGCCGCCATCATGGCCACGCAGGTCGCCATCGCCTGGTTCGGCTACAGGGCGATTGCGGCGTTTGAAAAGTGGACCGTACCGCCTACCATCATCATCCTCGCCGTGATGTCCGCCGTGGCGTGGTTCGGCATGAAGATCGACTGGTCCTACGCAGGCCCCGGCCGGCAACATCCTGGAAGGCTCGGAGCGGATCGCCGCGATGAGCGCCGTGATGACGGCTATCGGCATCGGCTGGGGGATCACCTGGTTCACCTACGCCGCCGACTACTCCCGCTTCGTCAGTACCGAAGTGCCGAAGCGCAAGGTCTATCTGGCCTCGGTCCTGGGCCAGTTTATCCCCGTCGTATGGCTGGGCATCCTGGGCGCAAGCCTGGCCACCAACAGCGGCGAGATCGACCCGGGCAAGCTGATCGTCCAGAACTTCGGTGTTATGGCGCTACCGGTACTCCTGATGGTCCTGCACGGCCCGATCGCCACTAACATCCTGAACATCTACACCTTCTCCGTCGCGACGCAGGCCCTCGACATCAGCATCAGCCGCCGCAAGCTCAACCTTTTCGTTGGCGTCTTCTCGCTCGCCGCCGTCGTATTCTTCATCTTCCAAGAGGACTTCGCTTCCGTTCTGGATGCGTGGCTGATCGGACTCGTGGCGTGGGTTGCCGCCTGGGGCGGCGTCATGCTGGTCCACTACTTCTGGATCGAGAAGCGCTGGCCCGGCGACCCGTCCCGCCTGTTCGACGCCGTGGGCACCAAGCGCCTTCCCGGCGTGAACCCTGCCGGCGTCGTGTCCCTGCTCATCGGAATCTTCGCCACCTGGCTTTTCATGTACGGGCTGGTACCTGCCATGCAGGGCCCCATCGCCGTCGCCCTTGGCGGATGGGACCTGTCCTGGCTTGCCGGCGGCCTGTCCAGCGCCGGAGCATACGCCCTTATGGGGCCGCGTTACCACCGCAAGTACCTGCAGGTGCCCAGCCCCGACGAGGCTACCCAGGAATCAGTTCCTCCTCGAGTAACCGACCCTTCAACCACCGCCGCCCCCGTAGGCCTCTAGCCAGGAGATGACCACCATGGACTTTCCCGCTTTCCCTGACACCGGCCACCCGATCACCTGGCCCGATGGCCATCGAGCCGCTGCGTCCTTCACCTTCGATGTGGATGCGGAGTCCTGCACCATCGCCCATAACCCGCAGAGCACCCGGCGAATGTCTCTGATGACGCATCAGTCGTACGGTCCCAAGGTGGCAGTTCCGCGGCTCCTGCAGATTCTGCACCGCCAGGACATCAGGGCCACGTTCTTTATCCCCGGATTCACCGCGGAATGCTACCCGGACGTCGTCCGCCGGATCGCGGACGGAGGTCACGAGATCGCCCACCACGGATACCTGCACGAACCCATGCAGGGCATCGACTCAGCGACCGAGGCACGGTATCTCGACCGGGGCCTGGATGCCCTGGCCAAGGCCGCCGGCGTCCGGCCGACCGGCTACCGGGCACCCTGGTGGGAGCTCAACTGGCACTCCGCAACACTGCTCGCAGACCGCGGCTTCCTGTATGACTCCAGCCTGCTCGACGGCGACGCCCCCTATCGCTTCAGCGTCGCCGAGGGAGACCCCAGGGACCTCGTTGAGATCCCGGTCGACTGGGCCCTGGATGATTGGGAACAGTACGCCTTCTACCCGGGCGTGACCGGCAGCGGAGTCATCGAAAGCCCCGCAAAGGTCCTCGAAATGTGGACTCTGGAGGCCGAAGCGCACCACGCCGCAGGAAGCTGCTTTGTCCTGACCAACCATCCGTTCATTTCCGGCCGCCCGTCCAAGGCCGTGGCGCTGGAACGGCTAATCGACCGGGTTAAATCCATGGACGGCATGTGGGTGACCACGATGGAAGAGATCGCCCAACACACCCGTGACTCCGTCCAGCAAATCCACACCCATGCCCGCATTTCCGTCCCCGAGTTCCCAGACACCGGCGCAACCTTTACGCCGGCCCAAGTCCGTCAGCAGGAACTAACCACCGCCGGCCCAGCTATGTCCGGCCGGACTGGCGTGGGGGTCTAGGCGAGCATCCGCGCCGCGCCCATGCGTCGCTGCTCTCCGGGCCGAAGGCTTTCGTCAGCTCTTCAGAGGTGATCAGCCCGGTGATGGGCTCGATGACGATGTGGGCGCCGGCTCCGCAGATAACCCGGCCGAATCGCTCCCCGTAGTCCTCCACGGCTCAGTCCCCCCATGGCATCGGCTCAAGGCGGCATTGGGCTAGCCCAAAATTGAAAAACCAATCGGCCGCTGATGGACGCATGCATCAAGCAGGAAGACCCCCGGCTCCGCCTCCATGAGGGGCAGGAACGCCGGGGGTCTTCTGCGTTGGGACGTCACTTCGTCACCCGGGAGTGCTTGAGCATTTACGTTGCCCAGGCAACTTTTTTTGCCCTGGCTGACCCCGTCCCGGGATCGAGGAATAGAAACTCACACCGGCAATGTGTTGCTTGGATCACATCTTGTCCAGGGTTGTCCGGGGCACCACAGCGTTGTGGCACCCGGCATAGAGCGAGAAATATTCGTGACTACAGACAAGCTTCGAGTACTGGTCAGGGTAAACCTCGACTGAGCAAAGGCCCAGGTTGCCGCGCAGGGCCATGTGACTTCCAAAAGCGTCCACGGACTCTATGACCTGACGAAGCGCGCCAATTTGCTTACCGCGGGCATGACCCTGGAACTGGATATGACCCGGGCCCGGATCGAGCCCCACGCATTGGACGAACTCCGGACCTGCTCGCGGTCTCCCATCTGCCACCGCGGCAAGATTGCCGCCGTCGTCCTCATCCCGGCCCCGCGTTTCCCGCGAACTACTGCAAAGCTTGAGCCAGGCCTGCGCAGCCGCTGCCCGCAGGATCACCCGGCGCCTCGGCGGACGACCGCCTGAAGCCGCTGCAGGCCGTACTGTGGCGTAGCGACGCCAATGGCCGATCATGAAAAACGCCCGTCCGGGAAACCCTGGACGGGCGTTTTTCATGATCGGCTGCTGAACCACCAGCAGCCCTAAGGGCGCCAGGTCTCAAAGAGACCTTAGGAGTCGCCGCCGGCGTTGCCGGTGGTGCCGGCGTTGACGTTGTGGAGCTGGTATTTTTCGATGGCCTGGGTGGGTGCCTGGGCGTTGATTTCGCCGCGGCGGGCGAGCATCTGCAGGGATCGGACCACGATGGAGTGGATGTCGTTTTTGAAGAAGCGTCGGGCTGCGGCGCGGGTGTCGGAGAACCCGAAGCCGTCGGTTCCGAGGGAGGCGAACTCGTTCGGGAGGTACTGGCGGATCTGGTCCGGGACGGCTTTCATGTAGTCCGTGACGGCGACGATCGGTCCGGTGGCGCCGGCGAGTTGTGCTGTTACGAACGGGGTCCGGGGTTCCTGGCCGGGGTTGAGGAAGGCTTCTTCCTCGGCTGCCATCGCGTCCCGGCGCAGTTCGGTCCAGGACGTCACGGACCAGACATCGGCTGAGACGCCCCAGTCCTCGGCGAGGAGTTTCTGGGCCTGCAGGGCCCAGGGGACGGAGACGCCGGAGGCGAGGATCTGCGTGCGGGGCCCGTCGATTTTGGCCGGGGCGAGCAGGTAGATGCCCTTGATGATGCCTTCGGTGTCCAGTTCGGCCGGGGCCGGGGGCTGGTTGATGGGTTCGTTGTAGACCGTGAGGTAGTACATGACGTTCCGGGAGGGGTCGTTGTCCGCCGGGCCGGGCCCGTACATCCGGTTCAGGCCGTCCCGGACGATGACTCCCATTTCGTAGCCGTAGGCCGGGTCGTAGGTGAGTACGGCCGGGTTGGTGGAGGCGAGGATCGGGGAGTGCCCGTCGGCGTGCTGGAGGCCTTCACCGGTCAGGGTGGTCCGGCCGGCGGTCGCGCCGATGATGAACCCTCGGGTCATCTGGTCCGCGGCGGCCCAGAAGGAATCCCCGGTGCGCTGGAACCCGAACATCGAGTAGAACACGTAGACCGGGATCAGCGGTTCCCCGTGGGTGGCGTACGAGGTGCCGGCGGCGGTGAACGCCGCGACGGCGCCGGCTTCGTTGATGCCGGGGTGGATCAGTTGGCCCTTGGCGGATTCCTTGTAGGCCAGGACGATGTCCCGGTCCACGGAGAGGTAGTTCTGGCCTTCGGGGTTGTAGATTTTCGCGGTCGGGAAGAACGCGTCCATCCCGAAGGTCCGGGATTCATCCGGGACGATCGGCACGATCCGGGACCCGAAGTCCTTATCGCGCATCAGGTCCTTCAGGAGCCGGACGAACGCCATGGTCGTCGCGGCCATCTGCTTGCCCGAGCCGCGGTTGGTGAACTCGTAGGCCTTCTCCCCGGGCAGGGTGACCTCGGTGTGCGCGGAGCGGCGTTCGGGCACGAACCCGCCAAGTTTCGCCCGGCGTTCCATCAGGTACTGGATTTCCGGGGTGTCCATGCCGGGGTGGTAGTACGGGGGCCGGTACGGGTCCGTTTCGAGCTGTTCGTCCGTGACCGGGATCCGCAGGTGGTCCCGGAAGGCCTTGAGGTCATCAAGGGTCAGTTTCTTCATCTGGTGCGTGGCGTTGCGGCCCTCGAAGTGCGTGCCGAGCCCGTAGCCCTTGACCGTGTGCGCGAGGATCACCGTGGGCTTGCCCTTGAACTCCGCCGCAGCCTTATACGCGGCATAGACCTTGTTGTAGTCGTGGCCGCCGCGCTTGAGGTTCCAGATCTGATCGTCCGTGAGGTCCTGGACCATTTCCTTGGTCTGCGGGCTCTGGCCGAAGAAGTGCTCCCGGACAAACGCCCCGGACTCGGCCTTGTACGTCTGGTAATCCCCGTCGACGGTCTCGTTCATGATCTTCACGAGCGCACCGTCCTCGTCCTTGGCCAGCAGCTCATCCCACTCCCGGCCCCAGACGACCTTAATGACGTTCCAGCCCGCACCGCGGAAGAACGCCTCAAGTTCCTGCATGATCTTCCCGTTGCCCCGGACCGGACCATCCAGACGCTGAAGATTGCAGTTAATGACGAAGTTCAGGTTATCGAGCTTATCGTTCGCCGCGAGCTGGAGCAGCCCGCGGGACTCGGGCTCATCCATTTCCCCGTCACCCAAAAACGCCCAGACCTGCTGGTCAGAAGTGTCCTTGATGCCCCGGTTCTGCAGATACCGGTTCGACTGGGCCTGATAGATCGCGTTCATCGGCCCGATCCCCATCGAGACCGTCGGGAATTCCCAGAACTCCGGCATCAGCCGCGGATGCGGATAGGACGAGAGCGCATGGCCCTCCTTGGACTTCTCCTGCCGGAACCCGTCCAAATCCTCCTCGGAGAGCCGGCCTTCCATAAACGCCCGCGCATACATCCCCGGCGACGCATGACCCTGGAAAAAAACCTGGTCCCCGCCACACGGGTGGTCCTTGCCGCGGAAGAAATGATTGAACCCGACCTCATAAAGCGTCGCAGCCCCCGCATACGTCGAGATATGCCCGCCGACACCAATCTCAGCCCGCTGCGCCCGGTGCACCATCACCGCAGCATTCCACCGCAACCACGCCCGGTACTTACGCTCAATCTCCTCGTCCCCGGGGAACGGCGCTTCCTGGTCCACCGGGATCGTGTTCACATAATCCGTGGTCGTCACCATCGGAACACCCACACTCCGGGCACCGGCCCCGCTGCAACAGGCTGCGCATAATGTACTGGGCACGCTCCGTGCCCTGATCCTGAATCAGCGCATCCAGGGACTCACGCCACTCGGCGGTCTCTTCCGGATCACGATCAGGCAGCTGGTTTGTCAACCCGCTGAGGATATGGGAGCTATCTTCTCCTGCAGCCACGGCAGCCTCATTTCATCTTTGAATGTCTGGGCCAGAAGTTTTCGTATTGTGAGAAAACTTTCTTGCTATTCGAGATTACCGATCTGGCTGCGGGCCGTCAAGCAGAGACGGCCACCAACGGCCTCCAGTTCCCCCAGGAGGCCGATCCACGGATTGTGACCGCGGCACTGATGCCGCCGGGCTGACAGCAGCACCCGGGGCACCGTAGGCTCCTCCTCGGCAGCCCTGTTGCCCGCCCGCAGCCCAGAAGGAGACCCGTGGCCACCACCTCAGAACCAAGCGAAAAAGTTGCCGTTGTGACCGGAGCCGGCTCCGGTATCGGCCGGGCCGTTGTCCGGCTGATGCTCGCCGACGGCTATCGGGTCGTTTTGGCCGGGCGCCGGCGGCAGCAATTGCTCGAAACCGCCGGAGACCACCCCCAGGCGTACGCGCTGACTTGCGATGTCACGGTCCCGGACGACGTCGAACGCCTCTTCGCAGAAGCGGTCCAGCGCTGGGGCAGGGTGGATGTCCTATTCAACAATGCGGGGATCTTCGGGCCGGCCGCCTCGGTGGACGAGATCAGCGTGGCGGACTGGGATGCAACCGTGGCCGTCAACCTGACCGGTTCGATGCTGTGCGCCGCAGCAGCGGTCCGGGCCATGAAAGCCCAGGCCCCGCAGGGCGGCCGCATCATCAACAACGGCTCCATCGCGGCGCATTCACCCCGTCCCCGCACGGTGGCCTACACGGTCACCAAACACGCCATGACAGGGCTGACCAGGAGCATCGATCTCGACGGGCGCGGCTTCGGAATCAGCTGCGGGCAGATCGACATCGGCAACACCGCCACGGACATCATGGACACGATCGGCGTCGGCTCCGGAGCCCTCCAGGCGGACGGCAGCCGCAAGGTGGAGCCCACATTCCCGGTGGATGACGCAGCCCGTGCGGTGCTGCTGATGGCCGGCATGCCGCCGTCGGCCAGTGTGGGGTCCCTCGTGATCACGGCGGCGGGCATGCCGTTCATCGGCCGGGGATAAGACAACCGCCGGAGCAAGCCGGGGATCCGGCTATCGTGGCAGCCGGGTCCCCGGCGATTCAGCTGCCGCGGTAGCTGGAGAAGGCAAACGGGCTTAGGAGCAGCGGGACGTGATAGTGCGCCTCGTTCCGGTCGACCGTGAAAGTCAGCACGACCTCCGGAAAGAAGGTCGGCGTGTTCAAGGCGGCAAAATACTCCGCAGTGGAGAACTGCAGCCGATAGGTACCGGAGTCCAGGACTTCGGGGCCGAGTTCTTTGACGCGCCCGTCGTTATCGGTATGCGCCGCGGCCAGTTCTGACCAGGCGCCGTTATCCAGCGCCAGCAGGCTTACCGGGACACCGGCGGCGGGCTTGCCCGTCGCCGTATCGAGAATGTGCGTCGTTATGTGGGAAATCGTCACTGGCTCATCATTCCTTGGAGTCGATGGATGGCAATCTCGCGCAGCTGCTGCTGCACGATGGGTTCTTCCTCGGCGGCGCTATGGGAAATCCGGACCTGAAGTGCCTCCAGGATTTCCTCTTTGCTGCGGCCGGCGGCACGGATCAGGAACACCCGCCCGAACTTCTCTTCGTAGCTCCGGTTCCCCTCGGCAAGCGCCGCAATGACGGCACCCGACGCCTCTCCAAGGGCATCCTGCTCACCGCGCGAGAGTTTGGCTTCAGAACTGTCCCCTGCAGCTCGCTCACCGATCCGGGGGTGGTGGGCCAGCGCCGACTCCACCTCAGCCGCCGTGAAGGGAGAGGCCGCACGACGGGCGAAATCCAACAGGTCCTCGATCGAGGAGAACGGCCGCTCGTCGGCGATCTGGTCGACCCATCGCGGAATATCAACGCACGGACGCAGAGCTGAGACAATTTCCGGGCGGCTGGCCCCGTTGAAATCCTGGAGCAACATGAATGGTCCTTCTGCTTTGGGGCTGCTATCCGCGATGCAGGACAACACCACTTCGATTTCACATCATGGAATCTTTATTCCGTTATTCACCAGTGAAGCGCACGCAATATTGCGTGTCAACTGTGTCCACCCCCTATCACCTGACCGCAGTGCGCACTGCCTCCGGCACCGCGGCCGTGGCATTGCCGCCACGAAGGCTGCGCCAACCGAGACGCCCGGCCGCCACAAGCAGCAGCACAACAACGACGGCGGCGCCAGCGGCGACGCTCCGATGATAGGGCCAGTATCCGGCAAGTCCCAGGAAGGCCGGAAGAGTCGCCGTCACCTGACTGGTCAGCACGAGCGACCATCCGATGAACGGACCGAGGGGCTCGCAGCCCAGTGCCATCCGGACAAAAAAGAGGCTCCAGAGGACGGCCCAGCAGAGCCACAGCACGGCCAGGAACGGGTCCGCAGACAGCCACGCGGCCGACAAAAGCACCGCGAACACCGCAACCAGGCCGCTGTACCACCCCAGCCCCTTGGAGCCCAGGCCGAGCAGCGCATCCAATCCGACATACACATAGGTCAACCCGAACAGGAACATCCCGGCCGCACCCAGCAGCGTCCCGGGAGCACTGACATCAGCGGTACTGACGTAGGTGATACCCAGTGCAAGCTGCGTCGCGCCGATCAGCAAACTGAAGACCGCTGAATCCCGCAGGGGAATGCGGCCCAGCAGGGCCAGGCCGTTGACCAGCAGTGCCGCCCCCGACAGAAGGAGGCATAGATAGGGCATGACGGCTACTCTCTCGGAACTGCAGGCGGGCTCCAGCCACGCGCAAACAACGCTTCCGCATGATGGAATGGAACTTTTGTCTGGCGGTATTGTATACCCGCCCGCCACTCTGCGGCCGCGGCGACCAGACTGGGGGAATCAGTTCATATTCCACAATACGGAAAGTTACTCTTCCCTTGTGGAATAACGTGATCCGGGTTACCTTTAAATCGTCCCTCAACGAGGAGGACAGCAACAAGCGATTGGTCAGGATCATGCGACAGCCCCAGCTCCTCCAGGGACGTACCAGACGACAATCGCCACGTATGCCATCGCCGCCTGTACGCAGCGGCCCCGGGCATTCCCGTCCTGAAGCTCGGGACTGAAGTAAACGGCCACAAGCCGACCCTTATACCCGCAGGCACTTATGCCGGCCATTTTGTAGACCCAATTTTCTTGTTCCCGAGAGGTCACTCCATGTCACAAATGCCGACCGCGGCTCCGCCCGTCGACGACAACCACAACCGTCCCGCCGTTGCGTTGGATGACGTTCCCACCGCCGCGGAGCTCGGCCTCTCGCCGACGAGCGCACGACTGTACAACCAGGATCTCGCGCCCACAATGATGAAGGGTCGCCGCTGGAGCGCCTACAACATCTTCACGCTCTGGGCCAACGACGTGCACAGCCTGGGCAACTATGGCTTCGCGATCGGCCTGTTCGCTCTCGGCCTCGGCGCCTGGCAGATCCTGCTCGCTCTGGGAGTCGGCGCCGTCCTGCTTTTCCTGCTACTGACGCTGTCCGGGTTTATGGGCCATAAGACCGGCGTCCCGTTCCCCGTTATGAGCCGCATTGCCTTCGGCATCCACGGCGCCCAGATCCCGGCCCTGATCCGCGGCGGCGTCGCAATCGCATGGTTCGGCATCCAGACCTACCTGGCATCGCTGGTTCTCCGCGTCCTGCTGATCGCGCTGGCCCCCGGCCTGGCGGACCTCGATAAAGACTCCATTCTCGGCCTCTCGACTCTGGGCTGGGCGTCATTCCTCGCCCTGTGGGTCGTTCAGGTCGTTATCGTCCGGTACGGGATGGACATGATCCGTCACTACGAGGCCTTTGCAGGGCCCATCATTCTCATCACCATGGCCGCTCTGGCCGTTTGGATGTTCGCCCAGGCCGGCGGCTCCATTGCGCTCTCCACACCGGACGCCCTCACCGGAGGTGCCATGTGGCGGGAAATCTTCGCCGGCGGCGCACTCTGGGTATCCATTTACGCCACGTTTGTCCTGAACTTCTGCGACTTCACCCGTTCCTCCACCACCCGCAAGTCCATCATCAAGGGCAATTTCTGGGGCATCCCGATCAACATGCTCTTCTTTGGCCTCATCGTCATCGTCATCACCGGAGCCCAGTTCAAGATCAACGGCGTCGTGATCGGCAGCCCCTCCGACATTGTTGAGTCGATCCCCAACACCTTCCTGCTGGTCGCCGCGGCACTGGCCCTGCTCATTCTGACCATCGCGGTGAACCTGATGGCCAACTTCGTCGCGCCGATCTACGCCCTGACCAACCTCATGCCAAAACGGCTCGACTTCCGCAAGGCCAGCCTGGTCAGCGCAATCATCGGACTGGTCATCCTGCCCTGGAACCTGTACAACAACCCGGCGGTTATCGTCTACTTCCTGGGCGGCCTCGGCGCACTCCTCGGACCGCTGTTCGGCGTCATCATGGCCGACTACTGGCTTATCCGCAAAACCCGCATCAACGTCCCGGAGCTGTACACCGAAGTCGACAAGGGTTCCTATTTCTATAGCAAGGGTGTCAACATGAGGGCAGTCGGCGCTTTCATCCCGGCGGCCATCATTTCCCTGCTGATCGCCTTCATCCCGGCCCTGCAGCCGGTCGCAGCGTTCTCCTGGTTCATCGGCGCCGGAATCGGAGCGGTGGCGTACTTCATCGTCGCCGACCGCAAGCGGCAATTCCATGACGTCTCCGGCGAGCCGATCGCTGTGCCCAGCCTGCACTAACCCGCCCACCACCCCCGGCCGGTCCGCTCTCACACAGCGGACCGGCCGCTTCCCGTACCAACCGGCCGCTTCCCGAACCAGACGACCCGAAAGGCATCATGCGCATCCTCGTCGCAAACGTCAACACCACTGCTTCCATGACGGAATCAATCGCCGCACAGGCCCGCACGGCCGCCGCTGCCGGGACCGAGATCATCGGCCTCACCCCGCGCTTCGGCGCGGACTCCTGCGAGGGAAACTTCGAAAGCTACCTGGCAGCCATCGCCGTGATGGATGTTGTCCTCGCTTATCCCGAACCGTTCGACGCCGTCATCCAGGCCGGCTATGGCGAACACGGCCGGGAAGGACTCCAGGAGCTGCTCGACGTGCCCGTCATCGACATCACTGAAGCGGCCGCCAGCACGGCGATGTTCCTGGGCCACAAGTACTCGGTCGTCACCACCCTCGACCGGACCGTTCCGCTTATTGAGGACCGGTTAAAACTTGCCGGACTCGACGCCCGGTGTGCCTCAGTGCGGGCCAGCGGCCTTGGCGTCCTTGAACTCGAAGAATTCCCGGACCGCGCCGTGGAGGCAATCCTGGACCAGGCCCGACGGGCCGTCGAAGAGGACAAAGCCGAAGTCATCGTCCTCGGCTGCGGCGGCATGTCCGGACTCGACGAGCAGATCCGCACACGCCTCGGAGTTCCCGTTGTCGACGGCGTAGCAGCCGCCGTGACGATTGCCGAGTCGCTGGTACGCCTTGGACTGAGTACCTCGAAGGTCCGTACCTTTGCCACGCCGCGGCCCAAGGTTGTTACCGGATGGCCCTTTACGGTCAACCAGAACACCGACGGCACGCAAGCCCAGGTCGACGCCCGCTAGCAGTGGCTGTTCCCGGGTTCCTGTTTAGAACCTGATAATCCAATTACCAGATGTACAAAGGATGAAATCAATGAGTGAATCGACCGGACCGGAATATGACTTGGTTGTTCGTGGTCGGCGTGTGTTGACGACGGCGGGGATCGCGGCGCGTGAGGTCGGGATCCGGGGTGGGCGGATTGTCGCGATTGAGCCGTTGGGTAATGCCCTGGCCGGGGCGGAGGTCATTGATTTGGCCGATGACGAGACGATGATCCCGGGTCTGGTGGATACCCATGTCCATGTCAACGAACCGGGCCGGACGGAGTGGGAAGGGTTCGCGTCCGCGACCCGGGCCGCCGCGGCCGGTGGCGTGACGACGATCATCGATATGCCGTTGAACTCGGTCCCGCCGACCACCACGGTCGAGAACCTCAAACTCAAACGCGAGGTCGCCGCGGACCAGGCGTTCGTGGACGTCGGGTTCTGGGGCGGGGCGATCCCGGGGAACCTGGCGGATCTCCGGCCCCTCCATGACGAGGGGGTGTTCGGGTTCAAGTGCTTCCTGCTCCACTCCGGGGTCGATGAGTTCCCGCACCTGGAGGCCGATGAAATGGAAACGGACATGGCCGAGTTGAAGTCCTTCGACTCGCTCATGATCGTCCACGCCGAGGATTCCCACGCGATCGACCGGGCCCCGCACCCGGGCGGGGACCACTACGCGACCTTCCTCTCCTCCCGCCCGCGCGGGGCCGAGAACAAGGCCATCGCCGAAGTCATCGAACGCGCCCGCTGGACCGGGGCCAGGGCGCACATCCTGCACCTGTCCTCCTCGGACGCGCTGCCGATGATCGCTTCGGCCAAACGCGACGGCGTGCACCTGACCGTGGAGACCTGCCCGCACTATTTGACCCTGATGGCCGAGGAAATCCCGGACGGTGCGACCGCGTACAAATGCTGCCCGCCGATCCGGGAGGCCTCGAACCGGGAACTGCTCTGGAAAGGCCTGCAGGACGGGACCATCGACTGCATCGTCTCGGACCACTCACCCTCGACCCTGGACCTGAAAGACCTCGAAAACGGCGACTTCGCCGTCGCCTGGGGCGGGGTGTCCTCCCTCCAGCTCGGCCTGTCCCTGATCTGGACCGAAGCCCGGCACCGCGGGATCCCCCTGGAACAAGTGATCTCCTGGATGGCCGCCAAACCCGCCGCACTCGCCCGCCTCGCCACCAAAGGCCAGCTCGCCCTCGGCTACGACGCGGACTTCTCCATCTTCGCCCCCGACGACGCCTACGTCGTGGACGTGACCAAACTCCAGCACAAAAACCCCATCACCCCCTACGACGGCAAAGCACTCTCCGGCGTCGTACGCAAAACCTACCTCCGCGGCCAGCAAATCAACAACCAGACCCCCCACGGCACCCTCCTGCGCCGCGGCGGCATCTAACCCGCACCGCGGGACAGCCGGGTTTCGCACCGGCAACTTCTTCGGAGGCGGATCAGCTCCTGATCCGCCTCCGAAGCCGCAATATCCGCAGGGCCCGGGCGCGGCCGGGCGTTGTCACTCCGGCAGCCGCCAGGCCGTCTGGAACTCGGGGTGGTCCGCGTAGGGCACAGCAAGGGCGTGCAGCGACTGCGTCGTCCAGTTGATGAGTTCCGGCAGCCAGGGATCGTCGTCGGTGCTGCTGAGCAGGACGGCGAGGCCAGCCTGCCGTGCCGACTCGATGATGCCCAGGAGACGCCGTTTCGCCTCGCATTCGCGCAGGAGGCGCCTCTCGTACCATTGTGCCGACTCGGACACCAAGGGGTCAGAGAGGAGCCGCAACGCTGCAGCCTCGTCTTCGCTGAGCCGCGCGGCGATGAATTCCACCACGTCCACCCTCCGAGCCTACGGCGGGCATCCTTCCCCGTCATATGCCGACCGGCACACAGACACGCTTGCTAGGCTTCCATCATGAAAAAAATCCTCGCCGTCCTGACCGCCGCGACCTTCCTGATCGTCCTGGGCGGCTGCGGCCAGGTGCAGGACGCGGCTGAAAAAGCGGTCAACGATGGCGCCTCACAGGCTGCAACGGCCGCCGCAGGCGAGATCAAAAAGCAGGCCTGCTCCGTGGCCGGCGACGGACTCATCAGCCTGCAGGACAAGAAACTCCTGGGTGGCCTCGTAGCCGGAGCGGAGTCGGCCGGGGTCGCGTCGGACATCACCGCCGCGCTGCGGCAGATCTCCGACTCCGGCGACCAGGTCCCGGCTGAGGCCCTGACGGCGCTCCAGAACGCCTGCGACGCCTAACTGACCATCAACCACAAGCGACCATCCGGACCGGGCCCGATTTAGCGCTTGCCCTTCTTCCGCGATCCCTTGCCGCGGCCCTTGTCCGGGTTGGGTGCGTAGCGCTGGGCGACCTTGGGTTTTTTGACCGCAGGTCCCCGCCGGTCCGGCTTCGGTTCCCGCTTGGGTTTCTCCTGCTGGGCTGAGGGCTGGCGGGAGCTCGCGGCGGTCCGGCCACGGACAATTCCGATGAATTCCTCGATGACCTCATCGGTTGTGTCACTGGACCAGGCCACCGCGATCTGCGTGGCGGGAGCACCCGTCAGCTTCCGCGCGACTGTGTCCTTGACGTTGAAGTGCCGGGCGACGGACATCGGCAGGATCACCAGTCCCGCACCCGAGGCCACGACCTGCAGGGCCATCGCGGGGCCGCCGAGCTCGTCAACGTCCAGGATGGTCTCCGCGGACAGGTCCGCCAGTGCCACCTCCTCAAAGACTGAGATCTCGTGCCCCTTGGGCGCCACAACGACCGGTTGTTCCTCATAGAGCGGGATGACGCTGAGGCCCTCACGCTCCACCGGGAGCCGGACGAAGCTCAGGTCCGCTTCGCCGTCGCGCAATACCGTGACCTGCGCGCCGTCGTCGGACATAAAGGAGTGCAGCGGAACGTCAGGCATCCGCTCCTCCCAGCGCCGGATCCATTTGCCGGGGGTCACGCCGGCAACGTAGGCGAAGCGCAGTTCGCGCGCCTCGGGAGCGGATTCGTCGGTTGTCTGGGGGGATTCATCGTCAGCGGGCACACGTTTACAGTACCGCCAGTGCGTTCAGACGGTGCCGCGCCGGATACCCTAGAAGCATGACCTCTGCAAACTCCCAGTCCATGAAGCCGGCCACCGTTGCCAAGAAGCTTGGCATCTACCTGCCCGCAACACCCCAGGAGTTCCAGGATTCAGTGATCACCCGCGCCGATTTCGCCGAGCTCCAGGCCAACCCGCCGGAATGGCTCGCCGAGCTGCGCCGAAACGGCCCGCACCCCCGCCCGGTGGTCGCGCAGAAACTCAACGTCTCCATCGCCGGCCTGGCCCGCGGCGGCGTCGAAGAGGCGCTGACGTCGGCGGACATCACCGCACTGCTGCAGGCTCCCCCGGCCTGGCTCGTGGCCGAGCGCTCCACCCACGCCGCCGTGCGCGCCGAGGCCCAGCGGGTCAAGGACGACGCTGCCAAAAAGGACGCCAAGAAGGCCCGCACCGCGGCCAGCTAGCACGCACTCCCGGCCGGAAGGCCGATCTTTTGTTGAACAATCCCTTGCGTAGATTGTTCAACAGTCTGTACAGTTGCGGGAAACACCCGTTGTGACGCCAGTCACCGAAACTGTTGGGACCCCCATGGAAACCACCACCGTCAAGGCCGCCCTCAAGCCGGCCGCCCGGCGATCCGCCCTGCTGGGCGCCATGTTCCTTATGGCCACCAGCGCCATCGGCCCGGGGTTCATCACCCAGACGACGGCGTTCACCGTCCAGCTCGGCGCTGCCTTTGCCTTCGCGATCCTGGTCTCGATCCTGGTCGATATCGCCATCCAGACCAATGTCTGGCGCATCATTGGCGTCTCCGGCCTACGGGCCCAGGAGCTCGGCAACAAGGTCCTCCCCGGGGTCGGCTGGTTCCTGGCGGGGCTGGTGTTCCTCGGCGGCATCGTCTTCAACATCGGCAACATCGGAGGCACCGGCCTCGGCACCAACGCCATGATGGGTGTGGATCCGAAAATCGGCGGTGCGGTGTCCGCCGTCGTGGCAATCCTGATCTTCCTCAGCAAGCGCGCCGGCGTGGCACTGGACCGGATCGTGGTGATCCTCGGGGCGCTGATGATCCTCATGACGCTCTATGTGGCCATCGTGTCCGCCCCGCCGCTGGGCGAGGCACTTAAGAACACGATCATGCCGGAGAAGGTCGACTTCCTGATCATCACCACCCTGATCGGCGGCACGATCGGCGGGTACATCACGTACGCCGGCGCGCACCGGATGCTGGATACCGGCGTCACCGGCGTGGAAAACGTCAAGCAGATCACGCAAAGCTCCATCGTGGGCATCCTGGTCACCTGCGTTATGCGCATCCTGCTGTTCCTGGCCATCTTCGGCGTCGTCGCCGGCGGCGTGACCCTGACCGGCAACAACCTGGCCGCCTCCGCGTTCCAGGCCGCAGCCGGCGATATCGGCATGCGGGTCTTCGGCGTCATCCTGTGGGCCGCCTCCATCACCTCCGTGATCGGCGCGGCGTACACTTCCGTGTCCTTCGTGACCAAGTCCACCACCACGGACCGCACCCGGAACCTGATCACCGTCGGCTTCATCGCGTTCTGCACCGTGGCGTACGTCCTGATCGGCCAGGCCCCGCAGCAGCTCCTCATCTTCGCGGGCGCCTTCAACGGCCTGATCCTCCCTGTCGGCTTCGGGGTGCTGCTCTGGGTGGCCTGGCGCCGACGGGACCTCATGCAGGGCTACGTCTATCCCAAGGGCCTGCTCGTCATTGGCGTGGTGGCGTGGCTGCTGACCCTGTTCCTGGGCTACAGCTCAGTCACGACCCTGGGCAAACTGTGGGCGTAACACCGGCCGCGATCGCCGGCATGCCGACACCCGCCGGCCGACCCGTGGACCCTTCGAGTCTGCTCCCGGCCGAGGCACGGGCCCTGTTCCGCTCCGGCCTCGTAACCCCGACCTCGGGCTGGAGCAGCGGCTACGCGCAGGCCAACCTGATCATCGTCCCCAAGGCGCAGGCGTTCGACGTTCTCCTCTTCGCGCAGCGCAATCCCAAGCCCTGCCCGGTGCTGGGGGTGCTCGACGCCGGCGAAACCTCCGGTGCGCTGCTCGCCGGAGGGGACATCCGAACCGACGTACCCAAGTACGTGGTGTATCAGGATGGCCGGAAAGTCGACGAACCAACTGACATCACCGATCACTGGCGCGATGACCTGGTGACGTTCATTGTGGGTTGCAGCTTCACTTTCGAATCCGCCCTCCAGGCCAATGGCATCCACGTGGCCCACATCGACCAGGGCGTGAATGTGCCCATGTACCAAACGTCCGTCCGCTGTGAGCCGGCCGGCGAGATGGCCGGGCCCCTGGTGGTCTCGATGCGACCGATTCCGGCCTCCCAGGTGGCCGACGCCGTCCGCGTCACGTCCCGCTACCCGGCGGTGCACGGCGCCCCGGTCCATGTGGGCAACCCGGCCGAGCTGGGCATCGCGGACCTGGGCCGGCCGGACTTCGGCGACCCGGTCCGCATCCCCGAGGGGCACGTTCCGGTCTTCTGGGCGTGCGGGGTGACGCCGCAGGCGGCCGTTATGGAGTCCCGTCCCGCGCTGGCCATTGCCCACGCCCCGGGGCACATGCTCATCACGGACGCCCGGGATTCGGCTTACCAGGTGCCGTAGGGGCCCGCGAACCGTTTCGGGCAGACCACGCCCGATTTTCGGCGCGGCATCAGGCGGTTTCACCTCGGGATAACCTCCGACCTCGGCTGACCCAGCCACTCGCGCACCGACGGCCCATGAAAGGATTCACTTATGACTAGCGATAATGATGCCGCCAACCTTCCGGCGATAACGGACTCACCCGGCATGGACGCCTCGCCCGAAGCCAGCCGCAGGTGGAACCACATAGGGGCCATCATTGTCGATGCCACGCTGCAGCGCCGGCAAAATTACAATGAGACCGTCAAGCCGCGCGTTCTCGCCCTGGTTGCCGAATGGCCGGATGCCGCCACGACCAGTGGATTCCGGCAGCGGCTCGATACGGGGAAGCTCTCGGGGGTCATCGACTGGCCGTCACCTGGCCGACTCGCCCAAGTGGACGACATCACCCGCGTGTTAGAGCGCCAAGGCATCGAAACGGTTATGGAACTCCGAAGCACGCTCGA
Source organism: Arthrobacter sp. PAMC25284 (assembly GCF_019443425.1). Taxonomy (NCBI): domain Bacteria; kingdom Bacillati; phylum Actinomycetota; class Actinomycetes; order Micrococcales; family Micrococcaceae; genus Arthrobacter; species Arthrobacter sp. PAMC25284. Next base: position 2,522,480 of record NZ_CP080382.1, read on the forward strand.
TGACCACGCGACGAGAGCCGTTCTACGGGAGGCCCTCGCCACCGTGCGGCATGTCAGTCCCAAAACACTGGATTACATTGACGTCCTGAGTAGAATCTCCACGGGTCAGTCCGTCGACGGAGAGTGATCCAAGGGGCAGTCCGGCCGCATCAGAGGACGAGGTGACCAGCAGGAAAACAGCCTAAACCCGGTGACAGGTTCACTGAGGCACCTCTCACCCCCGCTACACAGCCCCGATATGCTCCAGCAGCTCCAGCTCGGCGGCGTCCAGATAACGGCGCAGTTCCGCCGCGGGCCTCGTCCCGGCGGCCGGCCCGCAGCTGCGCCACGAGGGCAGCGTTGCGTTCCACGTAGTGGCTGTGGAAATCCGGCGTTGTGGCCAGAGCGTGGAAGACCAGCCGCATCTGGGCGAGGACCTTTTCCATGAGTTCGGCCACCGAGGCACTGCCGGAGAGATCAACCAGGGCCTTGTGCAGGTCCTGATTGGCGTCCGCCATGTCCCGGACGGACCCGGCCGCCAAGGCGGTGCGGGCGCGGTCAATAATGGCGTCCAGCGCATCGAGGGCCTCGGGCGGCAACTCCCCCCACAGCACAGCGGCGGGCTCGATCAGGCGGCGGACCCGGTAGATTTCCCGGACGTCCTCGGCCTGGGGTGCGGCCACAAACACGCCGCGGTTCGGGATGCGCTGCACCACGGATTCCCCGGACAGGACCGTGAACGCCTCCCGCAGGGTGTTGCGGGAGACGCCGAGCGCCTCGGAGAGTTTCTGCTCGGAAAGTTTCGTGCCGGGCGCCAACTGGCCCGCCGAGATGCGTGACCGGAGCAGCCCGGCCACCCAGGAGACGGTGTGGGCGTGGGTGGCCTGGACCTCGGAAGAGATCCCTTCAAGCGCGGCGTTCATCGGCATGGCTTCCAATCTACAGACATCCCGCCCGCTCCCGGCGCGCGGGACGCCGCAGCCAGCAACATAGCGGCAGAACCGATGTCGGGTGTTTAGGCGATCGTCGCCAGAATGTCCCCACGTCCAACGGCGGCACCGGGCACCTGGGCACCGCGCTGCACTGTTCCGTTCCGGTGGGCAGCCACGGTGGTCTCCATTTTCATGGCCTCCAGGATCGCGACCGGCTCCCCGGCCTGCACCGTGTCGCCGTCGTCGACGAGCCATTTCACAAGCGACCCGGCCATCGGCGAGGACAGTCCGGCGTCGTCCACCGGACCAACTGCCGCCAGCGAACCGGCCCCGTGGCCGCCGCCGCCCATCAGCGCCTCAAACAGCCGCACCGGCAGACCCAGCTGAACCGCTTTTCCGTCGAGCTCCACCGTGATCGTGGTCCGGGCGGCATCCGGTGCCGTGCGGGCGATCTCCGGGGACGCGGCGAGCGGTTCGGCGAAGTCGTTCTCGATCCAGGTGGTGTGCACGCCGAGGCGATCCTCGGCCGTGAAATCGGGGTGACGCACGACCGCGCGGTGGAACGGCAGGACGGTGGGCAGGCCGCGGATCTCCATTTCGTCCAGGGCTGCGCGGGCCCGGCGCAGGGCCTGCGGCCGGTCCTCGCCGTGCACAATCAGCTTGGCCATGAGCGAGTCGTATTCGCCCGGGACGGTGGAACCGGAGCGCACGCCGGAATCCACCCTGATCCCGGGGCCGGTGGGGGCTTCAAAGACCTCCACGGTCCCGGGTCCGGGCAGGAAGCCGCGGGCGGGGTCCTCGGCGTTGAGCCGGAATTCAATGGCGTGGCCGCGCGGCTCGGGATCGGCGCTCAGGGTGAGCGCTCCCCCGGCCGCGATCCGGAACTGCTCGCGGACCAGGTCCACGCCCGTGGTCTCCTCCGTCACGGGGTGCTCCACCTGCAGGCGGGTATTGACCTCAAGGAAGGAGATGATGCCGTCCGTCCCCACCAGGTACTCCACCGTTCCAGCACCGTGGTAGTTGGCTTCCCGGCAGATGGCCTTGGCCGATTCGTGGATGAGGCTCCGCTGTGCCGGGCTCAGGAACGGCGCCGGAGCCTCCTCCACGAGTTTCTGGTTGCGGCGCTGCAGCGAGCAGTCGCGGGTGCCCAGCACCACCACGTTGCCGTGGGTGTCCGCCAGGACCTGGGCCTCCACGTGCCTGGGCTGATCCAGGAAGCGCTCCACGAAGCATTCGTCGCGGCCGAAGGCGGCCAGGGATTCCCGCACGGCTGATTCGAACGCGTCCTCGATGTCCTCGAGCCGGCGCGCGACCTTCAGGCCACGCCCGCCGCCGCCGAACGCGGCCTTGATGGCCACGGGCAGTCCGTGCTCCTGTGCGAAGGCCAGGACCTCGCCGGCGTTCTTGACGGGTCCGTCACTGCCGGGAACCAGCGGCGCACCGGCCCGGACGGCGATTTCGCGGGCCGTGACCTTGTTGCCAAGTTCCCGGATGGATTGCGGCGAGGGCCCGATCCAGGTCAGCCCGGCGTCCAGCACCGCCTGCGCAAAATCGGCGTTCTCGGACAGGAACCCGTAACCGGGGTGGACGGCGTCGGCCCCGGACCGGCGCGCGACGTCGATCAGTTTAGCGATGTCCAGGTATGTCTCGGCCCCGGTGGATCCGCCGAGGGCGTGGGCCTCGTCCGCGAACCGCACGTGCAGGGCGTCGGCGTCGGGGTCCGAGTAGACGGCCACGGACTGCAGTCCCGCGTCGGAACAGGCGCGGGCAATGCGCACGGCGATTTCGCCGCGGTTGGCGATCAGGACTTTTTTCATGGCGTGGTTCCTTCGGAAGCTGTGCCGCCGGTGGCGGGTTCAAGGCGTGCGGAGTTTTCCTGCGGAGCGGCCGGCACCGGCTGCAACGTCTCGGCGTCGACGATGTGGAAGCGCACCCGGTGCCCGGGTGGCAGTTGGGCCGCCACCGGAAGATCTTCGGGCACGACGACGGCGATCACCGGATAGCCGCCGGTCACCGGGTGGTCGTTCAGGAACAGGACGGGGTGTCCGTTGGGCGGGACCTGCAGCGCTCCCGCGACGGCTCCTTCGCTGGGGAGTTCGCCGGTCCGGCTGCGTTCCAGGGCCGCGGCCGGGCAGTTCTCCGCCGCGGCGGGCGCCAGCCGGACACCGATCCGGTTGGACTGTGCCGTCACGGCCCAGTCCTGACCGGTCAGAGTCTGAAGCGCGTCAGCACTGAACCAGTCATCCCGGGGTCCCAGGGTCACCCGCAGTGCAGCGGCGCCGGGCCCTGACCGCAGCGTTGATTCTTCCGCGGCGCCCACCGGCTGCAAACCGGCGGCGGCGGCCACCGGCAGGACGGTTCCGGCAGCCAGTGGTGCGGGGCCGATTCCGGACATCGAATCAGTCGACCGGCTCCCCAGCACCGGCGCAACGCCAAGCCCCCCGCGGACGCCAAGGTAACTGCGGACCCCCGCGGTCGGCGTGTCCAGGCTCAGCGACTCGCCATCGAGCAACGCAAACGGGGCGCCCATTGCCGGGCGGAGCCGGAGGGTGCCGCTGGCGTCGCGGATCTCCAGGGCCACCGTGGCGCCCGCGACGGCCACCACGTGGTCACCGTGCGCCCGGACGGCGAGGCCGCCCAGGAGGTTTTCGACGACGGCGGCACCGGGTGCGTTGCCGACCAGCCGGTTGGCCTGCCGGGCAGATTGCGTGTCCGCGGCCCCGGCGGCGGACACGCCGAGATCTCCGAAGCCGGGGCGGCCGAGATCCTGCACGAGAGCCTGCAGCCCGGGAGCCGTGACCACGAGTGCGGACCGAAGCGGGGAAGCCTGGGAAGCGGCATCCACAACGGCTGGCCGCTTACCCTTGGGGGCTACGCCAATTACCTCGCGGACGGCCCGGTAGCGGACGGTATCGCCAGGGCGCACCAGCGCGGGCGACTCGCGCTCAAGGTCCCACAGCACCGCCGCCGTGCGCCCGATCAGCTGCCAGCCGCCAGGCGACTGCCGCGGATACACGGCAGAGAACGCTCCGCCCAGAGCCACCGCCCCGGCCGGGACGGCGGTCCGCGGCGACGTCCTGCGCGGCACTTCAAGGCGCTTGTCCTCTCCCACGAGGTAGGTGAAGCCCGGGGCGAAGCCGCCGAATGCGGCCGTCCACACCTGATCGGTATGCGCCGCCACGACGCCGTCGGCTCCAAGGCCGGTGAGCTGACCCACCTCGGCGAGGTCCTCGCCGTCGTACACCACCTCAATGGTGACTTCCCGCCCGTCCGTACGGTGCAGTCCGTCCAGCTCCAACTGCCCGACGGCGGTGTGCCCGGCCACAGCCTGCGCCCGGCTGTTGAACTTCACCAGCAGCGTGGCGGCGGCGGCGACGGCGTCCAGTTGCCCGGGGAAAGGTTCGGCGACCAGGCGCTGGTGCAGGGCCAGCACGGACGCCAGATCCGTCAGCTCCACGAGCCAGGGCCCGGGGGCCGGCCCAGCGGATGCCGGTGATGCTCATGCAAAGCTCCGGACGGTGACGCCGGCAGCTTCGAGGCCGGCGCGGACGGCGGCCGCCATGGCCACGGCGCCCGGGGTGTCCCCGTGCACGCAGATGGAGTCGGCCCGGATGTTCAGCACGGAACCGTCCCTGGCCACGATCTTTCCTTCGCTGGCGAGCCGGACCATGTTTTTGGTGATGAGCGCGGTGTCGTGCAGGACGGCGCCGTCTTCGCGGCGGGAGACCAGGGTGCCGTCGGGGTTGTAGGCGCGGTCGGCGAAGGCTTCGGACAGTACCCGCAGCCCCCTCGCTTCGGCCTTGTTCCCTGCTACGGCGCCGGGCAGGAGCAGCAGCGGCAGTCCCGGGCTGAAGGCGTGCACGGCATCCACCACGGCCTGCGCATGGACCTCATGATGGACGATGGCGTTATAGAGCGCGCCATGCGGCTTGACGTACTTGATCTCGGATCCGGCGGCGCCGGCCAAGGCCTGGAGGGCGCCGAGCTGGTACAGGACGTCATCGGCCAGTTCCGTCGCGGAGCAGTCGATGAAGCGGCGGCCAAAGCCGGCCAGGTCCCGGTAACCGACATGCGCGCCGATGGTCACACCGGCCGCCACGGCGTCGCGGCAGGTCTGGGCGATGGTGCTGGGGTCCCCGGCGTGGAACCCGCAGGCCACGTTGGCGCTGGAGACGTGGCGGAAGACGGCCGCGTCGTCACCCATGGTCCAGCTGCCGAAGGATTCCCCGACGTCGCTGTTCAAATCGATGATGGGCATGTGATCTCCGCCTCAAGTTGCATGATTTCCATCATGCCCCACAATCACCGATTGTTCAACAATTTATTGCGTATCGTCCGTTCAGTCCTGGTGCAGCTGGACATAGTTACCGCAGCCGTCGTCCAGCACCGCCGTGGTCCCGCCGGGGCCTGCGGACGGCTCCGCCTGGAATATCACGCCCTTGCCCGTCAACCGCTTGTACTCGGCCTGGACATCGGTCACTCCGAAGACAATCGCCGGGATTCCGGCGTCATGGAGCGCATTCATGTAAGCGGCCCCGATCGGGTTGTCGGTAGGCTCCAGCAACAGCCCGACAGTCCCACCGCCTACCCCCGCGGGGTCCTTGACAATGAAGAGGTTCTGCTCGGGCATCGCCATGAGGGTATCGAAGCCCAACGCCCCGGTGTAGAACTCGTGGGCTGAGGCCGGGTCCTTGACATGGATGCTGCACATTTTCAGTCGCATGGGCCCTAGGCTACGGCGATCACCTCAGCGTGTCATCAGCGGCTTCTTCGACCTGCCCCCAGCCTCGGAGCAGCCGGGGGCCGGTTAATTTCAGACGGGTGCTTCAGTGGCCGGCTGTCAGGTGGGAGCCGGCTGCCGGCCCGCGTTCAGCAGGGCTGCGGCGGGCACGTCCTGCTGGCAGGCGGCAGCCCCGTCCGATTCGGTAGTTCGTCAGCGTGCTTACTATGCTGGGCTGACAACTCCGCAAAGAAACGAGCATCGTATGACTCCGGCCGCTGCCAGGCGTTCCCTTCCGTATCCGCTGGGCGTCACGCTGAGGGACGGTGGCGCGAACGTGGCCATTTACTCCCAGAGCGCCGACGCCGTGGAAATCTGCACCTTCGACGGCGACGGTGCAGAGACCCGCACTGTGTTGCCGGAGCGGACCGGACACGTGTTCCACGGCATGATCCCCGGAATCGAAGTCGGCACCCGGTACGGCATCCGCGTCGACGGCGCCTGGAATCCCGACGCCGGGTTGCGGCACAACGTCAACAAGCTGCTGTTGGACCCCCACGCCACCGCGATCGAGGGCGGCTATGACTGGAGCCAGGCTGTCTTTGCCCACGATATGAATAACCCGGCCGAGTTCGACGCCACGGACTCCGCCGCTTCGACGCCCCGCTGCGTGGTCACGGACCCGTCCTTTGATTGGGACGCGGGTGCCCCCGACGTCGCGCCGCGCACCCCGCTCGCCGAGACTGTGGTCTACGAAGTCCACGTCAAGGGCTTCACGCAGCAGCACCCGGACGTCCCCGAGGACATCCGCGGAAGTTACGCCGGCCTGGCGCACCCCGCAGCCATCAAGCACCTCACAGACCTTGGCGTGACCGCCGTCGAACTGCTGCCGGTGCACCAGTTCGTACAGGACAGCCACCTGGAGGAAAAGGGCCTGCGCAACTACTGGGGCTACAACAGCATCGGCTTCTTCGCCCCGCACGGCGACTACAGCTCGGCCGGCGACGGCGGCGGCCAGGTCGCGGAGTTCAAAGCCATGGTCAAGGCTCTCCACGCGGCCGGGCTGGAAGTCATCCTCGACGTCGTTTACAACCACACCGCCGAGGGCAACCACATGGGCCCGATGCTGTCCTTCAAGGGCATCGACAATGCCGCCTACTACCGCCTGGTGGAGGGGGAGGAGTCCGCGTACTTCGATACGACCGGAACGGGCAACAGCCTCAACGTGGGCCACCCGGCGGCACTGGGACTCATCATGGACTCACTGCGCTACTGGGTCACGGAAATGCACGTGGATGGCTTCCGCTTCGACCTGGCCACCACACTGACCCGACAGGACGGCAGCGCCGAGCTGCACAGCGCCTTCCTCACCCTGATCCAGCAGGACCCGGTCCTTGCCCCGGTCAAGATGATCGCCGAGCCCTGGGACACCGCCGGCTACCAGGTGGGCGGGTTCCCGGCCGACTGGTCCGAGTGGAACGGCAAGTTCCGCGACGACACCCGCGAGTTCTGGCATGGCGGCGAGAACGTGCTCGGCGACTTCGCCCAGCGCTTCCTCGGCAGCCCGGACGTGTACGAAGGCAGCCGCCGCGCACCGGTGTCCAGCGTCAACTTCATCACCGCGCACGACGGTTTCACCTTGGCAGACCTCACTGCCTACGACGAGAAGCACAACGAAGCGAACGGTGAGGACAACAACGACGGCGAAAGCGACAACCGCTCGGCCAACCACGGCATTGAGGGCCCCTCCGATGATCCCGCCGTGACCGAGCTCCGCGACCGCCAACGCCGGAACTTCCTGGCGACCCTGCTCCTGTCCACCGGCGTGCCCATGATTCTGGGCGGCGACGAAATGGGTCGAACCCAGGGCGGGAACAACAACGCGTACTGCCAGGACGACGAGATTTCCTGGTTTGACTGGAGCAAGGTCGATGCCGGACTCCTGGAGTTCACCACGGAGCTGATCACGCTCCGGCGCGAGAACCCGGCACTTCGCCCGGACTGGTTCCGCCACGCACCGGAGGCCGGCAGCGCCGACTCCGTCCGGGTGCTCCGCGCCGACGCCGAGGGCTTCAGCGAAGAGGACTGGACGGCAGACCACCGCGCCATCGCGTTCGTTCTGGAGCACGACGGCGCCGACGCCTTCGCCGTGCTGCTCAACGCCGCCGAAAACGGCGTCGAATTCACCGTCCCGGCAGCCCCGCAGCAGGAGTGGCAGCTTGTGCTCTCGACCGACCCGGGACAGCAGGCGGAGACGCCGGTAAGCACCCTGATCGTGCGTGACCGCTCAGTAACTGTCCTGCGCTCCCGCGCATAGCGGTCGTCCCGTGGCGCGGCCGCAAGGCTGCGCCACGGCACTGGCCTCAACACCGTTCCACACTGCCAGTGCACTTGTCTCTTCCGTTTCCACTGTCACGTCCTCCAGGTCCGTGTGTGCGGCTCGCCGGACATCAGATTCGGCCAGTAACGGGCCCGGCCCTGCAGCTTATTCCGTGCCGTTGTCCCGTGCTTCAAGGTGTTTGTCCATGGCTTCAACGGCCTGGTTCCACCGTGCTGTCAGTGCCTGCCTGTTCAGCGGTTCGAACATGCTGCCCAGTACCTTTTCAATTGCATCGTATGCGGCGTCCTTGGCCCGTTCCTGCGCCGCCAGGCTGTAGTAGTTCATGCCCTTTATTCGATGCCGCAACCTAAAAAGATGCCCGGTGGCTCTTCGCATTTAGGCATGGTTAGGGGTTTTCTGCCGGTAGGGTCAGTGGGCGCAGGCGGCGGATAGGCATCTGAGCCGCCCCTGGCGCCGGGGGCAGGCGGCACCATCGGCATGCCCCTCGGATCTGCGCAGGACCGCTGCAGAGACAGTCCCACTCGTCAGGTGTGGCACACGTTCCTACAAACGTGCGGCAGGATGGGCGTCATGACCATTGCCAAATCGGTGCTGCTGTTCATCCTGGCCGCTGTCGCGGAAATTGGAGGGGCCTGGATGGTGTGGCAGGCCGTCCGGGAGGGCCGGGCGTGGTGGTGGGCCGGTATCGGGGTCATTGCCCTGGGCCTGTACGGTTTCGTGGCGACGCTGCAGCCCGACGCGCACTTCGGTCGGATCCTGGCCGCGTATGGTGGCGTGTTCGTCGCGGGGTCCTTGGCTTGGGGCATGGCCTTCGATGGGTTCCGGCCCGACCGCTGGGACGTTATTGGGTCCCTGATCTGCGTTGTGGGGGTAGCCGTGATCATGTTCGCTCCGCGTGGGCCGGTTTCCTAATGCAACTACAGGTGGGCTACTGCATCCCCGTGTGTCAGGCTGGGACGCTACCCGGGGTTCGCAGCAAGTCCGTTTGATCGCGTGGGGCGAGATTTAGGAATCCAGTAACCATGCCCAGTCCAGTCCCCCCGCCGCGGCCCGGTCCCTCAGCTCGCGTGCTTTCTCGGGGAAGAGTGCCTTCGTCCGTCCGCGGTAGACTCCGCGTGCCGTGGCCAGGGTGACCCTTCGCGCTGGCGTTCACCGATCCGGGCCCGGAGTTCATCCAGGTTCCGGGCGAGCAGGTCACGCAATCAAGCCCCCAGGAGCAGATTTGGGCCTTCCTGGTGTTGTTCGCGGGCCGCGGATGGCTGTGTCGGCCCGCCCAGGCCGTGGCCGCCCGGCGGTGCAAGCGGCCCCGAGTCAGCAGCCGGCGGCGAAGCCGACGGGTACGGCTGCGGCCTGCCAGACACTGCCGTCCCGGGCGCTGTCGATCGTGAACAAGACGGAGCCGCGGCCGCCGTGTTTCGTGAACCCAATTTCACCGGAGAACGGGCCCAGCTCCGGACCGCCACTGGCGGTGACGAATCCTTCACCGACTGGCTCATCCCATCCCCGTCCGTGAACCGTAACCCGCACGGTCCCCTCGAACGCACGGGCTTGGCCGGCGACCTGCACAGGTGAATCGACGTTGGCGCCCGGCCCGGGGACGGTGACCTCGATGTCAGAGGTCGTGGCTCCCAGCACGTACCACTGCTGGTCGCTCATCTGGCGCACCAATACGGTGGTCACGGGTCCGTTTTCCTCGGCCCGCACCGCGAACTCGCCCGAGCGGCTGTCGCCCTGCATGAAGTCGCTGATCAGCGGATCGGTGAACCCGACCAGATCCACCGCGAATGACCCGGCGAGATCCCGTGGATCATCAAATCGCACGCTGCCTCCCGGCTTCGGGTAGACGATAGTGGCTGCTTCGGCGTCGGAGACACCGTCCTCTCCGGTCAGCAGGCGCGTGTAGCAGCGGAGAGCGGCGGCGCGGACCTCGACGATCCGGGCTTCGGTTACCTGTCCGCTGATGTCCAAAAGCGAGCCCCAGTCAATGCTGCACCGCGGGGCAGCGGTTGCGGCTGGGGGCCCCATAAGTCCCAGCCCCGCCAGCATGACTAAACCAATGAGGAACGCATGAAGCTCCTTCACGGCGAACCGCCTTCTTTCTCAAGAGAAGTGATATCAACCACGATAGAGAGCCGCGTCATGAGTGAGACCGCCGAATCGTGACGGATCGAGATCGTTATGGGCGCGGTCCAAAGGTAAAGATTCAGCAGGTACAAACACCACGGAGGGCAGAGCTGCCCAACGATGGTCTCCTTGACTGGCCGCATACGTCCGGTTGCGGTATGCCCTAACCGGAAGGTCAGGCATGCTCCCCCGCGCCTGTTGAGCACCTCTCGTGCGGAACTCGAGGTTTGATCGCCTGAGCCGATTTATCCTCCTGGGCCGCGTTAGGCATGCCTGCGGCTCACCGCCAGCCATCGGGGCAGACTTGCCACTGAAGTCGAGAGCCGGGTTCAGCTGGCATCGATCGGGAACCGGTTATGCCACACCGGGGAAGCATTGACTGCCGAAGCAGGATGGATTCCAATGGAATAGAGGAACCTTGCCGAATGGCAGGGTCCCCGGAGGTGTTGGTAATGACAACTCTTTTTGATCTTGGACCGCTGGGACCGTTGCAGGTACTGGCCTTATTCGCCGTGGTCGTGATCGCCGCCGCCGGGGCCGTGTATTTCGCCCGCAAGCACCACCGGGACCCGCAACTGCCCGATGCGGTCTTCTGGGACGGGTTCGCCGGGGTGGCCATTGTGGCCCCCGCGGTCTTAGTCCCTGCCCTCGCCTCCCCCGGCATCGGGCTGCTGCTCGGTGGCGCTGCGGTCGGCGCGGCGGCAGTCAGCTACCGATGGGCCCCCGCAAGTGTTCCGCTGGCAGGCTGGCCGCACGGCGGCCCTTGAGGTGGCCGTCCTAAACGATGCCGCCGCGGTGCGTCACCGGAGTGCCCTTGACCGCTGGCAGCGCTATGAGCTCGACCCCGGCTACTGCATCGATTACCCGGCCATGAGCGATCCCGCCGAACCCCACACTGCCGAGCTCATCCGCGCCATGAGGTCGGCGGAACTGCTGCGCGGCGGGGCAGCGGCCGGCTGCACCGACGCCGCCTACAGCGGGGCGGTTGACCGGCTGGAGCAGGCCCTGGCCGCAGCCGAACGCGCCGCCGGCGTCCGGGAGAGTGTCCAGGAGGGCGTCCGGGAGCTGGCGTCACTGGACACCGCAAAGGACTGATCGCGTCGACCGGCACCCGGCCGCCGTCAGACTCCCCGAGACGTTGGCGGCGTTGACCTGATAATCGCGAAAGAAAGGGCGCCCCGGCCTGCCGGGACGCCCTGCCTACTCAAATGACTGCGCCTACAGCTCCACGGTGGCGCTCTCGCCCGCGCTCATCCGGCTTCCGGTCGCTTTCGACTTGACCCACTGCAGGACCGTAGCCGCTGTTCCGCCCGGGCTGGTCCAGTATTCCGCCGAGTCAGAGTCCACCCTGAGCAGCACGACGCCGGGGGTGTCCGGACCGTCCGGGAACCATGCCTCCACTGCCTGGTTCCACATCGCGTTAATCTTTGCGCGGTCCGTCACAAGCTCCGCGGTTCCGGCGACCGAGACCCATTCGGTGCGTTTGCCGAAGGAGACGTTGACCACCGGGTTCGCGCGGACATGGGCCACCTGCGAGGTTTCTTCAGACGTGAAAAACCACAGGTCGCCGTCGTCCTCGACATCCTGGACCGCCAGCGGCCGGCTGACCAGGGAGCCATTTTCGTTGATGGTCGTGAACATTCCAATGTGTGAATCGTTGATGATGTCCGTTACTTTGCCGATGCTTTCGCTGTCCGACATACCTCACCTCGCTCCTGGTCCGACGGAGGAAGGTCCTCCTCCGCCCAGCCTATTCATAAGTATGCTTAGGTTCAATGTCGGTGGGAGTCGGCCCCCCATTGGCCGCGGCTCAGAGGCCGCGGCCGATGACCTCGCCCTTGAAGAATTCCGGCCGCAGCCGGGCCATGACCAGCATCAGAACAACGCCGAGCAGGATCACTCCAATGCCGAGGACGAACACCAGGCCGACGCCGCCGAGGGAAGAACCCGAGCCGTAGGCGGGATCCATCGAGTCCATGGAGGTTTTGACGAACATCACCAAAAGCATCACGCCGCCCAGCAGCGGTGCGAGGAACTTGAAGAAGAAGGCGTGCGCGGAGCCGAACGCCTGGGACCGGAAGAACCACACGCAGGACAGCGCGGTGATGCCGTAGTAGAAGCAGATCATCATGCCCAGGGCCGTAATGGTGTCCCACAGCGCGTTCTCGGACAACGAGCGGGTAACGACGTAGAAACCGGCGGCAGCGACGGCGGAGGCGATGGTTGCGTAACTGGGCGACTTGTAGGTCGGGCTGACCCGGCCGAACTTCAGCGGCAGCGCCCTGTAGTGGCCCATGGACAGCAGTGTCCGGGCCGGGGAGACGAAGGTGGACTGCAGCGAGGCCGCGGAACTGCTCAGGATCGCCAGGGACATCAGGATGGCGAACGGGCCCATCACGGGACCGGCCAGGACGGCAAAGATGCTGCCCTGGTTCTCCGGGTTCCCGGCGCCAAGTCCGGTGTCGCCGACTCCGGCGAAGGACAGGGTGGACAGGCTGACTGTCATGTAAATCAGGACGATGACGACCACGGTGACGGTAGCGGCCCCGGCCCGGTGTCTTCTCCGGGTTCCTGGTCTCCTCGTTCATGGTCAGGGTCACGTCCCAGCCCCAGTAAACGAAGATGGACAGCGACACGCCAGCGGCGAACGCGGAGAAAGATTCGACGGCGAACGGGTTGAACCAGTCCGGTGCAATGGAGGTCGCGTCGAATGCGGTTCCGTTGGCGACGTGGCTGAAGGCAGCGACGGCGAACCAGCCCAGGACGAGCAGCTGGAATCCAACCAGGACGTACTGGACACTCTTCGTGGTCTCCATGCCGCGGTACGAAATCCAGCACGCCAGCGCGATGAAGGCCAGCGTGGTGGCGATGTTCAGCGGCAGGATCGTGGTGAGGTCCGCCAGTTCCGGGTTGCCGAAGATCTGCGCCAGCATGAGGTAGAAGAAGTCCACGGCCACCGCGGCGAGGTTCGAGAGCACGATGATGGTGGCCGCGATCAGGCCCCAGCCGCCCATCCAGCCGACCCACGGGCCGAAGGCCCGTGAAGCCCAGGTAAAGGACGTCCCGGCGTCGGGCATCGCGTTGTTCAGTTCGCGGTAACCGAACGCCACCAGCAGCATCGGAATAAACCCGACCAGGAAGATCGCCGGCAGGTGGACCCCGACCTCGGAGACGGTGGGACCGAGGGCGGCCGTGAGGGTATAGGCCGGGGCAATACAGGACACGCCGATCACGACAGCGCCGATCAGCCCTACCGAGCCGGCCTTGAGACCCTTTTCGCTTAGGCCTTTGCGGTCTGGACTTGACGTCGCCACGGACGTCTCTGGTTTGATGCTCATTTGTGTGCCTCTCCGAAAGGATCATTCGACGTTGAATGGGTTGGGCTGAGCGGAGCATCGCTGCGCTCATCTACACGGGGAACCGCGATCATCGCGACGACGGTGCCTGGTTCCGCGGCCGTGCCCTAGCGGGCCTCGACTGGCACCGCCGGACGTTCGGCGACGGCGACGATTCGCGCTGCTGTCTTCCGGCCCATCCGCACAGCACCATCAACGTGCTGGTATCCCTCGGCGGCAAGATCGGAGCAGGCCCAGTGGATGGGCCCGACCGGCGTGAGCTGGTCTTTTCCATAGCGGTGCAGACCGCCAAGGTCGTAGCTGGCCGCATACGCGCCACGGGTCCATTCCTCAGAACCCCAATCGGATTCGTAGTACACCTCGGGCTCGAGGGCCTTGTCGCCCAAGAAGCCGGCAATGGATTCCAGGATGGCGCGGCGGCGGTCCTCGGCGCTGAGTTCAAACATCGCGTCGGCCTTTTCGTCCGAGATGAAGCCCACCAGGGTGCCGCGTGGATCTTCGTAGTTGGTGTTGTCATAGACCTCCTGGACCAAGGCGTCGGCGCCGAAGCCGGTGCCGGAGAGGCCTTCCTCGCGCCAAAACGGCGAGCTGTAGACGGCGTGGACCTTGATGACAAGGCCCAGCGACTGGTGCTGGTGCATCTGGAGCTGGCGGCGCGGCAGCGGCGGGTTGAAGGAGACCCGGGAGTACAGGTTCGGCGGCACGGCCATGATCACAAAGCGTGCGTTCACAGTGACACGGTCGGACACGGCAGTGACGCGGTAGCCGCCAGCGGCTTCCGCCCAGTTGATGGTGCGGACCGGGCTGTCGAGGACGACGTCGCCGCCGAGTTCTGCTGCCTGCAGCACGGACACCTGCTGCATCCCGCCGACGACCCGCTTGTCCAGGATGAAGTCCTCGTCGGTCAGGTGGGTAAAGGACCCGGCGGACGCGGCCATCAGCACGGCCTGCAGCGCAGAGAAGGCGTGAGCCGGCTTGGTCAGCATGCCGCCGGCAATGAAGAGGCCGATGTTGTTGCAGGCTTCCTCGTCGGTGGAATTCTGCCGCAGCCAGTGATGGAAGGAGATGGTGTCCAGCTCGCGGGATTTCGGGTGTGCCCACGGCTCGGTGGGGCCGATTTCCGCGGCGAGCGAGTCCAGCAGGGCCGTGAGTTTGTCCATCTCGGCCGCGGTGGTGGAGTTAACCGGAAAAGTGTCTCCGGTATAGAGCGTGCGCTTCCCGTCCCCGCCGATGTAGACGGACGCGCCTGCCCGGTAGCGGGAGTAGGTTTGCAGGCCGAACTCGTCCAGGAGGGCCAGCAGTTCGGACTGGTCCGGCGAAACCCACTGTCCTCCAATTTCCAGCATGGCTCCGCCAATGGTGTCCGTCCAAGTGCGGCCACCAACCCGGTCGCGGGCTTCCAGAACGGCAACACTCAGCCCGGCTTTCTTCAATTCCCGGGCTGCGGTAAGTCCGGCGGGTCCGGCTCCGACGATAACGACGTCGCGGTCAAGTTCCAGCATGGTGTCCTCTCTCCATGGCCGCCTGGGTGATGCCGACCACTAAATGAATGATATTCATTTCTGAGAAACTATAGCGGTTCTTCGCAAGCCAGGGAAGACCCGTCGGGCGCAGAAGCGTCCACCGGCGGATTCGGCAGTGGAATAATCCTTGGAACACCCGCCTGAAAGGCAACAAATGCCGTCACCCAGCAGCACACCCGCAGAATCCCGCTCCACCGATGCCACGCCGCGGCGCAGGGCGGGCAGGCCGCCCGCGGCTGTTCTGGACCAGGACCGCATTATCGCCGCTTCCTTGAAGGTTGTTGGGAGCAGCGGCTACGAGGGCTTCACCATGGCAGCCTTGGCCAGGTCCCTGAACGTGGCACCGTCCGCCCTCTACAACCACGTTTCCTCCAAGCGCGACGTCCTGGTCCTTGTTCAGGACCACCTGACCTCGTTCGTGCAAGTGGCGGCGTTTAACTCCGAACCGTGGGACCGCGCCGTCCGGGACTGGGCCCTGGAGCTACCGGGACGTCTTTTCCCGGCACACGCCGCTGATTCCTGTGATCGCGGTGCTCCCGGTAGCCGATGCTCCGAAGACGCTGGCCATGTATGAGGCCGTGAGCGCCGGTTTTAGCCGGGCAGGGTTCCCGCAGGAGCGCATCGTAGCGGCCATCGTGGCCCTGGAGTCGTTTATCTTTGGGTCCGCCTACGATGTCACGGCTCCGGCGGACATCTTTGACTCGGGCAGCATGGCGGCATCGACGCCGAACTTCACCGGAGCGGTAGCGCGCCTGTCGGACGACGGGTACGGAAATCCGGCAGATGTCGCCTTCAGCCTGGGCCTTGAGGCGCTCATCGCCGGGTTCGGAGCGCTGCTGGTCTGACCGGGCTCTGTTGGGCGGCCCCACCGGTCCGGAACGTTAAACGAAAGAGCCCCGGTCCTAATGACCGGGGCTCTTTACAGTGCGTGCGCGAGGGGGGATTTGAACCCCCACGCCCTTTCGGACACTGGCACCTGAAGCCAGCGCGTCTGCCGTTCCGCCACTCGCGCGCAACTTCTTTAACCGGCAGATTGTCCGTTTCCGGAATCATCAACCTCGTCAAAGCAGCGAGATCAAGCATAACGGACAATTGCGGAAAAACGCTAATCGGCCTCCATTGCCCTGCCTCCCGGTGATCTTCGGGGCTGCAGGAACCCCCGTTTTGGGGCCGGCTCCGCCGGCCCGCAACGGCTGCGCAGCGGGCTGGCGGCGGAGATACCACCGCACGTCAGGGACCGTTCACTGTCGTTTTTCTGCACGCGGCGGCGGTGCTCATTAGGGCCATTCCCAGTCACGCCCAGTAGTATCTGATGTAGGAGTGCCCTTGCACGGCGCGCTTCTGGACGAGCTGGAAATCGAGTTCCGGAACGAACGCTGCCCCCGGCAGCTCTCAGGAAAGGAGAAGGACCATGGGATTGCTGGACAAAGTCGAGCGCGGCATCGAGAAGGCCGTCCGTGGAGTCTTCTCCACCGGTTCCCGCGCCCAGGTTGAGCCCGTCGAGATCGCCAGCCGACTCCGCCGCGACGTGGACAATAAGGCCATCACCATCGCCGCGGGCCGCACGCTGGCCCCGAATGTCTTCGACGTTCTTCTCAGTGACGACGACTTCCAGCGGGCCCAGGAATGGGGTACGCCCCTCGCGGAAGAGTTGTGCGACGTTGTCATTAACCACGTTCGCAGCCAGGGATACACACTCCAGGGTCCGGTCCGGATCAGCTTCCGCCGGGACGGGGAACTTCGCGTAGGGAATTTTGAAATCACCTCCCGGACGGAGTCGTCGTCGGCACCCACGGAGCCGGCGCACCCCAAAGCCCACAGCAATGTTCCGGCCGCACCCACCCGCCAGCCGGTCCGGCTGCAGCCGGTGCTGGATATCGACGGGCAGCGCTATTCCCTTAACGCCGCTTCGATCGTCCTTGGTCGGTCGTCGGAGGCCGACATCCTTATTGACGACACCGGCGTTTCGCGCCGCCACCTGGAAATCAGGACGGGGCCGGGCCTCGCCCAGGCCATCGACCTGGGCTCAACGAACGGCAGCTATGTCAACGGCCAAAAGATTGTGGGCAGTTCGGACCTCACGGACGGATCGACCATCACAATGGGACGGAGCAAAATTATTTTTCGCCTAATGCCTGCCCAGACAGGCGGCCGCGCATGAGCGAACTAACGATCGCTGTCCTGCGTTTTGGCTTCCTGCTCCTCCTGTGGGTCCTGATTTTCAGCATTGTTTCCACCATGCGCCGCGATCTGATGATCGGACGCAAGGCGGCGTCCGGCGCCCCTACGGCCCGTCAGGTGCGCAAGAACCCTGCACTGGCCGAACCTTCCCCGGCCCCGGTGAAACAGCAGGCACACCAGCTGGTGGTGACCGAGGGACCGCTCCAGGGCACAACGATCACACTCGCCGCCAGTCCCATCCTGCTGGGCCGGGCACAGGAGGCGACTCTGGTACTTGAGGATGACTATGCCTCCGGCCGGCATGCCCGACTCTTTCCGCAAGGCAGCCGCTGGTTCATCGAAGATCTCGGCTCCACGAACGGCACATATCTGGCAGACCAGCAATTGACCCGGGCCCTGCCCGTCGATCTGGGTGTACCCGTGCGAATCGGCAAGACGGTCATCGAATTGAGGCCGTAGCCATGGCCGCTCCGGACTTCTCCGCAGAGCAGGCCTCGGCCTCCCGGCGGCCTCTGATCATGCGCTATGCCGCACGTTCCGACGTCGGACGTGTGCGCGCCAAGAATGACGACTCCGCCTACGTCGGTCGCCACCTTGCCGTCGTGGCGGACGGCATGGGTGGCCACGCCGGCGGCGATGTGGCCTCTGCTGCGACCATCCTGGACATGATCCATCTCGATCACGACCGCTACGAAGGCGATGCTGCCACGGTCCTCGCCGACGAGATCCAGACGGCGAATTCCCTGCTCTCCGAGCTGGTTCACATCAATCCCAAACTGGCCGGGATGGGCACCACCGTCACCGCCCTGTTGTTGGCCGAGGGCAAACTCCACATCGCCCATATCGGCGATTCCCGCGCCTATCGTCTGCGCAACGGAGAATTCGAGCAGGTCAGCGTGGACCATACCTTTGTCCAGCGGCTTATTGACGAAGGACGATTGCGTCCGGAAGAGGCGGAAACCCACCCGCACAAGAACGTTCTGATGCGCGTGCTCGGCGACGTGGACGCGAGCCCGGAACTGGACGTCGACACGCTCGATGTCCAGCCCGGTGAACGCTGGCTCCTGTGCTCCGACGGCCTGAACTACGTCGCCGGCCACGTCGTGGAGCGGATGGTGAGGGAGACGAAGGACCTCCGGGAGTGTGTTGAAATCCTCGTTGACCTCACCCTCGAAGCCGGCGCTCCCGACAACGTGACGATCGTAATGCTCGATATCGCCGAGCAAACGCCCGACGACGTGCGCACTGCGGCCGTCGACATCGTCCCCGCCCACGCCGCACCGGCCGCCCCCGCCGCACCGCAAACCACGGGGAGCACCTACTCCGCTCAGCCGGCGAGCAACGACGGGTCGCCGGCATCGGCGGTCACTGATCCGGCCGAAGACGCCGCCCGGACTCCGGTACCGGATGCCACCGCGGCCGGAGGCACTGAAGGTGACGAGCAGAAGTCCGCCAGCGCGGCCACTGATCCACATCTTGGCGAGCATCTCTCCGCCGCCGTTCTGCGCGAAGAGCTCTCAACGCGCCCGCACGAACTTGTCGGTGCAGCCGCCACCGCCGCGGAATCCGGATCCATTCCTGCCATCGCCGGTCGCACCGTGGCCCGCAGGGCCGCCACTGTCCTGACGCACAAGTCGGAGCAGGCC
Organism: Arthrobacter sp. PAMC25284; assembly: GCF_019443425.1. NCBI lineage: Bacteria > Bacillati > Actinomycetota > Actinomycetes > Micrococcales > Micrococcaceae > Arthrobacter > Arthrobacter sp. PAMC25284. The sequence continues at coordinate 2,541,282 of NZ_CP080382.1, forward strand.
CGTGACGACGTCGAATACTACCGGCCGGCAGCCCGACCCCGGCGCTGGCTGACCGCGTCCGTGGCAGCCGCCCTGGTCGCGTTGCTGGGTCTTGGCCTGTGGCTCGGCTATGCCTGGACGCAGACCCGGTATTACATTGGCGAACAAGACCAGCGCGTCGCTATCTTCAACGGTGTTTCCCAGCGACTGGGTCCCATCCAGCTCTCCACCCTCGAAATGGTGACCGATATCCGGATGTCAGACCTGCCCGAATTTTCGCAGCAGCGCGTGCGCCAAACAGTTCCGGCCCGCGATCTCTATGACGCCCAGCGGATCGTGAAAAACCTCGAGGAGACCGGCACTACGGCCCCCGCCACGGCGTGTGTGACTTCCTCTCCTGCCGCCACGCCCACAGGATCACCGGCCAGCGCCGGCGCCACGGCCCCGCCCCAAGCGACGGCCGAGCCCGGAGCATCCGGCCCGGCACAGCCGACGGCCTCACCAGCCCCTTCCCCGACGTGTGAGGTGGCCAAGTGACAACTATTGAAACCGCACCCAAGCCCCGCCGGAATGTGGAGTTGGTGCTTCTGGTCCTGGCCCTCGCCGTCGGCATTGGCGCCAACGCCCTCGTCGGGGTTGACCGCCAGAAGGCCTTCGATACGGACTTCTGGTTCCAATCCAGCCTCCTGGCCGCCGCGGCGCTGGCCTTCCATGTGGTTCTCCGGATCCGCGCTAAATATGCCGATCCGGTAATACTTCCGATTGTGGTCGCGCTCAACGGCTTGGGGCTCGCCATGATCCACCGCCTTGACCGGGTCGGAGAAGACACGGGCAACAACCAGTTGCGGTGGACCGTCGTTGCCATGGCGGTGTCGATTGCAGTGATCTGGTTCCTCAAGGACCATCGCATGCTGCGCCGCTTCACTTACATTTCCCTGGCCGTCAGCGCGTTGCTGCTGGTGCTGCCGCTCGTTCCGGGCATCAGCGCCGGCGAAATCCTCGGTGCCAGCGTCTGGATCCGGGTCGGATCGATGACTTTCCAGCCGGGCGAAATCGCCAAGATTACGCTCGCGATATTTTTTGCCGGGTATTTGTCGTCGAACCGGGACCTGATTCTCCTGGCCGGACGCAAAATCGGCCCGCTCCAGTTCCCTCGGTTCAAAGATCTGGGCCCAATGATCACGGCATGGCTTGTGAGCATCGGCGTGCTGGTGTTCCAGCGTGACCTTGGCTCCTCCATCCTGTTCTTCGGCTTGTTCCTCGTGATGATCTACGTGGCTACGAGCCGAATCAGCTGGGTCATCATCGGCGTGGTGCTGATGGCCGGCGGTGGTTTTGTGGCGTCGAGGGTTTTCTCCCACGTCGCCCTCCGGATCGACGGCTGGGTCAATGCCTTCACCGAGGAGGTCTACGGCCGCGCCTACGGCGGCAGCCTCCAAATCGTGGAGGGCCTGTTCGGGATGGCGAACGGGGGGCTGGTTGGCACCGGCCTCGGCCAGGGCAGACCCAACCTGGTTCCTTTCGCCAACAGCGACATGATCATCGCCTCCTTCGGCGAGGAACTCGGCCTGATCGGGCTCTTCGCTATTGTGCTGATGTACCTACTGCTGTTCACCCGCGGATTCCGCGCCGCACTGGGCACCCGGGACGCCTTCGGCAAACTGCTGGCAACAGGGCTCTCGTTCGCCATCGCGCTGCAGTGCTTTGTTGTGATCGGCGGTGTCACCCGCCTCATTCCGCTCACTGGACTTACAACCCCCTTCCTCGCAGCCGGCGGGTCCTCCCTGCTGGCCAACTGGATCATCGTCGGGTTGCTGCTCATGATCTCCCACACGGCACGCGGTCCGGTAGACACCACCCCGCTGGCGCCCGGTGAAATACCCGACGCCAAAGAAGCCATCCCGGAACCGCCGTCGCGGTCCACAGCGGCCGCCGGTGCCGGCCGCACCAGTCCAGACGCTCACACCGAGGCGGTAAGTCAACTGTGAACCAGGCCATCCGCAACGCATGGATCGCCGCGATCGCCATGTTCGCGCTTATTTTCGGTGCCCTCAGCTTTGTCCAGGTCATAGGGGCGGACGAACTACAGGCCAACGCCTGGAACAAGCGCGCGATCCTCCAGAATTACTGCAACGACCGCGGCGCAATCATCGTCGGCGGCACGCCCGTCGCCCAGTCCGTGGCCGGCTCGGAAACATGCAAATTCCAGCGCAGCTACACCCAGCCCGAGTTGTATGCCGGCATCACCGGCTACTTCTCCAAGAATTACGGACTAACGGGCCCTGGAGCGGTCAATGGATGGCCAGCTCGCAGGCAGCTCCGACCAGCTTTTTCTGGATCGGATCGGCCAGCTCTTCCTTGGAAAGCAGCCCAAGGGAGCATCCGTCGAGCTCACCATAGACCCGGCGATCCAGAAGCTCGCCTACGACCTCATCCCGGATGGCCAGCGCGGGTCTATCGTGGTGACCAATCCCAAGACCGGTGCCATCCTGGCAATGGTATCCAAACCGTCCTATGACCCGAACCTGATCGCTACGCAGGATCCCGAGGCCGAGGCCGCTAATTTCACCGAACTCAACCAGGTTCCCGGCATCAACCTCAATCAGTCGGTGAGCGGTCCGACCGGAGCGCTGCTGGCGCCCGGATCTGTGTTCAAGCTCGTCGACACCGCGGCCGCCCTCAGCTCAGGCAAGTACAACAAGGACAGCCAACTGCCCAACCCGGCACAAATGGCCTTCCCCGGTATCCAGTACACGTTGCCCAACTACGCCGGCGGCAATTGCTACACGCGTGACACGGCCAGTTTCGCCTTCTCGCTGCAGCAGTCGTGCAATACGCCGTTCGCCAGTATTGCCCTCGATCTCGGCGAGTCCGCCATTGCCGAGCAGGCGGCGAAGTTCGGCTTCGGCGAGGAAATTGGCGACCAGCTGAAGCTCGACTACGCCAAGAGCGTTTTCCCGACGGATCTGGACCAGGCCGGACTTGCGCAGTCCGCCATTGGCCAGCGCGATGTCCGGGCCACACCGCTGCAGATCAATCTCATGACGGCCGCCATCGCCAACGGCGGTGTGCAGATGCAGCCGAACCTGATCAAGACTGTGCGGTCCCCGGATCTGCGGACGCTCAGCGAGCCCAACCCGAAACCTCTGCGGACTTCCACCACCCCGGAGATCGCCAGCCAGATCACCGAGTGGATGACGAGCGTCGTCAGCGACGGAATCGCGCGCGGCGCAGCCGTCAGCGGCGTCCAGGTGGCCGGCAAGACCGGTACCGCGGAACTGGGCACCGGCCTGAACAACTCATGGTTTACCGGGTTTGCCCCGGCGAATGACCCGCAAGTGGCCGTCACCGTCGTCATTCAAGGCGTGGACATCACCACCGGCGCACAGCTAACCAGTCCGAACGCGAAGAAGATTTTTGAGGCGGTGTTGAATAAGTGAGGCCTACATCGGGAATCACCCTCGGCGGCAGATTCCAGTTGACCACGCGTATTGCGATCGGCGGAATGGGCGAAGTCTGGAAAGCCAAAGACCTCGTCCTTGGCCGGATTGTCGCCATCAAGGTCCTCAAGGAGGAGTACACCGGCGATCCGGGATTCCTCCAGCGGTTCCGGGCCGAGGCGCGGCACACGGCGCTCCTTAACCACGTCGGCATCGCTAACGTCTTCGACTACGGCGAAGAGGAAGGTTCCGCCTACCTCGTAATGGAGCTGGTCCCGGGCCAGCCCTTGAGCAGCATCATCGAACACGAACAGGTGCTCTCCCCGGACCGCACCCTTTCGATGATTGCGCAGACTGCACGGGCCCTCGCCGTCGCCCATGCCCAGGGTCTCGTACACCGCGACGTGAAACCCGGAAACCTGCTCATCACCCCTGACGGACGGGTCAAGGTCACCGACTTCGGCATCGCACGTCTGGCGAACCAGGTGCCCCTGACCCAGACCGGGCAGGTGATGGGCACGGCCCAGTACCTGGCCCCGGAGCAGGCCACCGGCCAGATGGCTACGGGCGCCTCGGATATCTACGCCCTCGGCGTCATTGGCTACGAGTGCCTTACCGGACACCGGCCATTCTCCGGCGAATCGCAGATCGCCATTGCCTTGGCCCAGGTCAACGATGCACCGCCTCCGCTGCCGGAGACCCTGCCCAAGCCCGTGCGCGCGCTGCTGATGTCGATGCTGTCCAAGGATCCGAAGAACCGTCCGGCCGACGCACTTAAGCTCTCCGAGGCCGCCGAAGCCATCCGCAACGGCGACATCGGCGCGGCCCACGCCGCTGTTCCCGGAATGCTTCTTTTCGAGGCGACAACCGGCCCCATTACGGCACCGGTTGATCTCCCCACTGCCGCCACGAGCGTCATCGGATCCAGCCCGGCAGAGGACCGGTCGACGTCGGCGACTTCGGCGCTGCCGGTCGTCGGTGCTGCCGGCGCCGCTGCTGCAGCCGCCGGGGCTGCCGCCTCGCGCGGCCATGGCGCACGTGACGCGCTCACCCGCGCCGATGCCCTGGCCGCCCAGCGGGAGTGGACCCAGACGGAGGAGGACTATGACGAACCGGTGGACGAACCGGCACGCCGCCAGCGCAGTCCCTGGACCTGGCCGCTGGTCGCCCTCATCCTGCTCGTGTTGTTTGCCCTGATCGGGGTGGTCTTGACCCAGGCCGGGATGTTGTTCCCGGCGCAGGCACCGGCCAGCACCAGTGCCACCGTCACGAGTGCGAAGCCGGCCAGTACCAGTGCGTCGCCCGTATCCACGACCCCCAGCCCCACCGCCACTTCCGCGACACCAACCCAGTCCACACCGGCGGCCATCAATCTGTTCCCTGATGCTTACCTCGGCCGGCCTTACGATGAGGTCCGCAGCGAACTGGCCACCATGAAGCTGAAAGTCGACGGGGCCGAAGTCTTCAACAACGCCCCGGCGGGGACCGTCGTGGACATCAACCCGGCCGGCCAGGTCCAGCCAGGTGACACCATCACGGTGTCCTATTCCAAGGGCCCGGAGATGGTTGTTGTTCCGTCGATTCAGGCCGGTGCCAGCGAGGCAGCGACCCAGCAGGCCATCGAGACGGCGGGACTGCGCTGGGCGAAGGGCGACGACGTCGATCCTGCCAAGAAGACCCAGGAGCCGGGAACCTTCGTGAGTTCGGATCCCGCACAGGGAATCAAGGTTCCAGCCGGCTCCGTCGTGACCTATTATTTGGCTAAAGTCTTGGCGACGCCGACCACGAAGGCACCTTAGGGAAGCCGTGTCTACTTCACCCCGCACACCGTCACACAGGGAGGACCGCGGCCCCGAGGCAACGCAACGCGTCCTCAGCGGACGCTATGAGCTGGGTGAACTGATCGGCCGCGGCGGAATGGCCGATGTTTTCCGGGGTATCGACACCCGGCTCGGCCGTACTGTGGCCGTGAAGCTGCTGCGTCCGGATCTGGCCAGGGACCCTCAGTTCCAGGCCCGGTTCAAGCGGGAGGCCCAGGCCGTGGCTGCGCTCAACCACCCGTCAATTGTGGCCGTCTACGACACCGGGGACCATGCTGTTCCCGGGGACCATCACGACACTGTGCGCGTGCCCTACATCGTGATGGAATTTGTTTCGGGCAAGACCATCCGTGACCTTATCCGGGCCAATGAAGTCACGATCGATGAGGCGATCGACTTCATGCTCGGGGTTCTTTCGGCCCTCGAGTACAGCCATAAAGCCGGGATCGTCCACCGGGACATCAAGCCCGCAAATGTGATGTTCTGTCCCGGCTCGGGCACCGTCAAGGTGATGGACTTCGGGATTGCCCGTGCCATCGCGGACTCGGCCGCGACCATGACCCAGACGCAGGCGGTCGTGGGCACCGCGCAGTATCTTTCCCCGGAACAGGCCCCGCGGCGAAACGGTTGATGCCCGCAGCGACCTCTACTCGGCCGGCTGCCTGCTCTACGAAATGCTGGCCGGCCGGCCCCCGTTCATCGGGGACAGCCCGGTGTCGGTGGCCTACCAGCACGTGCGCGAAATCCCGGAGCCGGCCGCCAGCCTGAATCCCGACGTGTCTCCGGCGCTGGACAGTGTCCTGACGAAGGCTCTCCAAAAGAACCGGGCTGACCGTTTCCAGGATGCCGCGGCCTTCCGCCGCGCCCTGCGGGCCGCGCGCAGCGGCGTCGGAGTGACGCCGGCGCCGGCCAGTGAGGCTCCCACCAACCCGACCAACACTGTCCACCGGTTCGACGACGCCGTGACCGCTGCTTTCTCGCTCACTGGGACCCGGTTCCTGGATGAGGCGCCCGCAGAACCGGTCCGGCCGGCCGCGGATAACGCCGCTGTCCCGGATGAAAGGCACGCCGATACGGCCCGTGATTCGGACCTGTTCGGCCGGACGGACGGGGACAGTTCGCCGCGGGCACTGGCGGCCGAGCGCGAACACAGCCGGCTGCAGCGGTCCCGGCGTCGGACCTGGATCGCCACGCTCTTCGTCCTCGCCACCCTGGTACTCGCCGGTGGCGGGTTGTGGCTGTACAACATGATGAATCAGGAGCCGCCGCCCGTCGCCCAGGTCCTTGTCCCGCCGGTGTCGTCGCTGACGGAGTCCGAGGCACTCCAGAAGCTCTATAACGCCGGCTTCAGACCGCAGATCCAGCGGCAGCAGCACGCCACCATAGCCAAGGGCAACGCGATCGGGACCGCCCCGGCGTCGGGAAGTTCCCTCGATCCCAGTTCCGAGGTCACGCTCAACATCTCCGATGGACCGGCCGCCGTAGCCATTCCCGCTGATTTGCCCGGCCGGACGGAGGCGGCCGCGCGTGACGTCCTGCGCCAGAAGGGACTGGTCGGCGCACCGGCCACCAGAATGGCGAACAGCCCGGGAGTGCCGGCCGGCGCCGTGATCACGACCAGTCCCGAGCCCGGCCAGAGCGTGGCTGTTGGCAGCACGGTGGAACTCATCGTCTCCACCGGCAAGGTTGCCGTGCCGCAACTTATCGGGCTTTTGCAGGCCGACGCGGAGGCTGCGCTAACGGACGTGGGGTTGTCTATCAGCGTGACGGAAGTCTCGAACTCCCAGGTTCAGCCGGGCAAAGTAACCGGGCAAAGCGACGCTGCGGAAGCCGCCGTCGAACAGGGGAAGACCATTTCGGTCACCGTTGCCAAAGCACCGGAACCTGCCCCGATCCCTACGCCGTCGGCCACGAAGCCGGACTCCGACAACTAAGCGGCCTGCAGAGCGTCAGTGCTTAATGAGCGGGCTCAGGTGCGCTGCCCGGGCCGCGGCCCCTGCCATTCCCAGCGATTCCAGCCAGTTTCCCAGCATTTGGTATCCACCTTCGGTAAGCACGGATTCAGGGTGGAACTGAACGCCGCAGAGCGGAGCGGTCCGATGCTGCAAACCCATCACCACTCCGCTGCCGGTGGCAGCGGTGATTTCGAGGGTCTCCGGGATGCTCTCCCGCACGGCCGCCAGCGAGTGGTAGCGCGTGGCAGTGAGGGGGGATCGCAGCCCGGCGAAAACACTCGTGCCATTGTGCTCGACCAAGGATGTCTTCCCGTGCATGAGTTCGGCGGCGTGGGTCACGGTCCCGCCGTAGGCCTCGGCCAGCGCCTGGTGGCCCAGACACACCCCGAGCATGGGTTTGCCGTGGCTGCCGCACCACTTGATCAGTTCAATACAGACTCCGGCTTCGGCTGGAGTCCCCGGGCCCGGCGAGACGAGGACACCGTCGCGGGCCGTCGCCATCTCTATTGCCTCAGCCAGGGTGACGTCGTCGTTCCGGACCACCGTAGTTTCGGCGCCAAGCTCCTGGAGATAGCCGACCAGCGTGTAGACAAAGCTGTCGTAGTTGTCTACGACAAGGATCTTGGTTGTACTCATGGGTGCCTTGGTGAACCAATCGTTGAATCTGTGAACGGGGTAAGTTGCGCCATTCAGGAAAAAGGAACTGAACCATCAATACCAGTACGCCGCCTGCCAACACCAGCGACGTCACGATCCTGAATCAAACGGGAACCCGGCGGCTGCCGAAAGCGGTGGCGACTGATCTCCAGCTAGAATTGGCAGCGAACAAGAAATCCAAGAATTGACCAAGAGCGCTTTGCCCGCCTGCGTTGTACTTCCCGCAGGATATCAAGCCAGTTGCCGCTCTCGTTCCACAACGCCAAGGAGGACCAGTGCCCGAGTCGAAGCCGCGAAAGAAGACAGCTGCCGTGGCGCCGCAGTCACCTGCCGCGCAGGCCTACAAGCCCAACGCCGTATGGTTCAAACCGGTGATGTTCGGCCTGATGATCATCGGCCTGCTATGGATCATCACCTTCTACATCAGCGAAGGGGCCCTCCCGGTCCAGGCATGGTCTTCGTGGAATATCGTCGCAGGCTTTGGAATCGCCATTCTGGGCTTCCTCATGACCACCCGCTGGCGCTCCTGAAACACTGTTGCACTGCGGAAGAACCCTGCGGGGCCGGTACACGGACTGTGTGCCGGCCCTGCCGTTTAAGCAAGGACGGCACATGAGCCCGACACTGAACGGCCCCATTACCGGCGATGACGGTCTGGGCCGGCCCCCCTGGGCGGCGACCAACCCAATGCTCCGTGACTACTACGACCATGAGTGGGGTCTGCCCGTCCGGGACGAGCAGGGACTCTTCGAGCGGATCAGCCTTGAGGCATTTCAGGCCGGTCTGTCCTGGGCGACCATTCTTCGCAAGCGGCCGGCGTTCCGCACGGCCTTTCAAGGGTTTCAGCCGGATGCGGTGGCCGACTTCACCGAGGCCGACGTCGAACGCCTGCTACAGGACGCCGGCATCGTCAGGAACCGGCTCAAGATCCGGGCGACCATCACCAACGCCCGCGCAACGCTCGCCCTAAGGGACGACGGCGGGCTGGTCGACTTCGTGTGGGGCTTCCAGCCTGCCTCAACGCCGGAGCCGGTGTTGACGGACCAAATCCCGACAACGTCGCCGGAGTCCATTGCGTTGTCCAAGGCGCTCCGGAAGAAGGGCTTTGCCTTTGTCGGGCCGACGACGATGTTCGCGCTGATGGAAGCTGTCGGGATGGTGGATACGCATCTTCTGGACAGTCACCGGCGGGGCAGCTCCGGCATCTGGCCTCGCTGAGCCGGCACTGGAGACGGGTTGTTCACACTTGTGCACAACTTTTCATTAAGTTATCCACAATGGGGATAACTTAGCGTGGGTTTTTCCGCCCTGCCCCGTATCGCGGCGCGGTGTGGGGTTCCACCGCGAAATTCCGTCCCGGCCGGAATGCTGAATAACAGCGGTGTTAGTTATTAACAATGTGGATCGTCTGTGGAAAACCGGAAGACCTCCCCGACTGAAGGCCGGTTTTATGCGGCCCTGCACGGTCGGCAGGCCTGGAGCGGAGCGACACGGTGTGGAAAACGTCAAAGTTTTCCACTTAATAACAACCCGGTACCCACAAGTTATCCACAACTGGGGATAACTGGTTTTCCCGCACCGTGGGGCGGGGCTCTGTGTCCCGCCGATCCGGTACCGCGGGCAACGGGGCCCGGGGAGCGTCGCGTTATTAACACTGTGCATAACCTGTTGAGATCAGGATCGGCGGCGAGCCATGTGGACAGGCAGGTGTGGCCGGAGAATCAGTCACTGATGCCCGGAGCCTCGCTGCAACCGCTCCTGCTTCTGCTTCTTCTTCTGCTTCTGCTTCTGGCGAATGGAACCCGCCGCGATGCCGCTCATGAGTCGCTGCAGGTAACGACGCGGGCTTCCGAGCCATTGCCGCGGAATGCGGAGTCATGCTCCTTCTCCTTGGCAACGGAGGCTGCGCGTTCTCGGTTCGGGTGCCGGTGCCGGTCCTGGTGCCAGTGCCGGGGGCCTGACGTTGTACTGCCCGTCGAATCATCCGAAAGTTGTCCACTTAACCACAGGACAACCCACAGGAGTTATCCACAATTGTGGACAACATGAAATACCAGGCGCTGCAGCGTGGAGAATCTGCCCGTTGTGGCCTTCAGATCAAGCAGCGCATTCTGAACTACATGGATGTAAGTTACTAACACTGTGGATAAACACTGTGGACAACTCCCGCAGACGGGGTCGCGCGGCACGATCAGGGTGGTTGATGCCGGGCGGGACGCCGTCCGGGCGAAGCGCTGCTGGGGCGGCGGGGCGCCCCAAGCGGAGCGCTGGGGCGGGCGCGGCAGTAGACCCGGTCGTTGAACCGGGGAAGGGGACTGAAGACCGCGGTGGGTCAGCCGCGCTGGGGGCCCGGTTGACCGCACGCCCGGCCGTGGGCGCGGGTCAGTCACGCCGCGGCTATGCGCCGGCGCCGGCCATCCGCAGGACGGAGACGACAATTACCAGGGCCAGGACGACGACGATCCCGCCGGCCTGCAGCAATCCACGGCGGGACCCTTTGGGTGCATAGGCGACGGCAGCGGCGCACAGGGCGCCGGTCACGAGACCGCCGAGGTGAGCCTGCCACGCTATCTGCGGGACCATAAAGCCGATCACACCGTTGATGGCGACGAGGACGAGAAGTTGACGGATATCCCCGCCGCGGTGGCGCTGGACCACCAGCATGGCCCCGAACAAGCCAAAGATGGCTCCGGAAGCCCCCACCACGCCCACCGGGCCGCTGGCCGGGTAGACGGGGGTCAGCAGCAGGAATCCCGCTGAGCCGCCAATAGCGGACACCACATAGATGGCGAAAAAACGGATGCGGCCCAGCAAAGGTTCCAGGACCTGGCCGAAAATCCAGAGCGTGTACATGTTCAGGACGATATGTAGCAGGAATCCCTGGGAGTGCAGGAAGGCCGAGGTGAGCATCCGCCACGGTTCGATGTCCGTGAATGCGGGGGCGTAGGCCAGTTCCTGGTATATCCCGTCGTTGGGAACGAGCCATTGCAAAACGTAGACCAGCACGCACAACCCGATGATGGCGAGCGTAACGACGGGCCCTGCCGCCCGCGGCGGCGCCCCCGTAAACGGTTTTGGTCCGGGGAAGGGCCCGGCTTGCTTCGTTAACACAGTCAACACACTGGAATCCGACGGCGGCCGCCCGCTGGCAGTCAGGACACGCGGGACGCCCACACCGCTGGCAGCGCACGTATGCGGGGCGGTCCGGGTGCCTCGGGCACACCGGGATCTGCGCGGACGGCTCGGCCGCCGGAATTCCGTAGCTCATGCGCTGGGACTAGAGCTGTTCAACGTCAATGCTGTTGATGACGACGTCCTCGACCGGACGGTCCGCCATTCCGGTGCGGACGGCCTCGATGGAGTCAACGACTTTCTTGGAATCCTCGTCGGCCACTTCGCCGAAGATGCTGTGCTTGCCCTGCAGCCAGCCCGTGGGGATCGTGGTGATAAAGAACTGGGAGCCGTTGGTACCGCGTCCCATCTGGACACCGGCATTCGCCATAGCCAGTTTGTAGGGCTCGGCGAAGGTCAGTTCGGGGTGGATTTCGTCGTCGAACTTGTAGCCCGGTCCGCCGGTGCCACGACCCAGGGGATCGCCGGCCTGGACCATAAAGTCCTTGATGATGCGGTGGAAGATGGTGCCGTCGTACAGCGGCGTACCGGTTTTGTCCTCACCCGTTTCGGGGTGGGTCCAGGCCTGCTCGCCGGTGGCCAGGCCGACGAAGTTCTTGACGGTCTTTGGCGCGTGGTTGCCGAAGAGGTTAACGGCAATGTCGCCGAGGCTCGTGTGGATGGTTGCTTTTGCAGTTGCGATGGCAGTCATACGGCTATTCTTCCATGGCGGGCCTCGGCGTACAGGACCCCGCCGTCAGTTCCGCGCTGGGTGAAATTGCCCCGAATTGAGCCGGAATAATGGCCGGTGCGATCCGGGACACGTAGGCTAACAACAGAACCGTCACATTAATCGGGAGGTAGTTGTGAAGAAAACGGATCGTATTGCCCGGGACCTGGAGCAGTCAGTCAATACCGGAGTAGAGAATGCCAAGGACTGGGCTGCCCCCCGGGTTGAAGCAGCCGTGCATTGGGCTGTTCCGCGCCTGCAGCAGGGGCTGGACATCGCCGCCCCCAAAATCCACGGGGGGATCAAATCCGCTGCCCACAATCTCGCGGATGGCGTCGCCACTGTTACGCCGAGGCTTCAGGATGGGCTGGCACAGTTGGCGCCGAGGATTCACGACGCCGTCGAGGGCGCCACTCCCCGTCTCCATGAGGCCCTGGATCGGGCCACGCCCGCGATCAGCCAGGCGCGTGACCGTGTCGTCGTTGAGTATCTTCCCAAGCTGTCAGGCCAGATTGGCGTCGCTTCCGACGCGGTCTACCGGACTCTGGAAAGCGCTCCTGTCCGGGTTGATGCCGTTGCCCAGAAGTTTGTCGATTCCGGTTTCGTCCGCAACATTCAGGACCAGGCCCAGGATGCCGGGGTGCAACTCAAGTCGGTCGCCAACGGGGCAGGTAAAGCCGTGGGCATTGAAGTTGCCCGGCCCCGGAAGCGTAAGCACCGGGGCTTGCTGATCTTTGGCGTCGTCGCGGCCGCCGCAGCCGCCGGTGTGGCAGCCTGGAAGGCCTCTAAGCCCGTCGAGGATCCGTGGAAGACCCCGTCACCGGTGACGCCTGCCCCGGTACCGGCAGCCACTGTGAACGAGGCCCAGGACGCCCTCGCAGATGCTGCCGAGAAGGCTGGAGACGTGGCCGTTTCCGCTGCTGACGCTGCTGCGGATTCGTCAGCCAAGGTCTCAGACACGGTGGCAGACGCGGCAGACGACGCTGCCGAAACAGCCCAGGCGACCGCCGAGGATGCCGCCGAGGCTGCGTCCAAGGTGGCCACAGACGCGAAGACAGCGGTGCGCAACATCGCAGCCAACATGTCCAGCGACGCGGACAAAAACGGCAAATAGCGGCCGCTGACCGCCGCCCGTCCAAGGGCACATAGAGGGAGGGATTCCGCCACGAAGCGGGGCCCTCCCTCGGTGTTTAACGATGTGCCGGGTTTGCCGGGTGTTCCCGGAGAGTTATACGACCGTGCCCGGCCTGGCTGACACATCCCGGGGTTGAGAGACACCGCAGGTGCTAGATTTATGGGGATGTCTGCCAATAGATCCCCCGAGGATTCCGTGTCCCCCACCGCCTTACCGGCGGTATCTATTGTCATTCCGGCATACAACGAGGAAAGTGTCATCCGGCAATGCCTCATCGCCGCCGTCTACCAGTCCGTCCCGGCCGAAGAAATCATCGTGGTGGACAACCTGTCAACTGACCGGACCGCCGATATTGTGCTGCAGATGCAAACGGAGTATCCGGAAAGCCGCATCATTTTGCTCAGCCAGAGCCAGACGCAGGGTCTTATCCCCACCCGCAACTTCGGCCTGGACCACGCCACGGGCGATATCCTCGGCCGGATCGATGCGGACTCGGTGCTCGAGCCGGATTGGGTGGAGCAGGTCCAGGCCGCTTTCAAGGACGAGTCCGTGCATGCCGCCACCGGGCCGGTGGTGTACTACGACATGCCGATGCGGCGCTTTGGGCTCAAGGCAGACGACAAGATGCGCCAACTGATGCTCAAACTCGCGAAGCATCAATATCACTTCCTGTTCGGATCCAATATGGCCCTGCGCCGCTCAGCCTGGGAAATCATCCGGGATGAGTCGTGCCGGGATGAGCGCGATGAAATGCACGAGGACATCGATCTTTCCCTGCATTTGGCCGACCATGATCTGAGAATCCAGTACTGGCCGCAGATGGTATCCGGCATGTCGGCACGGCGCCTTGAGGATTCACCGCGGGACTACCGCTACTACGTGACCCGTTTTGACCGGACGTATAAGGCGCACAATGTGAAGAAGATGGCGCTGAAGGCCCCCATGGTCGTCTTCTTCTCGGTGTATTTCCCGGCGAAGCTCCTCCGGGCCATCCACACGGTCAACACCGCCCAGTCGGTGCGCCGCGGCGGACAGTAGGCGTCCCGCCTGACGAATCGACCGGCAGCATCACACCTCCGGCTGCTGTTGTCCCTCCTGCTGTTATCCCTCCTGCTGTTATCCCGGCCGGGGATCCGCGGCTCTGCCCTAGTCGGTGCCCAGTTCCGCGAGCCGGGCCGGGAGGCGCCGTGGTGACCGGGACCTGCGTTGGCCCAGCACAACGACGGCGAGCCCCACCAGGATCAACGCCAATCCCGCGTAGGTCCCGGCCGGCAGCTTTTCGGCCAGGAACCCCGCGGCCAGAAGAGCGGCACCGGGAATCTCCAGCAGGATGATCATTGACACCAACAGCGGACTCATTGTTGCCAGAAGGTGGTTAAAGGCGGTGTGTCCCACCAGTTGGGCACATACGGTGATGGCCAGGATACCGAGCCAGCCCGCGGTCTCGAAGCCTGCGAGCGGCTGGCCTGAGACCAGTGCCATCACGGCCACGATGGCCGCGCACATGCCGTAGCAGAGCGTTGTGTAGACACCGGTACCCATCGTCTGGCGGGCCTTTCCGCCTGCCAGCGTGTAGATCCCGGCCAAGGCCCCGCCGGCGACGGCCAGCAGGTCACCAAGAAGAGCTCCGGAAGAGGATCCGAGATCGAATCCTGTGATGGCTACGACTCCGCCGAAGGCGATGCCCAGGCCTACCATGACAGGCCAGCGGTGCCTGACTCCACGAAACATCTGGAAAACCGCAATCCAGCCTGACTGCAGACAGACCAGGGCCGTAGCGGCGGCCACCGAGGTCAACTGCAGGGCCGTAATGAAGCAGGCAAAGTGCAAGGCCAGGGCAACAGCGGCCGCCAGTGACCACCGGAACTCGCTGCCTGTGACCCGGGCGAACTCCCGGGGTTCCCGGACCACAACGGGGCCGGACATAACGGCGGCTCCGATTGCGGTGCGCCAGAAGGCTATTGCGAGGGCGCTGACGGAGGTGGCGCCCAGGGTGGCGGCGATCAGCGGTCCTGAAGAAGCCACGCCGAGCACACCCACAGCGGCAAGGAAGAAGTTCACGGTCCAACAATAGTCGGACCGTCGGAGACCCCGTTACGCAAAAAGTCCCGGAACGCGTTTCCGCGATCCGGGACTCTTCCTTATGGTGGAGGCACGGGGACTCGAACCCCGAACCCCCTGCTTGCAAAGCAGGTGCGCTACCAATTGCGCCATGCCCCCATAAGAAGCAACCCAGTAATCATACCCCAGTTGCGAAACGCTTCGTTCAGCGTCTGCTTGGGTTATCCGAGCTAGTCAATCGAATCGGTTGACTGGCTCCAGACTGTTTTCCGGGCCTCAGATTCCTGCACTTTCCTGTAGAGCAGGACGCCTGCGATCGTAGCTGCGAGAACAAGCAACTTCTTCACATGCACCCCGTTCCGGTCCGGATATCTCCGCACCTTCACATCATTTCCACAAGAAACCTGTACAGGTTCCGTGGGCGTACCAGGACTTGAACCTGGGACCTCTTCGTTATCAGCGAAGCGCTCTAACCGCCTGAGCTATACGCCCCGATGCCTCTTCGGGCCGAGACATGACTTTACAGCACATCCCGGCCCGATCTCAAATCGAGGCATTTTTCCGCGGAAATCCGGGAAAAAATGGCTTCTAATCGTCGGTAAGGGTAACGCCGATGCCGCCAACGAGTGTTGCCGCGATGTTGTACAGCACCGCGGAGAGCATGGACAGTGCAGTGAGCAAAACCACATTAATCACGGCGATGATCGTGGCGAACGATGCCACCTGGCCCAGCGATGCAACCTTCTTCAGCTCGAAGCCGCCACCTTCCGAACCTGCAAGGGTCCCGAGGAGGCTGTCGACCTGGTCGAATATCCCCGTCAGGTCCAACACAGTCCAGAGCACGATGGCGGCCACGACGGTCACAATGCCCAGAGCCACCGAGAGCAGGAATGCCATTTTCAGCACCGACCACGGTTCCACCTTGCTGACCAGCAAGCGTGCGCGGCGGACTTTGGCTTTGGGGGCCGGCTTGATGAGGCCCGCTGATCCCTGGCCGGGGCGCTGGCTCGGCGCGTCGGGGCGCGGGGCCTGCATGGTGGGGCGCTGGCCCGGCGCTGAGGGGCGCTGAGGGGCACTTACCCTGGGGGCGGAGGCGGGCTGCCGCACGCCGCCGGGAACGCCGCTGCTCGGCTTGGGATATGAGTCGGAATTACTCACTCGTTACCTCCGGTGTTTTCTTCGTCCAGCTCGGCATTGCCCGGTGACTCTTCTGACGCCGGGCCCGGAGCTGATGCTGCATCTGCGGACCCCATGTTGGATCCGGTATCTCCTGCCAACGTTACGTCATCCGCTGCCGTTGCCTGATCTTCGGGGCCACCGACGGAGCCGCCGTCGCCGTCGGTTTCCTCGGTCTCAAGGCCGCGTTCACTGTTGCGTGCGACGGCGATGATGCGGTCGTTCTTGTCTGGCTTGGCAAAAATCACGCCCATGGTGTCCCTGCCCTTGGCGGGGACACCGGTGACCGAGGAGCGGACCACCTTCCCGCCCTCCATAACCACCAGGACTTCGTCTTCTTCCTGGACGATGAGGGCACCGACGAGATGCCCCCGTTCCTCCTGATACTTGCCGACCTTGATGCCGAGGCCGCCGCGGCCCTGGAGCCGGTATTCCTCAACGGCAGTGCGCTTCGCAAAGCCTCCCTCGGTGACAATAAAGACGTACGAGCCGTCCGTGACGACGTCGGCCGCCAGCAGTTCGTCATCCTCGCGGAACTTCATGCCCGTGACGCCGGAGGTGGCGCGGCCCATGGGACGCAAGGCCTCGTCCGTGGCCGTGAAGCGGATGGACTGGCCCATCCGGGACACCAGCATGAGGTCGTCGGTTTCTGAAACCAGTTGGGCGGAGACAAGTTCGTCCCCGTCACGGAGGTTGATGGCAATCACACCGGCCGACCGGTTGGTGTCGTAGTCCTCCAGCCGGGTCTTCTTGACGAGTCCGCGCTTGGTCGCGAGCACGAGATAGGGGGCGTGCTGGTAATCGCGCAGATCCAGGACCTGGGCGATGTGCTCGTCCGGCTGGAAGGCCAGCAGGTTCGCGACATGCTGGCCTTTGGCGTCACGTCCCGCCTCGGCGAGTTCGTAGGGCCTTGGCCCGGTAAACGCGTCCCAGGTTCGTGAAGAACAGGAGCCAGTGGTGGGTCGTAGTGACAAAGAAATGCTCGACGACGTCGTCCCCGCGGAGCTGGGCGCCCTTGATTCCCTTGCCGCCGCGCTGTTGGGAGCGGTAGTTGTCGCTGCGGGTGCGCTTGACGTAACCGCCGCGGGTGATGGTGATGACCATTTCCTCTTCGGGGATAAGGTCTTCCATCGACATGTCGCCGTCGTAGCCCATCAGGACCTTGGTGCGCCGGTCATCGCCGTGCTTGGCAACGATTTCGGCCAGTTCGGTGCTGATGATCTCGCGCTGGCGCTCTTCGGAGGCCAGGATCGAGTTGTACTCGGTAATCAGGGCCTCAAGTTCGGAATGGCGGTCCTGGATTTTCTGGCGCTCCAGGGCAGCGAGCCGGCGCAGCTGCATGTCAAGGATCGCGCGGGACTGGAGTTCGTCGATGTCCAGGAGCCGCATCAGCCCTTCGCGGGCCGCCTCGGTGGTGTTGGAGGCGCGGATCAGGGCAATGACCTCATCCAGCATGTCCAGCGCCTTGAGGAGGGCCCGCAGGATGTGTGCTTCCTCTTCTGCCTTGCGCAGTCGGTAGCGGGTACGCCGGGCAATAACGTCCATCTGGTGGGTTACCCAGTGGCGGATGAAGGCATCAAGGCTCAAGGTCCGCGGAACGCCGTCGACGATCGCGAGCATGTTGGCTGCGAAGTTGTCCTGCAGCTGCGTGTGCTTGTAAAGGTTGTTCAGCACCACCTTGGCAACGGCGTCACGCTTGAGCACGATCACGAGCCGCTGGCCGGTGCGGCCGGATGTCTCGTCCCGGAGATCGGCGATGCCGGAGATCTTGCCGTCCTTGACCAGTTCGGCGATCTTAATGGCCAGATTGTCCGGGTTCGCCTGGTAGGGCAACTCCGTCACCACCAGGCAGGTGCGGCCCTGCAGTTCCTCGACGCTGACGACGGCCCCGCATGGTGATGGAGCCGCGGCCGGTCCGGTACGCATCCTCGATGCCCTTGTGGCCCAGGATTGTTGCACCGGTCGGGAAATCCGGTCCCTTGATTCGCAGGAGCAGCTCTTCGAGCAGTTCCTCACGTGTGGCGCCCGGGTTGGCCAGATACCACTGGACGCCGTCGGCAACCTCCCGGAGATTGTGCGGCGGGATGTTCGTGGCCATGCCCACGGCGATACCCGAGGAGCCGTTGACGAGCAGGTTCGGGAAGCGCGCCGGCAGGATGGTGGGTTCCTGGTTCTTGCCGTCGTAGTTGTCCTGGAAATCGACGGTTTCCTCGTCGATGTCGCGGACCATTTCCATAGCGAGCGGCGCCATCTTGGTTTCGGTGTACCGCGGTGCCGCTGCGCCGTCGTTTCCGGGAGAGCCGAAGTTACCCTGGCCGAGGGCCAGCGGGTAGCGCATGGTCCAGTCCTGGATCAGACGGACCAGTGCATCGTAGATCGCGGTGTCGCCGTGTGGGTGGTACTGGCCCATGACTTCGCCGACCACGCGGGCGCACTTGTTAAAGGATCGCTCCGGGCGGTAGCCGCCGTCGAACATTGCGTACAGGACACGGCGGTGAACCGGCTTGAGTCCGTCGCGGACATCGGGGAGGGCACGGCCGACGATGACCGCCATGGCGTAGTCCAGATAGGACCGCTGCATTTCGGTCTGCAGGTCCACCTGCTCGACCCGGTCCGTCAGGACATCACCTTCAAGAATTTCTGCGGCACCGGCGGAACCGGCGGGAACCTCGGGGATTTCGTCACTCATAGTCTATATTTTCCGTTTCGGGTATATATCTGTCCAAGAATTCTTAGGGGTGCAGTGACCCTTAGATATCGAGGAACCGGACGTCCTTGGCGTTTTGCTGAATGAAGTTCCGGCGGGATTCAACGTCCTCGCCCATCAGGACGGAGAATATCTGGTCGGCGGCAAGGGCATCGTCCATGGTGACCTGCAGCAGCGTCCGGTGGTCCGGATCCATGGTGGTGTCCCAGAGTTCGGTGTAGTCCATCTCGCCGAGACCCTTATAGCGCTGGATGCCGTTATCCTTCGGGATCCGGCGGCCGGAGGCCTGACCCGAGAGCAGCTTGGCGTCGCGTTCCCGGTCGCTGTAGACGTAGTCATGGGGCGCATTGGACCACTTAATCCGGTACAGCGGCGGCTGGGCGAGATACACATAGCCGTTCTCGATCAGCGGGCGCATGTAGCGGAACAGCAATGTCATCAGCAACGTGGTGATGTGCTGGCCATCGACGTCGGCATCGGCCATCAACACAATCTTGTGATAACGGAGCTTGGCCAGATCGAAGTCCTCGCCGATGCCCGTGCCGAAGGCGGTGATCATGGACTGGACCTCGTTGTTGCCCAGCGCCTTATCCAGCCGTGCGCGTTCGACGTTGAGGATCTTTCCGCGCAGCGGCAGGATCGCCTGGGTTTCCGGGTTGCGGCCGCGCTTGGCGGAGCCGCCTGCGGAGTCACCCTCCACAATGTAGACCTCGCACTTTGCCGGGTCTTTCGAGGAGCAGTCAGAGAGTTTACCCGGCATGCCGAAGGACTCCAGCGGACTCTTGCGGCGGGCGTTATCGCGGGCCCTTACGGGCGGCCATGCGTGCCTGGGCCGCGGAAATCGCCTTGCGGATCACGTCACGGGCCGGTCCTGGGTTCCTTTCCAGCCAGTCGCCGAGCCCGTCGGTGACCACCCGCTGGACGAATCCCTTGACCTCGGAGTTGCCGAGCTTCGTCTTGGTCTGGCCTTCAAACTGCGGCTCCGCGAGCTTGACGGAAATAACGGCAGTCAGCCCTTCGCGGATGTCGTCGCCGGTGAGGTTGTCGTCTTTTTCCTTGATGATGCTCTTCTCCCGCGCGTAGCGGTTGATGAGCGAGGTCATCGCGGCGCGGAAGCCTTCTTCGTGGGTGCCGCCCTCGTGGGTGTTGATTGTATTGGCGTAGGTGTGGACGCTCTCGGAATACGAGCTGGTCCACTGCATCGCCATTTCGAGGGCGATATGCCGGTCCGTGTCTTCGGTTTCGAAAGCAATGACGTCCTCATGGACCACTTCGACTTTCTTGCCCGAATTCAGGTGCTTGACGTAGTCGAGCAGGCCGTTGTCGTACTGGTATACAACAGTGTGGAACTCGGCGGGGACTTCACCCTCCGTGGGGACGGTGTCCAGATCCAGGTCGTCAACTTCGGAGGGCTCTTCGGCGGCGCGGCGTTCGTCCGTCAGCGTGATGCGCAGTCCCTTGTTCAGGAAGGCCATCTGCTGGAAGCGGGCGCGCAGTGTCTCGAAGTCGAATTCGGTGGATTCAAAAATGCCGGCGTCGGGGTAGAACGTCTGGGTGGTGCCGGTTTCGGTGGCTTCCTCCCCCTTGACCAGGCTGCCCTGCGGCTTACCGCCGTCGGCGAAGGACATCCGCCAGACGTGGCCCTGCCTGCGGACCTCGGTATCAACCCTGCTGGAGAGCGCGTTGACCACCGAGATACCCACGCCGTGCAGGCCGCCGGAAACGGCGTAGCCGCCACCACCGAACTTTCCGCCGGCATGCAGGATCGTCATGACAACTTCCACCGTGGGTTTATGCTCGCTCGGGTGCATGTCGACCGGGATGCCGCGGCCGTTGTCCACGACTTTGACACCGCCGTCGGCCTGCAGAACAATTTCGATGTGAGTGCAGTACCCGGCCAGGGCCTCATCCACCGAGTTGTCCACCACTTCGTAGACCAAGTGGTGCAAACCTCGCGGTCCGGTCGAGCCGATGTACATACCCGGACGTTTCCGGACGGCTTCCAGGCCCTCAAGGACCGTGATATCGCTGGCACCGTAGCCGGGCCGGGTGTCGGCCTCTTGCGCAGCATCCGCCGTCAAGGCTTCTTCCTCCACTGCGTCCGCTGCCAGGATTTCTGCATTGTCGTTAGCCACAGGCGCTCTGGACTCCTCTATGTTCGTTGATGGCCGGCCATCGCACCTTCCGGGAAAGGGGCTTTTGCCAACAGGCACGTCACTGACGGCACCGGTTTGTCCGCTGACTCGAATAACCGCCTGCCGCACGCAAAAATACGCCGGAAACGGACCCAGTCAACGTTTCACCGACGCCCAGTTATCTACCACAATTCTAGCGTGTCGGTGACCGTATTCCTGCATTCCCGGGCCGTAAGCGGGGCGGGAATATGCCGCTGGGAGGCCGTTGATTTGCCCTGCAAGGCTTCAGCGGCCCGGCCCTAGGGTGCCTATACGCCACCGGGCCGGTGGGGCGGTCTACACGCCGTCCGTGGATTTTTCAAGAGTTTTCGCGGCAGCGCGTCAGAACCCGGGTGTTTGCGCGGCCCGCAGACTACCCGTAAGTGTCGCGGGGACCACGCCCGTTGACGGTCCGGAGGCCCTTGCGCCAGCTCGGCGCCGCCGGTCCAAGTACCTGAATGCTGGTCACCACGCCGTCGCCGAGTTCAGTCCGGAATTTCTCCAACAGGCTGATGCTCAGCAGCCGCAGTTGGGTAGCCCAGGCGGTGGAATCGCAGCGCACATGCAGAGTCGTGTCGGTGAAACTTTCGGGCGTGCAGTGAGCGGAGATTTCCGGTCCCACCAGGGTGGACCACTCAGCCATGACCGAGCCGACGGCCACGGGCGACGTCCAGCCGCGTTCGGCGACGAGGCGCCCGACGACCTTTCCCAGACCCAAGGGATCTCGGCCCGTACCGTGGAACTGCACGAAGCCGCGGGTGCCGCCGGTGCTGCGGCCGGGTTTCGCGGTGGTGCCACCGGCACGAGGGGCCTTCCGCCGAATTTCCCCGCGGGCCGCGGCTGCATCGCGCATCCGGTTCAGGGCCGCCTGGGCGGCATCGATGTCATCAGGGTCGCGGCCCGGTTGAAGCCCGCCGTCCTTATCCCTGTTCATCGGACTTCCTGGTCATTGGAATGTCCTGCTCATCGATTCCTCCCGGGACCACTTTCACCCGCCGCCCGGCCAATTCAACCGGGATGTCATCCTCGACGGCGGCAGTCACCAACACCTGCTCGGCACCGGATACTATTGCCGCCAGTTTACGCCGCCGCTGCACATCCAGCTCGGCGAAAACGTCGTCGAGAATCAGGATGGGCGCGGATCCGCCGGTGCGGGCGTCGTCCAGCATGACGTAGTACGAGGCCAACCGAAGGGACAAACACATCGACCACGTCTCGCCATGCGAGGCATAGCCCTTCGCCGGCGCCTGACCCAGGACCAACTCGAGTTCGTCCCGGTGCGGACCCACCAGCGAGACGCCCCGTTCAAGTTCCCTGCGCCGCGATGCTGCGAAGGCCTGAACATAACGCATCGTGAGCTCGTCCACCGTCAGCATCCGGAGATCGTCAGGACCACCCGAGGCCGGGACTGCGCCCAGCGGCACCCCGCCGTCGTCGTCCAGGGCCTCCTGCAGGGTGGAACGGTAGATGGCCCCGGCTTCCTTGGAACCGTCGGTGAGCTTTGTGTAGGCATTCCTCAAATGCGGGCGCAGGAGCTCCACCACTTCGAGCCGGGCGTAGAGAAGTTCGGCCCCGGCCCGTGCCATGTGCTGGTCCCAGACATCCAGGGTCGCCTCGTGCCCGGACGTGAATTTGCCGCCACGCCCGGATTTCAGCAGCGCGTTGCGTTGTTTGAGGACACGGTCGTAGTCGCTCCGGGTCGCAGCGTGCCGCGGCACGAGGCTGACCAGAAGTTCGTCCAGGAAACGCCGCCGGCTGGACGGATCGCCCTTGACCAGGGCCAGGTCTTCGGGGGCGAAAAGCACCGTCTGGCAGATGCCCAGAATGTCGCGGGGCCGAACAGGATTGCTGCGGTTGATGCGGGCGCGGTTGGCCCGGCCGGCATTAATTTCGAGTTCCAGCACCGTGGATTGTTCACCGCGGACCAGCCTGGCCCGGATCATCGCGCGTGCGGTACCGAAACGCAGCAGCGGCGCATCGGTGCTGACCCGGTGGGAGCTCAGTGTGGCAAGGTAGCCGATGGCCTCCATCAGGTTCGTCTTGCCAACGCCGTTGGATCCCACCATGACGGTGACTCCGGGCTGCAGGCTCAAATCAACCTGGTTATAGCTGCGGAAATCGGTGAGGGAAAGCTGCTCTAGGTACACGCCGGTTTCAGGACTTCAGCGAGGAATTACTTGGCCGGCCGGGTCGCATGTCCGCCGAACTGATTCCGCAGCGCCGAAACCATCTTCATGGCCGGAGAATTGTCCTCACGGGACGAGAACCGGGCAAAAAGCGCCGCCGTAATGGCGGGCGCCGGTACGGCGTTCGCAATCGCCTCTTCGACGGTCCAGCGCCCTTCGCCCGAATCCTCCACATAATCGTCGATTGAGGCCAGCCCGGGGTCCTCGTCCAAGGCTTTAACCATCAGATCCAGGAGCCACGAGCGCACCACGGTGCCCTTCTGCCAGGCCCGGAATGTTCCCGGAAGATCGGTGATGATGTCCTTCGCAGCAAGCAGTTCGTAGCCCTCTGCGTAGGCCTGCATCAGACCGTATTCAATTCCGTTATGCACCATCTTGGCGTAGTGTCCGGCGCCGACCGCGCCGACGTGGACGAAGCTGTCCGCACGGTCACCTTCGGGGCGGAGGGCATCAAAGACGGGAAGGGCACGTTCGATGTCCCCGGCTTCGCCGCCCGCCATCAGGCCGTAGCCGTTCTTCAGTCCCCAGACACCGCCGGAAACACCGCAGTCCACGAACCGGATTCCCTTGTCCGCCAGCGCGGCGGCATGTTTTTGGTCTTCGGTGAACCTCGAGTTCCCGCCGTCAATGACAAGATCGCCGGCGTCGAGTTTGCTCCCGAGCTCGGTGATCACAGACTCCGTAATGTCGCCCGACGGGACCATCACCCAGATCAGCCGCGGAGTCGGAACGGCTGCAATAAGCTCGTCCATGCCCGCCACGTCGGTGACGTCCGGATTGCGGTCCAGACCGGTCACCTCGATCCCGGCGTTGCGCAGGCGTTCGCGCATGTTGAAGCCCATTTTTCCGAGGCCGATCAGTCCGATATGCACGGTAGGGGCTCTTTTCTGCGCTGGTGACGGGCATCGGGACGGGGAATCGGTGCAGTGCCCGATTCCTGGTTGCGTCGGCGGTGTCGCCAGTCCGGAAACCTGGCCAGCGCCGCCTGGGGCTAGTTGGGGAGCCTGACCGGCATGACCAAGTAGCGGTAGTCGCCCTGGTCTTCGCCCTCGGCGTCCTGCTGGGCTGTGATCATGGCCGGTTTAGGGGCGCTCGTGAAGGAGAACCTGACGTATTTGGATTCGATCACGCTGAGGCCTTCCACGAGATAGTGCGGGTTGAACGCAACCGTGATGTCTTCACCGCTCAGCAGGGCCTCGAGCTCTTCTGAGGCCTGGGCGTCCTCGCCCGTTCCTGCATCCAGATGCAGCTGGCCTTGGGTGAAGGCCAGCCGGACGGGGGTATTGCGTTCCGCCACGAGGGAGACGCGACGGACGGCCTCGACGAGTTCCTGGGTCTGTACGGTGGCATGGATGGGGGTCGAATCCGGAAAGAGCGAGCGGATTTTCGGATAGTCCCCGTCGACCAGGAGCGAAGTGGTGGTCCGGCCGCCACTTTCGAAACCAATAAGCCGGCTGTCGTCGTCGGCGAGGGCAAGATGAATATCCCCACTGCCGCCAAGGGTCTTCGCCACTTCGTTAAGGGTTTTTGCCTTGACCAGTGCACTTGTGGAAATACCGGGGGTTACTGGTTTCCACGGGACTTCACGCATGGCCAGCCGGTAGCGGTCGGTCGCGAGCAAGGTGATCAGATCGTCCTCGATCTCCATCCGGACGCCGGTGAGGATCGGCAGGGTGTCGTCCTTGCTGGCCGCGATAATCACCTGTGAGACGGCCTGGGCGAAAGAGTCGCCCGGAACCGTGCCGCTGATCGGCGGCAAAGCCGGCAGCGGCGGATATTCCGCCTCCGGCATGGTGGCCAGATGGAAGCTGCTGCGGCGGCAGGTGAGCGTGACTTTGTTGCCGTCGGTTTCAACATCGACGGGTGCAGAGGGCAGGCTTCGGCAGATATCGGCGAGCAGGCGGCCGGAGACCAGAATGGTCCCTTCGGTTGCGACGTCAGCAGCGATTTCGAGCCTGGCAGAGGTCTCATAGTCGAAGCTTGAGAGGCTCACGGTACCGGCTTCAGCCTTGAGGAGCAGGCCTGAAAGCACGGGAACTGGCGGCCGCGGAGACAACGACCGGGCGGTCCATGTCACGGCTTCTGCCAGGACGTCCCGGTCGACTCTGAACTTCACGGAAGGGTGCCGCCTTTCATTGCTGCTGTCACGCAAAAAGTACTTCGAACGATGCCGGAAGGCTGATGCTGCTGTCCGGTTCCGCCAAAAATGGGAAGTGCACGCCGGCCCAGTTTCCTGCAGTGCACACGCTGAACCACAGAGCGGCGAACTACAAGAAGTGCCCGGACGGACGCACTGCAGACAGCTTAGCCCCAAGAAGGGGGTTCTCTCATCCCCGGCTTGGATCTTTGTGGTTCCGATGGGCTTCGCGGCCGCCGGGCCCGAAGGGGTCCGGGGTCTGCGTGGGGGGTCGGATCGAAACTGTTGTTTGAGGGAATTTCATTTTCTTGGGATTAGTAGTGTTAATAACTGCTGTGGAAACTGTGGATAACCTTGTTTCGCGGCAGGATTCCGCGGTTAAGCCCTGTTCACGGATTGTGGGTGGAACGAGTTTTAAACAGGGTGTGGATGGGGACAACTTTTTCGGCCGATTCCGTGATCCACAGATGCCTTAAGGGTTTTAAGCCCATTAACGGCGGTTGTCCCCTTAAGTATCCACAGGGTTGTCCACAGGTGCCTGTTAATAAGGTAGAGGCGTCAGGCCGCGCCGGTCAGGAATTGCGCTGCTGCTGCTTGATCCGGTTGGTCAGTTCAGTCACTTGGTTGTAGATGACGCGTCGTTCGGCCATCAGTTCCCGGATCTTCCGATCGGCGTGGATGACGGTGGTGTGATCGCGCCCGCCGAGCTCCTGCCCGATCTTGGGCAACGACATGTCCGTCAGTTCCCGGCACAGGTACATCGCAATCTGCCGTGCGGTCACGAGGGTTCGTGTTCGCGACTTACTGCAGAGCTCTTCCATGCTGAGCTTGAAGTAGTCGGCCGTCTGGGTCAGGATCTGGCCGGAAGTGATTTCCTGGGCGCCGTCATCGGTGATGAGGTCCTTGAGGACCATTTCGGCCAGGGCAACATCCACAGGCTGCCGGTTCAGGCTGGCGAAGGCCGTCACCCGGATAAGGGCACCCTCAAGTTCGCGGATGTTGCTGGAAATCTTGGAAGCGATGTACTCAAGCGCGTCGTCCGGCGCGGAGAGACCTTCGCTGAGCGCCTTCTTCCGGAGGATAGCGATCCGGGTTTCAAGCTCGGGAGGCTGAATGTCCGTCAGCAGGCCCCCACTCGAAGCGCGACTTCATCCGGTCCTCGAATCCGGCGAGCAGCTTGGGCGGCTGGTCGGAGGTGATAACAACCTGTTTGTTGTTATTGTGCAGGGCGTTGAACGTGTGGAAGAACTCCTCGAGCGTCCGGTCTTTGCCCGCCAGGAACTGGATGTCATCGATCAGCAACACATCGACGTTGCGGTATGTGGTCTTGAAGCTGGTGCCTTCATCGTCACGGATGGAGTTGATGAAGTCGTTGGTGAATTCCTCGGAGTTCACATACCGGACCCGGATCCCGCTGTAGAGACGGCGGGCGTAGTGTCCGATCGCGTGGAGCAGGTGGGTTTTGCCCAACCCGGAGTCACCGTAGATGAACAGCGGGTTGTAGGCCTTTGCGGGCGCCTCGGCCACGGCCACTGCCGCTGCGTGGGCGAACCGGTTGGACGAGCCGATGACGAAGGTGTCGAAGACATACTTCGGGTTGAGGCGGCCGAATTCATGGGAAGTGCTCGGCAGCATTGGCTGCGGCTTGAGTTCCACCGTCGGATCGGCGGCGAGGGCAAGCTCGACGGCGGGTTCAGGTTCCGTGTGCAGTGGCACCAGATCCGTGTCGACGTCGATCGCGCAGCGGATCTCATCGGAGAAAACATTCCGTAGGGCGTCGTCGAGAGCTTCCTTGACCTGGGTCTGCAGGACTTCACGCGTGAGTTCGTTGGGGACCGCCACAAGCAGGGTCGAACCGATCAGGCCCTGGGCCTGGGCCAGGATGACGAAGCCGCGCTGCCGGGGTGAGACACGGTGGTCGTTCTCCAGCAGACTGACAACCCGCCGCCAGGAACTCCCGACAGTATTGGCTTGGTTGGCTTCGTCTACTGTCATGAATCAGTTCCTCAAACTTGCTTTGTGTGTATTACGAGCCTCCGGGCGGGCCGGACCGGGGGTCCTGGGCCCCGCACAATCCACAGGGTTATGCACAGTCCGTGGATAACGGGCTACTGAGCCACTGTAGGGGATGAATTCGCCAGAAGATAGCTGGGATCTTCCTGTGGATAATTACATCCGTGTGGTTCGCTTGCGGAGTCCGTGAAGGGATTCATCCACAGGCCGCAGGAGGAGTTAGCCACAGCTGGGGATAGCCTGCGGCGCGACCCCCAGTTTGACTCTGGAGGGCGGCAAGCCCTAACGTTGTGAAGTCCCATGTGTGCGCTTTACGCCTTGTCTGAATCTTTCCCGACGCCCTGCGTCTTGCGAGTTGGGGGAAGCGGCACATACAAAACTTAGCGTCGACCAGTTCTTCCCCTTGATCGGGTGGGCGCACCTTTGATCCACTGGAGTAACTAACGTGAGCAAGCGGACTTTTCAGCCGAATAACCGCCGTCGAGCCAAGAAGCACGGCTTCCGCCTTCGTATGCGTACCCGTGCCGGCCGTGCCATTCTGGCAGCCCGTCGTGGCAAGGGCCGCATCGAACTGTCGGCCTAAATAACTGACTCGTCGGTCCACATCCCTGTGCGAGTTTAACGGTGCTAGCCACCCGAAACCGTCTGCGGACATCAACCGATTTTTCAACAACCGTACGTTCCGGTGTCCGCAATGGACGCCGGAACGTAGTGTTATATACGGCAGCCCTCGCTGCCGATCAACCGAGCCGGATCGGATTCATCGTTTCCAAGAGTGTTGGGAACGCTGTGGTCAGGAACCTCGTTAAGAGGAGACTGAGGGAAGCCGGTGCTTTGTCGTTGCAGAAATACGGCAGTGGGTTCTCCATCGTAGTGCGGGCGCTGCCCGCCGCGGCGGGTGCCAGCTGGGAACAACTGCTCGCAGACTATGACGCCGCTTTGGAGACAACCATCAAACGGCTCGGTAACCGCGTTTTGGCTTCATCGCTTTCTAACGAGACAACACAGGAAGGGACCCCGCGTGCGTAAGTCAACTGCCGCCGTCGTCCCCCACTTGAAAGCGGGTGCAGCCTGGACCGCCACGGCGATTTGGAACCTGCCCCGCAATATTCTGATTGTGCTGCTCGTTGTATACCGCAAGCTGGTATCGCCGCTCTACGGACAGGTGTGCCGCTTTTTCCCCAGCTGCTCGGCCTATGCCCTTGAATCAGTCACCGTCCATGGTGCAATTAAAGGAAGCTGGCTTGCAGTCAGGCGCCTCGGGCGCTGCCATCCCTGGAACGCCGGCGGTGTGGACCATGTCCCCGCCGGGCACCGCGAGTGGCCTGAAGGCCACACCCCCACAATTGTTGTGCTGAACAATCCGGACCAGTACCTGAGTGCTCAGACTGATGGACAAGGCCGCAATGCGGCCTGACGAATAGGGATATCGTATGGACTTCTTTGAAACAATCATGTTTCCGTTCAAGTGGCTGGTCTCGATCATTATGGTCGGCTTCCACGAGGGGCCTGACTGCCATTGGATTGCCTGAAGCTTCCGGCTGGACATGGACGCTGTCCATCATCGGGCTGGTGCTGGTGATCCGTGCCGCCCTGATCCCTGTCTTCGTCAAGCAGATCAAGGCCCAGCGCGGCATGCAGCTGCTGCAGCCGGACCTGAAGAAGCTCCAGGACAAGTACAAGGGCAAGACCGACCAGCTCTCCCGCCAGGCCATGGCGCAGGAACAGATGGCCATGTACAAGAAGCACGGCACCAACCCGTTCTCGGCCTGCCTGCCCATGCTGATCCAGATGCCGTTCTTCTTTGCCCTGTTCCAGGTGCTCTCCGGGATCAGCACCAATGCCCGCGAAGGTGAAGGTGTGGGGGCGATGAGCCCCGAGCAGGTAGTTCAGTTTGATCAGTCCAGTATCTTTGGCGCCCCGCTGTCCGCGACTCTGCTTCACGGTACGCCTCCGGGCGGCAACGTAGTAGCCGTCTGGATCCTCTCGATCGTGATGATCCTGGCCATGACGGCCTCACAATTCATTACGCAGAAGCAGATCATGGCCAAGAACATGTCTGCAGAGGCCATGGCCAGCCCATTCATGCGGCAGCAGAAGATGATGCTCTACATCCTGCCGATCGTGTTTGGCATCGGCGGTATTAACTTCCCCATCGGCGTCCTGATCTACTGGACCACCACCAACCTTTGGACCATGGCGCAGCAGTTCTTCGTGATACGCCGGATGCCGACGCCGGGCTCCCCCGCCGCCAAGGCGCTGGCCGAGCGCCGTGCAGCCAAGGGTCTTGCGCCCGCGCCCCTGACCGGCGCGCAGAAGGCCGACGCCGAGGCCGCTGAAGCCGCCGCGGCGGCGGCAGCCGCAGCCAAGTCCCAGCGCGTTCAGCCGCAACGTAAGAACAGGAAGAAGAAGTAATGTCCGCCGAGAGCACCGAGCACACTATTTCTGTTGACACCGACCCGGAACGCGACGGTTCCCTCGACGGAGCCGTATCCGCCGGCCAGGATGTCGAGGAAACTGCGGCTTCGACCGACGACGCGGATGGCACAACCGGCAGGAATGTCTCGGTCGGACGCCTGGAAGAGGAAGGCGACGTAGCCGCCGATTACCTCGAGGAGTTGCTGGACATCGCGGACATCGATGGCGATATCGACATCGAGGTCCGTAACGGACGAACCTACATTTCGATCGTGACCGAAGAAGAAACCGCCGGACTTGAGAGCCTTGTCGGCCGAGATGGCGAGGTCCTGGAAGCCCTCCAGGAACTGACCCGGCTGGCCGTTCTGTCGGCGACGGAGAACCGCTCGCGTCTCGTGTTGGACATCAACGGCTATCGCGCCGAGCGTGCCGGCGATCTGCACAAGATCGCGGAAGACGCCGTCGCAGCTGTCAAGGAATCAGGCGCGACCGTGGCACTGGCTCCAATGAGCGCCTACGAACGCAAGATCGTTCACGATGCCGTGGCCGAGCTCGGATTCGTCAGCGAATCCGAAGGCGAAGGTGCCGACCGGCACATCGTTATTTCCGCGGACTGACCCATCGATGAGTTTGATGATTGATATAACGTCAGCCGAGCTGAAGGCAGCAGAGACCATTTTCGGCGACCGCCTGGATTTGGCGAAACGCTATGTGGAGCACCTGGCCACCTCGGGAACCGAACGAGGACTGATCGGTCCGCGCGAAATCCCGCGATTGTGGAGCCGGCATGTGCTCAACTGCGCAGTCATTGAGAACCAGATTGCCCACGGCAGCCACGTGGCGGATGTCGGCAGCGGCGCGGGACTGCCAGGCCTATGCCTGGCCATCGCCCGGTCGGATCTCGAACTGACGCTGATTGAACCCTTGGAACGCCGAGTGATCTGGCTCCAGGAAGTGGTCGATGATCTGGGCCTAACAAACGTCACGATCATGCGTACCCGCGCCGAACTTGCGGTAGGAATGGTGGACGCCGACGTCGTCACGGCCCGCGCCGTCTCCGCGATGACCAATCTGGCCGGCCTGACAATCCCGCTGCTGGCGGGCAAGGGTGAAGTTGTGGCTATCAAGGGCCGCAGCGCAGGCGAGGAAATCGCCAAGGCTGCCAAAGTGATCCGCAAACTGGGCGGTGTCAGCACCTCGGTGGTGCTGGTGGGTGAGGACCTCCTGGAGGAGCCCACTACCGTAGTCCGCATCGTAGTGAACAAGCCTCAAAAGACCGCCTGACAGCGGGCCCGGCGCCCCCGGAGTCTCCGGGGAAGAGGTTAGGCTAGTAACCGGCAGTAAGAGCCGAATGAGAGTGAGCGTAACATCGTGAGCAGTAGCGAAGCCTCCGCACAACGGATACCTCCGTTTGTGTCCCTGGGGTCAGCCCGGGCCTTCAGCGTGCCCGCAGCCGCTCATGACTTCTCCGGAAAGCAAACGGGTTCGGTTTCACGTGGTGCCACAATAGCGAGTGTTTCACGTGAAACGTCCGTTTCGCCGATCGGCAACGTCTTGGATTCCATCGACGATTCCAGTCCCATTGCCCGGGAGCTTGCCCACGAGAACCGGCGCCGCGAACGGTTACTCGGCCGTGAACTGCCCAAACCGGAGCACACCCGGATCTTTACCGTGTCCAACCAGAAGGGCGGGGTCGGCAAGACCACCACGACGGTGAACATTGCCGCCGCCCTGGCCGCCGCCGGGCTCAACGTCCTGGTCATTGACATTGATCCGCAGGGAAATGCATCCACCGCACTGGGGATCGAACACCATGCTGATGTCGACAGTATCTACGACGTTCTTATCAACGACCTTCCGCTGAAGGACGTTGTGGCCCCATGCCCCGATATTGCGAACCTGATCTGCGCGCCGGCCACGATTCATTTGGCCGGCGCGGAAATTGAACTGGTGAGCCTGGTCGCCCGGGAACAGCGACTGCGGCGGGCCATTGATGTCTATTCCAAGGAACGCGTGAAGAACGGCGAGGAACGCCTCGACTACATCTTCATTGACTGCCCGCCCAGCCTAGGGCTGCTGACAGTCAATGCGTTCTGCGCCGCCAACGAAGTTCTTATCCCGATTCAGTGTGAGTACTACGCACTCGAAGGCCTCAGTCAACTGTTGAATAACATCGAAATGATCCAGAAGCACCTGAATGCTGATCTGGTAGTCTCCACTATTCTTTTGACCATGTATGACGGTCGCACCAACCTTGCCGCCCAAGTAGCGGCGGAGGTGCGTCAGCATTTCCCGGAAAAGGTTCTTGGGGCTGTCGTGCCGCGTTCGGTGCGCATCTCGGAAGCGCCGAGTTACCAACAGACCGTAATGACCTACGATCCATCCTCCAGCGGCGCTCTCTCCTATTTGGAAGCCGCATCTGAAATCGCTGAACGTTAGACTCGTCCTTAAATTGCACTAGCCAGAGCCGGGTGATGCCGGGCTCTTCCACCGGAGGGATTTATCCATGAGCGATAAGCGACGCGGCCTCGGCCGTGGACTTGGCGCACTCATTCCAAGTTCCGCCGCGGCTAGCGCCTCCGGAACTGGGTCGGCACCTCCCCGGCCGGTGGATCTCTTTTTCCCCGAGGGCCCGCTCGAGAATCTCCGATTTAAAAGATACTGCCGAGACGCTGCTGTCTCCCGAGGAGGAGACTGCCGAAGGCCAGCGTAATGCGCTTCCGGCTTCAGGCACCTCGGAGTCCGCGTCGTCCCGGAAGGCTTCGGCGATTACGCCGCACGCCGACAACGATGTGGCACGTGAGGAGAACCGGGGAACCGACTCCGGATCCGGCGTCGAGCTCATTGCGGTTCCCGGTGTTCGTTTCGCCGAACTAGCAGTCACCGACATCCATCCCAACCGTAAGCAGCCACGTTCTGTCTTCGATGAGGACGACATGGCGGAGCTCGTTCACTCGGTCAGGGAAATTGGCGTCCTCCAGCCAATTGTGGTCCGTACATCAACGGAAAAGGGTGGCGAACCCTACGAACTGGTCATGGGTGAGCGTCGTTGGCGGGCCGTACAGGCGGCCGGCATGGACACCATCCCGGCGATCGTCCGTGACACCACTGATGATGACCTCCTGCGTGACGCATTGCTGGAAAACCTCCACCGCAGCCAGCTGAACCCGCTCGAAGAGGCAGCGGCATACCAGCAGCTTCTGGAGGATTTCGGCACAACTCACGAACAGCTTGCGGACCGGATTGGCCGCTCCCGGCCCCAGGTCTCCAACACCCTCCGGTTGCTGAAACTGCCTCCGCTGGTGCAACGCAGAGTGGCAGCCAGTGTAATTTCTGCCGGGCATGCGCGTGCGCTCCTGGCGCTTCCTGACGCCGCAGCAATGGAGCGGATGGCACAGAAGATTATCGCGGAGGGTATGTCCGTTCGCGCCACCGAAGAGGCCGTGACGTTGTACCAGGGTCCTGCGGCGCCGACGAAGAACAACATTCCCCGGCCAGGTGCACGGCACGAGCGCCTCGATTACCTGGCATCGTCGCTGTCCGACCGCCTGGACACCAATGTCAAGATCTCGCTCGGCGCGCGTAAGGGCCGGGTCAGCATCGAGTTCGCGAGCGTCGAGGATTTGAACCGGATTATGGATGTCCTGTCACCCGGAGCTTCGGGCTAGTTCGTTGTTTTTTGCGCCAAACGCAAAGAGGGGCCTGTTTCACGTGAAACAGGCCCTCTTTGCGTTTGGCGCAGTTGTCTCTGCGAAGCGGAGGACTACCAATGGAGTGCTGCGGCGGTGGCCATGGGACCTTGACGGTAATGATCCGGAGGACTCGCGCTTTGGCCCAAGGCTCTTCATTCGGCACGGCGGGGATGCCCTCAGTGTCGGTGAGCTCCTGGATGAGTTGGGAAAGAGTCTGGATGAGCTGGAGCTGAAGGGACGAAAAATGACCGCAACGACGAAGTCCTGGCCGGTGACGGATATATCCTTCCGGAGAGGGATTTCTTCAGCCGGTCCTCGTTCCGCCGTGCCAGCCGGGGCAAACCGTCCGACCCAGCTTGTTTCCGACCGCGCGCTGCAGTGGTGCCAGCCTCGAGAGGGCGAATTCCAGGTCCGGTTCGGCAGCGACGAGTACCGGGTCTTGCCAGCTGACCGGAGCCAGCTGCTGGAGACAGCGTTTCGAGGGAAGGGATCGTCAGTATCACATGTTTTGTCGGAACACGTCAGGTCCGGAGGCTCGTGTTTTCGACCGGGCAACGATCGTTATTCGGAAGGCTGCCCCGGGATCGAAGACCGGGGCACCTGGCGCACGGGGCTATCAGACATGGCTGCCGCTCTGGATGAACTCACCTTCCATGGACTACGGCACAGTGAGACACCGGCACTCTAGCGGCTACGTTGAATGCGTTTGAGTGAGCTTCACCGGCGCCGTGGCACTGTTCGAAGACACCCATCCGGGCGAGGCCACAGGCGTCCGTGTCCGGGCTGGCCTGGCAACCCTTTTGATGACAGAGGGCCTTGGCCAGAACAGGTGACGACATCCCTCGGGGACCGGTCCGAAATGCCAACTGCACAAACATTTACCAACCCCAGGTGACAACTGCGCCCCAACCCGAAAACCGTTGAATGACTCTCGCCAAAGTCGCTGAATAACATATTGACGGCTGGCACCCGACCCATAGGAAATTATCTGAGGGGGCAAGACCGTGACTCGCAACAGTGAGGGTTCGACACCGGCCGCTTTGATTCACTCGTTCAGTCTCGGAACCCTCGGTCATCGCGTGGTAAAGGGTCGGGCGACGGGCGATCTCCTGGTCGTGATCAGTGCTTTTGCAGCCGCTATTTGCTGGTGGATCGGGGTGACGGGACTCGTAGCTATCGGAGGTATGGCGGGCGGTACCGCTGGATTTGTTGTATTCCTGGCCATTCCCGTCCTTGTCACAGTCACGACGTATCGGGTGGTCCGCCGTCGCAGGAGCCCCACCTCCCCGTGATCGGGAGAGCACCGGGGCTGGACGAGGCGGATATCCCGGTGCGGTTTCCCTGCTGCAAGCCTCGCCCTGACGGTCTGGATCGTAGGGATCATCGCAACATGCGGGCATATTGGGAGGTGCATCAGCTTCGGAACGACTCGATAGCTGAAACCAAGCGCTGCGGGAGAGGCTGCGGAGCGGTCAGGGATCCGGTCATCAAACGGATTCGAAGTTTCTTGGCCATGACCTCAGCAGTACCCAATTCCGGACGCCAGTTCCCTCTTGAGCGAGAACCCAGCGCCCCGGAGGGCACGCGTGACACTCAAGGGCATGCGCTAAAGGTACTGCGTTCTGTCGTGGAATCAGGCGCTTGCGATCGCTGGCCACCACCCAGTCCGGCCTGGATCTACCGGCCGTGAGGCGTGCGTGGCTGTTGTGAGTGTCGGTCTGCACTGACCGCGGCCGTGACGTCGTCAGCCCTGAAGCGTCGCACCACTGCCGACGGAACTCGCACGTCAGTCAGCGTGGCCAGCGTACGGCCTGGGTGGCTCCCTAAGGCCCTCAGGCGGTCTGCGCCTGCCGGGAGCCCACTTAGGGCGGTTGGCGTGCCTATAGCCTCTCCTCCGTTCCACCCCTGGTTCCCGGGCCGGTGTCGGGCGCCTGCACTGGCACGCGCATCCGGATCATTATGCCCGGGATCGGACCGGTTCAGATTAACGTCGAGCGGTGCGCGCTGTGGCGTTCGAGTGGCTATGAGCAGATTAAGGCAGCATTGGTTGACGGGGCCGTGGTGTCGCTGAGCGCGAAGGGGGTCACAACGGGGGGAAATCGCGGCCCAACCAAACTGGTTCTTGGGGCCAGTGCGTGACTATCCTGATTCCCAAGTGCACCGTAAAAGGTCACCGCTGGGGTGTCAGAGTGGCATAGCCAGCCCCCTGGACCCACCGCCGGCAGGGAAATCCTTTCGCATCTTCAGGCGCCAGATAGGCGTTGGTGGTTCGGGAATGGGGTGTATCTTGTCGCGGACTTGCCGGCTCCCCCAGCGACGTGCTCGTCCTGGTCGGCAGACCGGCCAGGCAGCTGCCCCGCGTGCTGATGTGTCCATCCGTAGACCCATTGTTCGTTGGGACCGAAGTCCTATGAAGCTTCTATATCTCGTCAACCCCCAATTTCGCTGCCGGCGGCGGTGTTGAGGTCTCGGTAGAGGCGTCGGGCGAGGTAACGCTTGATGCAGCGGCGGATCTCGCGGTCTGTCTTGCCTTCTGCGCGGAGTTTGTCGGCGTAAGCGCGGGTTGGGGGGTGTCCCTATGTTTTTTGTCAAGCGCTCGGACGGGTTTTTCGAAAAATGATGTGACTGTTTTCGGGCAGGGATGAGCGGCTGGCGGCGCGTGTCCGCGAGCTGGTAGCCCTCTGTGTTTAGGCGGTTTTCGGGCTTGGCGCCTCGTAGAAGGTGCCGTCGCGGAGCATCGCGAAGAGGACGTCGCAGCGGCGTCGTGCCAGGGCGATCAGGGCCTGGTTGTGCCGTTTACCCTCTGCCCGTTTCCGGTCGTAGTACTCCCGGGAGACCGGGTCTTTCAAGGACGCGAACGCCGAGAGGAAGAACGCCCGTTTGAGGATCTTGTTGCCCTTCTTGGAGGAGTGGTCTCCGCGGATTGAGGTTCCGGAGCGCCACGTCACCGGTGCGAGCCCGGAGTAGGAGCCCAGGTGCCCGGCGGTCTTGAATTCCTTGCCGACAACCTCGGTAATGATCCGGGCTGCCGTCCTGACGCCGACCGCCGGTAGGGACGTCAGGAGCTGGTGAAGAGGGTGGGCCTCCACGAGTTTTTCAACCTGTGCCAGGACCTCTGCCCGGGAGGCGCGCAGCTGGGCAAGCTGCGCCGCCAGCTGGGGCAGCACGACGCCGGCGGCAGTGGTGCCGGCCACGACCACGGTCTGCTCGGACAGGGCGGTGAAGATCCCCGCGGCCCAGCCTTTACCGGCCCGCGGAGCGGACCTGGCCATGAACGCGGCGACCCGGCTCTGGCCGGCCCTGCGCAGCGCCTCAGGCGTGGGGTATTTTTGCAGCAGCTCGGCCATAACGGGGTGGTCCAGATGTGGGCCGATGGCCCGTTCCAGTGCGGGATGGATCTGGGTGAGGAGCCCGCGGATCCGGTTCGAGGCGGCCGTGGCCTGCTTGGCCAGGTCATCGTCGAAGCCGCAGAGCATCGACAGTTCGGCGGCCTGCTCGTCGGTGACGGCGATCGAGCGCAGGGTGTGCGGCATGGTCCGGGCGGCCTCGGCGATTATGTAGGCGTCTCGGGCGTCGGTCTTGGCCTCGCCCGGGTGCAGGTCCGCGATGCGGCGCATCGCCAGGCCCGGCAGGTAACCGACCAGAATGCCGGCAGCCTGGGCCACGGCGACCGGCAGGGCGCCGATGGTGGCGGGCTGGTCCACGACCAGCAGCAGGGTCCCGTGCTTTGCGAGGCTGTCGATGATCGCCCGCAGTTTCGCCTCGTCCTGGGGCAGGGCCTTGTCGAGCAGTTTCTTGCCGTTCCTGTCCAAGGCCACCGCGTGGTGGTTGGTTTTGCCGACGTCGACGCCAATGAAGACATCAACGGAATCGTGGTCCTTGATCACGCATACCTCCAGCATTCCGGTCCGATCTGACAGCTGGCATGTCCTGCGGCCCCAGAGCTCGGCATCCACGTTACGGCCGGCCTCCCGCGATAAAGTCTGCAGCTGGTCTGGTCCCCATCAGCGATCCCCTGGCGCCTATCGCACCCGGGTGACAACACCCCCCGGATCATGATCGACTGGGGGACTAAATCATGCCGGGGCCGACAGGCCAGCAACCCCGATTCTTGCTCGTTTAGGGGCTATAAGAAAGGTAACGGGTGGTGGACCATCCTGACCATGGCGATGACGTTCAGTGCGCGGTTGAGGCGTCTGTCACCGCCGAGGTTGAGCCGGTGCCGGGTGGTGTTACCGGAAGAGACCGGGATGGGGTTGACGCCGGCGAGGGCAGCTAACGCGGATCCCTCGTCCATCCGCGGGGTGCGCAGCTGCTCTTCGTCGAGGGGAAGTACGGCCGCGGCGATACGCCGGGCGTCGATTGGGTCGGACTTGCCGATCCCGCAGCGGCCGGCGCGGCCCATCCGGGCCGCTTCGACTGCCCGGTAGCCAGCCAGCCCCGACTGGCGGGCGAGCTGGGCCCCCGTAGCTGCCGATGCCCTTGACCCACAGGACGCCAAGGTCTCCGTTCGTGCGCCATGCGGCCCAGGTGATCGCGCGGGCCCTGCCTGCATGGTGTTGGTGAAGGCCTCGGTGCTGAGGTGTTCGCCGTTGGCTGCGAGCACGGCTGTGTTTCGTCAACTTTAAGTAGGCCATTTCAGCGCTAAGAATCAGGCCACCTCGGCACGTTTCCAGGCCATTTCAGCGTTTTGGTTATTTCATCAGGGCATTTTTGACCCGGTAGGACTCACCACGGAACTGCAGGAGCCGTCCGTGGTGCACCAGCCGGTCGATGACGGCCGCGGCCATGTTGTCGTCCCCGAACACCGTTCCCCAGCGGGAGAACTCGAGGTTGGTGGTGATGATGAGGCTGCGTTTCTCGTAGCCGTCCGCGATGACTTGGAACAGGAGCCTGGCCCCTTCGGTATCGATCGGGAGGTAGCCCAGTTCATCGATGGCCAGGAGCTGGTTTTTGGCCAGGGAGGCGAGCTCCTTGTCCAGCCGGTCCTCGTCCTTGGCGCGGCGCAGCATCATGACCAGGGCTGAGGTGGTGAAGAACCTGGCCGGGATGCCTTGTCGGCAGGCGGCTGCGACCAGGGCGGTGGCCATGTGGGTTTTGCCGGTGCCGACATCCCCGTAGAGGACCAGGTCCTGGGCCCGGTTGATGAACTCCAGGGATTCGAGGGGTTCGCGGCCGTAGTCCTCGGGGAACCTGACACTGGTGTAGTCGAATCCCGTGAGTGTTTTCAGGGCAGGGAGCCTCGCGGATTTCAGCAATCGTTGGCGGCGTGATTCCTGCCGGGATTCGTGTTCGGCCAGCAGGACCCCGTGGAGGTATTCGCGTTGTTTCGGGGTGCCTTTCTCGGCCCATTCGGTCAACACGCTGCCGGTCAGTGAGGCATGTTTGCCCGCTTCGAGGATGTCTTGGACGGTGATCGGGTTCATGCGACTTCTCCGGTGTTCGTGTTCAGGGTGGTGAAGGTGTCATAGACGCTTAAGTCCACGTTGGCGGCGGCCGGTTCGGTGCCGTGGGCTAACCGGCGGGCGAGCATTCCCAGGGCTGCCATGTCCGGTTGGTCCCCGCGCCGGATCAGCGTGTCGGCGGCGGCCATCGCGGCGTCGAAGCCGGCGGACCCGGTCGCGGCATCCACCGCGTTGAGCAGGCGGCGACGGTCCGTGGGTGCCGCGGCATCGATCCAGTCGCGGACCGGGTCGGTGACCAGGGCCCGTAACGGGGAATGGCTCCAGGCGCCGGGCTTGGTCACCAGCAGCGGGACCAGGGAGGCGGGGTCGAAGATCGTTGTCGCCTGCCGGCCGAACACCCGGTCAAAGGACCGGATCGGTTCGGAGTGCTCATCGAGGATTTGAACCACGTCGTGGCGGAGTCCCACGGTGAGCATCCGCCCATGGAAGGAGGACCCGGCGGCGTAGGTGTTCCCGTCAATGAGCAGGTTCCCGGTCTTGTCGGCCTTGCGCGATTCGTAGCGCACCGGGTCGAACCCGACCCCGGGCAACGCCAGGGATGAGGCAACGTCGTGGGTGAACAGCTCGCCCAGGGGCAGGCCCTTGCGGTAATGCGTGGTGGTGGCCAACGCGTCGCACCGGGCCATGAGCACCTCGTTCAAGGCCTGCAGGCTGGAGGCCACGGGTTCGGGAACCATGAGGTTACGGCGCAGGAACCCGACCGCGTTTTCCACGTTCCCTTTTTCATGCCCGGAGTACGGGTTGCAGTAGCGGGATTCGGAGCGGTAGTGAAGCTTGAACGCCCCGAACAGTTTCGTCTCCACGACCCTGGTGCCCACCCGGCGCCCGATGCCGGTGGCGTTATCAAAGACCAGGTGCCTCGGTGCGGCCCCGATGTGCTCGAACACCTTCCGCAGTCCGTGGCAGACGCATTCGGCGGTTTCGCCGCGGTATGCCTGGACGAAGCGCATGTTCGAGAACGGGAAGGTCACCACCAGGATGTGAAGGACCTGCCGGATCCCGGCGATGATCGCCTCGGCCTGCCCGAAGTCGACCTGCGCGGTCCCGGCCGGCCACACCAACTCGGTGAAACCTTCACCAGCGATCCTGTTGCGGGCCGTCCATTTCTTCACGGACCGCTGCACCGGGGAATACGTGCCGGTGAAACCATGCTCATCCACGAGCCGGTCAAAGACGCGTTTGGCCGTATGCCGTTGCTTGCGGTTCCGGCGCTGGTCCTCGGTGAGCCACGCTTCGATAATGTGCTCGAACCCGGTGAGCACCGAAGCCCCGTGCCGGGCCAGCGGCACCGGCGGTTCAGGGGAGTAGTTCTCCTGATCGGCGTATTTGGTCACCGAGGACCGGCTAACGCCGAGCCTGCGCGCGATCTCCCGGCCCGGGACTCCCTGGGAGTCCAGCCTTCTGATATTTTCTTGTACGGACATGGGTACCGTCATCTGCTTTCCAGCCCTTCCGGCGCATACGCTTCGCAATGGCAGCGCCGTAAGGAACCTATCTGGGGGTGGCGGGCCCATGTCCCTGACACTCTGGGAAGGGCGCCGGCCACCCGGTGATCTCTATCCAGGCAAGCCCCCGAAACCATGATTTCGGGAAAAACTGGCCTGATTCTTACCGCTCTTTTGGCCTGAAACGAGCCACCAACTTGGCTCAAATTCCTGGCTGAAACGGCCTACAGATAGTCGATCACACACAACGGCATAGGTGTGGGTCCTGGCGTGGGTGTCCACGCTGATGACGTATGGGTGGGTGTGGGCGACAATTGTGCTCATGCGATCGGGGTTCCTCTCCATCAAATGGGCAGTGTTTCCGGTCGCTGCGGACCGGTGCCGTGCCCGGGAGAGGTCACTTCGAGGCAGAACTGTGATGGGCCACGACCCCGGAGGGGGTCGGGCAGGCTTCTTATCGGGCCACCGAGGTGGGCCGGGCTGGCGCCGGCCGCCCGCCACGGTCGGACAGTTCATAGGCAAGGCACCCAAAGGGGCCAGTTTTGTCATGAGTCACAACCGCAGCGAGGCGACCAACACCAACCCTGCCAGCCGGTCCCTGACCAGCCACGTAAAGACTCACAGGTTTGTCAGTCACCATCTGTTTGGGGGCTCGGCTCCGAGCGCTACCGGCCGCATGCCGCTCGGGGCCTGCCCAATGTTTCACGTGAAACGACGTGCAATCCGGATGCCAAAGTTTTGGCCTAACTCTTCGCCAGTGATCTGCAGCCGGGCGGGATATCCGCGACCAGGGCTCGCGTTGACAATCGCGGCCATCCTCATCAGAGATGGGCATCGCTGTGGATCGATCGGGGGGCCGACTCTTGTTTCGTTCGACTTAACCACGCCACTCAGATGACCATTCTCGAAGTGGGATTCGGACGATCTGGAAGTCCTGGTATCGCTGCTTGTCGATGCGGGGAACCGTGCTGCAGACGTATCCGGACTGGAGACGGTCGCACCGGCTGCGTGGCCGGAACGGTAAACATGTAGTGGCAACAGTTGCTGAGGAGTGATTGTTATGGAGACTGCGTCTCCCCCAGCATTGGCCGCGGCAGGATCATTCGCCTTAGCTGTACTCCCTTGACGGGTGATGTAGCCGAGCGGGAAGACTGGTCGGGCTCGTTGCACGCAGGCCAATCGGACTTGTGGCAGTACACGTCCCCATCCGCGCTGGGATTGGCGTGGGCGAGCGTCAACAGTCTGCGGGCTGAAGTTAGTGCATCTGCGGAGCCCCTCTATGCCTTGTCGTCAGGGGCAGTGCTGCAGGCTGCCTGTGTCCGGTAGTGAATGATCTCAGCGGCCTCCGGAAATAGTGCAGTGGTGGATATCACTGTGGATATCTTTGTGGATAACTCTGTGGGTCATCTTCGATTTCGTCCTGCCTGGACGGTGCGCTTTTTGGTGCCGTATCGACATGGAAGGCCCCGGTGGGGGCGACGTTTCACGTGGAACATAAAGGATGTCCCTGCGCGAGAGTTTCGCTGTCCAGATATTCGATCACGTCCCTTTTGACAACAACATGGCTGAATCCTTGTGTTAACAGGGATTTTCGGCGGTCTGACGGACCAAGTTTGCGAGAGTGTCGTCGCAGGCAACAACTGCTAGCTGCCCCATGATGGCCGGGCTGA
The DNA here is from genome assembly GCF_019443425.1 of Arthrobacter sp. PAMC25284. Classification (NCBI taxonomy): domain Bacteria; kingdom Bacillati; phylum Actinomycetota; class Actinomycetes; order Micrococcales; family Micrococcaceae; genus Arthrobacter; species Arthrobacter sp. PAMC25284. Next base: position 2,583,253 of record NZ_CP080382.1, read on the forward strand.
CGGCTTGTCGTTCCCTTCGCGACTCCGATGATTTCATCACGCTTCACGGTTTTGTGGAGGAAGTCTGTCCGCGAAACCGCCTGTGGATAACGTTGTGAATAATGACCCAAAAAAGCGCCGCAGACATCTGTCGTAGGCCACTCTCGTCGGGCCCTCTGGAGCCGGGTAGTCATCGGTAAGCAGCGCTTTGTCGGGCCGTTGCGTGCATTTTCCAGCACGTCGTTGCAGTGTTCCGCCGCTGACGTGTTCTGGGTTTGTCGATCCAATCTTGGCTGCCGCTGCCGCTGCCGCTGCCGCTGCCGCTGCCGCTGCCGCTGCCGCTGCCGGCGGAGACGGTAGCGGGGGCTCCTGGCCATAATGTGGACGGGCGGCAATAGACCCAGCGACGACGAGGAGAGTGTCGGCATGTTTGCAGGGAACGGGCACGGGAACCAGGGCGAGAGGCAAGCCATGTTTCACGTGAAACCCTGGCAGTCGTGCTCTGGCTTTGTAATTGAAACGACGCAAGTTCCGGGCGGTTGGGACTGCGGCATAGCGGGCCGACGCAACCGTCCCTTCTTGGTTCGACTGTTTATTCCTGACGGTCACCAGCCTCTCAGTAGTGGCCACCTGCCCCGTAGCGGCCACACCTCAGTGTGGCGGCATCAACGCCCGCCCGACTCGCTTGAAGAGTCGTCGTTCCGCTGCAATTGACTGCCGCGGTTTAGGACGTGCGGCTCTGTCGGTTTGAACCTGTAAGGTGCGGCGGGCAACGGCAGGGGCGGACTGTCTCTTGGTTTGCATGGTGAAGGCGGCATTGGACGGATCGACCGCGGCTGGATCCAAGACACATTGGGCGCCGACTGGCCCTACTGCCACGATCAAAAAGGAAGTCATGTTTCACGTGAAACGCTCCCGGTCAGATCTACGACTTCTGCTGCTGCATCAAAATTTGCTCCAAAAATCCGCAATGCCGGATAGCGGTGCTATATCTGTGTCTTTGCGGAGTTCGCTTGTCCCTGGCTCGATCACCTCATGCTGGTCATCGGTGGCCACATTTCCCGCTGAACTCTGCCAAGCTCAGATCGCCAGTTCCGGGAGCCATGTTTCACGTGGAACGCTTTCCTTGGGTCTGACTTCTCCAGAGGTTGATCTGCCGAGTCAAGTTATTTGCCGTCTGTGGAGAATTAAGCGCGGCCTGAGTGCGTTCTGTCACCAAATTTAAGTTGCATCATCCAAAAAACGAAGCCACAGTTCGATTTATTGAGCGGCGTGGCGTTGCGTCGGGCAGGAAACTGCTGCGGGCGGAGGCTGCCTTCGCGACCATTAGACCATTGCGCGTCAACGGCTTACTTGTCCACCGGAAGCACAATATTCAAAGGGTCCGCTCGGAATCGGAACGCAGTGCGCTCAGTGGGGCGCGATGTTTCACGTGAAACCGCCGGGACCGTCCACGGCGTCGCCGTTCAATATACTGTTCTGGCGATGAATCCGGAATGCGTTGTGCTGGCAGTGTTGGCCTCTGGCCTTCGTTGTTCTCGGTATGGTACCCAGATCTCGGATGGGATCGGGCCTTCGGCCCCATAAGAACATAACGGAACGTTTCACGTGAAACATCCTTTATCAGCATGGCCTGCCGTGAACTGCCCCGGCAGCGTTATTGTCCTGGGGATCGAAGAACCGCTACCCCGAAATGATACACAGCGGGCAAACTGAGCGCCGCAGGGATCTGATCGGCCACTCCGGAGCCGTCAGGACGATTTTACAGGGATAAACAACCGTAAAAGTTTGGATATCACTATACGCGCGGAGTGGACTGGCGCGCCTGCACCCGGGGCAGCCCTCTGCATCCTCCCCTGCCACAGGAATTCCACCCCAGGTCCCACTGCAAGGGCCATCTACAACGAACGGTGGCCCCCGCTTCGAAGAAGCAGGGGCCACCGTTTCAAACCGGGGTCAGGCTGCGTTGGCGATCTCTAGGACCGGCCGCCGCTAGGACAGTACGTCGGCGAATTCCTTTTCGAAGTACTGCTTGGGCCTGGCGCCAATCACCGTGTTCTTGACCTCGCCGCCGAGGAACAGGTAGACGGCCGGGATGGAAGTGATGCCGTACTTGGCGGCGATCGCCGGGTTGTCATCGACGTTGACCTTGACGACGTTTACCTTGTCGCTGTACTCAACGGAGATTTCGTCGAGGATGGGGCCGAGTTTGCGGCAGGGGCCGCACCATTCGGCCCAGAAATCCACGATGACCGGCTTATCGGCAGCCAATACATCGGTGCTGAAGCTTGCGTCCGTTACGTCTTTTGCGTTGCTCATAATCCGCTCTCTCTCTTTCTTCGATGGGTTGGCTTGCGCCGATTAGGCGTGAATATCCGCAAGGTAGTGCTCGACGTCGAGTGCGGCCACGCACCCGGAACCCGAGGCGGTGATGGCCTGGCGGTAGGTCGGGTCGATGACGTCGCCAGCAGCAAAGACGCCCTTGACGCTGGTCTTGGACGTCCTGCCGTCCACGGCGATGGTTCCCTCCGGCGTAAGGTCCAGGATGCCCTTGACGAGCTCCGTACGGGGATCGTTGCCGATGGCTACGAACACGCCGGTGACGGCCAGGTCAGACTCGGTGCCGTCGAGCAGATTCTTCAGGCGCAGGCCGGTGACTTTCTCCTGGCCGAGGACATCTTCGACGCCGGTGTTCCACACAAAACTGATCTTTTCGTGGGCAAGTGCGCGGTCAGCCATGATTTTCGACGCCCTCAGGGTATCGCGGCGGTGCACGACGGTGACAGATTTGGCGAATTTGGTAAGGAACAGCGCCTCTTCCATGGCAGAATCGCCGCCACCAATCACGGCGATGTCCTGGTCCTTGAAGAAGAAACCATCGCAGGTTGCGCACCAGCTGACGCCGTGGCCGGAGAGCCGCTTTTCGTTCGGCAGGCCAAGTTCCCGGTAAGCGGATCCGGTGGAAAGGATGACGGCCCGCGCACGGAAGGTCTCCCCCGTGGCGATCGTGACCGTCTTGATATCGCGGGCGAGATCCAGTTCGGTGACATCCTCAAACTGAATTTCCGTGCCAAACCTGGCGGCCTGCTTTTCGAAGTTCTCCATCAAGTCCGGTCCCATGATGCCTTCCGGGAATCCCGGGTAATTCTCGACGTCGGTGGTGTTCATCAGTTCACCGCCGGCGGTTACCGATCCGGCCAGCATCAGCGGCTTCAGGTTGGCGCGCGCGGTATACACGGCAGCGGTGTAGCCGGCCGGACCGGAGCCGACGATGATGACATCACGTACGTCAGACGCGGTGTTTTCTGCGTTGCTCACTGGGCGGTGAACCTCTTCCTTTTTCGATGCGCCCGCCTCGATGGCCGGCCACATGGCACAACTAGCACTGGGGCTTGAATATTCCGGTCGGATACAGCGTCACGGCATGGCGCCACCATTCAGGGTACCGGTTAACCGGGCACGGCCCCCCGGGGAAGCGTGCTTGCGTTACAAGCCCGTCACTGCACTTTGATCTCGGCCAGACGAAGCCCGAAGCCGTAGCGGGTCTTGGGAGCTGCCAGCTTGGGCAGCGTTTTAATGGACACAATCACATACTGGGCAGTGACGGGTTCCTGGAGGGGGATCTTCAGTTCCGGCGACGTGAAGCTGTTGCTGCCGACCTGTTTGGCCCCGTCCAAGGACGGTTTGCTGTTGGTAAAGACGCTGATACTTCCACCGGAGGCACCGAGCTGGCTCAAGGTCACGGAGGAGACCTTGGACGTATCCTTGAGCTTCACGACGAGCGGAACCTCACTGGCAAGACCACCCCAGTTATCCGTAGCGAACTCCATGTCGGACCAGTAGCTGGCCCCGTTTCCGTCGAAGGTTTTCGACAGATCGCCGTCGTACGTGGCGGCGAAATCAAAATTTCCCAGCCGCGTGACTCCGTCGATAGCGGGCGGTCCCGCCGGTGCTGCGGTGGCGCTCGGTGATGCAGAGTCCTGAGTCGCTTCCGGTGTCGGCGTGTCAGCGGTGGAGGTCGGAACCGGATTGGACTGGGGGGTGCTCCGGAAGAGACTGCCCAGATTCGCGACGGCGAAAACGAGCCCGACCACCAGGACGGCGGCCAGCAAACCGCCGACGAGCCACCGCATGGACCGGGGCTCACGCGGGTCCTCGTCGGCCTCACCCTCATCGTCGCGGAACTCATCGTCCGCGGAAGACTGGGCGGTCCGGGCCGAGGCAGGGAAATTGACCGGGGCACGGTCCTCCGTGTCCAGCCCGCCGGGCACGGCCGCAGCTGAAGCGGTTGCCGGGACGTGTCCGGGCTGGGTCACCTGCTCACCCTCGCCGGTATCGACGTCGGCATAATCCTCAGCCGACCACAAAGAAACCTTGGGCTTCGCAGCCTCTGACACCGGCGCCGCTTCGGTGGACGGCGACTCAGGGCGTCGGGCCGTCCCGTTCTGGACCGGCTGGGGCGCCGTAGCGTGAGCGGTTGCATCCTGCGCTGCCGTGCCCGCACCCTGGGGTTCGATTCCCTGGGGTTTGGCGGCTCCGCCGGCCGGGCTGCCGGCTGGGGCCTTTTTCGCAGCCCCGTTAGCTGCAGCGCCCGAAGCAGCGGCCGCGGCTGCGGCCCCCGCGGCCCCCGCGGCGCCGGCGGTGGCTTCAGCGCGGGATGCGGGCGGCTTCGGCGGCACACCGGCCGGCCGGTCGGCACGGGCTGGGACCGGACGTGCGTCAGGTTTCGAGACAGGAGCCGGCCGGGGGGCTCCTGCCGGCCGGGCCTGCCCGTAGTCGATGTAGCCGGCTTCTACATCCTCGTCGTCGTAGAGGCCATCGTAAGTTTCGGGTTCGCTGGAGCGCGGCTGCCCGAAGATCTCGCTGCCGAGGGTGTCGGTGAAGAACGGCTCCACGTAGGGCGGGTTGGGCGGGACCACCAGATCCAGCAGATCGGCCGCCGACGTGTGGTTCGTGATCAGGTAGGTGGAAGTGTCGCTGACATGCAGGTCCAGGATCTGCACGCTGCCGGGCCGTTCACCCGTGGCGACTTCACGTGCACTGCGCGCCACTTGGTCTGCGTTGCCGGGACCGGCGACGAGGATGCTCACGGCACGGTTCAGTACCTGGTCCACACCGTCCAGCACCAGATCTTGGTCATGCGAGGTCAGTACGGCGGCAATGACCTTGTAGCGGCCGCCAAGTACTGATCCGACATCGATCGGGTGGGACACGGGCTCCTCCTAGACTGTCAGGAAATTGCCGGCCATGATCACTGCATGAGTGATCGCGCGTCCCCCGGAAAGCCGGTGAACCGCTGGTCTGCAACTCCCTTGTTAGCTTTCGATCCTAGCCGATTCAGTGTCTGCGCGGCGGGAGCGAGGCTGGCTGTGACCGCGCCTTCGTCACTTTTTCTTCTTTTTCCGGCCAAACGGAAAAGAAGGATTGTGGCCGGCCGGGCCCTGATAGGTTCTGCGGCCGGGTAGGGGAATCCCACTGCGCCCCGGACCGCCCTGGGCAGTCGAAGGAAGGTCTTCATCCGGCAGGTAGCCGCCTGGCGGTCCTGATGGGCGCCCGTAGAAGGAATCGCCGACGTCGGGACCTGCTCGGAAGGACGCTGAATCGAACTCCCCCGATATCCGCGGAATTAAGCCGGTATCTACAGATACGGTGGCCCGTTCCGGTGCCGTTCGGGCCACGGCGGCACCTGCGGTGGGCGTCTCCGCGGGGGCCGCGGCCGGGCCCCGCCCGAGCCTGCCCAGGAGCGGCTGCAGAAGATCCCGGAGTTCGGTCACGCGGAACAGCTTCAACAGGAGCAGATAAATGGCGAGCATCACGGGTCCGACGACGGCGATCGTCACCAGGGCGGCGATGCGGCTGCTCCAGGCGAATCCGTCCGCGGTGTAG